>NZ_PHGZ01000026.1 GCF_002795405.1 Caviibacterium pharyngocola | reverse complement strand
AAAAAAACGCCAAGCGAGCGAACCAGCTACCTATGCGTAGCTGAGTGTTGAAACCAATCCATATTCGCGGTAATGCCCACCGGCAAATCCAGCTACCTATGCGTAGCTGAGTGTTGAAACCCTGACTTTATATGTAATGTACCGACGGGTCGCAGCCAGCTACCTATGCGTAGCTGAGTGTTGAAACTCAGCTACGCATAGGTAGCTGGCTTTCGATATGTCTAGTGGCAATCCTACAAGAGATGTTTCAACACTCAGCTACGCATAGGTAGCTGGAATTGATAAAATTCGGTGTTTTCTTCGGATTTATGTTTCAACACTCAGCTACGCATAGGTAGCTGGGGTTATCTCGATTCGGGTAGACGTTATTGATGTAGTTTCAACACTCAGCTACGCATAGGTAGCTGGCAAGACGGTAGTGTCGCAGTCGCATTAGATATTACCGTTTCAACACTCAGCTACGCATAGGTAGCTGGTTAACCGGAGTAAACGAACTCGTTAGTTTTGTAAATGTTTCAACACTCAGCTACGCATAGGTAGCTGGATCACGGAAGGTCGCAAAGCATTTCCATGATAAGGTTTCAACACTCAGCTACGCATAGGTAGCTGGTCAGCGATGACAACACGAATTGGTGGGTAGGACGAGTTTCAACACTCAGCTACGCATAGGTAGCTGGTTAATAACACATTATTCGTTAAACGCCTACAAATGTTTCAACACTCAGCTACGCATAGGTAGCTGGCTGTTATTCTATACGGCAAAGACCCAATTACAGTGTTTCAACACTCAGCTACGCATAGGTAGCTGGAGATCACAACAAACTCAGTATTTTAAAGCGTTATGTTTCAACACTCAGCTACGCATAGGTAGCTGGATCTAAACAATCCGAAATAGACAAACCCAAAATCGTTTCAACACTCAGCTACGCATAGGTAGCTGGTGTTAGCGACAATGCTATGACGATTTGCAGTGCAATGTTTCAACACTCAGCTACGCATAGGTAGCTGGAACTTGCTAACGCTCGTGATCTACATTCTTTCCTTGTTTCAACACTCAGCTACGCATAGGTAGCTGGCCCGGCAGGATTGAGCGCGTAAATTCGACACATTGTTTCAACACTCAGCTACGCATAGGTAGCTGGCCAACCGCTTATCCAACATCTCACCGCCCAATTTGTTTCAACACTCAGCTACGCATAGGTAGCTGGTTCATCTGCCGTTTTATGCCATTGCTTAATCTCAGCAGTTTCAACACTCAGCTACGCATAGGTAGCTGGGAATATCCCAATATTCACAGATTTTTTCATCAATGTTTCAACACTCAGCTACGCATAGGTAGCTGGCTTCTTTCTCAAGCACGTTTAAGACCCATTTGCGGTTTCAACACTCAGCTACGCATAGGTAGCTGGTTAATTGCTTTTCTCATTTTTTTATCCTTGTAAAAGTTTCAACACTCAGCTACGCATAGGTAGCTGGTAGCACCGCGCTTATTCTTCCTTACAACAATAGACTGTTTCAACACTCAGCTACGCATAGGTAGCTGGCCGGCAAGTGCATTAATCCCTGACGCCCGACGCTGTTTCAACACTCAGCTACGCATAGGTAGCTGGTAACTCATCGGAATGGCGGTTATCTTGTCAAATGGGTTTCAACACTCAGCTACGCATAGGTAGCTGGAGATGCAGACAAATGGTTAGTCAGACTTTTTGGAGTTTCAACACTCAGCTACGCATAGGTAGCTGGATCCAACGTCCCGTGCGATAGGCTTGCCCGCGAGTTTCAACACTCAGCTACGCATAGGTAGCTGGGCACGGGCAAAAGCACTGCGGACGGAAAGCACGAGGTTTCAACACTCAGCTACGCATAGGTAGCTGGTTGAGAGTGTTGAAAATTCAACACTAACTGAATGTTTCAACACTCAGCTACGCATAGGTAGCTGGCTGCGACCCGTCGGTACATTACATATAAAGTCAGGGTTTCAACACTCAGCTACGCATAGGTAGCTGGATTTGCCGGTGGGCATTACCGCGAATATGGATTGGTTTCAACACTCAGCTACGCATAGGTAGCTGGTTCGCTCGCTTGGCGTTTTTTTAGCTAGTGAAAGAGTTTCAACACTCAGCTACGCATAGGTAGCTGGTTGAGTAACCAAAACACAAATTTCATCTTAGAGCTAGTTTCAACACTCAGCTACGCATAGGTAGCTGGCGGGGCGTGTGGGCTTGCTTGACTTAAATACGGAGTTTCAACACTCAGCTACGCATAGGTAGCTGGACCTTGCAAGCCAGATAGTTTCGAGTTTTCGAAGTTTCAACACTCAGCTACGCATAGGTAGCTGGCGCTTCGCTCGTTTGGCTTTTCTTTTGCCCTTGAAGTTTCAACACTCAGCTACGCATAGGTAGCTGGGTAAGCCGTTTGTGAAGACGGTGAGTAGCACGCAGTTTCAACACTCAGCTACGCATAGGTAGCTGGAACAAAGCAGCCGGGGAGCGAGTAGAGGAACTATCGTTTCAACACTCAGCTACGCATAGGTAGCTGGTTCTGCGCTATGTTCGTTAATGCACTATGAAAATGTTTCAACACTCAGCTACGCATAGGTAGCTGGGATTTCGCCATATATTTCGCCACCACATCCAAAAGTTTCAACACTCAGCTACGCATAGGTAGCTGGTCGTTTAGATATGACAAAACCCGTCACCTTAAAAAGTTTCAACACTCAGCTACGCATAGGTAGCTGGACTACTCTTTCACCCTGAGGCATTTGCCGAAATTGTTTCAACACTCAGCTACGCATAGGTAGCTGGTCGGTAGCAACTTCCGTTTTCTCCGCCTGACGTTGTTTCAACACTCAGCTACGCATAGGTAGCTGGCAATGCTTGAGGCAATCAAAATAAATATTGAGCGAGTTTCAACACTCAGCTACGCATAGGTAGCTGGTACCGGTTTATGATGTTTTCCAGTCTTTTTTGTCGTTTCAACACTCAGCTACGCATAGGTAGCTGGGAAATTAAACAGCAAATTATTAACGACGCTTTTGTTTCAACACTCAGCTACGCATAGGTAGCTGGATAAGCCGTTTGGCTTTCTTCCCCTTTTTGCCCCAAGTTTCAACACTCAGCTACGCATAGGTAGCTGGTTGCAAATCTATATACATTGCTAAATATTTCAGAGTTTCAACACTCAGCTACGCATAGGTAGCTGGGGTAACAAATTCGGTCAATGTAAAACTGACCGTGTTTCAACACTCAGCTACGCATAGGTAGCTGGTCATATTGTTCAGCAAAAAACACAAGCTAAGCTCAGTTTCAACACTCAGCTACGCATAGGTAGCTGGAGGAGAAACCCAAATGGCTAAAACCGATATTCACGTTTCAACACTCAGCTACGCATAGGTAGCTGGACAAATCCGCCGATATGCAACGAGGCAATAACCTCGTTTCAACACTCAGCTACGCATAGGTAGCTGGTTAAGCAACAGATCTTAGATTATGCCAAACAACAAGTTTCAACACTCAGCTACGCATAGGTAGCTGGTTCCACCGCTCTATGATATTCGCACTTTCAACAAGTTTCAACACTCAGCTACGCATAGGTAGCTGGTAAATGATTAACTAGCGGCAGGAGATAAAATTATGTTTCAACACTCAGCTACGCATAGGTAGCTGGTTCAGACGTCGTTACTATTTTGTGATCTTTAATTTGTTTCAACACTCAGCTACGCATAGGTAGCTGGGTTCAGTTCTACAAGAGAATTTCCTAGGATTTCCCGTTTCAACACTCAGCTACGCATAGGTAGCTGGTTCGCAAACGCCAACGAAACGTAAGACTGGTCGGGTTTCAACACTCAGCTACGCATAGGTAGCTGGATCGGTAGCAACTTCCGTTTTCTCCGCCTGACGTTGTTTCAACACTCAGCTACGCATAGGTAGCTGGTTTCTATCGGATCGTCATCCTCACCAGTTAACGGTTTCAACACTCAGCTACGCATAGGTAGCTGGCGATATAGGGATTTTGTGATTTGCACCAGCCGATGTTTCAACACTCAGCTACGCATAGGTAGCTGGCTAAAATCCACCACGCCAATAAAGCAAAAGCCAGTTTCAACACTCAGCTACGCATAGGTAGCTGGTTATTAAGTTTTAGATAACATTAAAACATAATAGTTTCAACACTCAGCTACGCATAGGTAGCTGGGATGGTTACTTTGGCTACTGCAAAAGTCAAGAAGTTTCAACACTCAGCTACGCATAGGTAGCTGGCGTCGCCTACGGATGAATCAATATCCGCTTGCAAGGTTTCAACACTCAGCTACGCATAGGTAGCTGGCGCTCCTTCGCCAAGGCTTGGTAGGTAAGGCCTGGAGAGCTTGTTTTCGCTAACCTATGGCAAAAAAGCGAAAAGGAGTATAGCACAGCCGATTGTGCTATACGAATAATTCATAAGTCCAAATTGTTAAAGAGAAAATTAAATTCGCTAACCATCCCGCATTTTGATGAGAACTACAGGTTAGCGATTAGATGACCAGCACGTCCTTAAACACGTCTACCGCCGGTTTTGCACCGTGGTGTTCCACTTTGCGACGCCATTTGCTGCCTAGGTGATAAAAACGCAGGCTGTCGGTGTCGGGGTTGTAGGTTTTCAATAATTTATCTTTCAACACTACCCACTGATCGGGCGTTACATCACATTCAAACACTGAATATTGTGCACGCACGCCGTAATCCAAGCAATGTTTGGCGATACGGCGCAGGCGTGCCGCACCTTCCGGGTCATCAAATGAAATATCGTAAGTAATTAGCATTAACATCGTTTTTCCTTAGCCATTGCAAGCGGTGGGATCTTGCCGAAATTTTGCAAATCAACGCATCAAAAACGGCGGATAGTGCGTCAAATCGCCGCGTAAATGGCGTGCCAGCAACATAGCCTGAATATAGGGCAGCAGCCCGATTTCTACTTCTTCATTTAAAAACGGGTGGACGATTTTTTCCTGCTTTTTCGCCTGCAAGGTCTGAAAAATCAGCTTGCGTGTTTCCGCCTTCATACTGACCGCACCGCCCGCTTCCTGCACAAAATCCTGTGGTTTGATTTGCCCACGGTTAATCAGGCTGAGCACCATTCTATCCACCCACCACGCGCGGAACTCTTCCAAAATATCCTGCGCTAAACTGTCGCGCCCCGGACGGTCGGCGTGTAGAAAGCCGATTTGCGGATCGAGCCCCACGCCTTGCAGCGCGCCGCTGATGTCTTTACCCAAAATACTATAAACGAAAGAGAGCAGTGCATTCACGCCATCGCGTGGCGGGCGGCGGTTGCGACCGTCAAAAGTAAAACCGCTTTTTTCGCTGATTAACTGCCCGAACACACCGAAATAACGCGCCGCCGCTTCGCCTTCAATGCCGCGAATCAACGCCAAATCGTCCGCCCGTTCCAGTTGTCGCAAACTCGAATTCAAGCCGACAATCGCTTCCTGCAACGCCGCATTTTCGCCGTAATTACGAATCTGCCGTTGCAACACCCGTTTCGACGATTGGATTTTCGCCGCAATAATATGGCGGGCGATCGGCACAGGATTTTGCTCCGACACCTTATATTGCGCCCGACGCAACAGCACACTGCCGCTCTGCCGCCCCTGCAAACGCCCCAAAAACCGCCCGTTTTCCGTAAAAAACGCCAGATTAACGTTATTTTCCCCGCAAAATCCCAACAAAAACGGCGACACCAGCACATTACCGAAACAGAAAATATGCCCGATAGAATGCACCGGCAACTGCGCCACTTTCTTACGTTCCTGCTCCACCACTAAGGTTTCCCGCTCTTTATGCAGATAGCTGCCTTGAGTGGTGATGTAGAGAGTGTTTTGAAGTTTTCTCATAATGTAAAAACTCCTTGGGTTTTGACCGCTCTTTTATGCCCCCTGAAAGTATTTTCAAGATATTTAAACAATATATGCGGTCTGAGTAGGCGATAATTTTCAAGATGTTTTGGAAATTTTCTATTACAAATTTATTCTCAATGTAAATGTATTTTCAGCTATTGGGATCCCGTCCCTTTCATATCCTAAAGCATTGCTTGATACGCTAATTGTAGAATTATGCTTTTTAGCAACAATATTAGCAACATATAAGCCAATACCTAAACCATCGTGATGTAATCTAGATGCATATTTCCCCCTGAAATTTTTTTCGAAAATTTTAGTCTTTTCATCATCTGAAATATATGGTCCATTTGAAATTACATTAACAATAATAGCCTTACCTAATATTTCAGTAAAAGAAATTTTTATTTTTTCATTTCCCATGCTATATTTCATTGCATTATGTAATAAGCTTAATGGTATTGTGGTAAATGACTGATAAACTGAGACTACTGAGTGAGAGTTTCCCTCTAACTTGAATGATTTATTGATCGATTTTGCCTCAGAGTTATATAATATTGCTTGAAATTTATCAAAAAGTTGATAGATTTGCGTATCTTTTTTAGAACCAAAATCTACATTTTCAGGATTGATAAAAATTTCATAAGCCTGCAAAGAATCATTTAATAATGTTGAACATTTATAGACAGATTTCAATCCGCTAGGAGCATTTTTAAATTTATCGGCAGTTGAACTTCCCTCGACTTTAGATAATAAATTTTCTGCATTAATTGATATTTGTCTAGCCCATTTTGAAGCGTCATGAAAAGAATTTAGAATGCTTGTTTTAACATTCAACTCAATTTTATCAATTTCAGATTTTATTATTTCTAATTGTTCAGTAACTATAGATTGAAATTGTTTCAGTTTTAATTTACTTATGCTTTTATATGCATAATGCCCCTGTTTTAGAGTGGATTTTTCTCCTAAGTGACCAAATGTACTAATTGTTAGATTAGAATATTCAACATGATATGATGAAATTTTATTACTGCAAACAAACTCTCCAGCTTTAGGTAGTTTTAAGCATTCCTTTGAATTGCATTTTATACATATGGGATTTTCAACTATCTCACCAGCTATTTTTTTACCATTGATGGCTATAGATGCTTTTCGTAAATTAAAATGATTTACTAAATTTAATTCAATTATTCTTTTCATGATTTACTTGATGGTTAAGTGACTCAACAATATTCAATAATTCTTCTTTTTTTTCATAGTCATAAGAAGATATTTTTTTCTTTAATGTTTCAAAAGAGATTTCTTTATCTAAAAACAAGATAATATTAGAAGTGATATTTTTTCTAATATCGCTTCTTGGTATTTTATATAATATAGAGTCAAGTTGTTGCGCCAAGTCTATTGTATTAAATTTTAACTTTGCAGCTTCTATAAGAATATCCTCTATTTCTATTGGCTCAATTGGAGTTTTAATTTTTAAATCTGCTAACTTATAAAAATCAGCTACACTTATATCAAACCTTTTTGATGAAGCTGCAATAATTGCTTGACCAACCGGCTTTGAGGTTCTAAGTCTTTTAAGTAATTCAAAACCGCCTTGTTTCAAATCTTCTTCAACAATTCCTGTTATATCTAATATAATTATGTGGTATTTGCTTATTGTGTCCATTTTAGATAGTGATATTTTTGTTATGCTTTCTATATCATATTTTGATTCCTTAAGATAATCTATTGGGTAATTCTGTGGTTCATCATCAAGAATTAAAATTCTTAGGTCTTTGGGATTTAGAAAAGATTTTTTATCCAAACCATTTTCTTGAATAAATTCATATATAGAATGATACTTTATAGTTGTTCTAACTCGTCTGACTTTATTACAAATCCATATTCTTGGTTTCTTGATCAAAGCTAAAAGCATTACACCTAATCCTACAATTCCACTTAAAGTTGAGAGCCACCCTAAATTGTTTATTTCTTCTATAATATATTCCATAAAAAGTTTCCTTAAATTAGTGAATTTTATATAACATCGTACGCATTTTCCTTCTGCTCTTTCCTTTTGTATATTTCTTGTACTTTTCAGATAACATTATAAGCAAGCCAGATTCGTTTGAAAACTTGCAAATTATAATCTTTATATCGTTTGATATCACTCCCCAAACAACCCCTTCACATACCTCACCGATTTATCCCTTTCCATTAACTTCGGCTGACAAATCTCTACTAGCGAGCAAGCCTTGCAGCGTTTGCTGTATTCGGGCGGGGGTGTTTGTCCGCTGTTTAATAGTGAACGGACGGCATTGATAACGGTTAAAGTTTTTTCGCGTAACTCGGCAGAGAAGGCAACGGGCAAGCGGTGGCGGGTTTGCATATACCAGAGTGCGCCTTCATTGATGGCTTGCCCCGTCATTTCTTCCAAACATAAGGCTTGGGCGCAGAGTTGGATTTCGTCCATCGGGTCGGGTTTCGGCTTGCCGCGTTTGTATTCCACGGGTTTTAACTCGCCCGTTGTGAGATCGTGCTCCACCAAATCCAAAATGCCGCTAATGCCTAATTTTTCTGCCGAAACGTGAACGGTGCGTTCAAAGCGAATGCCTTTGCGCACTTCGGGTTCGGCGGAATCGACACGCTCGTGCAAAGCTCGCCCTTGAGCCGTCAAAAAGTTTTCTTCCCACACCTGTTCGTTATGAATTAACGCACATTGGCGTGGGCAGAAAGCATAGTGTTGCAGGGCGGAAAGGGAAATAGGGCGATTTTCACCCCGGCTGTTATCCGTTCCCGCACCTGCAAGCGGTGGGTTTTGCAGAGAATTTTGCAAATCCGTCATTAGAATCCGTCGATCTCGTCTGGCTCTAGGTCGTCCAGATTATTTAAGGTATAACTGCCGTCTGCGTTTACGGTTAAACTGCCGTGTACTTTTGCCGAAGAGTATTGTCCCGCTTTGCAGTTATGTTCCCACCAAATCAATTTAATCACTTGCATACTGCCTTCAGGGCGAGCGGAAGAAGCATCGCCTTCAAACAGTTTAGTTAATACGGCTTTGATTTTTTCGGCATCTTCATCTGAGAAGCCTGTGCGTTCGGCAAGTTGCGGCGACATTGCGCCGAAAGCAACGTAAACGCCTTTATCGACACGGTGTTTCATACCCATTGTGTCGGATGATTTTTTGCTGCCATCACCTTCACCGCTAACGCTTTTGGTGATTTGTGTACTGGTTACACTAACAGGATCGATACTGAATGCCGATTGAATGGTAACGGGCCCACGCACCGCGATAGAAACACCTGACGCATCATCACTTTTCCCGAAAGCGAAGACTTGACCGAAACTGCGGACATCTAACCATTTAGCACAAGCGGCTTTGGCGGTTTCGTCTTTATTGGCTTTTTTGGCGTTGAAAGCGTCTGCACCCAAGCCGACATCTTTATCTTTAGCGCGGTTGGCAAGGCTGGTCATGCCGTCGGTTTTCTTTTCATCGGATTGCACGAAAATACTTTCGCCGCTGTCTTGCAATCGGTCGCGAATTTTGCGTTTTAAGCAAACGTCGGTGATTTCGCCAAAACCGGCAAAGTCGGTGCGCGGGCGGTTGCCGTTTAGCGGATCGCCGTTAGGGTTGGCATTTTGAACGCTGATAATCAGGGCAAAGTCGATTTTTTTAGTTAAAGCCATTTTGATTCTCTCCATTAGTTATTAATTTGATTCGGTTGTATCTTGCTCATCTTGTGCAGATTGGGCATTGGTTTTATTGCGATAAGCCATTTTTTGGCTGTGGTAGCCGAGTAAGAATTCTCCTTCCAACGGTTTGTCTAACGGGCAATTTAGCGCATTAAGGGCGAACATAATTTCGTCGATTTCTTTTTCGCGGTTGCGTAAAAAGCCCATATAGCGATTGCTGCGTAAACGATTTTTATACGGGTCAAGGCTTAATTCAATTTGCATCCAAGTGCTAAGCGGAAGAATGGCAAAGCGTTGCATATAACGCTCTGCATTGGTTGCTCGGTTTTCGCCGGCAATTTGCAATGCGGTGCGCTCAAGTTTTTCGGCTACGGCTAATAATCTGCCGAATAAATAATCACGAGAGCGGTTTTCGGTATCTAGGCTCATAGGGTAAGTTCTCCGTTGTGATAAATCTTGATGACGGGCTCGCCAGCCTTTATATAAAGCGCAGGCAACGCCGATATTTCTTTGCCATTCCCAGTTTTCGCAACCATTAGGATTGCAAGCAACTTGGAAGCTTTTTTGTACTAAATCATAAGGAATCGGTACATTTTTCCCACCTGCGATCACGGGCAATAAGCGGGCATAAAGTTGTTTTTTCAAACTATCGCTTAAGGATTTTCCATAGACCGTTTGGGCAATCGCAAAAGGTGATGGTGGGACAAATGCCCAGATAGTCTGCTTTTTATCTGATTTCTTGGCGTTTGCTTTTTCAATACTGTGGCGTTGATACCAAGAGACATCGTCTATCCAAGCATCCAAATTGGCAAAGTAGTCTTTCGGTAAATATTCTTGATAGTAGGTAAGCGCCATGCGACCGGGCGTTGCGGAATCCAGCATTAGCAAGGAAATTTGCTCCTGTTGCTCTAACTTGGCTTGATAGCCACGAAATTTTTTCTTGATAATTTCTGCGGCTTTCTGTCCGATATCGCTTGACCAATCTTTCGTTGCGGTTTCTGTTGCCGATGGTAGTTCAACATCATCTTTGAGTGCGCTTATTTCCAGATTATTGAGATCAACATAATCAAAATTATCTTGCATTGGTGAAGGTACATCTTTGCCACTAATTGCCCAAGCCACAGTAACTTGATCGCTATTGCGGATGCCTTGGCGGGTAATTAGCCATCGTAAAGCGCTGTGTGCTTTGGCTGAGACTTCAGCCGATACGCTGGCAGCTTCTTCAGCATTTTCAAAACGTCCGCGGAAAGTGTAACCGGCGGTATCATTAGACGAAATCAATTTTGCTTTGTCGCCTGTATGACGTAATTTTGCCGGATGCATTGTTGAAATAACGGCATCTTTACCTTGTACAAGACAAAATCCTTTTTCGCTTGCATTAGTAGATAAATAATCTATCCAAGATTGTTGCACGCTTTTATCTGTCCAAGTATCGCTATTGGGATCGCCGGCAATTTCTACACGCCAGCAGACTAATGCAGAACCAAATTCAATTTCCCCCTTTGCTTTCGGTAAAACAGAAAAAATGGGTGGAACATCGCCTTTTTCTTCCCATTTTTTTAAGATTTTGCCGTTTGAATCTAGCTGAAAAATGCCTGCCTGCACTAAATCAGCGATAACTGTGCCTTTTTGCACATAAGTTAATACGGCTTGAACTTTAGGGTGAGCAACCGATGAATCACACCAAGCTTGTAATTGCTTGAGATAACCATTGAAGTACGCTTTCTTTTCGCCACCATAATCCGCATAATCTTTGGCAACATATTGGATTTTATCCGCCAACGGATGTGGTGCTTCGCCACTTGTGCGGTTTTCTGACGATTCAGTGGCAGGCAGGAAAATAGCCGTGCTTGGCGGCATTACTCTTGCTGTTTGGAATTCGCCTTGAGCATTTAACACCACAACAATGTGGGCGTTTTGTAGCGTGTGTCCTATTGGTGTAAGTGGTTCAGCACCTTCACCGAGATTCTGCTCAACAATGGATTCATAGGTTTGATAAAGTTTGTTCATCCAGCTCATAGTGCTAGCTCCTTCGCTTCGTCTTCAACGGGTTTTACATTTTCACCCCGTTTGAACGGTTTTTCCGGTTTCATCTTGCGGATAAAGCGGGTTTTCAGACGGCTTTCGTCATCTACTTGCGGAAATTCAATGATTCCGTTTTGCATATTTGCCATCCAAAAACGGCTGACAAGTTCGTGATTTCCCGTTTCTTCCGGATAGCCGAAACTGTGAAACATCAAGCCGAAATCTAAATTGTCGATCTCATCGTAAAAGCCCTTACCTGAACCAAATTCACAAGGTTCAACATAGCCTTGGCAATCGCGCGTGCCGAGAAAAATATCTTGGCGTCCACCACGCTCTAACATTCGTTGTGCTATAGCTGCGTGCTTGCCTGCATTACGATCGTCTTTGAGTTCTTCCCAATTTTCGTTCCAAGTAAAATGCGCTTCTACTTGGTATTCCACATCTTGCAAAAAGGTGTAGATCGCAAGTGTATTGCCACCGTTCCAATCTAATGGTTTAGTGGATTTACTTTGTGTACGAATCGCTTTTATCACGCGAATACGGTCGATATGCCAAATCAGGGTGGGTTTCCAATAAATACTCTTTAAAATACCTTTAATGGCTTCATAAGTTGGCACTTGATAGCTGAATTTTTCGCCACCTATTTTAGTAACGGGGTCGGTAAACAAGGCTTGTCGTCCCCAGACGCGGAAACTGATTTTATTGTTCATATTGCTCCTTGTATTTTACAAATCATAAAAAGTCATTGGATTGGTTTCATCTAAAGATAATCCATATTCATCACTATAATAGCGTTCTTTCAAATAATAAATACCTGCGCCGAGTTGGACTTCTTGAATGGCTTTTTCTTTTTCCAATTTTTCCCATACATTTGGAAATACATTCACGCTATAGCGTTGTGCTGCTTGTAAAGTGCGGTGCATTTCTTGAGAATTCCATTCGCCACATAAATCAGCGATGAGTTTTTTCCCTTTGTCTCCATAAGGCACAATAACCGCTTTTGTTGGTGCATCAATAACGGAAAATACTTTGCCGGCACTTTTAAAAGATTGCAGTAGCAAAGGAAATGGTATTTTTCGTTCATTGTTTTTAGGTGAATAAGGATTTAAACGATTATCGGAAAGCCAATCTAAAAGATTGATTGACTTACTATTTTTGAGTAAATACACCATTTCATTACTGCGATCATGAAAATAATATTTAAAATATTGATTCATTGCGTCCGGTTGTAAAATGTCTCGTCCTGCAAATTCACGCAAAGTGCGATCAGCGTTTTGCTGAGCAATATCAATATCAGGCAATACATTCGCTAAGCTTGGCTCTTGCAGATTTAATACGTAAACTTGCCCCTTACCTTCCTTTTCACCGTGTCGATTACAGCGCCCTGCGGCTTGGGCAATGCTGTCTAATCCTGCTAACGCACGAATAACGCATTTCATTGAAATATTTACCCCAGCTTCAATGAGTTGGGTACTAATACAAATGACAGGCTCATTATTAGCTAATCTTAATTTGATCCGATCAAAAATATCTTTACGGTGAGTTGCGCATTGATTTGTGCTGAGATGAAATAAAGCTTCCGATGGAATATTTTGCTGTTTGCAATATTGATAAAGATCATACGCCCATTTTTTCGTATTCACGATAAATAAGCAGCTAGATGTGAGTTGATATTGCTCAAGCAAAAAAGCGCCAGCATCATCGACCGACCAGCCGCCTGCTTTATGTTTAGTATGAATTTCTACACGAGATAATTTATTGAAAAGTCGATCGACTTCAGGCTTGTCGCCCATTATTTCAGCGTTATCGGGTAACTGTAATGCACCTAATTCAGGATGTTTGAGTTGATTAAGCAAAGGTTGTGTTGCAGTACATAAAATAGCACTGCTTTTGCCGAATTTTGTCAGCCAATTCAGTACATTACAAAACAGATGTACGCATTTTACCGGAAGGGTTTGGATCTCATCAAAGATTAAAACACTGTTGGTCATCGGATGAATATGCCGTGCACCACGAGTACCACTTCCAAACCATGCATCAAGAAATTGCACCATCGTGGTAAAGACAATCGGCTTATCCCAGTTTTCAGCCAGCAGCTTGTCTTGCCAGTTTTGTTTTTCGGGTTCAAGGTTAGAATGGTGTTCAAGCACCCATTCTTCTCCTAGAATTGAACGAACATCTTGCGCATTTTGATCGATGATAGACGTGTAGGGGATAATGTAAATAATACGGTCGAGATTGTGTTTTTGTGCGTGATGTAACGCATAACGCAGGCTTGCCAGCGTTTTGCCGCCACCGGTTGGGACAGTTAGCGAATAGATGCCTTGTGAATCAGCTGAACGCGTTAAACAATCCTCAGAAATTTTACGGCGGATTTCATCAATCGGGTAGCGGATTTGAAAATTGGCGAGATGGGTTTCGAGTTTATCAATTGCTGTTTGCCAATTCGGTTTTTGTGTTAATCGGCGTATATCTTTTTGATTTTCGTGTTCAAAATCAGCACTATTGATACGGTCGGCATCAATTAAACAACTAAATAGAAATCGGGTTAAACAACCAAGATAAAATTCTTTGGTTTTAGAATTAGTATCGAATTTCAATATAGCGGTGATTGGTTGTAGCATCTGTTCAACCAAAGCTTTATCGATTAGCGATTCGGCACGTTGTAATATCTCATTATCGGCATTGTGTTCACATTCAGCTAAATGAGTAAGGCAATCTTCTTTTTCAAAACGTTTTGCCCAAACAGGGTTGCCATCGGGATCTAAACAGTCAATCAAACCCGAACCGTGATGTGAAGCAATACATAATCCCAACATTTGCCCAATCAATTCGCCATATCCAATATCTTTTATTTTGTCACCTTGTTTGCTTTTGCCGAATTTTCGTAAACGCTGATAAATCCATTGCGTACCAGCGGTCGAGTGATCGATTTTTTTACCGTTGGGCAATTCATAGTCATTATCCGCATCAGGATCAAAGCCTGTAACTTCTCGAATATATTTTTGGAAATCTTCGGAATATTTGCCGAAATCGTGCATTAGCCCGAGTAGTTCCCCGGCTAAATCTAGGCCTAATTTAGCGGCGAACAGTCGTGCCAGCTCAGCAGTTTGTGTGAGATGCGTGGATAAAAGTTGTGGTTCGTTGTCTGATTGGCGAACATGGGCGATGTAAGACGACTCATTCATTATATCATCCTATTTTTTCATATAGATTGACATGGCAATAGCTAAGTATTGATAACTTAACAAGCTGAAAAATAGCCTTAGAATAAATAAATGTCAACAAAAAATCAGGAATACTTATTTCGGATTGCTTGATTAAATAGAGTTCTTTTCAACAAGGCTTTGTAGTATTTACCAAGACTCAATAGGAAGGTTTTCAGCGGAGTGGGCATAGTACATTTCATCCATATTTTACCTCAACATATAAGCGTTTTATTTCACGAATAAATGCTAATTTAAAATACAATAAAATACGAATAAAATTAACCGCACTTTATATTCAGTGATAAATAAAGTGCGGTTAATTTAGAAAAAATTTACTTTTCAGTAGCTTTATTGAGTAACAAAATACTATCCGTTAAGTGAATAACAGGATTTTCAGAAAAACGATATTTATCAATACTAATTTCAAAATCATCGTTCGCGCCATTAAATAACATTTGCTTAGTATTTTCTAAGTGTTTCCACATTGCCATTTTCGCGGAATGTGGATCTTTATTCATTACGGCTTGTAAAATTTCATCGTGTTCATCACACCAACTATCAATGGATCTGGCATCAATATGTTCGTGTAATTTTCGCCAATACGGGTTAAGCACGCGTTGTCGCCACATTTCTTGAACAATAGTAATTAATGCGCTATTTCGTGTGATTTGGGCAAGCTTTGTATGGAATTTCAAATCCCATTGAGAATCACGAAAACGATCTTCTTGTCGGGCATTTTTTTGAATTTCCATCAATTCTATCACATCTTCTTTTGTTGCTTGTGTTGCCGCAAATTCAACAACAATACTTTCTATTAATTGTCGCGCCTGTAATAATTCAAAAGGACCGCATTCAGAAAATTCTAGTCCCCTTTTTTCGTCCGAACTGGTTAAGTTTTTTGGTGTTGACGATATAACGTGAATTCCGGAACCTTTTTTTACTTCAACAAAACCTTCTACTTCTAGTTGTATGATAGCTTCTCTTACAACAGTTCGACTGACATTCATTTCTTCGGAAATAAAACGTTCGGCAGGAAGTTTTTCACCAACGTTGTAAAAACCGGTGATAATTTTATCTTTTAGCTCTTGTGCTAGTTGTTGATATAAACGTTGATTATCGGTTAATTTCATAATGCATTATTTTTCTTTATTATAACTAGAGGGATTTTAGCACAGCTTCGAATGATTGTAAGAAACTTACCGAGAAATTGTTGCTATTTTAAAGAAAATAGCAACAATTTAACGCAATTATCATATACCTAAAAGCTGTGGTAAGAATAATGATAATTGAGGAATATATGTCACTAAAAGTAACGTAATTAGAAGAATGGCAAAGAACGGTAGCATTGGTTTAATTAAGTTTTGCAATTTCACCCCGGAAACTGAACAACCAACAAATAACGCACTACCAACCGGCGGAGTACATAACCCGATACAAAGATTAAAAATCATCATAATACCGAAGTGTACAGGATCCATACCTAGTTCTTTGACAATCGGTAAGAAAATCGGTGTAAAAATTAAGACTGCAGGAGTCATATCCATAAATACACCAATAATCAAAAGTAAGATATTAATAATCAGTAAAATAACAATCAAATTATCCGACACGCTGATTAGTAATTCATTCACCATATAAGGGATATCCGCATTTGTCATCGCCCAAGACATTGCAACAGAAACACCGATAAGAAACAACACGATTGCAGTTGTTACAACGGAGTCCAAGATAATTTTAGGTAAATCGGATAATTTAATTTCCCGATAGATCAAGACAGATAGCACAAATGTATAAACTACAGCGATAGCGGAAGCTTCAGTTGCAGTAAATACGCCACCTAAAATACCACCGATAACTACAACAACCATAAGTAGGCTTGGAATGGCATCTAAGGCATATTTAACGACTAAGGATAATGTCGGTTTTTCTGAAACAGGATAATTACGTTTTTTAGCAATCACATAATTAATCGCCATAATACCAAATCCCATTAAAATACCCGGAATATATCCTGCCATAAACAAAGTTGCCACTGAAATTCCGCCGGCAGTAAGCGCATAAACGATCATTACATTAGAAGGAGGGATGAGCAAACCTGTAATACAAGAAGAAACATTAATTGCTGCAGAATAAGCAGGGTCATAACCAGCTTTTTTCTGTAACGGAGCCATTGTTCCACCGACAGCAGCCGCAGCAGCAACCGCAGAACCGGAAATAGAACCAAACATCATATTTGCCATCACATTAACGTGTCCTAACGAACCCGGAATACGACCAACAAGAATTTGTGAAAAATTAATTAAACGGGTCGCAATCCCCCCACTGTTCATTAATGAACCGGCAAGAATAAAAAACGGAATTGCTAGAAGTGAAAAGCTATCTAAACCTGTTGCAATTTTTTGCCCCGAAACAATCATTGTTGTTTCTAAAGGAAGCATAAACGAAGCAGAGATAATTGTAGATATACCAATAGAAAAAGAAATCGGAACACCAAGAAATACTAAAATAAAGAAAGATGAAAACATCATCAATGGGACAAACCATTCCCAATTAAGTAACCATTCCATTATTTATTCTCCTTTAATGCAGAAATATTTTCGACCAAAAATAATGCACTATAAAAGAGCATTAAAATACCGCTGAGTGGTAAGGCAATATACACATATGCCATCGGAATTTGCATTGAAGGAGAGATCTGTCCGGAGGCATAAACATTAGAAACAAGCGTGAATCCGCCGAAAACCATTACACCTAGTGAAAAAACAAAAATGCAAATATTAATAAAAATATTACTCAACGCTTTTTTTCGATCAGTTAAATTATGAGTAAATAAGTCAATGGATAAATGTTTTTGTAGCCCAACAGTATAAGCAGCGCCGAGTAATCCGACCCAGATCATACTGAATCGAGCGATTTCATCGGTAACAGTACTCGGCATCTGTAACACATAACGACTAAAGACTTGCCAAGTAACGCAAATAACCAGTAATGCCATTACAATAATACAAAATGTTGATATAAATAAATCAACCGGTTTTCTTAATGTTTCTAAATTCATTGTTGACTCCAAACAAACGGATTAATTTAGATCCCCCTTAAAAAACACAAGGGGGACTAAATAAATTATTTACTTTCCGCTTTAATTTCTTCAATAATTTTTCCTAGATCAGGATCTTTTGCAAAATCATCGTAAAGCGGTTTAAGCGCATCACGGAACGGTTGTTTATCCACTTGAATAAAGGTTGCACCAACGTTTAATGCTTCTTGTCTAGATTTAGCAACTTCTTCATCCCATAGTTTTTGCTGGAACACTTCAGAATTTTTTGCTGCTTCAGCTAGAATCTGGCGTTGATTATCGTCTAATTTTGCCAAGGCCTTATTCGAAATAATCAAATAATCCGGTACGCTGGTATGTTGATCTTCAATATAGAATTTAGCCACTTCAACGTGTCGAGTTTGATTGTAAGACGGAATATTATTTTCCGCGCCATCAATTACACCTTGTTGAAGTGCGGTATAAACTTCACCAAATGGAATCGGCGCAGGAGATCCGCCTAATAATTCGATTAATTTATTCGTTGTCGGTGTTGAAACAACGCGAATTTTCAAACCTTTCATATCAGCTGGTGAATTAATCGCTTTTTTAGCATAAAAACTTCTTGTTCCCGCCACATAAGAGGCTTCAACTGTAAAACCGTTCTTTTGTGTTTTATCCGTAATTGATTTCCCTACATTTCCGAATAATACTTTTTTGAAATGTTCTTCATTATCAAAAAGATAAGGCGCGCTAAAGACAGAAAACTCTTTGACGAAAGATTCCATTTCACTTGCACTGGCTTTAGTCATATCTAAGGCATCATTTTGTAACAACTCGATGGTTTCACGTGGACCACCCATTTGACCGCTTGGGTAAATACGAATTTTCAATTCCCCATTAGATTTTTCTTGGACTTCTTTTGCCATTTGCGCTAATGCTTGATGAACAACGTGAGACTGATCAAGATTGTGTGCTAATTTCAAGGTAACTTTAGCCGCTAATGCATCGACAGATGTGGCTAATAAAGGTAAGGCAATGCACAAACCCGATAGCAGACGTTTATTTAATTTCATAATGATCTCCGAATGTTATGGTGGTGTAACAACTTTGTTTTTTGACTATATAAATTAAAGCAAAATAGTTTATACAATCAATTTTCACGATAATCCTATCATTTTAATTTCAAAGATGTCATACAAATTTATAAAAATGAGAGCCTTGCCACAAAAAAAGTTAAAAAACCAGATAAAATTTGGTATAACATATTAGCAAAAGATAAAAGCCAACTTTATGGAGAGATAAAATGACTACTTTTTTAACAGAAAACTTCTTACTTGATACTGATATTGCCCAACAACTTTATTTTGACTACGCCCAAAATCAACCGATTTTTGACTACCACTGTCATTTACCACCTGAGCAAATTGCAAATAATTACCAATTTAAAAACCTATATGACATCTGGCTAAAAGGCGACCATTACAAATGGCGAGCAATGCGGACAAATGGTGTTGATGAACGTTTTTGTACTGGTGATGCAAGTGATTACGAGAAATTCCTCGCTTGGTGTGAAACTGTTCCAATGACTATCGGCAACCCGCTTTATCATTGGACACATTTGGAATTACGCCGCCCGTTTGGTATTACTGATAAATTGCTTTCTCCGAAAACCGCAAAAGAAATCTGGGATCAAGGTAATGCACTTTTAGCTCAAGAGAATTTTTCCGCTAAAGGCATTATCACTCAAATGAACGTGAAATTTATCGGCACAACCGATGATCCTATTGATACTTTAGAACATCATCGCACTATTGCTGAAGATAAAAACTTTAAAACAAAAGTTGCGCCAAGTTTCCGTCCAGATAAAGCCTTCAACATTGAATTACCGAGCTTTAATGATTACATTCAAAAACTAGGGCAAGTAGCAGATATAGAAATTAACAATTTCGCCGCATTATGCCAAGCATTAAGCAAACGAATTGATTACTTTGCACAGCACGGCTGCAAAGTGTCAGACCACGCCCTTGATGTTGTATTATATGAAGACAGCACAGAAGCTGAATTAAATCAAATTTTGTCAGCAAAATTAACCGGTCAATCGTTAGATAAGTCTCAAGTGGCGAAATTCAAAGCCGCTGTTTTAACTTTCTTGGGAACGGAATATCATAAACGTGGTTGGGTACAACAATACCATATCGGTGCATTGAGAAATAACAACAGCTTTATGTTACGCCAACTTGGACCAGATACCGGTTTTGACTCCATTAACGACGAACCTATCGCACAAGCACTTTCTAAATTATTAGATGCACAAGCAACCAATAACAGCTTACCAAAAACGATTCTTTATTGTTTAAACCCAAGAGATAACGAAGTGCTTGGTACAATGATTGGTAATTTCCAACAAGCAGGTATCAAAGGCAAAATGCAATTCGGTTCCGGCTGGTGGTTCAACGATCAAAAAGATGGAATGATTCGTCAGATGACCCAATTAAGTCAACTTGGTTTATTAAGACATTTTGTCGGTATGTTAACAGATAGCCGTAGCTTCCTTTCTTATACTCGCCACGAATATTTCCGCCGTATTTTATGCCAAATGATTGGTCATTGGGTGCGTGATGGTGAAGCACCAAACGACATTAAATTATTAGGACAAATGGTTTCTGATATTTGTTTTGATAATGCGAAAAATTATTTTGAAATTGAATTAAATTAATGGGAGCGAAAAAATGAAACAACTTAACCGCACAAACTTCCCCGGCGCTCAATACCCAACCAAAATTATTCAATTCGGTGAAGGGAATTTTTTGCGTGCATTTATTGATTGGCAGCTTGATTTATTAAATGAACAAACGGATTTAAATGCCGGTGTGACTATTGTTCGTCCGATTAACACGGATTTTCCGCCGTTATTGAATACCCAAGACGGGCTTTATACCACCATTATTCGTGGGTTAAATGAGCAAGGCGAAGTGGTGAAACAAGCTAGAATTATCCGTTCGGTGAACAATGAGTTGAATATCTATCAAAGCTATGATGAGTATTTAGCCTTGGCGCATAATTTAGATATTAAATTTATTTTCTCCAACACCACGGAAGCCGGTATCAGTTATAACGAACAAGATAAGTTTGATGATCGTCCGCCGGCAAGCTATCCGGCGAAATTGACCCGTTTATTGTATGAACGTTTTGCCGTGACCCAAGGTAATAACGAGCAAGGATTTATTATTTTACCTTGCGAATTGATCGATTATAACGGTGAGCAGCTGAAAGCCTTAGTCTTGAAATATGCGCAACAATGGCAGCTTTCCGAAGCATTTATCGCTTGGTTGGAAAATGCCAATACCTTCTGTTCAACCTTAGTGGATCGTATCGTGACCGGTTATCCGCGCAATGAAGTGGAAAGTTTGGAACAGGAACTTGGTTATAAAGATACCTTCTTAGATACGGCGGAACATTTCTATTTATTTGTTATTCAAGGTCCGAAATCACTGGAAAAATTATTGCGTTTGGATCAGGTGAAACTCAATGTGTTAATCGTTGATGATATTAAGCCTTATAAAGAACGTAAAGTCGCTATTTTAAACGGTGCGCATACCGCATTAGTGCCGGTTGCTTATTTAGCCGGTGTGGATACGGTGGGCGAGGCAATGGCGGACGAAACACTATGTCGCTTTGTGAAAAGTGCGGTGGAAAATGAAATTATTCCGGTGCTTTCGCTCCCGAAAGACGAGTTACAACAATTTGCCGATGCAGTGATTACCCGTTTCCAAAATCCGTTTATTCAACATCAATTATTGTCTATTGCCTTGAATAGTATGACCAAATACCGCACGCGTAATTTGCCGCAATTAACCGCTTATGTGGAAAAATTCCAAAAATTACCACCGCACTTAACCTTTGCGTTAGCGGCGTTAATCGCCTTTTATCGCGGCGTGCGCAACGATCAGCCGATTCCGTTGCAAGATGATGCGTTCTGGTTGGAAAATTTCCAAACTTGGTGGCAACTAGTTGATAATCAACAGCTTTCTGTCCGTGACTTAGTGCAAAACGTATTAAGCCAAGAAGCGCACTGGGAACAAGATTTAACTCAAATTCCGGCGTTGGCGGAAACCGTGACCGAGCAAGTGCAAGCCATTTTATCCGTGGGAATGAGAAAGGCATTGGCGCAATATTGCGGAGCATAAAATGAAACAATTTATTCAAATTCAGCCGCAAGATAATGTGGCGGTGGCGTTGCAAGATTTGCCGAACGGCACGCCGATTACCTTGGGTGAACGATCTTTTTCGTTGACCGCCGACATCGCGCGCGGGCATAAATTCGCCGTGCAAAAAATCGCCCAAGGGGAAAACGTGCTTAAATACGGTTATCCCATCGGTTATGCCTTAAGCGATATTCAAGCCGGCGAACACGTTCATACCCATAATGTCAAAACCAATTTGAAAGACATTAATGATTACGAATATTTGCCGAAATTGACCGCACTTTCCGAGCAAATGCCCGATCGTGACGTGCAAATTTATCGCCGTAATAACGGTGATGTGGCAATTCGTAACGAGCTTTGGATTGTACCGACAGTAGGTTGCGTGGTGGGCATCGCTAACCAAATTAAAAAGCAATTTATGCAACAGCACGCTTTAACGGATATTGACGGTGTTTTTACCTTTAACCACAGTTACGGTTGTTCGCAGCTGGGCGATGATCACGAAAACACCAAAATTATGTTGCAGAATATGGTGAAACACCCGAATGCCGGAGCTGTATTGGTGATCGGTTTAGGTTGTGAAAATAACCAAGTGGACGCATTTAAAGAAAGCTTGGGCGAATATGATGAAAGCCGAGTGAAATTTATGGTGTCGCAACATTATGATGATGAAGTGGAACAAGGTGTTGCTTTGCTAAATGAACTTTATGCCGTAATGCGTCAAGATCGCCGTCAAGCAGGCAAATTGAGTGAAGTGAAATTCGGTTTGGAATGTGGCGGTTCGGACGGTTTTTCCGGCATTACCGCCAATCCGATGTTGGGCAATTTCTCTGATTATTTAATCAGCCACGGCGGTACGACCGTATTGACCGAAGTACCGGAAATGTTCGGTGCCGAACGAATTTTAATGAGCCATTGTAAAGACGAAACCACCTTCCATAAAACGGTACAAATGGTGAATGACTTTAAACAATATTTCATTGCTCACCAACAACCGATTTACGAAAATCCGTCACCGGGCAACAAAGCCGGCGGAATTACCACCTTGGAAGATAAATCTCTCGGTTGCACACAAAAAGCCGGTCATAGCCAAGTGGTCGATGTGTTGAAATACGGCGAACGTCTGAAACAAGCCGGTTTGAATTTATTGAGTGCGCCGGGTAACGATGCCGTTGCTACCAGCGCATTAGCCGGTGCGGGTTGCCATATGGTGTTATTTACCACCGGTCGCGGCACGCCTTATGGCGGATTCGTGCCGACAATGAAAATCGCCACCAACTCCGAATTAGCACAAAAGAAAAAACATTGGATAGATTTTGATGCCGGACGTTTAGTGTATGATGTTTCTATGGCGCAATTATTAGCGGATTTTGTGGATTTGGTGGTGGAAACCGTGAACGGCAAACCGACCAAAAACGAATTAAACGAATTTAGAGAATTAGCCATTTTCAAAAGTGGCGTAACCCTATAAGGATAAAACTATGCAAAAACTGACCGCACTTGATGTGTTAACGGCTGCGCCTATCGTACCGGTGATTGCAATTAAAAAATTAGAGGATGCTTTGCCATTGGCAAAAGCCTTGCTAGACGCCGGTGTCCGTATATTGGAAGTGACGTTGCGCACGGATTGCGCGCTAGAGGCAATTAAATTATTGCGTAAAGAATTGCCGGATGCCCTTGTGGGCGCAGGCACGGTGACTAATGTGGAGCAATTTCGTCAAGCTGTCGATGCCGGTTCGCAATTTATTATCACACCGGGATTAACGGAAGCCTTGTTAAAAGAAAGTCTAAACCACGATTTGCCTTTTATTCCGGGTATTGCTACGCCGTCCGAATTAATGTTGGCGAAACAATACGGTCTGTCTTATTTAAAATTCTTTCCGGCGGAAATCAACGGCGGCATTAAAGCTTTACAAGCTTTCTCCGGCCCGTTCCCTGATATTAAATTCTGCCCGACAGGCGGTATCAGCGAGAAAAACTACCAAGATTATCTGGCACTGAAAAACGTCCTTTGTGTGGGCGGAACTTGGTTTGTACCGACTTCTGCCATTGAGCAAGGCGATTTTGCGCAAATCACCGCATTAGCAAAATCCGCACTGGAAAAATTGAAATAGGATCGGTTATGAGCGTCAGTCAAAATATTGCGATCATCGGCGAATGTATGATCGAGTTATCGCAAAAAAACAGCGATCTTCGCTTGGGTTTTGGCGGTGATACGTTAAATACGGCGGTTTATCTTGCCCGATTACTTCCGGCGGAGCAATTTGCCGTGCATTATGTGTCTGCCCTAGGCACGGATCCTTATAGCCAAAATATGTTGACCCAATGGCAACAAGAAGGCGTACAAACAGGATTGGTACAACGTTTAAGCGATAAATTACCGGGTTTGTATTCTATCGTGACTGATGAGCAGGGTGAACGTTCGTTTTTCTATTGGCGCAATAATTCGGCAGCGAAATATTGGTTGCAAACGGAACAAACCGAGCAAATTTTGGTACAATTAATGCAATGCCAATATGTGTATTTAAGCGGTATCAGCTTGGCAATTTTAGATGAACAAAGTTTGCAAAAACTATTTGAATTCCTACCGCACTTTAAACCAAACGGTGGAAAAATTATTTTCGATAATAATTACCGTCCGATTTTGTGGCAAAACAAAGAGGCTACCCGAAAAGCCTACCGACAAATGTTGGCATTAACGGATATTGCGTTTTTGACCTTAGATGATGAAGATAAATTGTGGGATAACAATGAGTTAGAACATTGTATTGAACGCACGCAATCCTTCGGCGTCAAGGAAATCGTGATTAAACGGGGCGCGGAAAGTTGTATCGTGCAAAGCGGAGAACAACGCTATGACATACCGGCGCAAAAAATCGAAAATGTGGTGGATACCACCGCCGCCGGCGACTCGTTCAGCGCGGGTTATTTGGCTGCCCGTTTAAGCGGCTCGGATGAAATTCAATCCGCCCGACAAGGTCATCGCATTGCCGGACAAGTGATTCAACATCGCGGTGCGATTATTCCGGTGCATTTATTTGCTTAAACGGCGATGATAACGCGTTAAGGCGATAAGCGGACGGTCGTCCAGCAACCCGCTTCGTGACGATAGAGAATTCGATCGTGTAAACGGCTCGGACGACCTTGCCAAAATTCCATCGTCTCAGGAATCACGAGATAGCCGCCCCAATGCGGCGGACGCGGCACATTAAGCGGATATTTGGCGGCGATCATCGCCGCTTTTGCCACTAGCGAACTTTTGCCGGAAATGACCGCACTTTGCTCGCTCGCCCACGCACCGATTCGGCTGGTATAAGGGCGCGAGGCAAAATAAGCGTCGGATTGTTCCGCCGGCAATTCTTGCGCCCGACCTTCCACGCGCACTTGTCTTTCCAATTCCGGCCAGAAAAATGTCAACGCCACAAAAGGTTGGTGCTGTATGCCCTTCCCTTTGCGGCTCAGGTAATTGGTGAAGAAAACTAATCCTTCCGCGTTCACTTCTTTTAATAATACGATACGGGCGGCGGGTTTGCCGTTCGGATCAACGGTAGCGAGATTCATCGCCGTCGGTTCGTTGACTTTCGCCGCAATCGCTTCATTCAACCATTGTTCGAACTGTAAGAGCGGGTCGTTTTTGCATTGTTTTTCATCCAGCGTTTGTTTGCTGTATTCTTCCCGTATGTCGTGTAAGTCCATTATGCTTCCTTCCGATGTTGCAAATGTTCGCCGTCGCGCGCGTGAAGCCGCGATAACACGAGCAATAATATTACGCCGAAAATCGTGGATGTCAAAAAGGTATAGCTGAACGCCTGTTGCAACCTTTCGCCGCTATCGCCCTGCGCGCTGCGATATAAGCCCAACAGCACGGAGGACACCGCAATGCCGACACCTATACCTACTTGCTGAATCACGCTTAACATTGTAGAACCTGCGCTGGCGAGTTGATCGGATAAATCGCTGACGGTTAAGGTATTGACGGAGGTGAAAATCATCGACATACAGGCGCCGTAAGCCATTAACAGCGGAATAATCTGCCAAATCGGCGTGTCTTTATGTAACAAGCTCATTAGTGCGATAACAAGGCTCATACCGAATGATGCCGTCAATAACGTTTTTTTATAGCCCAATTTATTCAGCACCTTGCCGATAAAGGTTTTTACGATAACCGAGCTAAGTGCAATCGGTGCCATTAGCCAACCGGCGAGATCCGCACCATAGCCGAAAATAATTTGGAACATCAACGGCAATAAAAACGGAATTCCCGAACCGCATAACCGAATAAATAAGTTGGCGATGAAACCGATTCGAAAGGTGCGAATGTGAAACAAACTTAGCGGCAACAACGGCTGCGCACAGCGGCGTGCGTAAACATAATATAAAGCTAAAAAAATTATTCCAACGATGAAAATCAAAAAAGCAATGTCGTTCGGCGTGACGTTTTCCGCAATAAGATCCAAGCCTAAAGTTAACCCGACTAACCCGCCGGCAAACAAAATAAACCCGATCCAATCCAACTTACGCGCAACGCCCTTGCTGTTCGGCATATACAATCCGGCGATAAACATTCCGAGTAATCCGATAGGAATATTAATCAGAAAGATCCAATGCCAAGTGGCGTAAGTAACTAGCCAACCGCCGAGAATTGGGCCTAAAATCGGGCCGATTAAACCTGCCATTGCCATTGTATTCCACGCATTGAGCAATTCGAGTTTGGGCACGTTACGAATGATTGCTAAGCGCGCGACGGGCATCATCAACGCGCCGCCGAAACCTTGAATCACCCGAGCAACAACCAAAGTATTAAGAGAATTGGCACAAGCACAGGCAATGGAACCGAGCACAAAAATACCGATAGCGAGGCGAAAAATTTTGAGCGTGCCGTGTTTATCCGCCAGCCAACCGCTTAACGGGATAAACAAGGCGACGCTTAGGGCATAACTGATAATCGCCAGCTGCATTTCCAACGGCGATTCGTGCAAACTTCGCGAAATTGCCGGCAAAGCTGTGTTGAGAATGGTGGCGTCTAAAGTTTGCATAAAAAAGGCAACCGCTGCAATCCACGCCAAGCCGCGATAAGTTTTGTGTTCGTTCATAAAATCGTTCTATTTTTCACCGCACTTTTGCCAATAGTTATAAATAAAGGCGGCGATTTCCTCAATATTATTGATATTTAAATGTGGAAGCGACGTGTCGAGCGGATAATCGGTGACAATCGCCAACACCTTTTCATCAATATCGGGCAAAGGCTTTGTCACCGCTTGGCGATATAATAAAATTTTGTCGAGCGGTTCTTGCTTAAAGCCTTCCACCAAAATCAGATCCGTCAGTTGCGGATCAAATTGTTGCGCCAAATAATGCAGCGACACGGGCGCCGGCGTTTCGGTCATTAGCGCCCAACGTTGATCGCACGCTAACGCCACTTGCGTTGCGCCCGCTTCTTTCATTCGCCAGCTGTCTTTGCCTGCTTTATCCACTTGTGAATTATGGTGACTGTGTTTGATCACGGCAACGCGCAAACCGAGCGCCGCCAAGTGCGGTAATAATTTTTCCAATAATGTGGTTTTGCCGCTACCGCTATATCCGGTAATGCCGAGCATTGGAAGCATTTTTTATCCTTATCAGCTTGAGATAACTTTGAGTAAAATCGGCTTATAAGCGGATTTTTTTTGTAACTTTGTTGCGAGATAACGTACCACAATAAAGGAAAGTGCGGTACAAAAAAAGATGAAAAGGGCGGCGAATAATTCTTCGCGGAAGAAATATTGTGCGGTGAGCGTGCCGAGTAATAACACGCTTAAAGGAAATAAATAGATGAGGAGAACGGATTGAATTAAAGAACGTTCGGGCAAGCCGATTTCCACCCGTTGCCCGACGCGCAACGGCGTTAAAGTTTCTACGCTGAAAATATGCTCGCCGACGCCGCCGGTTAATTCGGACAAGGCGGCATTTCCGCAAGCGCTTTTTGCCGCACATTGCCCGCAGGCAGATTGGGATTGGCATTTTACCGTCGCCGTTCCCGATTCGTAATGAATAACGACCGCACTTTCTTTTAACATAAGCGTTACTTAAATTGAATATCTTGTACGATACGTTTTGCGGTGGAAATCGGTAATTGCCCGATAAAAGTCATTTCTTTGCCGTTTTTGTTTTCCGTGTAAAAAGTGGTCGGCCCTTGTTTCCACGCGTTTTCCGGTTCTTGCGGAATAATAGTGTCGGAACGATATACAGTGAACGAAAACAAACCGTCGCTGTAAAGTTGAGATTCTATCGTATTGTCGCCGTCCACTTCCACGCTGGCGTTAATTAATTCAAACCCTTTCGGCAACCAAGAGGGATGCCAATCGAATCGAGTTTTCGGCGCATCTTTTTCGCTGGCTTCCGTCAAAAGCGGCGGAAACACCACATTATCCAAATAACCGGAAAGCTGTTGTAAGCCGTCGCCGATATATAAATTCACCACGCGGAATTGTTCCAACAAATTGCCTTCGCGATCCAGCATATCGCTGCGCAATAACAGATGATTGTTTTCATCAATAAACACGAGATATTGATAACGGAAATCATCCTTCGGCAAAATTCTAACCGTTTGCACCACACGATCCGCCACGCGATTTCTGCCGATATTAATGAAGTCGTAATATTTCGCCAACACCTCGAAATTACTGCGCAGCACCGAAGGTAAACTGTCCACGATATGATTACCGTTAATAGAAAACGCTTGATAATTCGGTTGGAAATAGCTGATCACGCCATTGCGCTGCACGATTTCTTGTGGCACGCCGTCTAAGGTGATCAGTTGGGCGTAAGTTTTACCTTCGTAATTTAAATGGCGATAGCGCAAGGATTCCATATTAACCGGCGTGGTTTGCACAAAGGCGATCTCATAATTCAGTTTTTCTTTCGCTTCGCGCATTGCCTCCAGCAGCTGTTTCGGTTCAAGCGCTTGTTGGGCGAATACGCCGGAAGAAAAAACGAGCAGGAAACTAAGTGCGGTGAATTTTTTTAACGTTTTCAACATAATACATTTATAACCCGAGTTAAAAACAAATTCACCACCAAAAATGGTGGTGAATATTCCGTATGGATAAAACAATTATTTTTCAGTACGTTGCATACTTAAACTATCGGCATACACGCGACGTTGCAATTCGTAATTCTGTAACATTGCACCGATCCGTTTGCTTTTTTGCTCGACTTGTTCCGGCGTGACCACGTCGCGTGCCGGCGCGTTATAGCTAACTTCTTGTACCGAATTATTAAACGGCAAAGTTTGCAATACCGGTGTATCCGGCATTTCTTTCGCATTGTTTGCCGTGGTGAAAGATTGGAAACCGGTCACGGCGACCAAACACACGCCTGCGGCAACCGCAACTTGCATCATCGGTGCAAACCACGCTTTTAATTTTTGTGCAAACGGAGATTTTTCCACTTCATCCGCCGTCGGCTGAGACACTGTCGGTTGCGCAATTCGAATTTCTTCTTGCTCGATAAGCGCTTCCATTTTTGCGCTGAAATCCGCGCCTAATAGCACGTCCGTTTCGTTACGCATAACGGAACGAATGGTATGAAAATGCGCCCAAGATTCTTGTAAATCCGCATCGCGGCAAAGTTCTTCGGTCAATTCGTTACTTACTTGCTCGCCGTCGATGTATGCTGAAAGTAACTCTTTTTGCATATAAAACTCCAAGTTTCGATTTTGTGTCGGATTGTGCTATTTCGTTTAACGTTGAAGAAGCGGTTTAATTTTATTTTCGATAATTTCCCGTGCGCGAAAGATTCTCGAACGAACCGTGCCCACCGGACAATCCATTATTTCGGCAATTTCTTCATAACTTAATCCTTCGATTTCGCGCAGCGTAATCGCCGTTCTTAAGTCTTCTTGCAAACCGTTAATGGTATCGAAAACAATTTTCTTCAATTCTGCGGATAACATTTCATTTTCGGGCGTATCCACATCCCGTAAATTTGTGCCCACATCGTAGGTTTCCGCCTCATCCGCCAGAATATCTTCATTCGGCGGGCGACGACCTTGTGCGGTCAAATAATTCTTTGCAGTGTTTACTGCGATTCGATAAAGCCAAGTGTAGAAAGCGCTGTCACCTCGGAAAGAATCAATGGAGCGATAGGCTTTTATAAATGATTCTTGTACCACATCGGGAATATCGTTTTGCGAAACGTAACGGGTTAACAATCCCGCCACTTTATTTTGATACCGCGATACCAACAAATTGAAGGCTTTCTTATCTCCCTGCTGTACCCTTTCTACCAAAGCCTGATCCGTTAGCTGTTCAGCCATATAACCTCTTATATCACCTCTAACAAGCCTTAATATTAAAGACAGCAAGCTCTTGCATTTTATTAGAGGGGGTAAAATTCAAAAAGTTCAATCTTTTTTGTAAAGATTGGCTTAATTTATTAAATTGAGTTTTTCCTGTATATGCGTCACCATCTGCCGTAATTCAAGATCCGGCGCTTCGCCGCGATTAAAAAACCAAGAAAAAAGTTGTAAATCCGAACAGGCTAATAAACGTAAAAACACGTCTTTTTCCTTTTCCGGCAAGTCATCGAAATGCTGTTGAAAAAACGGCATAATCACTTTATCCAGCTCAAGCATCCCACGCCGACAATCCCATTCGATACGAAATTTATTATATTTATCCATTTTGCGATCCTTTATTTACGGTTTGCTAATAGTAACAACGCCGATGAAAACTGTAAACCCGACGAAAAAAAGAAACCCGACGAAAGTCGGGTTTCAGATAAAAGCGCGGTCGATTATTCTGCGGTTTTTTCCGCACCGAGCACACCGTACCAGTCATCGGTATTAATAGTGCCGGTAATAAATTTATGATCACCTTTGCCTTTTTCGGAATCTAAAAATTTCGGATTCATTATGCCTTTGGTATTGATTTTAAGCAGTTCCTTGCTATCTTTCGACGGTTCGAATTGCAGACTGGACGTGTTTCCTTTCACATCAAAATATTCCTGACCGCCTTCGGTTTTGGTTTGAACGATTTTGCCTACCGCTCTGCCGTTTGTGAAGTTAATTTCCACATCGCCGAATTTTGCAATATTCGAATTATTTTTCGTAGCGAATATAAATCCTTTTTCTTTTTTATAAGTCGCATCTAACGTGACGGGATCATTTACAAGTTCGCTGTCATAAAGGGCAAAAAAGCCGGTTTGCTTTTGTGTTTCATCGACAATATTCTCGTCGTTAATCGGTGTCGCAACTTTATAATAGCCATAACCGGAATTATCCGCCAACACGATAAATGCATATTCCTCACCGCTTGAATCCGATGTTAAAGAAATCTCCATCTCGGACATTTTAGCATAAGGCTTCTCCGCACCATATTTTGTGAATAATTTTTCTGCTTCTTCTCGGGACAGTCGAGTAAATTCATAACCGATGACCTTGCCGTTTTCGATCTTTGGCGTAAATGAACCGTTTTGATTCGTACCATCCGTGCGATAGGTAACAACCGGTTCGCTTGGCGGATTTCTTTCTTCACTTGGTTTTTGAGGCGTATTATCTTCCATTTTCGGAATTTCCTGTTTTACTTCAGGCTGCTGCGGTACGGAAGGTTGTTTTTCTTCGACCTTCGGTGCTTGTATGATCGGTTTATTTTCTTCCGCTTTTGGTTTTTCCGGCATTACTTCAGGCTGCTGAGGTACGGAAGGTTGTCTTTCTTCAACCTTCGGCGCTTGCTCGGTCGGTTTGTTTTCTTCCGCTTTTGGTTTTTCC
>NZ_PHGZ01000025.1 GCF_002795405.1 Caviibacterium pharyngocola | reverse complement strand
AAAAAAAAAAAAAAAAAAACAACTAAAATTTTTGATTTTATTCACTTTTTTTAGCATTTTATACATTTATTTTTGTTCGGGAAAAGTAAAAGAATCGGCGGAAATCGATGAAAACACAATTTCCGCCCGAAAGATTAATCGACTTTTTTCGTTTCTTCGATTCGACTAATAATCACGCCGTTTTCAACTCGCGTTGTCAGCCGTTCACCAAGGCGAATTCGGCTGATGTCGCTTATCGCTTGCCCTTGCTCGTTGTGCGTGACGGAATAACCGCGCGCTAACACTTTTAACGGGCTTAATCCGTCCAATTTGCCGCATAAATTTACCAAAGCGTGCCCTTTGGAGACGGTAATTTTTTCCAACGCCGAATGTAACCGCACTTGCGCTTGTGCGATATGTTGTTGATTTTTTTGTAGCTGATAAGGCAGCGGATTTTTGCGTAAACGTTCGTTTAACTGCGAAAATTGCTGTTGTTTTTTATCTGCCGAACGGCGCATTGCCAGCGTCAAACGATGGTGTAATTGACGTAAATAATCGACTTGCGCGTTCAAGCGAGCTTGCGGATGTTGATGTTGCAAGCGCAGGCGAAGATACTGTAAATCTTGCGCTTTTTGCCCGAAATAACGGTCGAACGCCATTTCCAGCCGTTGGTGCTGATGTTGTAATCGGCGGGTTAATTCCGTTTGATCACGGCTAACCAATTCCGCCGCGGCGGAAGGCGTCGGCGCGCGGACATCGGCGACAAAATCCGCAATGGTGACGTCCGTTTCGTGTCCGACCGCGCTGATAATCGGCAACGCGGAATTAAAAATCGCGCGCGCCACCGCTTCTTCGTTAAAACACCATAAATCTTCCAACGAGCCGCCGCCGCGCCCGACAATCAAAACGTCGGTTTCTTGCCGGCGATTCGCCAGTTCAATCATTTTCACGATTTCTTCCGTCGCCTCTTTGCCTTGCACGGCAGTGGGATAAATCACCACGTTTAGGCTCGGATCCCGTCGCTGCAAAATCTGCAAAATATCTTGCAAGGCAGCACCCGTCGATGAAGTAATCACGCCGACGGATTGACAAAAGTGCGGTAGGTTTTTCTTTAAATTTTGCGCAAATAAACCTTCCGCCGCCAATTTCATTTTCAGTGCGTCGAATTGTTGTTGCAACAAGCCTTCGCCGGCGGGATGCATACTTTCGATAATTAATTGATAATCGCCGCGCGGTTCGTACAAACTCACGCTCGCCCGCACCAACACTTGCATTCCGTTTTGCGGACGAAAACTCACGCGCAGATTTTTCATTCGGAACATTGCGCAACGCACCTGTGCGTTTTCGTCTTTCAGGGTTAAATACCAATGTCCCGAAACAGGCTGGGTGAAATTGGAAATTTCGCCGCTTAACCACACTAAACCCAACTGACCTTCCAGCAGCTGCCGGACGGATTGATTCAGTTGTGAAACACTATAAATTGCCGCTTCCGTCATTTGCTTAATCCAACAAAACCCAACCGTCGTCAAGCCAGTTGCAAATGCTGTCCAACAACAAATCCAGCGCAGTGTCTTTATCTTGCGTCGTTTCCACTAGCGCAGATAAATCGGCGAAATCAATACATTCGCCGTCCGCCAAGCGTTTAAGCAAAGAGCGTTCCAACGGATTCAATTCGTCCAACCATTCGCCGTTAGCATAAATTTGCAGCGGATTTTGACTGTAAACCAATTTGCAATTATTGTCTTGACGCAAAATGCCGTTTTCCTCCGCCAAAATCGACCGCACTTCTTCCGGATCGGACATTTCTTCCGTCGGGAAAAGTTCATAACGGCGCGCGCTGACCGCCGTGGCGACCGCTTGCTGAAACAGGCGATCAAATTGTTCGTCACTCGCCAGTTTTTCCAAAAATTGCCGTTTCATTTCCGCCACCGCTTGCGGCGCGAGCTCGCCGGCTTGCTGCAAATCGGGCGTTAATCGCAACGGAATATTAAACGCGGTTAAATCGATGTCCGGATTTTGATGACAAAAGCCTTTTTGCACGTTTTCCAATAAATCGGTTAAATTCGGATAACGCAAGCCGAAGGAGAACGTTAAGCAATCGTCTTGCGCAACGCCGTAATGGGACAAACGGGACGGAATATACAAAATATCGCCCGGCGCCATTACTTCGTCCAACACCAATTCGCCCATATCGTCGAAAATGCGAATCGGTTGGTTCGGCTTAAATTCCGTACTCGGATTACACCATTTACCTAATTGCCAGCGGCGATGTCCGTAGCCTTGCACAAGAAACACGTCGTATTCGTCGTAATGCTTGCCGACGGAGCCGCCTTTCGGCGCGTAGGAAACCATAATATCATCGCGCTGCCATTGTGGAATAAAGCCGAATTGGTTCCACAGTTCGCCGAGCTCCGACGACCATTGCTCCATATTTTGCACCAACACCGTCCATTGCTCCGGCAGTTCGGCGAAATCCGCTTCGCTTAACGGGCTGAGTTTCAGTTTCCAATTATCTTCCGAATATTGTTTCAACAAACGCGCGGTAACATCCTCGCCTTGCGCCAATTCAAGAATATCGGCGGGTTCGAATTGCCCGACGATTTGCGGCAAGCCGTTACGAATCAATAAAGGTTTCTTCTGCCAATATTCTTTGAGAAAAATTTCGGGGGTGATGTGATCGGGTAAGCAGAATTTATTGCTCATTTTGCGGCTCCTGTTTCGTTTTTTTAGCGGCTTTTTCCGCCTCTTTTTGTATTTTGGCTTCTTTTTGTTGCTGTTCGGCACGTTTTCGGCGAATTTCTTTCGGATCCGCCAATAGCGGGCGATAAATTTCGATCCGGTCGCCGTCTTTGAGTTGATCGGTTAATTTCACCGGTCGGCTGAAAATGCCGACTTTATTTTCACGTAAATCAATGTCGGTAAATTGTTGCAAAATGCCCGATTGCAAAATCGCGCTTTGCACCATTGTGCCTTCTTCCACTTGAAAATTTTTCAAATAATAACGTTCGGGGTAAGCATACGCGATTTCGATATTTATCTGTGCCATTTTCGCTCCTTGATTATTGATAAACGGCTTTCGCTCGTTGTTTGAACGCATCGATCATTTTGGCGGTTAAATGGGTAAAAATTTTACCGAACGCCAAAGCGATAATCGGGCTGGAAAATTCGAAATCCAAGCGCAGGGATATTTTGCAGCATTGTTCGTCCAAAGGCTCAAAACGCCATTCGCCGTGTAAAAACTTAAACGGCCCTTCCACCAGTTGCATTTTAATCGAGCGATGTTCTTCCATTGTGTTTTTGGTGGTAAAGCGTTGGCTGATTCCGCCTTTGCTGATCACCAATTCCGCCGTCAGTTCGGATTCCGTGCGAGTTAAGGTGCGGCTTGCGGCGCAGCCGGGCACAAATTCCGGATAACGCTCGTAATTATTAACTAAATCATACATTTGTTCGGCGCTGTAAGGGACTAACGCGCTTTGATTAATACTCGGCATTTTAATTCGTCGTGATATATGAAACGGATTAGGCTATTATAACGAAAAAGTGCGGTCAAAATAAGGAAAGAATATGAATTGGTTATGGTTTGCCGTCGGTTCGGCGTTTTTTGCCGGTTTAACGGCGATTTTGGGTAAATTGGGCGTAGAAGGTATCAACAGTAATTTAGCCACATTTATCCGAACGATCGTGGTGTTATTCGTCGCGGGCGGCATTATTACGATGCGCAACGAATGGCAACTGCCGCAACATATCGCCGTCAAACCGATGACGTTTTTGCTGTTGTCCGGCGTCGCCACCGGTTTGTCTTGGTTATGTTATTATCGTGCGCTGCAAATAGCGCCGGCGTCTTGGGTGGCGCCGATTGATAAACTCAGTGTGGTCATCGCGATTATTTTAGGCGTGGTGATTTTAGGCGAGCCGATTAGCGCCAAGTTGCTTATCGGCGCTGCGTTAATTTTGTCGGGCGTGCTGGTTTTAGCCTTATAAGCGCCTTGGGAATTGAGTCAAACGCGCTTTTCCGCTACAATAGCGCACTATTTTTTAGGCGAAACGAGAAACAAGTTCGTTAAACGGGAACAAATAATGTCGGAAATCAAATTAATCGTCGGTTTGGGCAATCCCGGCGAAAAATATGCGGAAACTCGTCACAACGCGGGAGAATGGTTGATCAATCGGCTTGCCGAGCGATTCAATTTCAGCTTAAAAGAAGAAAACAAGTTTTTCGGTAAAACCGCGCGCGCGGTGATTAACGGCGAGGAAATTCGTTTTTTAGTGCCGACCACTTTTATGAATTTAAGTGGCAAAGCGGTCAGTGCCTTAGCCGGATTTTATCGGATTAAAGCGGAAGAAATTTTGGTGATTCACGATGAATTGGATTTGCCGCCCGGCGTGGCAAAAATCAAATTGGGCGGCGGTCACGGCGGACACAACGGATTACGCGACAGTATTGCGCAATTAGGCAACAATAAAAATTTCTATCGTTTACGCGTAGGAATCGGACATCCGGGTGACAAAAATTTGGTCTCCGCTTATGTGTTAGGCAAACCTGCGCCGGCGGATCGCCAATTAATCGATAAAGCATTGGATGAAGCCGTCAGTTGTGTAGAAATCTTATTCAAAGACGGCATAACCAAAGCAACAAATCGGTTGAACGGCTTTAAAGCATAAAATAAACAATAAAGGAAAACAGTATGGGATTTAAATGTGGTATCGTCGGCTTACCGAATGTCGGCAAATCGACTCTTTTTAACGCATTAACCAAAGCCGGTATCGAAGCGGCGAATTATCCGTTTTGTACTATCGAACCGAATACCGGCGTGGTGCCGATGCCGGATCCGCGCCTTGACGCCTTAGCCGAAATTGTGAAACCGGAACGCGTGTTGCCGACCACTATGGAATTCGTCGATATCGCAGGTCTGGTTGCCGGTGCAAGCAAAGGCGAAGGCTTGGGCAATAAATTCTTAGCCAATATTCGCGAAACCGACGCTATCGGTCACGTTGTGCGTTGTTTCGAAAACGACGATATCGTTCACGTCGCGGGTAAAATCGATCCGGCGGAAGATATCGATACCATTAACACCGAATTGGCATTGGCGGATTTAGACAGCTGCGAACGCGCGATTCAACGTTTGCAAAAACGTGCGAAAGGCGGCGATAAAGACGCGAAATTCGAACTTTCGATTATGGAAAAAATTCTGCCGGTGTTAGAAAATGCCGGAATGATTCGTTCCGTCGGATTAGATAAAGACGAATTGCAAGCCATAAAAAGCTATAACTTTTTAACCTTAAAACCGACGATGTATATCGCCAACGTGAACGAAGACGGCTTTGAAAATAATCCGTATTTGGATCGCGTGCGCGAAATCGCGGAAAAAGAAGGCGCGGTCGTGGTGCCGGTTTGTGCGGCAATCGAAGCGGAAATCGCCGAATTGGACGACGATGAAAAAACCGAATTTTTACAAGATTTAGGCATTGAAGAACCGGGGTTAAATCGCGTGATTCGCGCCGGCTATGCCCTGTTGAATCTACAAACCTATTTTACCGCCGGCGTCAAAGAAGTGCGCGCGTGGACGGTTTCCGTCGGCGCCACCGCACCGAAAGCCGCCGCCGTAATTCACACGGATTTTGAAAAAGGCTTTATCCGCGCCGAAGTGATCGCCTATGAAGATTTCATTCAATTCAAAGGCGAAAACGGTGCCAAAGAAGCCGGCAAATGGCGTTTGGAAGGAAAAGATTATATCGTGCAGGACGGCGATGTAATGCACTTCCGTTTCAACGTGTAAAACTCACTGAAAAATCACCGCACTTTAATGGAAAGTGCGGTATTTTTTTACCTTGAAAAACTTGGTTCGCTAAAGACGAACCCGATTATTTTATTATGGGAAGCTTAATTGATGACAATCACAATCCTTGACGGCGGAATGAGCCGTGAATTAATGCGCTTAAACGCACCTTTTCGCCAACCGGAATGGTCGGCGCTTTCGCTTTACGAACTGCCTTCCGCCGTGCAACAAGTGCACGAAGATTTTATTCAAAGCGGCGCGGATGTAATTACTACCAACAGTTATGCGGTGGTGCCGTTTCATATCGGCGAACAACGCTTTGCCGCCGACGCGAAAACCTTGGCGGATTTAGCCGGTCGCTTGGCGAAAAGTGCGGTGGAAAAACAAGATAAATCCGTGCAAATCGCCGGTTCCATTCCGCCGTTATTCGGTTCCTACCGTCCGGATTTATTCCGCGCCGAGCGAGTAAAAGAATTGGCGCAACCGATTATCGACGGGCTTGCGCCTTATGCGGACTTTTGGTTATGCGAAACCCAAAGCGCCATTATAGAGCCGCAATCCATTAAGCCTTTATTGCCGGATAATCGTCCGTTTTGGGTGTCGTTCACCCTCATCGACGACGAACCGACGCCGGAACCGCAATTACGTTCGGGAGAAACGGTGAAAAGTGCGGTGGAAAAAATGATCGAATTGGGCGTAAGCGCGATTTTATTCAACTGCTGCCAACCGGAAGTAATCGAACGCGCCTTGCAAATCACTCAAACCCTCTTACGCGAACACAATGCGACGCAAATTCGTATCGGCGCTTACGCCAACGCCTTTGCGCCGCAACCGAAAGACGCAACGGCAAACGACGGTTTGGACGAAGTACGCCGCGACTTAGATCCCGAAGCCTATTTAACTTGGGCAAAAAAATGGGCGGACTGCGGCGCGAGCATTATCGGCGGCTGTTGCGGTATCGGCATTGATCATATTCGTCATCTTGCTGCGCATTTCAAGGCTTAAGGGTTGAGAGTTCGTAATGTCGAATAAAAAAATCGGTTTAGTTTCACTCACTGCTTTAGTTTTGAGTTCAATGATCGGCTCCGGTATTTTCAGTTTGCCGCAAAATATGGCGGCGGTCGCCGGCTCCGAAGCCTTGTTGATCGGCTGGGCGATCACCGGCGTGGGCATTATCTTTTTGGGACTATCTTTCTTCTATATTTCTCGCTTAAAACCGGAATTGGACGGCGGAATTTACACCTATGCGCGCGAAGGATTCGGCGATTTAACCGGCTTTCTGTCCGCTTGGGGCTATTGGCTTTGCGCCACAATCGGTATCGTCGGCTATTTAGTGGTGGCGTTTGAAGGCATCGGCACCTTTACCGACAGCGAAAATCAGGTGATTTTCGGTCAGGGTAATACCGTCGCCTCATTTATCGGCTCCTCCGTTATCGTGTGGTTGGTACATCTTTTAATCGCCAAAGGCGTGAAAGAAGCCGCCTCGGTGAATTTAGTCGCCACCGTAGTGAAAGTGTTTCCGTTGATTTTATTTATCGCCTTAGCGCTGTGGTATTTCTCGCCGGAAACCTTCCGACAAGATATGCAAGGCAGCGCATTAAACAACTCGGTGAGCGATCAAGTTAAAAATACAATGCTGATCACCCTTTGGGTATTCACCGGCGTTGAAGGTGCGGCGGTGTTGTCTGCGCACGCGAAAAAACGTTCGGACGTCGGCTTGGCGACGGTGCTCGGCATTGTCATCGCCTTGGTGCTTTATGTGGCGATTACGGTGCTATCTCTGGGTATTTTACCGCGTGAAGTTATCGCCGCAATGCCGAATCCGTCAATGGCGGGCTTATTGAACGAAATGATCGGTTCGAGCGGCAAAATTATCATCACGTTTTGCTTGATCGTGTCGGTGTTGGCATCTTATATCAGTTGGACGATGTATTCCTCTGAGATTCCTTATCGCGGCGCGCAAAATGGTGCGTTTCCGCAAATTTTAAACAAATTGAATAGCAATGATATTCCGATTAATTCTTTATGGTTTACCGGTTTTATCGTGCAATTTTGTTTAGTGTTGGTGCTATTAACCGGCAAAAGTTACGAAGCTTTATTGCTGATTTCCACGTCAATGATTTTAGTGCCTTATTTGTTGATCGGCGCTTATTTGTTGAAACTGGCGTTTTTGCAAAACGCCGCGTGGCACATTAAATTAACCGGCTTTATGGCAACATTATATGGCATTTGGATTTTATACGCCGCAGGATTGGATTATTTATTAATTTCCGTTTCGCTGTATGTGCCGGGTATCGCGCTGTTCTTACATTCCCGTTATCGTCACCAAGGCGGCAAATTCAATTTGAACAAATGGGAAAAGGGATTATTGCTGGTATTTGCCTTATTATTTATTTGGGCGATTCAGGTTTTATTAAATTTCGATTGGGGCTAACCCGTTCACATAAAAATCGGCTAAAAGTGCGGTGAAAATTCACCGCGCTTTTTTCACCCAATACGCAAACGTTTGCGCAAATCAAAAATTACAGTATAATTCGCCATCATTATTTATTTTTAAGGAAAACTATGAACTCAAATCTACTCTATTCCGTGGAAGATAAACCGCCGTTCGGGTTAAGTTTGTTATTAGCCGCGCAACATTTACTTGCCGCTTTGGGTGGTATTATCGCCGTGCCGTTGGTAATCGGGAATGTATTACAGTTGCCGACCGAAGATACCATTACTTTGGTTAATGCTGCGTTGTTAATTTCCGGTGTGGTGACAATCATTCAATGTCGCGGTATCGGGCCTATCGGTATTCGCTTACCGAGCGTAATGGGTACTAGCTTTACTTTCGTCGCCGCAGCCTTGGCGATCGGTTTCAGCGAAGCCGGTGTCGCAGGCATTTTGGGCGCGTCGTTGGTCGGTTCTTTGGTGATGATTATCGGCAGTTTCTTTATGCCGTACATTCGTAAACTCTTTCCGCCGGTCGTTACCGGCACGGTAGTAATGATGATCGGATTAAGTTTAATTCCGGTCGCGGTGGATTGGTTTGCCGGCGGTCAGCGCGGCGACGCCAATTATGCCACACCGGAAAATCTCACAATGGCAAGTTTCGTGCTAATTATCGTGGTGGTGCTCGTGCAATGGGGTAAAGGTATTTTCTCCGCCGCTGCTATCGTTATCGGGATGATGACCGGCTATATCGTCGCTCTTGCGCTGGGTTGGGTAAGTTTCGACGGGGTGAAAAATGCGCAAGTTTTCGCCGTTCCGCAACCCTTGCATTTCGGTTTGGAATTTCCGATCGCGGGGATCATCGGGATGTCTATCGCCTATTTGGTCACTATCGTAGAATCCAGCGGAAACTTTCTTGCGTTAGGCAACGCCACCAAAACCGAAATCACCGGCAAACATTTACGCGGCGGTGTGTTATGCGACGGATTGGGTTCCGCTTTAGCCGCCATTATGTCCACCACACCGTTTTCTTCGTTCTCGCAAAATATCGGCGTAATTTCCCTCACCGGTGTCGCCAGCCGTCACGTTGTCGCCCTCACCGGCGGATTATTGGCGCTTGCCGGTTTATTTCCGGTGTTCGGCGCGTTAATCGTTTCCATTCCGTTGCCGGTGTTGGGCGGCGCGGGGTTAATGATGTTCGCAATGATTATCGCCGCAGGGATTCAGATGTTAGACAGCATTGAACGCAGCAAACGTAACGGGTTAATTATTGCGATTTCAATCGGTTGCGGACTTGCGGTAACGACACGTCCGGAATTATTGGATAAATTACCGCACTTTTTCAAAGAAGTTCTAGGTTCGGGTATTACGGTCGGTTCATTATTAGCGTTAATTTTGAACTTGATTCTACCGGAAGATAAACCGGCGAAAGAAAATCCTTAATTTTTGCGCTAAAAAAACGGGAGGCAATCATTTGTCTCCCGTTTTTTATTTGAAAAATAAAGGATTATTTCGGCATTTGTAAATGTTGCAAACGTTTTTGCGCTTGTTCGGCGAAACGATCCGATTGTTTTAAAGTTTGTTGATACCAATAAACCGCTTTTTCCGCATTGCGTTTGGTGCCTTTGCCTTCTTCATACATTGTCGCCAAGCGGAATTTCGATTCGTTGTGATCCGCCTTCGCCGCTTTTTCCAACCACAAAAAGGCATTTTTGAAATCTTTCAGTTCGCGATAATACAACATTCCCAACACAAACATTGCAGTTTGATCCTTGGCATTCGCGGTTTTCTGTAATAATTTCATCGCGTGCGGCAAGCTTTTTTTCGTACCGTTACCGTCCAAATACATAAACGCAAGGTAATTTATGCCCTTAATATTGCCCTGCTCCGCCGCTTCGCTTAGCCACCAATAGGCCTTCTCGGTATCTTTCTCAACGCCTTTTCCCTGTAAATATAATATGCCGACATTGGCTTGTGCATTGGCATCACCTTTTAATGCGAGCGGATAAATCCATTCGAACGCCGCCGTCCAATTTCCTTGATTCGCCGCCGCTTGCGCCGCGTCACGTCGTTGTTGATCGCTCATTTCCGGCGATACGTTCTGCGCGCTAATGTCGGATGTTATCGCGTTTTTTTCAGGTACCGGATCGCTTTCGGCATAAACCGCCGTTGCCAAACACAATAATCCGTAAATCAATTTCTTCATTCGATTCTCTATAAGGTTGCCCATAAAATGATGATAAAAAAGTACAGCGACACCGCCATTTCCGCCAATCCGACCTCTTTCACCGATAATTTCATTTTCGGCAGCAGCACGGCACGCACCGCAGGCAAGACAAAAGCAAGGGCTACGCCGTATTGTTCGGCGAAGATAAAACATAACGGACAAAGCCAATGAAATCCGATGGAAGCCCATAAATAACGCGGATTTTTTCGCTCGCGCAAAACGGATTTCACATATAACGTGGTGCCGAGGAAAAATAAACCTTGATATAACGGAATCAGCCAAATTTTCGCATCAAACGCCCTTTCGGCGAAATAATACGCGCCCATTCCGGCAATTAAAAAAATCAAGATGCCGGCAAGATCGTTCAATAAAGCCCGTTCGTCCTTTCGTTTGACAAAATACACCGAAATAGCGACAAAGGGCAACATCGCCGCAATAAAATAAATCATTTTCCAATTATACAACAAGGCGGGCAAGGCGAATATCGCACTCGCCAGTCCATAACCTAGCGTCCAACGCCGATATAACGGCAAATTCCGCCCTTTGAATAAATTAAAAAACGGATAAGTCATTAAATACAGCGCAAACCACGCCGCCAGCAAGAAAATATGCTGCCAAATCAGTTGTTGCGACAACGCTGCGCCGTATAGAAACGGCATTAGCGCCATTACAATCGCGCCGTGTTGATTGGAAATCAGTAATTTCATCGGTTTAAAGTGCGGTTAAAAATAAAAGAATTTTAGTGGTTTTCAAACAAAATCGGTATAATCTTTCCGTGTTAATTTTAGAGGGAAAAATATGTCAAAAGTTCAACGTCTTTATTCCAACGGTCGCTTATCCGAAGCCAGTATTTATAATGGTGTGGTTTATCTTGCCGGACAAGTCGCCGAAAACGAGCAAGCCGACGCTTACGCACAAACGCAAGAAGTGTTAGGGCTCATTGATAAATTGTTAAACGAAGCGGAATCGGATAAAAGCCGTATTCTCAGCGCACAAATTTTCCTTGCCGATATGCAAGATTACGCACAAATGAATCGTGCGTGGGACGAATGGGTGGATACGGAAAACCCACCGAGCCGCGCGACGGTGGAAGCCAAACTCGCCAATCCGGCGTGGAAAGTGGAAATCGTTATTACTGCGGCGCAGTAAGCAATTTCAATTCCAGCAACAACGGATTGTGATCGGAACTGTCGGTTTCAACCGTTGTTGCCTGCACAACCTTTAAGCCGCGAACAAATACCCAATCCAAGGGATGCCCGAAAAAACGCAGACGATAATCCGGCTGAAAAGTCGCTTCCGTTAATTGATATTGCTGCGCCGTTTCACGCAAGAAAGTTAATCTGCCTTGATTCCACGAATTAAAATCGCCGCTTAAAATAATCGGCCCGCGATGTGCGGCGGCAAGCGCCAACATTGCTTCAAGCTGGCGTTTATAATATGTCGGATACCATTCGAAATTCACCAAATGCACATTGATCACCAATAAGGATTCGCTGTTTTCAAGCGGGAAAATCATTGCGTTGCCGACTTTCGGAATACGGATCCAAGGTTCCGTCGAAGCGCCGACGCAATAAGTTTGCGGAATAAATGGAGTCAATGCGCCCACACCCGAAAGCTCGCCGCGATAACGAAACGCGGAAACGTAAAGTGCGGTGGAAAATCGCGCGGAAATTTCGGCGGGCAGCGACATATTTTCGGAAATTTCCTGTAAAAGTAAAAAATCCCGATCTTCGGCAAATTCGGACAACGCCGTTTGCCACCCTTGATCCTGCCCTTTATGCATATTCCACACCAATAAGCGGAAAGTATTTTGCGAAATCGGCGCAACGGCGCTCGTGCGCTCAAAACATTGAATGTTTTCGCCGAGCGGTTTTGCATAGTAATCCGCATTCGTCGCCGTTGAAAAGTTGGCGCGAGGCGGCGTCTCAATCTTGATAGTTAAATAAACATATCCGCCGCCGATAACGATTAATGCGAAAAACAAGAATAAAAAGCCTTTAACCTTACTCATTTTGATGTATTTTGTCGGATGAATCTTTCTAAATCATAGCAGTTTACTTATACTACGCCAATTCCATTTAGGGATACCATTTTCTCACTCGGATTTTAGCTAAGGCTCTTTATGAACGTCTATACTTATATTTGCTTTTTATCGGCAATTTCTATTCTTATCGGCTTTGTCACACAAAAAATCAGTGACAAAATTCAATATACTATCGCCGTCACTGCCACATCAATGGTGGGTTCCTTAGGATTACTGGTTTTCGGTTATTTAAATTGGTTTAATTTAGATAACATCACCCGTGACATAATGGAACAGCTTGATTTTAAAAGCTTTTTACTTAACGGTATTTTAGGCTTTTTGCTTTTCGCCGGTGCATTGGGAATTAAATTACCGGTAATGAAAAGCCAAAAATTAGAAATCACGATTTTGGCATTATTTTCCAGCCTCGCCTCGACCTTTTTAATCGGCTTATTTTTATTCGCGCTCACTACCTTAATCGGTTTACCCGTCGATTTGATTTATTGCCTGTTATTCGGTGCGCTTATCTCGCCGACCGACCCGATTGCTGTGTTGGCGATTATTAAAAATTTAAAAGCACCGAAAAAGTTATCGATGAAAGTGGAAGGCGAATCCTTATTTAACGACGGCGTGGGCTTAGTGATTTTCACCACGATTTTTGCCATTGCTTTCGGCGGACATTCGCCGACGTTAAGTGGCATTTCCGAATTATTTTTAGTGGAAGCCTTGGGCGGAATCGCTTTCGGCTTGGTCATCGGCGTTATTGCGCATTTTTTAATTTCCGCAACCGATGACGGCAGCTTGGAAATTCTGTTAACTTTAACCATTCCGACCGCCGGATTTATGCTCGCCAATTTATTGCACGTTTCCGGCGCCTTGGCAATGGTGGTCGCCGGCATAATGATCGGCAACTGGACGCGCAATACCGGCTTTTCCGAACAAAGTCGGCACAATTTGGATCACTTTTGGGAAATGATCGACCATTTCTTGAACTCTTTGCTATTCCTTTTGATCGGCTTGGCGCTATTATTGGTCGATTTCACCACCCAAGGTTTTCTATTAAGCCTGATTGCCATCCCGATTTGTTTATTGGGACGCTACATCAGCGTTTGGATTCCGTTCAAATTTCTCAGCCGAAAAACAACATATAATCCTTATACGTTGCGAATTTTAACTTGGGGCGGATTACGCGGCGGGTTATCGCTGGCAATGGCACTTTCGATCCCGACCGGCGGCTTATTCATTCCCGCTATCGGAATGGATATTCGTGATTTGATCTTAGTAATGACCTACGCTGTGGTAATGTTCTCGATTTTGGTACAAGGCACAACCATTGAAACAATGGTTAAAAAATCTAAAGAAGCCACCTTACAACGTCGCGGATATATGGACTTACTGCATAAAAAAGACAATTAACCTTGGTGTGAGACAAAAAAATCGGTCGCTTAAGCGACCGATGAAATAAGAAAAGACTAAACCGGACGAATACTTTCTAAATCCAGATTTGCAGCAAATTCTTTCTGCAAAAGCTGAATTTTTTTATCTTGCTGTAAATCCTGTTTGGCTTGTTGGCTAAATTCCTGATAAATGGAATGTCGATAATCCGCCGGTGTGAAATAAGCCGCGTCGTCATTTTCCTCCAGCACCAGTTCCAGCGGTTTTTGATAAAATGCGTTCAACGCAGCGTTCAATGCGTGATAATTTTTTTCCCGATTCAAATGAGAATGTGAAGAACGCAACCCCAGTCGAATCCGATTTTCCGTTTGTTGTAAAATGAAGCAGTTAATTGCCATTTCTTTCGCCAAACCGACAATATCGATTTGTTCCACAATATTCGTCCATTCATCACGTTGCCGCGCCGTTTGAATTATGCGTTGGTGCAATTCGGGCGTCATTTCCTGCAAAATGGCTTGTTTGATTTCCGACGGGCGAACGGCGGTTTGTTCTTTTGCCATTTCGGGATTAATCCATTCCCAACGATAAGTTTCCGCCGTGTAGTTTTCTTCGTTTTCGCCGTCATTTTCTGCGTGATTTTCTACCGCACTTTCGTTTGATTTCGCCGTTTCGGCGGTTTGCGGCGTAGCAATAGGTTCGGCGGAATCCGAAGGCTGCGGCGATATTACGTTTTGTGGCGTTAAAGGTTCGGCACTTTTACGGAGATTACGGTTTTTTTTTTCGCTATCGGCGGAAACGGCAATATCCGACACGGGTTTGGAAAGTTGTTCCAAGGCATCTAACGCAGCAAGCGCGGAATTGTCGGATAAGTTCGTCGCAGTATCACGCCCGCTTTGTGAAGAATAAGTCGCTTTCACCGCTTGCGATACGACCGGCATTTCCACTAATTTCGGTGCGGATTCTTGCGGCACGACGACAGGCGCAGAAATCGGCGAAACGCTAGGAGCGTCAACGGATTGCACGGCGATCGGCGCGATCAATTTCGGATGAAACGCCAAGGCACGCAATAAGACCATTTCCGCACCGGTTCGACGATCCGGCGAAAATGCCAATTCTTTACGTCCGTTAACGATAATTTGATAAAAGAATTGAACGTCTTCGGGCGAAATATGCTTCGCCAGAAAACCGATCGGGCCTTCGTCGTTAATCCGTCCTTGCGCCAACAACTGACGCATTGCGATTTTATGCAGGTTTTCCGCTACGGCATTGAGTAATTCTTCCCAATCGCCGCCTTGTTCGGCAACGGATTGAACGCATTTCATCAAAGCTTCGCCGTTGCCTTGTTGCAGCGCATATAAAATTTCGACGGGCTGGTTATCGTCCAACAAACCGAGCATTTCGTTGACCGCACTTAAGGTAATATTCCCGTTGGTCATTGCGATCGCTTGATCCGTTAAACTTAACCCGTCGCGGATACTGCCTTGTGCCGCTTTGGCAAGTTTTTCCGTCGCCAAGGATTCGTAAGCGATACCTTCCGCGTCAAGAATATGCGCCAGATGTGCGGCGATTTGCGGTTGTTCCAAGGCTTTTAAATGAAATTGCATACAACGCGAGAGAATGGTAATCGGCAATTTATGCGGATCCGTGGTCGCCAACAAGAATTTGACATATTCCGGCGGCTCTTCCAAGGTTTTAAGCAAGGCGTTGAAGGAATGACGCGATAGCATATGCACTTCGTCGATCAAATACACTTTATAGCGACCTTGCGTCGGCTTGTATTGCACGTTATCCAACAATTCGCGCGTATCTTCCACTTTGGTGCGCGAGGCAGCGTCTATTTCGATTAAATCGATAAAACGCCCTTCTTCGATGGCTTTGCAATGCTCGCAAGCGCCGCAAGGATCGGCGGTGACGCCGTTGATACAATTCAAGCCTTTTGCAAACAGACGGGCGATTGAGGTTTTTCCCACGCCGCGCGTGCCGGAAAACAAGTACGCGTGATGTAGGCGATTTTCTTTCAAGCCGTTAGAAAGTGCGGTCAAAATATGGCTCTGTCCGACCACTTCGGCGAAATTTTTCGGTCGCCATTTTCTTGCTAAAACCTGATAACTCATCAGCCGTCCTTTAATGAAAATTAATGTCCTGCAAAATCAACCAAGGTGAAAGGCTCAACACCTAAACCGCGCAAGCGCGCTTCGCCGCCCAATTCCGGCAAATTAATCACGAAAGCGGCGTGTTTTACTTCGCCTTGTAAGCGTTGTACCAATTTTACCGTGGCTTCCACCGTGCCGCCGGTTGCCAATAAATCGTCGATAATCAACACGTTATCGCCGGCTTGAACGGAATCCGTATGAATTTCCAAGGTATCTTCACCGTATTCCAACTGATAAGATTGCGCAATGGTTTCGCGCGGTAATTTGCCCGGTTTACGTACTAATACGAAAGGAACGCCCAAGGCTAACGCCACCGGCGCACCGAAAATAAATCCACGACTTTCCGTGCCGATGACTTTCGTAATACCTTTATTTTGATATTGGGCGACAATCAGATCGATCGCCGCTTTAAACGCCGCCGGCACTTCGGTTAAGCCGGTAATATCACGAAAAATAATACCCTTTTTCGGGTAATCGGGAATAGATTTAATGGATGATTTGATGAGTTCTAATGAATTATGCATTTTGTTACCTAAAAAGTGCGGTCAAAAATTTAACCGTTTTTTTAAAATTATCGACGCGAATCATAACATAAATTCGCTTTTTTAACGATAAATATCCTCGTCGTCTTTGCGCGTTTTTAACAAGCGCAAAATCCACACGTATTGCGCCGGTGTCGGCGTTACAAAGGTTTCGATTTCTTGATTCATCGCGCGGGCAGATTGTTCGGGTTCGTCGCTTAATTGCATTACCGGATGAATTTCCATTTCATATTTGCCGCATTCGGCGTTATAGCGCGGAAACATTGGGATCACCACGGCTTTCGACAATTTCGCCATTTTATTTAAGCCCGGTAAGGTCGCTTTATAAGTGGCGAAAAAATCAACATACTCACTCAATTCCGAGCCGTAATCTTCATCGGGTAAATAATAGCCCATTTCGCCCTTTTTCACCGCGTTCAAAAAAGGTTTAATACCGTTTTGGCGCGCGTGCATTTTGCCGCCGAAACGTTGACGAGTCATCGTCCATAGCCAATCCACTAACGGATTACGATGCGGATTATACATTGACGTCATCGGCATTCCGTGCGTATGCAAAATAATGCCCGACGCGTCGATCGCCCACGCGTGCGGCACCATTAAAATAATATTTTTGCCTTCCGCTTTGGCGTTCTTAATATGCTCCAAACCGATAAATTCGCTGCGCGTTTGCAAATGCTTCGCCGAGCGCACGGCGATTTCACCAATGCCTAGCATTACTTGCGTGACGCAAACAAACATTTCATCGATCACTTGCTCGCGTTGCGCATCCGTCCAGTGCGGAAAACAATAGCGCAAATTCACCTCGGCACGGTGTCGTTGTTTTTTCGCTTTGCGTCCGATCAATACACCCAATTTCGCCGCCAATTTATCGCGCAGCCGAAACGGCACAAAGGCAAGCACCAGAAGCGCCGCAATGCCGAGCCAGACGCCCCAATATTTCGGCAATAAATAAGACCACGACCAATGGGCTTGATAGCCGACGCGCGCGGTTAAACGAATATCATTTTGCTCCGCCATTTATGCTCCTTAGCCGAACCAACCTTGGTCATACGCCATTTTCGCCGTCATAATAAAGGACATCACCACAACCATCGGTCGAATCAGCGCTTTGCCTTTACTTAACACCATTTTCGCGCCCCAATTTGCGCCGATAAACTGCCCCGCCATCATTGCCAAACCGACCGTCCACATAATTTGTCCGCCGAGCAAGAAGAAAATTAACGACGCAATATTTGAGGTAAAATTCAGCACTTTCGCGTGTGCCGTGGCTTTCGCCAAATTAAAACCGAGCAAGGTTACGCAAGCCAAGCTGAATAAAGATCCCGTCCCCGGCCCGAAAAAGCCGTCGTAAAAGCCGATGCCTAAGCCTGCCGTAAAGGCGAATGCGGCATAAGAAATCCGTTGATGCCGATCTTCATCGCCCAATTTCGGCGTAAATAAAAAATACAAGCCGATCAATAACACTAAAACCGGCAAGATTTTTTTAATAATACTCGCGTCCACTGCTTGAATCAGCACCGTACCAAGCACCGCGCCGATAAACGTCATCAAAATAATCAAAAAAAATGTTTTTAAATCCACCGCTCTTTTGCGCAAAAAATACAAACTTGCCGAAAAAGATCCACCGCAAGCCTGTAATTTATTCGTTCCTAAAGCAAGCGCCGGCGGCATACCGGTCATTAATAATGCCGGAATGGTGATCAACCCGCCGCCGCCCGCAATAGCGTCGATAAAACCGGCGATGAGCGCGACAAAAAATAAGATAACCACCAACTGAACGCTTAATTCGATCATTTTATTTCCCTTATTCTAACCATTCGCTCCGATTCGGTGCGTTGATAACTTGTTGACACAGCATCGGTTCAGGCGGAACGGCTTTGGGTTTCGCCGGTGTTGAGGACGGTTTTGCCGGCTCGAACCAAGAATATAATTCATCACCGCAACCATCACCCGCCGGCACCGGCGCTTGATTTTCACAATAACTCGCGCCTTGCGGACAAGTTAAACGAACGTGAAAATGCGAATCGTGACCGAACCACGGACGAATTTTTTGCAACCACGCGCGATCGCCGCGCACGGTTTGGCACAGTTTCAACTTAATCGCCGGATTGACGAAAATACGGCTAACTTGTTTATCCTGCGCCGCCAAGCGGATCAAATTCGTGTGATTTTCCGTCCATAAATTATCATCCACCCGCTGCGCTTTACGATTCACCACCAATAAGCCCATTCCAGACGGATCTTGCGCATCGGCGGCGGATAAGCGCCCCATTCTCAACCAAATATCTGCATCTAAACCCACTTGATGACTGGCGTGTCCGGTCAGAAAACGCCCGCCGCCCGGCATTGCAATGTCGCCGATAAGCATTGTCGGCATTCCCGCCTCTTTCACTTTTTTACCCAGACGTTGCAAATACGCGATCATATCGGGATGACCGTAATAGCGATTTTTGTTGGTACGAATTACTTGATAACCGTCACCGTCAAACGGCAGCGGCTGCGCGCCGATAATACAACCATTGCTGTATGATCCGACCGGAGTCGGCTCGCCCGGAATCGGACGTTTCACCGATTGCCAATATTGCGGATTCGCCGTTGCCGCCGCAGCAGCCAAAAGTGCGGTGGAAATTACCGCTGTTTTGAGAAATTTATGTAGGGGCGAACCGATGTGTTCGCCCATTTTTAATTTATTTAGCATAATGATAATTAATTGATTAAACTCATTTTTAGAACAGACTCGCCGATCCGCTCCTGCGTTTATGAATATGTTTCTTTATTTACATTGCGCCTTAAAGCGTAACAAATGATCCAACAACACGATTGCGGTCATCGCTTCGGCAATCGGTACGGCGCGAATACCGACACAAGGATCGTGACGACCTTTGGTGACGACTTCGACAGGTTGATTGTCCAGATTTACCGAACGACCGGGAATCGTAATGCTTGATGTGGGTTTAAGCGCAATGGTGGCAATAATCGGTTGTCCCGAACTGATTCCGCCCAAAATGCCGCCCGCGTGGTTAGAACAAAAACCTTGCGGCGTCATTTCATCGCGATGATCGGTACCGCGCTGTTCGACTACGGCAAAACCGTCGCCGATTTCCACCGCTTTCACCGCATTAATGCCCATTAAGGCGTGCGCCAGATCCGCATCCAAGCGATCAAATACCGGCTCGCCCAAGCCGATCGGTACGTTTTCCGCCACCACGGTCAATTTCGCGCCGATAGAATTACCTTCTTTTTTCAATTCGCGAATTAATTCGTCGAATTTTTCCACCGCACTTTGATCCGGACAGAAAAACGGATTGTCGTTGACTTGCGCCCAATCGATTTTACTGATATCCGCCACCGTTTCAGGGTTAATCTTCACATTGCCGATTTGCGATAAATAACCGCGCACTTCAATGCCGAAATGTTCGCGCAAATATTTTTTCGCAATCGCCCCCGCGGCAACCCGCATTGCCGTTTCGCGCGCGGAAGAACGTCCGCCGCCGCGATAGTCGCGCAAGCCGTATTTTTGCTGATAGGTATAATCCGCGTGACCGGGACGGAAACGATCTTTGATTTCGCCGTAATCTTGCGAACGTTGATCGCCGTTTTTGATGATCATTCCGATACTGGTACCGGTGGTTTTGCCTTCAAATACGCCGGATAAAATTTGCACTTCGTCATCTTCGCGACGCGGCGTAGTATAACGTGATGTTCCCGGTTTACGACGATCCAAATCCGGCTGAATATCCTGTTCGGAAAGCATTAACCCCGGCGGTACGCCGTCCACGATACAGCCTAGCGCGATGCCGTGCGATTCACCGAAAGTGGTGACGCGAAAAAGTTGTCCGATACTATTTCCTGCCATTTTTATTCCTTAATTTTTTAAGCCAAGTTTTTCCGACGCCACTTGAATTTCTTCATTGGTCGATTGATTTTTAATAAATACGTCCAGCTGATTAAACGCAATATCAATATTATTTTCCGCAAATAATGCGTTAATGCGACGATTTAAGAAGTCAACTGTGCGGGTTCTATCGCCGATTTTCCCCACATAAACCCGCAATTCGTGATCTAAGGTGCTGTCGCCGAAGGACAAGAAATATGCCATCGGTTCCGGATCTTTCAATACGCGATCACATTCTGCCGCCGCTTGCAATAATAATTTTCTTACCAGTTCCACATCCGAACCGTAAGCCACACCCACTTTCACCAACACGCGCGTCATTGAATCGGTTAATGCCCAGTTGACGATGCGTTCCGTGACGAAAGCTTTATTCGGCACAATCACTTCTTTTTTATCAAAATCGATTAAAGTTGTCGAACGAATACGAATTTTAGAAACCGTACCGGAGAAATTCCCGATGGTCACCACATCGCCGATTCGCACCGGACGTTCGAACAAAATAATGATGCCCGAAACGAAATTCGCAAAAATTTCCTGCAAACCGAAACCGAGACCGACGGAAAGTGCGGCGAATAGCCACTGCAATTTCGACCAAGACATTCCCAAGGTGGAGAACGCGATCCCGCCGCCGATAGCGATAATAAAATAAATCAATAGCGTAGTGATGGTGTAAGGCGTGCCTTGCGAAAGATTAACGCGCGAAAACACCAACACTTCCAACAAGCCGGCGATATTGCGCACCAAGGCATAAGTCGCCGCAAGAATCACGATCGCGAGCAATAAATTCAGTAAGGTGACGGATTCCATCGTAGTGCCGGCATCGGTGGTGACGCTTTGCTGCCATAAGGTGACGCCTTGCAAATAATAGGCGACGGTAATCAAATCCGACCATACCCAATAGAACAAACCGAATAACGCCAACCAAAGCAAAATATCCGCCACGCGTTTCACTTGATCTTTCACTTGCGAAAGCGCTAAAGCTTCTTCTTGTTGAAGATCGATATTCACTTCGCCGTCATCGGTTTCGATTTTTTGCGTTTCAAATTGCGCGCTTTTTTCCTGCACGCGGCGATATGCCAAGCGTCTCGCCGACACGGTGAAGCCGCGATAAATAATATCGCGGAACAACATCCAAAGGATAAACACAAAATAAGACGACATTAAATGTTCCATTAAATTCAATGCCGTGTAGTAATAGCCCATTAGGATCAACACGATGAGCGCAATCGGCGCAAGCACCAATAAAGCGCGAGCAAATCGGAACAAATAACCTTGCGCACCCGATTTTTCTTGCGTGCTTTTTTGATACACGCGCACCGCATAACGTAAACGCGGTCCGACGATAAACAAAGTAATCACTAAAATCGAAATCGTCATTACCTGACCGAGTACATCGTTGGTAATACCCGCATCCAAATGCGTGAAAATAGAAGCATTCAGCCACAATGCACAGATCCAAACGGAACGTTTCGACACGCTGTAAAAAATTTTTACGTTCTGCTGCGGCATATTAAAGTGTCGATACGCCATTCCGTTCGGGCGCAGCAAAGCTAAAACAAAGGCGAAAAATAGCCAATAACCGGACATTCTTAGCGACCACCACCAAAATTGTTCGGGATTTTCGAAACAAATAAAGGTGATCAAAATTAATCCTGACAAAAACAGCAAGGTGCTCGGTAAACAAAGTACTAACGTCCACCACACGGCTTCCGGCGTATAGCGTTGGCGATCGCCGGTTAAGGTATTGATTTTCGTATTAATATAAGCCAAACGTTGCTTGATCTTTTCTTTTTTCCATTGAATAAGTGCGGTCAAAAAAGACAGCAAAACGATCAACAAGGTCGCCGGTACGATGTTATCTTTCCAGTTGGTAAAATTAATTTGTTCGTTAATATCTTTCAGCTGAAAATTCACGCTCGGCAAAAAGTTAGCGAACCAGCTTAAATCGATCGGCGCGTTACTTTTCACCCAAAAGCTTTGTTGCTGTAATTTGCCTTGCAAGGCGTCACTAATTGCCATTACTTGTTGTTGATTTAATTCAATGTTAATCGCCAAATTCAGTTGATTATTCAATGTAGTGATCGTATCGGACAATAATTTGCGTCGTTCCTGCAAAATGGAGGTCAAACGATCCCATTCCGCATCTTTCAGTTCGATATTATTTTTCTTTTCCAGATCATTAAGATAGCTTTGCGTGTCATATAAATGATCGCGCGCTTCCGTTAAATCGAAAATTTTAACCCGCAAATCGGTAATCTGCTTTGACAAGCCGCTAATCATTTGATCTTGCGGCAATAATTGTTTTTGTTTATTAATAATGCGCGAAAGGACCAACGTACCTTGCAGCGCACTGATTTGCTCGTTGATGTTGCGTTCCGTTTGTTGCAAATTGTCCAACACGCCCTTAATGCGCAAATTATCTTGCGATAAGGTATTAAGCTGCGCGGTTTGGTTCACTAAATCTTGACTGATTTTTAAATTAAATGCCTGTTCTTCCGCAATTAACGGATTGGTTTGATCGCTCCCTTTTTGTTGCGATTGCTTTAATTGCTCCGCTTGTTGCTGAGTTTCTTGCAGATTTTTTTCATTAATCACCTCTTGCAACAGAGTTTGCTTAGTTTGTAATTGCTGCTGAATGAGATTTTTTTCTTCCAGCTGAACGGTATAAAGCGAGGTTAAATCATTGTTGCCTTGCAACAAGGTTTGATTATACGCATTTTGCAACTCAATCAACGCCGCTTCGGTTTGCAATTTGGTTCTCTCCGCCGCATCGATTTCCGTATTAAATAACTGTTTATCGATTTCTTGCGAGCGAATTAAATTGGCGCTTAATGCCGCTTGCGCGCGATCCGGCGCGGCGCGTTGATTCACTAATTGTGCATTAATACCGGTCAGATCAGTTTGAATTTGTTGCAGTTTTTGTTGAGTTTGATTCAACTGCGTTTGCAACTCCGCTAAACTTAGCTTAGCGAAAGTATTCGCCGTTTGCGTCTCCGCTTCTTTCAATTCATCTACGGCATTTTGCGCGCTCGCCGTGGCTTTTTGCGCGCTAGCGATGGAATCCGTTAAGGCTTTGTTATCGGTCTTTTGCTTCGCGATCTTATTCAACAACGTCAAGGTGTCTTCTAAATTTTGCACCAAGGCTTTGTTATTCGGATCGTTTTGATCCGTTTCTTTTGCCGCTGCCAACTGAGTTTGCACGGCTTGTTCGGTGGGCAATTCTACCGTCGCATACGCATTAAACGCCCAAAATAACACCGATACGGCAAAAATTCGGGAGAAAAAAGAGAGTCGTTTCATTTTACTTTCCTAATAAATCGAGTAATTCCGCTTTTAACTGGACGCGAGAAATTTTGATATTTCCTTGCCGATTTTCCGAGTTTAGCGGGAAATATTGCACGGGTTGTTTAAACTTTTCCAATTTATCGTTTAACCAAATCGTTAAATTTTTGACCGCACTTTCGCTGAAATTATCCTTAAATTTTATCATTGCCACCGGACGTTGTCCGTATTCCTCGTCCTCTTTCGGCAGAATAAACACTTGTTCGACATTTTCACAGGCTAAGATTACCCGTTCGATTTCTTCCGGTTGAATATTTTCTCCGCCGGAAATGAACATATTATCCGCTCTGCCTAATACAACCAGTTCATCATCGCGCCATTCGCCGCGATCTTTGGTGGCAAACCATTGTTCGTCGTTCATTATAGGCACAATTCGGTTATTCTTCCAATAACCTAACGCCGCACCGGCACCGCGCAGCCAAATTTCGCCGTTCACCAATTTAAATTCGCGCTGCGGCAAAGGTTGCCCGACGCCCGCCGAACCGTTGCTTTGCTTGGCAAATACGGTGGACGCCATTTCCGTCATTCCGTATCCGCAATAGCTTTGAATGCCGAATTGTGCCAACGCTTGAGTCAATGCAACGGGAATATGCATTCCACCGAGCAAAATATGGCGCGTGCGAAATGTGTTCGGTGCGCACTGATGTAAATAATCCAATAAGCGTTGCAGCTGAACCGGCACCAACGATGCGTGCGTGGCTTGTAGCAGCGAGGCGTAAAAATCCGTGGTCGGCAAATGTAATTCGGCGCCGACGCTTAACCAACGCCATACAATGCCTTGTCCGGAAACGTGATAAAGCGGCAAGGACAACAACCACGCGTCTTGCGCCGAAAATTGCATTAACCGGCACACGCCTTGCGCGTTGTCCGAATGCGCTTGTACATTATGCACCACCGCTTTCGGCAAGCCGCTCGAACCGGAGGTCAAGGTCATTGTCGCCGGACGTTGCCAATCATCTTCAATCGGTATAAATACGACGTTGGAATCGGCGCTCGGCAAAGAAAGTGCGGTCACATTCGGCAACGTTTTCAGTTCGGAGGAAAAATAAAAGCGGATATGATTTTCCGCGCAAAGTCGGGCGATTTTTTCCGTCGGAAAAGCGGGATTCACGCCCAACACCCGCGCGCCGCATTGAATACCGGCAAGATAAAGCAAGAGAATATCCGTGCTGTTTTTTCCGCATAAGGCAATACCCTCGCCTTGTGCTACGCCTTGTTGTTGTAATGCTGCGGCATAATCTTCCGTTTTCTCGGCAAGCTGGCGCCAAGTAAAAAATTCGCCTTGCTCGGTTCGCAAGGCAATTTTATCTTGAAATAACGGAGACGCGGCATATTGCCGCCATAAAAACATAGGGTTTTGATGTCCTGTTCGATTAGTTGGCGGTAAAAAACGCTCTGACTTCTTCAATTAAATCATCAGGCAAATGCATTGATTGCATTGCACCTTCCAACATTAACATTTTACGCCCGCTGTTGGTGTTGGTGATCACCCAATAAGGCGTATCGGGAATTTGTTTCGGTTTGGTGTGGTTTCCCGCCATTAATAATGTGGCTTCGTCACGAGCGAAATATACGCGCGTGCGCCCTTGTAGGGATTCCGTCGCTTGGGCGAAACTTTCCGGATTGGTGCGATACAGCACGCGTAAAATCGCTAAAAAACGCACGACTGCTTTGCTTTCTTGCTGAAAATCCGCCGAATGTATTAACGCGCGAACTTTCTCGACGATTTTACCGATGGCTTCGTCCGATTGTTTTTTCGTCGTCACTTTCGGCGCTTCGCTCGCTGCCTGCATACGCATTTCCTGTACCGGCTCGACATTCTCATTTTGTTGCGGCGCAATAAAAGTTTCCGGCGCAAAAACTTGCTCCGTTTTCACCGCACTTTTAACGGAAGAAAAATGAAGTAAACGACGCAAAATATCCGAGGCACTTTCGCCAATAGATTGCGTTTGTCCGGCAATATATTGATAAAGTTCTTCATCCACTTCGATTATTTTCATTTTCGCTCTCCATTACTTGATCTATTTATGTTTTTGCAACATTATAACGACTTCTTTACAAATACTCTACGCAAAAATTATGTCGCATCGCAATTTACTTAACTTTCAATTTCATCAATTAAAACAAGACTCTAGCCGTCCCGTTTTGGTGTTTCTACACGGTTTATTCGGCGATATGAATAACTTGGGCGTCATTGCCCGCGCCTTTGCCGAAGACTATTCGATCTTACGCATCGATTTGCGCAATCACGGGCAAAGTTTTCATTGCGACGAAATGAATTATGCACTAATGGCGCAGGATGTGCTTGATTTATTGGATCATTTGCAGCTGCGCAAAGTCATTTTAATCGGGCATTCGATGGGCGGCAAAACGGCGATGTGTGCGGCGGCATTGCGTCCTGAGTTAGTGGAAAAATTAGTCGTTATTGACATTGCACCGGTGAATTACGGTAATCACGGTCACGACAGTGTATTTGCCGGATTATTTGCGGTAAAACACGCTGCGCCGCAAACTCGCCAACAAGCAAAACCGATTCTCGCCGCACATATTTCACAAGAAAGCGTGCAACAATTTATGCTGAAATCCTTCGACCAGCACGCCGCCGAATATTTTCGCTTTAATTTGACCGCACTTTATCGCAATTATGTGCATTTAATGGATTGGCAAAATGTGTATTTTCCGCATCCGACGTTATTTATCAAAGGCGGCGATTCGGATTATATTTTGCCCGCTTATACTCAAACCGTTTTGGCGCAATTTCCGCGCGCCGAATCCTTTACCATCAACGGCAGCGGACATTGGGTGCACGCCGAAAAACCGGAATTCGTCGTGCGTGCGATAAAACGTTTTTTATCTTAATTCTGACTTAATTAATAGGGTTTTAATCACCGGTGAATTGTGATATAGTGGCGCCAATTATAAGTTGTAGCTTATCATTCTCAATTAGCTACGGTGGATATAACGGTTGTGATTTAAAATGGCAAAACAAGATGCGGATTGCATAACCTTAGATCTGTTTGCTAATACACCGAAGGTCGGGCGGCCGAAAACCAATCCGCTAAGCCGAGAACAACAAATTCGCATTAATAAACGTAATCAACTGCGGCGAGATAAATCCAGCGGATTAAAACGCGTCGAGCTGAAATTACACGCAAATTTGGTTCGACAATTAGAAGATTTAGCCTCCGTGCAGTGTGTTAGTCGTTCGGATTTAATCGTAACAATTTTACAAGATTATTTTAATAGCAAGGAAAAATAGGTAATTACAATGGCTATCGTCGGTTTATTTTATGGTAGTGACACCGGCAACACCGAAAATGTTGCCAAAATGATTCAAAAACAGCTAGGTGCGGAATTGGTTGATATTCGCGATATTGCCAAAAGCACGAAAGAAGATATCGAAGCCTATGATTTTTTAATGTTCGGTATTCCGACGTGGTATTACGGCGAAGCGCAATGCGATTGGGACGATTTTTTCCCGACATTGGAACAAATCGATTTCACCGATAAATTGGTGGCGATTTTCGGTTGCGGCGATCAAGAGGATTATGCCGAATATTTCTGCGATGCAATGGGCACGGTGCGCAATATTATCGAACCGAAAGGCGCGATTATCGTCGGTAACTGGTCAACCGAAGGTTACACTTTCGAATCTTCGCAAGCATTAGTTGATGAAAATACTTTCGTCGGTTTGTGTATCGACGAAGATCGCCAACCGGAATTAACCGGCGAGCGCGTCGAAAAATGGACGAAACAAGTTTACGATGAAATGTGCTTGGCGGAACTGGCTTAATCACTTGGTTTTATATCGAAATACCGAAAATAAGGGGCAATTATGTCTGAAGAAAACATCAAACTATTAAAAAAAGCCGGTCTTAAAATTACCGAACCCCGTTTGACCATTTTGGCGTTAATGCAAGAGAACAAAATGTCACATTTTTCGGCGGAAGACGTATATAAAATGCTGTTGGAACGCGGTGAGGACATCGGGCTTGCCACGGTTTACCGCGTGTTAAACCAATTTGATGAAGCCAATATTTTAATTCGTCATAATTTTGAAGGAAATAAATCCGTTTTCGAACTGGCGCCGACGGAACATCACGATCATATTATTTGCGTCGATTGCGGCAAAGTATTTGAATTTAACGATGAAGTGATCGAAAAACGCCAACGCGAAATCAGCGAGGAACACGGCATTAAACTGAAAACCCACAGTTTATATTTATACGGCAAATGCAGCGATATTACGAACTGCGACGAAAAGAAAAAATAATCGGTTATACTAAAAAAGGGATCGGCGGATCCCTTTTTTATTCGACTTTTATTCGACATAATGCGCTCGAATCAGCAAAAATTATCCCAAAAACCACCGCACTTTTTCGTCTTTAACCAAGCTATTTCAACTTAAAACTCGCCATATAATTACTGCTTACGTCTTTGTTCAACCAAAAACGTCCGGTCAATACATTATAATGATAACCGACCATATTCCGACATTCCAATTCGGCGCGATCCGTCCACGCCAGTAATTCCGCTGGTTTAATGAATTTATCATAATCGTGCGTGCCTTTCGGCAACATCTTCAGCACATATTCCGCGCCCAATACCACCAACGTCCAAGCTTTAAACGTGCGGTTAATTGTGGAAAGAAATAGCACGCCGTTCGGTTTCAATAAAGTTTTGCACGACTGAATCACTGAAGCGGGATCGGGAACGTGTTCCAACATTTCCATACAAGTAATCACATCGAACTTTTCGCCTTGAAGTGCGGTGTGTTTTTGCACGAAATCTTCAATCGTCGTTTGTTGATATTCAATTTGTAACCCTTGCGATTGGGCGTGCAATTTCGCCATTTCAAGCGGCGCAACGCTCATATCGATACCGATCACTTTGGCTCCGCGTTTTGCCATACTTTCCGACAAAATCCCGCCGCCGCAACCGACGTCCAACACGTTTTTCCCCGCCAAACCTTCCGCTTGCGCCGAGATATAATCCAAACGCAACGGATTGAGTTGATGAATCGGTTTAAAATCGCCTTGCGGATCCCACCAACTTTGCGCCATTTTTTCAAATTTTTCCAACTCTTGCGGATCAAGGTTTTGCATATTCGAACCCATTTAATAATCAACGAAAATAATGGCTTATTATTCCCTAAGTGCGGTAAAAATTCACTATAAAATTAGAGCTGCCCTAGAAATTATGCTATAATCTCGCTAATTTTTTATGCGATTAGGAAGCTATTAATGACTGATTTAGTCCCAAATGTTACCTCGGTCAGTATTGAGGAAGAACTCAAATCCTCCTATCTTGACTATGCGATGTCCGTGATTGTCGGACGTGCTTTGCCCGACGTGCGCGACGGCTTAAAGCCGGTACACCGTCGAGTGCTGTTTTCGATGGATCGAAGCGGAATTACCTTTAACAAAGCCTATGTAAAATCTGCTCGTGTAGTCGGCGACGTTATCGGTAAATATCACCCGCACGGCGACAGCGCAGTGTACGACACTATCGTGCGAATGGCGCAACCTTTCTCATTGCGTTATATGTTGGTTGACGGACAAGGCAACTTCGGCTCGGTGGACGGCGATGCGCCCGCCGCAATGCGTTATACCGAAGTGCGGATGCAAAAAATCACCCAAGAATTACTCACCGATTTAGACAAAGAAACCGTTGATTTCTCGCCGAACTATGACGGCAAAGAAATGATTCCCGATGTGTTGCCGACAAAAATTCCGGCGCTATTGGTCAATGGATCCTCCGGAATTGCGGTCGGGATGGCGACGAATATTCCGCCGCATAATTTAGGCGAAGTGTTGGACGGTTGTTTGGCTTATATCGATAACGAAGAAATTACCATCGATGAATTAATGAGCTATATTCCGGGACCGGATTTCCCGACAGCGGCGTTAATCAACGGTCGAAAAGGTATCGAAGATGCCTATAAAACCGGCCGCGGCAAAGTTTATGTTCGTGCCAAAGCGGAAATCGAAACCAACGATAAAGGGCGCGAAACCATTATCGTTACGGAAATTCCGTATCAAGTGAATAAAGCCCGTTTGGTGGAAAAAATCGCCGAATTGGTGCGCGATAAAAAAATCGAAGGCATTAGTAACGTGCTCGACGTGTCGAACAAAGAAGGTTTTCGCATTGAAATCGAAGTCAAACGCGATGCCGTCGGCGAAGTGGTGCTGAATAACCTTTACGCTTTGACTCAAATGCAAGTGACCTTCGGTATCAATATGGTGGCGTTGGATCACGGTCAGCCGAAATTATTCAACCTTAAACAAATTATTGAAGCTTTCGTTAAACATCGCCGCGAAGTGGTCACTCGCCGTACTGTGTTCGAATTGCGCAAAGCGCGCGAACGCGCCCATATTTTGGAAGGTTTAGCGATCGCTTTGACAAATATCGATCCGGTGATCGAATTGATTCGCGCCTCAAAAACCGCGGAAGAAGCCAGAGAAGGCTTATTGTCCCGTCCTTGGGCGCTCGGCAATGTGAGCGCAATGCTTGAAGCCGCCGGCGAAAATGCGTCCCGTCCGGAAGATTTAGCCGAAGAATTCGGTATTATCGACGGACAATATTACCTTTCCGACGAACAAGCACGCGCTATTTTGGATTTGCGTTTACAACGCCTCACCGGTTTGGAACACGAAAAAATCGTCACCGAATATCAAGAAATTTTACTAGAAATCGGTGAATTATTGCACATTTTAAACAGCTCGGTACGCTTAAAAGAAGTACTACGCGAAGAATTAGAACGGGTGAAAGCCGAGTTTAACGATCCGCGTCGAACCGAAATCACCGCGGCTTCCGGCGATATTAATTTGGAAGATTTGATCGCACAGGAAGATGTCGTCGTCACCCTTTCGCACGAAGGTTACGTTAAATATCAACCGATTACCGATTACGAAGCGCAACGTCGCGGCGGCAAAGGTAAATCGGCGACCAAAATGAAAGAAGAAGATTTCATCGAACGTCTTTTAGTTGCCAATACGCACGACACCATTTTGTGTTTCTCCAGCCGCGGGCGTTTATATTGGCTGAAAGTTTATCAACTGCCGCAAGCCAGCCGTGGTTCACGCGGACGTCCGATCGTGAACATTCTGCCGCTAGAAGCCAATGAACGAATCACCGCCATTCTGCCGGTGACGGCTTATGAAGACAATAAATTCGTCGTAATGGCGACGGCGGGCGGTATTGTGAAGAAAATCGCCTTAACCGAATTCAGCCGACCGCGTGCAAGCGGCATTATCGCGCTTAACTTGCGTGATGAAGACGAATTAATCGGCGCGGATATTACCGACGGCAACAATGAAATTATGTTGTTCTCGTCGCAAGGTCGCGTGGTGCGTTTCGACGAAAACGCCGTGCGCGCAATGGGACGCGCGGCAACCGGCGTGCGCGGAATTAAATTGGCGCTTACCAATGAATTATCCGATGACGAAAGTGCGGTGGAAATCGACGACGTTTCCGATGAAAACACTGAAGAAACTCTTGATTTGAATATCGACAAAGTGGTTTCTCTTGTAGTGCCGAAAAATGACGGCGCGATTCTCACCGCGACACAAAACGGTTACGGAAAACGCACCGCGCTTTCCGAATATCCGACCAAATCACGCAATACGAAAGGCGTTATTTCGATCAAAGTCAGCGAGCGCAACGGTAAAGTTGTCGCCGCCACCCAAGTGGAAGAAAGCGATCAAATTATGTTGATTACCGATGCCGGCACCTTGGTCAGAACTCGTGTCAGCGAAGTTAGCATAGTCGGTCGTAATACCCAAGGCGTGCGCTTAATTCGCACCGGCGATGACGAACACCTCGTCAGCTTGGAACGCGTTTGCGATGCGGACGATGACGAAAACACCGAAATTTCGGCTGAAAGTGCGGTGGAAAATTCGGCAGAATAACGCATAAAAGCGGGTTTCGCCTGACACCCGCTTTCTTATTCTACCGATATTTTCAAAATAACAATCCTTGCCGGCGCAGACGATATCGCGCCGGTATTTAATTCAACCTAAGCGATAAAAAATGATACTTTCTCTACTCTATCTTCACATTGCCTGCGCCTTTATCAGCCTTGCGCTGCTCATTACGCGCGGCACGATGCAGTTTCACGGCAAAAATTGGCGAGCGATAAAATTATTAAAAATTCTACCGCACTTATCCGATACGCTCTTGATTGTCAGCGGAATCGCCGTGCTGTTTAGCGTCGGATTCGGTTTTCCTTGGTGGATTATCGCCAAACTGGTGTTACTAGCTTGCTACGCCATTTGGGCGTCGGAATATTTTCATAAAGACGTAAAAGAACCTAAAGTGCAAAAGCTGCTTTTGGCTTGCGGCGCGCTTATCGGCGCGATCTTATTGGGCTATTTTCACTAAGACAGCCAATTACTCACAATATCAATCACTTCCACAATACCTAGAATGGAAAGTGTGATCCCAAAAACCGCTAACTTCAAATTTCGTTCTTCGTTGGCGGTTTGTTCTTTTTTCTGCTGCGTGTAACTCAAAATCTGATGAACTTGCGCCAACTGCGAAGTGACTTCGGCATTTTTTTCGCGTAAATGATAAGCTTCGCGAACATCTTGCCACGCCTGAAACAACGCATAACGCGAAAATTCCACCGGATTATCGAAATAATACCGCGCATTAAACACTGCCGCTTCGGTATAAAGTTTATCCAATTCCTCCACATTAATCGGTTCGACCAACATCGCCGCCAGCTCCTCGCTGATTTGATGTAAGGCATCATAATATGCCAATGCCAGCATAATCAAAAACACTTGGCGATACGCGTGATCAATTTTACCAAACCGTTCGAACAACGCCATTCCCCGCCCGTCAATCGCCCGCCATTCATTCGGCAAAATCATAAAATCACCCTGCTCCAACGTATCCGACGAGCGAATAAACCAAGACGCATTTCTAATTAACGCCTCACTCAACCCTTCCGCGCCGGCAGTCAGTACAATATTGCCTAAACTGTCGGTTTTGCCAAAAATTTCAGATAACGCCTGCTGCTGTTCCGGCTTCGAAGAAAATAACTGCGCCGCTCGATAAGAAGAAAAACACAACGTCCGCACAAACCGACTACCGTGAAAAAACGTCACTTTTAATGTTAAGTTCGCAAAATCCTCCTCCACCGCCGTCGTTTTCTGCAAAATCGGATTCAAAAATTTAATTTGCTGTTCACACAAACAAATCTTTTCCTTTAAGGAAAGAATTTCATCTAACGCATAGATCTTACCGAAATAAATATTTTTCATCGCGACCCTCTTTAATATCACTTTAGGCAAATAGACAAATAAGATTGATGAAGATTCTAGCAATAATTGGGGAGATTGGGAAATGTGAGATCCGATAAATAAAATACCAATGGATTTATCTATCGGATCTTTTGGGCAGGACCGTCTATTTAAGCCAAATAAAACACTTGCTCCAATTCCTGTGAAATCGGGCTGTTATCTGGATTAGACGGCATTATATCTTTCATAAAATGCCACCATTTTTGACAGGCTTCAGTTTGCGCAATAGCATTCCAACGTTCTTCACTCTCGATTTCCACATAACCGAATAATAGATTTCGTTCTTTATCTAAAAAGATAGAGTAATTATGGCTACCGTGAGATTTAAGCTCTAAAACTAATTCGGGAAAAATCTCATTATGACGCTTTTTATATTCTGCGTGGCTATCCGGATGAATCTGCATAATAAATGCTTTTCTTATCATAAAATACTCCTTAACTAATTTGCCATTCCTAAACCTACGATATTCGCAGCAAGAACAATAACCAAACAACCAATACAAAGTACTCGCGTAGGTTTGATTCCTGTTCCTTTCCATTCGTGTAAAATCAAACCGACAATTCCGCCGCACAAAACATAGAAACTCATATGTAACATCCAGCTGATAAATCCGTATTCGGCAGGAATATTTGCGTGTCCCCAAGCATAGAAGAAGAATTGGAAATACCACATAATGCCGCCTAATGCAGAGAATAAAATATTACTGATTAATAATCCTTTTGCGACACTTACATCGGATTTAAAAGATAATTCAGGTCGTGTCATCAGACGAATAATACAATAGCCTAAATTAATAATCGCGCCGCCTCCCATAATGGCGATATAGCTCGGTAGTGCGACATAAAGCGGATCTACACCTAATCTAGCCGCTTCTTCGTGCATTGGCGTTGCTGCACTCATCGCAAATGACATTCCAGCAGAAAAAATACCGCACATTACTGCCAGCGCGAGCCCTTTTTTCAAATTAAATTCTTCTGCTGTAACGCCGGTCGCTTTTTCTTTTAATAATCCTGCATAAGAGACGATTGCAACACCAATAACCGCTACGATAACACCCACAATCGTTAATTGCCCGCCGGTACTAGCCAGCAACTCACCGAAGCGCCCTTGAATAATCGGCGTCATCAATGTTCCGACAATCAATGTAATGCCGATAGCAATACCGATGCCCATAGACATTCCTAAGTAACGCATCGTTAAACCGTAACCGATATTACCGATTCCCCACATCGCACCGAATAAAAATACCGGTAATAAAACATCTTGGCTAAATGAGGCATAATAAGCACCGAAATCAGGTAATAAAAAATAGCTGATACTCCAAGGCAATAGGATCCAAGAGAAAATACCAGCGATCGCCCACATTGTTTCCCACGACCAATTTTTCACTTTTTTCATCGGTGCATAGAAACAAGCAGCTGATGTAGCGCCGATAAAATGCCAAAAGATACCTAACAAAATTGAACTACTCATATATACTCCTTATATAACATAATCATTTATGTTCTTGATAATTTAAAGTTTTTCAGAGTTAAGCGGTTCGACGCCGCCGCGCCGAACCGAGGTTATTAAAAAACACCTTCCATTGGCGTCACACCGAAACGCTCAGCTAATAATTTAAACTCCTCCGTTTTAATTGTTTGTCGTTTTCCGCCCATAGATAAAACTTTAACCAGAATTTCCGCCGATTTTTCCGCCGTATCAATTAAGCCGAAAGCTTCGTCTAAGTTTTCTCCACACCCGAATGCGCCGTGGAAAGCCCATAGAACCAAGTGATGACGTTGCATTTGTTCTGCCGTTGCATAACCGATTTCATCTTTTCCCGGCGTCATCCAAGGTAAGATCCCAACACCATCGGGAAATACAACAAGACATTCCGTACTCATTTCCCATAATTCACGACTGATAATTTTACTATCTAATTCAATAACATAAGTCAGAGCAATAAGGTTTGTCGGATGACAATGCATAATTACCCTATCTCGATTAGCACTCGCTTCCATTCTTACAATATGAGATTGAAGGTGGGCCGCTAATTCAGATGTCGGTACGCCTCCATTTTTTAATCCCCAAAGAATGTAATAACCTTTGCCCGTTTCATCTATTCGAATAATTGTTAAGTTATCTTCCGGATCTAAAATAACGTTACGGAAAAACTTACCTGAACCCGTTACGATAAAATAATGATTAGCTAACTTTTCGACATTTTGTGTTATATCAACGTGACGTGGTGCTGATGAAAATTCGTGTAAATAAGGTGCGACATCCGAATCGAGTAAACGCAAACTGATATTCCCGCCATTTCGTTCATCCCAGCCTTTTAGCCACATATCATTCGTTGCTTTAATCATTCCTTGCACAAACCAAGAATCAATCACATTTTGCATAATAATTCTCCTAAACGTTTAACGTTGACTGAGCACGTTTTCTTCATATTGGCGAACATCATTCAGCCAGCGACTACCGACAGGAACATTATTCATTTCGCAATACATATCCCAAACCGCTTGCCACGGAAGTGATTTTTGTTCTTCCAATAAGGCTAACCGAGCTGTAAAATCACGAGCATTCTCCAATTCACGTAATGTTTGTGTCGGTTCCAATAACGCTTTTAATAAGGCTTTTGCATATTTCTCGTACCGATTACCCAAGCGGCAATGCGGTTAATGGAAGCGTCGAAGAAATCCAATCCGATATGTACTCGATCAAATAATTGATTACGCACGATTTCATTTGCAATCGCTTGAGTTTCATCATCAAGTAATACGACGTGATCACTATCCCAACGTACCGGACGACTAACATGTAATAATAGATGTTGCACAAACGGCATTACTGCAGAAATTTTGTCTGAAATGACTTCTGTCGGGTGAAAATGTCCGGCATCCAAACATAACGCCGTCCCACGAGATACGGCATAAGCCGCATAAAATTCATTGGAGCCTGCTGTGTAAGATTCCACACCGATGCCGAATAATTTGCTTTCAACCGCATCTAAATGATATTTAGGATCCAATTTTTCACTGATAATAGCGTCAAGCGATTCAACTAAACGTTGTCTCGGCGCAAACTTATCGACAACTAAATCTTTACTTCCGTCCGGAATCCAAATATTCATCACAGATGCCGTACCTAATTCTTTTCCGAAATATTCAGAAATTTTCCGACAAGCTTTACCGTGTTCAATCCAAAAATCCCGAATGGCTTTATTTTGATGCGTTAAAGTCGCCTCGGCACTAAGCGGATGCGAAAAATAGGTCGGATTAAAATCCAAACCGAGTTGATTTTCTTTCGCCCAAGACACCCAATTTGCGAAATGTTCCGGTTTAATTTCATTACGCTCAACTTTATAATCTGCTTCTAAATAAGAAGCGTGCAAATTCAAACGTTTTTTACCCGGAATAAGTGACATCGCTTTATCTAAATCGGCGCGTAATTCCTGAGCATTACGGGCTTTTCCCGGATAATTTCCTGTTGCTTGAATCCCGCCACTTAAACCGCCTTCTTGCAGTTCAAACCCGGCAACATCATCCCCCTGCCAGCAATGCATTGAGATCGGCAAGTCGTCCAATAGTTTTAATGCTTGCTCTGTATCGACGCCCATATCGGCAAATTGTTGTTTGGCTAATTCATAAGTTTTTTGTACGTTACTCATCATAATGCTCCTTCTAGAGATAATTAATTAAGATTGCAAAATTCACGCCATTTTTTCTCTAAGAGAGACGTCGGCATAAAGTGCGGGTTGTTTTTGTAATGTTTTAACGGAAAGTTTTGGCAAACCAATTCACGAAATTCTTTTGCATTACCGATTTGATCAAGCGCCATTAATTGGCAGCCGATATTCCCTAAAACAGATGCTTCTACCGGACCGGCAAATACATCAACGCCACATAAATCAGCACAAAGTTGGTTTAAAAATTCATTTTGACAACCTCCACCGACAATATGTAAACAAGAGATCGAATGTCCTTGTAACCGAGCTAATTCATCAGCAACTTGGCGATAAAGCATTGCGAGACTATCAAAAATACAACGGGCTAATTGACTTGTTGTTTCGGGAACGACTTGGCGATGTTCTCGACAATATTGTTGAATACTCTCCACCATTGAGTTCGGATTAAGAAAACATTCCGCATTCGGATTAATGAGACTTCGGAAAGGTGTTTCATTTGCGGCTTGAGCCACTAATTCCGGAATATTTACCACCTGTCTTTCTAAGCAAATCCGGTTAAACAGCCACAATCCCATAATATTTTTAAGTACGCGATAATGTCCGTCGATACCACCTTCATTCGTAATATTTAGATTCATTGCCAGCTCGTCATTATGAGGCGTTGTCGTATCCAACCCCATTAATGACCAAGTTCCGGAACATAAATATGCCGCATAGTCATCGGAAAGTGGTGCAGAAATAACCGCACTTGCCGTATCGTGGCTTGCAACGGACATTACAGGAACACGATTTTCCCAAAAGCCGATTTGAATGCCGGGATGACGAATTCGTCCGAACCAACTTGCCGGTAATCCGAGATAATCCAATAATGCCGTATCCCAGCTATCGATATTGACATTCACTAATTGTGTGGTTGTTGCGTTGGTATATTCGCGATTAATTACGCCGGTTAAACGATAATTAAGGTAATCGGGAATCATTAGGAAATCTGTTACTTGCGATAACCATTGAGGATTTTCATCAACCATTGCTTTCAGTTGATAAAGCGTATTAAAGGTCAGAAATTGAATGCCTGTTTTACGATAGATATTCTCTTTACCGAGCTCCGTTTGCACTTTTTCTAATACGCCTTGAGTTCGGTGATCCCAATATGCATAAGTGGGGGCAATCACTTCGCCTTGTTTATCCAAAAGGACATAATCCACGCCCCAAGTATCGATTCCGATGCTGTGCAACTGTTTACCCGACTCAAGAATTTTTCGCAATCCGGTAAGAATTTCATTCTCTAAGTACACCAAATCCCAGCAATCGTGCCCTTGGTATGAAATAAATTGATTTTTGAAGCGATGGATTTCAACCAGAGAAAGTTGTTTATTTTCAGTATGATAAGTGCTTAACATCACTCTACCGCTTGAGGCGCCTAAGTCAATCGCAGCAATATTTAAAATTCCCATAATCTGTTCTCCGAATCATTTCATTTGAGAGCAGTTTAAGAATATTCCTCGCCTTCCTCCTGCAATCTACTGCCAATATTTCATCCTTGTTGGCAAAATTTTAAAAGTCGAAGTGACAGTGATCACAGAACAATAAATTAGTCAAAATGAGGAAAAATATTGTGATATGCTAAAAAATAATAAATGGCTAGGAAGAAAGGAAAGAAGGGATATGATACAAAAATTATCATTCAAAGATTTTTTTCATTCAACTAAACAGCAATTAGCAATCGAACCGCGCGCACCGCAAATGAACTATCCGGAACATACGCACGACTTTAGCGAACTCGTTATCGTAACAAAAGGGAAAGGTCGTCATATTTTAAACGGTTATCAGCACGATTTACATAAAGGTATGGTGTTGTATATTGATGCAGCAGATCATCATTTATATGAAAATGTCAGTGATTTGCATCTGGCAAATATTTTGCTGAAAGATCATAACGATTTTCGTTTTATCCATAATCTAGACGCCTTACTCAAAAACCTTAAGCCTAATGATGCAAGCTATAAAATCGTTAATCAAAATACCTTGGATCTAATTAACAGCAATATTAATCATCTTATTAGTCAAAATACACCAGAGACTAAATTACAATGCGAATGCTCGTTTTTTCAGCTCGTCACCTTAATGCAGCACAATTATATCAATAGCAAAACGAAGGGAACAACCGAAGAAAAAGGTCAACAGATTTTGAATTGGCTTTCTTATAATTTTACCGAAGAAATAAATTGGGCTAAATTAACCCGACAATTCGGCTTATCTGTCAGAACACTACATCGCTTCTTTAAAGATAAAATAGGGCTTACACCGCAAAATTATTTAATCAAATTACGTCTTTCAAATGCTTATTATCAAATTCGTTATACCGATAAAGCCATTATTGATATTGCAATAGAATGCGGTTTTAACGATAGTTGCTACTTTTCCACCTGTTTTAAAAATCAATTTAAAATATCGCCCAGAGAATTGCGACGCTAGTTTATGTACGATAAAAAGTGCGGCCAAAATTGACCGCACTTTCACACTCATTTTAGAGATTTTCAATCGCCTGATACTGCGATTTCAACTTCTCAAGTCCGTCTAAGTAACCTTGCATTTTTTCACGCTCTTTGGCAATCACTTGTTCTGGGGCTTTTGCCACGAACGCTTCGTTGCCGAGTTTGTTTTCAATGCGGGATACTTCGTCTTGCAGTTTTTCGATCTCTTTGGTTAAACGTGCAAGTTCGGCTTCTTTGTTGATAAAGCCTGCCATTGGCACGAGTAATTCCACGTTGCCGACTAATTTCGTTACTGCAAGCGGTGCGTTTTCACCGGAATTTAGCAAGTTGATTGCATCTAACTTCGCCATTGCTTGAATTAAAGTGCGGTTGCTTTCTAAGCAGTTTTGTTCTACTTCGTTGGCATTACGCACGAGTAAATCCAAGCCTTTGCTTGGGGCGATGTTACATTCTGCACGGATATTACGCACGGCAACAATCAGCTCTTTGATCCAGTTGATTTGGCTTTCTGCTTGTTCGTCAAAGGCGTTGCTATCAACCGTTGGGAACGGTTGTAACATAATGGTGTCGCCTTCCACACCCGCAAAGCCTTTCACTTTTTGCCAAATTTCTTCGGTGATAAACGGAATAACCGGATGTGCTAAACGCAAGAGTTTTTCCAACACGCTCACCAAGGTTTTGCTTGCACCACGTTTTTGAGCCGCTGTGCCGTTTGCAAAGACTGGTTTAGTCAATTCCAAATACCAGTCGCAGAACTGGTTCCAAGTAAACTCGTAAATGGTGTTCGCCACTAAGTCGAAACGGTATTGGCTTAATACAGTGCGGAACTCTTCAACGGTGCGGTTGAACGCAGAATTGATCCAACGATCTGCAAGGCTGTATTCCACTTCGCCTTCGCTTAAATCGAGCTTGTCGTTGGTGAGCACAAAGCGGCTTGCATTCCACAATTTGTTACAGAAGTTGCGGTAGCCTTCTAAGCGTTTCATATCCCAGTTGATGTCGCGACCGTTTGAAGCAAGGGCAGCAAGGGTGAAACGCAATGCGTCCGTACCGTGTGCGGCAATGCCGTTCTCAAATTCTTTGCGGGTCGCTTTAGCAATTTTTTCCGCCAACTGCGGTTGCATCATATTGCCGGTGCGTTTTTCAAGTAAATCTTCAAGGGAAATACCGTCAATCATATCAATCGGGTCAAGCACGTTCCCTTTCGATTTCGACATTTTTTGACCCTGTTCATCACGGATCAAGCCCGTTACATACACGGTTTTAAACGGCACTTGCGGTTTGCCGTTTTCATCTTTAATGAAGTGCATCGTAAACATAATCATACGTGCAACCCAGAAGAAGATGATGTCAAAGCCGGTGATTAACACATCGGTCGGGTGGAACATTTTCAGATCAGGCGTTTGGTTCGGCCAGCCGAGCGTTGAGAATGTCCACAAGCCTGATGAGAACCAAGTATCCAACACGTCTTCATCTTGTTTTAAAGCAAGATCGGCTGGCAAATTATGCTTCGCACGCGCTTCTTCTTCACTACGAGCTACATAGATATTACCTTCGGCATCGTACCACGCAGGAATACGGTGTCCCCACCATAATTGGCGAGAAATACACCAGTCTTGAATATCACGCATCCAGGAGAAATAAAGATTTTCATACTGTTTCGGCACGAATTGGATTTCGCCGTCTTCCACCGCTTTGGTTGCCACTTCCGCAAGTGGTTTTACGCTCACATACCATTGGTCTGTCAGCATCGGCTCAATCGGCACGCCGCCACGGTCACCGTAAGGTACTTTTAAGTCGTGCGGTTTGATCTCTTCCAATAAACCTAATGCTTCAAAATCCGCCACGATTTTCTTACGTGCCACAAAACGCTCTAAGCCTTGATAATCCGCAGGGATTATTGCTTCGTAAGTAGTGAGCGGTTTGCCGTCTGAACCGATAATTTCCGCTTCATCACGAATATCCGCATTTAAGGTCATCACATTGACCATCGCTAAACCGTGGCGTTTGCCCACTTCGTAGTCATTGAAGTCGTGCGCTGGGGTAATTTTCACCACGCCCGTACCAAATTCACGATCTACATAATCGTCCGCAATAATCGGGATTTCACGGTTGGCAAGCGGTAGGATGACGCTTTTGCCAATTAGCGATTGATAACGCTCATCTTCAGGGTGAACCGCCACCGCCGTATCGCCTAACATAGTTTCAGGACGAGTAGTCGCCACCACTAAATAATCTTTGCCGTCTGCGGTTTTTAAACCGTTGGAGAGCGGATAGCGGAAATGCCAGAGCGAGCCTTTGCTCTCTTTGTTTTCTACTTCAAGGTCAGAAATTGCGGTATGTAATTTCGGATCCCAGTTTACAAGACGTTTACCACGGTAAATCAAGCCTTCTTCGTGTAAACGGACGAACACTTCTTTCACCGCATTGGACAAGCCTTCGTCCATAGTGAAACGCTCACGATCCCAGTCGATTGAGTTCCCCAAGCGACGCATTTGCTGGCTGATCGTACCGCCCGAATAGGCTTTCCAATCCCAGATTTTATTGATAAAGGCTTCACGCCCGTAATCGTGGCGAGTTTTACCCTCTTCTGCCGCAATCTTACGCTCCACCACCATTTGTGTTGCGATCCCCGCGTGGTCAGTCCCCGCTTGCCATAAGGTGTTGTTGCCTTCCATACGGTTAAAGCGAATCAGCGTATCCATCAAGGTTTGCTGGAATGCGTGCCCCATATGCAACGATCCCGTTACATTCGGCGGCGGAATGGCGATACAGTAACTCGGCACATTCGGATTTTCATTCGGCTTAAAATAGCCTTGCTCTTCCCAGTGTTTATACAGGGCTTGTTCTACTGCAGATGCGTCGAAGCGATCTGCCATTTGGAATGGTTTTGTCATGATTACCTTTAATTATGTTTTATTAGTTGTAAAAATTTAGATATAAATTTTCCGTGAGCTGTTCCTAGTTCTTCCATCACTTTGAGTAAAGTTTCATTGGTTTTGGATAACTCATTCAATTTTTCATTATTAGATGTTTCATATATTTTTATATCATTTACTGGAATCTGAATAATGGCATTTATAATTATATTTACTTCTGTTAATTTACTGATATAACGCCTTATTTCAGTTTCCATGCCATGTTGATATTTTTATCTATGACCAATAGCTGAAGATGAATATTATTCATATTTAGTTCCCTTATATCTCTAATAAGAGATATTATGTCTAAAATAGACATAAGTTCGTAATTATTATATTCAGTTTGTTTTTCTTTCTTTACAAAATCAATCATAGAATTTAACTGACTATGAATGTTAACTAATAAACTTTGATTCTTATGATACAAGTCATCTATAAGGGAAATTTTTTCTTCTAATCCTTGATTCATTATAAAGAGATTGTTTTCTTTTGAAAAATTATTTTGTTTTTCTGCTATGTTATAGGAAACACAGAGAGAAATAAAAGATATAACAACTACAATAAAATCTAAAAATATAATACATTTATTTTTCATTTCCTATGCTCACTTTTACAAAATAAAATTAATTTTTAATCTCTCACACCACTCCGGCAATTTATCTAACCACTGCATAAAATTATCCCCTTCAATATGAAACACTAAATTTGGTCTTTCTTCTGAATTATCGTAAATAAAAACTTCATCACAAAGCGGTAAGATTTTAATTAAATTTTGCAAACTGATGTCGTAACGGTTGCGGATTGTGGCTTCATCAATAAAATGTCCACCGTTTGCTACTCTTGCTTTTACACGCTTAATGTTAATGGAAACACCGTCAACACCAACATAATTTAATCGTACATAAAAGCCGTTTTCTTTGGCTTTTTTTATTCGCTGTAAAATGGAACTTCCTGATAAGGTGGATTCCATTGAAAACGGAATTTGATGTTCAATAGCAAACTTAAATAATTCAATCGCTTTTCTACCTGCCGTACTGTCAGCTAAACGTGGATTTTCAGGGTTTAATTGCATTGCGATATGATCGGAATCAATCACAATTTGCACGGTATCTGTGTTAAACCCTCGCAATGTTGTTTTACCCGCGCCATTTGTACCACAGTAGAAAATGGCTAAATTATTTTGCTTTTGCATACTCAATAATCACTTCCGTTCCGTCTGGGTAATGATCAACAATATCCCCATTCGGACGCTTAAAGGTCACTACTTCACGCTTTTTCTTATCCGCCATCCAAGCATCAAACAAAATATGTAATTGACGTTGTTGCTCGGCGATTTGTTCTTGCTTGGTCATTTGGTTTTCTCCATATTAACTTCCGATTCCATATCCAAATGCGGAATACCATCTTCCAAATAAATATCCGAAATCGGCTTAAATCCCAAAGTGCGGTAGAAATTTTCCAAATAAGCTTGAGCTTGCAAGCGAATGATTTTATCCGGATGTTCGGTTTGGCAATAATTAAGCGCTTCGAGCATTAAGGATCTTGCCAAGCCCGTGCCTCTTGCATTTTTCGCAACCAACACTCTGCCGATATACATCGTTTCCCCCGGAATAATGCGGCAATAAGCGATAATTTCATCATTTTTTTCAGTAAATAAATGCGAAGAAATTAAATCCTTATCATCCACTTCTTGATAAGGACATTCTTGTTCCACCACAAATACCGCCGTGCGCGCTTTATAAATTCGAAATAAGTCCAAGGTGCTAAGCTGTTTAAAGGTTTTTAATCGCCACATTTCGAAACGCCTAAAATGACTAAATTTTCTTTATCCCCATATCCGCCACGTTCGACAAAATACCATAATTTTGCACGGCGAATCGAAACATTTTACGCTTGCTCCGTGCTAAGTTGCCAGCCTTGTTGGCGATATTGCTTATAACGCTCGCGCGCTTGAATTTTCAACGTTTCGTCATTCGGTACAAAATCCACCGCTTGATTAAATCCGCCGGCAAAATCCGGTACTTGAGTTTGCAAATTAATTAATAAATCTCGACGCTGCGCATTACGTTTATTCGCCCAGCAAATTTCGATCGGCGCGGCATAACGCGTCACTTCGCCGGACAGATTATGCGGCACGAATTCTTCCGGTTCCCGCTGCCATAAGGCTTCGTCGATATTCAGCGCTTGTTGCTCGGTTTCACAACTAATCAATACCCGTTTTCCCAGCCGCCACGCCGCCGCCGCGAGATCACAGGCTAGCGATTCCGTTGCGGATAAACCGTATTTCGGCGTTGTTTTTTCAAGGATATAAAATTGCGCTTGCTTTGCCATAAAATACTCAAGGTAAAAAGAAAGACTCTAAACCAAAGGATTTTAGCGAAAAATCGTCATAATATAAAACATTAATTATTGAATTCAATAAAAAATGACGGATTTTTTGTCATCGAAAAAACCTTCGAAAAATCTACCGCACTTTATGATCTAAATCACAAAACCGGAGTTTACACTTTATCCGACATTCCATTCATACCGCCTAAGTGGTAAAATCCTAGCGTTTTCTTACATTTAACAAGAGGTAATTAGAATGGAATTTCGTATCGAAAAAGACACTATGGGTGAAGTCCAAGTTCCTGCGGATAAATACTGGGCGGCACAAACCGAGCGTTCACGCAACAATTTTAAAATCGGCCCTGCAGCTTCAATGCCGAAAGAAATTATCGAAGCCTTCGGCTATTTGAAAAAAGCGGCTGCTTATGCTAACCACGATTTAGGCGTGCTACCGCTAGAAAAACGTGATCTTATCGCGCAAGCTTGCGATGAAATTTTGGCGAACAAATTGGATGATCAGTTCCCGTTGGTGATTTGGCAAACCGGTTCCGGCACACAATCCAATATGAACGTGAACGAAGTGGTGGCAAACCGCGCACACGTTCTTCAAGGCGGTAAATTGGGCGAAAAATCCGTTATTCACCCGAACGACGACGTGAACAAATCACAATCTTCTAATGACACTTACCCGACAGCAATGCATATCGCCGCCTATAAAAAAGTCGTCGAACATACATTGCCTTGCGTTAAACGCTTACAAAAAACCTTAGCGGAAAAAGCGGCGGCATTCCAAGATGTCGTAAAAATCGGTCGTACTCATTTAATGGATGCAACACCATTAACATTAGGTCAAGAATTTTCCGCATATGCGGCACAATTATCCTTTGGTATCAAAGCCTTAGAAAATACCTTACCGCACTTAGCCGAATTAGCGTTAGGCGGTACGGCTGTAGGTACAGGCTTGAATACACCGAAAGGCTATGATGTCAAAGTTGCGGATTACATCGCACAATTTACCGGTTTACCTTTTGTCACCGCGCAAAACAAATTTGAAGCGCTTGCGACGCACGATGCCGTGGTTGAAACCCACGGTGCGTTGAAACAATTAGCGGTTTCACTTTATAAAATCGCTAACGATGTGCGCTTATTGGCATCCGGCCCGCGTTCAGGTATCGGTGAAATTTTAATTCCGGAAAACGAACCGGGTTCATCCATTATGCCGGGTAAAGTCAACCCGACGCAATGCGAAGCGATGACAATGGTCTGCGCACAAGTATTAGGTAACGACGTCACTATTTCCTTCGCCGGCACACAAGGTCATTTCCAATTAAACGTGTATAAACCGGTAATGGCGTATAACTTCTTGCAATCCGCACAGTTATTGGGCGACGCTTGCGTATCTTTCGACGAACATTGCGCCGTCGGTATCAAACCGAACTACCCGCGCATCAAACATCAATTAGAACAATCTTTGATGTTAGTCACCGCATTAAATACCCATATCGGCTATGAAAATGCGGCGAAAATCGCCAAAACCGCACATAAAAACGGCACAACCTTGAAAGAAGAAGCGATTAACTTAGGTTTAGTGACCGCTGAACAATTCGATGAATGGGTTCGTCCGGAAGATATGGTCGGCAGCTTAAAATAAAAACGAAAAACTTTGAGGAAAGGCGAGCGCGGTTCTCGCCTTTTTCTTATTTATTGATATAATGCGCCCAATACTTGCACAATGATTCAATACACGGAGCCTCACGCGAGGCTCTGTGTTACTTTGAATCGGAAGAGACCGCACTCTCCCGATTATTTTATCCGCCATAAACGGCGGGGTTTCAACCATAAAGGTAGATATTGATGAAACTTCACGCTTTTTTGTTCTCTATTTTGTGTTTATTTTCAACCGCACTTTCCGCCCAATGGAAAATCGTAGGGAACGCCGATTATAACTGGGGTCCGTTTTATGTTTATACGGTCGGCCTTTATACGGAAAGCGGCACATATACGGAAGATCAACGTCCGCTAATGGTTTCCGTCAAATTTGCCAAACCGGTCGAAGGAAAAAGTTTTGCCATTAGTTTGGTGAAAGAAATGAACGCATTAAATTTCAACAAAGACAGCTCCGCGGCTTGGTTGAAAAAAATGCAAGAAATTATGCCCGATTTCTCGCCTAACGACGTACTAAACTACATCGCACTAGATAACCGCGGCTATTTTATTTTAAACGATACCATCCTCGCCCACGAATTCGATAATCAATTTAACCAAGCATTAATCGCCGTTTGGTTATCGTCGAAAAGCGGTTACGCACAATTACAAAATCAATTATTAGGCAAAGAACCGAGCGCCCACCCAACCGAAGAATTAGCGCCGCAACCGGCAATTAAACAACTGGACGATGAAGATGCCGATCCGCAACTTCCGCCGACATTTGAGATGTTTCAACACACCACGCCTCAAAAAAGTTAAGCACTGTCACGTTCTGAATTGGGAGAGATTAGCTCTCTCCCGATGAGATTATTCGTTATATCAAGCTGATATTGACTGAAAAATTAATTCCCAATCCGCTGTTGAATACGGTCGGCGAACATTCCGATACTGACGGCAAAATAATTGGATTTGTTCCAATCAAGAATTGTGCGGAAGTTGTTTGAGACTAAGAATGCTCGTCCGGCTTCGCGATCCGGACGAACTAGCCATAAATCGGCGGAAGAAAGTGCGGTTAGTTTTTGCGATTCTTGTGCGGTCGGTGATTTTAGCATTACACCTTGATTTTGCCATTGGCGTAATGAACGCGCTTTGCCTTTTTCAATGCCACCCGCTTCTAACGGAATATATTGGGTCAAAGTCACTTCCACACCCCAAGGCAATTTGTCGTTCCAGCCGACGGTATGTAGGTAATTGGCGATAGACGCGAAAACGTCATAGTGATTTTTCCAAATATCTTTTTCGCCGTCGCCGTTTCCGTCCGCGGCATAGCTTAAATAAGAACTCGGCATAAATTGCGTTTGTCCCATTGCGCCCGCCCAAGAACCAAGCATTTTATGTCGTTGGATATGATCGCGCTCCAACATTTTCATCGCCACAATAAATTCTTTACTGAACAAACTTTCGCGACGCCCGTCAAACGCCAATGTCGCTAATACGGATAACACGTCATAATTTCCTTGGTAATATCCGAAACTGCTTTCCATTCCCCACAGTGCCAGTAAATATTCTTTTTGCACGCCGAATCGTTTGGACGCTTTCTCCAACTGCGGCAACTGTTCCCAATAACGGGTTTCCGCCACATCTACTTTATTATTGGTTAATACGCGGTTTAAATAATTGGTCGTACCGTTCGGATTGGCGACCGGCGGTGCGCTCGGGTCACGTTTTTTAATTTTTCCCGCTTGCTGTCTGTCTAAATCCACCGCTTTTTGAATATAACGAATATTATTCTGCGCGTTCAATACGGAGGCGGAGACGCCCTGCCCTGCAGCTTTGACTTTGAGGAAACGAACGTAATCGTCAAAATTTTGTAGCGTGCGCGGCTTGTTATACGTCGCTTTATCATCCAGCGATTGAATTTGCTTATTGCCGGCACAACCGACTAACGCCAACGAGGCGATAAGTAACGAACATTTCAATGTAGTTTTTAACATTTTGCTTTCCTTAAAGTTATAAAAGTAAAAAAAAATCAACAGGCTATTTGCGTAAAAATTTATACAGGATTTTCAGCAACGAAAGCGGCAATAAACGCGGAATCACGCGCATTGCTAGCACAATTACGCCCGAAACGATGCCTTGTATTTTCAGCCGACGTTTTAGTTTAAACAGATTCCACTCGCATTTTGCTTGTGCCCAACCGCGGCGGCGACCGACCATTCCGTTGCCGACGCGGGCAAAGACCAAAATATCAGCCAAGTTTGCAACATTTTGCGGATATTTTGCGACCAAATTGATCCACAAATAATAATCTTCTTGCAGATCTTGATAACCGCCGGCTGCCAACACCGCCGTTTTTTGATATGCCACCGTCATATGATTAAACGGACTGCGTTTGCGGGTAAAATTCACGATGTCCGAGGCGCTTGTCGGTACGCGACGATAGCTGACGATATCCTCAACATTTGCACCGAATTCGGCGATTTGCCCGCCGAAAATCACGGTGTCCGGATGTTCGGCGATAAACGCCGCTTGTTTTTCAAAACGTTGCGGATCACAAATATCGTCCGTATCCATTCGAAATACCCATTCGTTCGAACAATGCAATAAACCTTCGTTTAAGGCTTTGCCCAAGCCGCGGTTTTGCGCCAATTTCACCGTTTTAATCGGGAGAATTTCTTGATATTTTTGCACCGCACTTTCCAGTTCCTGCGTCACCGGCCCGTCGAATACCAGCACGATTTCGTCCGCCGGCAACGTTTGCGCCTGCAAACTGTCGAAACATTCGATTAAAAACTGCGGTTGTTCTTTAATATATAAAGACATTAACACGGAAAATTTCATTAAATAAACCTTTTCAAATTAATTGCCAACGACGGCGAAATCAGCGTAATGATTGCAATGATTAAGGATTTTAAATTTCCGCTTAATTTAAACATTGCAAAATAATATTTTGCCGCGCGACGGGATAAATTCATTATATTCGGGTACGCCAGCATATATTGTGCGTTCAAGGCAAAATTTTTGCGTTGTTGCGCGCTGCGTACATAGTTTTTTTCAATTTCGGTAATGGCGCTTTGCGTATTCGTTGTGTTGGTAGAAACGCTGGCGCGCTTGGTGTGGAAACTGCAATGGGTTAAGGGCGTCGGCACATAAATCGGGTTAAAATCCGTTGCGCTGACCGCTTTAAGTACGAATTCATAATCTTCTAAGGATTTAAGCTCGCGGGATAATCCGCCGATGGCGAAAAAGAAAGCTTTCTTCACACCGATCATCGGCATTCCGCCGATTTTATTTGCGCTCAACATATTATCCAAGGTTAAATCCGCCGGATTCGAATAAGGTCGCGTGATATAACCGAAACCTTCGTTCACCATTGTGCATTGCGCCGGATGATAAATAAAATTCGCCGTCGGATTCGCTTCAATCGCTTGCGCCAATTCGGCGCATTTGGTTTCGGCGAAACGATCGTCGTCGTCTAAAAACAACAACCAGTCATAGCGCGCATTGCTTGCGCCGATGTTGCGACTTTGCGCCGCCCCTTGGTTTTGCGCGTTACGAATCACCGTCACCGAAAACGGATAATGTTGTTCCGCGTCCACCGGTTCCGCAGAACAATCGTCCACAATAATCACTTCAAAACGCAAATCCGTTTGTTTGGTCAGACTGTCTAATAATGGCGGAATTTCCGTTTTACGGTTATAAGACGGCACGATAATACTGAACATTATGATTTCTCCCAAGACGGAAAGAGGATTTTATATTTTCCCTGTTGCCCGAATAGCGATAAAAACATTAATAGCACCAACATTATGCCCGGAAAGGCATAGGTATCCGCTTTAACATTTAGCACGGACAAAATAAAAAGTGCGGATAAAATGAAACGCCAACTGCCGTTAAACCACACGAGGGCGATTTTACGCACGAAATAAGCGGTGAACGCAAAACAAACCGCAACGTTAACAATGCCGCCGTATAAAGTTTGGCGCAAAAATCCACTGTCCGTTAAGCCGTAATATTTGCCGTCCGCCGTTACATAATAGCCGTCGCCGATTAAAATTTGCTTTAACGTCGGTATAAATAAATGTTTTTGCATTAAGGTATCCGTTGAGGAACTACTTAAACCTTGATGATTTAACAAGTTAATCAAAGGTTCCAAAGCGTGCGCCACATATTTATTTTCCGCATAATTCATCGCTAAAAATACGCATAATCCGCCGAATGCTAATAATGCGGGCACATAGCGCCATTTAAAATACAACGCAATGCTGATCACCGATAACATCAAAAAAGTGCGGCCGGAAATTAAGCCGATACACAAAAGTAAAAATAAAAACACCGCACTTATGTTGTTATGTCGCTGATTATACGCCAGCAAAAAATGCAACAACATTAAATAAAACGCACTGAGCTGGAAAAAGGCGGAAGAAGTTAAATTATATAAGCGATATTCCTGCTCCGAGCCGTAAAAATTCGGCAGGATCACATTGGTTGACAAAGCAAAATCAATGGCAAAGGATACGCCCGCCAAGGCGAGGAATCCTAACGCGGCTTGAACGCCGATACCGATTTTTAAATCACGCACTGCTTTTTGTTGCCCGTTTGATTCGGCATAAAAAACATTGAAAATCCCGACTGCGAAGATGAACAAAATCAAGGTCTTAGTATATTGCACAATCACGGAAAAATCGCGCGTGCCGTGAATCAACAAGGGAATAAAACTGAATAAAATCAAGGCGATAATCACGCCAAAACTATCTAAAGGCAGAAAAATTCCTTGTTTGTTTTCGGCGCGCAGCCATTTGTAAGCTAAATATGCCAAGGCGACGATCCCGACGAAAAATGCCGTTCGGAAAAAATGAAACAACCAAGGATCATAAAGATAAAAAAGGTTAAACAATGCCGACATTTTAACGCCCTAAATTCCGTTTTACCGCCAAATATTTTTTTGCCGGATATTTTATTAGTTTTTGCCAGAAATTATGTTGTAACGATCCGCGTAAATCTTCCAAGTTGCTGGTTAAACAAGGATTTTCAATCACTAACAACGGGCGCACGGCGCAAACCTCCAAGGCGAAATCCGCGCCGAATAAAATATAATCGTCCGCCAACCAAAACGGCAAGCGTTTTTCCGACGCGGCTAAAAAGGCCTTTGCCGCCGATTTTTTAATTAAATATGCCACCGTGCCGGCAAAATAATTGCGGTAAGTATAGGCATATTTAAAAGGCGATCCGGCAATGGATTTGCGTAAAAAAGAAAAGGTGGTCGGGTAATTAATTTCCAATTCCGAATGATTAAACGCCGGAATTTTAGACTGCCCGACCAGCACAATATCCGCGCGCAAAGGTTGTTTTAACAGGCAATCCAAATGATAAGCGAAATCCTGATTAAACAAGGCATCATCTTCGCAAACAAGGCAATATTCGTCCTCGGCAATACTTTCATCCGCTTCGATTAAACGATAAACCGCCAAATGACTGAGCGTACAACCGATTTCGCCTTTGGTCACATTTCTGCCGTAGCGTTGCGCAAAGCCTTCCGCATCAAAAAGTGCGGTCAAATTTTCTTCCGTTTCGTTCATTGTATTAATCGCGTTGAATACGGAAAAATCTTGCGTATCCGGTTGGGCAAAAAACAATTCGCGACGCTTGACGTCCTTTTCTAAAGAAATAAGGTATTTTTTCATTTTATGGTCTCTTTTATTCCACCGGTCGAATCGGAAATTTATAGTAATAAACTAACGAAATCAGTAATCGGGTTAAACTCGCGCCGATTAAGGCATACGCCACGCCGTAAAGTCCGTGATCTTTAAAGCAATAAAATAACACCGCGAGCACGACGATAGAAATCAGTTGGCGAGTAAACAATAAAACTTGTTTGCCCAGAATTAACATATTTTGCGACAACAACCAAGACAAACCGGCTAAAATCGAATTGATGATAAACCAAATTAACGCCGGCGCCACTTCCGCATAACGTTCACTAAAAAAGAATACCACCACGGGTTTGGCTAAAAACGGCACAATTATCACCGCACTTAGGCTCATTACGGCGATTAACAGCAATGCCGATTTAATGCGATTTAAGTTATTCAACAAACCGGAATAATAATAATCCGCCAACATATTGATAAATTTGGTCAATAAAGCGTCGAAGGCGATGCATACGGTGTAAAGCCCAAGGGTGTAATTGCCCATTAAAGACACGATTAAAAATTTATCCAAATTCACCGTCGTGGCACCGAAGGTTTGCAATAAATTTTGTTTAATCCACGTTTTGCCGAAAAAGTGCGGTTCGATTTTTGTGGTTTTATTTTCCCGTTTAAATTTTCGTTCGATTTGGTATAAATAATATACACAGAACAATGCCTGAATCGCCGTTAACGCGGTTAATAAATCAAGAGCGACGGAAATTTGCTGCTCGCCGAAGAAAAGATAACATCCGCCGTAAAGTAACACGGCTAAAATCGGCTGTTGTAAGGATAATAAACGGTAAATTTTTAGATTCGCGTCGATCTTGCTTTTTTCCAACGTAATGGTCAACACCGCGGTAAGCACCACATTAAGCACGAATAAGGTATAAAAATCGGTAATATTAAAACAATACAGCGCAACAAGCGCCACCAGCGCGGCGAAACTCAGAAATAAACAAAAATAACGACGCCAATGATCATATTGTTTATTGCGCATACAAAGGGCAAAGGCAAATCCCACGCCGCCCGCGCCGATCGTGACTACATAAGTCGCCGAAGTGACAAACAGCTGAAAAGCGCCGCGTTCTTCCACCGCTAACAAACGGGCAAGTAAAAAGGAGCTGACCATCGTCAACCCCGTACTTAATAATGTGACAAGCAATAAACCAAACAGATTTCGATGATTAGCGTTCATATTTTTTCGTAAACTCGATGTTTTTCGTCCATTGATTAAAATAGCCCGAATTTTTTCCGTAAGAATTATCGCAAACCTGATTCGGCAATTCTAATAAACAAGAAAAAATATGCCCGTGCAAACGGCTGGTGATCACGCAGTCATAACGCAAAAATTCTTGTCGCGCACGTTCGATCACATCTAACGAATGAGCAAACCACATTTCATTGACTTTATTTTTCAAAAACGCCCAATGTAATTTATTCGCCACGCGCGCCAATCTGCCGCAAAACAATTCGTATTTTTTATCTTGCTCGGTCAAAATATCTTCCCAATCTTTTACCGCCGCCGACGCCGGTAAATGCGCTTGAATCTCTTTTTCCAAATGGCTGGCTTCAATGTCTTTGCGTAAAAAATACAAATTATTTTCCGTTGAATTTTCCACCGCACTTTTTGCTTTGGTCGGCAACGTGCCGTAAAGTTGATGCGCCATATCCGGCGATAAAAACACCTTATCGGAAAAATGTTCGCGCATTAGTTCGAAAGTCGGCACATCGCGCGCAAATAAATAACAATCTTTATGCGCGGAAAACAATGCCGCCGATTTTTGCAACGCGTCTTGCGATGAAAAATGCGAGGTTTGCGGCAACACCACAATGCGATTATGCGGAAACGCGCGCACCAATGCTTCGCGTAATTGCTGAATACTCGGATAAAGATCGCCGAAATTACCACCGCCGTGACATAACAACGTGGTGTCTGCATTCACATATTTTTTCACTTCGTTAATATCGAAACTTTGCAAACAGCGTCTCAAACGAATATTGATGCCGTAATCTTGAAAAAACCGCTCCGTGCCGGCGTAAATCAACAAATCGCCCACATTTAAATGCAGCGGATAGTCGAAATACAACACATCGTCTTTATTAATAATTACATCAAGGATTTTGCTCAAATCTTGTTTGAGAGAAACTAAAATTTCGTTCATCGTTAATCTGTTTTCCGTCGTCGAAATAGCGGCATTTGTTGCCGAAAACGGATTATTTTAAATCATTCTTTCGAATACGCACAATAGGATTAATTATCTTTACAAAAGATTACAAGCGCATTATGCTTTCGCCAAATTCTTTTGAAAGCGAACCGACTATGTACGCACTGACCAAACTGATTACCGCAATGATTTTACCGCCGTTCAGCATTTTATTATTATGGCTGTTCGCCTTGTGGTTAAATCGCATTAATTACAAAAAAACCAGCCGATTTTGTACCGCACTCGGCATTCTTTTGCTCTATGTTTTCAGTATTCCTTACACCGCGCAAAAATTGCAAGACAGCCTTGTGCACGAGGATAATCTCACGCTCGACGATTATAAAAATGCCCAAGCCATTGTAATTTTAGGCGGAGGTTTGCGCGACAGCAAAGAACTTTACGCCACTTTAGCAGTGCCGCAAATTCCACTGGAACGTTTGCGTTACGCCGCTTATTTATATAAACAAACTCATTTGCCGATTTTGATCAGCGGCAGCAGCCCGAACGGTAATTCCGAAGCGAAAATTATGGCGAAAGAACTGCGCGACTTTTTCGACGTGCCGACCAAATGGTTGGAAGAACAAGCGCAAACCACCGAGCAAAATGCCTATTTCACCGCACAAATGTTGCTGCCGGATGATGTTCGACGCATTATTTTGGTGACGAATCAATGGCATATGCAACGGGCAAAAACATTATTCAAAAAACAAGGATTCGACGTACTGCCGGCAAGTGTGGGCGGCGGAGTGACACCGGATTATTACGGCTTAAACCTAATGCACTTCATCCCGCAAGCCGGCGCAATGCCCGCCAATATGCAAGCATTAAAAGAATGGATTGGTTATTGGAAAGTGCGGTGAATTTTTTTCATTATTTTTCACCGCACTTTACCGTTGAAATTAATAATTTTTCAATAAGGTAATCAAGAAAGATAAGGTATTTTTAGCGTTTTCATCCTGATTATTTTTGAGATATTCCGTTAAAATATCGATTAATTTTTTAATATTTTCCGGCGAATCATTTGCCGCTTTTCGTTTATAAAAGCGCAGATTATTCAACGTTACTTTTAAAATAGTCGAATTCGGTTGATTGAATAAAACTTTTTTACAGCAATCGTAACCGAGTTGATAATCGTCCGTATAATAGGAACAAATCGACATTTCATAATAAATCCAAAATTCATAGACGCTTTTTTTGATAAATAAAATATCATTGACGGGATACGGAATTTTCAACGCTGCTAAACCTAATTGATAACCTAGACGAACATTATCTTGTAAGCGTAAAAAACGAATGGCTTGATATAAACATTCCAAGCGAGTCGGGTTGTAGTCATAGCCTTTTAACCAAGTGCTTAACGCCGCTTCGCCGCGTGCTAATTTTTCATAACAATTTCCTAAATTTTCATAGGCGCAAGTGACTTCTTCTTTCCAGCCGCCGTCATCAATGCGTTTTTGATACCAATAGGCAGCTTTTTCATAATTTTCAATATCTCGATAAGAATTCGCCAAATAAAATTTATATCGGCTATTATTCGGTTCTTGTTGTAGTCCTTCTTCTAATAACGCAATATCTCTTTGATATTTTTCTTGTTTAAATCCGCCGTCTTTTAAATCCAAAATATTCACGGAAGTAATTTTTTCTTGCGTCACCGTTCCGTCACAATCTAAATATTCGTGTGTAACGCCCACATATTTCCAATCCAGATCACCTTTAATTAAATAAGGCACGGAATAATCATTTGCGCCGATATAAGAAATAAGATATTTGTCTTTTTCTAAAAGTGCGGTATTAAATTGCTCGGAAAATAAAATTTGTTCATCCGCATCACATAATAAAAGATAATCCGCTTTATTTTTCGCATATTGCAAACTTTGCGTTCGATTCACGCCGAAATTAATCCATTTTTCTCGATGAAGTTCGCCGGGAACGGATTTTAATACCTCTTGAATAATTTCCGGTGTGTTATCCGTGGATCCCGTATCGACGATTACCCAGTAATCGATATGATCTTTGACGCGATCCAAACAACGTCGAATCACTTTCGATTCATTACGCACGATCATTACTAAACATAATGTTTTCTTTTTTAACATATCAATCTCTATTTAAGCGAAGGAACTTGTGACTATTTTATACAAAAATACGACCCGAAGGCCGTATTTTTATATTATGCAGAGTTAAATTACCATTGATAACCCACACTTGCCGCAGCGCCGGTGTCACCGCGGGTGTTGGTGTTTACGGTAAATTTAACCCCAATTTTGCCGTTATCCGATAAGCGAGAGTAACCTACGGCTACCGCGCTTTCACCGCGATATGTTCCCGCACCCGCCGCAAACATTGATTTGCCCGGCAAGGTTGCGTGGTACAAGCCTGCGGTTGCCATTGCGCCCGCCACACCGGCGCGAAGATCTTTATCCACTTTATTGATTTGGTTATTCAAACCGTTAAAGTTATTTTGGATATTCTTCGCTAATTGGTGAATTTGACCGCCGTTCACCGCATCTTTGCTATTTTCGGCGATATTACCATCGGCAACATTGGTGACTTTGCTACCGTTAACGTTCACCGCACCTTTTTCTAACGAGACTTTCGTATTTTGGTTAGAAATCGATGTAATACCGGTTAAGTCGCCTTTCACACTCACTTTATAGACATTTTGTCCGTTACCGCCTTTTGAGTGTTCGACTTTCACGTTATCGCCGGCTTTCACTTCGGTTAATTGACCGACGTTCGCCGCATCAGTTTTCGCTTCACCCGCTGCAACATTGGTAATTTTGTTACCGCCGTTGTTTAAGCCGTCTTTCGTTAAGCTGATGATCTTGCCGTTGTTACCTTTGATCGTTACACCGTTATTCGATACGCTCGTATCACCGATGGTGACGGAACCTTTCGAGGTGAGATCAAGATCTTTCGATAACTGAACGGTTAACGTGTCTTTGCCGTCCGCCACAACATTTAAGTTACCTTTCGCGCTGTTGAAGTCGGATTTCGCGCCTTCACCGATGATATTTACGACGGAATTCAACTTGTGTTTATTCACGATCGTTGCATCGTTACCGGCGAATTTCAATCCGTCATCCATTGTTGCGACTTCACGGTTATTGCCGTTCTTATCTTCATAGACAATGCGGGTTGTGGTTTCGCCTTTGGTCGGATCTGCGTCTAAATCGGCTTTACCTTCCGCAGTCTTACCTGCCGCGCCACCGGCACCGGTATCACCTTTCGGCCCGGTCGCGCCGGTATCACCTTTCTCACCGGTTGCACCTGTCGCACCGGTAGCGCCGGTATCACCTTTCTCACCGGTTGCACCTGTAGCACCGGTAGCGCCAGTATCACCTTTCTCACCGGTTGCGCCTGTGGCTCCGGTAGCGCCAGTATCACCTTTCTCGCCGGTTGCACCGGTATCGCCTTTCGAAATGGTTGCGGTAGAACCGTCAGAGAAAGTGACTACGGTATTACCGTCAGTATCTTTTTCTTCTTTCGTGACAGTGATTGATTTACCGTCTGACCCAGTATCACCTTTTGCACCTGTTGCACCGGTGTCACCTTTCGAAATAGTTGCGGTAGAACCGTCAGAGAAAGTCACTACGGTATTACCGTCAGTATCTTATTCTTCTTTCGTAACAGTGATTGATTTACCGTCTGCGCCAGTGTCACCTTTTGCACCTGTTGCACC
>NZ_PHGZ01000024.1 GCF_002795405.1 Caviibacterium pharyngocola | reverse complement strand
CTAATCTAATACAGCCCCTTAGTTTTGTATCCGACAGCGACCTTTGGTCGCAATCGGTTAATGATAAGTAGGTGGCTTTGCCACCTTCAAAAAGAGCGACAAAGTCGCTCACTTATGAGTAACCTAGTACGACTTTGTCGTGCTAGGTAAAGGAGAAATGGAATATGGCACAATTACTTGAAATGCGTAATATCACGAAAAAATTCGGTGATGTAGTGGCATTAAATAATATTTCCATAAACCTTGAAGCCGGTGAAATTCTCTCTCTTTGCGGCGAGAACGGTTCGGGTAAATCCACCTTAATGAAAGTGCTGTGCGGAATTTATCCTTATGGGGATTATAGCGGTGAAATTTATTTTGCCGGTGAACAATTACAATCGAAAAATATTAAGGAAACAGAAGAAAAAGGCATCTCAATTATTCACCAAGAATTGACCTTAGTGAAAAATATGACTGTGCTGGAAAATATGTTTTTAGGCAATGAAATTACCCAAGGCGGTGTGACGGATGACAACCAAATGTACTTACGTTGCAAAACCATTTTACAGCAAGTACAACTGGATATTGATCCGAATACGAAAGTTGGTGAACTTGGGTTAGGACAACAACAATTAGTGGAAATTGCCAAAGCTTTAAATAAACAAGTGCGGTTGCTTATTTTAGATGAACCAACGGCTTCTTTAACTGAAAAAGAAACGGCAATTTTGCTTAATTTAGTGAAAGATCTGCGTGAACATAATATTTCCTGTATTTACATTTCTCATAAACTTAACGAAGTCAAAGAAATCTCCGACAAAATCTGCGTTATTCGAGATGGTGAACATATCGGCACGCAAGCTGCACAAGGAATGACTGAAGATGACATCATCACAATGATGGTAGGTCGTGAAATTACCTCACTTTATCCGCACGAAGAACATCATATTGGTGAAGAGATTTTACGCGTTGAAAATCTCACTGCTTATCATCCGATTAATACGCATATCAAACGCGTGGATAATGCCTCTTTCCGTTTACACCAAGGCGAAATTTTAGGCGTTGCCGGACTTGTGGGATCAGGACGTACGGAAATGGCGCAATGCTTGTTCGGTTCTTATCAAGGCAAATATCAAGGCGATATTTTTATCCATAATCAAGCCGTCAAAATCAAAAACTGCACTCAAGCGATTGCACATAATTTAGTGATGGTACCGGAAGATCGTAAAAAACACGGTATCGTACCGATTATGGGGGTTGGTAAAAATATTACTTTATCCGCCTTAAAACAATTTTGTTTCGGCAAAACCGTTATCAATGAAGCTCTAGAAGAAACGGTGATTGAACAATCCATTAAAAAACTAACCGTAAAAACATCTTCGCCTGAATTAGCGATAGGGCGTTTGAGCGGCGGTAATCAACAAAAAGCCATACTAGCCAAATGCCTATTACTTAAACCTAAAATACTTATTCTTGACGAACCCACAAGGGGCATTGATGTGGGTGCAAAATATGAAATTTATAAATTAATCAATCAATTAGCAAAAGAAGGTATGGCAATTATTGTCATTTCATCCGAATTACCGGAAGTGTTAGGGATAAGCGATAGAGTGTTGGTTATGCACCAAGGCAAAATTAAAGCTGATTTAATTAATCAAGGATTAACTCAAGAAAAAGTGATGGAAGCGGCATTGAAGGAGTAACTTATGTCTAAATTAAAATCAATTAATCTACAAGTTTATATTATGTTCATCGCCATTATTGTCATTATGTTGTTTTTTTCTGTGGCAACGGATGGCGCCTATTTAAGTGCGAGAAATGTATCGAACTTGCTTCGCCAAACTTCTATTACCGGTATTTTGGCGATTGGTATGGTATTTGTGATTATTTCGGCAGAAATTGATCTGTCCGTCGGTTCATTAATGGGCTTGCTCGGTGGTTTTGCGGCAATTACAAATGTCTGGTGGGGATGGTCATTGCCTGCTACCATTATTGTGACACTGATTCTCGGTTTAATGATTGGTGCTTGGAATGGCTGGTGGGTCGCTTATCGCAAAGTTCCTTCTTTTATTGTGACCCTTGCCGGAATGTTGGCTTTCCGTGGTGCGTTAATCGGTTTAACCGACGGTACAACGGTTTCGCCGATTAGTCGTGATATGACCTTAATCGGGCAGGGTTATCTTTCCGATATAACAGGTATGCTCATCGGCTTTATTGCCATTGCTATCTTCGTATTATGGGGAGGTTATCAACGCAAAGCACGTCAAAAATTACAACTTCAAGTCCCTAATGCGGGCAAAGAAACACTAAAATACGGCGTATTTGCTATTGTGGTTTTAGGGGCAATTTACTTATTAAATGATTATCGTGGTATCCCTTTCCCAGTTTTATTACTCGCCTTACTTGCTGCTATCGGTATGTTTATAGCGAAAAAAACCGCTTTCGGTCGCCAAGTTTATGCTATCGGCGGAAACATTGATGCAGCTTGTCTGTCCGGTATTAATGTAGAAAAAATTAAAATGTCCATTTTTGCCATTAACGGTTTAATGGTAGCGATTGCCGGTTTGATTTTAAGTGCGAGACTAGGTGCCGGTTCACCATCAGCCGGACAGAATGCCGAACTAGATGCTATCGCTGCCTGTGTTATTGGTGGAGCAAGCCTTGCCGGCGGTATCGGTACGGTTTACGGTGTGGTGATCGGCGCATTTATTATAGCTTTACTGGATAACGGAATGAGTATGCTCGATGTGCCGACTTTCTGGCAATATATCGTCAAAGGTTCAATTCTTCTACTTGCCGTTTGGGTGGATACAATGAGCAAGAAAAAAATGTAATTCCGTTTTAATTAATAAAAGTGCGGTGATTTTTAGAAAAGTTTTCAAAACCCACCGCACTTTCCCTCAATTCTTTGAATTCAATCACAAACTTCAAATAAATCTCAGCATCCATTCCCGTTTTTCAGTATCCTAAGATTTTCTTTAGCCGTATCAAGGAATGAAAATAATGACCGCACAACAAAAATATTACCGTATTGCCTTACTCTTTAATGCAAACAAAGTGTATGACCGGCAAGTTGTGGAGGGTGTCGGGCAATATTTGCAAGCGTCTCAATGTACTTGGGACATTTTTATTGAAGACGATTTTATTTATCACAAAGAAAGCATCGAAAGCCTTTCTATCGACGGTATTATTGCCGATTTTGATGATCCCGAAACGGCGGAATTGCTCGGTTCGATTAATGTACCGATTATTGCCGTAGGCGGTTCGTATAAAAATGCGCAGTTCTATCCGGATTTACCTTATGTCGCTACGGATAACTACGCCCTTGTGGAAACGGCGTTTTTACACTTAAAGCAAAAGGGTATTTCTCATTTTGCTTTTTACGGGCAGCCGACGCCTTGCGAACAAAAACATTGGTCGATAGAACGACAAAACGCGTTTATTGAGTTGATGGCGAAATATGAATATCCGGTCAGAATATATCAAGGCGAACAAACCAATTCGCAGAACTGGCTAACCGCCCAATCCAAACTTGGCGAATGGATTAAAACGCTGCCGCCGAACACGGGCATTATCGCCGTAACGGATGCCAGAGCGCGGCATTTATTGCAAGCTTGCGAATATTTAAAAATCGCCGTGCCGGAACAGCTTTGCGTCATCGGAATCGATAATGAAGAACTCATTCAATATTTATCCAGAGTGTCACTTTCTTCCGTTTCGCAAGGCACAAAACAAATCGGCTATCAAGCCGCGAAGTTATTACATCAACGATTAAACGGTCATAATGTCAGCCATAAACCGATCTTAGTACCGCCACGCAAGGTGGAAGAACGCGCCTCAACGGATTATCGTTCGTTAAAAGATCCCTTGGTTATTCAGGCTATGCATTATATTCGCCACCGTGCTTGTCAGGGCATTAAGGTCGAACAAGTGTTGGATCACTTAAGAACTTCAAGATCAAATTTGAAATTAAGATTTAAAGCGGAACTAAATCGAACCGTTCATCAAGTGATTCACGAGCAAAAAATGAATCGTGCGTTAGATTTATTACGTTTTACCAATATTTCTATTCAAGAAATTTCGGAAGTTTGCGGCTATCCTTCTCTGCAATATTTCTATTCCGTCTTTAAAAAAGAACAAAATCAAACACCAAAGGAATTCCGTGAGCAGAATTAGGGATGAGTAAAAAGTGCGGTGTAAATTAAACGCAATTTCAACCGCACTATTAAAAACTAAACAGAATATTTCAAACGGTATGCAACTAAATCTTCGATTGTCACGATTGGATAACCGAATTTACTGGAAAAGGCGATAATTTCTGGTGCGCGCGCCATTGTACCGTCATCATTGGTGATTTCACAAATTACACCCGCTGATTTATAACCCGCTAGGCGAGTTAAATCCACGGCGGCTTCGGTGTGACCACGGCGTTTTAACACGCCGTTTTCAGCCGCTCTCAACGGGAAAACGTGTCCCGGTCTATTCAAATCTTGCGGTTTTGCGCCGTCTTTGATGGCTGTTTTGACGGTTGTGACGCGATCTTGGGCGGATACGCCGGTTGAGACGCCTTCTGCGGCTTCAATGGTAACGGTGAATGCAGTTTTGTTTTTGCTGGTGTTGTCTTGCACCATTGGCGGGAGATCCAGTTGTCGGCATAATTCGTCCGTAATACATAAACAAACGATTCCGCTACCATAACGGATGAGTTTTGCCATTTGTTCCGGCGTAATGGTTTCTGCCGGAAAAATGAGATCACCTTCGTTTTCACGATCTTCATCGTCTAAAACAAGTACACCGTTGCCTTGCTTAAAGGCTTCGAGGGCTTTTTTGACGCGTTCTTCGGCACTGCCGAATTGGGATAATAATGACTGATTCATAGTAAATTCCTTTAAATAAATTAATAGATACTTGAATCAGGGCTGATAGAAAAAGCTGATTGGTGAAAAACATTATCGTAGGACGGACACAATCCGCCAGAAAATAATAATAACGGCGGATGAATATCCACCCGACAAAATTAATCAACAACTGACAGGAAAACCTGCTTATTCTCTTTCATCCAGACTGTGACTGTCGGCTTTGGAATTTCACCAAATCTGCTGACTTTACTGAATCAGTAAACGCTCGTGGGCTTATGTTTGTACATTTACCACCGGTAGGGAATTTCGCCCTGCCCTGAGAATGCCCGCATAGTATAGCGCAAACTTCCGAGAGAAAAAATGTTTTTATTTGTAGCAAGATTGCATACAATACACACAATATAAACAAAATGTGAGGTTGTTATGCTTAATCCGAAAAAAATAGAACAAATCATACAACAAATTCAAGATGTATTACCGCAAGGCGTTAAAGATCTGGGACAAGATGCCGAAGCGAAGGTTAAACAAACGCTGCAAGCTCAATTAGCCAAATTAGACTTGGTGACTCGTGAAGAATTCGACGTGCAAACACAGGTGTTGATGCGCACGCGTGAAAAACTTACCGAGTTGGAAAAACGTCTTGAACAAATTTTAGCGCAACAGGAAAATCATTAATTTTTCTCAAAAGTGCGGTCTGATTTTTATTTATTTTTGAATCATAAAGGATAAATTTTATGTCGAATTTTGCCTACTTACAGCAAAAACGTAAGCAATTAAACTTGAAAGTGAATGATGTTTGCGAGCAGGCAAATATTACACGCGCCTATTTCAATCAATTAGTCAGCGGTAAAATTAAAAATCCAAGCGCGACTAAACTCAGCGCGTTACATAAGGTTCTTCAAATTACCGAACAAAATAATAAAAAAGTCGGTGTGATCTTCGGTAAATTCTATCCGGTCCATACCGGACATATTAATATGATCTATGAGGCGTTCAGTAAAGTGGATGAAGTGCACGTTATTGTGTGCAGCGATACCGAACGGGATTTGAAATTATTCTATGATAGCAAGATGAAACGGATGCCGACGGTGCAAGATCGGTTACGTTGGATGCAACAGATTTTTAAATATCAGAAAAATCAGATTTTTATTCATCATCTTGTCGAGGATGGAATTCCGAGCTATCCGAACGGTTGGGAAGCTTGGGCGCAGCAGGTAAAACTACTTTTTAAAGAAAAAAATGTTAATCCGAGTGTTGTGTTTAGCAGTGAAATTCAAGACAAAGCACCTTACGAGAAATATCTGAATTTACAGGTCGAATTGGTTGATCCGCAACGTCAGTTTTTTAATGTTTCCGCAACGAAAATTCGAAATAATCCGTTCCATTACTGGAAATTTATTCCGAAAGAAGTGCGTCCGTTCTTTGCTAAAACCGTCGCCATCTTAGGCGGTGAAAGTAGCGGTAAAACCGTGTTGGTAAATAAATTGGCAACCGTTTTTAACACAACCTCGGCGTGGGAATACGGTCGCGAGTTTGTCTTTGAAAAACTAGGTGGTGATGAACAAGCAATGCAATATTCCGATTACCCGCAAATGGCATTGGGACATCAGCGTTATATTGATTATGCATTACGTCACGCACATAAAATCGCCATTGTCGATACGGATTTTATTACTACGCAGGCATTTTGTATTCAATACGAAGGCAAAGCGCATCCGTTTTTAGATTCAATGATCAAGGAATATCCGTTCGATGTCACTATCCTGTTAAATAATAATACGAAGTGGGTCGATGACGGTTTGCGTAGCTTAGGTAACCATAAACAGCGGCAACGTTTTCAACAATTACTAAAAAAATTATTGGATAAATATAATATTCCTTATATTGAGATTGAATCGCCGAGTTATTTGGAGCGCTATAATCAAGTGAAAGCCATTGTGGAAAAGATTCTGAACGAAGAAGAACTCTCCGAGTTACATTCCGATCACGGCGCACATTCACTTTTTGAGGAGTAATGCCGATGATTTTATTTGCGGGCGATCCGCACGGTAGTTTTGCGCATTTATATCCCATTGTCCGTGAACAAGAAAATGTTTCGCTTATTATACTCGGCGATTTACAGCTGACTTCAGCAAATGAACTGGACGCGCTTGCTGCTTATTGCGATCTTTGGTTTATCCACGGCAATCACGATAGCAAAACCGTTGCTGCATTTGAAGCCTTGTGGGGAAGCCAATGGCGTGAGCGAAATTTACACGCGAGAGTTGCCGATATTCAAGGCGTGCGCATTGCTGGTTTGGGCGGTGTATTTCGCGGACAAATTTGGATGCCACCGAGTAAACCGCTCTTTTTTGATCCAATTCATTATTGCCAATATTGTCCACAAGAAAAGATTTGGCGTGGGGGCATCCCTCTACGCCACCGAACGTCCATTTTTCCTTCGGATATCGAAACGCTGGAAACACAACAAGCGGACATTTTAATTTGTCACGAAGCACCGAAACCACATCCTTCCGGCTTTCACGCAATTAATCAACTCGCCGAGAAAATGCATATCAAGCATATCTTTCATGGACATCACCACGAAAGTTTCGATTACCAACCGCTTGAGCATTGTAACCCTTACCGTATTACTAATGTAGGATTCAGAAGTGTCGCAGATATTAACGGAAATTATTTGTTGATTGGCGTGGATGATCGAGAAAAGAAATAAACAGAGATTATTATTTCACTCAATTCTTATTAAAACGGCGGTATGCAAAATATCGCCGTTCTCACTAAAAAATTTTTCGAAAATTAACCGCACTTTGATTGGTTTCCCAAAAATTCGGCGAAGAATTTAGTCCAGATATTAGCGCTGCAATCAGCACCATCCAGCCTATTTAGATATTTATAAAATTGCATTAATAAAGACGAAGATTTTTCATTGAGAGTGATGATTATTTTTAAAAAAGAGGATGCTAAACGACTTCAATATCTAACTTTCAGGCGATCTAGCAAGAAATAAGTTGTAAAAAAAGAAGATAAAATAATATGCTATATTATGAAAACAATAAAAAAGCCCACTAATGTGGGCTTTTTTCTTTAACTTAGTAAATTATTCTGCTGCTACAACTTCTTCAGCTGCAACTTCAGGACGATCAACTAGCTCAATGTATGCCATTGGCGCATTGTCACCTGCACGGAAACCACATTTTAAGATACGGGTATAACCGCCTGCACGTTGTGCAAAACGTGGTCCTAATTCATTGAATAATTTTGCAACAGTTTCAATGTTGCGTGTACGAGCAAAAGCTAAACGGCGATTTGCAACGCTATCTACTTTTGCTAATGTAATTAACGGCTCAACTACACGACGTAATTCTTTTGCTTTTGGCAATGTAGTCTTAATAATTTCGTGACTAACTAATGCACTAGCTAAATTACGGAATAGTGCCTGACGATGGCTACTATTACGATTTAGTTGACGTCCACTCTTACGATGGCGCATGACCTTATCCTTCTCAGAAAAATCTTAACCTAATGACCATTAATCTTCGGCAATACTTGCCGGTGGCCAATTTTCAAGGCGCATACCAAGTGACAAGCCGCGTGAAGCAAGCACGTCTTTAATCTCTGTAAGAGATTTCTTACCAAGATTAGGCGTTTTTAATAACTCAACTTCGGTACGCTGTACTAAATCACCGATATAGTGAATTGTTTCTGCTTTCAAACAGTTAGCAGAACGAACTGTCAACTCTAAGTCATCAACAGGACGTAGTAAAATCGGATCAAATTCCGGTTTTTCTTCCTTAACTTCAGGTTGACGAACATCTCGCAAATCAACGAATGCATCAAGTTGCTCTGCTAAAATTGTTGCTGCACGACGAATCGCTTCTTCCGGATCAATAGTGCCGTTAGTTTCCAATTCGATAACCAACTTATCTAAGTCGGTACGTTGTTCGACACGCGCCGCTTCTACGTTGTAAGCAATGCGGTCAACCGGACTATAACAAGCATCTACTAATAAACGACCAATAGGACGTTCCTCATCTTGAGAGTGAACTCTTGCTGAGGCCGGAACATATCCTCTACCACGTTGAACACGAATTCGCATATTAATAGATGCATTTTCGTCTGTTAAGTGACAAATGATATGATCAGGATTTACGATTTCAACATCACCATCGTGGGTGATGTCAGCTGCAACAACAGGGCCAATTCCAGACTTGCTTAGTGTCAGAAAAACATTATCTTTATTCTGTACTTTAACCGCTAGGCCTTTTAAGTTTAGAAGAACCTCAATAATATCTTCTTGAACACCTTCTTTACTACTGTATTCATGCAATACACCGTCAATTTCCACTTCAGTGACGGCACAACCCGGCATTGAAGATAGAAGAATACGACGTAATGCATTACCTAGAGTATGACCGAAGCCACGCTCTAACGGTTCTAAGATCACTTTAGCGTGAGTCGAACTGATTTGTTCGATATCAACTAAACGTGGTTTTAAAAATTCTGTAACAGAACCCTGCATTTTATCCTCTCTTTGCTACGAAGCTTTAACTATTATTTAGAGTAAAGCTCAACGATCAGATGTTCGTTAATGTCTGCTGATAAATCAGAACGTTCAGGAACACGTTTGAACACACCTTCCATTTTAGCAGCATCAACTTCTAACCAAGTCGGTTTTTCTCTTTGTTCTGCTAACTCTAATGATGCTTTAATACGCGCTTGTTTCTTAGATTTTTCACGAACAGCCACTACATCATCAACTGAAACTTGGAAAGATGGGATATTAACTACACGACCATTTACAACAATCGCTTTGTGACTCACTAATTGGCGAGCCTCAGCACGAGTTGCAGCAAAGCCCATGCGATAAACAACGTTATCCAATCGACCTTCTAATAATACCAGTAAATTTTCCCCGGTATTACCTTTTAAGCGGTTTGCTTCAGTATAATAGTTACGGAATTGACGCTCTAAAATACCATAGATGCGACGAACTTTTTGTTTTTCCCGTAATTGACTACCATAGTCTGACAAACGCGGTTTACGAGCACCGTGTTGACCGGGTGCCGTATCAATTTTACATTTTGAATCAATCGCGCGTACACCTGACTTAAGGAATAAGTCAGTGCCTTCACGACGGCTTAGCTTGAGTTTAGGACCCAAATATCTTGCCATTTTCTTTCTCCAACTATCCTATGACGCCATTAAACACGACGTTTTTTCGGTGGACGACAACCGTTATGAGGAATCGGAGTCACATCAGTAATGTTCGTGATACGGAAACCCGCTGCATTTAATGCACGGATTGTAGATTCACGACCAGGACCCGGCCCTTTAACCATAACTTCCAAGTTCTTTAATCCGAATTCTTTTACGACTTCGGCACAACGTTCAGCCGCAACTTGTGCTGCAAACGGGGTAGATTTACGAGAACCACGGAAACCTGAACCACCCGCAGTCGCCCAAGCTAGGGCGTTACCTTGACGGTCAGTAATGGTAACGATTGTATTATTGAAAGATGCGTGAATGTGAGCTACGCCATCTACTACTTGTTTTTTTACACGTTTACGTGCACGAACTGGTGTTTTTGCCATTTAAATTTACCCCGACTTATTTCTTGATCGGCTTACGAGGACCCTTACGGGTACGCGCATTAGTTTTAGTACGTTGACCACGCACCGGTAAACTACGACGATGACGTAAACCACGATAACAACCTAAATCCAATAGGCGTTTAATGTTAAGTGTTACTTCACGGCGTAAGTCACCTTCAACGGTAAATTTACCAACTTCGTCACGCAGTTTATCAATCTGCTCTTCAGACAATTCTCTGATCTTAACATCTTCGGCAATGCCCGCAGCAGCACAAATGGCTTTTGAACGAGTTCTACCGATACCGTAAATTGCAGTTAAAGCGATTACAGCGTGTTTGTGATCAGGAATGTTAATGCCTGCAATACGGGCCACTATGCACTCCTATTAATTTAACTAATTTGACATACTGATCTTGAAAAGCCCGTTTTCAGGATACTCAAACAGTATGTCAAGGACATAAATGAGCTGAGCATTATATATGCCCAGCCGGTTCTTTGCAAGAAAAAATGTCAATTAACCTTGACGTTGTTTATGTTTAGGGTCACTGCATAAAACACGCACAACACCTTCACGTTTAACAATTTTACAGTTACGACATAATTTCTTAACGGAAGCACGAACTTTCATTGCTTATCCCTTTATCTATAAGGACAGTTATTGTCCAAAACCTTTTAGGTTTGCTTTTTTCAGCGCAGATTCATATTTTGTCGACATTAAGTGACTTTGAACCTGAACGATGAAATCCATAATTACCACTACGACAATCAGTAAAGACGTACCGCCGAAATAGAACTGAACGTTCCAAGCTGATGTCATAATATAAGGAACCAAACACACGAATGTGATATATAAACCGCCGATCAGAGTCAGACGAGTCATAATTTTATCAATATAACGTGATGTTTGTTCACCTGGTCTAATTCCGGGTATAAATGCGCCAGACTTTTTCAAATTATCTGCTGTATCACGCGGATTATATTGCATTGCGGTATAAAAGAAACTAAAGAAGATGATTGCAACCGCATATACGATCAAGTACAAAGGCTGACCCGGATGCAACAACATCGACAGATCAGTTAACCATTCTAAACTTGAACCTTGTCCGAACCAAGATGTTAATGTTGCCGGGAACAAGATGATACTTGATGCAAAAATTGCCGGAATAACGCCTGCCATATTTACTTTAAGCGGTAAATGTGTGGAGTGACCGCCTAAAATTTGACGACCTTGTTGGCGTTTGGCATATTCTACTTTGATTCTTCTTTGTCCTCTTTCTACAAAGACGACAAAATAAGTCACCGCAAAAACAATGACTGCGATCAGTAAAAGCACTAACAGATGCATTTGCCCTTGACGAGCTTGTTCAATAGTCTGACCTATTGCCGAAGGAAGCCCTGCAACAATCCCTGCAAAAATAATCAAAGAAATACCGTTACCGATTCCACGTTCTGTAATCTGTTCACCCAGCCACATTAGGAACATTGTTCCCGTAACAAGGCTGATTACCGCCGTAAAATAAAAACCGAATCCAAGATTCGGGACTAATCCGGGTAACATATTAGGCAAACCAGTTGAAATACCGATCGCCTGAACGGTAGCAAGGACTAAAGTCGAATAGCGTGTATATTTGCTAATTTTACGACGTCCCGCTTCGCCTTCTTTCTTCAATTCGGCTAATGCCGGGTGAACCGTGGTCAATAATTGAATAATAATGGATGCCGAAATATAAGGCATAATCCCTAATGCAAAAATTGACGCACGACTCAACGCACCACCAGAGAACATATTAAACATATCAATGATGGTGCCTTTTTGTTGTTCAAGTAATTGAGCTAATACGGCCGCATCGATACCAGGAACCGGAATAAAGGACCCAATACGGAAAACAATGAGCGCACCTAAGACAAATAACAATCTGCTTTTTAGTTCACCCGTACCGCTTTGAGTACTTCTAGTTTGATAACCCGGTTGCTTAGCCATCTGTCAATTATTCCTCAACTGAACCGCCAGCAGCTTCAATCGCTACTTTAGCACCTTTAGTCACACGCAAACCACGAACAACCACTGCACCTTTCACTTCGCCTGCAAGAATAACTTTAGCGAATTGAATGTCTTTAGTTAATACGTTAGCCGCTTTTAATGCTTCTAAAGTGACGATGTTACCTTCAACTTTGGTTAAATCATTCAAACGAACTTCCGCTGTAACAGCAGCTTTCATTGAAGTGAAACCGAATTTCGGTAAACGACGGTATAAAGGCATTTGACCACCCTCGAAACCACGACGAACACCGCCGCCTGTACGAGATTTTTGACCTTTATGACCACGTCCGCCGGTTTTACCTAAACCTGAACCGATACCACGACCTAGGCGTTTCGCACTGTGCTTAGCACCTTCAGCCGGAGATAGAGTATTTAAACGCATTCTCTTACTCCTCCACTTTAACCATATATGAAACTTGGTTAATCATACCGCGTACAGCAGGAGTGTCGATTAACTCAACGGTATGGTGCATATGGCGAAGACCAAGACCACGGAGTGTAGCTTTATGCTTCGGTAAACGAGCGATTGAGCTACGAACTTGTGTTACTTTAATAGTTTTTGCCATTATCAATTACCCCAAAATTTCATCAACGGTTTTACCACGTTTAGCGGCAACCATTTCTGGTGATTTCATATTTGCAAGCGCATCGATTGTTGCGCGAACAACGTTAATTGGGTTGGTTGAACCGTATGCTTTTGAAAGAACGTTACGAACACCGGCAACTTCTAGCACCGCACGCATTGCACCGCCTGCGATGATACCCGTACCTTCACTTGCAGGTTGCATAAATACGCGAGAACCAGTGTGAGTACCTTTAATCGGATGTTGTAATGTGCCTTCATTTAAAGCCACAGTAATCATATTGCGACGTGCTTTTTCCATCGCTTTTTGGATCGCTGCCGGAACTTCGCGCGCTTTACCATAACCAAAACCTACACGACCGTTACCATCGCCTACTACAGTTAATGCAGTAAAGCTCATAATACGACCACCTTTTACAGTTTTTGATACACGGTTTACCGCGATTAGCTTCTCTTGCAGTTCACCAGCTTGTTTTTCGATGTGTGCCATCTAAAATTACCTCTATTAGAACTGTAGACCAGCTTCACGGGCAGCGTCCGCTAAAGATTGGACACGACCATGATATTTAAAACCGGAACGATCGAAGGCAACAGCTTTAACGCCTTTCGCCAATGCTCTTTCAGCAACAACTTTACCAACTACTGCTGCAGCATCTTTATTTCCGGTATATTTCACTTGCTCACTAATTGCTTTTTCAACTGTAGAAGCAGCGGCAAGCACTTCTGAACCGTTCGGTGCAATAACCTGTGCATAAATATGACGAGGAGTGCGGTGAATAACTAAACGAGTTACACCTTGCTCTTTCATCATATGGCGTGCACGAGCTGCACGACGGATACGAGCTGATTTCTTATCCATAGTGTTACCTTAATTATTTCTTCTTAGCCTCTTTTGTACGCACAACTTCATCAGCGTAACGTACACCTTTACCTTTATAAGGTTCAGGACGGCGATAAGCACGAATATCTGCGGCGACTTGACCGATTAACTGTTTGTCCGCACCTTTCAAAACGATTTCTGTTTGAGATGGACATTCAGCAGTAATACCCGCAGGTAAAGTGTGCTCAACAGGGTGTGAAAAACCTAAACTTAATGCAACTACGTTGCCTTTCATTTGTGCTCTATAACCAACACCCACCAATTGTAACTTCTTAGTGAAGCCTTCAGTAACACCGATAACCATCGCATTAACTAATGCGCGTGCTGTACCCGCCTGTGCGTCAGCACCAACAATTCCCTCACGAGGAGCGAATGTCAATTCATTATTATCTTGTTTAACTTCAACTGAGTTATGAATGTTGCGAGATAACTCGCCATTCTTACCTTTTACTGTTAATAGCTGACCGTTAAGTTTTACCTCAACACCGGCAGGAATATTAACAGGTGCTTTTGCAACACGAGACATTTTCCTACCTCTCTATTAAGCTACATAACAGATGATTTCGCCGCCTAAGCCCGCTTGACGAGCCGCACGGTCAGTCATCACACCTTTAGATGTAGAAACTACTGCAACACCTAAACCACCCATTACCTTTGGTAATTCGTCTTTACGTTTATAAATACGTAAACCCGGGCGGCTAACGCGCTGGATGCTTTCTACAACCGGTTTGCCTTGGAAATATTTTAATGTAATTTCCAATTCAGGCTTTGCACCGTCTAAAACTTTGACGCTCTCAATATAACCTTCCGCTGCTAATACATTGGCAATAGCCACTTTTAGCTTGGATGAAGGCATACTGATCGCAACTTTGTTCGCAGCTTGACCGTTACGAATACGGGTCAACATATCTGCGATTGGATCTTGCATACTCATTGTGCTTTTACTCCGATTCCAAAATAAAGTGGTAAATTACCAACTTGCTTTTTTAAGGCCTGGGATTTCGCCACGCATTGCTGCTTCGCGAACTTTAATACGGCTTAAACCAAACTTACGCAAAACGCCGTGAGGACGTCCGGTTTGGCGGCAGCGGTTACGTTGGCGGCTTGGGCTTGAATCACGCGGTAAAGTTTGTAACTTTAACACGGCATCCCAACGATCTTCATCAGAAGAATTTACATCAGCGATGATTTTCTTTAACTCTACACGTTTTGCATAGAATTTTTCAGCCAATTTGACGCGTTTTACATCGCGTGCTTTCATTGATTGTTTAGCCATTTGTAACCTGCCTTACTTACGGAATGGGAAATTAAAGGCAGCTAATAGTGCTTGACCTTCTTCATCACTCTTAGCCGTAGTTGTGATAGTAATATCCAAACCACGTACACGATCTACTTTATCATAGTCGATTTCAGGGAAGATGATTTGCTCACGCACACCCATGCTGTAATTACCACGACCATCAAATGATTTCGCGCTTAGACCGCGGAAGTCACGAATACGAGGAACAGCAATTGTAATTAAACGTTCAAAGAACTCCCACATACGCTCACCGCGTAGTGTCACTTTACAACCGATTGGATATCCCTGACGGATTTTAAAGCCAGCAACAGATTTGCGTGCTTTAGTTACTAAAGGTTTCTGACCGCTAATCGCTGCTAGATCCGCTACTGCGTTATCTAATAACTTCTTATCGGTCAATGCTTCACCCACACCCATATTCAGGGTAATCTTTTCGATTCGTGGGACTTGCATGACAGATGTGTAGTTGAATTTTGATTTCAATTCATTCACTACTTGATCTCTGTAGTAATCATGCAGTTTCGCCATCGCATTACTCCAGTTTACTATTAAATAATTTCATTATTAGATTTAAAGAAACGGACTTTCTTACCGTCTTCAAATCTAAATCCTACACGGTCAGCTTTATTTGTTTTCGGGTTAAAGATCGCAACGTTTGACGCATCAATCGGCGCTTCTTTCTTCACTAAACCACCTTCTTTTCCTAATGCAGGAACAGGTTTTTCGTGTTTAGTGATAACATTTACACCTTCAACAACCACTTTACCGTTTGGTAACACTTGAGTTACCTTACCACGTTTGCCTTTGCTTTTTCCGGCAAGGACAATTACTTCATCATTTTGACGAATTTTTGCAGCCATTTCTCACTTCTCCTTACAGTACTTCTGGTGCCAAAGAAATGATCTTCATAAACTTCTCAGAACGAAGTTCACGAGTCACCGGTCCAAAAATACGAGTACCGATTGGTTGCTCAGAGTTATTGTTTAACATAACACAAGCGTTACCATCGAAACGAATGACTGATCCGTCTGGGCGACGAACACCCTTCTTGGTGCGCACAACAACTGCTTTTAAAACATCACCTTTTTTCACTTTACCGCGAGGAATTGCTTCTTTCACGGTAACTTTGATGATGTCACCAATAGCAGCGTAACGACGGTGCGATCCACCTAGAACCTTGATACACATTACACTGCGAGCGCCTGAGTTATCAGCTACGTCGAGCATAGTCTGTTCTTGGATCATCTTAGTACTCCGCTAAAATTAATAACACCCTTTCGGGACGAGCCTATTTACCCTATGTAAATAGGTCGGCAATTATATCGCAGGTCAACCGACAAAATCAACTGAATTTTAACCGATTTACGGATTTATCAAAAAACGAGTTTTTGCTTTATCGAATCCTATTAAAGCGCAAAAAATGCACCTGCTTTCTATATTATGTTTGTGGTAATTTCTTCTTTTGCCTCAAAATAACAGCTACTTTTCGACAAATTACTTTTCGCTGCTCCGTGCTATGCGCAAGTAAAAATTTGTGCAAACTGTTTTCAATAAAATTGCACTGTGAGGTAATCTTATTCGGCAGATTTTTTTGATCCATTTTTTGCACTAAGGTCTCCGCGAATTTGATCCAATCCGGTTCAATCACAATTTTTTGAGAAACATCTTGCTTTGAAGCAGGCATCGTATTTTGCATTGTTTGTAACAGATTCAAATCCGAAACGCGCTGAATTCGCTTTATTCGACTTTCTGCCCGATATTTCTGCACGACAATATCAAACCCCGTATCCGCAGAAACAATCGTTATTTCATCTGCCGCATTCTGCAATGAAATTTTCGCCATTTCATCGACCAAAACAAAATCCAGTGCATTCTTTCCACCTTTCTCACTTTGAATCAAGTGCGCGCGATTGCCAAAATCTAACAACGAACTCACAAGAGAAACCGGTAAGTGCGCTTGTGAATATCCGACAAATAGCCACACCGCACAGTTTTCTTTATTGAGTTTATTGAAATTAACCGGTTTTAAATTGTCATAATCAATTAAAAAATGATGCATATCTTCCTCATTGATAAGAGAAGATGAAATTGCTCTCTCAATCACAGTTTATCAACAAAAACCACTCAATTTTTCGCTCCGGATCGCAAAATTGAAAAAATTCCAATAAAAATGACCGCACTTTGCGTTGTGTTTGAGAATTAAAATAAATGTTCTCAATTTCCTCAAAAGTGCGGTCTTTTTTACTCACCTTTTATATTATGACATTCTGCCATTTTCGATTTTGATTATGTGATCGCAGATTGCCATTGTCGAGGTACGGTGGCTGACGAGGATGATGAGCTTTTCCGCTTTGGCGTTTAGTAGCGATTGTAAAATTATGGCTTCATTTAAACTGTCCAGATTACTGGTAGGTTCATCGAGTAAAATAATCGGGGCGTTATGTAAAAAAGCGCGGGCAATACCGATACGTTGTTTTTCACCGTCCGATAGGCTATTACCTAATTCTGTCACCTTAGTTTCATAGCCGTTCGGTAAACTCATAATAAATTCGTGGATAGACGCTTGTTTTGCAGCGTTAATCACTTGTTCTTTGCTGGCGTTGCGGTTTGCCATTATGATATTTTCATAAATGCTTTCATTGAAAATATAGGTTTGTTGAGTGATATAGGCCATATTATCACGTAAATTTTGCGTATTAATCGCTTTTAGGTTAATGCCGTTAATTCGGATTTCGCCTTGTTGCGGATCATAAAAACGCATAAGCAATTTGAGTAATGTGCTTTTGCCGCTGCCGCTTCGTCCGTGAATACCGAGGATATTGCCCTTTGCCAAGCGGAAATTTATATTTGATAACACGTGGCTTTCACCATAAGAGAAGTCAAGATCTTGAACGACGATTTCATCAATATGTTCAAGTCGTTCGCCGTCGGCAACCTCTGCCAATTCGGGCTTTTCGTTTAACAATGTTAACACACGCTCTCCGCTTGCGAGGGTTTGCAGCAAATTATTGGATAAATTGCTTAATGCAATAACAGGTCCGTAACTTGACATTAATAGTATGACGCTAATGATTAAGCCGGCAAAGCTGATTTGTTGGTAATAAAACTGCACTAAACCGGTCGCTACGATGAGAATATTGAAAAGCGATACGGCAATTTCCGTATAGGTTCGCACATTTGTTTCTTGCGCTTTTATTTTTAAGAAAGCACGATCAATATCTTCACTGCGTCGATTGATTTCCGTTAGGCGAGCGGTTTCAAACCCGAATAAGCGAATTTCTTTCATTCCGCGAATACTATCCAGAAAATAGTCGTTCATTTCACCGACTAATTCTCGATAATGCCGCCCGTCATCGCGTCCTTGTTTGGTGGTGATTGTGGGTAAGATCAATCCGATCGTGAAATATGCCGCTAAAGCGACCAACGCAAACCAGCCGGAAATATGCCAAAATCCGAGTAATAAAATCGCCGAAGTCAACACAGCGATTAATATCGGCGCAATGGTATGCGCATAAAACACTTCCAATAATTCGATGTCGTTGGTAACAAGGGATAGCAGTTGACCGGCTTGCTTGCCCTGCAATTTGACAAAGGCTAACTTACGTAAACTGCCAAAGACTTTATCCCGTAATAATGCCAATAATTTGAAGGCGATGTAATGCCCGGACATTTGTTCAAGATAACGCAAACCGCCGCGCGCCACGGCAAGTATGATAAGTGCGGTCAAAATTTGCGAAAAAGTGAAATGCATCGGGAAATCCAATAAATTCATCAATCCCATTGCGCCGAAGACCATAATGAAAATGGCAGATAAAAAGCCAAATACCCCCATAATGACGGTAAAACTCATAATATGCGCTAAGGGCAGCACCAATTTGAGCAAGTGCCACATTACAACAAATCCGTTTCTACGCATTATTTATCTCCCGAATAGTTTCTAGATTTTTTTGTTGATTAAACATCTCGCAATAGCTTCCGTTTTGCGCCATTAATTCGGCGTGTGAACCTTGTTCGATTAATCGACCTTGTTCTAAGACATAAATCCGATCCGCTGTTACTGCATTAGCGAGGCGGTGGGAAATCATTATGATGGTTTTTGTCGCTTTGAGGCGTTGAATCAAACGCAAAATAATTTCTTCGCTTTCTACATCAATATTACTGGTCGCTTCATCAAAAATATATAACGACGCATCGTGCAATAATGCGCGAGCTAGGGCTAAACGTTGAATTTGTCCGCCGGATAAATTGCTTCCGCGGCTCAGTAGTAACATATCTAATCCGCCATTTTCTCGAACAAAATTTGCCAAATTAACTTGCTCAAGGCAGTGATACATTTGCTCGTCCGTTGCGTTCAAATCTGCCATTTGCATATTTTCGCGCAAGCTGCCTTTAAAAATATAACTGCTGTGACTGACCAGCGAAACGTGACGATAAAAATCTCGACGATCCAGTTGTGACAAAGACTGTCCGTTAAATAGAATTTGCCCGCGCTCGGCTTGATAAAAGCCCATTAACAGTGAAACCAAGGTGGATTTTCCACAACCGCTTTTGCCAACAAAAACGGTTAATTGTTGCGGTTCAATCGAAAGCGTTAAGTCGTTAATCACCGTTTTTTCCGTGTCATAAGCAAAATGTAGCTGCTGAATTTCAACTCGGACAGGATTTTCCGCAGAAAAACCCACCGCACTTTCAACCTCTTCAATCGGCGTATCCAATAGGGTGAAAATTTTCTCCGATGCCGCTTTGCCGTTCATCGCAACGTGGAAAAAAGATCCCAGCAAACGCAACGGAATAAAAAACTCGGCGGACAATAAAATAAACAAAATGACACCGAATACATCTAATTCGCCTGCTTGATAACGTAAAAGTGCGGTGCAAATTCCGAGCGCCGCACCACCGTAAGCAAGCAAATCCATAATGGAAACGGAATTAAGCTGCATTGTCAGCACTTTCATTGTGATCGTGCGAAAATTCTCCGCTTCAATGTCCATTTGCTTGGCTTTGTAAGCGTCATCTTGATAAATTTTCAACGTCACCAATCCCTGCAAATTATCAAGAAAACTGCTGCCTAATCCGACGTAAATCGACCAATATTTATGCAAAAGCCGTTTTGCGATTTTATTTACCGCAATTATCGACATCGGGATTAAGGGCACGCAACCCAATAAAATCAAGGCTGTCGGTGCATTAAAACCGACTAAAAATGCAAATAATGTCATCGGTGCTAACAAACTGTAAAACAGTTGCGGCAAATAACGACCGAAATAAATTTCTATCTGTTCAACCCCTTCCGACGCAATTTGAATCAACGACGCAGTGGATTGCCGATTTGCTTGCGCTAAAGGCATTGCCGACAATTTGCGATAAATTAAGCGACGTAATCGGTGTTTCACTTCTCGGCTGGCGTAATAAGACGCTTGCACGGCTTTCTTGCCGGCGATAACGCGCATAATTAATGCGAAAATTAAAACTGCTAAAAAAATCACCGCACTTTGCGGCGTGAGAGCTTGCCGCCAAGCCAGTTGTAAACTTTCGGCAAAGACAATCGCACTAATAACGGCGCAAAAGAGGGATATCCAGTTCCATAATACGGTTTGCGCAATGTACTTTTTGCTGTCGGGAACGGTATTGATTAACCGTTTATCAATCATCATTGAATAAATTACTCCTTACTATTCAATATGTTATAACTAAAACCTCGATATAATGCAGTTAAAAGCGAATTTCCAACGAAGCGCTGTAATTACGTCCCGGCGCATAAAAACGCGCTAACCCGACACCGTTGCGATCCACACTATTGGTGGTGCTGTGTGCATTGATTCCGCGCAATGCGTCCCAAGTGTGATATTGACGATTAAACAAGTTATAAACCCCCGCTCTTAAGGTAATGTCGTCGGTAAGATGATAAAAGCCGAATAAATCAAACACATATGCAGATTTATTTAGATATTTATAGGTTTCGATCGTTTGATAAAGTTCTTCTTTCATACAAATATCCTGACCGAACCACGCGTCGAATTCCCATACCAAACAACGCGTTTTGTTTTCAAAGGTTCGCGCATCCTTGGCTTTTTTACCGCCTAAATAAGTTAACCGGCTGAAAATGCCCCATTTTCCGTTCGGTTCCAGATAATCCAAACCGATGACGGCTTTAAGCGGTTGAATGGATAATAAACTCGCGGCATTGGATAATTTTCCCTTACTGTAACCCAAGGCGCCGTATAGTTTGAAGCCGGAAGGAATCAAAGTCGTAAGACGATTCAAATGCACGTCGCCGTTCAATTCGAGACCGTTAATATGCGCGCGATCAAGGTTGACCGATTGTTGCATCGGTGTTTGATAAGTCCGTCCGTAAAGGGTTTGTTCGATAATACTTTCTTGTTCGAATAAAAAATCTTTGTAACGGCTGTGATAGAGGTTCAATTCCAATCTCCCCAGATCATTTTGGGCACGAATAAACAGCGTATGATTCAGGCTACGTTCCGATGTTAGATTCGGATTGGATTTCCACGTGCCGTATGCATTAGTGAAAGTGAAATACATTTCCGAAGCGGTCGGCACGCGATAACCGCTAGCGAGCTGATAACCCGCTTGCCAAGTCGGATTAAATTGCACATCCGTTCCCAGTAAAAAGGAGAAATTGGAAAATCGATTTGACTTCGGCTCGCCTTCGGCAAGACAAGCATTACTGCATTGGGCATTTAAGGCTTGCGGTTTGACTTGAATATAATCATAACCCAAACCAAGGTGTGCGGCGAAAATCGGTGACCAACCGCTTGCAAAAACCGGCGACCAAGTCGCATCGTCTTTTAGCCCGATATGATATTGCACGGTTTTTACCGGACGTTGAATGGTGTAGCGGCTATCCAGCCCGAAACGGTTGGTGTCGTGATTGATATTTTTAAATTCTCGTTCGGATACTGCGGTATTAGCGCTGAAAATATGCTCACCGCCAAGGAAAGACAACGGCAAGCTTTCCGAACTCAGTGTAAATCGCTTAAATTCGGTTTTCATTCGGCGATCAAAAATTTCGTCTAACTGCTTTTCTTTTGTTTGCCAATGTAATCCGCCTTTATAATTCACTGCCGCTAAATCTGTTTTTTGATAATCCCAGTCGGCTTTGAAAAACGCGATATAATCCGATAACGGCGTATAAATGTAGTGCAAATTCGCATTAATACGCTTCGTTTCATCATCCGCTTCGCGCCATTGGCTGCCGAATAACGCATAACTTCGTTCATCGGTGTAACGATTGCCGATTTGCCCGTTCACGCCTAAACCGATTCGATGTCGTTCGTTAATTTGATAGCCGAATTTCGCTAAATAGCTATGAAAGCGGTGAGTGGACGGATCGGGATGTTGGCTGGAAGAAGATTGCGTTTCCGGCCCGTGACCGTTGCTTTTCATTTCGTGTCCAGTACGTTGCGAATAAAGAAAAATAGCATCGAATTTTTCTCCCGTATAAGCCGCCCCCAACGTTCGAACCCATTCGCTGTTTTTACTTGCATAACCGGTGCGCAATAACGCACCGAACCGCTTACCGGCTTTGACTAAATCCGACGCTTCTAAGGTTTGGTAATTAACCGTACCACCCAAGGCGCCGCTGCCGGATCGAAAAGAATCCGCCCCGCGGACAATATCGATATTTTTGACTAATTCCGTATCGATACTTAAACGCGAAGCGTTAAAATTGCCGTAGCGCGCATATAATGTATTTTCTTCACTGTCCGGTAAGTTTACGCCGTCAATGCTAATACCCACGCGATTACCTTCCACGCCGCGCATTGAAAATCCTTTCAAAAATCGCCCGTTGTCACTAATGCCCACATCGGCAGTGTAACGAACCAAATCGCGTACATCGCGAATCATTTCGTGTTGAATCGTTTTATGATTTTTTTGAATAACCGCCGGTTTTTGTTCCGTTTCCGACACCACGGAAATTTCGTTTAAACTCTCTTGCGGCAAAGGCGTATTCGCCGAACTGTTCGCGCAGAAGGCGAAGCCAATCAATGAAATCGCTAAAACAGCGAATTTTTCAGACATTTAAGATCTCCTAAAAATTAATGCGGATGAAATTCCCGCAGCATATTGTTATTTTTCGTTGAAAATTAATTATAAAGAGAAATCTCAATAAATCAAATGATAATTATTATCAATTTTAAATGATATAAAAAAACCACCGTTTGTTCACACAAATCGGTGGTTTTTGTCAGTCGATGAAAATTATACGTCCAAATTCGCTCTTAACGCGTTTGCTTCGATAAATTCACGGCGAGGTTCGACTTCATCGCCCATTAGTGTGGTGAATAATTGGTCGGCGGCAACCGCATCTTTAATGGTGACTTTTAGCATTGTTCTGGCTTCCGGATCCATTGTGGTTTCCCAAAGTTGTTCCGGATTCATTTCGCCTAACCCTTTATAACGTTGTACCATTAAACCGCGGCGCGATTCTTTCACCAACCATTCGACCGCTTGTTCAAAAGATACGACCGGCTGACGACGTTCACCGCGCGCCACATAAGCACCTTCTTCCAACAAGCCGTTTAACTGCGCGCCTAATTTGACAATGCACGCATATTCATTGCCGTTGGCGAATTGGAAGTTGAGCCAATAGTCGGTATCAATACCGTGGGTACGCACAGTTAACACCACTTCATATAAGTGGCGTTCGCTATTAAATTGGATGCGATAAGCGTAATGATTACCGCTGGTTTCTTTCTCCACCAACTTATCCGTTAAAGATTTCGCCCAAAATTCCACCGCACTTTCGCTTTGCATTAGTTCGGTCGTTAATACGGGCTGATAAATCAATTCTTTTAATAAACTTTCCGGATAATGACGGGCTAAGCGTGCGATCATTTTCTGCACCGAATTATATTCGGCGACCAGTTTTTCCAACGCCTCTCCGCCCATTGCCGGTGCGTTTTCATTAATATGTAACGAGGCACCGTCCAAAGCGATATTCAATTCGTATTGCGCCATCGCTTCATCATCTTTAATGTATTCTTCGTTTTTGCCTTTTTTCACTTTATATAGCGGCGGCTGCGCAATATAAATGTGTCCGCGTTCGATTAACTCCGGCATTTGGCGATAGAAGAATGTCAGTAATAACGTGCTGATATGCGCGCCGTCCACGTCCGCATCGGTCATAATAATAATGCTGTGATAACGCAATTTGTCCGGATTATATTCATCGCGTCCGATACCGCAACCGAGCGCAGTAATCAGCGTTCCCACTTCTTGCGAGGAAAGCATTTTGTCAAAACGCGCTTTTTCAACGTTCAGAATTTTCCCTTTTAACGGCAAAATTGCCTGATTTTTGCGGTTTCGTCCTTGTTTTGCCGAACCGCCCGCAGAATCCCCTTCCACGAGGTAAAGTTCGGATAAAGCAGGATCGCGTTCCTGACAATCGGCAAGTTTACCCGGTAAACCGGCAATATCTAAAGCACCTTTGCGCCGCGTCATTTCGCGCGCTTTACGAGCCGCTTCACGCGCACGCGCCGCATCCACAATTTTCGTAGCGATAATTTTCGCGTCGTTCGGGTTCTCTTCCAAATATTCTTGTAAGCGTTCGTTCATCGCCGATTCAACCGCACCTTTAACTTCGGATGACACCAATTTATCTTTCGTTTGCGAAGAAAATTTCGGATCCGGCACTTTTACGGAAATAATCGCCACCAAGCCTTCGCGGGCATCGTCACCGGAAGTTTCTACTTTATCTTTATCACTTTTGCCTTTTTTATTTAAGCCGGATTTCTCCATATAAGCATTCAAAGTTCGGGTAAGCGCACCGCGGAAACCGGCTAAATGCGTTCCGCCGTCGCGTTGCGGAATATTGTTGGTAAAACAATGAATGTTTTCCGATTGATAGCCTTCGTTCCACTGCAACGCAACTTCCACACCGATAGAATCTTTTTCCGTCGAGAAATAAAACGGTTTTTGGTGAATCGGATTTTTATTTTTATTCAAATATTCAACGAACGCTTGGATTCCGCCTTCGTAATGGAAATGATCTTGTTTATCGGAACGTTTATCAAACAATTTGATCGACACGCCCGAATTTAAGAAAGACAATTCGCGCAGACGTTTCGCCAAAATATCGTATTCAAATTCGATGTTGGTGAAAATTTGCGGACTCGGCCAAAAACGTACCGTCGTACCGGTTTGTTCCGTTTCGCCGATCACCGCCAACGGCGCTTGCGGTTCGCCCAAATGATAAAATTGTTCGTGAACGTGCCCTTGGCGACGCACGGTTAATTGCAATTTATCGGATAACGCATTTACCACCGAAACCCCCACGCCGTGCAATCCGCCTGAGACTTTGTATGAGTTATCGTCAAATTTACCGCCGGCGTGCAACACCGTCATAATCACTTCCGCTGCGGACACACCTTCCTCCGGGTGAATATCCACCGGAATGCCCCGACCGTCGTCTTGCACGGAGACCGAATTGTCGGAATGAATCGTCACGATAATATCCTTACAATAGCCCGCCAGCGCTTCGTCGATTGCGTTATCCACCACTTCAAAGACCATATGATGTAAACCGGTTCCGTCATCGGTATCGCCGATGTACATTCCCGGACGTTTACGCACCGCGTCAAGCCCTTTTAAGACTTTTATACTATTCGCACCATAGTTTTCAGGAGTATTGTCTGACATAAAATTTCTCTGTTTTTTATTAATAAAAATTGAGCGGATTATAGCAAATTTTTGCGCTTTTGGCTAAAGATAAAGTGCGGTTAAATTTCGCAATGTTTTAACGAAGTAAAACGCTTATGCGCTTAGCGAGATAAAATTAGCATTTATTTCACCTTGCTTTTAGTCCTAAACACGACTAAAATTTACAACTTAGTATTACTCAGGACTATTTATGACTCAACACTATTTCTCACAAGATCCGAATTTCCCGACTAAAACCGTTGTCAGTGCGCTATTTATCGCCGCCTTTTTAGGTTATCTCAACGAAACCTTGCTGAATGTGGCTTTAACTACGTTAATGCACGAATTTGCGGTTTCCAAACAAAGTATTCAGTGGATGACCACAGGTTTCTTTTTGGTAATGGGCGCTTTCACACCTTTAACCGCCAGTATTTTGCTGTGGTTTAAAACCAAAACAATGGCGTTGCTAACGCTAGGAATTTTTCTGCTCGGTTCGCTGATTTGTGCTTTTGCCGTTAATTTCCCGATGCTGCTGGGCGGGCGTTTAATTCAAGCCTTATCCGCCGCTTGTGCCGTGCCGTTGTTAATCAATGCGATACTCGCTATTTTCCCGCCTGAAAAACGTGGGCGTGCGATGAGTTTAGTGATGGTGATTTTTACCGTTGCTCCTGCGATTGGTCCAACCCTTTCGGGCATTATCGTGGATACACTCGGTTGGCGTTATCTCTTCTTAGCGACCGTGCCTTTTGTATTGTTGGCAATGTTGATGATTGCCTTCACGCTCAAACACAATTTAATGGAGCAAACTCGCCCGAAAATTGATGTCATCTCCGTGCTGCAATCTTTTATCGGTTTCGGCAGCCTTGTCTATACCACCAGCCAATTTACCCAACTTGCGCTTTGGCAGTTTGTGGGATTATTGGTGCTAGCGGTCAGTTTTATCGCATTTTTTGCAAAACGCCAATTTAGCCTAGGAACGCCATTGTTAGACTTGCGAGTATTCAAAGTAGCGCAATTTCGCTATTCGATGATCATTGTCTTCTTCGCTTATGCACTTTTTATGGGGCTGGAATTTTTACTGCCGATGTATATGCAGCAAGTATTGCTCTTTTCTGCAACGGTGACAGGATTTGTGCTAATGCCGGCAAGTATAGCAGAAGCCGTTTTTGCACCAATCTTTGGCACGATTTTAGATAAAAAAGGCGGTCGCCCTGTGTTGCTGATTAGTGGTGTTGTGATGAGCTTGGCAATGAGCTTACTTTGGTTATTGATAACAGAAAACACCGCAGAAGCTGTGCTTGCCTGTATTTTTGCCTTGTTTGCCGTATCGGTTTCTGCGGCGGCAACGGGCGAAACGCACGGATTAAACCATTTAAGCAAAGCACAAAATCCGCACGGCACAGCCATTGCCGGAATGATTATGCCGATTTCGGGCGCACTGGGCGTGGCGTTTTTTATTGGCGTTGTCCAAATCGGTGAACAAATTTCCACAAAACCGACCGCACTTTTAACAATGCTCGACGGAGTACAACTGTCGATAGGCATTTCGGTGATTTTTGCGTTTATCGTGCTGTTTTTAGCCACCAAAATTCGCACCTTATACGATCTTAACGGAGAGAAAAATGGACACTAAATCACAAGCAACTCAAGCTGATCAATTCGGGCAACTGTTTTCTGCCATTGCTCACTATTATCAAACGTGGGCAAGAAAACAAGGCATTAATTACAATCAGCTTGCGGTGTTACATTCGCTTAGTCGTCATTCACAACGTACACAAAAGCAGATTTGCGATGAATGGGCGCTCCCAAAACAGACGATTTCCACCATCTGCAAGCAATATTTAGCCGATGGAATTTTAAGTTACACCGAAACGGAAGATAAACGCGAAAAATTGCTTTCGCTAACCGAGCAAGGCAGAGCCTTTGCCAAGCCGATTGTGCAAGGTTTAGATGAAATAGAAAACCACGTTTTCACCCAATTCGGCAAGGAGCGGAGTGAAAATTTGTTGCGGGAGTTTATTGAGATAAGTCGGTTGTTTAGGGAACAGATGGGAGAATAGTCAAAATCGGGCAATCGCCCGATTTATCTTCGAATTACTTCACTTCCTTCAACATATTCGCCACATTTTTGCCACTTTCTTGACTGAATGTTTCAGAAACGGTGCTGATCACTTGCTCAAAATGTTGTAGATTAAAGCCTAAGTTTTTCACCGCGGTTAGATGCGAGCGAAGCTGTCCGTTTACGCCGCCGAGTTCGGATAATGCGCCGATGGTGACCAGCTCTCTATCCACCGCACTTAATAAATCCGTGCGGCTGAATAGGTAGCCATATAGGTGCGATTTGATGGAATAATCTAACGCCGGTGCAAAGTCGAAAATCGGACGTTGGGTCGGGGCGTTGGTTAAGGTAGCGAGCGTTTCGACACCCTGTTGATAATACAAAGCGGATTTCAGCTGGGTGACATCGCCTTTGGCAGTCAAGCCTGCAATGTGGATAAGCAATAATTGCCCTTTGGTTAAAGGCTGTTCGCTCTGTTTTTCCAATACGGCTTTTTTGCTTTCCGTTAATTCCGCACACTCTTGCCATTGTACGCTTGGTTGCGATTGATCCGATTCGCTAGATTGTCGGGTATTTTTTATTCGGGTCGAAATTCGCCGGTGTATAAACATTCGCCACCACTTCAATACCTGTTTGTGCTTGGGTGTATTTCACAGGGTGAATATTGACCTTACCTTGCACGTTTTCGGTAATCGCATTGTCGTAAGTTAAGGTAAACGGATTTTTTGTGTAATCTGCCGCCATCGTCGCTCCTGTTGTGCCGATAAAAAGTAAGGTTGCTAATAAGGTTTTTTTAAACATTTTGCTCTCCTAAATATGTTTCAAATGTTGTATTTGTTTCAATGGCAAGCAGTATAACGGGAAGTGATTGTTGTGATTAGATAGGGAAATCGAAAAGGGGTTGTGAATTTTGTTCAATAATAGAGAAATTCAAAGCAACTCAAGTTTGAATAAATTGGTTATAAGGCGTACAATAATAACTGTATATAAACACATTATTTTGTGACATCGCGAAGATGTTTGAAATATAACCACAGGAAATAATTTATGGATAATCTGATTATCTACAATACCGATGACGGCAAAACCAAAGTAGAGTTATTGGTTCAGCATAATGATATTTGGCTTAGTCAAAAACAGCTTGCTAACCTTTTTGACACCTCTGTTGAAAATATAATCACTCACATTAAAAATATCTTTAATGACAATGAGTTATATGAAAGTTCAGTTACTAAGGATTTCTTAGTAACTGCTTCTGATGGCAAGCAATATCAAGTAAAACATTATTCCCTTGCAATGATTTTAGCTATTGGCTTTCGAGTGCGATCTAAACGTGGCGTGCAATTTCGCCGTTGGGCAAATAATCATCTACAAACCTATTTAGAAAAAGGCTATGTAATGGATAGCGACCGCTTAAAAAATCCGCAAGGTCGCCCCGATTATTTTGATGAATTGCTTGAGCAAATTCGAGATATTCGAGCCAGTGAAATGCGGTTTTATCAAAAAGTGCGTGCCTTATTTCAGCTTTCCAGCGATTACGATAAAACCGACAAAGCCACTCAAATGTTTTTCGCCGAAACACAAAACAAATTGATTTATGCCGTTACACAACAAACCGCTGCCGAGCTTATTATTTCCAGAGCAAATGCCGCATTACCGAATATGGGCTTAACCACGTGGAAAGGAGCAACGGTACGCAAGGGCGATGTAATTGTGGCAAAAAATTATTTAACCAGTGATGAAATTGATACTTTAAACCGTCTCACTGTAATTTTCTTAGAAAGCGGTGAGTTACGAGCCAAAAATCGCCAAGATTTAACGCTTAGCTTTTGGCGAAATCGGGTTGATAGCATTATTGAAGATAACGGTTTTAATGTGTTGATTGGCAAAGGCGAACGAACCCATAAGCAAATGGAACAAATCGCCTATCAGCAATATGATCTCTTCCAACAAAAACGCGGAGAATGGCTGCTTAAACAGGCGGAAGTTGCTGACCTGAATGAATTGGAAGAATTAAATCAAGCGGTTAAATATCGTTGATGCAAGCGGTGAGATCCTGCAAAAAATTTACAAAATCCACCGCACTTTTCCTTAAAATCTATCCGCTAAAAACGCCAACGTTTGTTCAACAAACAATTCGTCATACTGAAAAATCCCGCCGAGTCCTGCATCCGGGTAAATGGCAAGTTGTGTATTCGGAAGACGTTGCAACAACTCAAAGGATGCAGAAGTTGGGAACATCACGGTCGCCGTTGGCGATAAAAGTTGGAATGCTGATGTTTGAAAGATCTGCTTTCTCTTCCATTCCCCAATGGACAAGGGCGGTGATTTGTGCTTGCACATTTTCTCGGCTGATAGCTAAATCACATTCTTCCGTGCGTTCTTGCAAGCATTTTAAATACGCCCCTGCTACCGTTTGACCCTTTTCAGTTTGGGTAAAAAACAACAACTGTTTCGGGTGTTTTTGCTGTTGAGTAGCTTGGGTTACCGCTTCCATAAATAGCTGCCCCATAGTGCCCTTGCCGTCTACGTCTGCGCCACAGCCTGCGGGGCTGTACCGGCTAAAATTAAGCGTTCGACTAATTCAGGGCGTTGTAGCACTAAGGCTTGTGCTACGCAGCCGTCGAGCGAAAAACCGAGCAGATTAACTTTGGTAAAGCCGAATGTATCAATAAACGTCGCCGCATCGTCTGTCATTTCGCCTACGCTATTCGGCGTTACGCCGCCCGAGCCGTCGACACCACGGTTATCGAAAATGACCACGTGATGTTGGCTCGCAAGCCCATCAACCACTCGTGGCTCTCAATCTTCCAAAACACCGGTTAAATGGTTGAGCAGAATGCGACATAAGGGTCAAGAATACGGTTGCACGCATTGAGAAACAGCTTTTTCTCTTCCGGATCTTTAATGGATTTCGCGATATGATTAATTGTCACACGCACAAAATCGCCATTCGGCTTGCCGCCTATGTAACAATCTTCCGCATCAATCGGACCGAAAAACACGTTTACATAAAAATATGGTAAAAAAATCGCATAAACTGCGGTGATTTTATTGGCAATTTCACGTTTGTCTTGCTCGCCGAACGCATTTTTCGGGTGATAAATTTTCCACATTGGCATAATAATTTTCCTTATTTAGATTGATAACAGGTTACTGACTGTCCGCTGACAGAAACGACTTTGGCTAAGTTGCCACGAGCAGCATCAAATTGTTCCCATAAACCGTAGTCTTCTAGGTTCGGGTAGCAGATCCACTCTTGTTGATCGAGTGCCGCAAGGGTGATATCTACCAAGGTTTCAGCGCTCATAAATGACGTTTCAGGGAACGGCACTTTTTTGTTGTCGAAAAATTCGGTTTTCACCTGCCCCGTTGCCGATGTGCTCGGCGTATTGGGCGACAAATGGACGGGCTTGCTGTTACGGGATTTACTGCTCGGCATCAACCGTTACAGCGATTTACAAAAATCCAGCAACATCACCAACGCCACGCTCACTTCTCGCTTAAAAGAGTTGGAAAACAATGGATTAGTAGAAAAACAACTTTACCAAACCCGCCCTGACCGCTATGAATATCAGCTTACCGAACAAGGAAAAGATATGGCGTGGCTGGTGCTAGCGATGGCGAAAATCGGCACAAAATGGAATTTATCCGGCTGGGAAAATGTCCCGTTGCATTTTGTCAATAAAGCGACGGGAAATCCTATACGATTGACACTATTAGACGAAGATACCGGAGAAGAAATCGGGCTAGATGAGATTAGCGCAGTAAGGAAAGCGTAAGATGAACAAAAGTGCGGTGGAATTTTCTTAAGTTTTTTGCAATTTTCACAAAGGATTGCGTTGCACAATGGCTATGCCGACAGTGATAATATCGTGAACGTAGCAAATAAAAAAATCTCAAAAAACCACCGCACTTTTACACATCAATCCTATTCCCAATATCCTTCAGCTGCGAATACTCCTCCACCAAGCGAGGCATATCATCAAGACTGATAGCGAATGTCCACATATAGGTAATCACCGCGTAAATATGCCCTGCACTACCATAGCCTTTAAGGGTCATCATCGTCAGCGTTACGCCGAATAATACCGCTACCGCCAAGCCAATCGCGAGAAAACTAAAAGCTTCGCGGTTGGAAATAGCAATACGCAGGCGAGAAACCACATCATAATGTTTAAGCAATTCACTTTGCTTTGTACGTTCGATTAAGTCCACTTCTTTTTCTAAGCGGTTATTCAGCCTGAAATATAAATGATCGTTCGCTTTGATATATTTCGGCATTAAAGCCCCGAACACCGCTAAAATAATCAATGCGATCACGCCCGACCAAAACTCAATCGCCAGCAGCATTACTACCGAGCCGATAATAGAGAAAAAGGCGGTGATAAAGGTCGGTAAATGCTGTTCAAAGAAATTGACGAACTCACGCGATAACGCCACACGAGCGGTTGTTGTTGAAGTTGAACCGTTATTTTGACGTTCGTTCATAATCACCGGCACAACAAGTTCGGCATAAATTCGCACGAAAGTGCGGGTATCTACCGCACGGCGAGCCGAACCGACTCCCCAGACAACGAGCACGAGCAGCACATAAATCAAGGTTTTCCACACTTCGCCTGCCACGACAGCATTAATCGCCACCCCAGCAATCACCGGATAAAGCATTAAGGAAAGATTTTCGACACCGACCAACGAAAAGGTATAAAACAACTTTTTGCGGTGCGTCACAGCGATATTTTTAAGTGTAATAAATAAATTAGATTGGGTTTTCATTCTTTCTTTCAATTTTATCAATTTCTGTTTTACACAGTTCGTCTAATTCCGTTAAAAGAGCAAATAACTGTGCGGTTTTACGTTTGCCGAATTTGGCAAAGATTTTATCGCTTAATTGCGAACTCATCTGATAAATCGGCTTAGCGTACTCTCTGCCGATGTCGGTTAAACGCAGGATTTTTTCCCGTTTATCTTGTGCACTTTCGGCAAATTCAATCCAGCCTTTTTCACGATATTCTTTGCAAATGTTGAAAACAGTTTGTTTTGGGATATACCACTCATCACAGATTTTCTTTTGGGTACAAAGATCATTTTTCTCTTCGCTATACATTAATGAATAAAGCACGGCAAAGTGGTTGTAACTTAAGCCGAGTTTACTAATCCAACTGTCTATATTGCTTTCTATCTTCATAATGTGTTGTTCAAATTCTTCAAACAAACTCATTTCAATATTCCTATTTTTGACTTAAAAGTGCGGTGTATTTTAATGATATTTTTTGAAAAGGCAAGATAAATTAGTCTTAAAATTTACTTGATTTAGTCTTAAAAATAACTATAATTCGCCGCTATTAAAGTTAATTTTAGGACTAATAAATGAGAAAAAAGATTTTAGCATTAGCTTTATCGGCGGTGCTTTTAACTGCGTGTAACGAAAATATGGAAGAAAATAAAACAACGACTTCGGCAATGAAAGTCAATGTAATACAACCGCAATCAATAGAATTTGCCAGAACTTTGCAACTTTCAGGTTCTTGGGTGGCGAGAGATGAAATTGCGATTAGCACGGCGTTGCAGGGGCAACAAATTTTGTCGGTGTTGGTAGACGTAGGCGCAAATGTGAAAAAAGGGCAGGTGCTGGCGACGTTAGAGAACACCAATGTGCAGTCGCAACTGCAACAAAATCAAGCAAGTCTTACTCGTGCTAAAGCCAATTTGAACGCACAAGAAAGTGCGTTGAAAGAAGCAAATGCCACTTTAAAACGTTATCAAGCGTTAATTAAATCCGATGCGGTAAGCCATCAAGAGCTAGATCAACAAAAAGCAAAAGCGGATAGCGCAAAAGCAAGCGTGCAAGCGGCGAAAGCGGAAATCGCTCAAATTCAGGCACAGCTTGAAGACAGTCGTCACCAACGGGGAAAAGCGGAAATTATTGCACCTTTTGATGGCGTGATTACTAAACGCACAGCGGAAGTAGGATCTTTAACGGGCAGCAACGCTCTATTTCATCTTGCCAAAGATGGCGTAACGGAATTGGAAGTCGATGCCACAACCGATGAATTAGTGCCGTTAGCAACAGGATTAACGGCGAGTTTGAAAGACAGCACGCACGCAAGCGGTCAGATCCGTTTGATTTTTCCCGAAATTGATGCGAAAAGCCGTTTAGGCAAAATCCGTGTGGCTTTTGATAAAGATGCCCAAATGCCGATTGGGGCGTTTGGCGAAGTGGAAATTGCTCTGCCTAAGCAGAATGTCGCCTTTGCCGTGCCGTTTTCTGCGGTGTCGTTTAAAGACGGGCAAAGTAGCGTAATGGTGGTTAACGGGCAAGGCAAGGTGGAACGCCGTGCCGTTACTGTGGGTTCGCAATATCAAAGTTGGGTGGAAGTGCGTTCAGGCGTGGATCACAACGATCAGCTCGTTAAACAAGCAGGCGCATTTTTAGATGTGGGTGATGTGGTTTCACCGCAATTAGTTAAGGATAAGGAATAAAAAATGCAGTTATCTTCTTGGGCTATTCGCCGTCCTATTCCAACCATTGTGTTGTTTATTGTGCTGACGGTGATGGGGATTTTTGCCTTCCAAAAATTGCCGATTAACGCCAACCCGAACGTGAGCTTTCCGATTGTCAATGTGTCGGTGTCGCAATCGGGGGCATCGCCTGATGAGCTGGAAAATTCCGTTACTCGCCGTGTGGAAAATGCAGTGTCGGGAATGGCTGGCGTGCGTCATATTACTTCGACCATCACCGAAGGCTCTTCCACTACGATGGTGGAATTTCAGCTGGGTGTAGATACCGACCGTGCGGTGAACGATGTGCGTAACGCCATTACCCAAATTCGTGATGATCTGCCACAAAGCATTACTAATCCTGTGGTGGAACGGGTGGACGTTGAAGGCGGTGCGCTTGCCTATTATGCGGTGCAGTCGCCGAATAGGGATCAAACGGAACTGGCGTGGTTTATTGATGAAACCGTGAGCCGTCAGCTGTTGGCGCTTCCCGGCGTGCAACAGGTGAAACGTTTGGGCGGTGAAAAGCAGGAAATCCGTGTGGAATTGAAAGCCGACCGTTTAAATGCGTTGGGCATTACTGCCGAGCAAGTCAGTCGTTTAAATGCGTTGGGCATTACTGCCGAGCAAGTCAGTCAGCAACTGGCACAAACCCACGCCAATTTACCGGCAGGTCGCACCCAGTTAAACGGCTTAGAGCAATCTATTCGGGTGGTGGGCAGTCGTCAAGCGGTGGCGGATTTAACGAACTTGCCGATTTCGCTTTCTGATGGGCGTAAGGTGAAACTCTCTGAAATTGCGACCATTAAAGACAGCCATAGCGAAGTGCGTAGCCGTACCCGATTAAACGGGCGTGAAGTGTTGGGCTTTAGCGTTTTCCGTGCCAAAGGCACCAGCGATACGGCAGTTGCCGAGCGGGTGCAAAGTGCGGTGCAAAGTTTGAACGAGCAATATCCAGACGTGCATATTCAAGAAGTGCATAACAGCGTAGATGCCACAAAAGAGAACTATGATGTGGCAATCAGCACCTTACTGGAAGGGGCGTTTTTAACCGTATTGGTGGTGTTCTTCTTCCTGCGAAATTGGCGAGCGACGCTGGTTGCGGCGATTGCGTTGCCGTTGTCGATTTTGCCGACCTTTGCGGTGATGTATCTGCTGGATTACACACTCAACGCTATTTCATTACTAGCCATTACCCTTGTAATCGGGATTTTGGTGGACGATGCCATTGTAGAAATTGAGAATATCGAACAGCATTTGCACCAAGGCAAACGCCCGTTCCAAGCGGCTCTTGACGCATCAGATGCTATCGGTTTTGCGGTGTTGGCGATTACGCTCACCATTGTGGCGGTGTTCCTACCTGTGAGCTTTGTGGGTGGGACAACAGGAATGTACTTCACCCAATTCGGTATTACCGTTTCAGCGGCAGTATTGGCATCGTTATTGGTGGCACGCCTTGCTACACCGTTGCTTGCCGCCTACATTATGCAACCGCATAAACCGAAAGCGGACAACGTAGAGAAAACCAGTCGCTTAAAACAGGCTTATTTGAATTTATTGGAAAAAGCCCTGCGTTTTCGTAAAACGACGATGATAATTGGGGGGGATTCCTAGCGGCTTCTGTGGTGATTGTACCACTCTTACCAACAGGCTTTATGCCGAAAGGCGATACAGGGGCGAGCCAAATTGACATCGAATTACCGCCAAGCACCACGCTTGCACAAACCGATGAATATTTGCAAAAAATCGACCGCACTTTGCGTGCCCACGATGAAGTCGCACTTGTCTTCACAACCATTGGTGGCGGTGGCGAGCCGTCGAAAGCGGAAGTGTTAATCCGCCTAAAACCGCACAGTGAACGCAGTATTACGCAAAAAGAGTTTGAAGACAAAGTGCGGTCGGAATTGGCACAATTTTCCGATATGCGTTTTGCCTTCCGCAATTCAATGGCGCAACGTGATGTGTCGGTGTTATTAACAGGTAATGACCCTGTTAAACTCAACGAAGTCGCCCAGCAACTCAAAACGCAAATGCAAAGCATTGCAGGGTTGGAAAATATACAAGTAAAAGCACCGCTTGTTAAATCGGAATTGCAAGTTACGCTCTTGCCTGAAGAAGCCGCACGCCTAGGCGTAACACCGCAAGCGGTGGGCAACGTACTTCGCATTGCCACAATGGGCGACACCGACGGCAACAGCGCACGCTTTACCTTTGCCGACCGCCAAGTGCCTGTGCGTGTGTTGTTAAGCGAGCAAGAACGCAACGACTTAAACGTGTTGCAACATCTGCAAGTGGCAACCAACAACGGCACAACCGTACCGCTCAATGCCGTGGCGAAGTTATCCTTTAGCGAAGGGTCGGCAAGTTTAGAGCGTTTCGACCGAGAACGCCGCATCGCCATTGAAGCGGATTTAGCCACAGGCTACACGGTGGGTACGGCATTAAGCCAAGTAAACGAACTGCCGATCTTGCAAAACCTGCCCGACGGCGTGCGTATGCCCGACTACGGCGACGGCGAATATATGAATGAGATGTTTGAAAAATTCGGAATGGCAATGGGGTTCGGCATTTTAATGGTGCTGATGGTATTGATTATCCTGTTCCGTGATTTCCTACAGCCGCTTACGATTTTAATGGCACTACCGCTCTCTATCGGCGGTGCGGCATTAGGCTTACTCGCCTACGGTGCGGCGCTGGATATGTCGTCGGTGATTGGAATTTTAATGTTGATGGGCATCGTGACCAAAAACTCGATCTTGCTGGTGGATTTCGTGATTGAAAAACGTGCGCAAGGAATGGAACGTGCCAAAGCCTTAATCCAATCAGGCTCAGAACGTGTCCGCCCGATTATTATGACGACCATCGCAATGGTGGCAGGTATGTTACCAGCGGTATTTGCTGGCGGATCAGGCGCCGCATTCCGAGCACCAATGGCGGTAGCAGTAATTTGTGGATTGATAGCTTCAACCTTATTAAGTTTGATCTTCGTGCCTGTGATGTATTCCTTAATGGACGACCTACGCAACTGGCTTGCACCGAAGTTAGCGAAATTGACTTCGGTTACGCAGGAAGATAGGGATAGGGCGGAAGAAGGCTAATAAAAAACGCTGTTTTCTTAACATTCAGAAAACAGCGTTTTTAATCATTAATTCAAGCCTTTACTCTGCACATTTTGCCAATTTGCATTTTTCTTAATCTCGGCGTTTTGCCCTACAAAGACTTGTTTTGCCTGATTATCGCCATTTAGGGTATATAAGAACCACGCTACCATATAGCCGTTTGGTTGCCAAAGCATTCCGCCGTGATCTACATCTTTACGTTGAGCCATTAGAGCAGGGGCAGCCACTTTCGCATAGTTTTCTTGTAGCGACATAATCGGCGCAATGCCTTTGTTGTAGTCTTTGCCATCGCCTGCATCGCTTTCGTGTCCGCCTGCAATCATCATATATGGCACGTTGATAAGGCTTACATCATAAGGCCATTTTAAGCCCATTGCTAAACCATATTTAGTGGTGCTTGCCCCATAAATGGAACGGATTAAATGACCGTTTGGCTGATTAGTTGCCAAATTCACCACGCCGACACCACCTTGCGAATGCCCTGATGTGCCGATTTTATTGGGGTTAATTTTGTTAAATAGCACGCTGTTGCTATCTTTATTTTGAGCAAGGGCAAAATCCAAAGTTTTAGATGATGTTGCACCGCTCCACGCTGTACCGTTTTCATCGCCAATCACGACAAAACCGTAACTTGCCAAATGTTTCAATACCGCTTCATAACGGGAAACAGGCGTCCCCGAACCGTTTACCATAACCACAAGCGGATAATTACCTGCATTTTGTGGATAATACACGGTGTAGGTTTGAGCAATATTGTCATTGGCAGGGAATTTAGCGGATAGAACTGCATATTTCCCCATTTGGCTATATTGCTTTTCAAGCGGGGAATTGGTTTGCACTTGGGCGATTTTTTCTTCCGTAATTGCCAACAGTTTTTCAAGGGCTTAGCAAGCGATTAAGCCACCAAGTGTAATCACGCCTAAAGCGATAAGAAGGCATTTTTTCATTGTTGATCCTTTTTTAATCATTTCTGAAAATAACAAAACCGTTTAAACACCATCGTTTAAACGGCTATCTTTATATTACTGGTTTTTCTTTTCTCTGTGGTGATCGTACTGATTACCCGCTACACCACCAACAGCTGCACCTGCCATTGCACCTGTTGCATCGCCTGTAATCGCATAGCCTGCAACTGCACCGATTGCTGCCCCTGCTGCAACACGGCGTTCTTGTTTGTCCATATGCCCACACGCCGTTACAGCAAATGCTAATGCACTAATACCCGCTAATTTAACTAAATTTTTCATAAGGTTAATCCTTCTATGGTTAAGAAAAAATGCTTTCCAAAATATGTTACATCTGTAACAATGCGGCGCATTATAGAGAGCCGAATTTCATTAAACAATCCCCCCTTTCCCAAACTGAAACAAAAAGGCGTTTTTGTAACATTATGAAGAAAAAACTCAAAACCGTGGTGCGAGAAAGCATTGCAGGTGCGTTAATCAAATTGATTGAAACCAAAAAATTTGATGAGATCAGCATCAGCGAAATTACCGCGATGGCAGGTGTCGGCCGCATTTCTTTTTATCGCCATTTTGAAAGCAAAGAAGCGGTGCTGATTGATTATTTGCAAGTCACAACATTTCCTTTTGTGGCAGAAAAATTAGCGATTAAACAAAACACACACCACATCTTTTTAGGGATATTTCACTCCATCAACCAAGTAGGTGATGTGGTGGATTTGCTATATAAAAATAATTTATCGCATATTTTTCTCAACTATATTCACGCTTGTTGCGGTGCAAAACCTGAATTGGATAATCAAACGGCTTATCATAATTCACTGATTATGGGCTTTGTATTTGGGGCGTTAGATGAATGGATACGCCGTGGACGTGTGGAAAGCGCGGAAGAAATGGCAGAGAAAGTGGGGAAATTGGTGCAAAAAATCGGGCGTGAGTGGGATTTGGAAAGGGGAATATAAGGCTAAACCTGCACGACGGCGAATATATGAACGAGATGTTTGAAAAATTCGGAATCGCAATGGGCTTTGGTATCTTAATGGTGCTGATGGTATTGATTATCCTGTTCCGTGATTTCCTACAACCGCTCACGATTTTAATGGCACTACCGCTCTCTATCGGCGGTGCGGCATTAGGCTTACTCGCCTACGGTGCGGCGTTGGATATGTCGTCTGTAATTGGGATTTTAATGCTGATGGGTATCGTAACTAAGAACTCAATTTTACTGGTGGACTTCGTGATCGAAAAACGAGCTCAAGGAATGGAGCGTTTCACCGCCCTAATCCAATCAGGCAGCGAACGTGTCCGCCCGATTATTATGACGACCATCGCAATGGTGGCAGGTATGGTGCCAGCCGTATTTGCAGGCGGATCAGGCGCTGCGTTTCGAGCACCAATGGCGGTGGCAGTGATTTGCGGATTGATTGCTTCTACGCTATTAAGCTTAATTTTTGTGCCGGTGATGTATTCCTTAATGGACGATCTAAAAACTTGACTAGCACCAAAGTTAGCGAAATTGACTTCGGTAACGCAGGAAGATAGGGATAGGGCGGAACAGCGCTAAGTTGGTAAGCGGTTGGATTTTTAGGGAAATTTGCAAAATTTCTTTAAGATCCGACCGCTCTTTTTTATTTTTTCGATGCTGATCGAAAAATTAAGATGAAACACTTGTAGCTCTTAACCGACAGCGACTAAATCTCCCCTAAAAACCCTTGGCTTTTAATCACCTTAGCGATATCCGGGCGTTTGGCAAATTGGCTGCGGGTGTATTGCGTTGCCATATGGCTGAAAGTTTCCGCACGGGCGTTATCGCCACGAGCTTGATAGTATTCGCTTAATTGTTGGTCGTATTCCGCTAATTCTGCTTTACGTTCACGAATTGGCACATAACGGTTTTCCATATGCGTGATCGCTGCCGGTAAACGTGGTTTGGCGTCCGGTGTTTGATCAGGATAACCGACTGCTAATGCAAAGACGGGAAAGGTGTATTTTGGCAGCTGTAATAACTCTACAACTTTTTGCGTATCATTCAAAATACTGCCCAAATAGATAACCCCCATTCCCAAACTTTCTGCGGCAACAACTAAATTTTGGCTGGCAATCGTTGCATCATAAACCGCTGCTAAAAAACGGTCGGCACTGCCTTGATAAATTGGCTCTTGCCCTTGTTCTTCGGCAATTTCCGCATTACGTGCCGTATCTGCCACAAACACAAATAAATGCCCGTTATCACGAATATATTCTTGCTTACCAAAGGCTTGCGCACCAATTTGATGAAGCTCGTGTTTTAATTTCGGATCGGTAATACTGATAATCGAACAGGCTTGCATATAGCTACTGGTTGAAGCACTTGCCGCCACTTTAACCAATAAATCCACTTCTTCCCGAGTTAATGGTTGCTCTTTAAAACGGCGGATACTGCGGTGGTTTAATTGTAATTCGATTGTTGGGTTCATTGTTTTTTCCTTATGTTTATGTAGAGGCGGATCGATGTGTCAGCCTGAATTAATATATCCTCAACGGACATACACCGGTGCGCCCTACGAGCCAATGAACAAAAGTATAGTCAAAAAACCGTTTTGATAACAGACAACGTCATCTATAAAATCCCAATAACAGTACAAATTTAAGATTTTGTACTATATGATTAGGCTTAAATTGTTACCTTGACCCTATTATTGTTTCTCTATAATAGCCCCATATCAAACCACATTTACCAATAGGAATAAAAATGAAAAGCAAAAATATCCAATTCACTTACCTTTATGATCCCCTTTGCGGTTGGTGTTATGGGGCTTCACCGGTTTTGCAAAAAATTGCGGAAAACTACCCGCTTGTATTACAACCAACAGGCTTATTTAGCGGAACAGGTCGCAAAATGACGGCGGAGTTTGCTCACCACGCGTGGACAAACGATCAACGCATTAACAAACTCACAGGGCAGCAGTTTAGCGAAGATTATCTGCACAATATTTTAGAAACAGAAAGCAATTTCGACAGTTACAACATCTTGCTTGCTTTAGCGGCGGTTCGCCAAATTGCACCTGAGCAAGAGATGAAGGCATTGAATGCGTTGCAAGAAGTGCGTTATATCAGCGGACGAGATAACACGGATTTTGCGGTAATTACTGAAGTGCTGGAAATGCTTGGTTTAGGCAAGGCAGTAGAATTATGCCAAACGGAAGCCACCAAGCAAATGGTTGAGCAACAAATTGAACAGGGGCAACAGCTTGCAAGCCTTCACCAAGTGCAAGGCGTGCCGAATGTGATTTTGCATAAAGGCGAAGAACAGGGCATTATTCCAAACCAGTTCCTCTACCAAGATCCAGAGAAATTATTGACCGCACTTCAAGAGATTGGCAAATAAATATAATTGTCCGTTTAACGGAAAACCGCCTGAAAGTGAAATTTCAAGCGGTTTTTTATTTGCCTTGAATTGTCATAAATCACAATGATTTCTCACAGGCTACTGCCTTAAGAATTTCCGCCACCGAATTTTTATCCATTTTAGAAAAAGCGAACCATTTTTTGCCTAAATCTTTCAGCGATGCCCCCAAATGATAGACTTCTTCATTATCAATAATTAAAAATCGGTTGTGGCTTTTGGCAAAGGATTTCAGCTCAAAATTGCCGTATTGTTCGTTGGCTTTTTGAATGTCTAATTTCAGCTCATTCGTTAGTTTTGCTGTGAATATAATGGCTTTTATATTGGCTTGCTTTTTGGATAAATGGGTAAGCGTTGTTTCATTGACATAATTGTCTATTAAGATAATTTCTTTTTTCGCTGAACGGATAATTTTGGACGTTAATTCATAAGCATCAAAAATTTGTCCGTCAAAAAATACGCCTTGGGTTGGGATAAGATGGGTATTGATTTGTAAGTCAATTTCATTCACTTTTTTATTAAGCTTATCCAGATTATCTTCCAAACGGTTCATTCGGTTATTGATGGAATAACCTTTTAGTAGATAATCTCGCAAAATGCGTGTTGCCCAAATGCGAAATTGCGTGCCTTGCTTGGATTTTACTCGATAACCGACGGAAATGATGACATCAAGATTGTAAAATTCAATTTGTCTTTCTACATTTCTACCACCTTCATTTTGAACTATCGCAAAATTTGCGACAGTTGAACTTTTTTCAAGCTCCCCTTCGCTAAACACATTGTTAATATGCTTACCTATGGTTTTAGTATCTCGACCAAACAAAGAGGATAATTGTTGACGATTTAACGGTATTATGTAGCAG
>NZ_PHGZ01000023.1 GCF_002795405.1 Caviibacterium pharyngocola | reverse complement strand
CCAGCTACCTATGCGTAGCTGAGTGTTGAAACAACGTCAGGCGGAGAAAACGGAAGTGGCTGCCGAGCCAGCTACCTATGCGTAGCTGAGTGTTGAAACATAAATCCGAAGAAAACACCGAATTTTATCAATTCCAGCTACCTATGCGTAGCTGAGTGTTGAAACATCTCTTGTAGGATTGCCACTAGACATATCGAAAGCCAGCTACCTATGCGTAGCTGAGTGTTGAAACTGCCCCATCGATGTGTTTGCTATATTCACTGATAGCTAGCTACCTATGCGTAGCTGAGTGTTGAAACCTCTCACTTAAATCATCGATCAAAGAGGAATATACCAGCTACCTATGCGTAGCTGAGTGTTGAAACAAGAACAACAAATTGCAGCAGAAGCAATGGGATTGCCAGCTACCTATGCGTAGCTGAGTGTTGAAACTTTGGGATTATCGGCTTTGATTTGCTCAACGAAACCAGCTACCTATGCGTAGCTGAGTGTTGAAACCCATTTGACAAGATAACCGCCATTCCGATGAGTTACCAGCTACCTATGCGTAGCTGAGTGTTGAAACAGCGTCGGGCGTCAGGGATTAATGCACTTGCCGGCCAGCTACCTATGCGTAGCTGAGTGTTGAAACTAAGTGCAGTCGTTAGTTGTTAAGGGCAAATAACAACCCAAGCAGAGAAAGAAACGGATTGCGCCAAATAAACGCGAGTATGCCGATAAGTGCGTAGCTAAGTAAGCTGTAAAACATCACTTGTACGAAGGTTGCAGCACCGAATAACCAAAATAGTAAGCCGATTTCAAACGGCAATAGCAAAACGGCGTAAACAATGACGGTAATTATATCGTTTGTTCTATTTACCATTATAGGCACCTCCTATGTCAGATAATTTAACTTTATCGCTTAAAATTAAAGCAGATTTAGATAACGCCGTCAAGAATATCAAGAACCAGCTACCTACACGTAGCTGAGTGTTGAAACAAAGGTGAAGAACCGTTCTTGTTCGAGACAGCCGACCAGCTACCTACGCATAGCTGAGTATTGTAACACGGTCAATATCAGTAAGTAATTTTCCTTAGCCGCCAGTTACTTATCGTGATTGTAGGAAATCGTTTTCTAAAATTAAATGTCGAGCAATGGGGAACTATGCTTTCGCCTTTCTTTAAGGAGATCCATTTTTCAAAAGGTGGGTAGATAATTAACTTAAAAATTGATATCTGCAGTCAATGGTAATCAAATTTTTTGGTCTAGAACCCCGTTCTTGTTGATGAGCAAATCATCAACTCAAACTCTTTTTAGTCAAAGATCTTTTCTATATCTATTCCGCCGTAAGGATGAAGTTCGTGGAGTTTTATGTGAGTTAATTGAGTATTTTGAATAATCAAGGGGTTTATGACTTCTGTGAAGTAGTTAGCTCCGCTATAAACACTGATGAAATCTTCTGCCTTGATTGTTGAAATTTCAATGCCGCTTTCAATAAAGGATTTAAGCAAGGTAACTATCTGTTTTGTCGTTTGCTGATATTGCTGTTTATTGAAAATAATACGTAATGTGCCATTTTCTAATTTACTATATTCTGGGCTGAGTGTATAAGGATAGTCTGTAATAGGAATATCCCAATATATTTCTGTCTCGGTCAGTTTTTGGGAAATAGGCGCATAAATACCCGCATCGTCAGGAAAACCGCATTCGCAAGTAATGGGGTAGTATGAGCTATTTTTATCCATTTTTTCATATAAAGCTAGAAAATCAAATACAGTGCATTCGTTTCCACCTTGATTGTAACCATTAAAATCCGGTGTGACAATCACACTGATTTCTATCGGATTAGTGTTGATAGTGGTATAGCGAATTTTATAATTAAGTTTTGTTCGTAGTTCATAAATCATAGGTGATTTTTCAATGTTAAAATTACTTCTTGGGCGATTAAAAAAGTGTAAACTGACTTAGTTGAGATACAAAAGGGAAGGTCAACTTAACACATTGGATATGGCGGTAGTGGTTTTGTTGTTATTATGCGATTTATTTTATAGCTTTAAAGGCTTTACGCAGCGCATTAACACTCGGAACTCGGAATGGTTTGCATTGTTTTGACATATTTCTTATCTATCCACTGTTGAATGCCGAATTTTTCTAATCCGTTAGCGAATAAGCCAAGTAAGGCTGTAAAATAACGATAGTAGCAATCGTCGGATAAATAAATACACCAATAAATAAGGCAACAGCAATCATAATACCACCGTTCAAGAGATACACATTATCAATGAATTTAAGTATACACACCTTTTTAATTGAATTAGTGAGGACTATAAGCTATGTCATATAATCTTGCAATCTCTTTGGTAACTGATAATTTTTTGATGGGTTTGGTTCACCAGTAAATTGCTTTGAAAGTTTAACGGCGAATGTGAGGAAATAGTTGATTTTACTATCCAAATGTTGGCGTTGTAAAAGATTTTGCGTTTGTAGTAAAATCTTGATTTTCAGCCGTCTTTACTGTGATAAAAACATTGGAGTGATAGGGGCGTTTTAATAAATACCAGTTAGGTACACCCCTTTCTCAAAAAAGTTAGACTAAACATCCAATTTTTGAGAACTGATCAAAATTATTTTACTTTTTTCGTCGTAGCTATGTAAATGAATTTTGATCAGTTGCTTATTAGACTATATGTTGATGTTTCATAGTACGTTTTTGAATATTATCGACAATATTTACTTATTGCCCATAATAAGCATTTTTGCCGTGTTTTCGCAGATAGTGCTTATTTAATAAAATTTGTTGCATTGGTTGCAAATCAGGTTGAAGTTGGCGAGTGAAAAGATTCATATAAGCGATTTCTTCTAATACAACCGCATTGTGAACAGCATTTTCAGCATTTGTTCCCCAAGCGAACGGTCCGTGAGAATTAACTAAAACAGCGGGAATATCATTGGGCGAAATTTTCCGTGTTAAGAAAGTTTCTACAATGACTTTTCCGGTTTCTCGTTCATATTCGCCATCAATTTCATTTTCGCTCATTCTTCTTGTACAAGGAATCGTACCATAAAAATAATCGGCGTGTGTGGTACCGGCGGCGATAATATCTTGACCTGCTTGTGCCCAAATCGTCGCGTGTCGAGAATGTGTATGGACGATACCGCCTATAGTTGGAAATTGTCGATAGAGTTCTAAGTGTGTTGGTGTGTCTGATGAGGGCTTTTTATCGCCCTCAACTATATTTCCACTGCATAAGTCAACAACCACCATATCACCAACGGTCATCTTGTCATACTCAACACCAGAAGGTTTGATTACCACAAGATTGCTTTCTCGATCGATTGCACTGACGTTGCCCCAAGTAAACGTAACAAGATGATGTGCTGGAAGCGCTAAGTTTGCTTCTAACACTTGCTGCTTAAGTGTGTCTAACATTGTGTAACCTCTTTATCGATAGGCGGATTCATTCCAACGGAGTTCATTTTTCAATGTTGCCAGTTCAGTATTTTTATTGATGTGAATAAATTCAATATCAAAAAATTCTGCAAAAATGCGTAGCATTTCTGCATCAATATCTAAGCTGAATACACTATGATGTGCCCCGCCTGCAGTTACCCACGCTTGTGTTCCGATATCAAAATTCGGTTGTAGTTTCCAAAAAGCGTGACCTACCGGTAAGTTAGGCATTGCTTGAGGTTTTTCTATCGCTTCCAAATCGGCGACAATCATTCGGAAACGATTTCCCATATCCACAATCGTTGTATTTATAGCCGGTCCGGATTTAGCGGTAAAAATTAGACGAGTTGGATCTTCTTTTCCGCCGATACCTAAGGGCTTAATGTCCAGAATTGGTTTTTCTTGTGCGATTGATGGACAAACTTCTAGCATATGTGCGCCTAAAACGACTTCGTTATTTTCGTCTAGGTTATAGGTATAATCTTCCATAAAAGAAGTCCCTTTCGGTAAACCGAAACTCATTACTTTAAGGGCGCGAACCAACGCTGCTGTTTTCCAGTCTCCTTCAGCCCCGAAGCCATAACCTTGTTGCATTAAACGTTGAACTGGTAATCCCGGAAGTTGTTTTAAGCCGTTTAAATTCTCAAAAGTATCGGTAAATGCATTGAATCCACCTTTTTGTAAAAAGGCTTTTAGTCCCAATTCAATACGTGCGCTGTCAAAAAGTGCGGTGCGTTTTTCTCCATTTTCTTTTAATGCATCAGAAAGTTGGTATTCGCGTTCGTATTCTTGTATGAGAGAGGCAATATCTTCTTCTGAAACTTGATTTATGGCATTAACTAATTGATAGACACCATAGCCGTTTACGCTGTAGCCGAACTTGATTTGAGCTTCTACTTTGTCTCCTTCGGTCACGGCAACTTCGCGCATATTATCACCGAAGCGCGCAATTTTAAGATGTTTTTGGTCATAGATCGCTGCAGTTACACGCATCCAACGATCGAGTTTTTGTTGAACGGATTGGCTTTGCCAATGACCTACGACGATAGTTCTTGGTTTGCGTAAGCGAGCAGCGATAAAACCAAATTCGCGATCACCGTGAGCAGTTTGATGCAAATTCATATAATCCATATCAATATCATTCCATGGAATGAATTGATTGAATTGTGTATGAAATTGTAGAAGAGGTTTATTTAATTGAGATAAGCCAGCAATCCACATTTTCGCCGGTGAGAAAGTATGCATCCAAGCAATTAATCCAACGCATTTATCTTCGTTATTTGCAGCTTGGCAGATAGACAAAATCTCGCTTGAACTTGTAGCAAGCGGCTTTAATTTAATTTGAATAAATGGATTTTGTTGATTCAAATAATTGGTAATTTGCTCGGCATTTTGTTCAACTTGTTTTAATGCGTCTTGCCCATAGAGATGTTGGCTACCGACGACAAACCAAACCTCAAGTGTTTTAATGAATTCCATAAGTGTTCTCCCATACTGTTCTAAATTTAGGTGTTGGAATAAATTCTTGCCGCTTCTTTTGCAACAGAGATATTTTGCTTGTAACCTTGTATAAAACGTTCGTAACCTTGAACTGTGCTTGGTTCTGGTTGATTAATTGAAATGTCGGTATGCTTAAAAATGATTTCATCCAAATATTGTGTTAAGGAAATATCGTCACTCATTTCAAGATACCCAGCTAATAATGCAATTCCCCAAGCGCCTCCCTCACTAGCAGTGCTCATTACGGCGATAGGAACATTTAGTGCTGCGGCTAAAATACCGGAAGCCACATTAGGTGTTTTGAAAATGCCACCGTGTGCAACAATTTTAGAAATTGTGATTTTTTCTTGTTGAATAAGAATATCCATACCTAATTTCATCGCCCCAAAAGCGGAATAAAGGTGGGTTCGCATAAAGTTTGCCAGACTAAAATGACTGTCGGTGGGATGTAAAAATACTGGGCAGCCATTGGGTAAATCGACACTGTGTTCACCTGAATAGAAACCATAAGAAAGCAATCCACCACAATCTTTCTCACCTTCTAGTGCTTTATTGAATAAGGTTTCATAGATCTTATCGGCAGGAAGTGTTACGCCGAAACAATGTAATGATTCCGATAATAGTTTTATCCAAACATTAATATCTGTTGTGCAGTTATTGGCGTGAGCCATTGCGACTAATTTACCAGTCGGTGTTGTCACTATATCTAATTGTTCATAAACGCGAGATAAACTTTTTTCCAATACAATCATTGCAAAAGCAGACGTGCCGGCTGAAATATTTCCGGTTGTTTCTTTAATACTATTTGTTGCGATCATTCCCGTTCCTGCATCGCCTTCCGGTGGGCAGAACTTTATGCCGGATTGTAAATAACCGCTTGGGTCTAATAATTTTGCTCCTTCAGCAGTGAGTTTCCCTGCAATTTTTCCGGCAGGTAGCACTTTAGGTAGAATTTGATTGAGCGTCCAAGGAAAGTGATTTTCCTCAATAAGTTGGTTAAAATTAGCGATCATTGCTGCATCGTAATTTTGCGTTTGTGTATCAATCGGAAACATTCCCGATGCTTCACAGATGCCGAGTACTTTTTCTCCGGTTAATTTCCAATGAACATAACCGGCTAAAGTAGTGAAGTAATCTATTTGTGAAATATGATCTTCCTGATTCAGAATGGCTTGGTATAAATGGGCAATGCTCCAACGCTGAGGAATGTTGTAATTGAAAAGTGCGGTCAATTTTTTCGCTGCATCGGAAGTAATATTATTACGCCAAGTACGAAAAGGAGTTAGTAAATTTCCGTGACTGTCAAACGGCATATAACCGTGCATCATTCCACTAATCCCGATTGAGCTGACTTGGGTAATATGGGTTTCGTAGATTTCCAGCACATTTTGGGTCAATGCCTGATAAGCTTGCTGCAACCCCAACCAAATTTGGTTTAGATCATAGGTCCATATTCCGTTAACGAATTGATTTTCCCAGTTAAAATTGCCACTGGCTAGAATATTTCCTTGGTGATCGATTAAGACTGCTTTAATTCGAGTTGAACCGAATTCAATGCCGATACAGGTTTTTCCACTTGTAATAATTTGTTTGATAGATTGCATATTTCTCCCCCTTTCAAATTAAAGGTATTGCTATGCTTTTGAATTGAAATTGGAGCCATATTAATTCGGATTGACTGAAAGTGTTAGAGTGGAATATGCTATTTATATGGATAAAACAGCTATGAAATCTAATTTGAGAATGAGATCTTATTTATTGTACATAATAAGAATATTGTCATTGATAATAAGAAAATTTTTTCTTTAAAATCAAAAGGATTCTATCTTGAATTGCGATAATTTGAAGGGTTTAGTCCGGTATAACGTTTAAAAAGGCGAGAAAAATAGAGTTGATCATCATAACCTAATTGGCGTGCAATATGGTAAATTGGCGCGCCGGAAGTATGTAATAAATGTTGCGCTTTTATCATTCGTTGTTCTTCTCGCCATTTTATGATGCTACTGCCAACTTGCAAGGAAAATAAGTGCGCTAATCGAGAGGGTGACATATGAATATGATCTGCAATTTCTGAGATTTTATGATTTTTATCCAGATTATCCGTAATAAAATGGCAAGCGGATAAGATACGAGGATCCAGTAATCGCTGTTTGTTGGACGGATCAAGCTTAAAACACTTTATTAACAGTTGTTCTAATAAACACATCGACATTTCTTCTGAAAATAAATCGCCCGAATTATATTCTCTTTCTATTTGTTGAAATAGATTGAGAAAATCCTGATAAATTTCTTGAGAAGGAATTTTCAATCGCCCGACGTGATTGAGAGTGTCTGTCCAAGCTAACCAATCGGACCATAATGCTCGTGGGCGAAAATAAATCCATTGGTGGAACCAAGTTTCCGCCTCAATAGAACGATGATAATAATGCACCGCACTTGGCGGGAAAAGCAATAGATCGCCGACAGAACAATCGAATGCATTCTTTCCGCTGAATACGGTGCCTTTTCCTTTGATGGTGAGATTAATAATGTATCCTTTCATTCCATTAGGGCGATTAATTGTGAAATCTAATTCTTTCCCTTTTTCTATCGGTGTACAACCGGCAACTAAATAGGCGCCGAAGTTATAGCCGGGTAATAATGGATTGGATTGTTTATTCATCTCTTTTTTTGCCATAGATTTTGGAATTATGCGTTGATAAATTTTTGTTTATATTTATCAAAAATCACGGCAATTAGCAAAATTAATCCTCTTACAACGTATTGAGCAAATGGTGAAATATTTAATAAATTCATTGCATTTTCAATGGTACCTAAAATTAGCACACCAGCGATAATGAAAGAAATTTTTGCAACACCACCGTTTAATGACACTCCGCCTAATACACAGGCTGAAATGGCAACTAATTCAAACCCGATAGAGGTCATCGGTTGTCCGCTAGTCATTCGTGCCGCAAGAATTACGCCGGCTAATGCAGAAACAAGACCTGATACAACAAAAATGATAAGTTTGGTTCGATCAACGTTGATACCCGCTAAACGAGAGGCTTCTTCATTACCACCGATCGCTAGGGTGTTGCGACCATAAGTAGTTCGACTAAGTAAGAAGCCAAAAATACCAATACAAATGATAGTAAACAAAATTGGCAAAGGGATCCCAAAAACAGTTTGATAACCTAAATCAAAAAATTCTTCTGTTGTGATACCAACCGCTTTCCCGTCTGAAATGATATAGCCTAGACCACGGGCAATTTGCATACTTGCAAGGGTAGTAATAAGTGAGTTAATTTTGAGCTTGGCAATAACAAATCCGTTTAGTAGTCCGATTAATGCACCTAAAGATAATCCAGCAGATACGCCGAGAAAAATGCTCTGTGTGGCATTGAGAACAACGGCGGTAACAACACCCGCGCAAGCAATCACGGAGGCGACGGATAAGTCAATTTCACCGGCAGCGAGGCAAAATAACATTCCGCAAGCGACCATTCCACTCATTGAGATCGATAATCCGAGACCTTTCATATTGATGACGGTTGCGAAGTTAGGAATGAAAATACAAGAACCGATAAAAATAACAAAAAAGATCAACAACATTCCATAAGAATTCCAAATTTGACTGAGTATGCTGACGTTATTTTTTTGTGTTGAATTAGTATTGCTCATATTCTATTCTCCCATTTAAGCCGTTTTGTTTTCGACCATTGCAAGTTTTAAAATTTTTTCTTCGGTTGCATTTTCACGTTCGACAATGCCTGTTATTTTCTGTGCTCGCATAACCATTATGCGATCAGATAGCCCGATAACTTCAGGTAAATCACTGGAAATTACAATGATTGCGAGTTTTTCATCGGCTAATTTGAAGATCAGATCGTATATTTCGGATTTTGCACCGACATCAATACCGCGAGTCGGTTCATCTAATAAAAGCACTTTAATGTCTTCTGATAACCAACGTCCTAAAATAGCTTTTTGTTGATTCCCACCGGATAAATTGACAATTAATTGTTCTATAGAAGGCGTTTTAACATTCATCTGTTTGCGTTGTTTCTCGGCATTTTCTCGCTCCCATTTCTCATTGATAATAAACTTGAAGAAATTATGAGCACGTCTAGCGCTAATATTAATATTCTCCCCAACGGTGGCGGTTGGAATAATGCCTTCTTTTTTACGATCTTCCGGACAAAGCACAATACCTTGTTCAATAGCGTCTTTAGGTTTTGTAATTTTTATTGGGTGCCCATCCAGTTCAATTTTACCTTTTGTGATTGGATCTGCGCCGAAAATAACTTTGAACAGTTCCGAACGTCCTGCACCGACGAGCCCGAATAATCCAAGAATTTCGCCAGCCTTAACATCTAAATTAAATTCACCTTTTAGTTTTGTGCCAGAAAGTGCGGTGATTTTTAGACGATTTTCACCAATTTCTCGCGGACGGTAATTATAGATATCACCTAAGTTGCGACCGACCATACTGCGTACAAGAATATCGTTATTAATTTTGCTAAGATCTGAGAAGGTTTCGACAAATTGACCGTCTTTTAATACGGTTATTTCATCACTGATCCGAAAAATTTCTTCCATACGATGTGACACATAAAGAATCACTTTGCCTTCTGCTTTTAATTCATTAATCACTTGAAATAATTTTTCTATTTCAGGTGCTGATAAGCTGCTTGTCGGCTCGTCAAAAGCAATAATTTTTGCGCCGCGACTTAATGCCTTAGCAATTTCGATCATTTGCCATTGCCCGATAGAAAGCTCTTTTAGTGGGGTATCAGGCGAGATATCCAACTCTAGTTTTTTAAGATATTGCGTTGTTCTCTCGGTGAGTTCTTTTCTATCAACGATCCCAAAGGAACTTGGTAATTGACCTAAGCATAGATTTTCAGCAACGGTCATTTCTGGCACAATATTTAATTCTTGATAAATGATAGCAATACCCGCCAGTAATGCTTCTTTGGTATTCTTAAATGTGAGCGTTCTACCGCCGATATGCAATTTGCCCTCGGTCGGTAAGTAGTTTCCGCTTAGAATTTTTAATAATGTTGACTTGCCCGCACCATTTTCACCCATTAATGCGTGTACTTTCCCTTCGTAACATTTAAATGATACATTTTGTAATGCTTTGACGCCGGGGAAAGATTTGCTGATATTATCAAATTCTAAATAGGGAATTTGCATATTGAACTCCTCTTTTCAGACTATATTCGGAAAGGCTGTTGGTATTTAATCGCTAAATACCAACAGAGATAGGAAATAAAAAGTTATAAGCCTTTTTTCGCAAGTTCTTCTTTAAAATTATCGCGTTTCAAGAATACAACGTCTTGTACGGCAATGTATTTTTCCGGTTCAACGCCGTCTTTAACCCACTTATAAAGCATTTCAGTACTACGATAACCGTGAACGTCTGGACTTGGTAACAATGAACCAAGGAAGCCGGTTGGATTTGGTTTAGAAAGTTCGTTGACTGCATCAACGCCGTTAATACCGATACCGACAACATTTTCAGGTTTAAAGCCTTGACCTTCAGTTGCGCGTACACCACCTAAAACTGTATTGTCATTCATTCCGACGATAAGCCAATTTTTTACTTCAGGATGTTGAACCAACATAGAATTTGCTGCATCCAAAGCGCCCGGAATATCGTTACTTTTAGTTGGTGATTTATAAATTTGTTTTTCTGGGAATCCTGCTTTAATTAATGCGGAAATAGAACCTTCGGTACGACGACGAGCTGTGTCTAGTTCATCTGCAGTAATTGCCAAAACAGCGGTATCTTTAACATCCCAATGACGATTTTGCATTTCTTTATATAATTCTTGGCCTTGACGTTCACCAATTTCAGTCGCAGCCATCATAATTAATGGCACATTCGTCATCGGTTCACCAGCAGCATTGAGGAATTGATCGTCAACCGCAATAACTTTGAGATCATAAGAACGCGCTTTCGCCATAATTGCAGGGCCTAATCTTGGGTCAGGTGTACAGATCACAAAGCCTTTTGCACCACTTGCCGCAAGGTTGTCGATGGCATTTAGTGTTTTTTCACCATCCGGCACGGCAATTTTAATGATTTGAACATTACCAATATCTTTTGCTGCTTTATCAGCAAATGCCCATTCCGTTTGGAACCAAGGTTCTTCAGGCTGTTTGACTAGATAGCCTAATTTCATTGTATCGGATGAGCTAGAATATACAGGATTAGCTGCTAATCCTGTGACCATAAAAATAGACGCCGCAATGATAGATTTGAGAAATGTTCTTTTAGTTAATTTCATACCTACGCCCTCATTAGATGTAAAAGTTTAATAAAATCAATAGACTATGTTTGCTAATGACACACTACATTTCAACAGCGAGGACATATTAAAGGGTTTAATAGTAAAAATATTAGATCTGGATCACATTATAAATTTACAGCAGAATAGTCTATATATTTAGCTTATAAGTCCTATTTAATTATTTTTGAAATGACGTTTTTTAAAAAAGCATTAAGTAATAAAAGAAATTTTGCTTATCTAGTTATTCTTTCCCTTTCATCACCCAATACCGAAACGGGACCTGTTCCGTTTCGCTTTTTATTAACGTATGATCCATAAATTGACAGAATGCAGGGATGTCGCGGCTGGTGGCGGGATCGTCGGCGAGGAGGAGTAATATTTCGCCGTTTTGCATTTTGCGGATGTGTTTTCGTACCAGCATTACCGGTTCCGGACAGCGTAGTCCGAGGGTGTCAAGCGTGCTGTGGATGGTGATTTCGTTCATTGTATATTGGTGGATTGATTCGTTTTGTGCGTATAATACCGCTCAATCGGATCGTGGTCAAAAAGAAAAAAGAATGGAATATTTTATCCCGAAAAGTGCGGTGATTTTTGAAGAAGAAATTAAGAAAAGCCGTTTTATTACTTATGTGCATCATACGGAAGGCTTGGCGCAGGCGAAATCCTTTTGGCAGGAAATTAAGGCGTTGCATCCGAATGCACGTCATCACTGTTGGGCGGCGGTGGCGGCGCAACCGAACAATTCGCAAGAATTCGGTTTTTCCGATGACGGTGAACCTGCCGGTACGGCGGGAAAACCGATGCTAAATGCATTACTCGGTAGCGGAATCGGTGAAATTAGTGCAGTGGTGGTGCGTTATTATGGTGGTATTTTATTAGGCACGGGCGGATTGGTGCGTGCTTATGGAAACGGTGTTCAGCAGGCGTTGAATCAGTTGGAAGTCGTCTTAAAAGTGGAGCGCGGGCGTTATCTGTTGGACTGCGATTATGCGCAAGCAAATTGGATTGCACAGTTGTGCGAGAAATATAATGTGGTGATTAATGCGCAGGACTTTCAAGCGAATGTGCGGTTTGAGTTCGGTGTAAGTGATGATAAACTAGCGTCATTCAGACGGGAATTAACGGATCGATCCGCCGGACGGTTGATTTTGAAGGCTATCGAGTAAGAGAGAAATTGTGCATATATTATCTATTGTTCGCATTGTCGGCATTTTAGTAATGTGTTTTTCGGTGACGATGTTAGCGCCTGCGTTTGTTGCGTTGATGTATGGTGACGGCGGCGGTAAGGCGTTTATGCAGTCTTTTGCGATCAGTTTGGTTGTCGGAACGATTTTATGGTGGTCTTGCCATCTTCATAAGGAAGAATTACGTTCTCGCGAGGGTTTTTTAATTGTTGTTGCCTTTTGGGTGGTGTTGGGCAGTTTGGCAACATTGCCGTTTATGCTGTTCGAACATCCGCAATTAAGCTTAAGTGCGGCGTTTTTTGAGGCATTTTCCGGATTAACGACAACTGGTGCGACGGCGATTGTCGGGTTGGACGAATTGCCTAAAGCCATTTTATTTTATCGCCAATTATTGCAATGGTTGGGCGGTATGGGAATCATCGTTTTGGCGATAGCTATTATTCCGTTATTGGGGATTGGCGGAATGCAGCTGTATCGTGCGGAAATGTCTGGACCGATGAAAGATCAAAAAATGCGTCCGAGAATTGCGGAAACAGCAAAAGCCCTGTGGTTTATTTATTCTTTTTTGACCGCACTTTGCGCCTTGGCGTATTGGTTGGCGGGAATGACGCCGTTTGACGCCATTACACATAGTTTTTCAACAGTGTCGATCGGCGGTTTTTCTACTCACGATGCCAGTATGGGCTATTTCGATAGTTCGACGATTAATCTGATTACGGTTTTTTTCTTATTAATTTCCGCTTGTAACTTTGCGTTGCATTTTCGTGCGTTTTCGGAAATGGGCAAAGGCAATGTGGTGAAAATTTATTTACGCGATCCGGAATTTCGTTTTTTTATCCGTATTCAAATCGGGCTGGTTTTAGTCTGTTCGGCGGTGTTGATTGGAGAAGATTACTTTTCCGATAACCTCAAAAATATCGAACAAGTGATTTTTCAGGCTGTCTCCATTTCGACGACGACCGGTTACACTACATCGGATTTTTCACATTGGCCGGCGTTTGTGCCGATGTTATTAATTATGGCGTCATTTGTCGGCGGTTGCGCAGGTTCCGTCGGCGGAGGATTACGGGTTGCACGCGTATTGGTGCTTTATTTGCAAGGACGACGAGAATTGAAACGCTTTATTCATCCGAATTTGGTGTATCCGATAAAATGGGGAAATAAAATTTTGGATGAGCGGGTTATCGGGAGCATTTGGGCGTTTTTTTCCGCCTATTTATTGGTGTTTGCGATTTGCTTGCTCGGTGTGATCGCTTGTGGTGTGGCGCCTTTTGATGCGTTCAATGCCGTATTGGCGTGCTTGAATAATTTAGGGCCGGGATTAGGCGGTGTGAGCAGCAATGTCGTTGCGATTCCGGATAGTGCGAAGTGGATTTTGACCATTGCGATGGTGTGCGGGCGGTTAGAAATCTTTACCTTACTTGTATTGTTTAGTCCGGCATTCTGGAAAGCATAAGATGAAAATATTGATTTTATATTCGACCCGAGACGGTCAAACGAAGAAAATTGCGAACTTTATTGCAAGAGAATTTGTGGAAGATGCGGCGGTTCAATCTCTCTATGAAGTTTCTGAATCGACGCTTTGCGAGGCGGAGAAAATCCTTATCGGTGCGTCGATTCGTTATGGGCATTTTGATCGCCGACTTTATGATTTTATCGAAAAACATACCGCACTTTTAAATGCAAAACCTTGTGCGTTTTTCGGCGTGAATTTAACCGCGAGAAAATCGGGGAAAGATACGCCGGAAACGAACGTATATGTCAGAAAATTTTTACAGCGCATCAGTTGGAAACCGTATTTATGCGCGGTGTTTGCCGGTGCGTTATTTTATCCACGCTATTCGTTTTTTGATCGAACAATGATTCGGTTCATTATGAAAACCACCGGTGGTGAGACGGATCCGAGCAAAGAAATCGAATATACGAACTGGGAAAACGTAAAAAAATTTGCCGAGCAATTAAAGCGATGATTCATTAGCCATAAATTGCGCTGTTTTTAGTCGGATTAAAGCGATTTGATTAAGAAAAAAGCGATCGAGAGCATTTGATATAAAAAGATCTTGCAAG
>NZ_PHGZ01000022.1 GCF_002795405.1 Caviibacterium pharyngocola | reverse complement strand
TTAAATTCGAAACAAGCTAAATTCTGATTCTTTGATTTTCTTTATTTTGTCTTTTGGTTTTCTCTTTGTTTAGTCGCTTTATCTTACAACCTCAACCCAAAACACTTGAGGTTGTATGGTTAAGCCTCTCGGGCAATTAGTATGCGTTAGCTCAATGTATCACTACACTTACACACCGCACCTATCTACGTCGTAGTCTTAAACAACCCTTACTGACTTAAAGTCAGGGATGACTCATCTCTTGGCAAGTTTCGTGCTTAGATGCTTTCAGCACTTATCTCTTCCGCACTTAGCTACCCGGCAATGCGTCTGGCGACACAACCGGAACACCAGCGGTGCGTCCACTCCGGTCCTCTCGTACTAGGAGCAGCCCCAACCAATCATCCAACGCCCACGGCAGATAGGGACCGAACTGTCTCACGACGTTCTAAACCCAGCTCGCGTACCACTTTAAATGGCGAACAGCCATACCCTTGGGACCTACTTCAGCCCCAGGATGTGATGAGCCGACATCGAGGTGCCAAACACCGCCGTCGATATGAACTCTTGGGCGGTATCAGCCTGTTATCCCCGGAGTACCTTTTATCCGTTGAGCGATGGCCCTTCCATTCAGAACCACCGGATCACTATGACCTGCTTTCGCACCTGCTCGACTTGTCCGTCTCGCAGTTAAGCTTGCTTATACCATTGCACTAACCTGACGATGTCCGACCGTCATTAGCAAACCTTCGTGCTCCTCCGTTACTCTTTGGGAGGAGACCGCCCCAGTCAAACTACCCACCAGACACTGTCCGAGACCACGTTCCGTAATCTTCGTTAGAACATCAAACGTTAAAGGGTGGTATTTCAACAATGGCTCCACAATGACTGGCGTCACTGCTTCACTGCCTCCCACCTATCCTACACATCAAAATTCAATGTTCAGTGTCAAGCTATAGTAAAGGTTCACGGGGTCTTTCCGTCTAGCCGCGGGTACACCGCATCTTCACGGCGATTTCAATTTCACTGAGTCTCGGGTGGAGACAGCCTGGCCATCATTATGCCATTCGTGCAGGTCGGAACTTACCCGACAAGGAATTTCGCTACCTTAGGACCGTTATAGTTACGGCCGCCGTTTACTGGGGCTTCGATCAGGTGCTTCTCTTGCGATAACACCATCAATTAACCTTCCAGCACCGGGCAGGCATCACACCCTATACGTCCACTTTCGTGTTTGCAGAGTGCTGTGTTTTTAATAAACAGTTGCAGCCAGCTGGTATCTTCGACTTACTTCACCTTCGTCCGCAAGGGACTACAATTACGGTAAGCGCACCTTCTCCCGAAGTTACGGTGCTATTTTGCCTAGTTCCTTCACCCGAGTTCTCTCAAGCGCCTGAGTATTCTCTACCTGACCACCTGTGTCGGTTTTCAGTACGGTTTATAATAGACTGAAGCTTAGTGGCTTTTCCTGGAAGCGTGGTATCGGTAACTTCATCTCCTTAGAGACTCGTCATCACTTCTCGGTGTTAAGGTGTTTCGGATTTGCCTAAAACACCCACCTACCGGCTTAAACAGACATCCAACAGTCTGCTTACCTAACCTTCTCCGTCCCCACATCGCATCTATTACAAGTACGGGAATATTAACCCGTTTCCCATCGACTACGCTTTTCAGCCTCGCCTTAGGGGCCGACTCACCCTGCCCCGATTAACGTTGGACAGGAACCCTTGGTCTTCCGGCGAACGAGTTTTTCACTCGTTTTATCGTTACTTATGTCAGCATTCGCACTTGTGATACGTCCAGCAAACCTCTCGATTCACCTTCATCCGCTTACACAACGCTCCCCTACCCAACAGTATTTCTACTGATGCCGCAGCTTCGGTGCTATATTTGAGCCCCGTTACATCTTCCGCGCAGGCCGACTCGACTAGTGAGCTATTACGCTTTCTTTAAATGGTGGCTGCTTCTAAGCCAACATCCTAGCTGTCTAAGCCTTCCCACTTCGTTTCCCACTTAATTTAGACTTTGGGACCTTAGCTGGCGGTCTGGGTTGTTTCCCTCTCCACGACGGACGTTAGCACCCGCCGTGTGTCTCCTGAGTATCACTCTTCGGTATTCGCAGTTTGCATCGGGTTGGTAAGCCGGGATGGCCCCCTAGCCGAAACAGTGCTCTACCCCCGAAGGTGTCCGCTCAAGGCTCTACCTAAATAGATTTCGGGGAGAACCAGCTATCTCCCGGTTTGATTGGCCTTTCACCCCCAGCCACAAGTCATCCGCTAATTTTTCAACATTAGTCGGTTCGGTCCTCCAGTTAGTGTTACCCAACCTTCAACCTGCCCATGGCTAGATCACCGGGTTTCGGGTCTATACCTTGCAACTATCCGCCCAGTTAAGACTCGGTTTCCCTTCGGCTCCCTTATTCAGTTAACCTCGCTACAAAATATAAGTCGCTGACCCATTATACAAAAGGTACGCAGTCACCCTTACGGGCTCCCACTGCTTGTACGCACAAGGTTTCAGGTTCTATTTCACTCCCCTCGCCGGGGTTCTTTTCGCCTTTCCTTCACAGTACTGGTTCACTATCGGTCAATCAGGAGTATTTAGCCTTGGAGGATGGTCCCCCCTTCTTCAAACAGGATTTCTCGTGTCCCGCCCTACTTTTCGTTAGCTTAGTACCACAACACGGACTTCAAGTACGGGGCTATCACCCTGTATCGCTGTGCTTCCCAACACATTCCTCTGTCTCTGTCGCTATCACTCACAGGCTCTTTCGCTTTCGCTCGCCGCTACTCACAAAATCTCGGTTGATTTCTTTTCCTCGGGGTACTTAGATGTTTCAGTTCTCCCGGTTTGCCTCCTTATCCTATGAATTCAGATAAGGATAGTGGGTTCTTCACCCACTGGGTTTCCCCATTCGGATATCTTGGATTAAACGCTTCTTATCAACTCATCCAAGCTTTTCGCAGATTAGCACGTCCTTCTTCGCCTCTGATTGCCAAGGCATCCACCTTGTGCGCTTAGTCACTTAACCATACAACCTCAAATATTTTG
>NZ_PHGZ01000021.1 GCF_002795405.1 Caviibacterium pharyngocola | reverse complement strand
AAAGCTCAACAAGCCCTAATAACTAAGAAGCATATTTCCGGAAAAAAAGTTATTGGATTACGCTCGAATTCTTATGAATAATGAACTCCTTTTTTCTTCTCTCATAAGGATATGTTTATGATTTTAACGGGACTTTTATGCGGGCTGTTGCTCGGTTTTGTGATGCAGCGCGGACGCTTTTGTATCACCGGCGCATTTCGCGATCTTTATGTCACCAAAAGCAATAAAATGTTTATCGCTTTATTAATCGCCATCAGCGTACAATCCGTCGGCTTTTTCGCGTTGAAAGAATTCGGCGTGCTTAGCGTCGAACCGGCGGAAAATTTGGCGTTCTTCGCCGTAGTAATCGGCGCGTTTTTATTCGGTATCGGCATTGTGTTGGCGGGCGGTTGCGCCACCGGCACTTGGTATCGCGCCGGCGAAGGTTTAATCGGTAGCTGGGTGGCGTTGTTCACTTATATGTTGCTAAGCGCAATGATGCGCACCGGTCCGCTCGGTTCGTTCAATAGCACCTTGCGCGATATTAATATCGAACATTCCACTATTTACGGCAGTTTCGGCATTTCGCCTTGGTGGTTGGTGGCGCTGTTAAGTGCGGTCACTTTATTTTATGTTTTCAAACAGTTACGCAAACCGAAATTGAAAATCGCGGCGTTAAAACCGAAGAAAACCGGCTTAAGCCATATTTTATTCGAAAAACGCTGGGATCCTTTCGTCACCGCCGTATTGGTGGGCTTAATCGCGCTTGCCGCGTGGCCGTTAAGCGTGGCGACCGGGCGCGAATTCGGTTTGGGCATCACCGGTCCGTCTGCCAATATTATGCAATATTTGATTACCGGCGATGATAAATTCATCAACTGGGGCGTCTTTTTGGTATTGGGCATTTTCCTCGGATCCTTTATCGCGGCGAAAGCCAGCAATGAATTCCGTTTCCGCGTACCGGATGTCACCACGATCTTACGCAGTGCCGTCGGCGGTGTGTTAATGGGCATCGGCGCCACCCTTGCCGGCGGTTGTTCAATCGGCAACGGCTTGGTGGAAACCGCATTTTTCTCTTGGCAAGGTTGGTTATCTTTGCCGATAATGATTGCCGGCACTTGGGTTGCCGCCTATTTCACCATTATTAGACCGCAACGCCTAACAACGGCATAATGCAACAAACAAAATAAAAAGGAAAACAACAATGTTAGTAAAATTAGAAACTGCGGGCTTGGTTTGCCCGTTCCCGTTAGTCGAAGCAAAACAAGCGATGGCAACATTAAATAAAGGCGACGGATTGATTATCGAATTCGATTGCACTCAAGCCACCGAAGCCATTCCGAACTGGGCGGCGGAAGAAGGCTACGAAGTCACCGATTTCGAACAAATCAACGACGCGAAATGGACAATTACCGTTATTAAATAACGTAATCAATCAGCCAAAGTGCGGTGAAATTTTTCACCGCATTTTTATTTCTGTTATGATATAGGAAAATCTAATCACTCGGAAAAATAATGAGAATACCACGAATTTATCATCCCGATGCTTTAATCAATCTTCGCACTTGCCGTTTAAGCGACGATGCGGCGAATCACGTCGGTCGCGTGTTGCGAATGCAAGCGGGCGATGCGCTTGAATTATTCGACGGCAGCAACCATATTTATCACGCAGTCATCAGTCAAGTCGGCAAAAAATCCGTTGAGGTTGATATTTTGTCGTCGGAAGAAGCGGATCGCGAAAGTCCGTTGGCGATTCATTTAGGGCAAGTGATTTCGCGCGGCGAACGAATGGAATTCACCATACAAAAATCCGTCGAATTGGGCGTGAATGTCATCACGCCTTTGTGGTCGGAACGCTGCGGCGTGAAATTGGACGCGGAACGAATGGAGAAAAAAATCCAGCAATGGCAGAAAATCGCCATCGCCGCCTGCGAACAATGCGGCAGAAATATCGTGCCGCAAATTCGCCCGATGATGAAATTACAAGATTGGTGTGCAGAACAGGACGGTGCGTTAAAACTGAATTTACATCCGCGCGCCGCCTATTCCATTCGCACCTTGCCGAACATTCCGCAAGCGGGCGTGCGTTTGCTAATCGGTTCGGAAGGCGGTTTGTCGGAACAGGAAATCGCCGAAACCGTCCGTCAAGGCTTCACCGAAGTCTTATTGGGCAAGCGGATTTTGCGCACGGAAACCGCCGCATTAACCGCCATTACCGCATTACAAGTATGTTTCGGCGATTTAGCGTAATCGTATTTAGGAAAGTTATATGGAACTACAAAATCATTTTCTGATCGCAATGCCGCATCTTGAGGATGATCATTTTTATCGCTCGGTGGTTTATATTTGCGAACACAACGAACAAGGCGCAATGGGTTTGGTGCTCACCCAACCGACGGATTTAAGTATTGCCGAACTTTGCGCCAAAATGAATTATATGATGCAAGATAATCATCATTATCCCGACCAAGTCGTCTTAGCGGGCGGGCCGGTTAATCTCGAACGCGGATTTATTTTGCACACGCAAACGAAAAATGCCTTTATGCACAGCTATAAAGTGGCGGATAATTTATATTTAACCACCTCGGCGGATGTGGTGGATACCTTCGGTACGCCGGAGGAACCGGAAAAATATTTAGTTACTTTGGGTTGTGCCAGTTGGTCGCCGGAACAGCTGGAAAAAGAAATCGCGAATAACGATTGGCTGATTATTCCCGCAAGCGAACGCCTAATGTTTGACGTACCTTGCGAAGATCGTTGGCTGGAGGCGAATTTATCCTTAGGCATCGGCATAGATAATTTCACTTATCAAGCGGGGCATTGTTAATGGCGATCACCGTATTGGCATTCGATTTCGGCACGCGCAGCATCGGTTGCGCCGTCGGACAAAGTATCACCGGCACCGCGCAAGCCCTACCGGCATTTAGCGCGCAAGACGGTATTCCCGATTGGGCACAAATCGAAAAATGCTTAAACGAATGGAAACCGAATCTTATTGTGGTCGGCTTGCCGTTAAATATGGACGGTTCGGAACAAGAACTCACCGCACGCGCGCGAAAATTCGCCAATCGCTTACACGGGCGTTTCGGCATTCAAGTGGCATTGCAAGACGAGCGTTTAACCACCACGGAAGCCCGCGCGGAAATTTTCCAACGCGGCGGTTATCGCACGTTAAAGAAAGGCAAAGTGGACGGCATTTCCGCCTGTTTGATATTGGAAAGTTGGTTCGAAACGTATTCGGGCGAATAACCTATCGCAGATAACAAAAATCTCCGCAAAGTGCGGAGATTTTTTTCGCTAAAAATAGGCGGATTAGAGATAGAATTTTTCAACAAAATTTAATTTATCGTCTAATTTTAACACTAACGGTTGACCGGTCGGGATTTCGAAATCCATAATTTCCGCGTCAGAAATACCGATAATGTGTTTTGCCAATGCGCGTAAAGAGTTACCGTGCGCAGTGACAAGTACGCGTTTGCCGGATAACAATGCCGGTGCAATTTGATCTTCCCAAAACGGTAAAACACGTTCAAGGGTGATTTTTAAGTTTTCTGCATCCGGTACGACATCTGCCGGTAAATGTGCATAACGACGGTCGTTATGTGCGGAATTCGGATCTTGCGGATCTAAATCCGGCGGAGAAATGTCGTAAGAACGACGCCAAATGTGAACTTGCTCGTCACCGTATTGTTCTGCGGTCGCTTTTTTATCTAAACCTTGTAACGCACCGTAGTGACGTTCGTTCAAGCGCCAAGTTTTTACTTGCGGAATCCAAAGTTGGTGAGATTCTTCCAACACGATGTTACAGGTTTTGATTGCGCGAGTTAACACGGAGGTAAACGCGATATCGAATTCATAGCCGGCATCCAATAATTTTTTACCTGCCGCTTTTGCTTCTTCCACGCCGCGCTCGGTTAAATTCACATCGCGCCAGCCGGTAAATAAGTTTTTAGCATTCCACTCACTGAAACCGTGACGAATAAATACTAATTCCATATGAAATCTCCTGATGGTTAATAAAAAATACTCCGCACTTTATAGCAAAAATTTCCGATTTTTAAAAGCGAAAACCCGCGCTTTCCTGATCTTCCGCAAGAATTTACAGGAATTTTACACTCTAAGGTTTAGAGACAAAGTCAAAATAATGGTATATTGATAAACGAATTGGAACGTTAGGATATATTTATGTCGCCGTTATTGAACAAAAACCGGAATTTATTTGCCTTTTGCGCCGCCTTTTTGCGGCGCGGCGCGTCTTTTCATCGGCGCAAAACCGCTTATTTTATCACCGCACTTTTAACCGGCGGCGTGGTTTTTTGCGCCCAAGCGAACGACTTGTCGCAAATTCAAAAACAAATCAAACAACAAGAACAAAAAATCGCACAACAAAAGCAAGAACAAAATAAATTACAATCCACTTTAAAAAATCAAGAAACGCAAATTAACGGCGTGCTCGGACAGCTGCGCAAAACCGAATCGGATTTAAAAGAAACGCGTAAAATGATCGCCGAAACCGATAAACAAATCAAACGCTTGGAAAAACAAGAAAAAGAACAAAAAGCCAAGCTGGCGAAACAGTTGGATGCGATGTATCGTTCGGGCATTAATCCGTCGGTGCTGGAAAAATTATTTTCCGAAGACGCACAAAAAGCGGAGAGAATGAAAGCTTATTACGATCATATGAATCAAGCACGTTTGGTGTTAATCGAAGAATTAAAAGCCACACAAGATCAGCTGCGCAAAGATAAAGAATTGATTCGATCTCAACAAAAAGATCATCAAAATCAATTAAATGCGCAAAAAAAACAACAACAGGATTTGCAAAAAGTTCAGCGCGAACGACAATCGACGCTGAATCAACTGAACCAAAGCTTACAGCGGGATCAAAATAAATTAGACACCCTCAAAGCCAATGAAAACGCCTTGCGTCAACAAATTCAACGCGCCGAACAAGCCGCACGCGAGCAGGAAAAACGCGAGCGCGAAGCTTTGGCACAGAAGAAACAACAAGCGGAAAAAGACAATCAACGCCCTTACACACCGACCGCGCAAGAAAAACAATTAATCGCCGGCACCAGCGGGTTAGGTCAGCCGAAAAAACAATATGCTTATCCGGTCGCCGGAAAGATTTTAAACAGCTACGGTTCGGTGCAAATGGGTGAGTTAAAATGGAAAGGCATCGTCATCGGCGCAAGCGGCGGTTCGGCGGTGAAAGCCATTGCCGACGGGCGGGTGATTCTTGCCGGCTGGTTGCAAGGTTACGGTTTAATGGTCATCATCAAACACGGTGAAAGCGATCTCAGTCTTTACGGCTATAATCAATCCGTCAGCGTGCGCGAAGGTCAGCAAGTGAAAGCGGGACAAAAAATCGCCGAAGTAGGAACTTCCGGCGGGCAATCCCGTTCCGGTTTGTATTTTGAAATTCGCCGCAAAGGGATTGCCGTCAATCCGACAGGTTGGCTGAAATGATTGCGCAACGTCTAAAAAGTGCGGTGAAAATTTTATTTTTTTCCACCGCACTTTTCCCGATTTTCAGCGCGGCGCAACCGGCGCGCCTTGCCATTGTGATTGATGATATCGGCTATCACCCGAAAGAAGACGCTGCGATTTTGGCAATACCGAAAGAAATTTCCGTGGCGATTATTCCTTCCGCGCCTTACGCCAAACAGCGCAACCAGCAGGCGAAACAACAAAATCGTGATATTTTAATTCATTTACCGATGCAACCCTTAAGCCAACAGAAAATCGAAGAAGGCGGCATTCGCTTAGGAATGAGCCAAGAAGAAGTGGCGCAACGGGTCAAAAATTCCAAAGCCATTGTATCGCACGCCATCGGGATGAATAATCATATGGGCAGCGCCGCCACCGCCGACAGCGATTTAATGCTCAAGTTAATGAACGTTTTGCGCGAACAACATTTGTTCTTTTTAGACAGTCGTACCATCGGGCGTTCCGTTGCCGGCAAAATCGCTAAGCAACAAGGCGTCAACTCGCTGGATCGCCATATTTTTCTCGACGATAGCGATGAATTCGCCGATGTTCAGCGCCAATTTCAACTTTCACTGCAATACGCTCGTAAACACGGCACGGCGATTGTGATCGGTCATCCGCGTAAAAATACCGTCGCCGTATTGCAAGCCGGTTTAAAAAATCTGCCGCAAGATATTCAATTAGTCGGAATGGGCAGCCTATGGCGTAAAGAAAAAGTCATCCCGCCGAAACCGTTCATTATGCTGTTTAACGATAAACCGGCGCCCACTTCCGTCGCGCCTTTCGAGGACGTGCCCTTGCTTCGCGGTGTGCCGTAATAATGACAATTACACTTGTGACGACAATTTGCGCAATAGACGATCCATCGCTCGATACCCCAAGGCTTCCGCCAAATGTTGCCGGTTAATCGCGCTGTCATTATTTAAATCGGCAATGGTGCGGGACACTTTTAAAATGCGATGATACGCCCGAACTGACAAGCCGAGTTTGGTTAAGGCATTTTCCAAGAAAACCGCATCTTCGGCGGAAATGCGGCAATCCCGCTCGATTTCTTTGGCGTTTAAATGGGCGTTGATTTTTCCAGCCCGACTTAACTGAATTTCACGAACCTTTAAAATTTTCGACCGCACTTGTTCGCTGGTTTCGCCGCGTTCGCCGCTTTGCTGTAAACTGCCTTGCGGCAACAAAGGCACTTCGATAGACAAATCGAATCGATCCAAAAACGGGCCGGATAAGCGATTCAAATAGCGCATAACTTGCTGCGGCGAAGTACGGTTGTGCATTCCCGAATAATGCCCCGTCGGGCTGGGATTCATTGCCGCCACTAATTGAAATTTCGCCGGAAAACTAATTTTCGCGTTGGCGCGTGAAATCGCGATTTCGCCGCTTTCCAAGGGCTGGCGAAGTGCGTCCAACACCTTGCGCTCGAACTCGGGTAATTCGTCCAGAAATAGCACGCCGTTATGGGCAAGCGAAATTTCGCCCGGTTTCGGAATCGTGCCACTGTCAAAGATACAAATAAATGTCATAATGTTTCAACATTGAAACGAAAGAATAAGGCTTTGCCCTATTTTTTGCCATTAAAAGATACAAATAGATGGCACAAAAGATACAAATAGCTGTCAATTTATTTTAAAAGATATAAATAGGTGTCAAATTATTATGAGTAAAAATTATCACTTTCAGCAGGTTAGAAAAATCAAACCAACCCGAATGAGTGTCTCAGGCCACTTACCTTTTAAGGATGGTGTAAGCATTCCTTATGAGTCCACTTTGGAACGTGATTTCTTAATGTACTTCACATATCTTCCAATAGCAGAAGATATTATTCCACAACCTATTCGACTCTCTTTTACTAAAAATGGAATAACTTATCCTTACACACCCGATTTCTTTGTCAGGTTTAATGATGACCGAAAAAGCATGCTAATTGAAGTAAAGCCTAAAGCTAAATGGCAAGCTCATTGGCATGAATGGAAACAGAAATGGAAAGCTGCGATGAAATTTTGCAAGCAAAATGACTGTGTGTTCCATATTTATGATGAGGACAAAATCCGTCATCTTGCATTATTCAATATCAATGCTGTGCAACGGTATAAACGTTTACTTGTAGAAAAAGAAGATGTTGAAGCAATATTAAGTCAGGTTCGCTTAATGGAGATAACCACAATTGATTACCTGCTTACTCGTTTCTTTTCTGGTTCACTCTATAGGGCGAAAGGATTGCAAGTTATCTATCACTTGTTAGCAACAAAACAATTAACCTGTAATTGGTTTGAACCTCTCTCAGAATTTACTCAAGTATGGAGCTATAACAATGAATAAAGGTTTTTCAGTTGAAAGAGGATTACAGCGAGGCCGTATTCGCTTACAAACAGGCTTTCTTTATATAAATCGAGAAGATGGCGAGCAATATCAATTAATTGAGTACCTTGATGAAGATTCACAAGTCCTGATCCGAAACATTCACACTCAACAGAGCAAAATAGCAAGTATTCATCAGCTTGATAATGTAGTGGTTAATGAACGGGAAGATCTTTCTATTGATTTAAGTGAAATTGGAGATGAATACTGGAATAAGGCACTTAAAAAATATGAAGCGATAAAACCTTTACTTAATGAAGAACAATATGACCCTACTTCGGTTGAAGCTCATGCAGAGAAAATAGGTGTTAGCAAACGTACATTATATCGTTGGATTCAAGCATATAATTCGATTGGTTCTGTTGCAGGATTAGTAGATCGCAAACGAGGTTGGTCTGAGGGTAATTCTCGCTTAAATAAAGAGCAAAATGAATTGGTTAATCAGGTAATTAATGATTTTTATCTGCATAAACAACGCCCATCTATTGAGCAAACTATCCGAGAAGTGCAACGTGTTGCAAATTTAAAAGGGATTGAAAGCCCGTCTCGCCGTACAATTCGCAAACGAATTTTAAGCATTTCGGAAGAAGAACGATTACGTAAACGTGGACAAAAAGAAAAAGCGAAAAATAAATTTACACCTAAGCCAAACCATTTTCCAAATGTTGATTTTCCGCTGAGTGTTATTCAAATTGACCATACACCTGTTGATTTAATCATTGTAGATAATAAATATCGCAAACCGATTGGGCGACCATATTTAACTTTAGCAATGGATATATACAGCCGAATGATTACGGGATATTACCTGTCATTGGATGAACCTTCGGTTACATCTGTAGCAATGTGTATTGCTCGTAGTATTTTGCCAAAAGAGAGGTTGCTACTAGATCACAATGTAAAAGGCGAATGGAATGTCTTTGGCTACCCAAACAAGATCCATGTTGATAATGGAGCAGACTTCCGTTCACTTGATCTTTCAAAATCCTGTGAAGCCCATAATATTGCCTTGGAGTTTAGGCCTGTTGGCCGACCAGAATTTGGCGGACATATCGAACGTGTAATTGGTACGTTTATGAAGGAAGTTCATGGCTTAAGTGGCACAACATTCTCGAATATTAAACAGAAAGACAATTACAATTCAGAATCAGAAGCGGTTATGACATTAGATGAATTTGAAGCGTGGTTACTTAACTATATTGTCAATGTTTATCATAAGCGTACTCACTCTGCTTTGGGGGTGTCTCCAGTCCAAAAATGGCGGTTAGGTATTTTTGGAGATAAAGATCATGTCGGTTGTGGCTATCCTCAATTACCTAAAGATGAGCAGACTTTATTGCTGGATTTTCTCCCAAGTAAAAAACGGACTATTCAACATAATGGTGTAACTATTGATGGGTTACGTTACTACGATGTTGCATTGAATATGCATATCAATGATTCGGATGAAAAAGGTAAAAGCAAAGAGTTCTTATTCCGTTACGATCCTAGAAATATTGGGCGTATTTGGTTCTACGATCCAAAGCTAAAACGCTATTTTCCTATCCCGTTTGCAGATCAGTCTTTACCTGATATGAGTATTTGGGAATACAAGCAAGTTCGTCAATTCCTAAAAAATAAAGACGAGAAGTTGATTCATTCGCAGCAGATCCACGATGCTTTGACTGAAATGCGTGAGAGAGTAGAAAGGTCAGCTCAACTAACGAAGAAGGCACGTAGGCAAGCCCAAAGACAAAAAGTTCATGCTAAAAGTGAGGTGGTAATCCCAACGGCTATACCAGACAGCAATGCAATAGAAACAGTGAAAGTACCTACATCTCATTTACTTTCAGACAGCGAATTTACTTTTGGGGAGATTGAATAATGAGCAAGCAATATGAATACATTCATGAAAAGTTCCGTCATCTTGTTAATGCTAGTAATCAAGAACGAATTGAGTTTTTAGATGAACCACGTTGGATTGGCTACCCTGTTGCCAATCAAATTATTGAAAACTTGGTTTCGCTAATGAATAAACCGAAGCGTCCACGAATGTTTAATTTATTAGTTGTGGGTGATTCTAATAATGGTAAAACCACGTTGATTCGCCATTTTTATAGCTTATACGGGCAATCTTTTGTTAATAGTCAATCAGAGGGAGTGCGACCAGTCATTCTGGCAGAATCCCCTCCAAGTGCAAATGAAAAAGAATTGTATATCTCGCTATTGGAACGGTTCTATGTGCCATATAAATCGACAGATAGTGTAGCAAAGCTGCGTTATCAAACGGTACATTTATTCCGAGAGTATAAGGTAAAAATGTTGATCATTGACGAGTTTCATTCTCTGTTGGTTGGTACACCACGCTTACAACGACAGGTGATGAACGCAATTAAGATGCTTTGTAACGAACTACAAATTCCAATTATCGGTGTTGGTACTCGTGATGCTATTCGGGTATTACATACAGATCCACAACATGCCAGTCGTTTTGATGTTGCTGAATTGCCAACGTGGAAGCTGGATAAGGACTTTCAAAAGTTACTTTTCCAATTTCAGGGTGTTTTGCCATTGAAGAAATGCTCTAACCTACAATCACCTGAACTCGCTACTAAAATTCATACGATTTCAGGTGGAAATCTAGGGAATGTACATCGTTTATTGACTGCGTGTGCAGTAGAAGCAATTACATCAGGTACTGAGCAAATTACGTTAGACATTATCGAGAAAAATTCATGGGTACAACCAACGCAGGGCTTCCGAAAAATTATCGGATAAAATCAGGTGTTATCAGAACACCACTCTACTCGAATGAAAGTATTAGTTCATGGCTTATTCGTGCTGCCCTAGATTGTGGTACAGAGCCGATTACGTTTACAGGGTTTTATTGGAATAAATGGCGATTATGGACGTATGATTTAGATAGAGGGTTTGAACCAATTGCACAGCATATTTATGCTGATATTACCGAATTATCGCTTAATCAGCAGGTAAACTTAGTGAATCATTCGCTTTATTCCGTATTGAGACCGATTAACGGCAAAAATACTCTCATTAAAGGTCAAGCTAAGTGGGTGCTTTCAAGAGGTTCACGTAATCGTTCATTTCGTGTCGGTCAATCTTATTGTCCTTGCTGCTTAGAAGAAACTCCTTATTTGCGTAATGAATGGCGTTTTGCATGGCACTTTGGTTGTTTGAAACATAAGGTTCTATTTGAATCTAAATGCTCTTGTTGTGGCGGACTGTATCAACCGCATTTGCTTTCAGCAGAGAAGCGACAGCTAAACTACTGTCATCAATGCGGTGAGAAATTACAGGTCATTACTACACCGCTTAATGAAGTAGAAATTGCAACGATGGAAATGCTTGATAACGTGTTTACAACTAATTCAGGTGAATGTTTCGGGAAATGTGTAGATTCGCAAGTGTACTTTGCTATATTACGCTACTTTATCAATTTTACTCGACGTGCTGCGATTGCAAAATCTACTCATTCTTTTTCAAGATTTGTAGAACAATGTGGTATTTCGCAAGTAGAAATATGTCAAACCAGAACAGCCCTTGCGTTTGAGCAACTTCCTGTTGAAGAACGTAAGAATTTACTGGTAAATGCGGGAAAAATCCTGAAATTATCAAGTAAGGATTTTATTCAAGCTATTAAACAAAGCGGTATTACCCAAAAAGCGTTCGCTTTTGAACGTTATCCTACGGAGCTTGATAACCTCTTTAAATACGCCATTGAAGGAAAAACAACAAGCCGTAAGACGATAATTAATAAACCTAAGACCGATTCTGTTTTAAGTTTAAGCCGTCAATGGGAACGACTAAAACGACAATTACAAATTGCAGTATGAAGATAACCCAAATTCGTTCGCAAAATAGTTGTTCTATTTGTGGAAAAACACCAGTTACACGCAAATTCCGAGAGGAATACTATTGTGCGAATTGTTACGCTCAATGGTTTAAAAAGAAAACCTGTAAGTCATGTGGTCAATTAAAGCGTATTCATCGTGATGGCGAATTTTGCCTTGAGTGCGAACGTTTGACGGATTGTGTTCGTTGTGGGAAAGAAGCTGGTACATTTAATGTAGGAATAGTAACGAATTACGGAGCCGTATGTTCATCATGTGTTCGTTATTTCCGTGAAGAACAAATGTGTTCAGAATGTGGCAATATGACCCGAGATAGATATCGTTCACCAATCACAAAAGAATCCATATGCCTTTCTTGCTATCGACGATACACCTTTGCAACGTGTAAGAATTGTAGCCGTTATCGCAAAATTCATAATCAAGAAAAGCAGTTATGCAAAAAATGTGATGAACAGTTACTTTCAACTTGCCCTAAGTGCAAAGCGGAAATGGCTTCAGGTTATGGTAATATTTGTCCTGATTGTGCGAGACGAACTTTATTATTCAATATGATTCGCCTAAATGTGCATATCTTTCGCAATAAGGCAGTAAAAACTGCCTACAAGAAATTCATCTTTTGGTATATGCAAAAATGTGGTATCAGCGTTGTTTTGCATAAAGGCTCGGATTTTATGCGTTTCTTCATTGATTGCGATGATATTTGGCAGAAAATTCCTGATTATGCGGAGTTGGTTACGCACTTCAAGCCAAACGGCTTGCGTGCAAATTTAACTGTATTACGCTGGTTACTTGATACGAATCAAGTAGTTGTAGATGAAGCTTTAAAAGACGACTTAGCTGAAATGCAACGCATACAATCCCTTTTTAATAAACTTAAAGAATCTGTACCTTGTATAGCAAGTTACTATAAACTTTTACAAAGACGATATGATGATGGTAAAACTTCACTAAAATCTGTTCGGTTAGCTTTACAACCAGCTATCGACTTAATCAGTTCTCAAGCGGTTACAGACTATCCTACACAGGAACAGTTAAACCATTACTTGAGCGAGAAAACAGGTCAAATTGCGGCAATTACAGGTTTTATCAACCACCTGAAATCGGTATATCACTGCAAGTTAGATATTGACCGCAAACTTATTCAACAGATGAAAGCTAAACGGCTTAAAAAGCGTTATTCGCAACGTTTAGTTGAACTCTACAAGCAAACAGAATTAACTACTGCTGAACAGATGGATCTGCTTTCAGTTGTGTTATATAGTTTGCACGGTATCGAAATCAAAAAAACAAAATTTGATGTCATTGTACTGATAGATGGTGTAGCTTATTACCGTGACAACATGAAGGATTATTTCCTTCCACAAGACATCTATCTGCGTATAAAACCGCAGTTTTGACGAGAAAAAATTCTATTTTTGCGATCTCGCTCGAAAAATTGAAACTCATTTCTCGACAGAAACCGCTCAGCGGTTAAAGTAGCACCCAGTTATTAACCATCAAACTAACTGGAGCTTATATGAACAGTACAAACAGCGAATCTACCTTGTCTCTTAAACAACAATTTAAGCTATGGCTTGAACAAGAGCAAAAAGATGATGAAATGATTGCCTTTGCAACGATTCCACATATTTTAAGACGGTTTGATCGCCGACTTGCAATCATTAAAGGTAATCAATTTGAGAAACATTATCTGCGTGAATGGCGTGAAGCTTTTCGTATAGATAGAGAACTTTTCGGATATAAAAATTAATTATGTTAGATAAAATTATTAGCTTAAATAACGAAACATCAGCAGATATTTCAGAAAACTTCATTCGCGAAAAAATGCCTGAAATTCTTGAATTGTTGCTGATTGATAGAACCAAATCAACTAAGAAAACGACCAAAAATATTATTTGGGCTAATAATAACTATACTAAACATAGTGCTAGATATTACGCTCCAACAGCTCAAATTAAGCCTGCTCTTATTACGGGTAAGATGGAGTGTCTTATTATGCCAAGAGCCTTAAAATCACAAGAAATTCAAAAAGAAAGAACTAGATCTAAAGCTGAGGTATTTACCCCAACATGGATTGTCAAAAAACAAAATGATGCCGCAGAACAAGATTATTTAAATGATGATCTAAAAACGTACATATCTCGAACATGGTTAGAGATCACTTGTGGTGAAGCACCTTACATGGCTACTCGCTATGATATGGGAACAGGGAAAATCTTACCTATTAATGAACGAGAAGGCTTCATAGATCGAAAATTAAAGCGAATTTCATCTGAGGTGAATGATAAATCTGAATGGCACACCCTTGCTGTTCTTGCTTATCAAGCATCTTATGGTTTTGAGTGGAACGGTGATTCTCTTCTCTTAGCTCGCGAAAATTTGCTTTATACTTACCGTGATTATTATCTTGAAAAATGGCAAGAAGAACCATCTTTTGACAAATTTAAATATATTGCTGAAATTATAAGCTACAATATATTTCAAATGGATGGTATTAAGTATATTATTCCTTTATCTGATACGGAAACGGTTGCATCAGAATTGCAACCAGATCTTTTTGGTGATAAAACTCCATCACAAGCTATAGCTCGCACAAATGGAAAACGTGTGAAAATAATGAATTGGCACACCAAAAAGATGGAGTTTTTTGATAAAGAGATAAGTACATAATGAATAACACTGAAATCAAAACTACAAAATTCATCTATCCTCAAATCTACGCTTATTCACTCCCTGATATTTCTGATAATGACGGATGGCTAAAAATTGGTTATACCGAACGACAGAATGTGGATGAGCGTATTCTTGAGCAAACCAAAACAGCAGCCATTAACCTTAAATATAACAAGTTATGGTCTGCCCCAGCAAAATTTAAAGACTCAGACGAGTGGTTTAAGGATAAACAGTTCCATACCTATCTCCGAAACTTCAAAAAAGTTACCCAGCGTCCAAATACAGAATGGTTTTACTACAACGGAACACCTAACCTTTCTCTTCAGCACTTTGATGACTTTATCAGTAAGCAACTCGTTCAAAGTCAGGAACAGCTTGACTATCAGTTAAGAGAAGAACAGCAGAATGCTGTCAATAAGACTTTAGAATATATACAGAACAATCCTAACAGTGAGTTCTTATGGAATGCCAAACCTCGCTTTGGTAAAACGCTAACTACTTACGACTTAGTGCGAAAGTTGGATGTATCAAAGGTTCTCATTGTTACAAATCGCCCTGCTATTGCGAACTCATGGTTTGATGATTTTGCTAAATTCATTGCATGGCAAACGGATTTTGCTTTTGTTTCAACCAGCGATTCCCTTAAAAATCGTCCTATTCTTACACGAGAAGAGTTTTTGGAGCAACAACATACTACTGGTAAACGAAGAATGATCGCTTTTATTTCATTACAAGATTTAAAAGGCGGAATTTCTTTTGGTGGTAGCTACAACAAATTATCGTGGGTGAAAGAGCTTAATTGGGATTTATTGGTTATTGATGAAGCTCATGAAGGCGTTGATACCATTAAGACCGATATTGCGTTCGATAATATTAATCGCAACTTTACGTTACATCTTTCGGGAACACCGTTTAAAGCTGTGGCATCAGGTAAATTTAACGAAGATGAGATTTTTAACTGGAGTTACGCTGATGAACAAGCGGCAAAAGAAAATTGGAGTAATGTCGAACAAAATAACCCTTATGAAAATCTACCTCGCCTAAATTTATTCTCTTATCAAATTAGTCAAATGATTACTAATGAGGTAAACAAAGGGGCTAAAATTGACGGTCAAAATATTGATTATGCTTTCGATTTAAATGAGTTTTTTGAGACTAATGAAAATGGCAAATTCCTTCATGAGGAAGATGTTAAAAAATGGCTGGATTCTTTAACGAGAAATGAGAAATATCCTTTTTCGACTAAAGAACTGCGTAACGAATTAAAACATACATTTTGGTTGCTTAATCGTGTAGCAAGTGCAAAAGCATTACAGAAATTGCTTGAAGCTCACCCTGTTTTTGAAAATTATAAAATTGTACTCGCCGCAGGTGATGGGCAAACAGACGATCAGATTGTAAATCAAAAAGCATTTGAGCGTGTTAAACAAGCTATTAAAGAAAACGATAAAACTATTACACTTTCAGTCGGACAATTAACAACGGGGATTACGATCCCTGAATGGACAGCGGTTTTAATGCTAACTAATTGCCGTTCTCCAAGTTTATATATGCAAGCGGCATTTCGCGCTCAAAATGCATGGAATTACGAACAGAATGGTGAAGTCTATCAAAAGCAAAACGCGTATGTATTTGACTTTGCACCTGAACGAACTCTTATTATTTATGATGAATTTGCCAATAATTTATTTAGCCATACAGCAAATGGTGGCGGCACATCTGAAACACGCAAAGATAACATCAAATTATTACTCAACTTCTTCCCTGTTATCGCTGAAGATAACGAAGGAAAAATGATCGAGCTTGATGTAAATCAGGTACTAACTATTCCTAAAGCAATTAAGGCTCAAGAAGTTGTTCGTCGTGGATTTATGTCGAATTTACTCTTCCAAAATATCTCAGGTATTTTTGCATCATCAGAAGTGCGTGAAATTTTAGAACAGCTTAACCCTGTTGATATAGGAAAAGTAATGCCGCGAGAAACTGATGAAGAAATTGAAACGCAGGGTGTTGAGGTAGATGATAATGGCGAAGTTGTTATTGATGGCGACATTGTAATCGCTCAAACCGATGCTCGTTTTGGAGAAAAGGTTTACCAAACTATTACAGCAGCAACAGAAGAAGCTATTAAATCGTCTGAAAGTGATATATCTACTCTTATTGCAGAAAGATTCAAGCAAGAAGCGACTCAAGGTATGAAAGAATTGGCAAAAGACAACGATGTATCAGCTAAATTTGCTGAACGTGTTGTTCAGAAATCAGCGGAAACTATTGCCAAAAAAGTGGAGTATATTCAGAAACAAACTGAAATCAAAAAAGCAGAAGCTAAAGTAGCGTTGGAAAAAGTCATTGCAACAACTCAAAATCAAGATGAAATTGAGAAAGCCAAAGCTACTTTTGAAGAAAAGTGCCAACAAATTGAAAATGATTTCAAAGAGGAATTACTCTCAACAGTTGAAGCTGAAACAAAAGAGATAGCGAAACAATCCACGCAAACAATTTTAGAAAAAGCTGAAGATAACAAGAAAAACCAAGTAGAAGATGACGTACGCGCAAGATTGCGTGGTTTCTCCCGAACAATCCCATCGTTTTTAATGGCGTATGGCGAGGCTGATACAACATTAGCTACATTCGATCAAACACTTAACGATGAAGTATTCAAAGAAGTAACGGGTATTACTCTTGAACAATTTAGAGTGCTTAGAGATACCTATAACTTCTTCGATGAAACCGTATTTAATGAGTCGGTCCAAGAGTTTTTAAGAAAGCGTAGCGAATTAGCAAACTATTTTGATGAAAGCCAAAAAGAAGATATTTTTGACTATATTCCTGCTCAAAAAACAAATCAGATCTTCACACCGAAAAAAGTAGTTAAGCTAATGCTTGATAAACTGGAAGAGGAAAATCCTGATATTTTTAGTGATCCTGATAAGACTTTTGCAGATCTATATGTAAAATCAGGCTTATATTTAACTGAAATTGTGAAACGTTTATACGTTGGTCTTGAGGCAAAAATAGCTGATTCAGACGAGCGATTAAAATATATTCTTGAAAATCAAATATATGGTTTCGCACCTAGTGAGATTATTTATAACATTGCTAGAAACTTTATTTTCGGTTTTGATGAGAAAGCAAAAAATATTAACCAGTCTCATATCGTTCACTTAGATACTACACCTTACGCAAAAGAGGAGTTAAGTGATGAGTTTGAGAAAAAATGTGATGAATTATTTAGAGGTAAATGATAATGAAATTTGATGTTGTAGTAGGAAATCCTCCATATCAAGAACTTAATGTAGGTGAAAATAATCAAGCTGTTCCTATGTATCATCGTTTCTATGAACTAGCAGAAAAATGTTCTGATAAGTATATTTTGATTACTCCAGCCAGATTTTTAGCAAATCAAGGTGCTACACCCAAAGCTTGGAATAAAAAAATGTTATCAGATAAGCATCTTAGCATTAAATATTTTAATTCTAAAAGCGACGAAGTTTTCCCTAATACTGAAATTAAGGGAGGGGTTGTCGTTTTATTAAGAGATAAAAATAAAAATTTTGGTGAAATAGATACTTTTATTGCATTTGAACAATTGCGGAATATCTACAATAAAATTAGACAAAAAAGCAGCTCATATCTTTCAGAGATTGTTTTTAGTCCTGATAGCTATCGATTTAGTAATAATCTCTTCTCTGAAAATCCTGATTTAACAGGAAGAACTGATGACTCTCACGCCAAAGCTGTATCATCTAGCGTTTTCAAGAGATACCCTGAAATATTCTTTAAAGAAAAACCAATATCACAAGAAGAGTATGTTCGCATTTATGGTCGGTTAGACGGTGAAAGGGTTTATTTTTGGACAAAAAGAAATTATCTATCAGAACATCTAAATTTAGATAAATGGAAAGTATTTATAGCAGGTGCTAATGGAACGGGATCGTTCGGAGAAACGCTAAGTTTACCTGTGGTCGGAGAACCATTTGTAGGTCATAATCAAACTTTTGTGAGTATAGGAAAATTTGATTCAGAATTTGAGGCTAATTCATTATTAAAATATATAAAAACTAAATTTGCAAGAGCATTATTAGGCATAATGAAAACCACACAAAACAATCAGTCTAAAAATACTTGGTCTAAGATTCCATTACAAGATTTTACTAATAAATCCGATATAGATTGGAGTTTATCTATCTCAGACATTGACTTACAGTTATATAAAAAATATGAACTTAACACAGATGAAGTATGTTTTATTGAGAAAACCGTAAAAACTATGGAGTAAATATGGAGATTATTAATACAAGTAGATTTAGACTCATCTATTTAGATGAAGATATAATTATCTTTTCTCCTAAAGAAAAATTTAATGAATTAGATTTAAACCAATCCATTATAATCAATCATACCGAAAATACATGGGAAAAGAATAGAGATAAAAATGAAATAAGTAAAAACACCAAACAAGGGAAAATAATTGAAGAATTTTTTGCAGACTTAATTGATTATAAAAATAGTATATCTAATAATATAAAATTAGAATATATAACTTACGATCAAATAAGACAGGATGAATTTAAAAAGCACGCTCCATTTGATGGTTTGTTATTCAGGCAAGGAAATCCTTATATTAAAGAAGTAATAGATAAGATAAATGAATATATATCAACCAACAAGTATGGTAAATTAAATGGACGTGTTATAAATTTTTGTACAAAACATAAAGTGTATTTGATTGAGATAAAGTCATCAAAAATACCTGATAAAATATATAATGAGGCAAAGAAAAACTATAGTAAACATTTAAATAATACCACTTTTCAAAGAGATATCATAAGCTCATTGAAAAAATTGGATCTTTTTAAATACCCAGTTTTTACAAGAAATAACGGTTCTATAATACATGACACTAAAAGCTATCTGCAATGGGTGAAAGATAATATTTCATTTATGAAAGGAAAGAATGATAAAGAAATATTAGATTATGAAATAAGCGAATCCCTAAATTTATATACTAGAATTTTTATAGATGATAAAAAAATAGATAAAAATAATGGAAAACCAATTTTTATAGGCTACTTTCTTGGCTATGTTTTAGGTTATGAGTTTTACCAACCCCTAACCATCATGAACTTCTCTTCAGATAAATCAAAAGATGCAATTTATGCGACTTACCCTATATCAAAATCTAGGAATTTTGAATCTCTCTTTAATGATGATAGATTGTGGTAATTAAAATGTAGAAGATTAAGTCTGATCTCCTACACTTTTTTAAATTTATTTCATCAATTTTTACTATCCCTTTAATTATTCCTAGTTTATTAGGAAACTTAGAGCTATAAAAAATCCCCGTAATCAGAAAATGTATTGCGAGGATTTTAGTAATTTTAAGTGATTAGTACTTGTTCATTTGCGATATAATTGCGTTTTATATATCTAGCTCATTAAAAAACTCATGATACTCTCCATTTTTCATTAATCTATTAACCTCGATTTTGTTTATAGATGCTAATATTTCGGAATGCTCACTTCTAATTAAACAAATAATTATTTGTTTGTTTTTCTCTTGTATTAAGGTGTTTATTATAGATTTATAATTTTCTTTATCTTGCTCATTCTGATTAGGGGTATCAAGCACTAGCGGAGGAAGAATATTAGTATTAAAATTTATTGCAGTAGCATAAATAGCTAAATAGTATGCTAAAACAGTACGATTGCTATCGGCAGCACCACCTCTAACAGCATTTAGAATTTTGTGGTAGTTAGTCACTTTTTTGATTTCATCATAATCATTAAATATAATGGATAATCTATCAGCATAATATTTTAATTTTGTAACAAAAAAATTATTAACAGATTCTTCATGCTCTCGATATTCTTTTCTATTCTTTCTCTTTATTTTATTTATGTGTTTTTTTTGTTCTCCAAATTGGATGATTTTGTTTTCAATATTGTCTAATATTTCAGATATTCCATTTGCTGTTATTGCATTTATTAATTGTTTCGTATTATCTGTAATAATAGGATCTATATCATATATCAGTTCTGATAGTTCCATTATTTTTCTTTCAGTTTCTGATATTTTTATATCAATTTCTTTTATTCGAGATTGATTATTGGTTAATTCATCTTCCAATTTTGTTTTTATAAAAAATAACTCTGATTTTTCTGTAATTGTATTAGAGTGAATAGTACCGCAATAAGGACATTCTATTTTAGCTCCATATCCACGTGCTTCTTGATAATCTTCATCAAGCTCTTTGACTGTTGGAGCAACGAAGTTGATTTCATTAAGTAAGAATTGCCGTTCAACAACTAAATTGGATAACTGTTCTTGTAATAGATTTAAGTTCTTCTCATAGCCTTCAGCGGTTTCCTTTAGCTTATTAATATTGGAATTAGCTTCTAGCTCAAGATTTTCTTTAGTTAAACTCAAAACTTGTTTTTCGTTGTTTTTCTGTTCTAAACTATCTTTTATTTTTTGTAATTCTTCTTCATTCTCTAATTCTTTATCACTTTTCACTTTACAGAATTGCTCTACTAAATCAGTTTGAAACCTTTTAAATTCACCTAGTTTTTCAAAGGAATTTGGAAAAAAAGAATCCCACCCTTTAGCTTGAGAAATATAGCTGGTTAAGAAGAAGTGAGCTGGTCTGGCAAGTTTAAGTGTGCCTGAATGAGTTTTGAGATATATTTTATATCCTAAAATTTCAGCCAGCCTTTTATGATAATCAGATTCTTCTTCATATTTTGTTAGAGAATTTTTATCGTATATGTAATATATTCCATTTGGAGTTTTGTAAAGAGAGTAAGAATCCTCTTCAATAGATATATCTAATCTAATAAATGAATTTATCCATTCATCTTTAAATTTTACTACACAACCTAGTGCACTATACATTAAACTCAATAGTGTGGTTTTCCCTGCTGAGTTCTTATCAGATAGAATAAAATTCACTCCATCACTAAAAGTAAACAGGTTTCCCGCATCTTTATCTTTGGATAAGATTGCTAATTGCTTGATTATTAATCTTTTCATTTTTAATTGGTCTAGTTCTTAAATTACGAATCAATTTCATATATGACGATAATTTACGCTGTTTCTCTAATGTATCTTGATAGCTCATACAACACTCCTGACTTGATCATTTGATCAGTACTTATAGTACCATACTTTGAGTTTAAGTTTGAACAGAAATTATCAATTATTTTAGTAAGTTGTTTGTCATCACTACACATCAAATCATCAAGTATGTTAGAGCTTAATATATCTAATTTTATTTGTGCTTGAATACTTCCTGAGTTTAGATGATGTGTACTATATTTTAATAACTCTGTCTTTATCTTCTGTTTTTCGATTATAGTGTAAGATGTTTCATTAAGTATATTTAATGCCGATGTTAGATCATCATCTTCTATATCTGTATAACGTTTAATCACCTCTTTTACAGTAAAAAAGGTTATTCCCTTTTCTTGTAGAGGGTCATCTTTATCAGTTAATCTTTTTTTTCCTTTATCGTGTAAATCATCTTTTAGAACAAGATAAATAGCATTTACATTTGTTCTTTTATCAGGGTGTATTTCCTGAATAATTTCTGATAATATTCCTTTTACAGTTTGGATAAATTTTGTTTTTGGTAGTTTTGATTTGGAAAAATAAAGTTTACTTAAAAAAGAGTATTTATCTATCTCAAGCAACAAGTTATCTTCTATTTTTTTCTTATCTTTATCGCATAACTGGTAAAAGTTGGATTCATCAGTACAAAACTTGGGGGAAAAACCATTCGCAGATACTAGTTTAATAGATTTTATATTATCTAATATTTCTAAATATTCTTTTCCTAGTGTTAATTTATCTAAAATAGACTTGTTTCCGTTTTCTCTTTTAATTATATCACTTAGAGTTAAATGTTTATCATTTGCTTTAATTTGAAAGAAATTTAATTGATTATTTTCTGAAGATATGTTTTCTACTAAAATGACATCTTCATGAAACTCAACTAATACAGCAATATCATCATTTTTTCTAGAATTTTCTAAAAGAGTATAGATAGCCCAGTGATACTGATAGTCATAGTTTTTAAATGTATCACTACCTGATGTTTCTCGTTGCTTTATTTTATTCAGTTTATTTAGCATAATGTTTCACTATCATAGTTATATTTTGTCGAAAGTTGCTCTAGTTACTCTCATTTCAAAGCTGTTATTGTTATTTCCAATAAAAACATTAAATATTAAATTTTTATTTTCATTTGTAAATACTTTTTCAAATAAAGGAATGAATTTATCATGAGAAAATTCATTTTCTTCTTTATTATAATCAGCTAGCGTTCCTGCAATGAAATCAGGTAGTCTAACTAATTCATCAAACCACATTTCACCCTGCTCCTCTGGTAATCCAAAAGCTATATTTGATTGTTTTAGATTTTTTGATTCACAAAAAACATGGTATAAATCTTGAATATATTGAAATATCAAATATCCACCTAATTCTTTCTCTTTGTAATAAATGATAGTATCTCTATCCGAAAACCAACCTATAACTTCTAATTTTGGTATAAAGCTAGTAATTAGGTACATTAAATAAGTAGTAATCGCACCAATAAAGAATATTCTTCTTATTTCTTTAAAGCTAGGCTCTTTCCTATTTAATTTTTCTAATAATTTGATTAGCAAATCTTTTTGTTTAATATATTTTTCAATGTTTTTCTCATTCTCAATCCAATGTTCTATTTGTTTTATATATCCTGATATTTGTTGGTTTGAGAAAAGCTTCTCGTCGGTAAATAATTTAAATTTCTTGTTTATTGATATGGATATGTTGAAAATTGGAAATTCCTGAAAAAATTTTATGAATTCAGGGTTTATTGAATCAGAATGCTTAATATCTTTCTTTTGTAAAGTGTTAATTTTGTTTTTAAGTTCATTAAAGTCTTTAACGTGTGGCATTATTGAAAATGTAATTACATCTTGTGGCTTATTTTTATCAAAAACGTAGTCTGATACAATAATCCATTTTTTAAACCCTAAAATATTCAATACTTCTGCGCGACGACAACCTTCCTTTCCTTTCAACAAAAGGGAAATAGCATTGTTATTTAGAGGGTTTTCAATAAAACATTTAAATATATGATATGAACTCTTTCTAAAGGTCTCATCAAAGGGTAAAATAAATTCGTGGCAAGGTACGCCAAATTCATGTTTATTTTCAAATAGTTGTTGTAATCTATAATCCTTACCAGTTAGATTATTCATAATCATTGTTATATTATTGAGCTTCCATTTCATATTCATTGCCATCTTCATCAGTTACAATCATCACTCCATTACGAATCCATTCAGCATCAGCGTACACCTCGTCGCCATATTCATTGATGATTGTGCAATCGCCATATTTTCCCGTCATCGTACAGTCTCCATAAGCACCTGAACCATTTATATCTTCTACATCATAATTGTAGGTATAAGGCCCAGAATTACCGAGTCGGTAGTTATACATATAACGAGGGTCTTGATGTATGCTTGTACTCCCATATTGGGAACTATTATATTGATTACCGTAATTGGAGTAGCCAAACCCAGAAAGAGTTAATGTTAATAGCGTAATAATTTTATTCATTTTGACTTCCTAAATTTTAGAGTAGTTTTTTTATTCCGTTCCAAACCCAGTTATTATCATTATTCCTCGCTATCCTATGTTTAAAAGTTGCCATTCTCCCATTCTTATAATCAACGTAGTCGCTACTTATGCTTTGCAATGAAATAACTTCAATAAGTAGCTTGAGAAAGTTGAAAACTCCATCCTCTACATCAAAGGATAAAAATTCTAAAATATTGGCAGGTTCATAGACTATACTGCTAAAACTGGTATTATTATTTCTTTCAGGAAAACTAAAGGTAAAGAATGTTTTTCCCCGAACATCAATACGTAAGATTAAGGTTGACTCTGGATAGCTTTTCTTCGCACTATTGCAGACATCTATTAGAGAAATAAGCTTAAATTTATGCTCTTCTCTAAAGCCTAATTTTGGAGTCCACCAAAATACACTTGCTCCCATTTCTGCACGTAAACGAGTTGCATGTTCCCAAACCGTATCAAGGCGAGAGTTCCTATCTTTGCTATCGTATTCAATTTCATAAAGGCAATTTGCAATTCCTGTGAGACCAGTCTTTCCTATTCTGTCGCCTACGCTAAAATCTGTTGGATCATCATAATTCAGAAATTTTGTATTACTAGTATGAGAGGCTTCTTGGCTTGTTCGAATTTTATTTATTTCACGAGCTTCGCCGAGTAGTTTTAGTTTTTCAATCACATCTACTGTAACAAGATTATTGACTGGGTTAAGTGCTATATCTAACTGCTCTAGGTCATGTTCTCGCTCTTTTTTAATTATGCGATACTGCTGTTCTTCGTTTTCTACTTCTTTGGCATTCTTATTTGGAGTTACAAGTGGTGGCAGAGCCAAGGTTATTGGCTCTCCCTGTGGCTGGCTGATTCCTGTGATCTGACAGCAAAGTACGGAATTTCCTAAACGAATACCGTAAAAGGACAATGTAATTTCTTGAGTATGCCAGCATGAAATTTGATAGCAATTATTTGAGTTAAAAGGATTTTTGGAGCTAACAATACGATCAGATACTCTTTGAATTACTGCTTTGGAATAATTATCGTATTTTAAGTGATATAAAAATACTGCATCTTTATCGGATAAATTGCGAGGTAAGACAATAACTCTCTCGTCATTACTAGTAGGATTTTCCCCAATACAAAGATGCTTTATTACCTCGCTCCAATTATAAACTGACAAAATACGTTTTAACTCACTTGAGTATCCGTAATGAGCCATAAAGAAATGTAAGGGATGGATAATGCAAGATAGATTATCGTGTTTGATTACCAAAAGGTTATTACCATCTTTCCTGAATCTCTCTAAATCAGATGTGTGAACGTATTTATCACATTCGAAAGGATGGTTTTCTTTCCAAAGAGGAAGGTAAAATAGATTATTATCTTTACTGAATTTTACCTCAAATTCTTCGCATTGGAATTTCTCTTTAGATTTACCTCCTTCCCAAATACTACCAAAGGGAATTTTATGTAAATAATTAATAGGAACTTGAATAACAATAAAACTTTGGAGAAGTTCATTTGGGGTTTGATAAGTTGGATTGGAGAGGTTGATAAGATTAATGTCAACAAATGTCCTAGATTCACCATTACCAGATGAAAGCCTTTTATCGTACCAAGTTACAACATACTCAGCCTCAGAATCAAAATATCCTCGAATTGGGGATTTGAAGAATTTAATCAAATTGAGTGAGCAACGCCAGTTAACTCTAAGGAGGTTATTTTCATCGAAGTATGACATAATTTTGTCCTTTTCATGGTGTTTGGTAGATTATAATAGTGACATTTATTTGTATCTTTTGACACTTATTTGTATCTTTAACAGCCACCACCTACTAACGCGGCAATGGACGCGCTGTGGTGCGGCGCGCGAAACGGACGTTGTTTCCAGTTGTGAAAATTTAATTCGTTTTGCACCAAGCTGGTGACTGCTGCCGTTTCAATCGCTTCTTGCTCGGTCATTTCTGGCAAAAGTGCGGTTAAACGGCTTGCCAACATTGTTTTTCCCGTGCCGGGCGGACCGAGAAACAGCAAATTGTGTTGCCCTGCGGCGGCAATCGTCAATGCGCGTTTGGCGTGCTGTTGCCCGATAATATCGGTTAAATTCGGTTGATTCGGCAAAATGCCCGTCGGCATATCGGGCACGGCTGTACTCGCCGCAAGCGGTAAGGTAGCTTGGCGATTAAAAAATTGCACGACTTCCAGTAAAGATTCGGCGAAATACGAATCTTGATCCGCCACCAACGCTGCTTCATTGGCATTTTGTTTGGCGATGATCAAATTTCGTTTTGCTGCTTTTGCCGCCAAAATAGCCGGAATTACACCGTGCACGCCGCGCAAATTGCCGGTGAGCGCCAATTCACCAAGCAATTCGAAACCGGCTAAGGCTTTGCCGTCGAGTTGATCCGAGGCGGCAAGAATGCCGATGGCAATCGGCAAATCGAAACGCCCGCCTTCTTTCGGCAAATCCGCCGGCGCTAAATTGACTGTGATTCGTTTCGGCGGGTATTTAAAATTCGCGTTGAGCAAGGCGCTGCGCACGCGATCTTGCGCTTCTTTTACGGTTTTTTCCGGTAAACCGACTAAGGTGAATCCCGGTTTTCCGTTGCTTAAATGCACTTCTATCGTCACTAACGGCGCTTGAACGCCCATTGACGCGCGACTATAAACGATGGCTAATGACATCCGACATTCCTAATAATATTGTGATACGAGATCTCATCAACGTGAGCTCGATGAATTAGGCGGTCACTATAAAAAAAGTGCGGTGTAATTTAAATTTACACCGCACTTTTTTGCGATCCTTGTCGTAAAAATAATAAATTTTTAGCCGAAATTCGGTGCAAACCACGCGTCTAGTTTTGCCGCTAAGCGATCGATACCGATTCTATTTTGCGCGGAAAATGCTTCCACTTGCACATCGCCTTGAAAAGGCAAAATTGCCTCACGCACCATTTTGACTTGCTTGCTGCGTGCGCTTTGGCTTAATTTGTCCGCTTTAGTCAACAAAATCAGTACCGGCAACTGCGCCGAAACCGACCATTCCACCATTTGTTGATCCAAATCTTTCAACGGATGACGAATGTCCATTAAGATCACTACGCCTTTCAAACATTGGCGTTTTTGTAAATATTCGCCGAGAGAATGTTGCCATTGGCGTTTAACTTGTTCCGGCACCGCCGCATAACCGTAACCGGGCAAATCCACCAATTTACACTGTGCTTCCGCCTCAAATAAATTGATTAACTGCGTGCGACCGGGTGTTTTAGAGGTTCGCGCCAAGTTTTTTTGATTCGTCAAGGCGTTCAGTGCAGTGGATTTTCCCGCATTTGATCGTCCGGCAAAAGCGATTTCAATGCCGCTGTCCTCAGGCAAGGCTTTAATATTCGGAGCGCTGGTTAAAAAGCGGGTTTTATGATAATTCAAACTAATTTCGCTCATTTTGTCATCCTGTTTTTAACGGTTAAGATTGACTGCGCCCGAATACCCTAACTGGCGCCACGCTTCATAAACGGTTACGGCAACGGAATTGGATAAATTCATACTGCGGCTGTTTGCCGTCATTGGAATACGAATTTTTCGTTCCAACGGCATTGTGTCTAAAATCGACATCGGGATGCCGCGCGTTTCAGGACCGAACATTAAATAATCGCCCGCTTCGAAGGCAACATCGCTATGCGCCGGGCCGCCTTTTGTGGTCAACGCGAATAAGCGTTTCGGCTGTTCCGTTTGTAAAAATTGCTCGAAGGTTTTGTGTTTTTTGATTTCGGCAAATTCGTGATAATCCAAACCGGAACGACGCAGCCGTTTATCGTCCCAGACAAAACCTAAGGGCTCGATTAAATGCAAACGAAATCCCGTATTTGCACATAAACGAATAATATTGCCGGTATTTTGCGGAATTTCGGGTTCATATAAAACAATATCTAACATAATTTTTCCGAAGATAAAAAGATTAGCGCGGATTGTACCGCCGAACGCGCAAATATCAAAACAAATCCGAGAGTTTCATTGTATTTTTATTTTATAGAGCTTAGAATGTACATAAGTTGCTACAAATAAAAGGAGCAAAGAATGAATACGATCAGTAGCCGTGATTTCAATCAAAATGTGGCAAAAGCCAAACATCTTGCCGATAGCGAACCTGTTTTTATTACCGACCGTGGCGAGCTTTCTTATGTATTAATGAATTATGCAATGTATCGTCAATTTCATCAGCAACAAAAAACCAATGCGCAGCGTGTTAGTATGAGTGAAGCAGAAATTGCCAAAATAGATGCGGATTTTGAATTTGAACGAGTCGAAATCGCCGAACGTGAGGAAGTTTTCTAATGTATTTACTTGATACCAATATCGTAAGTGAAATGCGTAAAGCGAATACTAGTCAGCGATCAGCGCAATTTGTTAAATGGTTGGAAAGTATTAATTTAGATTTATGCTATCTTTCTACGATGAGTTGGTTTGAAGTAGAAATGGGGATTTTACGCAAAGAGCGACAAGATGTGGCACAAGGGAAAATTTTACGTCATTGGTTTGAAAATGTATTAAAGCCAGAATTTTCACAACGCCTAATTCCTGTATCACCAATGGTTGCGCTACAAACTGCCAAATTGCACGTTCCGAATCCTGCGGCAATGATTGATTCTTTTATTGCTGCAACAGCTATCGAACAGGGTAAAATTCTCGTTACTCGAAATATAAAAGATTTCGCCCATTTTAATGTCAAAATAATCAATCCATTTGAACCGCAATGAAAGTCGCTATTGTCGGAACGAGTGTGAACATTCAAGATTTTCTATAAATTAAAGCCAGATTAACCGTTGAAGATTGGACAATTTGAGGAAAAAACAAACCGCACTTTGAAGGAAGAATCAAAGTGCGGTTAAATTTTATCGAGTTTTTGCGAGATTAGGCTTTAGGGCCTGCTGCGATTAATGCTTTACCTTCTTCGTTGGTCGCATATTTTTCGAAGTTTTTCGCGAAACGACCTGCTAAGTCTTCCGCTTTCGCTTGCCATTGCGCTTTGTCCGCATAAGTATCGCGCGGATCTAAGATCGCAGGATCAACGCCCGGTAAAGCAGTCGGAATCGCCAAGTTGAAGATTGGTAATTCGGACATTTCCGCTTTATCGATTGAACCGTCTAAGATTGCATCAATGATACCGCGGGTATCTTTAATGGAAATACGTTTACCTGTGCCGTTCCAACCAGTGTTCACTAAGTAAGCTTCCGCACCTGCTGCTTCCATACGTTTAACCAACACTTCCGCATATTGAGTCGGGTGTAAGCTTAAGAATGCTGCACCGAAGCACGCGGAGAACGTCGGAGTAGGTTCGGTGATACCGCGTTCGGTACCCGCTAATTTCGCGGTGAAGCCGGACAAGAAGTAGTATTTGGTTTGTTCCGGTGTTAATTTAGAAACTGGTGGTAATACGCCGAATGCGTCTGCACTTAAGAAGATCACTTTTTTCGCGTGACCCGCTTTAGAAACCGGTTTAACGATGTTATCAATGTGATAAATCGGATAAGAAACGCGAGTATTTTCAGTTTTTGAACCGTCGTCGTAATCAACGGAACCGTCTGCGCGCACCACAACGTTTTCTAATAACGCATCACGTTTAATTGCACGATAAATATCCGGCTCGCTTTCTTCGGAAAGTTTAATGGTTTTCGCGTAGCAACCGCCTTCGTAGTTGAATACGCCGTCGTCGTCCCAACCGTGTTCGTCGTCACCGATTAATTGACGTTTAGGATCGGTTGAAAGCGTAGTTTTACCTGTACCGGACAAGCCGAAGAATACCGCAACGTCGCCTTCTGCGCCCACGTTAGCAGAACAGTGCATTGACGCGATGCCTTTTAACGGAAGGAAGTAGTTCATCATTGAGAACATACCTTTTTTCATTTCGCCGCCGTACCAAGTACCGCCGATTAATTGTACGCCTTCGGTGATGTTGAACGCTACGAAGTTTTCGGAGTTCAAGCCTTGTTCTTTCCAGTTCGGGTTAGTTACTTTAGAACCGTTCATTACCACGAAATCCGGTTTGAAACCTTCTAATTCTTGTGCGGAAGGACGGATGAACATATTGGTCACAAAGTGCGCTTGCCACGCCACTTCGGTCACGATACGCACCGCTAAACGAGTATCAGGGTTTGCACCGCAGAACGCATCGACAACGAATAAACGTTTGCCGGAAAGTTGTTTGGTTACCAATTCTTTTAGGCTTTGCCAAGTGGATTGGTTCATCGGTTTGTTGTCGTTTTTCGCCGCGTCGCTTGTCCACCACACGGTGTCTTTGGTTTTTTCGTCTAAAACGATATATTTATCTTTCGGCGAACGACCGGTGAAAATACCGGTATCCACGGCAACCGCGCCGGATTGAGTTACGATACCTTTTTCAAAACCTTCTAAACCCGGTTTGGTTTCTTCTTCGAATAATTGTTCATAACTCGGATTATAAACCACTTCTTTAACATCATAGATACCAAGTTCGCCAAGTTCGCCGATTACTTTGTTTACATCTGTCATAATACACCTCGATTGAAAGTTAATATTGAAATTAGAAACGAAAAATTGTCGTCTATTCTATGTAAATCCGCAGAAAAAAAATGTTAGGTTGATCTCACTTTTGAAAAAAAAGCGGAAAGTTTCTAAAAATAGTTGAAATTTATGACTCAAATCAAAAAAACAGGCTTGACGAAAGAATAAAGCGCAAAAAATAAGCACAATATTTCGTGCTTATTCAACAAAAGAGGCAAATTATTGTGCGTCGCGTTTTAATTTTTCAATGGCTTGCTTATTGAAGAAATAATGGGTGCCGCAACATTCGCATTGCATATCGATACTGCCTTGGTGTTCCGCCAAGATTTCATCGATTTCCGCTTCATCAAGCAATAATAACGCCGAGCCGGAACGTTCCGCCGAGCAGCCGCAGTGGAAAGAAACGGCTTGCGGAGCAAAAATTTCCACGGTTTCTTCGTGATATAAACGATATAACAATTCTTCCGCGCTTAAGCTGAATAATTCTTCGTCTTTCACCGTTGCCGCCAAGGTCGCCAAATGTTCGAAATCTTGCGGCGAGCCCGAACCGTCCGGCATTATTTGTAACAACATTCCCGCCGCAACCGCTTTGCCGTTATACTCGCCGGTACGAATTAACAACTGGGTTTGTAATTGTTCGGAGCGAATAAAATAATCCTCCAAACATTCGGTGACGGTCGGTTTGTCCAAGGCAATCACGCCTTGATAGCGTTCGCCTTCCGTCGGAGCGATAGTAATCACCAACACGCCCTTGCCGACCATTTCGGTCAGCGACATTCCCTCGGCAATATCGCCTTGTAAACGTGCCAAAGCGCGAATTTGTTGGCTGTCGCTGCCGTTGACCAGGGCTAATTTTAACGGCCCGTCGCCTTGAATTTGCACCGTGATATTGCCGTTAAATTTCAGCGTCGCGGTGAGCAAATTGGTCGCCACCATCATTTCGCCCAATAAATTTTGTACCGGTTTCGGGTAATGGTGCGTATTTAAAGTATCCGCAAAAGTCTGGTTTAAGCGCACCCATTCGCCGCGCACCGCGCGATTGTTGAATAGATAGCGATAAAGTTTGTCGTTGTCGGTTTGATAATCCATTTTGTTTCCTAATGTTTGTTACGGCGACATTGCGAAATGCCGCACAAAGAATGATAAGCGATATATTGCGCCGAATCGGCAAATCACAAGTCTATTCTTGATATTTGAATTTAATCAGATCACGGCGTTCTTTTTTATTCGGACGCCGATCCGGATGCGGCATCGATAAGGCGTTATTCTTACGCGCGATAGCATTTTTCTCGCGATTTTCAATGCTTTTTTCCGTTTCGCAATACAATAATTGCGCTTCCGGCGCGCCGCGGCGTTGGGTCGAAAGTGCGGTCACAATAATTTCTTTTTCGTCGTTGCCTTGGCGTAATTTAATAGTCGCGCCGATTTCCACCGATTTGTTCGGTTTGGTGCGTTGTCCGTTATAATGCACTTTGCCGCCGTCGATCATTTCTTTCGCAATGGTGCGGGTTTTATAAAATCGCGCCGCCCAAAGCCATTTATCCAAGCGCGTGACATCCTCTTGCGTCTGCTGTTTATCCGTTTGTTTCGCCATAAATTAATCCAATAAAGTGCGGTAATTATTTACCGAGAAATGTCGTTCGAATGTTTTTGCCGGCTGCGTGCTGTCCGGATTTTCCACGCCGACGGTGTAAGCGATACCGAATTGCGCCGCGCTGTCCAGCACGCTTTCGGTATCATCGATAAACAAGGTTTTCGCCGGTTCGAAATAATAACGGGCTTGCAAATTTTTCCACAAGGTTTGTTCCACTTTCGGCGCACAGAATTGATGACTGGATAAACACAACTCAAAGTGCGGTGCTAAATCGCAATGTTTTAATTTTAATTGCAAGCTGAACGGATGACTGTCGGTAAGCAGAATCAGGCGTTTATTTTGCGCTTTCAACGCGGTTAAAAACGGATACACATCCGACCGCACTTTTGTCATTGCGCCTTGTTCGGTTAACAATTCGCGCAAGGGTAATTCCAGATTTTCCGCCCAAAAATCGATACTGTACCAATTCATACTGTGTTCGATTTCATCATAACGCGCTTTGAGCAATTCTCGACTTTGCGCCAAGCTTAAGCCGAATTTTTCGGCATAGGCTTGCGGCACGCTGTTGCGCCAAAAATGATGATCGAAATGCAGATCGATCAATGTACCGTCCAAATCCAAAATCACCGTGTCTATTTGTCGCCAATTTAATTTTGTCATTCGCTTGCCTTTGCGTTCTTTCTTATTCGGGTTTATGGTATCGTTATTCCTTCGATTTGTAAAAGAGGTGTTTATGCAAGAATTGAGAAAGCCAACAATTTTATCCGTTTCGCGCGCGGCGAAATCCCGTATTTTTGAGGTGCAAGCGGTCGAATTGCAATTTTCCAACGGCGAGCAACGCGTTTATGAACGCCTTAAACCCGGCCATCGCGCCGCCGTGTTGATTCTGCCGGTGGACGGGGAAGAGCTGTTGATGGTGCGCGAGTATGCCGTCGGCACGGAACGTTACGAACTCGGTTTTCCGAAAGGTTTAATGGATCCGAACGAAACGCCGGAGCAAAGCGCCGATCGTGAATTAAAAGAAGAAATTGGTTTGGGCGCGCGAAAATTCGTGCATTTGCGCACGGTAAACACCGCGCCGAGTTTTATGAATAATCCGATGCATATTTTTCTCGCGCAAGATTTTTATCCGTGCAAATTGGAAGGCGACGAGCCGGAACCGTTACAACTGGTGCGCGTGCCATTGAACGATATTCATCGTCTGTTGCACGATCCCGATTTCTGCGAGACGCGAAATTTGACCGCACTTTATTGCTTGCGAGATTACTTAAATTTACCTACAACCTACTAAAAATGCGAAATAATAGGATGATTTTTGCAAAGTCGGCAATTTTCATCCTTTTTTTGCGACAAAAAACAAATATCCTTTACCCATATTAGGCGGTTTAGGGTAGAATCACAGCCGATTTTATAACTACAACAGAGGCATATTATGCAAAAATCCACTCATCTTGCACCTTCTTTGCAAGAATTAACATTTCGGGGGATGTTTTTAGGCGCATTAATTACCGTGGTATTTACCGCGTCTAACGTGTATCTCGGTTTAAAAGTCGGTTTGACCTTTGCGTCATCCATTCCCGCCGCCGTAATTTCAATGGCGGTATTAAAAATGTTTTCCGGCTCCAATATTCTGGAAAACAATATGGTGCAAACCCAAGCGTCCTCCGCGGGCACGCTTTCTTCGGTGATTTTCGTTATTCCCGGCTTATTAATGATGGGTTATTGGCAAGATTTTCCGTTTTGGCAAACTTTACTCATTTGTACCGCCGGCGGGATCTTAGGGGTGATTTTCACCATTCCGTTACGCCACGTTATGGTGGTAAAAAGCGACTTGCCTTATCCTGAAGGTGTGGCAGCGGCAGAAATTCTTAAAGCAGGCAATCACGAACAAGATCAAAGCGCCGAAAGCGGCATTAAAGAAATCGCCGCAGGCGGAATTATCGCCGCGACAATCGGCTTTTTAACCAACGGCTTGCGCGTCATTGCCGACGGTGCGAGCCTTTGGTTTAAAGGCGGCAGCGCGGTGTTTCAAGTGCCGATGGGCTTTTCTTTAGCGTTGCTCGGTGCCGGTTATTTGGTCGGTATCGTCGGCGGTTTGGCGATTTTATTGGGCATTTTCTTAACTTGGGGCATCGCCGTGCCGTATTTCACCGCCACATCCGCAATGCCGGCGGATATGGATATGATCGGCTATGCAATGTCCGTTTGGAAAAGCAAAGTGCGCTTTATCGGCGTCGGCACCATCGGGATTGCGGCGATTTGGACGTTATTGGTGTTAATGAAACCGATGATCCAAGGAATGGCGCAATCTTTCCGCACGCTTAAAGATCCGACGGCGCTCGCCACCGACCGCACGCAGCAAGATTTATCACCGAAAACAATGATTTTGGTCACTCTTGCCGCTATTGCGCTCATTGCTTTGGCATTATCGCATTTCGTTGAAAATGCACCGATTTCCAGCGAACTTGCCGTATTATTAATCGTTGTTTGTACCGCACTTGCCGTGTTTATCGGTTTCTTCGTCGCGGCGGCTTGCGGATATATGGCGGGATTGGTCGGTTCTTCCTCCAGCCCGATTTCCGGTATCGGAATTATTTCCGTGGTGTTGATTTCGTTAACCTTAATGTTTATCGGCAAAATGTCCGGTTTGTTGGAAAGCGCGGAAGGTCAACAATTTTTGACCGCACTTACCATTTTCTCCGGCTCGATCGTGGTCAGCACCGCAGCGATTTCGAACGATAACCTACAAGATTTAAAAACCGGTTTATTGGTGGAAGCCACACCTTGGCGTCAACAAGTTGCCTTGATTATCGGCTGTATCGTCGGCGCCTTCGTCATCGCGCCGGTATTGGAAATTTTATACCACGCTTACGGCTTTAGCGGCGCAATGCCACGTCCGGATATGGATCCGAGCCAAGCGCTTTCCGCACCGCAAGCAACCTTAATGACCACCATTGCCAAAGGTATTTTCTCCGATAATTTGGAATGGACTTATATCTTTATGGGAATCGTTTTAGGGTTAGCGCTGATTTGTGTTGACACCTTATTAAAACGCACCAGCAAAAACCGTTTCGCCTTACCGGCGCTTGCGGTGGGAATGGGGATTTATTTACCACCGTCAATTAATATGCCGATTATTATCGGTTCCGTTTTGGCTTGGTTGATTAATCGTCATTTGGAACGTTACGCATTAAATAACGGTAAAAATCTCGCGGATGTGAAGAAAAAAGCGGAACGCTACGGCACTTTATTCGCCGCCGGGTTAATTGTCGGTGAAAGTTTAATTGGCGTTATCCTTGCGTTTATCATCGCCGCGTCCGTGACTTCCGGCGGCTCCGACGCACCGTTAGCCTTAAACTTGGAAAACTGGGGCGGTATCGCCGAAGTGTTAGGCTTGATCGTTTTCGTCGCAGGGATCGGTATCTTCGCCTTGCGCGTATTAAAAGCCAAACAGTAATTTTATCGAATCGAAGGGTGCGCAAATGCACCCTTTTTTCTTTCTTTTGTTATAATAAGCCACCACCAGCTTTACGGAGACGCCGCCTTGCAACTGACACCGCAACTTTTACACGCCGCTTTAGAAATTGCGTTTGACGCCGGCGCGCATTTAATCCGTTTTTATCACCAACCGCTTCAAGTGCAAACCAAAAGCGATAATACGCCGGTGACGCAGGCGGATTTGTTCGTCAGCCGTTTTTTAAGCGAAAAACTGACCGCACTTACGCCGCAATTTCCGGTGTTGTCCGAAGAAAGCTGTGATATTCCGCTTGCCGTTCGAAATCGCTGGCAAACTTATTGGTTAATCGATCCCTTAGACGGCACGCAGCAATTTATTCGGCGCACCGATCAATTTTCCGTGCTCATCGCTTTGGTGCATCAAAATCGTCCCGTGTTAGGCATTATTCACTCGCCGACATTAGGCAAAACCTATTACGCAATGCAAGGTTTCGGCGCCTATAAACAAACGGCGGAACAAACCCGACGCTTGCAACCGCGCCGACTTGATCCGACACGTCCGTTAAACATTATCGTCGGTTCCGCTGCAGCGGCGGAAAAAGTGCGGTCGATTTTAAACCCGAATTTTCATTATGAATTTCAACTTTACGGCTCCAGCGGATTAAAAAGCGCGCTGGTAGCGGAAGGCGTTGCCGATTGTTATATTCGCTTGGGGCAAACCGGCGAATGGGATACTGCAGCGGCGGAAATTTTATTAGCCGAAAGCGGCGGAATCATTTACGATACGCGATTTCGACCGCTGACTTATAATCAACGGGAAAGCTTGATTAATCCGGATTTTATTATGGGCGGCGATCGGCAATTCCACTGGGAAAAAATCTTTCGCTTTAATTCACCGTAACTATTGGTAATTTGCGCGAATTGCGCATATTATTACAAATATTTAACAAATCACATTAGGAACAATATGAACGTAAATGCAGAAAATAATTGTATTGTCATTTTCGGCGCATCCGGCGATTTAACCCATCGCAAACTCATTCCGGCGCTGTACAATTTATATCAAATCGGGCGTTTAACCGAACATTTTTCCGTTTTAGGCGTCGCACGCACCGAATTAAACGACGAAGACTTTCGCCAAAAAATGCGTGAGGCATTAATTCGTTCGGAAAAAGCCGAAGGGGAAACCTTAGAAAAATTCTGTAGTCACTTATATTATCAAGCGGTTAATACCTCCGACTCGACGGATTACGGCAAACTGATTCCGCGTTTGGACGAATTACACGATAAATATCAAACCTGCGGCAACACCTTATATTATATGTCCACGCCGCCGAGCCTATACGGCGTGATTCCGGAATGTCTCGCCGCGCACGGGCTCAACACGGAAGAATACGGCTGGAAACGCATTATCGTGGAAAAACCTTTCGGTTATGATAGCAAAACTGCCAAAGCCTTGGACGTACAAATTCATCGTTTCTTTGAAGAACACCAAATCTACCGTATCGATCATTATTTAGGCAAAGAAACCGTGCAAAATCTTTTAGTGTTGCGTTTCTCCAACGGCTTATTCGAGCCGTTATGGAACCGTAATTTCATCGATTACATCGAAATCACCGGCGCGGAATCTATCGGCGTGGAAGAACGCGGCGGTTATTATGACGGCTCCGGCGCGATGCGCGATATGTTCCAAAACCATTTATTGCAAGTATTGGCGATGGTGGCGATGGAACCGCCGGCGATTATCAACGCCGATTCAATGCGTGACGAAGTGGCGAAAGTGCTGCATTGTTTGCATCCGTTAAGCGAAGAGGATGTGAAAAATAATTTGGTGTTAGGACAATACGTCAGTAGCGACATTCACGGCGAAACGGTTAAAGGCTATACCCAAGAAAAAGGCGTGCCGGCGGATTCCACCACCGAAACCTATATGGCGCTACGTTGCGAAATCGACAACTGGCGCTGGGCGGGCGTGCCGTTTTATGTGCGCACGGGCAAACGCTTACCGACACGCGTGACGGAAGTGGTCATCCATTTCAAAACCACGCCGCATCCGGTCTTCAGCCAAAAAGCACCGGAAAACAAATTGATTATTCGCATTCAACCGGACGAAGGCATTTCAATGCGTTTCGGTTTGAAAAAACCGGGTGCCGGCTTTGAAGCCAAAGAAGTATCGATGGATTTCCGTTATGCCGATCTTGCCACGCCGAGTTTGCTAAGCGCTTACGATCGCTTGTTATTGGATGCAATGAAAGGCGACGCAACCTTATTCGCACGCACCGACGCAGTTCACGCGTGCTGGAAATTCGTGCAACCGATTTTAGATTATAAAGCAGAACGCGGACGCGTTTATGAATACGAAGCCGGCACTTGGGGACCGACGGAAGCGGACAAGCTTATCGCCAAAACCGGGCGCGTTTGGCGTAAACCAAGTGGAATGATGAAGAAGAAGGTTTAAAAAAGTAGGGTGGGCTTTAGCCCACCAGTGCAATATAAATATCTTGGTGGGCTAAAGCCCACCCTACAATTATCAAGGATAATATAATGAACACAACAATCTTCAATACCGCTCAAGATGCAGTAGAAAAAATTGCTCAAGAATTTGTGGAATACAGCCGACAAAATCGTCCGGTGCATATTTCCCTTTCCGGCGGATCAACGCCAAAATTGCTGTTTGAAACCTTAGCGCAAGCGCCTTTTAATACCGAAGTGCGGTGGAAAAATTTACATTTTTGGTGGGGCGATGATCGTATGGTCGCACCGCAAGATCCGGAAAGCAATTACGGCGAAGTGCAAAAATTATTGTTCGATCACATTCAAATTCCGGCGGAAAATATTCATCGTATTCGCGGCGAAGCGCCGGTTGAACAGGAACTGGAGAGATTCAGCCAAGAATTAAAAGATTGCGTGCCAAATCTTGAATTTGATTGGATTATTTTAGGAATGGGCGCCGACGGACACACCGCCTCGCTTTTCCCGCATCAAACCAATTTTGCCGATGAAAATGTGGCAGTCATCGCCAAACATCCGGAAAGCGGACAAATCCGCATTTCCAAAACGGCAAAATTAATCGAACGGGCAAAACGCATTACCTATTTAGTCACCGGCGGCTCAAAAGCGCAAATTTTAAAAGAAATTCAGACCGCACTTCCGCAAGATTTACCTTATCCGGCAGCGAAAATCCAAAGCCGCAACGGAATTACGGAGTGGTATTTGGATAAAGAGGCAGGAGCGTTGTTGTAATTTTGCGATCTCTGTCGAAAAATAAAGAGGATTTTTAGATAAAATTTAAAGAACTCACTAATATGCCTCTATTTGAAATCACAAACTATGATCTCAAATGAGCTTTAAGGTCACAATTTGTGACCTTAAACAAGGAGGAAATATGAATGAGTTAATTCAAAATGTAACAACATCAATGATAGAAAACAGCACAATATCTTACCTTTCCGATGTGAAATATATCCTTCACTCAGCACGCCAACAGGCCTATGTAGCTGTGAATTCTGCAATGATCGAGGCTTATTGGAAAATTGGCGAACGTATCGTCGTGGAAGAACAGAATGGGAAAGATAGAGCGGCTTATGGAAAAGAGATTTTACAGAAACTTTCCCTTGAATTGACTAAGGAATTTGGGAAGGGTTTTAGCTATCGCTCATTAAGAGAGATTAGGCAATTTTACTTATTATTTCCTGATTTTCAAAAATGGCGAACACTGTTCGCCAAATTGAGTTGGTCACATTTTCAACGCACATTAAAGTTAACTAATGAAAACGCTCGGCTCTATTATTTAACCGAGGCGGCTGAAAATCATTGGTCGGTGCGTACTTTAGATCGCAATATCTCAACACTTTACTATGAAAGATTGTTAGCAAGTAAAGATAAGCAGCTTGTACAAGCAGAAATGCAAGAGAAAACTCAAGACTTAAAAGCAAGTGATTTTATTAAATCACCAACGGTTTTGGAGTTTTTAAACTTACCGACAAATTTGGCTTATACAGAAGCAGAATTAGAGAAAGCGTTAATTGATAACTTACAGCAATTTATGCTGGAATTAGGAAAAGGCTTTGCATTTGTTGCTCGCCAGCAATGTATTCGAACAGAAACCTCTGATTTCTTTATTGATTTAGTTTTTTACAACTACATTTTAAAATGTTTTGTGATTGTTGAGCTGAAAACAGAAAAGCTGACACATCAAGATATCGGACAACTGGATATGTATGTGCGAATGTATGATGATTTACAAAAACGATCGGACGACAATCCAACGGTTGGCTTATTACTGTGCACAGAGACTGATAGTATTATCGCAAAATATTCTGTATTAAATGATAATAAACAGCTATTTGCGAGCAAATATATGGCATATTTACCAAGTGAAGAAGATCTTATTCGAGAAATTGAACAACAAAAAATTATTTTTGAGCAACAGTTTGAGTAAAAGGTAAAAATGATAGCAACCGCCCTCACCATTCTTGTCGCCCTTGAACATTTCTACATTCTTTATTTGGAAATGTTTGCGTTAAATACAGAAAAGGCGAAAAAGATTTTTAATTTAACCGAGCAAGATGTCACAAATCCTAAAACCAAAATCTTGTTTGCCAATCAAGGGCTGTATAACGGATTTTTAGCCGCGGGAATTTTGTTTTCTTATGCAATCGGGCAAATTTCGGTAACTTATTTCTTTTTAAGTTGTGTGGTGGTTGCTGCAATTTATGGTGCTGTAACCTCAAATAAAGGGATATTGATTAAACAAGGGTTACCAGCGATTTTAGCGTTGCTAGCACATTTGTTCGGAATTTAGTACAAACGATAAGATTTGCAAAACTCACCGTTTGCAGAGATAAAAAATGAAACTAACCAGAATTAATTACAATGATCTCAATGCAAAACAAAAAGAGATCTATAACTATCAGAAAGTAGCTGCTATATTGGCAGATTATGGTTTTAATTGTATAAAACTGGCGGATGATTGGAACGGGGCGGATTTTCTGGCGGTTCATAAAGACGGCGAATTAACATTAAAAATACAGCTAAAAGCTCGATTAGCGATAGCGCGTAAATATTTAAATAAAGATCTTTATATGCTATTTCCAATCGAAAACCATTGGTGCTTAATTGAACACGATAAATTAGTTCGATTAATAGAAGAAAATACGAATTGGCTTGATTCAAAAAGTTGGGCGGAAGACGGAATGCGTCACCCGCCGCAAGTGCCACAAAAATTATTGCCACTTTTAGAGAAATATATCATTTCTTAAAGTATTAGTAGGGCGAATATAAATTCGCCAAAAATTTAAACAAAAGGTGGACTTAAGTCCACCCTACAAATTCACAATCTCAACAGGAGAAAACAATGTCAATTAAAGGCGATATCGGCGTTATCGGTTTAGCGGTAATGGGTCAAAACTTAATTTTAAATATGAACGACAACGGTTTTAAAGTCGTTGCATATAACCGTACCACTTCTAAAGTGGATGAATTTTTAGAAGGAGCAGCGAAAGGCACGAATATTATCGGGGCTTATTCCCTTGAAGATTTAGCGGCGAAATTGGAAAAACCGCGCAAAGTGATGTTAATGGTGCGTGCAGGCGATGTGGTGGATCAATTTATTGAGGCATTACTACCGCACTTAGAGCAAGGCGATATCATTATCGACGGCGGTAACTCAAATTATCCTGACACAAATCGCCGTGTAAAAGCATTAGCGGAAAAAGGCATTCGTTTTATCGGTTCCGGCGTTTCCGGCGGTGAAGAAGGTGCGCGCCACGGGCCGTCTATTATGCCGGGCGGTAACATTGAAGCTTGGCAATATGTTAAACCGATTCTGCAAGCGATTTCGGCAAAAACCGACAAAGGCGAGCCTTGTTGCGACTGGGTGGGCAAAGAAGGCGCCGGTCATTTCGTGAAAATGGTACACAACGGTATCGAATACGGCGATATGCAGCTTATCTGCGAAGCCTACCAATTCTTAAAAGACGGTTTAGGTTTATCTTATGATGAAATGCACGAAATCTTTAAAGAATGGAAAAAAACCGAATTAGATAGCTATCTTGTTGATATTACAACAGATATTCTTGCCTATAAAGATGCTGATGGTGAACCGTTAGTAGAAAAAATCCTCGACACCGCAGGTCAAAAAGGCACGGGTAAATGGACAGGTATCAACGCGTTAGATTTCGGTATTCCGTTAACTTTAATTACGGAATCCGTCTTTGCGCGTTGCGTTTCTTCATTTAAAGATCAACGTGTTGCAGCGTCAAAACTGTTCAACAAAACCATCGCTCCGGTTGAAGGCGATAAAAAAGTTTGGATTGAAGCGGTACGCAAAGCGTTACTTGCCTCAAAAATTATCTCCTATGCACAAGGTTTTATGCTGATTCGCGAAGCCTCCGAAAACTTCGGCTGGGATATTAACTACGGCGCCACCGCACTTTTATGGCGCGAAGGTTGTATCATCCGTAGCCGTTTCTTAGGCAATATCCGCGATGCCTATGAAGCGAACCCTGATCTTGTTTTCTTAGGTTCGGACAGCTACTTCAAAGGCATTTTAGAGAACGCTCTAGGCGACTGGCGTAAAGTGGTAGCAAAATCCATCGAAGTAGGAATCCCAATGCCTTGTATGGCGTCTGCGATCACCTTCTTGGACGGTTATACCTCAGAACGCGTGCCGGCAAATCTTCTTCAAGCTCAACGCGATTATTTCGGCGCGCACACTTACGAACGCACCGACAAACCGCGCGGCGAATTTTTCCACACCAACTGGACGGGTCGCGGCGGAAATACCGCTTCCACCACCTATGATGTGTAATTAGCGCACAAGCGCCCAAAGTGCGGTTAAAAATGACCGCACTTTCCCTTCTCCATTTCAAAAATGACGCATAACATTTGCCTTTGCTTTGCGATGATCTTATCGCGCGTACCTCTTTTCAGCATTATGATGTATAATAAATTTATTGATTCACTGAAATCGAACCGCTAAAAGTGCGGTGAAAAATCATTCATTAAATTAAGGAGTCTTTATGAAACAGGATCAACCGATCGAATGCGTCGGCTGCAATACATTTGACGTCGGCACTATTATCGACAACAGCGATTGCACATCTCACATCGAAAAATATTATCCGACCCAAGCGGAAGCCGAAGCGGCATTAGCCGTATATACCCAAAAAGCCCGCAACGCCGAAACCGATCCTTGCGAAATTCGCTCGGACATTCAAGCGGTGGAAAACGGTTTCCGTCTTACTGCCGATTTCACCTTCAGCTGCCAAGCCGAATCATTGATTTTTGAATTAGCGACGCGTTAATTATTCAAACGGCAAAAAAGAACCGATTTCAATGAAATCGGTTTTTTTGTTTCTGTTATTCGCTGCGATTACGCCAAGGTTAATTCGAAAAAATGTTTTTTGCGATTGATTTTAAAGCCTTCTTGTTCCAACAAATCTTGTTGCAAAGAGCTTTGTTCCGTGACTAAACGCGTGGATTGCGTATAGCGAACGAATTCTTTCGCCTTGGCGATAAGTGCGGTGTAAATTTCGTTTTTTTCCGGCACATCTTGCACGAAAATGTCGGTAAGTTGCCAATAACGTTGTAATTGCAAAGAGGATAAGCGCGGATAAAGTTGAATAAAGCCGACCGCTTGTTCTTGCCGATTCACGGCGATAAAAAAAATACTTTCGTTAAAACGAATACGATTGGTGAGAAAAGTGAGCGTGCGTTCGGGATTTTCGCTCATTCCTTGCGCCGTTCGGTAGGTTTCAAATAACGGATGCAGATTTTCCAAGTTCCATTGTTCGGCTTTAAAAATTTTCATAGGATAAATCGGTTATTTTTTATTAATTCTATACAGTAGATTGTATCTTTTTAATGCGAAATAATCACCTTTTCCGAAAAAAATTTTTTCAAATCGCGCGAAAAGTTGCCGAAAAAATCGAAAAATTTGGTATAGTAGCCGAGTAATTTTTATTATTAATTAATATGGAGAAAAACAAATGGCACGTCGTCCTTTAGTTATGGGTAACTGGAAATTAAATGGTAGCAAAGCGTTCACCAAAGAACTTATCGCAGGCTTAAAAGCGGAATTAGCCGGCGTGGAAGGTTGTGATGTGGCAATCGCACCGCCGGTAATGTATTTAGCCGAAGCGGAAGCCGCACTTGCCGGCAGCGCAATCGCATTGGGTTCACAAAATGTGGACGTTAACGTTCAAGGCGCCTTTACCGGTGACATTTCTACCGCAATGTTAAAAGATTTCGGTGCGAAATACATTATTATCGGTCACTCCGAACGTCGCACTTATCACAAAGAAAGCGATGAATTCGTCGCACAAAAATTCGGTGCGTTAAAAGAAGCGGGCTTAGTGCCGGTGTTATGTATCGGTGAAAGCGAAGCGGAAAATGAAGCGGGTAAAACCGAAGAAGTTTGCGCACGTCAAATCGACGCAGTTATCAATGCCTTAGGCGTTGAAGCTTTCAACGGCGCGGTAATCGCATATGAACCGATTTGGGCGATCGGTACCGGCAAATCTGCAACTCCGGCGCAAGCACAAGCGGTTCACGCATTTATTCGCGGTCACATCGCGGCGAAATCACAAGCGGTTGCGGATCAAGTGATCATTCAATACGGCGGTTCCGTAAACGATGCGAATGCGGCGGAATTATTCACTCAACCGGATATCGACGGCGCATTAGTCGGCGGCGCATCATTAAAAGCACCAGCCTTTGCCGTTATCGTTAAAGCGGCGGCGAAAGCGAAAAATTAATTAAAAATACACTTTGATTAATGTAAAAAGTGCGGTAATTTTTACCGCACTTTCTTTATGGCGAGTAACTAATATCATTCGTTTTATTTCCAATGGATTCCTATGTGGCGCTTTTTATACACATTATTGATGTATTTTCTCCAACCGTTCATTCTGTTTTTTATGCTGATCCGCAGCATAAAAGCCCCGAATTATCGTAAACGAATTCGCGAACGATACGGATTTTACGGCAATTTAGCCGCGCCCGAAGCAAACGGCATTGTTATTCACGCCGCCTCCGTCGGCGAGGTGATCGCGGCGACACCGCTAGTGAAACACATTCAACAACAATATCCCGATTTACCGATCACTTTAACCACTGTCACGCCGACGGGTTCTGATCGCGTGCGTGCTGCATTCGGCGATAAAGTCACGCACGTTTATCTGCCTTATGACTTGCCGGATGCGTTGGTTCGTTTCATTCATTTTATTCGTCCTAAAGCCTGCATTGTGATCGAAACGGAAATTTGGCCGAATTTAATTCATCAACTTTACCTACGCGGCGTTCCTTTTATTATCGCCAACGCGCGCCTTTCTTCCCGTTCCGCCAAACGTTACGGCTGGATTAAAAGCAAACTGCAAAATATGCTGCGTGAAATCGTACTGATTGCGCCGCAAGACGAGATTAGCGGAAAACGTTATTTAGCCTTGGGTTATAATCCGAATAAGCTGAAATTAACCGGCAATATTAAATACGATTTAGTGTTAAACAGCGAATTGCGCAATAAAATCAAATCGTTGCACGAAAGTTGGGTGAACGACCGACCGGTTTGGATCGCGGCAAGCACGCACGAAGGCGAAGAAGAAATTATTTTAGCCGCTCATCGTTTATTGTTGGCACAATTTCCGGATCTACTGTTAATTTTAGTGCCGCGTCATCCCGAACGCTTTAACCAAGTCGCTGAGCTTATTACCAAACAAAAATTTAATTACGTTCGCCGCAGTGAAAATATGTCTCCAACGGCGGAAACGCAAGTGGTGCTGGGCGATACGATGGGCGAATTAATGTTAATGTACGGTATTTCCGATATCGCCTTTGTGGGCGGCAGTTTGGTCAAACACGGCGGACATAATCCGTTGGAACCTCTGGCATTTAAGATTCCGGTGATTAGCGGCAAATACACCTTTAATTTTCCGGAAGTATTCCGCAAACTCATCGAAGTGCAAGGCGCGTTGGAAATCAATGAGAATGAACAAGCATTAGCGCGCGCGGTGGGAATTTTTCTACGCTCGCTTGCGTTGCGTGATCGATACGGCGAAGCCGGATATGCGGTGTTAGTGGAAAATCGCGGCGCCTTGTTACGTTTATTTAATTTATTGCGCCCTTATTTGGAGAAATAAAATGAAAACCGTGATTTATCCGGGTACCTTTGATCCCATTACCAACGGACATTTGGATATTATCGAACGAAGTGCGGTGTTATTTTCGCAGGTTATTGTGGCGGTGGCGGTTAATCCGAGTAAACAGCCGTTATTTAGCCTAGATGAACGCGTCGAGCTGATTAAACAATCCGTCGCTCATTTGCCGAATGTGCGCGTTATCGGCTTTGCCGAGTTATTAGCGAAAGTGGTGCGCGATAATCATATCGACGCCATTATTCGCGGCGTGCGCACCACCGCCGATTTCGAATACGAATTACAACTGGCATATTTAAATCGCGTATTGACCGACGGCGTAGAAAGCCTTTTTTTACCGCCGAGCGAACAGTGGGCGTTTGTTTCCTCCACCATCGTGCGGGAGATTTATCGACATCAAGGCGATGTCAGCCGATTCGTACCGCCACCGGTGCTTGCTGCCTTAATGCAACGGCAATAACGCGACGCTATGCTTGATAGGCGGCAAGTAATTGTCGCCAATTTTCATCCTCAAACCGAATGTGCATTCGCCCGATTTCTTTCTGAAAAGAGCGGTGCAAACGCTGTAAGTTTTCCGCCTTCCAATTTTCTCCGGATTTTTCACCGCACTTATCAAAATCCAGTAACCAATATTTTTCCGCCGGCGTGCCAAAATGCTGCACCAAAATATTATGCGCGTTCAAATCCGTGTGGCAAATTTGCAGATCGTGCAAACGACGAATCAATTTACCGATTTGCTGCCAAGCGGATTCCGTTAACGCGGCGGTTTGTAAAAGTGCGGTCAAATCCTGCGCATTTTCGATCTTTTCGGTTAAAATGTCAGCGCGATAACAACCGAAACCACACAATTCGATTTTTGCCGCCAAGGGTTTCGGCACCGGTAATCCCGCTTGATGCAAACGATTCAACAAGGCAAATTCGGCAAAACTTCGCGTATTTTCCAATTTGTCGAAAACATAGCGATCTTTATTCAATTTTCCCCACAATCCGCCGCGATAATAATGGCGCAATGCGCAGTTCATTCCGAATAAATCCTGCGATTGAATAAACCACGTCGTGCCGCGCCCTTGCGCCGAGCCGATGATTCGCTGCTGTTCCTGCCAAAAGTGCGGGTCAAAAAATCGCGTTTGTTGCGCGAAGGGTGTAGAATAATTAAAAATAAAACGGGCATTATTTTGCTGTAATTCAAGCATATGGTTCATTTCTTATAAAATAGACTTCGTTCGACCATTCTACTGAAAAACCGCAAGAATGCCACTCATCAAAGGGAAATAATATGACGCTTTTTTCTCAGCCGCCGAAATCCGTTTGTATTTTGCGTTTGTCCGCCATCGGCGACGTGTGTCACGCCTTGGCGGCAGTGCAGCAAATTCAACGCCATTGGCGCCAAACGGAAATTACTTGGATTATCGGCAAAACCGAAGCGCAACTTTTTGCCAACGTGCCGGGAATTCGCTTTGTGACATATGATAAGAAAAGCGGCTGGAAAGGCGTACTCGCGCTATGGAAACAATTACGCGGACAACAATTCGATGTGTTGTTGAATATGCAAACCGCTTTTCGCGCGTCGATTCTTTCGCTCGGTATTCAAGCACGTTATAAAGTCGGTTTCGGGCAACAACGTTCGCGCGAAGGTCAGCGATTCTTTGTTAATCGCCGAATCACCGATCCGCAAACGCCGCACGTTTTGGACGGTTTTCTGGCGTTCGTACAATATTTAGGCGTGCCGGTTCAAGCGCCTTGTTGGGATTTGCCCGTAACCGAGGAAGATAATGCGAAAGCTCGCACTTTTCTGGCACCCGATAAGAAAAATCTGTTAATTTCGCCTTGTTCCAGCAAAGCGGAAAAAGATTGGTTGGCGGAAGGATACGCGCAAATCGCCGATTTGGCACATCAACAGGATATGAATGTGATTTTATGTGGTTCGCCGGCAAAGCGGGAAAGGGAAATGGTTGCGCGGATTATGGCATTGTGCCACTTCACGCCGGTGAATGCCTGCGGACAAACAACTCTCACAGAATTGACCGCACTTATCGGCGCGGCAGATTTGGTTATCGCGCCCGACAGCGGCCCGGCGCACATCGCCACCACGCAAGGCACGCCGGTCATCGGGCTGTATGCCTATCACAATCCGTTGCGTACCGGGCCTTATAATAATTTGCAAAATGTCGTGTCCGTTTATGCGCAAAACGCCTTGAAAGAATTCGGCAAACCTTGGTCGGAATTACCTTGGGCAACCAAATTAAAAGGTAAAAATTTAATGGCGGAAATCCAAGTCGATTCGGTCGCCGAGCAAATGCATCGCCTCGGTTTTCTTTCCGCGACGAAAAAACAGTAAAACAACGGCGCGGAATCCGTTATAATATGCACAATTTTAAGGCAACAATAGGTTGCCTTTTGTTTTTAACAGTAGGTAAGCAATGTTTAGTAAAATTTTTTCGTGGTTTGAAAACCGATTAAATCCTTATCCGCCGCAAGCGCCGAAAACGCCGGAAAAAGGATTGATTAAATTTATTTGGTCTTCTTTGGACGGAATGAAACGCTGGATCTTTTTACTGGCGATTTTAACGATCGGCACGGGCGTAATGGAAGCCGTGTTGTTCCAATTTATGGGCTTATTAGTCGATTGGCTGGGCGCGTTCACACCGGCGACATTATGGCAAGAAAAAGGTCACTGGCTCAGTGCAATGTTGGTGTTGTTGCTAGTCAGTATTCTTTGGTCTTTCCTTGCCTCAACGGTACGACTACAAACCCTGCAAGGGGTTTTTCCGATGCGCTTACGTTGGAATTTTCATCGTTTAATGCTCAATCAAAGTTTAAGTTTTTATCAAGATGAATTTGCCGGCAGAGTCTCGGCAAAAGTAATGCAAACCGCATTGGCGGTGCGCGATACCGTGCTAACGCTGGCGGATATGATGGTGTATGTGGTGGTGTATTTTATTACCTCCGGCATTGTTTTGGCGGCGTTGGATCTTTGGTTATTGGTTCCGTTTGTGATTTGGATTATTTTATTCGTCGGCATTTTATATGTTGTGATTCCAAAATTAGCCAAAACCGCCGAACGCCAAGCAGACGCTCGTTCGCTGATGACCGGTCGAATTACGGACGCATATTCCAATATTTCCACGGTGAAATTATTCTCGCACGGCGCACGCGAAGCCGCTTATGCCAAACGTTCGATGGAAGAATTTATGATCACCGTACACGCGCAAATGCGCTTGGCAACCTCTTTAGACACCTTAACCTATGCAACGAACATCGCGTTGACCTTAAGCACGGCGATACTGGGTATTGTGTTATGGCAAGCAGGATTGGTCGGCGTCGGCGCAATCGCCACGGCGGTTGCAATGGCATTGCGCGTAAACGGTTTATCGCGCTGGATTATGTGGGAATCCGCCCGTTTATTTGAAAACATCGGGACGGTAAATGACGGAATGAGCACTTTAACCAAACCGCATACCATTGTGGATAAAGCACAAGCACAGCCATTACAAGTCACGCAAGGAGAAATTCGTTTTGAAAACGTGAATTTTTCTTATGATCCGACCAAAGCGCTGTTAACGGATTTCAACTTAACCATTAAACCGGGCGAAAAAGTCGGTTTAATCGGTCGCTCCGGTGCGGGAAAATCCACAATCGTGAATTTATTACTACGTTTTTACGAAAGCACGCAAGGAACAATTACTATCGACGGACAAAACGTCTGCGACGTGACACAAGAAAGTTTACGCAGTCAAATCGGCTTGGTGACGCAAGATACTTCGTTATTACACCGTTCGGTGCGCGACAACATTATTTACGGACGCCCGAACGCCACGGACGACGAAATGATCCGCGCCGCAGAACGCGCCGAAGCAGCGGAATTCATTCCATTTTTAAGTGACGCACAAGGACGCCGCGGCTATGACGCCCACGTCGGCGAACGCGGGGTAAAATTATCCGGCGGACAACGCCAACGTATCGCTATCGCACGCGTAATGCTCAAAGACGCACCGATTTTGCTACTCGACGAAGCCACCAGCGCACTGGATTCGGAAGTGGAAGCCGCTATTCAAGAAAGCTTGGATAAAATGATGGAAAACAAAACCGTCATCGCCATTGCCCACCGCTTATCCACCATCGCCGCAATGGATCGCTTGATTGTATTAGACAAAGGCCGCATCGTCGAACAAGGCTCCCACAGCGAACTACTCGCCCAAAACGGACTATACGCCAAACTTTGGCAACACCAAAGCGGCGGTTTTTTGAGTGAGGGAATGTAGATAAATTTTGACCAAACAAAAGGACTGACTTCAACGCAAGGTGAAATCAGTCCTAGAGATAATGATTCGTCTGAAAGTGCGGTGATTTCCACTGCACTTTTCATTCGGTTATAAAATATTTTCGAATTCTTCCATTACGGAGGTTGGCCAGACGCTGGATTGGACTTCGCCGATGTGTTTTTTCTGTAGTAGTAACATTACCATACGGGATTGTCCGATGCCGCCGCCGATAGAAAGTGGTAAGCGGCCATTGACTAAATCTTGGTGCCAGTCGAATTTTAGGCGGTCTTCGTCGCCGGTGATTGCGAGCTGTTTGCGTAGTGCGGTTTCATCAACACGGATACCCATTGAGGAAAGCTCAAAGGCGCGGTTTAATACTGGGTTCCAAACTAAGATATCGCCGTTTAAGCCTTTGTATTCACCTTCGGAAACGGTTGTCCAGTCGTCATAATCCGGTGCGCGCATATCGTGCGGTTTGCCGTCGGATAATGCACCGCCGATGCCGATAAGGAATACGGCGCCGAGCTCTTTACAAATCGCGTTTTCGCGTTCTTTATCGGTCATTCCCGGAAAACGTTGAACTAAATCTTCGCTATGCACAAAGGAAATTTCTTGCGGTAAGAATTTCGCCAATCCGTATTTTTTGCTGACTTCTTCTTCCGTTTCTAAAATCGCTTGATAGATAGAACGCACGGTTTCTTTTAAGAATGCAAGATTGCGGCGACCTGCCGGAATTACTTTTTCCCAGTCCCATTGATCGACGAAAACGGAGTGTGTTTGATCGAGGCTATCTTCATCCGGACGTAACGCTTTCATATGAACGAATAATCCTTCGTTTTCAGCAAAGCCGAAACGTGCTAAAGTATGACGTTTCCATTTGGCTAAAGAATGCACCACTTCGAAGGTTGCATTTGTGATCTGTTTCACATTTACTTGAACGGCTTTCTCCGTTCCTGAAAGATTATCTTGAATACCATTACCGACTTGGCTTAGGATAGGACCTTGGACTTCAATAATACCCAAATGTTCTGCTAGTTTGTCCGTAAATGTATTTTTAGCAAAACTAATTTCTTGTTGTTGTAAAATGAATGACTTTTTCATTATTTATAACCTTAAATATGTTGTTTTTATTTTTCGTTACATATTATTTAATGAAACAGAATTAAAACTCAATGCTTTTCAGAAAAAACAAGTTGTAGATTGTTTTTTATAAAAAAAAGAAGTTCATTTTTTCGAAAAAATATAAAATAAGGTTGAATATGTATAATATTGATAGCTTAGATCAACAAATTTTGCGCGTTTTAATTAAAGACGCGCGTACACCTTATGCCGAAATGGCAAAAAGTTTCGGTGTAAGTCCCGGTACGATTCACGTTCGCGTAGAGAAAATGCGTCAATCCGGTATTATTCAGGGGACAAAAATTCGTATTGACGAGCGAAAACTCGGATATGATGTTTGCTGTTTTATCGGTATCATTTTAAAAAGTGCGAAAGATTACGATAAAGTGATCAAGCAGTTAGAAGGATTCGACGAAGTTGTGGAAGCCTATTACACAACCGGTAATTATTCGATTTTTATTAAGGTGATGACGCATACCATTGCGGAATTACATTCCGTTTTGGCGACCAAAATTCAATTAATTGAAGAAATTCAGTCCACCGAAACCTTAATTTCGATGCAAAATCCGATTCTGCGCGATATTAAACCTTAATTGAGGACGATTTATGTCGGATGTATTTCATCTCGGCTTGAGCAAAGCGATGTTAGAGGGCGCGACGCTTGCGATTGTACCCGGCGCGCCGGAAAGAGTGGAACGTATCGCACGCTTGTTGGATAAGCCGAAGTTTTTGGTTTCCACCAGAGAATTTACCTCTTGGCTCGGTTATATCGAAGAGCAAGCCGTTGTCGTATGCTCCACCGGAATCGGCGGGCCGTCCGTTTCCATTGCGGTGGAAGAATTGGCGCAGCTGGGAGTGCGCACGTTTTTGCGCATAGGCACAACCGGTGCGATTCAGCCGCACATTAACGTAGGCGACATTTTAATCACCACCGGTGCCGTGCGATTAGACGGTGCAAGCCGACACTTCGCACCGCTCGAATACCCTGCCGTCGCTGATTTCGCTTGTACTTCCGCGCTGTATAAAGTAGCAAGCGAAGATCCGCAAGCGAAGGTGCATATCGGAATCACGGCATCTTCCGATACCTTTTATCCGGGTCAAGAACGCTATGATACTTACAGAGGGAAAGTTTGCCGGCAATATCAAGGTTCGCTCAAGCAATGGCAAGATCTGAACGTGATGAATTATGAAATGGAAAGCGCTACGCTGTTTACAATGTGTTCGGCGTTGGGACTACGCGCCGGAATGGTCTCCGGTGCGATTGTCAATCGCACCCAGCAAGAAATTCCGAACGAGAGCACGATTCATCAAACGGAACAAAAAGCCATTGAGATCGTGGTTAAAGCGTCGGCGCTATTGGTTTAACGCAAAAGTGCGGTGATTTTCACCGCACTTTTTCACTTATTATGATGTTTCAATATCGTATAGATCTCGTCTTTTAAACGTAATTTTTCTTTTTTCAGATTTTCCACCTCGGTATGAGTCGCCAATTCGATATTGGCTTCAATATTTTTGATCCGTTGATCCAGCTCGTTATGTTTATCGAATAAATTAGAAAAATGAGCGTCTGTGGTTTTTAACTGAGTGATTAAATCACGAAATTCAGGAAACATTGTTTTCTCCTTATAAAAGAACGTATAACCACTGTTATACGTTCTCATCTTATCGAAATAGACGGCAAAGAAATGCGGCGGGGATCACAAAATCTAAAAATGTTGCTCGCGGCGAATCTTATCTAACAGAGCATCGCAACATTGATCCAAAAGCGCATAGGTTTGCGCGAAGTTTTTGGTGTACCAAGGATCGGGAATATGATCGACTTCCAGCGTCGGGCACAATGTGGCGATTTGAAATAATTTTTGCGGATGATGACCGAATAATGCTTCCAAATCGCGTAGATTTTCGTTATCCATCGCCACTAAATAATCAAAATTCTGCCAATCTTTCGACCGCACTTTTCGACTGATAAAGCCATTATCGGCAATATTATGTAATTCTAAAATTTCCGCGGTACCGCAATGCATTCCTTCACCGTCGTGCCAGCCGGAGGTGCCGGCACTTGCGGTGATAATGCGTTTTTCTAAGCCCGCGCGGCGAATTTTTTCCCGCATTATATATTCCGCCATCGGCGAGCGGCAAATATTTCCGAGGCACACAAACAAAATTCGAATAGGTTCGTTCATTTTTCCTCCCGACAAAAAATCCCCGAACGGGGATTTTTATTTCTCTCAAAACTTATTAATTTTCAACCGCACTTTCCGGCGTTTGCAGCGTAATATTGTGCTGTTGCGCCCAATCCGTGAGTTTTTCCATAAAGCGTTGTCCCATCGGACGCGGATCACCGCTAAATAAAGTGGCTAATCCATTATTTTCAATAATATGACGGCGCAATTCCAAGCGTTCTTGATGATTTTCCGCCAAACGAATCGCCCGTTCGACATAATCATCCACCGTGTCGGCGATGAGCCATTCCGGTAAACCTAAACGTTTGAACAAGCCTTCGTCAATATGCTCGTGTACTTCCGGACCGGTTTTACACACGCCCACCAAGCCCAAGGTGACCATATCGATAATGCCGTTGGTATTGCCGAACGGGAACGGGTTCACCATCATATCGCAGTTATGCAAAATCGAAAGATATTGATGATACGGCGTGTGCGCGTGTGCCGTCGCCGAATCGCCCAAATAGCTTTTAATAAAGCGCGCCACATAAGGATGCGTAATGCCGCTGGATTGTCCCAAAGCAAAATGGAAATGCACTTTCACTTTGGCACGATCGCGAATCGCCTGCAATGCCGCTAAGAAATACGGGTTCAATTTCATTGTGGTTGAGGCAATACCGATATTCACCACTTCCGGATTTTCGCGCAAACGATATTCCACGCTTTGCGGCGCAAGGGCGGAAGGCACATAAGGCAAGGCGTCTTTCGGCAAACGCAATAAGGTTTCGCTGAAACATTCCTCGGAACCAACGTAATCGTCCTCTACCACCACATATTCGATAAAATCGGAATGGGTTGTGCCGGGATGTCCCAACGCCACCGCTTGAATCGGCGCTAATCGGGTATTGCTGGCAAAAATGGTGACTAAATCCATTCCGATACTCGGCATATAGAAAATCGCTGCGCCGTTTTGTTCGCAAATATCTTTAATAAAGGCGAGTTTTTCCAACATATTGTTGCCTTTAACCAGATGAAATTCATCGAAAACCTTACGTCCCGCTTCATCCACAGCTTCGCTGCCTAAACCGATCAAATGGAAATGTTCACGCGCGGCGATCATTGAGGTGGAATGCGTGCGATAAATGGAATGTGCCGAATGGAAATGTTCCAACAACACCACCATTATCGGTTTATTATGGCGATAACCGATCTTGCTCACATCGCGATCCTGCCAACCGCCTTCCAGCAAATGACGACGAATTACCTGATTCAGCGCTTTTTTCACATTGTGCTTATTTTCGGCAATATCATAACTGCAATGCATATACACGTCGTGCGAAATGCTACTTGGGACGTTATTTAGGTTTTTCAACGTCGCCAATTTTTCAGGGAACCATTGCAATATGGTGGCGCGTTTATTAAATGCCGCCGGCGTACCGATAAAGCGCGGCGATTGCAACGCGAAACATAATGACGCGCAAATTTCCGGATCAATATTCCAAATGGCATCTAAATTTAAATCCACATTGGATTCTGGTAAATACAGAATACAGAATTTGATCAACGCGGCTTTCGTCGGCTCGATTTGAATATCCGTTAAGCTCGCATTATCCGGATTGCGATTATAAGTGCGCAGAATATGATCGGCGTTAATATAAGGCGATGTGGCGAAAATTAACGCAATCCAACGTTGGAAACTAAAGAAACGTTGCGCACCGCTCAGTGAAATTTCCAATTTCGGATCAACAAATAATTCGGTGATCGCCACTGCCATTCGCGTACAGAAATAACGGATTTTATCATCTTCCAACTGCTCGATTTGCTCCGGAACCTCTAATTCGATGTTCTGAATACCGCCGAAATTACCGTCTATTTTACCTAAAATATCCAATAACTCGGTGCAGGCTTGTTCATATTGTTTTTCTGCAACCAGTTGCTCAAAACGACTTACGTTGGGTTGTTTCGTTTCCGACATAATTTTTCCCTTAGATAATTAACAAGTCCCCCACAGATCATAGTCATCTGCTTGGGTTATAGTCACCGGAATAATTTGACCGACTTTTACAGCTAGATTCGATAGATTATCCACATACACCACGCCGTCGATTTCCGGCGCATCCGCCATTGAACGCCCGATAATGCCTTCTTCGTCAATTTCATCTACAATCACGTCCAAGGTTTGCCCGATTTTTTGTTGCAGACGAGCCGCCGAAATTTGTTGTTGTAGCTGCATAAAGCGATGAAAACGAGCTTCTTTTACCTCTTCCGGCACTTGATCCGGCATATCCGTTGCGACCGCGCCGTCCACCGGACTGAATTTAAAACAACCGACGCGATCTAATTGGGCTTCTTGTAAAAAGTCGAGCAATAGTTGGAAATCCTCTTCCGTTTCGCCCGGAAAACCAACGATAAAGGTAGAACGCAAAGTTAAGTGCGGGCAAATTTCGCGCCATTTTTTAATCCGTTCCAAGGTACGTTCAATCGACCCCGGTCGTTTCATCGCTTTTAAGATTTTCGGGCTGGCGTGCTGGAGCGGAATATCCAAATACGGCAAAATTTTGCCTTGCGCCATTAGCGGAATTAAATCGTCCACGTGCGGATAAGGATAAACATAATGCAATCTCACCCAAATGCCGAGGGAGCCGAGTTCTTCGCACAGGCTCATTAAATTATTTTTAATCGGTTTACCGTTCCAAAAAACAGTTTTATTTTGGTTTTCTTTGCTTTGATCCAGTGCATACGCCGAAGTATCTTGCGATACCACCAACAATTCTTTCACGCCCGCGTCCGCCAAGCGTTTTGCTTCATCTAAAATTTGTGTAATCGGACGACTGTCCAAATCACCGCGTAAAGACGGAATAATGCAGAAGGTGCAACGATGATCGCAACCTTCCGAAATTTTCAAATAGGCATAATGTTTCGGTGTCAGTTTTACGCCTTGTGCCGGCACGATATTCACATAAGGGTTGTAAGCCGGTTTTGGTACATATTTATGCACTTGCTCCATTACCGTTTCATAACTGTGCGGTCCGCTGACTTCCAGCACTTTCGGGTGCACTTCGCGAATGCGATCTTCTTTCGCGCCCAAACAGCCGGTCACGATCACTTTGCCGTTTTCTTCCAAGGCTTCGCCGATCGCTTCCAGCGATTCTTGCACCGCACTGTCGATAAATCCGCAGGTGTTGACAATCACAAGATCTGCGTTTTCATAGCTAGAAATAATGTTGTAACCGTCGGAACGTAATTCCGTTAAAATGCGCTCCGAATCCACTAAATTTTTCGGGCAACCTAAACTAATAAAACCAATATTCGGCGTTAAACTCATAAAAAAATCTCAATCATCACTCAAACGCTTAATTGTACAGAATTTCCATAAAAAAGGCGATGCGTACAGGTTAAATCAATGTAAAGAACAAATTCTCGACAAAAAAATACCGCACTTTTTGATAAAGTGCGGTCTGTTTTTTCCTCGGTTTTGATTAGTGCTTGCAGCCGCCTTTACCGCCGCAACAACCTTCGTGTTCACCGTGTTCGTGGTGATGATCGTGATGATGGTGATGATGACCGCCGCAACCGCAACCGTGATGACCTTCTTCATCGCTGTCGTGATGATGTCCGCCGCAGCAACCGCCTTCTTGGTGAATATGACCGTGCGCGATTTCTTCAAGGGTCGCTTCGCGTGTTGCCACCACTTCGACGGTAAATAACAATTCTTGACCGGCTAACATATGGTTGCCGTCCACCACGACGTCGTTCTCGCCCACTTCGGTGATCACGACAGGTAACGGGCCGATGTCGGTATCGGCGATAAAACGCATTCCGACCACTAATTCGTCCACGCCGACAAATACGTCTTTCGGTACGCGTTGTACCATATTTTCATTATATTCGCCGTAGCCTTCTTCCGGTTTAACGCGCACTTCGAATTTATCACCGACGGATTTACCTTCCAACGCGTTTTCAAGACCGATAACCAAATTATTATGTCCCTGTAAATATTCCAACGGTTGATTCGCCGGCGCTTCGTCCACTAATACGCCGTCTTCCGTGCGCACTTGGTAAGCGATGCTCACCACAACATTTTTTGCAACTTTCATTCATTACCTCATTGCTGGTTAAAAAAGTGGTTCCATTGTATAGGAAATATAAAAGGCTGTCATTATTCCTTCACAAGCTCGATACGCGCGTCGATTCGGGTTTTCACGTTCGATTTACCGTTACCGAGCTGCATATCTCCGTCTTCGTCAAAGCTTTTGGATTTTGCCATTGCATAGGCGCGCGGGGCAAAATGCCCGTCCTCGCGCGGTGAATTAATCGTTAAATCCAAAATTTTATAACTTTTCGCTTGCAACGATTGCTGAATCAGTTGCGCTTTGCGCTCCACCTGTTTTAAGGCAGTTTGCATCATTTCGTCTTCCAAATTGCTTAACGTCGCCGCAGAGACGGAAGAATTCACATATTCAATGGCTAAAATACCGCTTAATTCGTTGATCATTTTTGACAAAATATCGTTATCCGTACTTTGTAACACCAGTTGCCCGCGCGCCACCCAGCCGTTCTGCTTGCCGGAAGGATTGTAACGCACATAGGTCGAACGCGTGTTATCTTTCACTTGTACAACGGGCTGTGTTTTCACCAACGCCAAAGCGCGATTAATTTTCTCGTTTACTTCTTTGGAGGCTTGTTGCAAATCGGCGTTTTCCGTTTGAGTAAATAGCGTCACTTGCAGCAAATCGTGCGCCACTTCTTTTTCCACTTCCGTGCCGAAACTAATCACTGTGTCGGTATTCGCCGGTTGCGCAGTGGCAACAAGCGGAAATGCTAAAACGGCAAGAACAATATGTTTTAATTTCATTGAAATCTACCTTATGGTTAAAATTCCGCGATGATTGCGGATGATTGAGTTGGAATTGTTTTTTCTTAGGCTTTGAAATTAAAAAATAGTTCAAAAAGAAACCGCACTTTTCGCGCTATCCGACGGAGATAAAACAAAAAGTGCGGTGATTTTTTTACGAGTTTTTGCCGAATTAATGAATGCGTTCGTCCTCATCAAATTCATCGTCAAAAAATTCGCCGTCGTCGCCGTATTCGTCATCGGTTGCATCGGGATCTTCAAAATAAGTGCCCCAACCGTCATAAATCGCGCCGAATTTTTCAATTAACGGGAGCAATTCTTTTTGTTGTGCATCAATAATTTCTGCCTTTAACGCCACTTCGCTGATAATGTCGAAACAGAAAATCGCTTTACCGTTATCGTCCTCAAATTCTTCCGCTTCCGACACTTCGTAGCCGGCTTTGAATGCCTCCACCGCTACTTTTTCCAATTTATCGAAATCATAATGCGCAATGTGATGTTCGATAATATACAACGCGTCCGGATCGCTGCCGTCGTTAAGTAAATCCGCGATAATCTCTCTGGTTTCCGCTTGTAATTCTGCTGTTTTAGCCATTTTATTTCCCCTTTTCGGTTATCGATATTGCTCGCATTGTAGCATTTTTAACGAAAAAAAATCTTCTCATTGAGAGAAGATTTTTCTAGCAGTCCGCGAAAATTATTTTTTCAATAAATCACGAATTTCGCTTAATAATTTTTCTTCGTTTGACGGCTCCGCCGGCGCTTCTTCTACCGGTTTTTTCAATTTGTTAATGCCTTTAATCATTAAGAAAATTGCAAAGGCGATAATTACGAAATCAAAAATATTTTGAATAAACGCGCCGTAATTTAAAGTCACTGCCGGCACTTCACCAACCGCTTCTTTCAAGACAATGTTAAGATCTTTGAAATCTACGCCGCCGGTTAATATGCCAAGAACCGGCATTACCACATCGGCAACTAATGAACTGACGATTTTACCGAACGCACCGCCGATGATCACACCGACTGCCATATCGACTACATTACCGCGCATTGCAAATTCGCGGAATTCTTTAATAAAACTCATAAAATGCTCCAAGATTAATCAACTTAACTAAGTTGCACATTATAGAAACTAAAGCGGAGAAGTACAGCATTTTTACACATCTTTAAACAAAAAAAGCGCTCGGTTGGAACAACTTTTCGATTTCCGCAATGTGCTTTTTATCGCTCACATAAACAATGACGTGATCTTTTTCATTAATCAATAAATTTTTCTTCGCAATAATCACTTCTTCGCCGCGCAACACGGCGCCGATAATCGCGCCTACCGGTAATTTTAAATCCGCAATGCGTCGCCCGATAACATTGGAGGTATTTTCATCGCCGTGAACGATAATTTCCAAGGCTTCGGCAATACCGTGACGCAAGGTGACTACATTGGCGACATCGCCTTTGCGAATATGCCCGAGCAATGCCGAGATCGTGGCTTGCTGCGGCGAAACCGCAATATCAATCGTGCCGCCTTGAATCAAATTAATGTATGCCATACGTTGAATCAGCACCATTGCTTTTTTCGCGCCCAAGCGTTTGGCTAATAACGCCGACATAATATTGGCTTCGTCGTCACTGGTTAACGAAAGAAAAACATCAATGTTTTCAATATGTTCTTCAAATAATAAAGACTGATCGGAGGCATCGCCGCAAAACACTAAGGTTTTGCCCAAGCGCTCCGCCAAGGCGGTCGCACGTTCGGGATTACGTTCGATTAATTTGACCGTACATTGTTCTTCCAAGCGCTTCGCTACGCCCATTCCGATATTTCCGCCGCCGATAATCATTAAGCGTTTATAAGGTTTTTCCAAGCGTTGCAACTCGCTCATCACCGCTTTAATGTGAATGGTGGCGCAAATAAAGGTGACTTCGTCGCCGGCTTCCACAATGGTCGAACCTTGCGGGCGAATCACTTTATCTTGGCGTAAAATCGACACGACGCGGCAATCGATATGCGGCATATGTTCTTTTAATGCGGAAAGCGCATAACCCACCAAAGGCCCGCCGTAATAAGCTTTCACCACGACGATACTAATTCGTCCGTCGGCAAAATGCGCCACTTGCAACGCGCCGGGGTAATCAATCAATCGAGTGATTTCGTCGGTTACCAGTTTTTCCGGTGAGATAATGTGGTCGATCGGCACCACATCCGGTTGAAATAATTTGTCTTTTTCGCGCAAATAGTCGGCGCTGCGAATTCGCGCGATTTTGGTCGGAATATTAAACAGGGTATAAGCCACCTGACAGGCGACCATATTGGTTTCGTCCGAACTGGTCACTGCCACCAATAAATCTGCGTCCGGCGCACCGGATTCGCGCAGCACTTGCGGTGAGGAAGCGGCTCCTTTCACGACGCGTAAATCGTGTTTGTCCTGCAACAGTTCCAAGCGATCATTTTCGTTGTCCACCAAGGTGATATCGTTGTCTTCGCTGACTAAACTTTCCGCTAAAGTCGTGCCGACTTGTCCGGCGCCCAATATAATGATTTTCATCCTTCTGCCCTCTCAAGGCGTAGCGGCTGAATCCCGATTTGCTCGGTATTTAGACCGCACTTTAACTGATTGACGCGACGGCAAATTTCATCCGTGACCTGATTTGCCTGCGCCATTTTTTCCGCCGTTACGCGTTCATCGTTTTTGCCGAATAATACGGCATCTAATAATCGTTCCGCGTGCATTCCTTCGCGGCAATAATGCAACACGCCGACATCCTCGAACAAGGTGGCGATCGCGCCCAATTTGGTGGTCGCAATGCCTAATGCGCCATCCTCACCGCCGAGTTCGCAAAATAACGGATCTTGAGGAAACCCACCGCAAGCGAAGAAAAACGCGCGATTAAACACAACGTTGCCGCCGCACGTCATCCGCATATATTGCCACGCGTGATCGATATTCGGGTGAGTCCGATAACGTTCGGCAAGATCGACCGGTTTTAGCGCCAATCTGACCACGCTCACCTGCGGACGAAAATAAAATATCGACGCGGCAGCCTCCAATGCGCCGAATTCATAGGCGTCGTCCGCATCAAGAAAAGCGATAAATTCGGCGTTACTTTGTAATGCGCCCCAATTTCGCGCTTTTGCCACCCCGCCGTTGTAAGGCAATATTTCCAACCGAATTTTATCCGGAAATCGTCGCACAAACTGCTCGGCTAACTCGCGCGTGTTATCCGTTGACGCATCGTCAACCAAATATAAACGCCCTAAATTCGGCTGCTGCAAGACGGATTCCACCGCGCGCCCCAATGTTGCAGCGCAGTTGTAGCAAGGAATAATCACATCAATATTGGGAAAAGACGTCATTGTTCATCCTGCGGTAATTTTCTCAATTTAGCATAATAAAACCCGTCGCCGCCGTTTTCCGTCGGAATAAACTGGTGTCCCGGCGCGTTCGCTTGTTCGCCGAAAGGCAAGGTTTCTAAATGCGCATCGGAATGTTGTTGCAAGAAGCGAGTAATTTGCTGCGAATTTTCTTCCGGCAACAAAGAACAGGTTGCGTACAATAAAATGCCATTCGGTTTTAATTTTTGCCAAAGTGCGGTCAAAATTTTCGCTTGTAATTCGACTAACGCGGGAATATCCTCGGCTTTGCGCAACCATTTGATATCCGGATGGCGACGAATAACGCCGGTTGCCGAACAAGGCGCATCCAATAAAATGCGGTCAAATTGCACCGCACTTTCGCCGTTAGTGGTGCAAATTTGCGGCAACCAAGTTTCCGGTAAAGAAGCGTCGCCGCAAATCACTTGGGCGCGTTGTTTCATTCGCGTCAAATTTTCCTGCACGCGTTGCAAGCGGGCGGATTCCACGTCCAATGCAATCACATTCGCTTGCGGTGCGCGTTCTAAAATATGTGTCGTTTTTCCGCCGGGCGCCGCGCAGGCATCTAAAATCAATTCGCCGTTTTGTGCATCTAATAAAAGCGCCGCCCATTGTGCGTGTAAGTCTTGTACGCTCACCCAACCGTCCGCAAAGTGCGGTAATAATTCAACCGCACTTGGTTTTGACAAACGCAACGCTTGCGGATGCGTATTCGATTCCGCCTCAAGCGTTTGCGCATTTAGCAAGGCACGATAATCTTCCGTGTGACAATATCGTATATTAACGCGCAACCACATCGGCGGTTTGCGATTATTCGCTTCGATAATCTCGCGCCAATTCGGATAGCTTTTTTTCAGCAAATTGACCAACCATTCCGGATGCAAGGTTTGCCAATGTTTATCCGCCTTCGCCAGTAATCCTTCTTGTTCACGCAGAAAACGACGCAATACGGCGTTCAGCAATCCGCGAAAACTTGGTACGTTCAATTTCGTCGCGGCATTTACCGCTTCATCCACGGCGGCGTGAGACGGAATGCGCGTGTAGAGGATTTGATATAATCCGACCAATAATAAGCAATGAACAATTCGGGTTTTACCTTTTAGCGGCTTTTCGACCAACTCGCTAATCACGCGCTCTAAACGCGGCAAGACGCGACAAACGCCGAAACAAATTTCTTGTAATAAGGCGAAATCTTGCGTTTTAATGCGTTGTTGATAATCGGGAATCAAAGCAGATAAGGATTTTCCTTGATCGAGCACTTGCAACAAAATTTGTGCGGCGGCGGCACGGGTTGAAAGTGCGGTGGTTTTTTCGACCTTTTTTTGTGCTTTTTTTTGCATTATGCCAACACCTTACCTGCTTGGAACCAATCCGCGCGACCATTCAGTAAATCCTTGACCGCCATCGGTTTTTTTCCGGAAGGTTGTAATTGCAACAGGTTTAATACGCCTTGCGCCGTGGCGATTTGAATCCCGTTCTTATCCGCACGAATTAAGGTTCCGGGTGCGTGATCTTGGTGCGGCAATACTTCCGCTTGGTAAACTTTTAAGGTTTGCGCATTCCCTTGCGGATCGTCCGTGGTGAAATAACTGATCGGCCAAGGATTAAACGCGCGAATACAGCGTTCTAATTGCTGCGCCGATAAATTCCAATTTAATTTTGCTTCGTCCTTGGAGAGTTTCTCCGCATAATTCGTCAGATTTTCATCTTGAACTTCAGCAGGAAATTCATTATTTTCTAACCCGTTCAATACGCGCAACAAAGCTTCCGGCGCTATTTCCGCCAATTTAGCATATAAACTCGCCGAGGTTTCGTCCGGCGCAATGTCACAAGTCGCTTTATACAACATATCACCGGTATCCAAACCTTCATTCATTTGCATAATGGTGACGCCGGTTTGTTCATCACCCGCCCAAATCGCACGTTGAATCGGCGCCGCACCGCGCCAACGCGGGAGCAAGGAGCCGTGCACATTTAAGCAACCCAAACGCGGCGCATCTAATACCGCTTTCGGCAAAATCAGACCATAAGCCACAACAATCATTACATCGGCATTTAATGCGTTTAACTCGGCTTGCGCCGCTTCTTGGCGTAAAGATTTCGGTTGATAAACCGGTAATTGATGTTGTTCCGCAAGAATTTTCACCGCACTTGCCTGCAATTTTTTTCCGCGTCCGGCAGGTTTATCCGGTTGGGTATAAACCGCAACGATTTCGTGAGGAGAATCAATAAGCGCTTGTAAATGGCGAGCGGCAAAATCAGGCGTGCCGGCAAAAATAATTTTTAATGGTTTCATCATAATGTTCTGCGTTTAAAATAAAATTGAATTCCGTTCGATAAAAATCTTGGCAATTTTATCGTTGTTTTGCCAACTGTTTTTGCAATTTGGTCAATTTTTCTTTTATTCGTTGGCGTTTTAACGGCGAAAGATAATCGGCAAATACGATACCGTTTAAGTGATCGATTTCGTGCTGAATACAAATAGCCAATAACCCATCCGCTTCTAAAGTAAATTCTTCACCCTGCCGATTAAGGGCTTTTACGGTCACTTTTTCTTTACGCGGCACAAAACCTCTTAACCCGGGCAGAGAAAGACAACCTTCTTCAATGCCGGTCTCTCCGCAACTTTCTATGATTTCCGGATTAATCAGCACTAATTGATTTTCTTTTGTACCTTCGATATCAATAGTTATAACGCGTTTATGCACATCGACTTGTGTCGCAGCCAAACCGATACCTTCTTCTTGATACATTGTCTCAAACATATCGTCGATAAATTGGTTCAACTGTGCATCAAAAACCTCAACAGGTTTCGCTATTATTTTCAGTCTTTCATCAGGGTAAACCAGTACGTTTAGTAATGCCATAAGATCCTTATAAATTGTTAAAATATGGTTGCGTTATTCTACCTGTTTTTACTTTCTTTTTTAAGAAGCGTAGATAAAATAATCAATGTTCAGAAAAGTGCGGTGATTTTTAAACAAGTTTTCTTCTTTCCGAACCCGAAATTCTACTTTTCGGTGTAATGGACAAAATGGTTGCTATTTTGCCCAAAACACGTTCATGTGGACAAAGTGGTTGCTAATAATTATTTTTGATAGTTGTTAGCAACTCTTTTTATTTAAAAAATCCTTTATAAACATAATCTTACGATATTTGGTTAATCCATTATGATTTCGTAATTTTCGCTTAAGTTCACTAAATAATCCTTCCAACCGATTTGTCGTCCTTTCAATATTTAACTCAGCATATTTCTCGAACGTAAATAAATATTTTTCATAGTATTTTATACTTGCTATAGCTCCTCTTAATCCTTTATGTTTATAAGGAAATTTACCCTTTTCATTTGGTTTATCTGACCGTTCTTCTAAATAATCTTTGTGCTTTAAATACCATTGATGAAAACGACGATAAAACTCATTTTTTGTGCTTTCTTTTAGTGTTTTTATGATAATTTTGAGTTCTTTCCCCGCAACTGATTTATGCTTCTTTCTTAATTTTCTCATCACCATCGCAACCATATGAAAATGGCACATTTGAATTGGCGTATCAAAAATATCTTTCAACAACCCTCTGCGTCCATCATTGGTAATTGATTGAATTTTATAGCCTTTTTCTCGTAGTTTATTTAATACTTTCTGATAATACTCATCTCGTTCTGTCTTGACTATTTGATGATAAATCACCTTACCACTATTGCTATCCATCATCACTAAAACACCAAATTCTCGACCAAAGAAAGTTGTATCCATAATAATCTTTAAACTTTTTGAAATTGGCGGTTTTAAGTCTGTTTTAGGGGCTTTGTCGATATATCTTTGAATGGTTCTGGTTGAGCATTTATATTTAATAGCGAGTTCTTTATAGGTTTGTTTTCCTTGTGAATAATCAAACCAAATGTCTGCAGGATTTAATTTTGTTTGGAGGGTAAACGTTTTATTACAGCTAGTGCATTTATAGCGCTGGATATTATTTCTAATACCATTTTTCTTTATATTCTCAGTTGAGCAGAAAGGACAAGTTTTTTGTTCATTTTCAAAAAAGTGGGTTAAAGGCTTTTACTATACGGTATTATGTAGCAGTTGCACAAAGACCAATTAAGTCAATTCTATTACAATCCTTGTGAGTATTTTCACATCACAAGGATTTTTTATTTATGGCGAGAATCAGTGGCGAAACCATTATTCAACAGAAGATTATGGAGCTTAATCATCAAATCATGCACTTTGAAGAATGTATTAAGCAGGCTAAAGAACAGCAGGTAATCTTACGTAAGGCTTTAGTTGCATTACGGGCAGAACCATTTTCAACCCCAATGAAGCAAGTAATAAAACGGGAAAAGGTACCGAATCGCCCAGTAGATATTTCGCCCTACTCACGTCGTTCCAGTGAGTTTATTGCAAAAGTCTTTAAACGTTACCCTAATCAATGGATGTCTGCAAATGAGATGATGTGGAAGGCATTTGAAATTGAAGGGAAAACAGAGCATAAATCTTACCATCATTCGATTGTAACTGCATTTTCACACGCACTAAGACGATTGAAAGAGAAAGGAATTGTTGAACGGCAGGAGTTGCGAGAAAAGCCGTCAGTGAAGGTAATTCGGTGGCGGTTGAAAGAGATTGGTATGTAAAAAAATAGCGGTGTTTGCCGCTATTTTTGTTTCCACTTCCATTGAATAATCTTGTGTTTTTTCACGACAATACGCTCTACAATACCTTTATTAACTAAGCGGGTCATGGCATTACCAATATTATTTAGATGATATTTAGATACAGGGGTATTAGGTTGTTTATCTATAATAAGTACCGATTCGGCAAGTTCTAAAGCTCGCCAATAACGTTCAGGTTCAGATTTCATTACTCGTTGAATAAGTTGTGTGATTTTCCCATTAAATTGTTTGCGATACACACGATATTGGTAGTGTTCTGTATCGTATTGTTGAATATCGTTAGGTTTTACATCCATTGCAACTAAAGCCTGTTGCAATAAAAGAATACGGCGTTCAACTAAATCAAGGTGAGCCAAAACTTGTTCTTTTTCTCGTTCAAACTGCGCAATTTTCTGCTTAATTTGCGTTTTATAAATTGAATCAGCCATTACATTACCAACCTTTCTACTTGTCTATGATGCCCTTGCCAGTAGCCTTTCCAGTCATTATCAGAAGATGTCGTTAAACATTTTTCAATAACGTCTTTAAATAGGGAAAGGTTATCAACACGGCGGTTATCTTCCCGATAGGCAATTTCATTGGCGTAATTATCTAAATAGACGTTTGCCATTTTATGAATCTGTCCATAATACATACGTTTAAAGCGTGCAAAGTAGCTTTCAGCAAGGTTATTTGTAATACCTTCATCACTGCGGTACTCTTTTTGATGGTTTACTCGTCTTAAATCGTAGGAGACAAGCAGTTCATCATAAGCACTATTTTCATCTGCGTGAATGCGACTATTGGGTTGAATATACGTCTCTGCAAGTTTATTTACCGTTATCGTATTTTCAGATAAAATGGGGAAAGTAAATGTTTTCTTTGCACCCACTAAATCTAAGTTTTGAGTGGTTTCTTCTGCTGAATAACGTTCACGCATCACTAATACCGCTCGTTTATTTGGATTAGCATGCTCTTTACGTCGTCTATCTACTCGGTCAGCTTTTTTGTTCTTAGGGCGAGGAGCTGAATGCACATAAGTGCCGTCAATATGGACTTCACCAGATAACGGAAAAAGCTCATGTTGAATGATTAGGCTTTCACGAATTTTATGGGCTAATACATAAGCGGTTTTATATTGTACGCATAAATCCCTTGATAGTTGGCAGGCGGAAATGCCTTTTACCGCATTGACAAACAAGGCAATAGCAAACAAATATGTTTGAATTGGTAACTTATGATTAGCAAAAATAGTGCCCGATGTAATACTGAATGTATGTTTACAATGTTTGCATCGCCATTGTTTACGAGTTGAGATAAAATAAGCCTTATGTTTTATGCCACAGCGAGGACAAATTTGCTCGGTAGTGCTACCCCAACGTGCTTCCATAAGCCAAGCGTGGGCCTCGCTATCCGATAGACGAGCTATCTTGATAGGCGAAAGCGTGCGAGCTTTGGCGGAAAGGAGGAAGTGTTGAGCCATACAATATACATCTTTGCTATTAGGTGATAATCAGATAGAATAACAACTCCAACAAGTTACCTTATTGAGTAACCAATCTAAGAAAATGTTACCATATTGAACAAATAAAATCAAGTGGAGTTATTCAATTGAACATTTCAAAGCGCCTTAATCAACTAATTGAGTTGAAACAGCTCAATATCAAAGATTTTGCAGAACAATGCGATATTCCTTATCGTTCAATGTACAACTATGTGCGTGGTGAGCGAGAACCAAACTTAGAAGCTCTTTCTAAAATTAGTCAAACCTTTAATGTCGATCTAAACTGGTTGATTTCATGGGAAGGAGAAATATTTAAAGGCGTACCAAAAGATGCATTTTCAGACGAAGAAAACCAACTGATTACTTACTATCGTTTAATGCCCGGAATTGTGCAAAATGCAATGAAGGTAGCATTCAAAGCGATTTCAACTGAATAAATTTAGAGTATTTTATTATGAACAAAAAACAAAATAAACTTCTTTCCACCCTGAAAAATTCTTTGTATCCTTGCGATGGTATTTGGGTTAATGATGATAAAATGGAATTAGCACATAATTTATTGCTAGATAAATTAGAAAAATACGATCCTGATATAATGACTGCATTGTTGAATGATGCTGAACTAAAACGCCGTTTTTTTGTAGAAGTGGCTGGGGTATTTGTTTTCAAAAAAGCCGATTTCCAATTCTTTCTATCGCAAAACAAAGTTAGTCATTCTTACACCAAATACAAAAACCGTATTGGTTTAACTGACGGTAACCGTTTTTTGAAAGATAGTAGTGATATTGTGCTAGATTTTCCATTTAAAGACTGCGTGTTAAAAGGGGGGCAAAGTTCAGAAGAAAGTAAAGAAGTGTATTTTGAACGCAATAAGGACGCTCAGCTCAGCTCAGCTC
>NZ_PHGZ01000020.1 GCF_002795405.1 Caviibacterium pharyngocola | reverse complement strand
CTTGCAAGATCTTTTTATAAAAAAATTTAAAAAAATCGATCAATCGATACTTTTTTAATCTAGTCGTTTATTTTCAGTTCTTTTTTTGCATAATCTATCAACGCGATTAACTCCGTTTTTCCTTTATTTGACAGAACTTTATTATCTGCAAGAATTTGTTCGGCACGCGCAACGATAAATTTAAGATAATCTTGATTGTTTGTCGCTTCATATTGTTGTTTAGCAAAATACATATCGGCAAAATCTTTGTTAATTTGCGAAATCAGTAATTTTTGCCCGAATAATACGATTAACGCAGCAACCAACGCAATCACCGTACCATAACCATCCGTCGGATAATATAAAATCCCACCAACAATAAAAAGTGCGGTCACTAAAATCGAACTATTTTTAATATAACCGTCTGCCGGCGGTGCTTTAATCAAGTCTTTAAGTTTCATATTGTTCCTTTAAAAAAATCGGGCGACAAAAATGTCGCCCGAAATCATACCATTAAACCTTAAGCAAGCACACCAAAGTGATAGCCAAGGATACCTACACCGAATAACGCAAAGATAATGTACATTGCATTGACTTTTTTACGCAATAAATACATACAGAAGAACGTTAAACCTAACGCAGCAAGACCCGGCAACAAATCGTTTAACACGCTTTGGACGGTTGTGACGACTTCATCGCCCGCTTGATTAGTATAACGGGATAACTCCAACGGAATATTGATGCTTGTCCATTTCGACACCAGCGAGCCCATTACAAAGAGACCCAGGATTGATGCGCCTTGAGTCAGTTTTTGCAAGCGACCGCCACCCATATCTTGAACGATTTCCGTACCTTTTGCATAACCGTATTTGAAACCATACCAACGGGTTAATGCGCGGAAAATATTGATACCGATAAAGAATAACAATGGACCTAATAAGCTGCCGCTGATAGCAAGACCTGCACCTAATGCAGCAAGAACAGGACGTAATGTACCCCAGAAAATCGGGTCGCCCACACCGGCCAACGGTCCCATAAGACCGACTTTCACACCACTGATTGCCGCATCATCAATATCGGTCGCCCCGTTCGCACGTTCTTGTTCCATTGCTGCGGTTACACCGATAATGGATGAAGCCACCCAAGGTTGGGTATTAAAGAATTCAAGATGACGTTTTAACGCCGCCGCTTGATCTTCTTTCTTGCTATATAACCGTTTAATCGCCGGAATCATTGACACGCAAAAACCCATTGCTTGCATACGTTCAAAGTTGAATGAACCCAAAAGAAACGTTGAACGCCAGTAAGTGCTACGAATATCCGCCGCAGTTAATTGTTTTTTCTCAGACATAATAAAATTCCTTCTTAATCTTATAGACCTTCAAGTTCATCATCAGCAAGTTCTTTTTTGCTTGCCACGGGCAACGTCGCTTGGTTAAAACGCGGATTTAATTGGATATAAATTAACGCTAAACACGCACCTAAGAAACCTAAACCGACCAAGTTGTAATCTGAGAATGACGCAATCACAAAGCCGAGGAAGAAGAACGGCATTAACGCACCGGCACGCATCATATTAATCACCATCGCATAACCGACGACCACGATAAAGCCACCGGCAATTTGCAAGCCGCGGGTAACCACTTCAGGAATAGCGTTCAATGCTTCGGTAACTGTATCCGTACCCGCAACTAAAGCAACGAAGAATGTTGGAATCGCCACGCGCAACGCTTGCAAGCTAAGACCTGCAAAGTGACAAAATTCGATACCGCGGAAATTCGCATTCTTGGCAAAATCATCCGCCTTGTGTTGCAAGAAAATCGTCAATGTACGCACAAAGATTGTTAATACTTGACCAGCTGCAGCAACCGGAATTGCAATCGCAATCGCAGTACCTTTATCTTGACCGCCTTTGATAACTAAAATGGCTGCGATAACAGAGGCTAATGCCGCATCCGGCGCCATTGCTGCGCCCACGTTCATCCAGCCTAGCGCCAGCATTTCCAACATACCGCCGACAATAATCCCCGTTGTTAAATCACCCAACACCAAACCGATTAGCGTACAAGCCACTAACGGACGGTGGGTTTGACGTTCATCAAGTACGCTACCCATACCGCAAATTGCGGCAACAAGGGTAACTAAAATAATTTCCATCGAAGTCATAATGTTGTCCTTTATAAAAAATTAAAATTGAATATCGTTAAGTTTTTTCAGTGTCAGTTCAACTTTCGGATTGCTTGCCACTTTCTGCATAGATAAGTCCACGCCTAATTCAAGCAGTTTTTTGAAGGCTTCCACATCTGCTTTACCAACGGTAACCGCATCAGACAATAATTTATTGCCGTCTTTATAGGTCATACCGCCCACATTGATTTTATCAATTTTGACGCCACCTTCGATTAAACGCAACGCATCGGCTGGCTTAGTAACTAACCATAAAATATTTTTACCGGCATATTTCGGATTGTGATAAACCTTAATCGCTTTATCTACGGTAATCACATAACCTTTTAAACCTTCCGGCACGATTTGCAATAACAACTCACGACGTAAATCATCATTAGCCACTTCATCGCTAATAGCAAAAATCGCTTCACATTTCACCGCTTTCGCCCAAGAGGTTGCCACTTGACCGTGAATTAAACGGTCATCAATACGCAATAATGAAATATTCATATTGCCACTAAGTGCGGTCGGTTTTGCCGCAGTTTTTTCTTCGACAACCGCTTTCGGTGCCGCCGGTTTCACTGCTTCTTTCGGTTGACGGAAAGATTTTACCGCCGCCACACCGACTTCTTTTGCCGTTTCAACTAACTCAGGCAAGCTTGCATCATCTTTTGCATCTAATACTTCGAGCAACATCGGCAAACTGACACCGGTCACAATATCGGTATTTTCACCTCGCTCCGTTGCAACGCGACTTGCCGCGTTATACGGGCTTCCGCCGAACAAATCGACTAAAAATAAAACCGGCTCGTTTTCAGGTAACGTCGCAATAATCGCCTTGTACTTCTCGACTAAATGCTCGCCGCCCTCACCGGGTAAAAAAGTAACAACGTGGGTATTCTCATCTTCGCCATATACCATTGCGGCGGAATTGACGAGTTCTTCCGAGAATTTACCGTGCGTTGCAACGATAAGATGAGTCATAGCACCTCCAAATAAAGTTAATAAAAAAGAAAAATCGATTCAGCAGCCTTTCCTAAATAAAAGCAACCGTTTGCCTAAAAATTAGGTTAATTCTAATCCTAAGTTTTACTTAATCAAACAAAATTTATGAAATATGGGATCAAGATCACAATAAAAATAACTAAATTTTCCACTTAATGTCTCATCGTTCACGCAAAATGATAGATAAACCCACACTTTTTTAACGATTTTTAAGCAAAAAAATTAAATTTTTACGATGAGATTCACAAAAAGATAAGCATATTGCTAATAATTTTTTATTAGAAAATAATCGCGTGCTATAAATTTATTCGGCTTTTATTTGTAACCTAAAGGACCGCATAATGAAAATTACAGAAAAAAATACAAAGGAAATTAGACACACATTAAACGAACTTATCGGCAACGTCACCGCAAGAAATTTATTCACCGGTTACGGATTATTTCATCAAGACATAATGTTCGGACTTTACCAAAGCGGCATTTTCTATCTTAAAGCGGAAAACGAATTGGCAACCCATTTAGAAAACCAAGGCGCCGTTTCTTATTTAACCTCTTCACGCAGCCCGCCGCTAAATATCGGACATTATTACCGACTTCCTCAAGCCGTGATACAAGACAAAGCAGTGTTCAAAAGACTAGTGATTCTTTCCATTCAACAAATTCGCGCCAAAAAGTTGGCCGAAGCGTTAGCCAAGAAAAATCGCATAAAAGAACTGCCAAATCTTTCAATAAAACACGAAAGACTGTTGGCTAAAATCAACATTCAAGACATTGCAACCTTCAAAACCGTCGGCGCAGCAAACTGCTTCGTCAGATTAAAAAAAGAAGGTGTTTCCGTCAACTTATTGCTATTTTGGAACTTAACCGCCGCATTATTGAATAAAAACGTCAATTTGCTGACGGAAAAAGAACGAACAAACGCATTAAACAGACTCAACACCGCCTTAGTCAATGCCGGATTCAGAAAAATCAAACTACCGGATCAAGCTTAACTAAGGTTACAAAAAAAACCACCTAGCCTCTTGTTAACCAAGGGGTTGGGTGGTTATTTGTATAAAATATTTATGATGATTAAAACCAAAAAAATTTTGCTATTCAACAACCTAAACCTCAACAAAGAACTGCTCCTTGGCTACCCAAGTCATCTGTTACAACTTCGTGAAGTTGCTCAGGATAATATCTTAAAATCAAGATGACGCTAATTCTCAAATATGATTTAATAAATTCAATCATTGTCTTTATTCGGAGGTAACTATGACAAGCTACAAAGCGGTGTTTAGCGATATTGACGGTACGTTATTAAATAGCCGGCATCAAATCACTCAGGATACCGTGCGCGCTATTCGGCGTATTATTCAAAAAGGTATTCCGTTTATTCCCGTTTCTGCTCGCCCGCCTTATGCCATAACACCTTACACCGATCAACTGAAAACCGATCAAGCGATTATTTGTTATAGCGGCGCGTTGATTTTGGATAAAAATTTGACCGCACTTTATAGCGTAACCTTAGAAAATCAAGATCTACACGCGCTTGAACAGCGGCTACAAGACTCGCCGCATCTTTCCATCAGCTATTATTCCGGATTGGATTGGTTTACCGATAATCCCGATAATCCTTGGATAAAACAAGAAGGCGAGATCACCGGACTTTCGGCGAAAATTAAGCCGCAAGAGTTAACCGATGTGCATAAAATTTTAATAATGAGTGACGCCAAATATATCGCGCCGTTGGAAAAACAGCTGCAACAGCAATTTCCGCACCTTTCGATTCACCGTTCGAAAGGCGAATATTTGGAAATAATGAATAACGCCGCCACCAAATCCGCCGCCATTCGTTTTATGGAAAAACATTTATCGCTTTGCGCCGATGAAGTGATTGCATTCGGTGACAATTTTAACGATTTGGATATGTTGCAATACGCCGGTTTAAGCGTGGCAATGGGAAATGCGCCGGACGAAATAAAAAATGCGGCGAAAGAAGTGACCGCCGATCACAATCACGACGGCATCGCATTGGTGTTAAATCGGGTATTTAAGTAAGAGAATCGATTTATGTTGAATGATCATTTGAAACTTTCCGTATATAAATTCACGCGTAAAGATAAAGAAACGGACGAGCGCGCCATTGAAACCGCCAAAAAGAAATTAACCTCCGGTATTCTAAATCAAATAACCTCGAAAGAATCTGAAATTATCGTCGAAAAAACCGAGCATAATTTTCGTGGCATTTGGAAAATCAATGCAAAACGCTGTGTGGAATATAGTCAGTCTGACGGGCGTTACTCACGCCCGTAATTTTTAAGCGAGTAAATTTTCCAATTCTTCCTGTAAACTCAGCCATTGCATTTCCGCGTCGTCTAAACTTCTTTTACATTCCGTTTGTTTGCTTAAAAGTGCGGTCAATTTTTCTCTATTTTCTGCGCGATATAATTCGGTATCGGCGAGTTGATGTTCGATTTCGCTAAGGCGGGCGGAAAATTTATTCATCATTTCTTCAAATTGCGCGATTTTTTTCCGCAACGGGGCGGTTTTTTGACGCAATTCGGCTTCCGCGCGTTTTTGTTCTTTTCGATTGGCGGCGGTGTTTTCTTTTTCAATGCCGTTATCTTTCGAATCGGCGGAGGATTGATTATTAACTTCCGCCAGCCATTTTTGATAATCGTCCAAATCGCCTTTAAATGCTTCCACTTGTTTATCGTGAACCAAATAAAATTCTTCCACGGTATTGCGTAGCAAATGTCTGTCGTGCGAAACCACCACCAAGGATCCTTGATAATCCACCAAGGCTTCGGTTAAAGCTTGACGCATATCCAAATCCAAATGGTTGGTCGGTTCGTCCAATAACAATAAATTCGGGCGATTCCAAACGATTAACGCCAACACCAAGCGCGCTTTTTCGCCGCCGGAAAAAGATTGCACCGCTTGATTAACTTTGTCGCCGTGAAAGGCAAAGCTGCCTAAATAATCGCGCAGTTGTTGCTCCGTTTGTTGCGGCGCGATTTTTTGTAAATGCCACAAGGCGCTTTCCTCGGCGCGTAAGGTGTCTAATTGATGTTGCGCGAAATAACCGAGTTGTACGCCTTTGGCTAACTGAACGTTGCCGGAAAGTGCGGTCAATTCGCCGGCTAATAATTTGATTAAGGTGGATTTACCCGCGCCGTTTTTACCTAATAAACCGATACGCGAACCGGGCACCAAATTAAGTTTAATTTTTTGCAAAATTTCCACCGCACTTTCGCCGCTACCGTAGCCGGCGCTGGCTTTTTCGATGGAAACCAGCGGATTCGGTAAAGAAAGCGGTTCGCGAAAGTGAAAGGTGAACGGGTTATCCGCATAGGCGGGCGCGATCAATTCCATTCTTTCCAAGGCTTTAATTCGGCTTTGCGCTTGTTTGGCTTTGCTCGCTTTGGCTTTAAAGCGGTCGATATATTTTTGTAAATGTGAGATTTTTTGTTGCTGTTGGCGATAAAGTGCGGTCTGTTGCGCCAATTTTTCCGCACGTTGAATCTCAAAAGAAGAATAATCGCCGGTATATTCGTTCAGTTTTTGATTTTCGATGTGCAAAATTTTATTCACGATCGGATCAAGAAAATCCCTGTCGTGCGAAATCAAAATCAGTGTGCCGGAATATTGCGCGAGCCAACGTTCCAGCCAAATCACGGCATCCAAATCCAAGTGGTTGGTCGGTTCGTCCAACAATAACAAATCGGAACGACACAATAAGGCTTGTGCCAAATTCAACCTCATTCGCCAGCCACCGGAAAAAGATTTCACCGGCTGTTGCAATTCTTGTTGAGTAAATCCCAATCCGTGTAGTAAGGCGGAGGCGCGAGCTTGGATTGTCCACGCATCGATCGTATCAAGCCGCGCGTGAATTTCCGCGATCAAATTCCCGTTATTTTCATCGTTCGCTTGGGTTAATTGTTGTTGCAAACGGCAATATTCGCGATCACCTTCAATTACATAATCCAGCGCCGCAATGTCTAATGCGGGCGTTTCTTGATTCACCCAAGACACCGCCCAATTCGACGGAAAAGAGACTTCGCCGCCTTCGGCGCTCATTTCTTTCTTTAATAAAGCAAACAGCGAAGATTTCCCACAGCCATTTTTGCCGACTAAGCCGACTTTTTGACCGGGATTAACGGAGGCAGCGGCATTTTCCAATAAAAGAGATTGTCCGCGTTTTAGTGTTAAATTTGTGAAAAAAATCATTATTTATGTTAATGTTGTTATAAGATATTAATTGTTAATTTTTTCTATTTTCCACTTTTTTATCGGGGTTGCCAATGTTTGATTCACTGATTGTTCAATTTGTCGTGTTATGGGCGGTAATCGATCCTATCGGTTCCGTTCCGGTTTATTTAACCAAAACCGTCGGATTATCTATCGAGGATAGACGCAAAATCGCGTTAAAAGCGACGCTCATCGCTACCGGCATTTTGATGTTTTTCTTGATTTTAGGTCAGGGTTTATTAGAAGCGATGCAAATTCCGCTTACGGCGTTCCAAATTGCCGGTGGGTTGGTTTTGTTACTTTTTGCCTTGACAATGATTTTCGGCGAAGGAAAACCGGAACAGGAAATGAAAATGTCCGCCAGTTTAAGCGAATTGGCGGTATATCCGCTTGCGGTGCCGTCCATCGCCTCACCCGGCGCGATGATGGCGATTGTGTTATTAACCGATAACCACCGTTTCAGCTTTTTTGATCAGGTGTTAACAACCTTTATTATGCTCGCCGTGTTATTTATTACGTACTTGCTATTTTTAGCGGCAAACCGAATTCAACGTATCATCGGCAATACCGGTGCGGCGGTGATCAGTCGGGTAATGGGACTGATTTTGGCGGCGGTAGCAATTAACAATATGCTGGTCGGTATCCGCGATTTCTTTACTCAAGTCGTTTAATCTTTTCTTCTTTCCTAAAGTGCGGTTAAAAATCACGCGATAAATAACCGCACTTTCTTTATACAAACAACTCTGTGATCCAGTTCAAATATTTTTAACTTAAAAAAAGTTATGATGACCGATGTTATTTTTCATTTACAGAGGTATAAAATGACGAATGCAGAACTGATGCAGGAAGGTATCAACCTGATGTTTGCGGGAATGGGTTTCGTATTGGTTTTTTTATGGTTGCTCATTGTCGCAATCGGACTGATGTCGAAACTCATCAATCGCTTTTTTCCCGAACCCTTAGCGGTTCAAGCGCCCGCCCAATCGATTCAAACGGCGGCAACGGATGACCTAGCGCGTTTACGCCCGGTTATTATTGCCGCAATCGCCCACCACCGTCGCCAACAAGGACTTAAATAATTTATTCGGAGAAGAAATACAATGGCTACACAAACTAAAAAAATTGCAATTACCGATGTGGTTTTACGCGACGCGCATCAATCTCTTTTCGCAACGCGTTTACGTCTTGATGATATGTTGCCGATCGCGGCGGAATTGGATAAGGTCGGATATTGGTCGTTGGAAGCTTGGGGCGGCGCAACCTTTGATTCCTGCATTCGTTTTTTAGGCGAAGATCCTTGGGTGCGTTTACGCGAATTGAAAAAAGCGATTCCGAATACGCCGTTGCAAATGTTATTGCGCGGACAAAATTTATTAGGCTATCGCCATTATGCGGACGATGTGGTGGATCGCTTCGTCGAGCGCGCCGTAACCAATGGAATGAGTGTGTTCCGCGTGTTTGATGCGATGAACGATCCGCGCAATATGCAACAAGCGCTTAAAGCCGTGCGCAAAAACGGCGGTCACGCACAAGGTACGCTGAGCTATACCACAAGTCCGGTACATACCTTAGAAACTTGGTTGGATTTAACCGAACAATTATTAGAAATCGGCGTGGACTCGTTGGTGATTAAAGATATGTCCGGTATTTTAACTCCGGGCGAAGCCTATAATTTAGTCAGCGAAATCAAAAAACGTTACGACGTTCAACTTCATTTACATTGCCACGCTACTACAGGTATGGCAGAAATGGCGTTGTTAAAAGCAGTGGAAGCCGGTATCGACGGAATTGATACTGCAATATCCTCAATGAGCGGCACTTATGGTCATCCGGCAACCGAAGCCTTAGTGGCAACCTTGCAAGGCACACAATACGACACCGGTTTGGATATTCCGCAAATCGAACGCATTGCGGCATATTTCCGCGACGTGCGTAAAAAATACCACAAATTCGAAGGTCAATTAAAAGGCGTGGACAGCCGAATTTTAGTGGCGCAAGTGCCGGGCGGAATGTTAACCAACTTGGAAAGCCAGTTAAAACAACAAAACGCGTCCGATAAATTGGATTTGGTGTTACAAGAAATTCCTCGCGTTCGCCAAGATTTAGGCTATATTCCGCTAGTCACGCCGACCTCGCAAATAGTGGGAACGCAAGCGGTAATTAACGTATTAATGGGAGAACGCTACAAAACCATCGCCAAAGAAACCGCCGGTATTTTGAAAGGCGAATACGGTCGCACGCCGGCGCCGGTGAATGCGCAATTACAAGCAAAAGTGTTGGAAGGCGCACAACCGATCACCGACCGTCCAGCGGATCATATTGCGGCGGAAATGGATAAACTCACCCAAGAAGTGAAACAACTTGCACAAGAAAAAGGCATTAAATTGGCGGAAAATGAAGTTGACGATGTGCTTATCGTCGCGCTGTTCCCGCAAATCGGTTTGAAATTCTTGGAAAACCGCGGCAATCCGGATGCCTTCGAACCTGCTCCGACAGCAGAAAGTGCGGTACAAAAAACGGCGGAAAAACCGACCGCACCTGTTGCACAAAATAAAGGCGGTAGCGCGGTTTATACCGTGGAATTAGAAGGCAAAGCCTTTGTGGTGAAAGTCAGCGAAGGCGGCGAAATCAGCAATATTGCGCCGGCGGCAGCGCCTGCACCGACACCTACCGCCGCACCGGCACCAAGCGCACCGACAGGCGGCGTACCGGTAACGGCGCCAATGGCGGGAAATATTTGGAAAGTGGTTGCGACGGAAGGTCAACAAGTGGCGGAAGGAGACGTATTGTTGATTTTAGAAGCAATGAAAATGGAAACGGAAATTCGTGCATCACAAGCAGGCACGGTTCGCGCTATTAGCGTAAAAGCCGGTGACGCTGTGGGTGTCGGCGATACGCTAATGACTTTAGCATAGAGGTAACGATGGAAAGTATATTAGCCTTAATTCGCGGTATGGGCATAATGAATATGGAAATCGGTCAAGCGATAATGCTTGCCGTCAGTCTGTTGTTATTATGGCTGGCTATCGCACGAAAATTCGAACCGCTGTTACTGTTACCGATAGGTTTCGGCGGATTATTATCGAACATTCCCGAAGCGGGCTTGGCGATGACCGCTTTGGATAACTTATTGCATAGCGGTTCCGCCCAACAGCTTGCCGTGATTGCGGCGAAATTAAATACGGTTGCCGATCCTGCGGCGATTAAGACCGCACTTAACAGCGCGTTACCTTCCGTGGTGAACGAACTGGAAACCTTAGCGGGCGATATGGGTTATACCGCGGGCGTATTGGCGTTGTTTTATAAGGTCGCTATCGGTTATGGCGTCGCGCCTTTAATTATCTTTATGGGTGTCGGCGCGATGACGGATTTCGGCCCGCTGCTCGCTAATCCACGCACATTATTACTTGGTGCGGCGGCGCAATTCGGTATTTTCGCCACCGTCCTCGGTGCATTGGGCTTGAACTGGTTGGGCGTGATCGATTTCACCTTACCGCAAGCGGCGGCGATTGGTATTATCGGCGGTGCGGACGGTCCGACAGCGATTTACCTAGCCAGTAAATTAGCGCCGGAATTATTAGGCGCCATCGCAGTGGCAGCATATTCTTATATGGCATTGGTTCCGTTGATTCAACCGCCGATTATGAAAGCGCTCACTACGCAACAAGAACGTAAAATCCGAATGGTGCAAATGCGTAATGTCAGCAACCGTGAGAAAATTTTGTTCCCAATAGTGTTGTTAGTGTTAGTGGCGTTGTTATTGCCAGATGCTGCACCGTTGCTCGGTATGTTCTGTTTCGGTAATTTAATGCGCGTCAGCGGTGTGGTGGAACGTTTAAACGACACCGCACAAAATGCCTTAATCAATATCGTGACCATTTTCCTCGGATTATCCGTCGGTGCGAAATTAGTGGCGGATAAATTCCTACAACCACAAACATTAGGTATTTTGGTCTTGGGAATGATCGCTTTCGGTATCGGTACGGCAAGTGGTGTATTAATGGCGAAATTAATGAATCGCTTTACGAAAAATCCAATTAATCCGCTAATCGGTGCGGCTGGGGTTTCCGCCGTACCAATGGCGGCACGGGTGGCGAACAAAGTCGGTTTGGAAGCCGATCATCAAAACTTCCTATTAATGCACGCAATGGGCCCGAACGTTGCCGGTGTTATCGGCTCGGCGATTGCGGCAGGGGTAATGTTGAAATATATTTCAGCAATGATGTAATCACCATCGTTCAATAAAAACCAAACCTTGCCGAAATAAATTAACTCGGCAAGGTTTTTTTATGGGAGCAAATTATGCAACACGTTCAATTAACACCGACACTTCGTTTCAGCCGAATCATTCAAGGATTTTGGCGCTTAAAAAATTGGCAAAAAACGCCGCAAGAATTACTCACTTTCGTCAAACAAGGATTGGAATACGGTATCGATACCTTAGATCACGCCGCGTGTTACGACGGATTTAAATCGGAAGCCGAATTCGGTCGCGCTTTGGCATTGGATAAATCGCTGCGCGAACAACTGACCTTAATCACAAAGTGCGGTATTTTATATCCGAATTCCGAATTGCCCGACATTCAAAGTCATTATTATGATAACAGTTATCAACATATTATTTGGTCGGCGGAACGATCCTTACAAAAACTCCAATGCGAATATTTGGACGTGTTATTGATTCACCGTTTGTCGCCTTGTGCCGATCCGGAACAAATTGCATTAGCATTCGAACACTTACATCAAGCGGGAAAAGTGCGTCACTTCGGTGTATCCAATTACACGGCGGCAAAATTTTCAATGTTGCAATCCTATGTAAATCAACCTTTAATCACAAATCAAATCGAAATTTCACCGTTACATTTAACGCCTTTTGACAACGGCACTTTGGATTTTTTATTAGAAAAACGTATTAAACCGATGGCGTGGTCACCGCTGGCAGGTGGGAAACTGTTTGCTGAAAACGGGCATCGCGTTGCCGAAATTTTACGAAAAATCGGCGAGAAAAAAGGCGAAACACGTTTAGATACCTTAGCTTATGCTTGGCTGCTTTCTCATCCGGCAAAAATAATGCCGATTGTGGGTTCCGGTCAAATCGAACGGGTAAAAAGTGCGGTCGATGCGCTAACTATTTCTTTTAGCGAAGAAGAATGGATTGCGGTTTATGTCGCTTCTCAAGGGCACGATATTCCTTAATATAATTAGAAAATCTCGCGAAAAAACACCGCACTTTTTGCGAAATCTCACAAACTTAATAAACTATTTGCATTGAACGGTTCTTATAAAAAGATTCGTTATTTTGCTAAATTATACAGAAATAAAAAAGCCTATCTTAATCAATTCGGATAGGCTTTTTTTCGATCAAGTTTGATCAAAGTGCGGTCAAATTAACGTTTGTTTTTTACCAATTTCTCGGTAAGTTCATACGCGCGTAATTTCGCCAATTCTTTTGAAAGTTTAGATGCCAATAATTCATAATTCGCATCTTTCGCACCGGATACAATATTTTGTTCCGCACGGCGTTTCGCTTCCAAAATACGATTACCGTCAAGTTCTTTTCCTCGAATCGCAACGTCTGCGAGTACGGTCACAACGTTCGGTTGAACTTCTAAAAATCCGCCGGAAACGTAGATGACTTCTTCATTACCGCTTTCCAAGGTTATTTTTACGATACCCGGTTTAATCGCGGTTAATAATGGGGTGTGTCCGGGCAAAATACCCAACTCACCCTCGGTACCCGTGGCTTGAATACTTTTAACGTCGCCGTTAAAAATACTTTCTTCCGCACTGACTACGGTTAGTTTAAATGTTGCCATATTCCTCTCCTTCAAGTTTGCTGTTAATCAGTCTTGAAGTGATTACATATTTTTGGCTTTTTCTAGCACTTCTTCGATTGAACCGACCATATAGAACGCTTGTTCCGGAATATGATCGTATTCACCGTCTAAAATACCTTTGAAACCGCGAATCGTATCTTTCAACGAGACATATTTACCCGGTGAACCGGTAAAGACTTCGGCAACGAAGAACGGTTGTGATAAGAAACGTTCGATTTTACGCGCGCGTGCCACCACAAGTTTGTCGTCTTCGGAAAGTTCGTCCATACCAAGAATCGCGATAATATCTTTCAATTCTTTATAACGTTGTAAGATACCTTGTACGCCGCGTGCGACGTCATAATGCTCTTGACCCACGACAAGCGGATCTAATTGACGCGAGGTGGAATCCAACGGGTCAACCGCAGGATAAATACCTAACGACGCAATTTGACGGCTTAATACGACCGTTGAGTCTAAGTGCGCAAAGGTAGTTGCCGGAGACGGGTCTGTTAAGTCATCCGCAGGAACGTAAACCGCTTGAACAGATGTGATAGAACCTGTTTTAGTGGAAGTAATACGTTCTTGAAGTACACCCATTTCTTCTGCAAGAGTCGGTTGGTAACCTACCGCAGACGGCATACGACCTAATAACGCGGATACTTCGGTACCGGCAAGGGTATAACGATAAATATTATCCACGAAGAATAAAACGTCACGACCTTCGTCACGGAATTTTTCCGCCATTGTCAAACCGGTCAACGCAACGCGTAAACGGTTACCCGGCGGCTCATTCATTTGACCGTAAACCAGAGATACTTTATCCAATACGTTGGATTCCGTCATTTCGTGATAGAAGTCGTTACCTTCACGAGTACGTTCGCCTACACCGGCGAATACGGAATAACCTGAGTGCTCAATCGCAATATTACGGATTAATTCCATCATATTTACGGTTTTACCTACACCCGCACCACCGAATAAACCGACTTTACCCCCTTTTGCAAACGGGCAAATTAAGTCGATAACTTTAATACCGGTTTCCAATAGTTCCGTACTGTTCGATTGATCTTCGTAACTTGGCGCCGCACGGTGAATAGACCAGTTTTCTTCCGCACCGATTGGGCCGCGTTCGTCGATAGGTTCCCCTAATACGTTCATAATACGTCCTAGGGTTTTTGTTCCCACCGGAACGGAAATCGGTTTGCCCGTATTGGTTACGGTTAAACCGCGTTTTAAACCGTCCGATGAACCCATTGCGATACAACGAACGACACCGCCACCTAATTGTTGTTGAACTTCAAGCACTAAACCCGTTTCAACATTAAGGGCATCATATACTTTTGGTACTGCATCTTGTGGAAATTCAACGTCAATAACCGCACCGATGATTTGTACAATTTTTCCAGTTGCCATTACCGATCCTCTACTTTTTACTAAATTGCAGCCGCACCGGCGACAATTTCATTTAATTCATTTGTAATACTTGTTTGACGAGCTTTGTTATATACCAACTGCAAGTCTTTAATTAAATTACCTGCGTTGTCAGTCGCCGCTTTCATCGCCACCATTCGAGCCGCTTGCTCGGAAGCCAAGTTTTCAACTACCGCTTGATAAACTTGCGATTCCAAATAACGAACCAATAAATTATCCAATAAAATTTTCGGATCCGGTTCGTAAAGGTAATCCCAAGATTGTTTTACTTCGCCCAAATTATCGTTTGTTAATTCCGGCAACGGAACGAGTTTTTCTAACGTCGGTTTTTGCGACATCGTATTAACGAATTTATTATAAGCAATATAGATCGCATCCAATTTGCCTTCTTTATAACCTTCGAACATACGGTTTGCAATACCAATCAATTCTTCGACGGAAGGATTATCTCCCATCCCCGAATGTTGGGCTTTGATCTCCAGACCGAGAGAATGGAAAAAACCGATTCCTTTCGCACCGATTAAACCGAGTGCAACGTCAATTTTTTGTTCTTTCCAATTCTTCGTTTCGTTAAGTACGGTTTTAAATAAATTAATATTTAATCCGCCGCATAATCCGCGGTCTGTCGAAACAACTAAAATACCGATTCGTTTGATATCCCGTTCCACTAAAAACGGATGTTTATAACCGATACTGGCTTTTGAAACGTGGCTAATTACGCTGCGTATCGCATTAGAATACGGACGCGAAGAAGACATCCGATCTTGCGTTTTACGCATTTTCGATGCGGCAACCATTTCCATTGCTTTCGTAATTTTTTGCGTACTTTGAACACTGGAAATTTTGGTTCTTATCTCTTTTGCACCAGCCATTTAATTTCTCCGTTAATTACCAAGTACTGTTAGCTTTGAAACTATCCAAAATACCTTTCAATGTGTCTTTGATTTCATCATTGTAATTACCGGTTTTGGTTAATTCGGCTAAAAATTCACCGTTATTATGGCTCGCATATTCTAAAAGCGCAGATTCGAAAGAACCGATACGATCTAATTCGACGTCATCCAAATAACCGAATTCTACGGCAAATAACACTAACGCTTGTTGACCGACGCTTAACGGAGAATATTGTTTCTGTTTCAATAATTCCGTTACTTTTTGACCGTGCGAAAGTTGTTTACGCGTTGCATCGTCAAGGTCGGAAGCAAACTGAGCGAACGCCGCCAATTCACGATATTGCGCAAGTGCGGTACGAATACCACCGGCTAATTTTTTCACCACTTTAGTTTGCGCCGCACCACCTACACGAGAAACCGAAATACCAGGGTTAACCGCCGGACGAATACCGGAGTTAAACAAGTTGGATTCCAAGAAGATCTGACCGTCGGTAATAGAAATTACGTTGGTCGGAACGAACGCGGAAACGTCCCCCGCTTGAGTTTCGATAATCGGAAGTGCGGTTAAAGAACCGGTTTTTCCTTTTACTTCGCCTTTCGTAAAACGTTCGACATATTCGCTGTTTACGCGAGATGCACGTTCAAGTAAACGAGAGTGTAAATAGAATACGTCTCCCGGGAATGCTTCACGACCCGGCGGACGACGTAATAATAATGAAATTTGACGATAAGCAACCGCTTGTTTAGATAAATCATCATAAACGATTAAGGCGTCTTCACCGCGATCACGGAAATATTCGCCCATCGCACAACCGGAATAAGGCGCAAGATATTGCAATGCCGCAGATTCGGAAGCAGAAGCCACGACCACGATAGTATTTTGTAATGCGCCGTGTTCTTCTAATTTGCGTACGACGTTCGCGATAGTGGAGGCTTTTTGACCGATTGCCACATAGATACACTTAATACCGGAATCGCGTTGGTTGATAATCGCGTCAATCGCCAATGCGGTTTTACCGGTTTGACGGTCACCGATAATCAATTCGCGTTGACCACGACCAATCGGCACCATTGAGTCAACGGCTTTATAACCGGTTTGAACAGGTTGATCAACGGATTTACGATCGATAACGCCGGGCGCAATCACTTCGACCGGAGAGAAACCGTCGTTTTCGATTTCACCTTTACCGTCAATCGGTTGACCTAAAGTATTAACCACACGACCTAATAATCCGCGACCGACCGGCACTTCAAGAATACGGCCGGTACATTGAACTTCCATACCTTCGGCAAGATCCGCGTAAGGTCCCATAACTACCGCACCGACCGAATCACGTTCTAAGTTAAGTGCCATAGCGTAACGGTTTCCCGGTAATGCAATCATTTCACCTTGCATTACGTCGCTCAAACCGTGGATACGAATAATACCGTCGCTGACGGAAACGATGGTTCCCGTATTGCGCGCTTCGCTGACCACTTCGAATTGAGCAATCCGTTTTTTAATCAATTCACTAATTTCTGTAGAATTTAGTTGCATCTTTTATTCCTCTTATAATTGCAACTCGCTTGCAAGACGGTTAAGTTGTCCGCGGCTACTGCCGTCAATGACAAAATCGTCCGTACGAATAATAGCGCCGGCAATCAGCGTACTATCGGTGCTGCAATTTAATTTAACTTTACGAGCAAGTCTTTTTTCCATTGCGGTAATAATTTTTTTCCGTTGCGCTTCGCTTAACGGTTGAGCAGATACCACATCGACTTCGGCCGTCGCTTGATGTTCTTCAACATAAGATTGAAATTCGCTCAATACTGCCGGAAGTACAGTTAAACGCTTATTTTCAGCCATTAACCGAATAAGATTTTGCCCATATTGATTAAGTTGTTCGCCACAAATGGAAATTACAGTATCCGCAAGTTTATTTGCCGATAACGAACTTGTTAATAATTCTTTCATCGCATCGTCTTTTACGACTTCCGCAGCGAAATTTAACATTTCCGTCCATTTTTCCACCGCACTTTTATCCGTAGCGGCTTGTTCGACTGCAAAATCAAATGCTGCTTTAGCATAAGGGCGAGCTATCGTAGTTAATTCTGACATAAGCTCAACCTTCTTATAGTTCCGCAACTAATTTATCAATAATGTCATTGTTAGCCGCTTCGTCAACCGTACGACCCACAATTTTCTCCGCACCGGCAACGGCAAGCGACGCCACTTTAATGCGCAATTCTTCTTGAACACGTTTACGCTCGGATTCGATTTCCGCGTGACCTTGTTCAATAATTCTTGCTTTCAGCGCTTCAGCTTCAACTTTAACTTCTTCTAAAATTTCATTGCGGCGTTTATTGGCTAAATCCACAATTTCCTGAGCCTGAATTTTTGCCTGATTAATTTCTTGTTCGGCCAAAACCTTGTTATCGGCTTGTTCTTTTTTCGCCGCTTCCGCCGAGGCTAAAGCATTCGCAATAGCGCTTTGACGTTCTTCGATGGCTTTAATAATCGGCGGCCATACATATTTCATACAAAACCATACGAATATGATAAACGCGATTGTTTGACCGATTAATGTTGCGTTGATATTCACAACGGCACCTCCTTTAAAGTTGGTTAGTTACTCGATTAAGAGTAGTCCGTCTTAGAATTAACCCAACAATGAAGCAAACGGATTGGCGAATGCAAAGTATAAACCGATACCTACAGCGATCATCGCGATAGCATCCAATAAACCCGCTACGATAAACATTTTAGTTAACAAAGAGTTAGCTAATTCCGGTTGACGTGCGGCGGATTCAAGGTATTTACCACCAAGAATACCAAAGCCGATACCGGTACCTAACGCAGCAAAAGCAAGCATAATAGCCGATGCGATGATAGTTGCACTGATTACAGTTTCCATATTTTTCTCCAGTTTGTTAAATGAGGCTTTTCAGCCGCTTGTTGTTTAAATAAAAGTTAAAATTAATGCGCTTCGGATTTATTGTAAGCAATGCCTAAATAAACCACCGTAAGCATCATAAAGACGAATGCTTGTAATACCACAATCAGAATATGGAAAATAGCCCAAGCTAATTGTAACGGCAAACCTAACGCCGCCACCGCCATATTCGCACTGTACATTACTGCAATTAAAATAAAGATTAATTCACCCGCATACATATTACCGAACAAACGCAGCGCCAATGAAATCGGTTTAGACACTAAAGTGACGGTTTCAAGCAATAAGTTGACCGGAATAAATACCGGATGATTGAAAGGATGCATCGTGTATTCTTTGACTAATCCGCCGAACCCTTTCGATTTGACGGTATAAAATAAAATCAAACAGAATACGCCGATAGACAGACTGAACGTAATATTCATATCCGCGGAAGGCACCGCGCGTAAATAATGAATACCGAGCATTTGCGCGACTTGCGGCAAATAATCTACCGGTACCAAGTCGATTAAGTTCATTAAAAAGACCCACACGAAAATCGTTAACGCCAACGGTGCGACTAACGTCCGATTACCGGTAAAGTTTTCTTTTACCACGCCGTCAATCCATTCCACTAACATTTCAACGACGCATTGCAATTTTCCAGGTACGCCGGTGGTCATTTTTTTACCTACACGATAAAAAATCGCGAGGAAAATAATGCCGGTAAGTAAGGTAAAGAAAAGCGAATCAAGATTGAAAGACCAAAATCCGTCACTTGAAGTTAAAAAAGTCAAGTGGTGTTGGATATATTCAATAGAAGTTTGAGATGCACCTTCAGCAGACATATTATCATCCTACGAATTGTTAATAAATTCTCATCACCAAGCGTTTCGACCGGTTCGCTCGAAACGTCAACAGGTTACTTGCGGGTTGATGTTATATTGAAAAAAACAGGTAGCAGGTTATTAAGCAAAATTACGATGAAATAACCTGAAAAAAGGCCTGCAAAATCCGGCTTAAAACCAGCAAAAACCAATATAAACAACCCCACAGTCAACGCTAATTTTAAGCCTTCGCTTTGATAAAGCACTTTGGCTTTGTTTTCTATCGGTGCATTCCCTTTAATGATCAATGCATAACCGATAAAAACAATTTGGGGCAAAAACGCAATTAATGATCCTAATAAAAAGGGCAAAAATTGTTCTGTAAACAAAAAGTAAACAAAAAGACTCAAAATTATGATAAAAAATATTTCTGTGACAAAAACCTTTTTATATAATTTTTTTGTGTTATCAAACACTAACGACATTCTATTTCGACTACTTTTCAAAAACTTACAGAATACTAAATTATACGGATAACTTTGCGTAATGCAACATAATCCCCACCTCAAAAGTGTTAACTAGTTAACATTTCCGGAAAAAATTTAACATTTTTATAAAATTTTAACTATTTCATTTTCCTTTAATCGTTAAATTCAACGGATTTAACTAAAACCAAATGTCTTTCGCCGATTAATTCCGGCACATTTAACCGAATAACATTCTCTATAACGAATCGAGCCTTTAGTTCATCCGCTTCTTGTTGATGAAATTGCCCTTTTAGCGCATAAAACAATCCGTTTTTTTCCACTAAATGCGCGCACCAATCGGTCATATCTTTCAAAGAGGCGAATGCGCGACTCAACACGCCGTCGAATTGATGATCGGGTTGAAAATATTCCACCCGACTTAACACCGGTTCGACGTTAGTCAGTCCTAATTCGCGCACCGTATGACGAATAAAACTGATACGTTTGCCTAAACTATCCAACAGGAAAAATCGTTTATTCGGGTTAATGATCGCCAACGGCAAACCGGGCAAGCCCGGCCCCGTACCGACATCGATAAAACGTTCGCCTTGTAAATAAGGGCTAACCACCAAACTATCCAGAATATGTTTAACCAACATTTCCGACGGATCCCGCACGGAGGTTAAGTTATACGCCTTATTCCATTTATGCAAAAGCAACACCAGCTTAACTAACTGATTTTTTTGCTGATCGGTTATCGAAAGTGCGGTGCTTTTTAGCAAAGTATTTAATTTTTCCGCTAATTGCCGTTCTAAGTCAGTCATTATTCACCACGTTTTAACATACCTTGCTTTTTCAAATTCACTAGCAAAATGGAAATCGCTGCCGGCGTAATACCGGAAATTCGGCTCGCTTGTCCGATGGAAACCGGACGATGTTGTTCCAATTTCAACCGCACTTCGTTCGATAAACCAGCGACGCTCGAATAATCGAAATGTTCCGGAATCACCGTATTTTCGTGGCGTTTGTGTCGTTCGATTTCTTCTTGTTGATGAACGATATATCCTTCGTATTTAATCGCGATTTCCACTTGTTCCACCGCTTCTTTGTCCGCCATCGGCGGCGCAAACGGCGTAAGTGCGGTCAAAATTTGATAATTTATTTCCGGACGACGTAATAAATCTTCGCCGCTAGCTTCTCGAACCAAAGGACTTCCCAACACTTTATTGGTTTCCGCCAAATATTCCAAACGCGGATGAATCCAAATTTGACGCAAGCGCTGTCTTTCCTGTTCGATATTTTCCATTTTTTGATTAAAGCGCGCCCAACGTTTTTCATCGATTAAACCGAGCTCGTGCGCAATCGGCGTTAATCGACTGTCCGCATTGTCTTCGCGCAGTAATAAACGATATTCGGCGCGCGATGTAAAGACGCGATAAGGTTCTTTGGTTCCCAAGGTGCAAAGATCATCCACCAACACGCCCACATAAGCCTGATCGCGACGCGGATACCAAGGATCTTTCTCTTGAACGAATAAACCGGCGTTAATGCCGGCTAACAAGCCTTGTGCCGCCGCTTCTTCATAACCGGTGGTACCGTTAATTTGTCCGGCGAAAAATAATCCGCGGATTGCCTTGGTTTCTAACGTCGGTTTAAGATCTCTCGGATCGAAATAATCGTATTCGATCGCATAACCCGGTTTTACGATACGCGCATTTTCCAGCCCTTTCATTGAATTGACGATGCCCATTTGCACATCGAACGGCAAACTGGTGGAAATGCCGTTAGGGTAAATTTCGTTACTGGTTAAACCTTCCGGTTCCAAATAAATTTGATGAGAATTACGTTCGGCAAATCGCATTACTTTGTCTTCGATGGACGGACAATAACGCGGGCCGATCCCTTCGATGATCCCTGCATACATCGGACTGCGATCCAAATTTGCTCGAATCAGATCGTGAGTTTGTTCCGTCGTGTGAGTGATATAACAAGGGATCTGACGCGGATGTTGGGAAACGGATCCCATAAAAGAGAAAACCGGTAATTGCTCATCGCCGTGTTGTTTCGCCAATACGTCAAAATTGATCGTGCGCGCATCAATACGCGGCGGCGTACCGGTTTTTAAACGCGCAACGCGCAAATTCAAATCGCGTAAACGTTGTGCAAGGGTGACGGAAGCCGGATCGCCGGCACGACCGCCGGTATAATTTTCTAAACCGATATGGATCTTACCGGCTAAAAATGTGCCTGCCGTTAAAATGACTGCTTTGGATCTGAATTTCAGACCCATTTTCGTTTCCACGCCGGCAATACGATCCTGCTCTAAAATAATATCCGTAACTTCTTGTTGGAAAATATCTAAATTCGGTTGATTTTCCAATGCGATCCGCACAGCTTGACGATATAACACGCGATCCGCTTGGGCTCGCGTAGCGCGCACCGCCGGGCCTTTGCTTGCATTTAAGGTGCGAAATTGAATACCCGCCTGATCCGCGGCGGTTGCCATTAAACCGCCCATTGCGTCTACTTCTTTCACCAAATGCCCTTTGCCGATCCCGCCGATCGCCGGATTACAAGACATTTGTCCTAAAGTATCCACATTGTGCGTTAATAAAAGCGTCTTTAATCCCATTCTTGCCGGCGCTAAAGCCGCTTCGGTACCTGCGTGACCGCCGCCGATGACGATCACATCATAACTTTCCGTATAAAACATATTAACCTTTTCGTGATAAATTTATTTTTTGATCTATTATTCGAACGTAACGATCCATTTTACCTCAAATAAGACAAAGCATAAAAGGAAGATTTCGGATTCTTGATAAAAGATCGAGGGTTTGATGATCTGCTAATTAATATAAGATCTTTATTTATATATAAAGATCTTATTATGATAATTATAAGGATCGCCGATCCTTGTGAGTAGATCGAAATTTCATTGTTAAATGAATGAGTTAGATCTTTATTATATTGTTAGGATCCGGATCGGTTAAGATAAAATTTCTTGTGAATAACTGCTTGAGTTATCCACAAGTGATTTCGGATTAAATTTTATTCTAAGAATAATAACAAAATTCTTACAGTTTTTATCAATGTTATCCACAGCTTGAAATCGAATAAACCGAAGAATTTTTATGCTAATCCTTGAATAAATTGAGGCAGCCAGTTTTCGGCATATTGTTCGTTATCTTCAACGGTTAAGGTATCAATTTTTAAACAAGGGCAAATTTCCACCGCACTTTTTTCCGTTAACACCGATTGCACCGTATCCGCCGCAAAACAAAAGGTGTCGTAATCGGAATTACCCAAACATACCACAGCAAAACGTAGATCGGTTAAATTCGGATTTTGTTGTCGAATTTGTTTAAACAGCGGCTTTAAATTATCCGGTAATTCGCCTGCGCCGTGGGTGGAGGTGACGATTAACCAAATTTTATACTCGATAATGTCGTCCAAATGTGCGCCGTGAATCAACGTGGTGGCAAAATCTTGCTGTAATAAATCGTTTAAATGTTCCGCGACATATTCGGCGCTGCCTAAGGTGCTGCCGCTGACAACGGCGATAGTTTCTTTCATCAAAATATCCTTTGTAATCAAAAGCTTCTACTAAAAAATAAGGCTTAGATAATCTAAGCCTTAAATCCTTATTTCAATCGATTAAACGTTATTTTCAATGGAACCCAACATTGAACGGATACGCTCCAACACATTGTTGTATTCCACTTTCAGTTGATCATTTTCGTTGCGCAAACCGTCGTAAGCTTGTTGAACCTGATTATTTTTCTCTTTTAATTCTTCAACTTCTAATTGAAGTAACTCGACGGTTTCAACGGCTTGTTTAATTTTTTGTTCTAATTGATCTAAGATTTCTAATGACATAATGGCTTCCTCTAAAAAATGTGTTCATTAATACGGACTATTCTACCTTAGTTAAGCTGAATTGTTAAAGGGAAGAATATTCGACACACAGAATTTCATAACCGCGAGGTGTGATGTGTCGCCTGAATTGGAAAATAATCCCTCCGCTTATAAGATTATCCGCCATAAACAGCGGGCTTTCAACCGATTAGGCGGCTTAAGATCAAATTTATCTTTTATTCATTGCTGTGTAAAATTTTTTATATTTCATTACGCAACCGTTTGCCAGAATGGTAGAATAGCCGAAATCTGTCAATTAAGTAATAAAGGGTAACGAAATGAATAGAGCATTAGCCATTGAATTTTCAAGAGTAACGGAAGCGGCGGCGTTAGCCGGATTCGCGTGGTTGGGTCGCGGCGATAAAAATGCGGCGGACGATGCGGCGGTACAAGCGATGCGTTTGATGTTAAATCAAATCGATATGGCGGGTGAAATTGTTATCGGCGAAGGTGAAATTGACGAAGCGCCGATGTTATATATCGGTGAAAAGATCGGCACGGGCAAAGGCGAAGAAGTGTCTATCGCCGTCGATCCTATCGAAGGTACGCGAATGACCGCAATGGGACAACCGAACGCCCTTTCCGTTTTGGCTGCCGGCGGTAAAGATACATTTTTGCGTGCACCGGATATGTATATGGAAAAATTAGTCGTCGGGCCGGAAGCGAAAGGAATGGTGGATTTAAATTTACCCCTTGAACAAAATTTGCGTCGCGTCGCGTCGAAAATGGGTAAATTATTATCGCAATTAACTGTGATTACCTTAGACAAACCGCGCCACAGCGAAGTGATCAAAAAAATGCAACAACTTGGTGTGAAAGTGTTGGCGATTCCGGACGGCGATGTGGCGGCATCGATTTTATGTTGTTTGCCGGACGGCGGTGCAGATATGTTATACGGTATCGGCGGCGCACCGGAAGGCGTAGTTGCCGCAGCGGCGATTCGCGCTTTGGGCGGTGAAATGCAGGCGAGATTGATTCCGCGTCATCAAGTGAAAGGCAGCTCGCCGGAAAATCAAGCTATTGCCGCCGATGAAATTCGCCGTTGCAAAGAAATGGGCATTGAAGTGAATGTTGTGCTGAAATTGGAAGATTTAGTGCGCGACGATAATTTGGTTTTCTCCGCAACAGGTATTACGAACGGTGATTTATTGCGTGGTATTCACCGTCGCGGTAATTTGGCGACAACGGAAACCTTGTTGATTCGCGGTCGCTCGCGAACTATTCGCCGAATTCAATCGACTCACTATTTAGATCGAAAAGATACCGCACTTTATCGTTTGATCGGCGCATAAGTTGCCGGTTAAAGTGCGGTGAAAAATTCGGATTTTTTTCATTGAAATATGATAAGGGCGAATTTTCGCCCTTGTTACATTTACACATAAAGCTATTTAACAATCTTCTTTTATTATGAAAAGAAAGTAATGTTTTTTGTTTCTTTTTTCTGGTCGGACCTTCCTGATTAATCTTTTTCTTTTTAACAAAGAACAGCCTTTATTTTTCTATTTTCTTTATTTATATCAATTAATTAGTTATTTGTTTCAATAAAAAAGATAACCATCTTTTATTTGTTATTTATTTCGTAACTAAATTTTCATCGAAAAATTTTTATTGCAGTTTCTTTTTTTTTGTTAAAAAATAACCGCCCTTTTACACTTCAAAATATATTAAAAAACGATAAAAAACTTTTTAAAGGGGAATATAATGAAAAATAATCAATTTAATCAATCGGTTATTTGTTTATCCGTTAGTTTGTTGCTCGGCACGGCTTACGGACAAAATTCATCGGCTTATCTTGCGAATCCGTATAAACTTGTCGGCTTAACTCAACAAATCAGTGAAACCTATTCGGGTAAAGGGATTAAACTCGGTGTAGTGGACAGCGGATTTATGCTGGATCACCCGTTAATGAATCGCGATAAATTACATCCGATTATTCTCGAATTGGATGATGACGGAGAAAAAATTGTCATTGATCCGTCGAATTATGATATTGACACCGAAAAAGACGAGCAAGGAAAAGAATTCAAAGTCTATTCGATGCACGGCGGTCAAGTCACCGGCATTATCAATTCGAAAGCCTTGGCTGCGTATAATTATCCCGGCGGAATTGCAAAAGAAAGCGAAGTTTATGTTGCACAAACGGATTTCAACAAAACCACCGATGACGGCAAAGCTTTAGGCAAAAAATCTGATGAAGAAGATGAATCTTTTCTAATCGGAAACGGCAATGATGCCCAAGTTCAACGGAGCCTATTATCGCTCGGTATTCAGAAAATTGCGGAACAAAAACCGCTAGCGATTAATAATAGCTGGAATGAAGATCCGGCAGGTGATTTTGCTAAAGACGCGGATGCAAAATATAAACAAGCGTTATTAGCTCAAGCTCCAACGAATGAATTGATCACAACCTTAAAACAAACGGTTAAAAATGATATTTTAATTGTATTTGCTGCGGGGAATGAAAGTAAAAAACAACCGGGCATTATGGCTGCTTTGCCGCATTATTTCCCTGAATTAACTTCGCATTATATTTCCGTGATTGCGGTGGATAAAGATAAAAACTTAACGCCTTATTCGAATTATTGCGGTGTTAGTCGTTATTGGTGTATTGCCGCACCCGGCGATTTGAACGTGCTGGCCACTGCCGGTGCGGAAGAAGGTAAAAAAATCCCAAGTTTGCAAAAACAATCCGGTACATCATTTGCTGCACCGGTCGTGACCGGCTCCTTAGCACTGTTGAAACAACGATTCGGTTATTTCACACCGACCCAATTACGCGACACCTTATTCACCACTGCAACGGATTTGGGTGAAAAAGGTGTGGACGATAAATACGGTTGGGGCTTGGTAAATTTAACCGACGCCGTTTTAGGGCCGCGCGGATTATTGCGCGACGAAACCTATCGTGTTAATCAAAATGACCTATGGTCTAACAAACTTGAAACAGAATTTGCTTTAACCAAAGCCGGTGACGCCGAATTAACCTTAACGGCAAAAAATAATCGCATTAAAACCCTTAATGTGAATGAAGGAAAATTGGTGTTACGTGATACCACTTCTGCGGATACAGTAAACAATAGTGCAGCCTTGTCTTTATCCGACTTAATTGTCAATCAACATTATGTTTCCGCGCCGAATGCGCAGTTAGTATTATTATCTGCCCAAGGCATTACTGCGAACGGAAAATCCGCAACGGTCAATTTGGCGGGCAGTTTATCCGCAGCGGAAAGTTTAAATGAAAAAGCTCAAGCGGGTGACACAATCGCACGCGTTGTAACCTTAAAAAACGGGGCGTCTTATCAAGGTGGCTTTAATCAGCTTGTGAAAAGTGCGGTGCTTTTTAACAAAGGATTGCGCCAAGACTTATATTTCAGCGCCGATGGTGTGGAACTAAAAGCTAACAAAGCAGAAAAAATCACTGATCACAATGCCGATATTAACGGACAAAACGGTTTGCTCGTATTAAATGTGCTACGGGATATGCCGATTGCGTGGAAAAAAGGCCTCTATAACGATTGGTTGCAACAAGCGATTGAAAAGCAAAATTTGCAAAACTTACATTATGCGATTGGTAACGGTATTTATGCGGAAAGTCTGACATTTTTAAGCAAACATTTTGCTACCCGTTTAAGTGCGGCGGAAAATGATCTATTTCGTTATCGTGATTTAGCGGAAAAAACTCTGAATGTTTGGTTGGATGGTAACAGTGAAAAATATCATTCTAATGCATCACAAGGCAGCAGAACGGATTTTCACACGCATCGAAACGGTGTCGGCATCGCTTATAAAACCGATAATCATCAACTTATTCGCGCTAATTTCAATTATCTTAAAACGGAAGTTGATCAAGCCAATGCTCAAGCAACAATCAAGCAATTTGAAGCCGGTGCGGCATTACGCTATATGCCGTCTAAAGAATGGTTTGTGGATTATGCCGGCAGCCTTGCGCGCATTGATTATAAACAACAACGTAGTTTTAACGGCAAATCCTTAGGCGAAGGAAAAAACAAAGGTTGGCTAATGGGCGCCGAATTGCGCGGTGGGTTATTTTTTAATCCGCAAAATTGGTTGATCGAACCGACGTTCGGTGCGCAATGGGTACGGTTAGAAATGAACGAACTGAACGAACAAGGCGAATTTTCTCTTTCCAGTGCTAAATTCACTCAAAACGATATTAACTTAGTTTCTGGCTTACGCGTAAAAAAAGCCTTTGACGGCGAATACGGCACGATTACGCCGAATGTCGCGCTGGATTATTTATATCGACTTAATCATTCCGATACAAAAGTTCGTAGCTCGTTGCAAGGTATTTCTTTTGATAATCAATCCGTTGCCTTTAGTCGAGGTTGGGCGGAATTAAGCGGCGGTGTGACCTTTGAACGAAATAATTGGTTTATGGCGGCGGAACTTAAACGCGAGTTATCCGCCAACGGCAAAGGAACCCGTTGGATGACAAAATTGGGATTACGCTTTTAATTAAGCTCTAATTTAATTAATCCCTAAAAAGTGCGGTGAAAATTTTTTATTTTTTCACCGCACTTTTATCATTTTTTCTTTTCGACGTGAACTAATCGATAAAAAAAGCGACAAAGCTTATATCAATTAACCTCACAATATAAGGAACTATTTATGGATTTTAACAGCATTTTGAATCAAGTTTTAGACGTTGCAAAAGATCAAATCGGCAAAACGATGGAAAGCAATTCCACTGTTGATAAAATTACTAAAGCGGGCGGCGGTGCGGCGGCGATCGGTATTTTGTCGATGATTTTAGGTCGTAACGGCGGCGCGGGATTAACTAAATTAGGTTCATTAGCCGCGTTAGGCAGCCTTGCTTATCAGGCTTACCAACAATATCAACAAAGCCAAAGTGCCGGTACATCATTAAGCAAAGAACATTTTATGGCGACGGAACAAAATACCGATGCCGACAAATTATTGTTGCAAGTAATGATTGCGGCAGCGAACGCCGATGGTGCGATTACCGATGACGAAAAACAAGCAATCGTAATGGAAGCGGGCAATAATCCGGAAGTTTATCAATGGTTGCAACAAGAAGTGAATAACCCGATTTCCATTGCGGAAATCGCAAAACAAGTGAATAACAATCCGGCATTAGCGGCACAAGTTTATTTAGCGGCGCGTGTGGCTTGCGCGGAATTGGATCGCAAAGAAATCGTTTTCTTAGCCAACCTTGCCCAAGCGTTGAATTTAGATGATCAGTTGATTGAACAATTAGAAAAACAAGCCGGTTATTAATTGCTTGTGAAATAGAAAAAAGAGGCGAAAAAATTCGCCTCTTTTCGTTTATTTATGCGGAATTTCCGCCAGCACATCGGTTAATAAACGCCAATAAGTTTGCACTGCCGGAATATGTACTTTTTCGTCCGGCGAGTGTGCGTTGCGGATGGTCGGGCCGATAGAAACCACATCTAAATTCGGATAGATTTTTTTCAATAATCCGCATTCCAATCCGGCGTGAATCACTTTAATTTCCGGCGCATAACCCAAAATATTGCCGTAAACCTTTTCGGTTAATTGTAAGATTTCACTGTCGCGTTGTGGCACCCAGCCCGGATAATCACCGGAAAACGTCACTTTCGCCTCGGCGAGATCGGCAAGAGATTGCAATAGGCTTTCCACATATCGTCTGCCGCTTTCGATCAGCGAACGTAATAAAATCGTGCCTCTCACGGTATTATTTTCCGTTTTCAATACACCGATACTTAATGAGGTTTCAACCACACCGTTGATTACATCGCTGTTGCGGATTACGCCGTTCGGCACTAAGTTGAATAAATTAATCACTGCGTCACTGCTTGACTGTTCAAACACTTCCGTCGGTTTGTCGCAAGGTTGTAAAAATAAGCTGAGAGAAGGTTCGCTTAAGGCTAATTCTTCTTGCAATAAAACGTCGAAATTTTGCACCGCACTTTGTAAAGCGTTCGGATCGCCGTTAAAACAAAGCGTCGCGAAAGCTTCGCGCGGAATGGCATTGCGCACCGAACCGCCGCGAATATCGCTTAATGCAAACTCAACGTCGCTTGCTTTCAGTTGAGCTAAAAAGCGCACTAAGGTTTTGATTGCATTGGCGCGTCCGGTATGAATGTCACAGCCGGAATGTCCGCCGCGCAAGCCTTTTAAGCTTAATAGACGGCAATGTTCGAAGGTATTCGGCGTTGTGTTAATCGAAAGGGCTAAATCGGCATTTTCGCCGCCGGCGCAACCGATATAAATTTCACCGTTTTCTTCCGTATCGGTGTTAATCATAATTTTGCTTTGAACCCAATCGGCACGCAAGCCTAATGCGCCTTCCATTCCTTGTTCTTCGGTCATTGTTAGTAAAACTTCTAATTCCGGATGCGCGATATCTTGACTGTCGAGAACGGCAAGTGCCGATGCCATTCCGATACCGTTATCCGCGCCTAAGGTCGTGCCTTTCGCCGTAACCCATTCGCCGTCGATATAAGGCAAAATCGGATCGACGGAAAAATCGTGTCGAGTATCTTCGTTCGCTTGCGGCACCATATCCAAATGCGCTTGAAGCACCACGGATTTCCGGTTTTCCATTCCAACACTTGCCGGTTTACGAATCAGAATATTGCCCGTTTCGTCACGTTCGGCGAAAAAGCCTTTATTTTTTGCCCATTGTAGAATAAATTCGGCTAATTTTTCTTCGTGATAAGACGGATGCGGAATCGCACAAATTTGATCAAACCATTGCCATAATAATTGTGGTTGTAGCTGTCGGATTTCAGACATATATTCTCTCCTTTAATGAAAAAGTTTCTTAAAATAATAGCATAAAATCGTTTTTCAGGTTATCCTAACCCAATTTTATTTATTGGGTAGCATTTTACCCGCCAATATTATTTAAGGTGAGTTATGAGCGAAAAATATGTTGTCACTTGGGATATGTTCCAAATGCACGCTAGAAAATTAGCCGAGCAATTACTGCCGGCGGCACAATGGAAAGGTATCATTGCGGTAAGTCGCGGCGGTTTGTTTCCGGCAGCGGTTTTAGCGCGTGAATTAGGCATTCGTCACATTGAAACCGTGTGTATTTCAAGTTATGACCATAATAAACAAGGCGAATTAAACGTATTACACGCCGCGCAAGTGGATAATGGCGGCGAAGGATTTATCGTGGTGGACGATTTGGTCGATACCGGTAATACCGCTCGCGCTATTCGTGAACTTTACCCGAACGCGCGTTTCGTGACTGTATTTGCAAAACCGGCAGGCGCGGCGTTGGTGGACGATTATATTGTGGATATTCCGCAAAATACGTGGATCGAACAACCTTGGGATATGGGCATTTGCTTTGTTCCGCCGCTTGCAAGAAAATAATCTTATTATTAAAAAACAAACGCCGCAGAAAAAGCGGCGTTTTTGTCGGTTAATTGGTTTTTAATTTATTCCAATATTTTTCATAAATATCTACGGCATCGCCCACATCACCTTGTAAAATGCCTTTTTCCACTTCTTCCGCCGGTGGGAATAACACCGGATTATCGGCGATGGACGGATCCAATAACGCTTTCACGCCTTCATTCGGCATCGAGAATCCCATTCGTTCCACAACCACTTTGGCGCTTTCCGGACGAAGGAGGAAATCAATGAATTTATAGGCATTTGCGACATTTTTCGCGGTTTTCGGAATGGCGTAATTATCCATCCAGAAAATAGCGCCTTCCTTCGGATAAACAAATCGAATATGGTTATTTTCTTTATTGCCCAAATAAGCGGAACCGTTCCAAATCATCCCTAAAGACACTTCGCCTTGCACATAAGGCACTTCCGGCGAATCGGAGTTAAACACCGACACATTCGGTAGTAAGGCTAACAAACGTTCGTAAGCCGCTTTGATCTCCGCTTCATCGGTAGTATTCGGCGATTTTCCGTTTAATAATAACGCGATGTGGAACACTTCGCGCGCATCGCTGGTGAGCAACACTTTTCCTTTGTATTGCGGGTTCCATAAATCCGCCCAGCCGGTGATATTTTGTAATGGAATTTCTTCCGCATTTACGCCGATACCGGTTAAACCGTAAACATAAGGCAAAGAATAACGATTATTCGGATCGAATTCTTTATTCAATAAATGTTGCGGAATTTGTTTAAAATTGGACAGTTTATTATGATCAAGCGGTTGCAACATACCTTCTTTCACCATTTTTCCCACATAATAACTGGATGGAAAAACCAGATCATAGCCGGTATTTTGCGAAAGTAATTTTAATTTGGCATACATTTCTTCGTTGCTTTCAAAAGTCGAATAAATGACTTCAATGCCGGTTTCTTTGGTAAATTCGGCGATTAAACTTGAAGGAATATAATCGGTCCAGTTGTAAACATAGAGTTTTTCTTTGGCGAAACTTAGGTTACTGAAAAGAGATAAGGTAATAAAGAAAAGAGAAGTGATTGCGCGAGCAATGATTTTTTTCAATTTTTCGTCCTCCGAAGTCGATGTTATAAATACGACGTAAGATTAAAGTGCGGTTAAAAATAAATTTGTTTTATTGAATAAAACGAAACTTTTAAGAAAAAAGTTGAACGAAGTATAACAGATATTCGTCTATTTTATAGCGAAAAGTTTGACATATCTTCTTATGAGAGTAATATCTGCGAAAAATTTTCTTATTTATCGGGTTTTATGCTACTTACCTATTCACACCAAGATCATATTCAATCCTATTATTCAGACACTTGCAATCTTCACCTTGAATGTCCGCCGTTATTAAAAAGACAATCCGCCGACGTTTGTGTTATCGGCGCCGGTTTTCTCGGTTTATCCACCGCACTTGAATTAGCGGAACAAGGAAAAAAAGTCATTGTACTGGAAGGCGCACGAATCGGCTTCGGCGCTTCCGGTCGTAGCGGAGGTCAAGCGATTAACGGGTTTGAGGACGGCATTGACGAATACATTAAGCAAGTGGGATTTGACGTTGCGAATAAACTCTGGAAAATGTCCCTCGAAGCCATTGATATTATTGATGAACGGATTAAAAAATATCAGATCCAATGCGATTGGCGCAAAGGCTACGCAACCCTCGCGCTCAACCAACGTCGTCTGGATGATCTGATCGCGATCGAAAAAGCCAGCCGAGAAATCTTCGGCTATGAAAAAATGCAACTTTGGGATAAAGCGCAACTGGAACGTCATCTCGGCAGCAAAATTTATCAAGGCGCCTTGTTCGACAGCAATTCCGGTCATCTACATCCGCTTAATTATTGTTTGGGTCTAGCCAAAGCTTGCCTTGATCTCGGCGTGGAAATTTACGAACAATCGCCGGTGATCGATTTACGCATCGGCAAATCGAAAGTCAAAGTAAAAACCGACGTTTCTTCCGTGATTGCAAAAGACGTCGTCTTAGCCACAAACGCTTATATCGCCGCGTTACCGAAAACCATTCACCACGGCATCGCAAAAAAAATTCTGCCGGTGGAAAGTTTCATCATCGCAACGGAACCCTTAGATCAACAAACGGCGGACAGCGTCATCAACAACGGAATGTCCGTCTGCGACAACAACTATTTATTGGATTATTACCGCTTAAGCGCGGACAATCGCCTATTATTCGGCAGCGATTCCAGCTCCGAACATAATATGATCGAAGTAATGCGCAAAAATATGCTCGCCGTATTCCCTCAACTGGAAAACGTCAAAATCGATTACGGTTGGGGTGGACCGATTGATATGACCATCAACGCCAACCCGCACTTCGGACGCATCGCACCGAACATTTACTTCGCCCAAGGCTATTCCGGCCACGGCGTCGCCTTAACCGGCTTGGCAGGGCGAATTATCGCCGAAGCCATTTTAGGCAACGACGAACGCCTTTCCACCTTCGAAGTGCTAAAAGTCCCTTCTATTCGCGGCGGCCGCCTCGCCAAAAAAGCCGCGCTGTTTATCGGAACGAATTATTATCGGTTTTTGGATAGGTATAGGTAGGAACTTTAAATCTAGAAAATGATTATTTATAATCAAAAAGATTTTATTTATTCATTTTTGTGATATTCATCACGGTTTCATAATGATTTTTTTCATATACTTTTCGTGCATAAAACGGAAAGGAAATAAATTTTATGAAATTGTTTGTGATTGCCGACGACTTTACCGGAGCTAACGATACCGGCGTTCAATTTAGCCTACAAGGGCTATCTGTGGACGTAATGGTAGATTTTTCGCAATCATATGATGATTCGGCAGATGTCATTGTGGTGAACACCGATTCACGAGCAATGACGATTGAAAACGCTCAAAAATCTGTTTATCAAGTCATTTCTTCACAACCTATTTCGGCTTGTATTTATAAAAAAATCGACTCGACACTGCGCGGTAATATCGGTGCGGAAATAGAAAGTTGCTTACAAGCAGCACAACGTAAGCTCGCTCTTTTTTGTCCGGCGCTTCCTAAAGCGGGTAGAACGATTAAAAACGGCATATGCTATGTACATAATCAACCGTTAATCGAAACCGAGTTCGCCACCGATCCAAAAACACCGATTATTTCTTCAGACGTACGGCAGATTATCGCCGCGCAAACGGCGATTCCGCAGCTTCGTATTCATTTGGATTTATTAAGACAATCGGATTGTTTAAGTATTATTAAAGAAAATTGCTCACAAAATTCTTCTTTAATCGTTTGTTTTGATGCAGAAAACGAACAAGATTTACAACGTATTAATCAAATCGCCGCTCAACTTAACGAACCGCATATTTTGGTGGGTTCATCCGGTTTAGCGCAGTCGATTTTCAGTGAAAAAAGACCGCACTTTGACGTGCAATCCGCATTACCGATTTTCTTTGTTATCGGATCAATGAGTGAGAAAACCCGCCGACAAGCGGAATATGTCGCACAGCATTCTCATTTAACACCAATCGTTATACCGACGGAAAGCCTGCTTCGCCGCGATAGCAATCTTGAACGGATAAAACAAAAAGTTATTCATCGCTTGCGTGAAAAACATCACGTTTTATTACAAACCGACAATTCCCTTGCCGCACGAGAAAACATTGACACCCTTTGCCGACAATATCAACTGGATCGCGCAACTTTGGGCGAAATGATTTGCCAAGAATTATCGAAATTAAGTGCGGCAATTTTAACGGAAATTCATTTCAATATCGGCGGATTATTTTTAACCGGCGGTGATATTGCCGTCGGTGTGGCGAAAAAATTAGGCGGTAAACGTTATCGAATCGGCGGAGAAATCGAAAGCGGCGTGCCTTTCGGTTATTTCCCTTCGACGCCTTTTTCCCACATTCCGATTATTACGAAAGCCGGCGGTTTTGGTTCCGAAACGGTTTTATGGAAAACCATCGATTTTATACAGAATAAGGTCAACAGACCCTAGAAATAAGGAGTAAAAAATGAAACCTATTTTAGGCATCACAATGGGTGATGCGGCGGGCATCGGTCCGGAAGTGATTATTAAAGCCTTGGAAGATAAACGTATTTACGAATTGGCACATCCCATTGTAATTGGTGATAAAAAAATTATGCAACGCGCATTGCCGATTGTAAATTCTAAACTGACCCTAAGAGCGGTGGAAAATTTGGATAATTTTACCGGCGAATTCGGCTATATCGATATTTTGGATTTAGATAACTTGCCGGCGGATTTACCTTTTGCTCAAGTGGATCCGCGCGCCGGCAGAGCTGCGTATGAGTTTATCGAAAAAGCCGTGCAGCTCACATTAGACGGAAAAATTCACGCCATTGTCACCGCACCTTTAAATAAAGAAGCCTTACACGCCGGCGGCAAAATGTTTCCCGGACACACGGAAATTCTTGCCACATTAAGTCACACAAAAGATTATTCAATGATGCTGACCAGTGAAAAGCTTAATGTTATTCACGTCACAACACACGTTCAACTACGCAAAGCTTGCGATTTAGTTACCAAAGAACGCGTAGCGACGGTCATTGATTTGGCGGAAGAAAACGCAAGAATGCTCGGTTTCGCCAACCCGCGCATTGCCGTTGCCGGACTAAATCCGCATTCCGGCGAAAACGGAATGTTCGGAGATGAAGACGAAAAAGAAATCGTACCGGCAATCAAAGCTGCACAAGCCAAAGGCTTTAATGTCACCGGCCCAGTTCCACCGGACACCCTTTTCCACCGCGCTGCAAACTTAAACGAATTCGATATGGTGGTCGTGATGTACCACGACCAAGGACATATCCCAATCAAACTCTTAGGGTTTGATACCGGTGTGAATGTTACCGTCGGCTTACCGTTTATCCGCACTTCAGTGGATCACGGAACCGCATTCCCAATCGCCGGAAAAGGCATCGCAGACAGCCGCAGTATGACCGAAGCCCTCTATCTAGGCGCCAAAATGGCAAATATTAAATACGCAAACCAATAAATAACGCGAGGAAAATAATTATGTTTAAACCAGAAGGTATTGTTACACCAATCTTAACAGCTCTTGATGATAATCAACGTTTTAATGCAGGCGCATACCGTGATTTTATTGATTATTTGATTAATGCGGGCGTGCACGGCATTTTTACTTTGGGTACTAATGGTGAGTTTTATGCCTTTGACCGAGCAGAAAAATTAGAAATTATTAAAGAAACGGTAAAACACGTAAATGGTCGCGTGCCTGTGTATGCGGGTACGGGCGGTATTACGACTAAAGAAACTATTGAATTTTCTAAAGAAGTTCAAGATCTTGGAGTTGATTTGCTTTCAGTAATTTCTCCTTATTTTATTCAAGTATCACAAGATGATCTTTATCGTCATTTTAGCCAAGTAGCCGAAGCAGTAAATTTACCAATTTTAATGTACAACATTCCGGCTCGTACAGGGAATAACATTGATTACACAACGGTGAAAAAGTTAGCTAAATACGAAAACATTATTGGTATAAAAGATAGTAGTGGAAATTTCGATAATTCATTGAAATATATTGAAAATACCGATCCGCGTTTAAGTGTTATGGCTGGTAATGATTCGCTAATTTTATGGACATTGTTAGCCGGTGGTACCGGTGCAATTAGCGGATGCTCCAATGTTTTCCCTGAATTAATGGTAGAAATTTACGAACAATGGAAACAAGGCAATTTTGAAAAAGCTAACGAAGCCCAGAAAAAAATTCGTGCGTTCCGTAATGTAATGGCAAAAGGTAATCCTAATTCCGTGGTAAAACGGGCGGCCCAATTAAGAGGTCATAATGTTGGTATTGCAAAAGAGCCGTCCAACTGCGCCAATAATCCGGCAATAGATCAAGCATTGCTGGAAGTTTTTGAATACTACAAATAACAAAGCTAAAAAGTGCGGTTGGTTTTTTCAAAACTTTTCTAAAAAAGGCCGCACTTTTATTTCTTACTATTGATTCTTGTGGAGAATGAAATGAAAAAAGTAGTAATTTCACATCGTTTACACGATGACGGAATGGAGGTTCTGGAGAAAGCCGGCGCAAATATTGCGATTACTAATGACGGAAATCCTAAAGTTATGTTACCGGAGTTGCTTGATGCCGACGGTTTAATTATCCGTATCGGTTCTATTGACAGAGAAACGTTATTGCAAGCTAAGAATCTTAAAGTAATAGGTAGACCGGGTGTTGGAGTTGATGATGTTGATGTTAAAACTGCCACCGAATTAGGTATTCCTGTTGTTATTGCTCCCGGTGCCAATACACGATCCGTTGCGGAACACGCATTTGCATTAATGTTTGCTTGCGCCAAAGATTTAGTTCGTTCGGATAAGGAAATGCGAAACGGAAATTTTGCTATCAGAAGTAGCTATAAGGCTTATGAACTAAACGGCAAGACACTGGGATTAGTCGGATATGGTCGAATCGGGTCAATTCTGGCTCAAATGTCTAAAGCGATTGGAATGAACATTAAAATTTATGATCCCTTTGTTGATAAGAAAGTAATTGAAAATGAAGGTTATATTTATTGTTCAACCTTAGAAGATGTCATTAAAGATTCTCACGTTATTTCTATTCACACACCGTTAACTGAGGCAACCAGAAACCTAATTGGTGAAGAACAATTAAATTTAATGAATCCACATACAATTTTAATTAATTGCGCTAGAGGAGAAGTTGTTGATGAAGTTGCATTAACCAAAGCACTTGAGCAAAAACGAATCCATACTGCAGGCTTAGATGTCTTTGCCAATGAGCCTGTTGATATTAACTCACCATTATTTGAATTAGATAACGTAACTGTTTCACCGCATATGGCGGGTCAAACTAAAGAAGCAGCGTCGGGTGTCGCAACTATGGCGGCACAAGGGGTTTTAGCTGTAATTAATGGTGAAAAGTGGTCTTATGTTTGCAATCCGGAAGTATATCAACATCCTAAATGGAATAAATCGGAGTAATATCAAATGAATAATTATTCTTTATTTCACACCAACAAAATCATTGGCGGAGCAGGTTGTATCGGTCAAATCGTCGATGTAGTGAATGAATACGGTGCCAAAAATGTATTAATTATTACGGATCAAGGCGTATTTAATACCGGCTTGATTAATCAGCCTAAAGAACTGTTAGAAAAATCAGGGATTAGCGTAAATATCATTAACGATACACCGCCTGAGCCACCTATCGACAAAGTGAATGATATTTATCTTGCTGCAAAAAATATGAATTCGCAAGTCATTATCGGTATCGGCGGCGGTTCGGCAATGGATACGGCAAAATTAGTGGCTATTTTGTTGAATAATGACGTCAGTTTACAGGATGTGGCTGACGGCAAAGCAAAATTTAAACGTCGCGGACTGCCGACTATTATGGTGCCGACCACATCCGGAACCGGTTCGGAAGCAACACAAAATTCAATCGTATTAATTCCTGAACGTGAGTTAAAAGTCGGAATTGTGGATGAAAAAATGTTGCCGAATTGCGTCATTCTCGATCCGGTAATGACGATTGGTCTGCCGCCGCATATTACGGCAAATACCGGTATTGACGCGTTCTGCCACGCATTAGAATGTTATATTTCCAAAAAATCCAGCCCGTTTAGCGATACTTTTGCCTTAAAAGCGATCGAATTAATTTCCGCTAATATTCGCACCGCTTATCAAGACGGCAAAAATCTGCAAGCCCGTGAAAATATGCTGTTGGGCTCTTATTTCGGCGGTGCTTGTATCGCAACTTCCAGTACCGTGGCGATTCACGCTTTATCCTACCCGTTGGGTGGTAAATATCATATTCCTCACGGATTAGCGAACTCAATTTTATTACCTGACGTAATGAAATTTAATCTTGATGCTTGTGAAGAAAAATTTGCCAAAGTTGCTCAAGTAATGGGATTGGATGTGGCGGGTTGTTCGCAACGTGAAGCCGCCGAGAAAATGATTGATGAGCTTTACGCATTAATTCGTGATCTTGACATTAAATGTGATTTAAGAGCGGTCGGAATTTCGGAAAATGTGTTGGATGAATTAGTTGATTCCGCATTTACGGTAAGACGTTTGCTTGATAATAATCCGAAAGAAATGTCAAAAGCGGATATTCGGGCGATTTACGAGAAAATTATTTAAAGACTGTGGGGTTATTTCAATGATAAATAGCCCAATACTAAATGGAGGTTGTTGTATGAAAAAGTATTTCTTTGATAAAAACTTTTTAGCAGGATTTATCTTTTTTCTTGTTGCATTATTTTATCTAACCAATGCTTTTCTAATTGAGACAAAAGATTTAGTCAGTGTTGAAGCGGATTTTATGCCAAAAATTTACGGTTCATTTTTATTGATTACTTCTTTGATTTTACTGATTACATCAGCAAATAAGATTAAGAAAGTGACTCAAAATATAGAAAACAAGGAAACGGATTGGAAAAGAATTTTTGCAGTTATTGTTTTGATTTTCGTCTATGTATTATTAATGCAATATATAGGCTTTATTATCACATCAATCCCTTTCTTGTTTGGTTTATCCATTCTCCTTACTCCGCAATATATTCATAAAAAATATTGGGTTTATGCAGTCTTTTCAGTCGTATTACCGGTAATAGCGTACTTTATATTTAGTTATTATCTCAATCTAACAATGCCTTCGGGAATATTATTTTAGGGAGAAAAATATGTTTGAATTATTTGCTCAAGGAATATCTTCCTTATTTACAATGACCGGTATGTTATGTCTGTTAGGTGGTGTATTTGTCGGTATTATTTTTGGTTCTGTTCCGGGATTATCCGCCACAATGGCGCTGGCATTATTTTTGCCGATAACCTATGCATTAGATCCTAATATGGCGGTTATTTTGCTTATTGCATTATATATCGGTGGTATTTCAGGCGGTTTGATTACTGCAATTTTAACCGGTATTCCGGGAACACCCTCATCTATTGCGACTTGTTTCGACGGTTATCCGATGACTAAAAGAAATCAGGCATTTAAAGCGTTGGGTGTCGGTGTAACTTTTTCTTTTTTAGGTACGATTTTTTCTACGATAGTCCTTGTTTTTTTGTCACCGGTGCTTGCCAAAATCGCTATTAAATTTGGTGCCTATGAATACTTTGCCGTGGCGCTATTTTCATTAAGTATGTTAGTCGGATTATCCGGCGATAATATTTGGAAAGGGCTTATTTCCGGATTAATGGGATGTATGTTTGCAACTGTCGGTATGGATAGTATTGCTTCGGTTAATCGTTTTACCTTTGGATCAGAAGAAATTGCCTATGGCTTTGATGTATTACCCGTGCTAATCGGTTTATTTGCGATTAATGAAATTATTGCTAAAGCGGATACGGTAAAAGCAGAAAGACAAAATGCGCAAGTAATTACTGCGATTAGAATGGAAAAAGGGTTAGGATTTTCTCTTAAAGAATTTTTTGGGCAAACTAAGAATTTCATTGTTTCGTCATCCTTAGGTACTGGAATTGGTATTTTACCCGGTATAGGCGGCGGTGCGGCTAATGTAATGGCATATACGGTTTCTAAATCAACATCCAAATATCCGGAAAAATACGGAACGGGAATTATGGATGGAATTGTTGCATCGGAAGCTTCAAATAATGCGGCTATCGGCGGTGCTTTAGTTCCTTTATTAGCTCTTGGTATTCCGGGCGATACGGTGACGGCGATTTTATTAGGCGGATTAACATTACACGGCATTATTCCGGGACCGTTAATGTTTACTGAAAACGTCAGTACTGTTTATGCGATTTTCTCCGCAATGTTTTTTGGTGCGATAGTAATGTTTGTAATGGAATTTTATGGATTAAGAATCTTTACTAAGATTTTAGCCATTCCAAAACATTTTTTACTTCCTGCTATTTTTTTATTCTGTGTAATCGGTGCATTCGGTGTCAGAAACAATTTCTTTGATGTTTGGGCGACAGTATTATTCGGGGTAATAGGGTTTAGTTTTTACAAACTTTCCATTCCTGCTGCACCATTTATCTTAGGATTTATTATCGGTCCGTTAGCTGAGCTAAATTTAAGACGCGGTTTAATGTTTTCACGTGGCGATTTCACCGAGTTTTTTAAAGCGCCTATCGCAGTAACTTTCTTTATTCTTACCGCACTTGTTATTGTGTTTGCAGTAAGAAATCAACTTAAAAAGAAACAATCAATTAAATAAGGAGTTTTCTATGAAAAAATTATTAAGTGTTTTATGTGCCGGTATTTTGGGTGTAAGCCTGACGGCTTGCGATAAGAAAACAGAAAATATTTCCGTTCAAGTGGAAAATAATTGGCCACAAAAAACTATCACATTAATTGTACCTTTTGGTGCGGGCGGCGATACGGATTTTCACGCACGTAATTTAGCGAATCATTTAGAAAAAGAATTAGGAGCGAGAATTATTGTGAATAATGTTTCCGGTGCAAATGGAAATGCCGGAATGAAACAAGTAGCCAGTGCGAAACCGGACGGTTATACGGCATTATTTTTTCACGAATCTATGTTAACGAATAAGGTTGTCGGATTATCAAATCAAGCTCACGAAGCATTAGATCCTGTTGCCGCAACAATCGTTGATGATTCTTATGTGATAGCGGTTAATGCTAAAAGCGGACTGAAAAATCTAAATGATTTAGTGGATGCGGCGAAAAAACGTCCGGGCGAACTTGTTTATGCATCATCAGTCGGCGGATATTCATATTTCTTAGGGCGTGTTTTAGAAACTCAGACAGGGATTGACTTTAATATTGTTGATGCCGGTGGCGGTAGTGATAGAAATGCTGCTTTATTAGCCGGTAAAATCGACACTAATGTAAATCCTTACGGTGTAATGAAATCCTATTTTGATTCCGGTGATTTTTTACCTTTAGCTGTTATCAGTGATCACAGAAATAAATTATTTCCTAATGTTCCGACTGCTAAAGAGCAAGGTTTCGATTGGACTGCTCAACGATATTATTTCTTAAGTTTCCCGAAAGGCACGGATCAAAAGATTATTGAAAAAATGGAAAAAGCTATTCAGGCTGTAACGGAAAAAGAGGAATTCCGCAAAAAAACCGAAGAAGCTTATAGCGTATCTCCTACATTTGTCGGTTCCAAAGCACTTATTGAACATTTAAATAATACGTTAAAAATGTTTGAAGACAATAAAGATTTAGTTAATAACTAACCTAAATTAATGCCCGTTTAGATTATAAATGGGCATTTTATCAAAAATTATTTAATATCTGTAAAAGATCCTAATTTTTTAAACATATTATTGATATGTTTATATGATGAACCTATACTCAATTTATAAGAAATTTAACTATACTAAAATAAATCATTACTAATAATAAATAACTGAATGGAATACCATTATGTCCCAAGATCGCCTAGAACAAATAATGTTGTTCTTAAAAAGCCATAATATCGCGACTGTCGAGCAGTTGGTTAAAGTTACAAATTCTTCGCCCGCGACAATTCGCCGTGATTTGATTAAATTAAATGAAGAAGGTTCGATTATTCGTACGCACGGTGGGGTGAGTTTAAATCAATTTATTCCCTTTCAGCCGACAACCAATGAAAAGCAATATCGCCAAATCGTCGAAAAAGATTGTATTGCCGAGTATGCGGTTTCGTTGATTTCTGCGGGAGATTCGGTGGTATTGGATGCCGGAACGACAACATTATGCATTGCAAAGAAAATCGCGCATATGCCGTTGCGGGTGGTGACGACCGATTTGCATATTGCCTTGCTGCTTTCCGAATATAAACAAATCGAGCTGATTTTAACGGGCGGGCGGATAGACAATAGTAGCCAATCTTGTATTGGTAATCACGGATTAACGTTTTTACAAAATCTAAATCCTGATATAGCCTTTATTAGCTGTAACTCGTGGAGTTTAGCTCGCGGTGTGACGGCTCCGACGGAAGAAAAAGCCTATTTGAAAAGATATTTGCAGCAAAACGCCAGAAAACGCGTATTGGTTGCGGATAGCAGTAAATACGGAAAATATTCTTTATTTTGTGCATTGGGATTAAATCAATTCACCGACGTGATTACCGATAAAGGACTAGCTCCCGAGGATAAAAAAGAACTTGAAGAAGGTTCGTTCAAACTGGCGTTAGTTTAAACTAAGTCCTGTTATTTTTTATTTTTAATACGCCGTCTAACAAAACAAACCCCATCGCAATCATCAAACACACAAACAGCGGGTAGGTTTCTGCGTCGATTTTTTCGCCGATGATGAGGGCGACGATGAGCATCATAATGGGTTCGACGTAGCCTAATAAGCCGAGCAAGTTAATCGGGAGGATGTTGCTGGCGGCGATGTAGGAGTTGAACGCTACGCCGCTGAGTAATCCGAGTAAAAATAACAGCCCGACGATGTGTTCGTTGGCGAGTTGAACGCTGGGAATATCCACTTGCGAGGCGAAGTAAATGCAAATCGGTAAGGTGGTGAGCATTTCGAGGGCGAAGGCGGCGATGTCGGTCATTTTCAGTTGTTTTCGAATAATGAAATACAGCGCATAGCCGCAGACGGCGAGGCTTTCCCAAGATAATCCGCCTTTGAGGGCGATGTTGGATGTGACGCCGATTGCGGCGAAAATAATGGCGATGAATTTCAGTTTGGAAATATGTTCGTTGAAAAAAATGCGTCCGCATAACACTAATACCAACGGCAAAAGCAAATAGCCGAGGGAGACGCTGAGGGCGCTGCCGTTATTCGGCGCCCATAAAAACAACCACATTTGAAAGCCCATCATTGCGCCGTTAAAACAAAAGACCAAAAACAGCCAAGGTTGTCGTTTGATACGTTTTAGATGACTGATCAGCATATGTTTTTGGCGAAAGATAAATACCGCTGCGACGACGAAGGGCACGGTGAAAATAACGCGATAGCCGAAAATATCTTCGCCGCTTAAAGGCAGTAATAAGGTGGAAAAATAATAAATATAGCCGAATAATACGGAAGCGAATAAAGAAAAACCGACGCCTTTTAACATATTTCATCCAAAAACATTGCGAAATTACACCGCACTTTACCCTAACATTTGCCAAAATGCACGAATTAACGGGAGATTTAAACATTTCTTTTGCGCGCAAATGCCTAAATCGAACGGCTCGACCGGAATGTCGAGAGATAAGGTGGAGATTTGGCTGTTGAGCGGGCTGTTTTTGATCACCACATCGGGCAACATTGCCACGCCGCAACCCAAAGCGACCATTGAAACGATGCCTTCGTGTCCTGAAACCGTGGCGTAAACCGTGGGATGTTTCACGTTTTTTTGCCGAAACCATTGGTCGATTCGTTGCCGCGCCGGGCCTTCCACCGGCAAGATAAACGGAATTTTTTGCCAATCTGTCGGGGTTTGTTGCAACAGTTGCGTTGCCGTGCACGCCACGCGCGGGGCGATTAACGAAAGGGTAATATCGTCGATATAATGAAAAATCAGGTTATTCGGTAAATTCGCCGGTCTGCCGGCTAAGGCGAGATCCACTTGTTGATTCTGAATGAGTTGCACCGCCATTGCCGGATCGCCGGTGGTGAGTTGAATTTCCACTTTCGGATAATGGGCGCGGAATTTTTCCAATAAACTCGGCAAGTGGCTGTAGGCGGCGGTGACGGAACAAAACAGGCGTAATTCTCCGCTAAGTTCTTGTTGTGCAGAGGTGAAAGATTGTTTCAGTTGTTGCCATTGTTGCCAATTTTGTTGGGCGAAGCGTAAGAAAGTCTCGCCCGCTTCGGTTAACGAAACTTGTCGATTGTCACGTAAAAGCAAAATTTGTCCGAGTTCTTCTTCCATTCGTTGAATTTGGCGGGAGAGGGTTGACGGCGACATATAATGTTGCGCGGCGGTTTTGCTGAAATTTTTGCTTTCCGCTAAGTGAATAAATAGATTGAGATCATTAAAATTCATCGTGTAAGCCTTAAAGTGCGGTGGTTTTTTGCTGAGAAATTTTGCCTCTACGTTGCAAAAAACGCAACATTAAATGTCAATAATATCAATTTACGCAATGTTTAAAAAGCGTATAATCTTTGACATTACAACACAATATGCAAACACAACCTCATCAACAAAGAGTAACAAAGGATTAAAAATGGCTAACTATTTCAACACATTGAATTTACGTCAACAATTAGATCAATTAGGTCGCTGTCGTTTTATGGATCGCGAAGAATTTGCCGATGAAGCGAATTTCTTAAAAGGCAAAAAAGTGGTTATCGTCGGTTGCGGCGCACAAGGTTTGAACCAAGGTTTAAATATGCGCGATTCCGGTTTGGATATTAGCTATGCGCTACGTCCGGAAGCTATCGCGGAAAAACGCGCGTCTTTCCAACGTGCAACGGAAAACGGCTTTGTGGTCGGTACTTATCAAGAATTGATTCCGACCGCGGATTTAGTGATCAATTTAACGCCGGATAAACAACACAGCAAAGTGATCGCCGATGTAATGGGCTTAATGAAACAAGGTGCGGCGTTAGGTTATTCGCACGGTTTGAACATTGTGGAAGTGGGCGAACAAATTCGTAAAGACATCACGGTTGTAATGGTGGCGCCGAAATGTCCGGGTACGGAAGTGCGTGAAGAATACAAACGCGGTTTCGGTGTGCCGACATTGATCGCAGTTCACCCTGAAAACGACCCGAAAGGCGAAGGTATGGCGATTGCGAAAGCGTGGGCTGCGGCAACCGGCGGTCATCGTGCGGGCGTGTTGGAATCTTCTTTCGTGGCGGAAGTGAAATCCGACTTAATGGGCGAACAAACCATTCTTTGCGGTATGTTGCAAGCGGGTTCTATCGTTTGTTACGACAAATTGGTGGCGGACGGCAAAGATCCGGCGTATGCGGGCAAATTAATTCAATACGGTTGGGAAACCATCACCGAAGCCTTAAAACAAGGCGGTATCACGTTAATGATGGATCGTTTGTCCAACAGTGCAAAATTACGCGCTTTCGAACTTTCCGAACAAATTAAAGACAAATTGGATTTCTTGTTCAAAAAACATATGGATGACATTATCAGCGGCGAATTCTCTCGTGTGATGATGGAAGACTGGGCGAACGGTGACGCGAATTTATTAAAATGGCGCGAAGAAACCGGCAAAACCGGCTTTGAAAATGCACCGAAAGCGGACGGTATCAAAATCAGCGAACAAGAATATTTTGATAACGGCGTATTAATGGTGGCAATGGTTAAAGCGGGCGTAGAATTAGCCTTCGACACAATGGTGGCATCCGGTATTTATGAAGAATCCGCATACTACGAATCATTACACGAATTACCGTTAATCGCCAACACCATTGCGCGTAAACGTTTATATGAAATGAACGTGGTGATTTCCGATACGGCGGAATACGGTAACTACTTATTCGCAAATGTCGCTACTCCGATTTTGGCGAAAGACATTATCCCGAACCTTGAACGCGGCGATTTAGGTGAGCCGACACCGGCAAGCGAAATCGACAACGTGACATTACGCGATGTGAACGACGCGATTCGCAATCATCCGATTGAATTAATCGGTCAAGAATTACGCGGTTATATGACAGATATGAAACGTATTTCTTCACAAGGTTAAGACACTTTATCCGAGCCGGTCGCAAAGACCGGCTTTTTTGTTTTTGTCAGGAGGAAAAATGAAACTTTGGTATTCCACCACCAGCCCTTTCGTGCGCAAAGTACGCGCCGTGGCGCATTATCACCATTTGCAAGATCAAATCGAATTATTATTGGTCACGCGCGCCTTTTCCGCCGATTCGCCGCACAATCAAGACACCCCGTTGGGTAGAGTGCCGGCATTGCAGCTTGATAACGGCGAATGGTTATATAATAGTCAAATTATCGCCGAGTATTTGGACGCTATCGGCACGCAGCCGACCTTGTTCCCGCAAGGCGAAAGCCGTTGGCAAGTGCTGAATTTGTATGCGTTGGCAGAAGGTGTGTTGGAAAATTTGGTCGGTTTGGTGCTGCCGGAAAGAATGTTTCGTCCGGAAAACGAATGGTGGGTTGGGCGTCATCAACAAATTATGCAACGAAACGACCGCACTTTAACGCTTATCGCGCAAACATTGAAACAATTCGGCACCAAATTAAACATCGGCACGTTATACACGGTGTGTATGATTGATTTCTTGCTATTTCGCGCCAATGTCACCGGCGCGGCGGAATATGCGGCGATGGACGAATTGCGTCAATGGTCGGAGGAAATGAACCGGTTATATCCTTGCTTGCAAGCCACCAAACCGGTAATGCCGCCGCAATAAACGCGAGAAAATTTCACCGCACTTTAAGTTAAGCGGTTCAGTGTAATTCGAATGCGGGCGCGTCGGTGCGATGCGCCGCTTTGTGTTCGCGAATAATCGTCATAAATGGTTGGGCAAAACGTTCCAATTTAATCGAACCGACGCCGTTGATTTGCAACATTTCCCTTGCGGTGGTCGGTTGATATTGCGCCATTTCTTGCAAAGTCGCGTCGTTAAACACAATATAGGGCGGAATATTTTCTTTATCTGCGATTTGTTTACGCAAGAAACGCAAGCGCGCGAACAGATCTTTGTCGTAATTAACCACCGCACTTTTTTCCGCCGTGCGCGTGATGACGGATGAAATTCGCGGCGTTGCCAGTTCTAATTCACATTCTCCGCGCAACACGGGCTTAGCGTTTTCGGTGAGTTGTAACGTGCTGTTATATTGATCCACCACTTGGCGGAGCAAACCTAAATGCACCAACTGACGAATCACCGATTGCCAATATTCTTTGCTGCGATCTTTCCCGATGCCGAACACGCTGAGTGTATCGTGACCGTTGTCTTTGATCTTTTGATTTTGCAAACCACGCAAAACCGCCACCACATAATGCACGCCGAAACGTTGCCCGACGCGATACACCGCCGACATCACTTTTTGCGCGTCGATTAAGCCGTTATATTTTTTCGGCGGATCCAAGCAAATATCACAGTTATTGCAAGGCGTTTGCCGCATTTCGCCGAAATAATTCAGCAACACCAAACGCCGGCAGGTTTGGCTTTCGGCGAACTCGCCGATAGCTTGCAATTTATGTTGCTCAATTTGACGTTGCGGCGTTTCCGGTTTTTCCAGCAGCATTTTTTGCAACCACGCGTAATCGGCGGGCTCATAAAATAGCACTGCTTCCGCCGGTAAATCGTCGCGTCCGGCACGTCCGGTTTCTTGGTAATAGGCTTCAATGCTGCGCGGCAAATCGAAATGGGCGACAAAGCGCACGTTGGATTTATTAATACCCATTCCGAACGCGATGGTCGCTACCACCACTTGCACATTATCGCGTTGAAAATCTCGCTGAACCCGCTCACGCAGGGCGTTATCCATTCCGGCGTGATAGGCTTGCGCCGCCACGCCTTTTTTGCGCAAACTTTCCGCGATACGTTCGACTTTATTGCGGCTGTTGCAATACACAATGCCGCTTTTGCCTTTTTGTCCGAGCACAAATTGGCAAAGCTGCTCCATCGGTTTGAATTTTTCCACCAACATATAACGAATATTCGGACGATCGAAACTGCCGATATAAATATGCGGCGTTTGTAATTTCAGGTGAAATAAAATATCGCGCCTTGTGGTTTCATCCGCCGTGGCGGTCAGCGCCATAATCGGCGCGTCGGGAAAGCAGCTTTTCAGCCCGCCGAGCTGGGTATATTCGGGACGAAAATCGTGTCCCCATTGGGAAATACAATGGGCTTCGTCAATAGCGATAAAACTGACTTGGCATTGGGAAATAAAATGGAAAAAGCTTTGCGTGGTGATTTTTTCCGGCGATAAATACAACAACTTCAGTTGTCCTGACATCGCCATGCTTTGCACTTGTTGCTGTTGTTCGAAGGTTTGGGTGGAATTGAGATAATCGGCGGCGATTCCGTTGGTAAGCAGTTGATCCACTTGATCTTTCATTAATGAAATCAAAGGCGAAATCACCAAGGTTAAGCCGGAAAAACAAAGCGCAGGAATTTGATAGCACAGGGATTTTCCGTTTCCCGTCGCCATTACCACAAGACTGTCTTGTTTATTTAAGGCGGCGTGAATCACCTCTTGCTGCCCTTTGCGGAAGGATTGGTAGCCGAAAACCGAATTCAGCTTTTCAAGTGCGGTGGTTTTTAGCGCAGAATCTTGCGAAAAATCCACCGCACTTTTTGCTGTTTCTGCGTGTTCCGCCGAATGCGCCGATACGCTCATTTACGCGAAGCTCACCGTTTCTCCGTGCGCACGGCAGGCTTCTTCCAAGCATTGCCAAAATAATTTACCGTCGGAAGTCACCCATTGTTGATTTTTAAAGGCGAAATGAAAGCCGCCGTTTTTACCGGCAAGCCAGAGTTCCAGCAAAGGTTCTTGCTTGTTTACCACGACTTGACTGCGATCGGCGAAGGTGATGGTGAACACCGAACCTTGCGTGTCGCAATCCACATCACAATCCTGTTGTTCTAATTGTTCTTCGATGCTTAACCAGATTTGCTCGATATTTTGATGAAATTCCGCTACGTTCATAAAACTTTCCCGAATAATAAAAGAATAAACCGAGATTATAGAGATTTTCGCGCTTTTTCGCCAGATTGTGATAGCGCAAAGCGCGATTTAATGGTAAAAAATATCATCTTAATTCAGAAGGTAAAAAATAATGTTTCAACCATAAGGTAGATATTTGATGAAAAAACTGATTGCTATTTTTATACTCGGCGTCGTAACGCTTTCTACAGTCGGTTGCGGCGTAAAAGGTCCGCTGTATTTTCCGGAAAAACAAACCTCGCAAACACAACAATAAACGGTAAGGTAATTTATGGATTTTTTCCACTATCAAGATAATCAATTAATGGCGGAATCCGTTTCGGTTCGCCGCCTTGCCGAACAATTCGGCACACCCGCTTATATTTATTCCCGCGCCACCCTTGAGCGCCACTGGCACGCTTTTGATGATGCGCTGGGTCAACATCCGCATTTAATTTGCTTTGCGGTGAAATCCAATCCCAATATTGCGATTTTAAATATTATGGCGAAACTCGGTTCGGGCTTTGATATTGTGTCGCAAGGCGAATTGGAACGTGTATTAGCCGCCGGCGGCGACGCGAGCAAAGTTGTGTTTTCCGGCGTGGCGAAATCGGTGCAAGAAATTCGCCGCGCGTTGGACGTCGGCATTCGCTGTTTTAATGTGGAAAGTCCGGCGGAATTGTATCGCATTAACGAAGTGGCGGGCGAAATGGGCAAAATCGCACCGATTTCGTTACGCGTCAATCCCGACGTGGATGCGCATACGCACCCTTACATTTCCACCGGTTTGAAACAAAATAAATTCGGCGTCAGCGTAGATGAAGCGCGCGAAGTGTATCGTATCGCCGCCGAATTGCCACATATCGTCGTTACCGGAATGGATTGTCATATCGGCTCGCAATTAACCGAATTACAACCGTTTTTAGATGCTACCGATCGTTTAATCGTATTAATGGAGCAGCTTAAACAAGACGGAATTAACATCAAACATTTGGATCTCGGCGGCGGCTTGGGTGTCACTTACACCGATGAAAACGCGCCGCATCCGACGGAATATGCCGCGGCGTTGTTGGCAAAATTAAAAGATTATACGGAACTGGAAATTTTGCTCGAACCGGGTCGCGCCATCACCGCAAATGCCGGCATTTTAGTCACGAAAGTGGAATATTTAAAAAGCAACGAAGCGCTTAATTTCGCCATTGTGGATGCCGGAATGAACGATATGATCCGTCCGGCGTTATATCAAGCCTATATGAACATCATAGAAGTTGACCGCACTTTAGCGCGTGAAAAACGCGTTTATGATGTGGTCGGCCCGATTTGCGAAACCTCGGATTTCTTAGGTAAACAACGCGAACTGGCGATCGCCCAAGGGGATTTTATCGCCCAACGTTCCGCCGGCGCATACGGCGCAAGTATGGCTTCCACCTACAATTCACGCCCGCGCGCCATTGAAATTATGGTGGATGGCGATCAAGCACATTTAATCAAACGCCGCGAAAGCTTCGCCGACTTATGGCGCTTGGAATCGGTATTGCCTTAGCTTGCTGAAAAGTAAATAAAAAACACCGCACTTTCATTTGATTCTTAGAATGATAGAAAAAGTGCGGTGTTTTTTTGTTTTATTTCACACCAATGTCATCGCCGGTAAGCAATATTTTCTATACTTTTGGCGATATTCACTCGGCGACAATCCGGTTTTCTGCCTAAAACATTTACCAAAGTAACTTTGTTGATTAAAACCCGTTTGTTCGGCAATATCCCCCACAGATAAACTGCTTTCCAAAAGTAACTGTTGTGCTTTGGCAAGGCGAAATTCCATTAAATATTGGTAAGGTGTAGTGTTCATTGTATTTTGGAAACAGCGTAAACATTCGGATTTGCTGACGTGTGCACTCTGTGCCAAGCTGTCTAATGAAATCTCTTCGGCATAATGGCGTTCGATATAGTGCAAAAATTGTCGCATTCGTTGGGCTGGTTTGTTTTTGGGGATTTCGGCGGTTGGCTGAACAGATTGGGTGTGTTGCAATAATGCCAACCATAAGCGAGATAAGGTACTTAATACGGCATATTCATAAAAGGGAATAGGTTGATTTTCTAGTGCAATCAGCTCTTGCAATAATGCGGTAATCGCTTGATGTCCTGCGGTTTGAGCGGTAAAGGCATAAAGCGGTAAATGCTCGTTTCCTGCAATGCGATTAACTTCACGGCTTGCAGGGCTACCTAAATAAAAACTGACTAACTGGCGTGGAAAACGGAAAGTTTTGTAGCAGGCGTTTTCGGTCGGCACAATTTGGTGCAAGATATTTTCGTTGATAAACACCGTATCACCTGCCTTCAAGTGATAACGTTGTTCCAGCGTTACACATTCGATTTCCCCTTTTTCAATGTAAGTAAATTGAAAATCATCGTGCCAGTGCATAATATGAAAGCATATTTGCTCGGGTACGGCAACCGTCATTTTTTCATCTAATACCAGATAGGGGAAATCGGTGTGAGCATTAAGATTGGTAAAGTTTAAATAGTCGTTGTTTTGCATTTTATTGCCAATATTGTCGGTTAAATATCGATTTATCCAACAATATTAGCAATATCTCGTCAATATTCAAAATTTCACTTAGGGTGCTGTACTGTGTTTCGGTACAAAATATTCATCTTTAAAAGCCCCTTCTAATTTTAGAAAGGTAATTTTCTTGTCGATACCGCCAGCATATCCTGCAAGGCTATTATTAGACGCAACCACTCTATGACAAGGCACAATCAAATTAAGATTGTTTTTGCCCACTGCCGTACCGACCGCTTGTGCCGACATACTTTCAATGCCTTTGCTTTGGGCGATTTTTCGGGCGATTTCTTTATAAGTGGTTGTCGTTCCGTAGGGAATTTCACGCAGGATATGCCAAACTTCTTGTTGAAATGCCGTGCCGATCATATGAATAGGCGGTTCAAAATCAGGTTGTTTGCCTTGAAAATAAACATCAAGCCAACGCTTCATTTCTCGGATGCTTTGCGTTTCCTTCGGTTCATATTCTTTATCAAGACAGTAGGCATAATACTTTTCGCCTTTAAACCAAATACCAACCACGCCGACATCATCACTGGCAAGTAATATTTCGCCAACAGGCGATTGATAGAAACTGGTGTAGTGCATATTATTTTCCTTAAGCTTGCTCCGACAGCGACAAAGTCGCAATCGGTTAATCATAAGTCAGCCACGTTGTGGCTGATAATATATCTAAATATTTCGATCAAAATAACGTTCATCGTATTCAATCCCAGCTTCATTTAAAAGATATTTTGTTTCTTCAAGAAAGCTAGTGTATTGATGATGCTCTTTTTTATTTTTGATGTAATTAACGATTTTTTCACGTTCTTTATCCGAATAGCTGATCGCACAATAGCCTTTAGACCACGCATAAAATTGCGGAAATTCGGCGTGATGTTTTTCTAATAGCAAATGTGTCGCATTTTTCAGCTCTCTGACAAAATCAGCAACGGCAATATCAGAGTGTAATGCCGTAAAAATATGAATATGATCAGGCATTCCGTTCACACGATATAAAACCGAATTTCGCTCTTGAATAAATTTCCAAATATAAGTATATAAAATCTTCTCGTGTTCTACGGTAATTGCAGGCTTGCCATTTTTCGTTCTAAAAACAATATGATAAAGCAATCTTGTATAACTCATTTTCACCTGCCGTTACAGTCGCAAAGCGACTGACTTATGATTAACCGATTGCGACTTTAGTCGCTGTCGGATAAACGTCTTTTTCCTAGCACGGCAAAGCCGTACTAGGTTAATCATAAGTGAGCGACTTTGTCGCTCTTTTTGAGATAGCAAAACTACCGACTTATGATTAACCGATTGCGACTTTAGTCGCTGTCGGATAAAAGCAACAAGTGTTTTATCTCAATTTTTCGCTCGAGATCGCAAATTTTCCAAAAAATCTCACCGCTTGTTTTAATCTTTCGGTTTCGCTAATAAGAATGCTCCAACAAGTGGCACAAGTGCCACGCTATAAAGTGCGGTAGTTAATCCGTAAATATCGGCGATTTTTCCAAGTATTGGGGCAGTAATCCCGCCGATACTGATGGCAAGCCCAAGCGTGATGCCTGATGCAAAACCGATACGGTTCGGCAAATATTGTTGCCCTAATACCACGGTCGGGCTGTACACAATATGAATTGCCGCCCCCATTGGCAATAAAAGTGCGGAGGCGAAAAGTTCGTTTCCTGTCATCGCAAGCAAGGCAATACTCGGAAACAACACGGCAAAACCACACTTCAACACATTGCGCGCACCGAATTTATCCGCCAATTTTCCGCCGAATAAGGTGCAAATTGCGCCGATGGTGTAATAAATGCTGAGCATGGTATTGCCTACCGTTTCAGTTGTGCCGAGAACGTTGATCCAATAAAGTGCCAAAAAAGTGTTCAGCCCGTAATAGATAATCGAACGCCCGAACATTACCACACACAACACGGAAAATGCGCCCCATTGATCTTGTTGTGTTGCCTGTGCATTTGCTTGTTTCGCTTTTATTGAACCGCCGTTTAATTCGGTCAATGCACGGTAATAACGCCCAATCATCAAACAAGCGAGCAGTTCAATCAGCAAAAACGTGAGCGTACCTTGCACACCGAATAAAGCGATTGATGCAGTAATTAAAATCGGACCCATTGCCGCCCCCGTACTACCACCAAAAGCGAAGATACTTAATGCCGTGCCACGATTATGCAAGCCTGATGCAAGATTGACTAATTTCGCCGCTTGCGGATGAAACATCGCAATGCCGATACCGCTTATCATCACGGCTAAACAGAGTTGCCAAAAATCAGATGTGTAACCCGTTGCCGCAATGCCACCGCCAGCCAATAACAACCCCACCGGCACAATCCACACCCAATTAAACTTATCCGCCAAATGCCCAAACAGCGGCTGCACCACCGAGCTGACCATATTGGCAACCAAAACCAACATCGCTGCTGTGGTGTAATCATAATGATGAATAGCAATTAAAAAGGGCAATAACGCCGTTAATGCGGTTTGATTGATATCCGAACAAAAATGCCCGAACGCCATTAGATACTGATAGATTTTTTGGTTTGACATAAATACCCCTTAATAACTGATTGGTATTTTATGTGCTGAATCTGGATAGATGTTAGCAGAAAATCGGCTGATTTTATGAATATATCGTCAAAAAAGAGCTTAAAATGAAAAAATGGCAAGATCTCAACGCTTAAATGTTATTTTTTCGATGCTGATCGCAAAAATCGTTATTGCTGGTTGTCAGTTCAAAAACATTGGAAATAATAAATCCACTTAATTTGAACCAAGGAACAAGCAATGAAAACGGAACTTATCAATCCAACAGAATATAACGAAATTTTACATCAAGCTATTTCACACATTCACACCACCAGAACCCAAGTCGCCAAACAGATCAACAGCGCAGTGACTTCAGTGTATTGGGTGTTAGGCAAGTTGTTGTTTGAAAAACAACTATCGGAAGGTTATGGCAGTGCAGTGGTAAAGCAACTCTCTATCGACCTGAAAAAAGAATTCCCTGATATGGGGCTTTCACCACGCAATTTATGGGATATGAAGCGCTTTTATGAGCGTTATTATCAGGCAGATGAAAAACTGCGACAAGCTGTCGCAGTTTTGCCGTGGGGACATAATTTACTGCTTTTGAATAAAGTTGAAAGTTTAAAGATGGTTGAATTTTATGCTAATGAAACTATCAATAAGAATTGGTCAAGAGCGTTATTACTCAACGCTATCAAAATGGATACCTATCGCCACGTTCAAAATCAAATCGCTACGCATAATTTTGCTGAAACCTTGCCACAAATCAGTGCGGAATACGCCAATGAAGTATTTAAAAATTCCTATAATCTCGGCTTTTTGGGCGTAACTGAACCGCTTAAAGAGCAAGAATTAGAAAAAAGGCTGACAGAAAAGATCCGCACTTTTGTGCTGGAATTAGGCAAAAGCTTTTCCTTTATCGGCAATCAATACCGTTTGGAATATAACCAAAAAGAGTATTTTGTGGATATGCTTTTCTTTCATCGTGGGTTGCAATCTTTGGTGGTGATTGAGCTTAAAATCGGCAGTTTTAAGCCTGAATATGTTGGAAAGATGAATTTCTATTTAACACTGTTAGATAAGTTAGAAAAAGGCGACCACGAAAACCCGTCAATCGGCATTATTCTGTGTGCGGATAAAGATCATTTAGACGTAGAAATCGCTTTACAAGATATCGCCAAGCCTATCGGTGTGGCGGAATATCAACTCTTGCTACCAAAAGACGAATTGCAAACATTGGTGTTAAATGAGTTAAATAAAGAGAAATCATAACGGAATGAAAACTGCGACGTAGCGTCGCAGTTTTCGTTGTAACTTATTCAAGTGGTCGGATTTTTAAAAAATTTTGCAAATGCCAATACTCAGCACTGCCGTACTGTGTTACTCATAGCGAACGATTTTAATACTTCAACACTTCCCCTTCTTTCGGCACGCTCACGCGATCAGTCATTTTGTTTGCTTTGACAAACTCACGCATTTCATCGCTGGTTACCGAGCCGTGATTAACGGCGTCCATATGCACGGTGATGATTTGGGCTTTCGGGGCAACTTGATAGGCTTTTGCCACGTCTTTCGTTCCCATAATGATACCGCCTTCAATGCCTTCCAATTTCGCATCGCCTGTGTTCATTACCATTACTTGCGGTTGGTAGGCGGAAAGTGCCTGATCCACTTCGGCATTCCAAATAGTATCGCCCACGATATAGAGCGTTTTTTCCTTATCTGCTTGGAACACCACACCCATTGCATCGCCCAATACTTCGGCAAGCATCGGTACGCTATACATCTGATCCGTACCGTGTTGTCCGCCTGTTTTGCTGAGTTTCACGCCGTTGAATTCGGTGTTTTTGCCTACCACACGCACATCGGTAAAGCCTTGTGAACGAATGATTTTCGCATCGCCTGCGTTTTGTACGAAGATCGGCAAGTGTTTCGGCAGTAACTCTTGCGCCGCTTTATCCCAGTGATCATCGTGGGTGTGAGTAACAATCACCGCATCAACGCCTTTGATCACATCATCGGCTGATTGCGCCATTGAAATTAACGGGTTGCGTTTTTCGCTGTTGAGCGTTTGTGCAAAGCCTTCATACGCCCCTTTTTCCGCCAAATACGGATCAACTAAAAAGGTTGTTCCACCGTAATTGATTTTTGCCGTTGCATTGCGGATATGCTGATAATCAAAGGCTTGGGCAGAAAGTGCGGTCGTTAATCCGAGTGTTAAAAGTAGAGATTTAAGTTTCATTTTGTTTTCCTTCTATTGTTTGAACGCCGACTATTTTGCCGAAAATACGCCTATCAAAAAATTGACTTTTACGCCAATAAACGAAAGAATTGGGTCAAAGCTCAAAATAAGGAAAACTATGCCAATTAAAATCGGATTACTCTTTCACCCTGACGTTAAACTGTTTCAGTTTTCCGTTCCCCATATGATTTTTAGCGACTTATTGCCCGATCAGAAACTGTTTGATTTGTTTGTATTAAATATTGAACCGCATCGAACAGGTTCGGTTTTTCTTCATTTTGACGGCGGATTGGAACGGGCAGAAGAGATGGACGTGTTGATTGTGGCGGGTTGGCACGATGTGGACGAACCGCCGAGTGCTGAGTTGCAACGGGTGTTACAAAAGGCTTATGCACAGAACAAAATTTTGGTCGGTTTGTGTTACGGCACTTATGCGCTGGCGTACAGCGGTGTGTTGGACGGCAAAAAAGCGGCAACCCATTGGGCAGGCGAGCAAGATTTTATCAGCCGTTTTCCGCAAGTAAAACTCGACAGCAACGCCTTGTATGTGGACGACGGCAATATCATCACGTCCGCAGGCACGGCAGCAAGTTTGGATTGCTGTTTATACATCGTGCGTAAATTTTATGGCAGTCGCACCGCAAACCAAATCGCACGGATAATGGTTGTTCCGCCCCATCGGGAAGGCGGTCAGGCGCAGTTTATTGATACCCCCGTTCCCACCAAAACCAACGATCGCAATATCAATCAGCTACTTGCAAAAATTCGGGAAAATTCAACCGCTTGTTACCGCATTGATGAGCTTGCTGAACAACTGGCGATGAGCCGCCGCACCTTTACCCGCCATTTCCAAAAAGCCACCGGCACGAGTTTCACCCAATGGTTGATCGCCGAACGGTTGCAGAAAAGTTTGGATTTATTGGAAAGCTCCGCCTTGAGCATTGAACAAATCGCAGAACAAATCGGCTTTCAAAGTGCGGTCAGTTTTCGAGAACATTTTAAAGAGAAGTATCAAGTCAGCCCGAACCAGTGGCGGAAGACGTTTGGGGAGTAGGGCAAGCGGTCGGTTTGCAAAAAAACGACCGTTCTTTTACTTCAACCTATCCCTAACCCTATTCAAAAACAATTCCGCCGCCTTAGACAACGGGCGGTATTTTTTCCACGCAATATGGCTTTCAACGCTCAAAATCGGCTCAAAGGGGCGGAACGTTAGCTTACTTTCTTCGCTGGTATTCGCCAAATTATCCAAGCCCAAAGCAACGCCAATGCCTTGTTCTACCATAAGTGTGGCATTGAAAATCAAATTGTAAGTGGCGACAATATTCAATTCGCTGTAATCGTATTTCAGCCACTGCGATAAAAAATCACCCACTTGATTTTGCCATGAAGAAATCAGTGGAATATCACGCAAATCTTGGGGAGAAATACTCTCTTTTTGGGCAAGTGGATTGTCTTTTCTCATCAGTACACCCCAAACGTCTTTTTCGGGCAAGGTAAGGCTTTCATACGCACTAATATAAGCGCTTTCCATTAACAACACGCCAAAATCCAATAAACCTTGTTCCAATTTTTCTAATACATCATTGCCGTCTGCACTAATAATATGTACTTTGACTTGCGGATAATCTTGTTGGAATTGGTGCAACAGATAAATCAAATGACGCATCACCACAGTTTCACCACAACCAATATAAATCTCACCGCTAACGGCTTCGCTGGACGGCTTAAATTCCTGTTCGGTTTTTGATACCAACGCCAAAATCTCTTCGGCTCGGTGGCGTAATTTTTCGCCGTCTTCGGTCAATGTAATTCGCCGACTACCACGAATAAATAATTGTGTATCAAGCTGATATTCCAAATCAGCTAATTGGCGTGAAAGGGTGGGCTGGGTTAAATGTAAGTATTCCGCCGCCCCTGAAATAGAGCCTGTTTTAGCAAGGGCGAGAAAATAGCGTAGGGATTTGATGTCCATTTTTATGCCTTATCTATACTTTTTGGGCATAGTTTAACATAGAAACAAAGTATTATTCATACCAAAATGTTTTTCCTATAATGCACTCAACACAAACAAGGAGAGAAACAATGCAAAAACGCACCGCACTTTTCAATCTATTTTTCGCTACAAACCTATTTGCACAGGAAAAGGCGGCGTAATCGCCCACAAGCGGTTATTTTTTTCAGAAAATTTTACAAATAACAGGAGTATAAAATGAACAATATTCAAAACAAAGTCGTGATTATTACAGGCGCATCAAGCGGTATCGGCGAAGCCACCGCCTATAAATTAGCGGAGCAAGGGGCGAAATTGGTGCTGGGCGCACGCCGTGAAGAGAAGCTCAAAGCCATTGTGGAAAAGATCAAAGCCAAAGGCGGTGAAGCGGTTTACCGTGTTACCGATGTGGTGAAACCCGAAGACAATACGGCATTGGTAGAACTTGCCAAAACCTCTTTCGGTAAGTTAGATGCGATTTTCTTAAATGCAGGATTAATGCCAAATTCGCCATTCTCAAAATTAGAAACGAACAACTGGAATGCAATGGTTGATGTGAATATTAAAGGCGTGTTAAACGGCATTGCAGCGGTATTGCCAACCTTTGAAGCACAAAAATCAGGGCATATTTTAAGTGTGTCATCGGTGGCTGGCTTAAAAGTGTATCCAGGCGCAGGTGTATACTGTGGCACAAAATGGGCGGTGAAAGCCATTATGGAAGCCTTAAGAATGGAAAGTGCACAAGCAGGCACAAACATTCGCACCGCAACCATTTACCCAGCAGCCGTGCAATCGGAATTGGTGGCAAGCATTACCGACAGCGAAACATCGTCAGGCTATCGTGAGCTTTACGATACCTATGAAATCCCTGCTGAACGTGTGACAAACGTGGTTGCTTTCGCTCTTAGCCAACCTGAAGACACCAATATCAGCGAATTTACCCTAGGACCGACAACTCAGCCGTGGTAAACCTATTGATGATTTTGAATTGACCGATACCAATATGCAGAAAATCAATGCCTTAGATTATGGCAAGCCACTGATCCTAGACACTTATTCAATTAACGAAGCCTATCGCTTACACAGTATTCAATAGGAAAAACAATGCAAAAACTCACCGCACTTTTCACCCTATTGTTCGCCATAAACGCATTTGCACAGGAGAACCCGATGAAAATCAACGTTATTGCCAACGGCAAAACCTTATCCGCCACAATCAGTAACGGCACCTCCGCACAAGATTTCTACAAAATGTTACCGCTAGAATTGGAATTATCCGATTACGCTGGCGAAGAGAAAATCAGCTATCTGCCACGCAAATTAGATGTAAGCCAAGAGCCGTCGGGCGTATCTGCTAGCATTGGCGACATTAACTATTACGCCCCGTGGGGAAATTTAGCGATTTTCTACAAACCGCACGAAAAATCTCGCGGATTGGTGCATTTAGGTAAATTTGACGGCGATTTTTCGGCGATACTATCAGGCGAAAAAATCAAAGTGCGGTTGGAAAAGGCGGAGTAACCGCCACAAGCGGTCGGATTTTCTCATCAATTTGCAAATAGCAAAAAATGGCAAAATCCGACCGCTCTTTACACCTTCAAACTTTCCACCACCAATCTTAACGCGGGTGAGATATTGCGGTGTGGGTAATACAAATAACAAGCAGGTAGGGAGATGCTGTAATTGGTCAGCACTTCCACCAATTCACCGCTGTTGAGTTCGTTTTCCACCAGCTCTTTCGGCAAATAGCAAAGCCCTAACCCGAGTTTTACCGCGGTGTATTCACAATAGCTGTCGCTGAGTACCCATTGTCCTTGTACTTTTTGGACAAAAGGCTTGCCCCTGTGTTGAAAATCCCACGCATATAACCCACCGCTACCCAAACGGTAACCAATGCAATTATGCTTTTCGAGATCTTGCGGTTTCACAGGTGTGCCGTATTGGGCGAAATAATCGGGCGTTGCCACCACTGCCATTGGGATTTCCTGCCCGATTTTCACGGCGATCATTCCTTCTTGCACATCATTTCCCAACCGAACGCCTGCATCATAACGCTCTGACACAATGTCGGTCAGCTGATTTTCGCTAATCAGTTCCAACTGAATATTAGGATAATCGTTTTTAAAATGCGCAAGTTTAGGCAGTAAAACATACTGAATAACGTGCTGACTGGCGGAAATCCGCACCTTGCCTTTCGGATTTTCCCGGTTGCCGACCAAATTATCCAGTTGATTTTCCAGCAAATCAAAACTCTGACTTGCCGTGAGAAACAACGCTTCGCCAGCGTGGGTAAGCGAGACTTTTCGGGTAGTTCGGGTAAAAAGTTGCACGCCCAAACGCTGCTCTAACTGCGAAATGGTTTGGCTTAATGCCGATTGGGTAACATTTAATTTTAATGCCGCTTTGGTAAACGAGCCTTCACGAGCCACATTTAAAAAGCTGTACAGATCGTTGAAGTTTTCTTTCATAGTTTGTTGCCATTGTTATCGTAGAATGGGCTTCAGCCCATCATTTAAAACGTTGATATTGTGATTGATGGGCTAAAGCCCATCCTACATTTATTAGATTAACTTATAACTATTATAAAAAAACAGCCGATTATCTTCAAATTCCTTTTCCCTATAATACACACATCAACAACAAACACTTATTAAAAGGAACTCAAAATGACTAAATCAGTTTTAGCACGTCGTCAATTTTTACAAGGTGCGGTTGCAACAGGTGCGGCAATGGCGTTAAGCCCGTTGGCAATGGCAGTTACAAACGGCGTACCATCTCAAAATATCAACACTGGCTCAGGCAACGGTATGCTCGCTTTAACTCAAGAATGGGATAAAACTTTCCCAAAATCCGATAAAGTCGATCACCGCAAAGTGACCTTCACAAACCGTTACGGAATTACCCTTGCAGGCGATTTATATATGCCAAAAAACCGTTCGGGCAAGCTTGCCGCCATCGCATTTAGCGGTCCGTTCGGCGCAGTAAAAGAACAAACATCAGGGCTTTATGCACAAACATTAGCAGAACGTGGTTTTATCACTATCGCTTTTGACCCGTCTTACGTTGGCGAGAGTGGCGGTCAGCCACGAGGAATGGCATCACCGGACATTAACAGTGAAGATTTTTCTGCGGCATTAGATTTTTTAGGCACATTGCCTGAAGTCGATCGTGAACGTTTAGGTTTATTCGGTATCTGTGGTTTTGGCGGAATGAGCTTAAATGCGGCATCAATGGATACGCGTGTAAAAGCGTTGGCGACTTCGGTGTTGTACGATATGAGCCGTTCCATCAGCAAAGGCGTGGGCGATCAGCAAGATCTCTATACTGCGGCAGACCGCCGTTTAGTGAAAGATTACCTTGCAAAACAACGCTGGGCAGACGTGGATAGCGGCACTCGAGCGGTTGCTATGCACGAATTGCCGATTATAAACGGTCAAGTGGTTGAAGGTCTTACCCAAATTTTACCTGAAAATAAACCTGATGATTTCCCTGAAATGTGGGCAGGTTTCTTTGATTACTATCGCACAAAACGCGGTTACCACCCACGCGGCATTAACTCAAACACAGCGTGGCTTGCCACTATGCCGCTGTCGTTCTTCACCATGCCGATGGACGCTTTCACTTATGAAATTTCAGTCCCTGTATTGATCGTAGCAGGCGAAAAAGCGCATTCTCGCTATATGAGTGAAGACGCATTTGCGAAATTAACAGGCACGCAAAACAAAGAGCTGGTTATCGTACCAAACGCAACGCACACGGATTTATACGACAATGTCGCAAACAAAATCCCGTTTGATAAATTTGAACAGTTCTTTAAGGCGAATTTGAAATAACTTAACAAACCCAAAACGCTGTTTTTTCTTGTGAGAAACGGCGTTTTTACCCCTAAATCCCATACTTTTTAGGCATATCTAATCATAGAAACAAAGCATTATTCATAGTACAGCGATTTTGGGCGACATATCCACATTTAAGGAAAAAACAATGAAAAAACTGACCGCACTTTTCACTCTATTGCTCGCCATAAACGCATTTGCACAGGAGAAGGCGATGAAAATTAACGTGATTGCCAACGGCAAAACCTTATCTGCGACGCTTGCAAACAGCCACGCTTCGCAAGATTTTTACCAAATGTTACCGCTTGAATTGGAGCTTTCCGATTATGCAGGCGAAGAGAAAATCAGCTATCTACCACGCAAATTAGACGTGAGCCAAGAACCGTCAGGCGTATCTGCCCGCATTGGCGATATTAACTATTTTGCCCCGTGGGGAAATGTAGCAATTTTTTACAAACCGCATCAAAAAGCCCGTGGGTTAGTTCACTTAGGCAAATTTGACGGTGATTTTTCGGCGATTTTAACAGGTGAAAAAATCAAAGTGCGGTTGGAAAAGGCGGAGTAAAACCTTTATGTTGATCCTAGCACGGCAAAGCCGTACAAGGTTAATCATAAGTGAGCGACTTTGTCGCTCGGTTTTAAAGGTAGTAAAGCTACCGATTTCCGTCATCATTACTACCTAGGGAGAATTTGTCCCTATAAAGATTGTATTTTTTATTTACAATCTGTGACAATTTGTCACGGGTTCATTGCATTCTTGTTTATGTACAGCTTAAATTCAGGCGAAATCCAAGATGCAAATTCCAAGGCTAAATCAGCGTGAGCAAAAGTGCCCCATACCGCCCCGATTTTGACACAATCCCAATAGCATTAGTGCTTTCGAACCATTTTTGTGGCGAAAGAGTAAATGAATTAAATCCAGCTTCGTTTTTAAACCCGTCGAATTCGACGGGTTTAAAATTCGGATTATTCATCGTTTCCCACAATCCTAAATAAGCTATCGTATCTTTACTACGTAACCAGTTACGAATAACATCACAGTATATTTAGGGTTTCAATACTGTATAACGATTTTTGCGATCTGCATCGAAAAAATAACATTTCGTATCATTTCACTTTTAGCTAAATTGCCGTCAAAAACGCTATTATCCCTAATACAACCCCAGGTGAATTAGCGAAGATAATCGGCATATCTCGTTTTTCTTTGAATAGACCGTAACAAAACCACAAACAGCAATTAATCGCTGTTGCCAAAGGCTGAATTAATCCGCCTTTTACGCCGTTTAAATTCAAATTGATTTGCTCTAAATAAGAGACATACATACAAACGGCAGTAAAAGTCGCCAACCAACCCAAAATCGTCATAAAACGTTCATTCATCATTCTACATCCGTCCGATACACTCGTCCCATTTCTTCTTGCTTGCCGTTTTGCCAGTTGAGTTGGAAGGTGCATTTATCTGCTCGGGTAATGGAATGGGTGTATTCCAAAACTGTGTGTTCATCAAGATAAGCTGTGCGATGGATAAAGAACCCTGCCATTTGCGGACATTCAAGCAAACGGGTCATTTCTTCCGTTAAAACAATGGCTTCAATGGTTTCGTTTGCCGTTTTGACTTCAAGCTGAAAGATTTTTTCCAATACGTTGTAAAGCGAACGGTGTTCAAAATCCACGGTTTCAATGCTTGGGCAAAGGTAGTAAGGAATATAGCTGGTTTCCCAAATCATTGGCATATCATCAGCTTTACGGATACGCTCAAGTTTAAATACCTTGCGATTAAATTCAGGTAATTTCAGGATCTCGGCAAGTTCTTCATCAGCGGTGATAATTTCACTGCTTAAAACGATCGAACTCGGTTGATGCCCCAATGCTGTCATACTTTCGCTAAAATTGTACACTTGGTTGATGTTGCGCTGAATTTTTTCGCTGGCAATAAACGTCCCTTTGCCCCGAATTTTCTGCACAATACCTTTTTTATAAAGAGCGTCCATTGCTTGTCTGACAGTCGTTCGGCTGATATTGAGCAAATCACACAGTTCGTTTTCCGAGATCATTTTGTCGTTTTCTTGAAAAGTCCCCAACCGCACTTGTGCCGTAACGTAGTTTTCAATTTGGCGGTAAATCGGCAATTCACTTTGCAGATTTAATACAAAATGTTGCTTAAAGTGGTCATAAATGGAAGGCATTTTTATAATCTCGCTAAAAATTCCGGGGTAATTTCACCTAAATGGTTGAGCTGATAATCCGCCAACTGCCAATAGCCGTGATGGGCGACATCGGAATGGGGAACCACAATACAAGTCATTAGTGCGGATTTTACCGCCGTCATTCCCACTTTCGAGTCTTCCACACCGACACATTCTTTTGGCTTCAAACCTAATTGCTGACAGGCGTTTAAATAAACTTGCGGATGGGGCTTATTATATTCCAGCTCGTGAGCGGAAGAAATCACGTCAAAGAAATCTGCAATATCAAGGCTTTGCACAATGGCATCTAACATATAACGGGGTGATGCTGACGCAATCGCCATTCGGTAGCCTTTTGCTTTAAGCAAATTTAGGGTTTCTCGAACAAAGGGCATTATCGGTTTCGCCTTGATGATGTTATCAATAGCTTTTGCTAAAAATTGCTCGGAAATCACCGCTTGATCTGCTTTAATTTGGTATAACGCACAGGCTTTTTCCACAATCACCGGCACAGGCGAGCCAGTCCATTGCAACATATTTTCAAGGGTTACGGGAATGGCGTGAGCATTAAGCACTTCAATGCCTGTGGCTTGCCAAAGGGGTTCGGAATTAATCAATAATCCGTCCATATCAAAAATAAAGGCTTTTTTCATTTTGTGTTCCTTATTCGGTAAATAATGCGCTAAGTTCCTGCCAGCTATTGACATACAGGCTCTGCGGTTCAGGCAGTAAATTATCTTGATGATCGACCAACACCAACTGCGTAAAGCATTGATTGCGGTCGCAGGTGAAATCGTGGAATTGATTGAGAAATAGGTAATCCACTTGGTTATTGTGCAAGAATTGGCTGAGATCCGCTTTATTGTTGCAAAAGGTGATTTGCTCTACATTTATCCCCAACGCCTTAGCCTGTGCCAACTGATTGGATTGCACCAAAACCCGATAATTTTGCACTTCAAGCGATGTTAACAGGCTTTCAGCCTGAGCCAAAAATTGTATGTTATTCCCTTGAAGATCAGCAATGGCTTGAAGTTCAAATACAAAACGAAGATGTGTGTTCATCATATTTCTCCTAAGTTGTTTATTGGTTTGATTGTATGATACAACTATAAAAATAATAAAACAACTAAAAGAAGAAAATTTTATGAATAAAAATAAAAGTGCGGTTGGAAAAAACGGAGTAAATTTATCCCGGCTGTGCGACGATTTCCTTCTTATTTAAATTCCCTTTTCAACACCTGCAATAACTCTTCCAGCACTCGCCCACGCTGATAACTGCGTGAGACAATAGCGGCGATTGGCACAAACACATCGCTCTCTTCAAAGGCTAAATCGAGTTTCACTAATTCGCCTGATTGCAACGCCTTTCGTACCAACGGCTCGGGCAACATCGTCCAGCCCATCGCTTGCTTTGCCATTTCCAGTAAAATAGCGTGGCTGTTGGCGTAGGTAAATTGGGCGGTGATGCGGTCGCTAAACCACAATTCACGTTGTTCCATATCGCGAAAAACAAGTTGGCGGTGGGCTTTTAACTGCTCGCCACTAATCGATGTTGCGGCTTTTGCCAGTTCGTGTTGGGGCGAAACCACGGTGATAAAACGTTGATAGCCTAAGGTAAAGAAATCAAAGTCGTTTTTAAAATCACTGCTTAAATAAACCAACCCAATCTGCGCCTTGCCTTGCTTAATCATTGCTTCGGCTTCAAACGTTGAAGTGGTAAAGATATTCAAATTTGTGATAGGGTGCTTTTGGTTAAATTGATTGATTTGATACAGTAATTTATCGCCTAAAATACTCTCATCACACACAAGCGATAGCTCACTCTCTTCTTCACGCGATAAGGCTTCAATCTTTTGATCGAGCTGATTTTTCTGCGACATCATCGCTTGCACAAGCGGTAGCAACGCTTGCCCTGCGGGTGTGAGCACAGGCTTTTGCGCACTTCGGTCAAATAATTCCTGCCCGACATCAATTTCTAAATTCGCTATCGCCTGACTAATGCCCGATTGCACCCGCTTTAATTGACGAGCACTTGCCGAAAACGACCCCGTCTCACACACACTTAAAAAAATACGTAACTGTTCTAAACTATACATCGCACCACCTATCACAAATAATGATACATTCTAACTTTTTTCATTGCCTATCTCAAAGGATAATACGCCTGTTTTTACGATTTAACTTAATAGGAGCAAACAAAATGCAATTTAAAGAACGTATTTTTCACGCTGTATTATTTGAAGTGTTGGCGGTTTTATTGACCACGATTGGTATGGCAATTTTTACTAAACACGAAACTAGCGCCATTTTCGGCACGATAGTGGCGATTTCATTAACGGCTGTGGTTTGGAATTTTGTATTCAACTACTTCTTTGACAAAGTCTTTACCGGTGCAAGAGAAAAGCGTTCTATCAAGTTACGCACGGCACACACGGTTATTTTTGAACTTGGTTTATTAATTTTTACCATTCCATTGGTGGCGTATCTGCTGAATGTGGATTGGTGGACGGCATTTGTGATGGATATTGGTATGACTTTATTTATTATGGTTTATACCTTTGTGTTTAACTGGTGCTACGATCATTTGCGTTTACGATTTGTTGCGCCTGCAACGGCGTAGTGTGTGTTGATGGGTAAATAAGGAAAAAGAAAATGACAGATAACACAAATATCATTGCTAAATTGTTGCAACCTGTGGTATTGCCCAATGGGGTCAGCCTGCCGACTCCGCTGGCAATGGCACCAATGGAAATTATCTCATCTAAACCCGATGGCACAGCAAGCCAAACGGATATGGATTATTTTGCCTACCGTTCTGACGTAGCAGGTTTACTCATTAGTGGTGCAGCGTCAGTAAATTTAGTTGGGCGGATTAATCGTTACCAGCTCGGCATTCACGATGATAAATTTATCCCCAACCTGCAAAAACTGGTTCAGGCAGCACAGCAAGACGGCAATCGTTTCATTATCCAACTGCAACATTCAGGACGCTTGGCACAAGAAGGATTTGAACAAACAGGCGAATTACTTGCACCATCAAAGCCCGCCGCCGGACGAACTGGAGACCAAGCCCGTGCGATGACTGAAGAAGATATTGCCCAAACTATTCGCGATTTTGCCGAAGCCACTCGCCGAGCTATTGAAGCAGGTGCATCGGGTGTGGAAATTCAAGGGGCGAACCATTATTTATTGCACCAGTTTTTCTCTAAATTGAGCAATCAACGCGAAGATAAATGGGGTGGTTCGTTGTTTAATCGTATGGCGTTTGCTTTGGCAGTAACTAAGGCGGTAAAAAACGTGATTGCTGAACTTGCACCGCCTGATTTTATTTTGGGCTACCGCATTTCGCCTGAGGAAATTCACGGTAATCATATTGGTTTCACTTTTGACGAATGTTTGGAACTCATCAATCAAATTGCTGAAATCGGCGTAGATTACATTCATTTGTCGCTGGAAGAGTACGGCGGCAAAGATCCGTTTTCGCAACAGGTCAAGGAGCGTTTGGTGAGTAGAAGCAAATTGATGGTTGCTGCTGCCTTTACCGCAGAACAAGCCGCACAAGCCCTGCAACACGCCGATTTCATCGCATTGGGGCGTGCAACCTTGATTGAACCGAATTTCTACAAAAAAATTAAATCGGGCGAGATGGTTAAAATCGTAACAAGTTATATTGAAGATTACGCCAAACTTCCAGCAGATTTGATTAATTGGTTTAAACAAGCTAACAGTCCACTTCCACCATTGCCGAGGCTGTGAAATTCAACAAAGCCATTTTTTATTTATAAATTCTTACAAGCGGTCTGATCTTGCAAAAAATTGTTAAAATCTGACCGCTATATTCTCTTATTTCTTCAATTTTTTGGGTTCAGGCGGTAAGAAGTTTTCGCCAGTAACTACGGATTTTCCTGTTTTAGCTTCTAATTCTTCACGGGCATTTTTGGCGATTTTACCGCCTTGTTTGCCCGCATTGGCATTTCCTTGCACACCTTGGGCTTGTTGTACTTCCGCAATTTGTCGGGTAGATAATTCAGCTAGTGCGGTAAAAAGCAACTCGGCTTCGCTCATATGATCTCGCAAATTCTGGCTTTTTAACCCTTTCAAATCTTTATGCTTTTGCACCGAAAGCCCCGTCCACTCTTGATGAATAATGTTGGTTAAAGTGGCAAAATCTTTCGGGGTTTCTACACCGTTTTCTTTCCAATAATCCGTGAGTTTATTGCGAGTTTCTTGCCCCGTCATTCGCTGTTGGATCCACTTTTCGCTTCGCCCCATTTTCTGCCAATTTTCACGAGCACGATCAAGGCTTTGGCTCGGATCTTGAATTTCTTGTAAACGTTGATAACCCACTTGAGCCAGCCATTGTTTAAACGGCTCGGCTTTCGGGCTGGGAATGGATTGGATAAGGCGGAAAATATGTTCAACGTTCCCTGCTAATGTTTTTCGTTTTTTTCCGCTCTCTGTCATCATCGCTACCTGGGGACAATTTGTCCCTATGTAAGAATGTAGAGATTCATCTCTTTTACGGATTTTTTTCAGATAATCAGTCGGATTTGCAGAATCAGTTAAAATTGCAACCACATCAACTAAAGAAAAATACCAAGTTTCCGTTTCTTCATCATAATGGCTTCTCACAGAACGCTGTTCAAACAGTTTAATTTCTTCCATTTCCCATATTCTTTATAGTGTAAATATAAACAGTATTTTAAGATTAAAAAAAGAAACTTCAACAATGAAATGTGATTTTTTCGATCGACATCGAAAAAATAAAAAAGAACGATCGGATCTTGCAAAAAATATGTAAAATACAGCCGCTTTTTCTATGCCTTTAGAGCATAATTAACCATAAAAACAAAGTATTATTTATAAATTAAAAACCACTTTATAATGCCCCATCAACAAAACGGAGCAAACAATGAAACTTAAAACCACATTCAAAACCTTAACCGCAGCATTACTTTTAAGCACAACATTTTTGAGGGCAAACGCAATGGCAAATCCACAGACAACAGGCATTTCTTACCCGACAGGCTATGCAAACTGGTATCAAAGCGAGAACGTCAACATTCAAAAAGTGAAATTTAAAAACCCGTATGGCATTGAAATCGCAGGCAATCTTGTACTACCGAAAAACTACAAACAAGGCGATAAATTACAAGCAATCATCATCGGACACCCGATGGGTGCAGTGAAAGAGCAGTCTTCAATGCTTTATGCACAAGTGTTAGCGGAGCAAGGCAATTTCGCCACGCTTGCCATTGATATGCCTTTCTGGGGTGAAAGTGGCGGTAGCCCACGTCAAGCGGTTGAACCGACAATGTTTGAAGATGCGTTTAGCTCAGCGGTGGATTATTTAAGCACTCGCCCTGAAATCGACAAAAACAAAATTGGCGTGTTGGGCATTTGTGCTAGTGGCGGTTACGGTTTGTCGGCAATGAAAATCGACCCACGCATTAAAGCAATGGCAACCACAGCGATGGTGGATATGGGCACAGCTTCGCGTGTGATGAACATTAAACCTGAAGATATGGTCGCTGGAATGGCGCAGCGTGAAGTGGAATTTGCAGGCGGAAAACCCGCTTACACTGGCGGTACAATCACCGAATTGACGGCAGACACCAACCCAATGCAAAAAGAATTTTACGATTTCTACCGCACTTCTCGTGGTGAATATACCCCTGAAGGTGCAGATAAAAGTCACACTACAATGCCATTATTAAGCCAAAATCCGAAGCTGATTAACTTCTATCCGTTTAACGATTTGGATAAAGTAAACCGCCCATTACTCTTTATCACAGGCGATGTGGCAATCTCTCGTGGGTTCTCGGAAGAGGCGTACAAATTGGCGAGTGAACCGAAAGAACTGTATTTAGTGGAAGGCGCAAGCCATACGGATATGTATGATAATGCGGATAAAATCCCGTTTGCGAAATTGGAAGAATTTTTTAAGGCGAATTTGAAATAAGAGAATTTTTATCTTAGCACGGCAAATCCACCGACTAATCATTAACCGATTGCGACCAAAGGTCGCTGTCGGAAAATTCATTCGGTTTCTTTTTCAATTTTTCTGACATCATTCATCACTTTGGCAAAATCAATGGCTTTCTTTTGCGTGATGACGGGTTGCCCTGTTTGCTGCTCAATTTCTTTTCGTGCATTACCAGCCACTGCACCACCACATTTTAAACGGCTCGGCTTTCGGGCTAGGAATAGATTGAATAATACGGAAAATGCCTTGCATTGTTGCTGCTTGAATTTTACGTTTTTTTCCATCTTGAGCTATCATTTCAACAGGGGTACAAATTGTACCCCACTTCAAATTTAGTTCATTATCTCGACTTCGCATTTTTTTTATATATTGTTTTGGATCGGCGCTTTCCGTCAGAACCGCGACAATATCAATAATGCTAAAGAACCATTCTTCCTGTTCATTATCCCAAACAGAACGAATTTGTTGATTTTCAAAAAGTTGAATATGGTTGTTCATTATTCCCTCCTAAAATAAATAACTGTAATTTTATACAGGTAAATTTGAGATACAAGACAGCATTACTATTTTTGCGATCTTCGTCGAAAAAATAAAAAAGTGATCTGCTCCCCAAAATTTGGACAGATAATTTAGATTAAATATTGAGCTCTGTAATTTGTAGGGTTCAAATTTTTTTAAGCTTAATTTTATTCGCTATCATTTAAGGCGATTGTTATTGGTTACACTGTCGGTCAAAGACAACAGCATTTCACCTTAATTTTTCGCTCAAGATCGCAAAAAATCCGGAAAAAACCACCGCACTTTTTCCGGATTAAATCGGTAGCCCTCGTTTTGCCACGATTTCTTTCATTACTAATGTTGAATTCATTCGATGTACGTTCGGTAATTTAGAAAGAGTTTTATCATAAAGTTGTTGAAATGCATCGAGATTTTCGGTGGTGATGTGTAACATATAATCCGTATCGCCGAACAATCGCTGCGCTTGGGTGATTTGCGGGATATCGGCAAGGGCATTTTCAAAGCGATCGATGTGTTCGCTTATTACGTCTTTCAATACCACAAACACAATGGCGGAAAAATGAAAACCGGCGAGTTCCGGTGAAATTTCCGCTCGATAACCGCTAATCACACCGGATTGTTCCAATAATTTCACGCGTCTTTGGCAAGGTGAAAGGCTGATTCCCACCTTTTCGCAAAGCTCGGTGAGAGAAATTCGCCCGTTCTTTTGTAATTCGGCAATAATTTTCTTATCTATCTTATCCATTTGAAATAATCTTCCAATTATTGAGTTATCTTTGATAAATATCGCAAATTCATTTCAACACGAATCCACTACAATAATCAACAGAAAGTGCGGTTATTTTTGGAGAAAATATGAACGAAAGTTTGATTATCGGATTTTGGTTATTGTCATTATCTTTAACCGTTACGCCGGGGGCGGATTGGGCGTATGTGATGTCGGCGGGCATTGCGCGGCGGATTTTGCCCGCCTTGTTCGGAATGTTGTTGGGCTATTTAATTGTGATTGTTGCGGTAATGTTCGGCGTGGGTGCGGCGGTGGCGTCTTCGCCGGTCTTGCTTTCATCGTTTACTTTTATTGGCGCGTTTTATCTGCTTTGGCTCGGCGTGCAAGTCTTTCGCCAATCCGCGACGTTACAGTCCTCCGCCGCCGCGCAAAATGCTCTGTCCCGTTGGATCGCCAAAGGCATTGCCGTGAGCGGATTAAATCCCAAGGTATTATTAATGTTCATCGCGCTTATTCCACCGTTTTTAACACCGCAAACCGGCGTTAGTCTGCCGCTACAAATTTTCTTGCTCGGTTCGCTTCATTTGGCGAATTGTGCGTTGATTTACCCGTTTGTCGGGCTTGGTGTGGGCAAATTGGTGCAAAAACATCCCGCTTGCGCCGATTATATTCGCCGTTTTTCAGGCATTGCGATGGTGACGTTGGCGGTAATGTTGGTTGTGGAACAGTTACAGTAAGTATTAGACAGGATAAAAATAATTAAAAACCACCGCACTTCCGGCATAAAAGTGCGGTGGTTTTTTTGAAAGAAATTATTCTTTCGGTAAGCGTTTGATTGAATAGAGCAAGCCACCCCAAATAATCACTAACGCAATAACCATCATAACGATTGCAATAGAACTCATTTTATTCTCCTTTTTTAACGGCTAATTCTTCGTCTTTCCATTTTAAACGGGAAAGGAGGAAGGAGACGACAAGTAAGGCGACGGACATTCCCCAGCCGAAGGTATTAACGAACCAGCTCGGGTAGCCTTCGTAGCCTTCGGAGAACACTTTCGCCCCTTCGCTGAATAGCATAAATGCTAAGATACCGGTGGTTAATACGATGCATAAGCGCCAGAAGAAACCGACTTTAAACGAAGAAGTTTCGTTTAAGTGATCGCCCAAAATGCCGAGTTTTTCGTTGGCGACGATGGCGATTAAGGAAACGAACGCAACGGCGACGATACCGAAATAGTTGACGAATTTATCCAACACGTCAAGCATCGGTAAACCTGTGGTGGTGCCGAATAACAATACTGAAACGAACATCATCGGGATACCGACCACGAAAGTTGCCTTCACGCGGCGCATTCTTAATTTATCTTGTACCGCGGAAATAATAACTTCGATTACCGAGATAAATGATGTTAATGCGGCGAAGGTTAAAGAACCGAAGAATAATACGCCGAGCACTTGACCGAACGGTGCTTCGTTAATAATGGTCGGGAAGGCGAAGAATGCCAAGCCGATACCGCCTTTCGCTACTTCGCTTACTTCTTGACCGGCTGCCGTCGCCATAAAACCGAGGGCGGCAAACACACCGATACCGGCTAATAATTCGAAACTACTGTTAGCAAAACCGACCACTAAGCCGCTGCCGGTTAAATCCGAATCTTTTTTCAAATAAGAGGCGTAGGTGATCATAATGCCGAAACAAATGGAAAGTGAGAAGAAAATTTGTCCGTATGCGGCGATCCAAACGCTTGGGCTGGAAAGTTTCGACCAATCCGGCGTAAATAATGCGTCTAAACCTTTTGCTGCGCCCGGTAAGAATAAGGCGGAAACCACCAAAATAATAAACATCACCACTAAAATCGGCATTAAAATACCGGAGGATTTAGCAATCCCTTTTTGTATGCCGAGCGCCAATACGCCGAGCGCTACCAGCCAAACGGCAATCAATGGGCCCGTAATCATTCCGACGAATTCAAAGCTGACGCCTTGAGTAATATCACCCATTTTCAAAAATTCGCCGATAAAGAAGTCGATTGGTTTATCACCCCACGCGGTGTTAAATGAGAAATAGGTGTAGCTTGCCGCCCAACCGAGCACCACGGCGTAATAAATCCCGATGATGACATTCACCATCACTTGCCACCAGCCGAAGGTTTCAAAGTGTGGGCTGAAACGACGATAAGACAACGGCGCGCCGCCGCGATGGCGATGTCCGATGGCGTAATCTAAAAATAAAAGCGGAATCCCTGCGGTAAGAAGCGCGATAAGATAAGGAATAATAAATGCGCCGCCGCCGTTTTCATATGTTGTATAAGGGAAACGCCAAATATTTCCCAAGCCGACTGCAGAACCGATTGCGGCGATAATAAATGCGCGACGTCCGGAGAACGTTTCGCGTTTAGCCGTTGATTGTGCCATAGTAATAACCTTTAGTAGAACGTTAAATAAATGTAAAGGTCTAAAAATATAGCGCGCAAAACGTTTTCCCGTCAATAGATAAAAATATCAAATTTATAAAAAATAACTCACTTTTACAGGATAAAAGTAAAAATTTTTAGTTTTTTATTCTACTAAAATTATTAAATTTAGTAAGATAATTTAATTAATCGTTTTGCTTAATTTTTATCGCTAAAAAACAAGGGAAATTGCCGAATAAAAAGCTAAGAATAAAAAAATGACGGATTGTTAAAAATTATCCGTCATTTTGTCGTTATTTTCGCCGAAATTGCAATAAATTTAACCGCACTTTCATCAAATATCTACCTTATGGTTGAAACCCCGCCATTTATGGCGGATAATTTAATTGGAAGAGGCGTAACCTCTTCCAATTCAGGGCAACACATAGGGCCTCGCTCTTGTGAGGCTCTGTGTGTTGAAACATTAAAGCCCGTTTAATAAGGGAGCGACATCCGGCATTACGCCGCGCCAAAGATAAAACGAATGTGCCGCCTGACCGACTAACATTCCGAAACCGTCGCAGGTTTGCGCTACGCCGAGGCGTTTGCACAATGCGATGAACGGCGTATCGGTATCTTTAGCGTATTGCATATCATAGACTGCGCCGGCTTGTTGCAAAATGCGCTCGTCCAGATCGACGGTTTTACCTTGTAAGCCCAAAGAGGTGGCATTGATAATTAAATCGAATTTTTGTTGTGGAACGGCTGAAATTTCCACCGCGCGCAATTTGCCGTAAGGCGCGAATTTCTCCGCCAACTCTTGCGCTTTACTCAAAGTGCGGTTGGCAATAGTGATGTTTTGCTGCGCTTGCAACAAGGGCAATAACACGCCTTTGGTTGCCCCGCCCGCGCCTAAGATCAATACGGATTGCTGCGGTTTTAACCAATTTAATCGCTGTAAATCGCTGACTAATCCTGCGCCGTCGGTGTTATCCGCATACAACGAGCCGTCGTCCAAGCGTTTTAATGTGTTACAGGCTTCTGCGCTTAAACAGCGTTCGCTGTGCGCGTCCGCCAAGCGAAACGCGCGTTCTTTAAATGGCGCGGTGATGTTGCAGCCTTTGGCGCCGGCGGCAAAAAAATCGCGTAATTGTTGTTCGAAATTTTGCTCGTCGCCCAACATAGCGACATAATCCAATGTCTGCCCGCATTGTTCGGCGAAACGGCGATGAATGAGCGGAGATTTGCTTTGCGCAATCGGGTTGCCCCACACGGCATATTGATCCATTTTTAATTAACCTTGTCTAAATAATTGATTTGTCAACAAATCGCGAATTTCCGACGGATTGACGGCGTTGCCCACCGCCATATCCAACACCGGAAAATGTTCGCCGAATTGTGACCGCACTTCTTGCGCAGAACGGCAAGGCGGCTGACCGCTAAGATTGGCGCTGGTTGACGTGAGCGCCAATCCGCTTTGTTCGCACAACATTTTAACCGCCTCGTGCCGACACAGCCGAATCGCAATGCTGTCAAAACGTCCGGTTAAAAATCGCGGCGTATCCGGATGCGCGGGAACCACCCAAGTGGTTGGGCGCGCGTATTCGGCGTTTAATCGTTGCCATTGTGCGTCGTTCAGCTTTTCCGCATCGATAAACGGACGCAGATAAGTCAAATCCGGCGCCACCAAAATCAGCCCTTTTTCTATCGGGCGTTGTTTTAAATCGAGTAATTTTCGCACCGCACTTTCACTTCGCGGATCGCATCCTAAACCGAAAACCGCTTCGGTCGGATAGGCAATCACTTGCTGTTGTTGAAGTTGTGCGACAAGTTGTTGAAGATTCATTGTTCGGTTTCAAATAAATGACGACAGGTTTTATTCGCGCACTGCCAAGTGCGGTGCGTTTCCGTCGTTTTTTTCAGCATACAAACCTGCCCGCCGCATTGCGGACAATCCACGGAATAAGGCTTGCTCGGTAAAGTAAATTTGCATTTCGGGAAACGATCGCAAGCATAAAACGGTTTACCTTGTCTGCCGCGCCGCGCAACCAAATGCCCGCGTTGACATTCCGGACAGCTCAACGCCACCTCGGATTCTTGCTCGCTTTGCGCCTCATTTTCTTGTTCATCGGGACGCACGCTGAAACGGCAATTCGGATAATCGCTACAGCCGATAAACATTCCGTAATGCCCTTGTTTTAATTGCAAAAAATGACCGCACTTCGGACAATGCTGTTCAAGATCTTTCAATACTTTCGGTTCGATTTGCGGCCCTAAGGGTTTTAAATAAGTGCAATCGGGATAATTGGAACAGCCTAAAAACAGTCCTTTCTTGCCGCGTTTAATCTGCAATATTCCCTGACATTGCGGGCAACGTTCGTCGTGTTTGGTCGGTTGAAAAAGGCTGTCGCTCATAATCGTTCCTGAAAAATAATTCGCCTTGAGATTAACAACAAACGCGTGATTTTACAATAAATTCACGCCCGCTCGGCGCAATAATTGCGCGCACTCGAAAATCGGCAAGCCCATTACGCCGGTGAAACTACCTTCAATATGTTCGATAAAAATCCCGCCCAAGCCTTGAATACCGTAAGCGCCGGCTTTATCCAGCGGCTCGCTGCTGCGAATATAACCGTCGATTTCCGCCTCCGTTAAGGCACGAAACCGCACCTGACTGATATTCAAATCGCTCAGCAGTTGATTTTCATAAGATAAACAAAGGGCGGTCAAAACTTGGTGCGTGCTAGCGGAAAGTTGTCGCAACATTGCTTTCGCGTGCGCCGCATCGCGCGGTTTGCCGAGAATTTGCCCGTTCGACACCACAATCGTATCGGCGGACAGCACGGGCAAGTGCGGTGCGTTTCCGCGCTGTTTTTGCCACAACGTGCGCGCCGCCTGATTTTTCTCGCGCGCCATTCGTTGCACATAATGCTGCGGCGTCTCCATCGGCGACGGCGTTTCGTCGATTTCCGCGGCGAACACCTCGATTTGCAAACCGAGTTGTTGTAAAAGCTGCAAACGGCGCGGGCTACCGGAGGCAAGATAAAGTTGAGTATTTTGCATAATATTCGTGTTTAAATCGGTTGAATCGGATAAATTTAGTTTATACTTAATCGCTCGAAGAAGGAATGATTATGCTTGAATTTACCCAAGATCAATTACTCGGCGCGGTGCTGTTTTTCGGTGTGCTGTGCCTGATTTTACTTGCCGTCGCCGTGCAACGTAAACGCGATGTGACGCAATTACGTCAAGAATTGAATAAAAATATCAATGATTTCAATCAATTATTAAATAAACACGAAACCTTGTCCGCGGCGAAACAACAAACGGATCAAATCGCCGTGCGCGCGCAAACCCACGCCGAAGGTTTGCAAATTCGCTTAGCGGAACGCGATGAAAAAATTCTCTATTTACAAAAAGAATTTGATGAATCCCAAGCGCGCAACGAAACCGTGGCAGCGCATATCACCGCGTTGAAAGAACGGTTCGGGATCGCCTCGGCGCAGGCGGAAAGTTTGCAAACTCAGCTGGAACAAAGCCGTCAAGCAATGTTGCGCAAAGAACGAGAATTGGCGGATTTAAGCGAAAAACATACCGCACTTTCGCAAGAATTTACCGAGCTGAAAACCGGTTTGGCGGAAAGAGAAAAGCATTTTCTTGAGCAGCAGCAACATTTTCAACAAACCAAACAACAAATGAGCATGGAATTCCAAAATCTGGCAAACCGGATTTTGGAGGAAAAAACCGAGCGTTTCAATCAAACCAATCAAACTGCGTTGAACACTTTACTTAAGCCTTTCCGCGAGCAAATCGAAGGTTTTCAAAAACGGGTGAACGAAATTCATTCCGAATCCTTAAAAGGCAATGCGGGCTTAGAAGCGGAAATCAAAAAGGTGCTGGATATCGGTTTAACGATGTCAAAAGAGGCGAATAATCTGACTTCCGCATTAAAAGGCGAGAAAAAAACGTTGGGCAACTGGGGTGAGGTGCAACTGGAAGGCGCGCTGCAATCCGCCGGCTTGCTGGAAAATACGCATTACACGGCGCAAGCGCATTTTAAAGATCAACAGGGAAAACATAATTATCCGGATTTCGTGCTGCACTTGCCTGATAACAAACATTTGATTATCGACAGCAAAATGTCGCTGGTTGCTTATGAAAGTGCGGTCAATTCCGAGGACGAAAATGCAAAACAAAGCTTTTTGCGCGAACACGTCAAGGCGTTAAGAAATCATATCGACGATTTGGCACGCAAAGATTACAGCAATTTGATCGGAATGCGCAGCCCGAATTTCGTGTTGATGTTCGTCGCGGTGGAACCGGCTTATATCGAAGCGATGAAACTGGACGGCGGGCTGTTTAATTACGGCTATGAAAAGAACGTGATTTTAGTGTCGCACACCACTTTAATGCCGATTTTACGCACCGTGGCGAATTTATGGCGTATCGAACGCGGCAATGCGGAAGCGAAGGAAATTGCCGAAAAATCCGGCGAAATTTATAACCAAATCTGTTTGGTGGCGGAACGTTTGAATAAATTGGGCGGCGCGCTTGCCGGCGTGAGTAACCATTATAACAGCACGGTGACGGCGCTGACCGGACAGCAAGGTTTAATCGGAAAAGTCGAGCGCTTTAAGGATTTATCCGCCAAAGCCAACAAAATAATGCCGACGGTGGAATTATTGAACAACGATTTTCACACGGAAAAATTAGTCGCGTTGAAAGCCGAATCGCAAAATGAGGTTAAATCAGTGTAAAATTCGTTGAAATTCGGTTAAAAAACAGGTAATTTTCTCAACCTTATTATTAGCTTAGTTTTGGAAAAAAATGGAACACACACCTTCTTCAGCATTACAAACGAAAAAGCGCCGAGCGCCTTCGTTGTTCAGCCATATTATTTTTGCCAGCCGTTGGTTGCAGCTGCCGATTTATTTGGGTTTAATCGTGGTGCAAGGCATTTATGCCTATAAATTTATGAAATCCCTTTGGCAATTAATCGTCGATCTGCCGGTTTTGGATTCCAATGCCATTATGTTGGCGGTGTTAAATTTGATCGATGTGGTGATGATTGCCAATTTGCTGGTGATGGTGATTGTCGGCGGTTATGAGATTTTCGTGTCGAAACTGAACACCGAAGGTCATCCGGACGAACCGGAATGGTTAAGTCACGTTAACGCTTCAGTGCTGAAAGTGAAATTATCAATGTCGATTATCAGCATTTCGTCGATCCATATGCTACAAACTTTCGTCAATGCCGCCAATATGCCGGAAAAAACAATGATGTGGCAACTGTTTTTGCATTTAGGTTTCTTGGTTTCCGCGATTGCAATGGCTTATACGGATAAAATTTTATATAGCACCAGCCATAAAAGTCATTAATTGTAAAAAAAAGCATAACGCTCAAATCGTTATGCTTTTTTCTTATCTCTATTTACCCTTACAACATTTTCTTCAGTTGATATAAATACGCCAATGCTTGTTTCGGCGTCATTTCATCGGGATCCAATTTTTCCAGCATTTCTAACAACGCTTGGCGGTTGTCATCTTCTTCCATTAATGCCAGTTCGCCTTGCGATTGGGTTAAAAGTGCGGTCATTTCCGCGTGAGTTTGTTTGCCGGACAATTTTTCCAGCTGTTTGAGCTTTTGTTTCGCCGATTTAATCACCGTTTGTGGTACGCCGGCGAGGGCGGCGACGGCTAAACCGTAACTTTTGCTCGCAGCGCCTTCTTGCACAGAGTGCATAAAAGCGATGGTGTCTTGGTGTTCAAGGGCATCCAAATGAACATTGACCACGCCGTCGATTTGTTCGGGCAAGACAGTTAATTCAAAATAATGGGTAGCGAATAAGGTAAGCGAGCGTAGCTGTTTCGCCAGTTGTTCGGCGCAGGCCCAAGCTAGTGATAAGCCGTCGTAAGTGGAGGTGCCTCGCCCGATTTCATCAATCAACACTAAACTATTTTGCGTGGCTTGATGCAAAATATTCGCCATTTCCGTCATTTCCACCATAAAGGTCGAGCGACCGGACGCCAAGTCATCGGAAGCGCCGATTCGGGTGAAAATACGATCAATCGGCCCGATCGTCGCTTGCTCCGCCGGCACGAAACTGCCGATGTACGCCATTAACGTAATTAGCGCGGTTTGGCGCATATAGGTGCTTTTACCGCCCATATTCGGGCCGGTGATGATCAACAAACGGCGCTGCGGCGAAAGCTCGGTCGGATTGGCGATAAAAGGCTCTTTCAGTACTTGTTCTACCACCGGATGCCGACCGTTTCGAATCGATACGCCGATTTTTTCGACAAATTGCGGTTGAACATAATTTAAGCTGTCCGCGCGTTCCGCCAAATTCACCAAAACGTCCAACTCCGCCAAACTCATCGCGGCGGCTTGCAATGCACCTAAGTGCGGTAATAATTGGTCGAAAATTTCTTCATAGAGCTGTTTTTCCAATGCTAAGGACGCGCCCTTGGATTTCAGCACCTTGTCCTCGTAAGTTTTCAGCTCGGGAATAATATAGCGTTCCGCATTTTTCAAGGTTTGGCGACGAACATAATGAATCGGTGCTTTGTGCGCTTGCCCTTGGCTAATTTGAATGTAATAACCGTGCACGGCGTTAAAGCCGATTTTCAGGGTATCAATGCCGGTGCTTTCGCGTTCACGCTGCTCCAGATCTTCCAAATAACGCGTGGCGCCGTCGGATAAGCTGCGCCATTCGTCCAGTTCGGCATTATAGCCCGGCGCAATCACGCCGCCGTCGCGAATTAGTAACGGCGGATTATCAATAATCGCCCGTTGTAATAAATCAAATTGCGGCGAAAAATCTGCGATTTGACGGGAAAGTGCGGTTAAATTTTCGCAACTTTCCGTTTGTAACACTTGTTGGATAAAAGGAATTTGTGCTAACGCAGTGCGCAAACGGGTGAGATCGCGCGGTCGGGCGGAACATAACGCTACGCGCGCTAAAATGCGTTCCATATCACCGACTTGTTGAAGATAAGGCTGTAATTCGCCAATCAAATCTTGTTGCAACACTTCACTAATAGCCTGTTGGCGACGACGCAATTTTGTAATATCGCGAATCGGCTGATGAATCCAACGTTTTAACAAGCGACTGCCCATCGGCGTCACGCAGTGATCCAAAATTGCCGCCAGCGTATTTTCCGTGCCGCCGGCAAGATTTTGCGTGAGTTCCAAATTACGCCGCGTGGCGGCATCTAATTGCACATTGTCCGAACTTTGCAACAAGGCAATACTTTGAATATGCGGCAATGCGGTGCGCTGGGTTTCTTTGGCATAATGCAATAAACAACCGGCGGCGCATAGCCCTAGCACGGCTTTTTCCACGCCGAAACCGCGCAAATCTTGCGTACCGAATTGGCGGTTAAGTAATTGAATCGCCGTTTTTAACTCGAATTCCCAAATCGGACGACGACGCAAGCCCTTCGCATTTTCGATTAAACCGAGATCGCGAAAATCCTCGCAATATAACAATTCGACCGGTTGAATACGTTGTAATTCCGCATAGAGTTGCGCACCGCTTTCCGGCTCGCTCAACTGAAATCGTCCGGAAGTCATATCCAACATTGCCAAACCGAAACGCTCTTTCTCTTGATATACCGCTGCGATCAAATTGTCTTGCCGTTCCGGTAATAGGGCTTCATCACTGACCGTACCCGGCGTCACAACACGCACGATTTGACGCTCCACCGGCCCTTTTGCCGTCGCAGGATCGCCGATTTGCTCACAAATCGCCGCACTTTCGCCTAATTGAACCAACTTCGCCAAATAGCCTTCCACCGCGTGATAAGGCACACCCGCCATCGGAATCGGCTGCCCTGCGGACTGCCCGCGTTTGGTCAACGAAATATCCAACAACGCCGCCGCTTTCTTAGCATCGTCATAAAAAAGCTCGTAAAAATCACCCATCCGATAAAATAACAGAATGTCGGGATTTTCCGCTTTTAAGCGCAGATATTGTTGCATCATTGGGGTGTGTTGTATTAAATTTTCCATATTTATCACTGTTCTAATTATTTTATCTTATTGATTTTAAATGGATTAATTCATCTCTCGAGTTTCAATAAGTTTTAAGTGGTTTTTTAAAGTTTCATAGAAACCTACATAAAAAAATATAGGCTAAAATGTAGCTTACTTGGCTAATTAAGTATATAAAATGTTGCTATTATACTGGATTTTAGCCGGCTTTATTATTCAGGATGAAGGATTTCTTGCGGAAAACAGGGTTTAAAAGATTTTTCTGCGCTATACAAGTCCACTGACTCAGCCAAAAATAGGTGGTAAACCCACCTCAGTTTATTGACAAAGTATACTTAAGTAGGATGGGCTTTAGCCCATCATATTGAAATAATTATATTTTTTTGATGGGCTGAAGCCCATCCTACACATAAAATACGATTTAAATCAGGTTTGTCATCAGTCTAAGGTGGTAAGGTAATGTCATTTCCTTTGGATTTTGGAAATATTCATCTTCAATGGCATCAAAAAAATTATAAGCCTTTCTGTTTTTAGAGCAGATTTAGAAAGAAATATCTGAGCAATTTTGTTGAATAATTAAGATCGATTTGACTCGCAATGATTTAGTCAATTTATCATTTAAGGCTTTTATTTCTGAAAATACTTGATTTCTTTCAATAGAAAAAGTGTAAGATTTAAAATGAAAATAGGTAGTTACAGATTTAAAAATAAGCTTAATCTGATGTTTTTTATAGAAGTTTTGTATTCTAGCGACAATTTTATCATTTTGAGTGAAAAAGATTAAATTATGGTATTTTTCCTTATTCATCCTTATATCCTATGAAACATATTTAATAATAATTTTCTCAATCGTTAACCTGATCAATAAGAATTGTTCTTTTTTCAATCTTATTAATGCCATTTTCTTGATAAAGAGCCTCAACTTTCCCCTCTAAACACCAAAATTCATTTTCATAAAAAATCTCTAACCACATTTTTTCTTCTGTAACTTCGGGTTTATTCGATTGCAATTCAAATGTATAAGGATATGAGGAGTTTGTTTGAAATCCCTTAAACCAAACATAAGTATTCGGTTTATCATCCTCTTGCTCATATTCAAATTTAATACTAAGTTCTTTTGTTGCAGGATTAAATTTTATCCAACAAGGGAAAGGTTCCTCCCATAAGGATTCGGAACTTCCCTCAAGAAATTCCTCATATTCCGCAACAATATCAAGTTCTTCAAGTTTCATAGGTTATTCCTCATTATCCGTACCTTGTTGGTTTTGATTGCTTATAAAAACTTCTTATGGAATAGATAGAGATTTTCACTATAACCGATATTCTCAAAAGAGTAAAACAATCACAAAATACCACTAAATGAAAAGAATTTAGACTCAGTGAGTTTGAATGATCTGAGAAAACCGGTAATACGGCACTTTTTTGCAACAATATGAAAAAAGATCAAAATTTTACTTGATACTGTATATCAATACAGTTAATATTATATGTAATTCTACTAATGATGATTTTCCTGAGGTATAAAATGGCGACACAAGAAGATAAAGCAAAAGCATTGGCTGCCGCGTTAGGTCAAATTGAAAAACAATTTGGTAAAGGCTCGATTATGAAATTGGGCGAAACCAAAACCTTAGACGTCGAAGCGGTTTCGACCGGTTCGTTAAGTTTAGACGTTGCATTGGGGATCGGCGGTTTACCGATGGGGCGTATCGTGGAAATTTTCGGGCCGGAATCCTCCGGTAAAACCACGTTAACGCTCTCGGTTATCGCGCAAGCGCAAAAAGAAGGAAAAACCTGTGCGTTTATTGATGCGGAGCACGCATTGGATCCGATTTATGCGGCAAAACTCGGCGTGGATGTAAAAGAATTATTGGTTTCCCAGCCGGATAACGGCGAACAAGCCTTGGAGATTTGCGACGCGTTAGTGCGTTCCGGCGCGGTGGATGTGGTGATTGTGGACTCGGTTGCCGCCTTAACGCCGAAAGCGGAAATCGAAGGCGAAATGGGCGATTCCCATATGGGTTTACAAGCACGTTTGATGTCACAAGCGTTGCGTAAATTAACCGCACAAATTAAAAGCTCGAACTGTTTGGTCGTGTTTATCAACCAAATTCGGATGAAAATCGGCGTAATGTTCGGTAATCCGGAAACCACAACCGGCGGTAACGCGCTGAAATTCTATGCATCCGTGCGTTTGGATATTCGTCGCGTGGGTGCAATTAAAGAAGGCGATCAAGTGATCGGTAACGAAACCCGTGTAAAAGTGGTGAAAAATAAAGTAGCACCTCCATTCCGTCAAGTGGAATTCCAAATCCTTTACGGCGAAGGTATTTCGAAACAAGGCGAATTAATCGAACTCGGCGTTAAACACAAATTGGTGGATAAAGCCGGCGCGTGGTATTCCTACCAAGGCGAGAAAATCGGTCAAGGTAAAGCCAATGCGATCAAATGGTTGACGGAACATCCTGAATCGGCGCAAGAATTGGAAAATAAATTGCGTGCCGAATTATTGGCGAATCCGGAAAAAGCGCTAATGGCGGACATTGAACAGCCGGAAGAAGCGCTAAACGAAATGGATAGCGATTTCTAATAAACTACACTGAAAAGTGCGGTTAAAATTGACCGCACTTTCATCACTTTTTATTTCATCTAACGCTCTATCTTATAGCTGAAACATCGGTTAAGTAAACGAAATGTCATCTCTTTCACTCGGCTATGTGCTGAATTTGTTAGCCAAACGCGAATACAGCGAATTCGAACTTCGTTGTAAAATGCAGGAAAAAGCTTTTTCCGAACAAGAAATTGAGCAAACTTTAGCACATTGTCGGCAAAAAAATTGGCAAAATGATCGACGCTTTACGGAAAATTATCTTTATATGCGCTCGCAGCGCGGTTACGGCGTGCAGCGAATTAAACAAGAATTGCGCCAATTAAAAGGTATTCAAGCGGATTTAATCAATGAAGTATTGGACGAATCCGAAATTGATTGGACGCAAATAGCCCTCTCTGTATTACAAAAAAAATTTCCGCAATATCGCACCGCACTTGATCTGAAAACCAAACAAAAGATTTGGCGCTATATGCTCTCTCACGGATTTTCTCCCGACGACTTTGCCGATGCTATGTGCTCCTCGCACGAGGATGACTAAAGATGTAAAGGCGAAAACAATGCGCGATAAATTTTCGCTTGGATGTCTTTCCTGTCTTCCGTTAGCATTTTTGACGTAGTACTTTTTTGCTTAACAAGCTGCACTTTTCCTCTTTTTTCCGCCTCTTGTTCAAACACGCTTTCGAGCCGCTTAGAGAATAATTCTCAATTACAATAACTATTTGATTTTAATCATTTTTTCGTTTGTTTTTTAAGCCGTGCATTGAATAATTTGATCGGAGTCACAGTCTTGTGCTGCCTAATAATGGTTAAATAACCCATTGATTTATGACTTACTAAATATGGGGGGATATTTATGAGTGAATCGATGGATAAATCACTGCTTTCCCGAAGAACTTTTTTAAAAGGCTCTTCGCTTGGCGCCGTTGCCGTCGCAGCGGATATTTCTTTACCTTTCAATGCGGTGGCGAATCCGTTACCGACCGAACCGTCCGATAATGAAGAGAAAATCGTCTGGAGCGCCTGCACAGTAAACTGTGGAAGCCGTTGCCCGCTAAGAATGCACGTTAAAGACAATAAAATCACTTACGTCGAAACCGATAATACGGGCACGGAAACTTATAATGCGGATCATCAAGTCCGCGCTTGCTTGCGCGGACGCTCAATGCGTCGTCGCGTATATAATCCGGATCGCTTGAAATACCCGATGAAACGTATCGGTAAACGCGGTGAAGGCAAATTCAAACGGATTAGCTGGGGCGAAGCATTAAGCGAAATTGCCGAATCATTAAAGAAAAATATCGCCCAATATGGAAATGAAAGCATCTATTTGAACTACGGCACGGGTACGTTAGGCGGTACGATGACAAAATCTTGGCCACCGGGTGCGACATTGATCGCGCGTTTGATGAACTGTGTCGGCGGCTACCTCAATCATTACGGTGATTACAGTACCGCGCAAATTGCCGTCGGATTGGATTATACCTATGGCGGCGGTTGGGTAGTCGGTAATGGTATGGCAGATATTGAAAATACGAAATTAATCGTGTTATTCGGGAATAATCCTGCCGAAACCAGAATGAGCGGCGGCGGTTTAACCTATTGCATTCAACAGGCAAAAGAAAAATCCAATGCCAAATTGATTATTATTGATCCGCGTTATACGGATACCGGCGTCGGTCGTGAGGACGAATGGATTCCAATCCGCCCGGGTACGGATGCAGCGTTGGTCTCCGCTCTTGCTTATGTAATGATCACCGAAGATTTAATAGATCAGGCTTTTCTTGATAAATATTGTGTCGGTTATGACGAAAAAACTTTACCGGAATCCGCGCCGAAAAACGGTCATTATAAAGCCTATATTTTAGGTCAAGGCGATGACGGCATAGCCAAAACGCCGGAATGGGCGGCGAAAATCACCGGCATTCCGCGCGAACGGATTATCAAGTTGGCTAGAGAAATCGCTTCGGCAAAACCGGCATTTATTGCGCAAGGTTGGGGACCGCAGCGTCGCAGTAACGGCGAATTGATCTCTCGCGCGATTGCAATGCTACCGATTTTAACCGGCAATGTGGGGATTCACGGCGGCAACACCGGCGCACGGGAAAGTGCCTATGCCATTCCGTTTGTTCGGATGCCGACTTTAACCAATCCGGTGCAAGCCAGCATTCCGATGTTCTTATGGACGGATGCCATTTTCCGTGCCCACGAAATGACCGCACTCACGGACGGTATTCGCGGCGTAGAAAAATTAACCGCGCCGATCAAAGTGATTTGGAATTATGCAAGTAACTGCCTAATCAACCAACACGCAGACATCAATCGCACGCACGATATCTTACAGGATGAAAGTCAGTGCGAATTGATTGTCACGATCGATAACCATATGACCTCAACGGCAAAATACAGCGATATTTTATTGCCGGATTGCGTGGCGGCGGAGCAAGCAGATTTTTGTTTGGATGCCTATGTCGCCAATATGAACTATGTGATTTTCGCTGATCAAGTAGTTGCGCCGTCATTCGAATGTCGTACTTTGTACGATATGATGAGTGATTTGGCAGAGAAATTGGGCGTGAAAGATCAGTTCACCGAAGGCAGAACGCAAGAGGAATGGCTGCGTCATCTTTACGCTCAATCCCGCGAGCGCCTTCCGGAATTGCCGACGTTTGAAGAATTCAGACAGCAAGGTATTTTCAAAAAAGTGGATCCGAACGGTTTCTATGTTGCCTATAAGAGTTTCCGCGAAGACCCACAAGCCAATCCGTTAAAAACACCGTCGGGTAAAATCGAAATTTATTCCGAACGATTGGCACAAATTGCCGCAGCTTGGACGCTGAAAGAGGATGAAGTGATTCATCCGTTGCCGGTTCACGCCCAAAGTTTCGAACATTACGGCGATCCGTTAATGCAAAAATATCCGCTACAAATGACCGGTTTCCACTACAAAGCGCGCACCCATTCCACATATGGCAATGTGGATGTGATTAAAGAAGCGAATCCGCAAGAAGTTTGGATTAACCCGATTGACGCGGAACCGAGAGACATTAAAAACGGCGATATGATCAAAATTTTTAACGATCGCGGAGAAGTGCGCATTCACGCAAAAGTCACACCGCGTATTATTCCCGGCGTAGTTGCGCTAAGCGAAGGGGCTTGGTATGCACCGGATAATAATCGCGTGGATCACTCCGGCTGTGTCAACGTACTCACCACCCAACGCCCGTCGCCGTTGGCGAAAGGGAATCCGCAACATTCTAATTTAGTGCAAATTGAGCGCGTGTAAGGAGTAGAAAATGAAACAATACGGTTTTTATTTTGATTCGGAACGTTGCACGGGCTGCAAAACTTGCGAATTGGCGTGCAAAGATTATAAAGATTTGAGTACGGAAGTGAATTTCCGTCGAATTTATGAATACGCCGGCGGAAATTGGGTGCAGGATAACGACGGCTGTTATCGTCAAGATGTCTTTGCGTATTATATGTCAATTTCGTGCAATCACTGCAGTGATCCGGCTTGCACTAAGGTGTGTCCGACCGGCGCAATGCATAAGAATGCCGACGGTTTTGTGATCGTCAACGAAGAAATCTGTATCGGTTGTCGTTATTGTCATATGGCTTGTCCGTATGACGCACCGCAATATGATGCGAAAAAAGGACATATGACCAAATGTGACGGTTGCTATTCACGTATTCAAGCAGGACATAAACCGATTTGCGTGGAAGCCTGTCCGTTGCGTGCATTGGATTTCGCGCCGATTGACGAATTGCGCGCAAAATACGGCGAGCAAGCTTCCATTGCGCCGCTTCCGCCGGCGGAGGTGACACAGCCGAATTTGGTGGTCAAACCGAACAAACACGCCCGCCCAAGCGGTGATACCACGGGCTTTTTAGCGAATCCGAGAGAGGTGTAATATGAACGCAGGTTTACACGAATTACCGTTAATTCTTTTTACCGTCTTGGCACAAAGTGCGGTCGGATCGGTGTTAGTTTTTGCTTTTGCATTGTTTAACACACAAAATACGCAAAGCCGAAATCATATTCACAAAGCGATGTTTGTGCTATTGGCATTGCTCGGTATCGGTTTTCTTTCCTCCGTAATGCATTTAGGTTCGCCGCTGCGCGCGTTTAATTCGCTTAACCGCGTAGGCGAATCAATGCTAAGCAACGAAATTGCAAGCGGCTCCGCATTTTTCGCTGTTGCCGGACTTTACTGGTTATGCGCAATTTTAAATAAATTACCGACCGCACTTGGTAAAGTTTGGATTGCCTTGGCTGCGATTGTCGGCTTGGTGTTTATGTGGATGATGGCGAATCTTTACCGCATTCCGACCGTACCGACGTGGGATACGGTGTTAACGCCGATTTCGTTTTATTTAACTCTTGTAGCCGGCGGGCTTTCCCTTGCCTATGCCCTGTTACAACCGAATCGCCACAAAGAATATTGCCTGAAATGGTTGCCTTGGGCGTATTTAGTCGGCGTTTTGCTGATTGCCATTACCGCAGTATATCAAGGCGTTCACATCGGTAGCATTCAAAGTTCCGCACAACAAGCGGCAGCCTTAGTGCCGGATTTTGCCCAAATGACCGCCTTGCGCTTGTGCTTACTTGGTGTTGCCGCGACCATTTTGTTTAAAGGCAAAAGTTTACCGCTACTCACCCTCGCATTTTTACTCACCTTTGTCGCCGAATTTATCGGCAGAACCTTGTTCTATGGCTTGCATATGACAGTAGGAACAGCGTTCGGCGGTTAAATAATTCGTTCGCATTAAATATAAGGGTAAGAACGGTTTCTTACCCTTCTCTCTTAAAAAGGAATAATATGCACTCGGAACTCATGCAATGGATTTCAACCGGCGGGCGAATTTTAGGTTCGTTATTCTATTACGAACCGACCTCCGCGCAAGCAAAATCTGCACTGGCATTTTTTCAACAACCGGATTGGGCGCTGCAATGGGGAAATGTGGAAAATCCGCAGACCATTACGTTTATTCAACAAGGATTGCAACAAGATTTAAGCGCGCAATATCAAGCGCTGTTTATCGGCCCGAATGCGTTACCGGCGCCGCCTTGGGGTTCGGTGTATTTGGATCCGGAAGCGGTGATTTTCGGCAATTCTCTATTGGATTTGCGTGATTTTTTGGCTCGACATCAAATCGCCTTTTCCGCAAGTCAACAAGAACCGGAAGATCATTTCGGCTTAATGTTAATGCTTTCCGCTTATCTGGCAGAAAATAAACAGGAGTTATTAAGCGAATTTCTTTCTCGCCATTTTCTAATTTGGAGCGGGCGTTATTTGGAATTACTTACCGCGCAAAGCGACTATCCGTTTTATCAAGGTCTGGGCTTATTGGCACGGCAAACGTTGCGTGAGTGGCAAGAAGAGCTCGCATTAATCGTGCCGAAAGCACAATTTTATCGCTAACTTTCGGGGCGGAATATGACGGCGAAAGACGAGCGTTATTATCAAGCCTATTTAAGTCATCACAGCGTCTCGCGACGCGGGTTGTTTCGCGGGGTTTTCGGCGCGGCACATAAAACTTTGAATTCAGATATGCCGCGCACGATAACACGCCCGCCCTTTGCTTGCGCGGAACATTTATTTTCGGAAGTGTGTAACGGCTGCGGAGAATGCGCTCGTGCTTGTCCTTACGGATTAATTGATGTGCATTCCGGCAAAGCCGAATTGACGATTGATTTTGCCGCCTGTGATTTTTGCCGACGTTGTGCACAAAGCTGTGCGACCAATGCGCTCAATGTCGCCTTTAAAGCAGATACAACATTGCGCCCGTCTTTTAGCGAAAATTGCCTGCAACGGCAAAATCAATCTTGCGATGTCTGTCAACAAGCCTGTCCGCAACAGGCGATTTCCGCCGAGCTTGAAGTGGATAATGAAAAATGCAACGGCTGCGGCGAATGTAAAATCCGCTGTTTTATGAGCGCAGTGCAACTGGTTCTTACTGCCTAACCGCCCGAAAATTTCTCGCCGAAAGCCACCGCACTTTTCATTCATCGGAAAAATTAAGCTTTCAATTTAGAATCGCTTTGTGCAAATCCCGGTCAATGATACACTATCGACAATTTTTCAATTCAAAATAACAAGGCATAGGAAAAAATGCGTACCAGTAAATATTTATTATCCACATTGAAAGAAACACCGAATGACGCACAGGTTGTCAGTCACCAATTAATGCTACGCGCGGGAATGGTTCGCCCGTTGGCGTCCGGACTTTATAACTGGTTGCCGACCGGTTTGCGCGTGTTGAAAAAAGTGGAAAAAATCGTGCGTGAAGAAATGAACAAAAGCGGTGCGGTGGAAGTGGAAATGCCGGTGGTGCAACCGGCGGAATTATGGCAAGAATCACAACGTTGGGAGCAATACGGCCCGGAATTATTGCGTTTCGTCGATCGCGGCAACCGCGAATTCGTGTTGGGTCCAACGCACGAAGAAGTGATCACCGATTTGGTGCGTCGCGAAGTCAGTTCATACCGACAATTACCGCTGAACTTATATCAAATTCAAACCAAATTCCGTGACGAAGTGCGCCCGCGTTTCGGTGTAATGCGCGGTCGTGAATTTTTAATGAAAGATGCCTATTCTTTCCACACCAGCAAAGAATGTTTACAACAAACCTATGAAGTGATGTATCAAACTTACAGCAATATTTTCACCCGCTTAGGTTTGGATTTCCGTGCGGTTCAGGCGGATACCGGTTCGATCGGCGGCAGCGCGTCGCACGAATTCCAAGTGTTGGCACAAAGCGGTGAAGACGATGTCGTTTTTTCTACCGAATCCGATTTTGCTGCCAATATCGAATTGGCGGAAGCGGTCGCCGTGGGCGAACGCCAAGCGCCGAGCGCCGCAATGGAATTAGTCGATACGCCGAATGCGAAAACCATCGCCGAATTGGTAGAGCAGTTCGATTTACCGATTGAAAAAACAGTGAAAACCCTGATTGTCAAAGGTGCGACGGAAGAACAACCGCTGATCGCGTTAATTATTCGCGGGGATCACGAATTAAACGAAGTGAAAGCACAGAAATTACCGGAAGTTGCCGATCCGTTGGAGTTTGCCGATGAAGCGGACATTAAAGCCAAAATCGGTGCCGGCGTGGGTTCTTTAGGGCCGATTAACTTACCGATTCCGGCGATTATTGACCGCAGCGTCGCTTTAATGAGCGATTTCGGCGCCGGTGCGAATATCGACGGAAAACATTATTTTAATATTAACTGGGAACGCGATGTCGCATTACCGAAAATCGCAGATTTGCGTAATGTGGTGGAAGGCGATCCGAGTCCGGACGGCAAAGGCACGTTGCTAATCAAACGCGGTATCGAAGTGGGACACATTTTCCAACTCGGCACGAAATATTCCGAAGCGATGAAAGCCACCGTGCAAGGCGAGGACGGTCGTCCGCAAACAATGATTATGGGCTGTTACGGTATCGGGGTCAGCCGTGTCGTTGCGGCGGCGATCGAACAACATCACGACGAACGCGGTATTATTTGGCCGACCGACGCGATTGCGCCGTTTACCGTGGCGATTGTGCCGATGAATATGCATAAATCGGAAAGCGTGCAACAATTCGCCGAAGAATTATACCGCACTTTATTAGCACAAGGCGTGGATGTGATTTTTGACGATCGCAAAGAACGTCCGGGCGTAATGTTCGCCGATATGGAATTAATCGGCGTGCCGCATATGATCGTCATCGGTGAGAAAAACCTCGCCAACGGTGAGATTGAATATAAAAATCGCCGCAGCGGCGAAAAACAAATGATTGCAAAAGAACAATTATTGTCCTTCCTTCAAACGCAAATTCAAGCATAGAAAGACAAACGGCTGAGAAATCTCAGCCGTTTTTGTTTTGCAAATTATGCTTTTTTCTGAAATAAAGTGCGGTCGAATTTTTACAATTTTTCCACCAATTCAACTGCCGCGCCGATATAAGTCGCCGGCGTTAATTGTTGTAAGCGCACTTTTTCTTCTGCAGGAATAGCTAATTTTTCGATAAATTCGCGCATTGCCTGTTCGTCAACCCGTTTGCCGCGGGTTAATTCTTTCAGTTTTTCATAAGGTTTTTCAATGCCGTAACGACGCATTACGGTTTGGATCGGTTCCGCCAACACTTCCCAGTTTTGGTTTAGTTCGTCGCGTAAATGCTGTTCGTTGACTTCCAATTTGCTGATGCCTTTGCGTGTGGCGGCGTAAGCGATTAAACAATAACCCAAACCGACGCCGAGGTTGCGCAATACGGTGGAATCCGTTAAATCGCGCTGCCAGCGTGAAATCGGTAATTTTGAACCCAAATGCGCCATAATCGCATTGGCTAAACCGAGGTTGCCTTCGGAGTTTTCGAAGTCGATCGGGTTGACTTTGTGCGGCATTGTGGAAGAACCGATTTCGCCGGCGATGGTGCGTTGTTTGAAGTGGTTTAACGCGATATAGCCCCATAAATCGCGGTCGAAATCAATAACGATCGTGTTGAAACGCGCCACGTTGTCAAAGAATTCGGCGATATAATCGTGCGGTTCAATTTGCGTGGTGTACGGGTTCCAAGTAATGCCGAGCGAGGTGACGAATTCTTCGCTGAATCGATGCCAGTCGATTTCCGGATAGGCGGATAAATGCGCGTTATAGTTTCCTACTGCGCCGTTGATTTTGCCCAGAATGTCGATCTGTTGCAGTTGTTTGAATTGGCGGGTTAAACGATAAACGACGTTCGCCATTTCTTTTCCGACGGTGGTCGGCGACGCCGGTTGACCGTGCGTGCGGGAAAGCAACGGAATGGTTTTGTATTCGTTTGCCAAGCGGGTAACTTCGTCGATCAATTTTTGCCACTCCGGTAACAACACTTCTTCGCGCGCGGTTTTTAGCATTAAGGCGTGGGAAAGGTTGTTAATGTCTTCCGAGGTGCAGGCGAAGTGAATAAATTCGCTGACGGCGGCAAGCTCGGGAAGTGCGGTGCTTTTTTCTTTTAAAAAATATTCTACCGCTTTCACGTCGTGATTGGTGGTGCGTTCGATTTCTTTAATGCGTTCGGCATCGGAAACGCTGAAATTTTCGACGATTTGATTGAGGTAATCGTTTGCTTTTTGCGACAAAGCGGGAACTTCTTGAATTTGTGCGGTGGCTGCCAATTTTTGCAACCAGCGAACTTCAACGGTTACTCGGAATTTTAATAATCCGAATTCACTAAAAATACCGCGCAATGCGGCGGCTTTGTTTTGATAACGCCCGTCAATCGGGGAAAGCGCAGTTAATGCGTTAAGTTGCATAGCGGTTGCTCCTAAAGAGTTGAGTAGATTTGTTGCGCCGCATCGGCTAATTTACGGCGTGAAAAAAGAATTTGCCATTTGGTGCCGCCCACTTGACGCCACAGCACCGCCGAACGAATGCCGGCGAGCAAACAGGCGCGAATACGGTGATGTATCGCCGGTTGTTGCAAATATTCCGGCGAACCTTTCACTTGAATTTTGCTGCCGAGCGGGCTAATGACGTCCACATAAATGGACGCTAACGTGGCTAACATTTGTTCGTCAAATAAATCATAATGGGTCAGTTGCGTCGGCAAATATTGAATACGGCGCGCCAGCTCGGCTTTGGCTTGCGCATTTTTATTCAATTTGCTTTCCAACGCCAATAAGCTTAACCAATAGCGATGTAAATCCGGATCGCTGCCGTTGAGTTGTTCCAATAAAATTTGAAAGCCTAATTTAAGGTTACGTTCGTGCCCGCCGTAAACTTCAAGCATATTTTCCGGCGTGGTTTGCAAGAGGCTGTTTAATGTCGTTTTAAATGCCGCGTCGTCCGCCGTGCCGTCAATCGCGAATTGTTGTACTAATTTTGCCGATTGACAAACACCCGCCAACGCCAAGGTGATTTCGTAATAATTTGCCATAAAGATAAATCAAAGCTAAACTGAAAATTGTGAGCAATATAGCATTTTTTCGCTATTTTTTAAAGGCGAACCGTTCAAGCCGCTGCCGTCAAGCGGTTATTTTTCAGGAGAAAAAATGAGAACTTTATTCAAAATCGGTTTAATTTGCACCGCACTTTTACCTTTTTACGCGAGTGCGAAAATCACTGTCGAGCAAGCGCAGATTATCGCGACAAAAAACGCCGGCGAACCGAGCGCGATTTTTATGCAAATTTCAAATGATGCACCGCAGGGCGTGGGCTTAGTAATTGCGGAAAGTGATGTTGCGCGTTTGGAATTACACGGAATGCAACAGGGAAAAATGCACGCGTTGCAAGCCATTGATATTCCGCCGGCGGGCAAAACGGCATTAAAACGCGGCGGCTTGCATATTATGGCATTTGATTCGAAACAGGCGATTTTAGCAGGCAGCCGTTTTCCGCTTAAACTGTTTTTCGATAACGGCGAGATTTTATCGCTGGACGCCGTTGCGATCGAACCTTAAAGTAGGCTTTTCGAAAAATAATTAAAGCGCGTTTGCAGCGTCCAACCGGATTTTTGCCAAAACTCGGTTGCCGTTTCGTTGGTTTTAAATGCCAATAAGCGACCTTTGGTGATATTTTTCGCTTTTAAGGTGCGTTCGACTTGCGCGAGTAAGCGCGAGCCGATGCCCAACCCGCGATGACTTTCGGCGACGGCGGCGTGATAAATCGTTGCTCGACGTCCGTCAAAACCGCACATAATAACGCCGACAATGCGATCTTGCGCCACGGCGACATAATTCAAATCGGGATTAAAATCAAGAAATTTGCTGATCGCTTGCGGGTTATCATCTAACGGATTCAGATCCATTCCGTCGATCTTGTTCCAAAGGCGATATACTTCTTCATAATGCTCGGCGAGCATCGGTTTAATTTGATAGTCCATTTCGTTTCCGTAGAGATTAAGTAAAAAGTGCGGTGAAATTTTTGTGAAAATCGACCGCACTTTGCGTTGTTATTTAACTGATTATTTAAGCTGTTGCTCGATAATGCCGCCGCCCAAACAGACTTCGCCTTGATAGAACACGGCGGATTGTCCCGGCGTGACGGCGATTTGCGGTTCGTCAAAACGCACTTCGATACAATCGTCGCTCAGCGGGATAATTTCGCAAGGAATGTCCGTTTGACGATAACGGGTTTTCACCGTGCAACGCAAAGGTTCGCGAATCGGCAGGCGATCCACCCAGTGTAGTTGCTGTGCAATCAAGCCGCGCGAGAGTAGTGCGGAATTATCCAATCCTTGCGCGACGATCAGCACGTTGTTCACCAGATCTTTTTCCACCACATACCAAGCATTTTCGTCTTTGCCTTTGACGCCGCCGATGCCCAAGCCTTTGCGCTGTCCTAAGGTGTGATACATCAAGCCGTCGTGGCGACCGATGACTTCGCCTTCGGTGGTTTTGATGTCGCCGGGTTGCGCCGGCAAATAGCGGGCAAGAAAATCTTTAAACTTACGTTCGCCGATAAAACAAATGCCGGTGGAATCTTTTTTCTTCGCCGTGGCTAACCCAAGATCTTCCGCAATGGCGCGCACAATCGGTTTTTCAATATCGCCGACCGGAAACAGACTTTGCGCCACTTGATCTTTGCTGAGGGTGTAAAGAAAATAACTTTGATCCTTGTTATTGTCCAAGCCGCGCAACAGTTGCGCCCCGTCGTTCGTATCCCGACGGCGCACATAATGTCCGGTAGCGATATAATCGGCACCCAAATCTTCTGCCGCATATTCCAAAAAGGCTTTGAATTTGATTTCTTTATTGCACAGAATGTCCGGATTCGGCGTGCGGCCGGCTTTGTATTCGGCAAGAAAATGTTCGAATACGTTATCCCAATATTCCGCGGCAAAATTAATTTTGTGCAATTTGATGCCGAGTTTATCGCAAACCGCTTGCGCATCCGCTAAATCTGCAGCGGCGGTGCAATAATCCGTGTCGTCATCTTCTTCCCAATTCTTCATAAACAAGCCTTCCACTTGGTAGCCTTGTTGTTGAAGAATAAACGCCGAAACGGAGGAATCCACCCCGCCCGACATTCCGCAAATCACCTTTTTTTGCCCGTTTTCAGTGCGTTGTTGTTCGCTTAATGGCGCAAAATGTTGTTCATAGGTTTTTGATTTCATTGAATTTCCTATTAAAACTAAAGCCGATTACTTTACTTCGTAAAACTGCGGTTCGTTTTTGGCGAATTTTTCTTCATATTCTGCTTTGGCTTGCTCGTCACCGGCTTCCAATTTGGCTTTGAGGTTGTCGCACGGTTCTTCGCAATCGCAGACTTTTTTCATTCCGAGTGCGGAGATTCCGCCGCAGCTGCCGGCGATGGATTTTTTCTTCACGATATAACCCAGCGACATTCCTAAAATAATCAAAATAAAAATCGCGAAGGTAATAACAAATAATTGCATAGTGTTCGTCCTATTGCTGGCTCATCTTGCGAAACGCCGATGAGGTTTTGGTTTCGAATCCGTTATCCGTTTTGATGATCAGATAAACGGGAATATTTTGTTGTTCGGCAACTTCAAGCGCCTTTTCTTCGCCCAAGACGAATAAGCCGGTGGAAAGTCCGTCGGCGGTCATCGAGCTTGGCGCAAGTACGGTAATGGATGCCAAACGGTGCTGAATCGGCATACCGGTTTTCGGGTCGATTTCGTGTGAAAAACGCAAGCCGTTTTCTTCAAAATAATTGCGGTAATCGCCGGAAGTCGCCATCGCTATGTTATGCAAGCCGATCACTTGCGCAACGCTTCTGTCGCCGTCGAAATTCGGCTGTTCGATAGCGATTTGCCAATTCTTTCCTTCAATATTTTTGCCTTTGGTGCGAATTTCGCCGCCGATTTCCACCATATAATTTAATGCGTTTTGGCTTTCCAAATAATCCGCCGCTTGATCCACGCCGAATCCTTTGGCGATGGAAGATAAGTCTATATAAAGCTGCGGTACGGATTTTTCAAGGAAAAATTTACCCGCACTTTGTTCGAGTTTGAGTTTTTCAATGCCGACCCACGCCCGACGCTCATTAATTTGTTCCGCCGACGGTTGTTTTTCAACGCGTTTATCCGGTCCGAATCCCCACAAATTCACCAAAGGCCCGACGGTAACGTCCAATGCGCCTTGGGTTACTTGATTTAAGCGGATAGCTTCCGCAATCACTTTGGCTAAATCTGCGGAAATCTCGACCGGCGTGTCGGTTTGTGTAAATTGATTAAATCGACTTAATTCGGATGTCGGAATATAAGTGGACATTTTGGCGTTCACATCTTTTAAAATCAGTTCGATTTGTTGGTGAATAGCGTCCGATTTATTTTTCACTTCACCTTGATCAATATATTTAATCGTATAAGTCGTGCCCATTGTTTTGCCGGTTAAAGTCACGATTTCCGGTGATTTATCACATCCGGTTAGTAATAAAACGAAACCGGTTAACAGTAAAAAAAGTTTTTTCATAGCGTGCTATTTTTAATTCTTCATCAGGAGATAAGAACATTATTTTATCAGATTCTGCCGCGAAAGGCACTTTGCCTCACACGGTGCTCGCCAAAAGGCGGGAATGCAAATAAAAAAACGGTCGGAAATCCGACCGCTCTTTTGCTGCTTGTCGTAAGACATCAACCGCCGAAGTCATCCAAGAGGATATTTTCATCTTCTACGCCGAGATCTTTCAACATTCTGATCACTGCCGCATTCATTACCGGAGGTCCGCACATATAGTATTCACAGTCTTCCGGCGCTTCGTGATTTTTCAGGTAGTTTTCATAAAGTACATTATGAATAAATCCTGTGTAACCCGTCCAATTATCTTCCGGTAATGGATCGGAAAGGGCAACGTGCCATACGAAGTTATCGTTTTCCGCTTGTAACGTATCGAAATCTTCCACATAGAACATTTCACGTTTAGAACGCGCACCATACCAGAATGACATTTTACGTTTAGATTTTAAACGTTTTAATTGGTCGAAGATATGTGACCGCATTGGCGCCATACCTGCACCACCGCCGATAAATACCATTTCGTTATCGGTTTCTTTCGCGAAGAATTCACCGAACGGACCGGAAATCGTTACTTTATCACCCGGTTTTAATGACCAAATATAAGAGGACATTTGACCCGGAGGCGCATCCGGTTGTTTCGGCGGAGGCGTTGCGATACGCACGTTCAGCATAATAATGCCTTTTTCTTCCGGATAAGATGCCATTGAATAAGCGCGGATAATATGTTCGTCCACTTTGGAAACATAACGCCAAAGGTTATATTTATCCCAGTCTTCGTGATATTCTTCCGGAACATCGAAGTCTTTATAATAAACCGTATGCGGTTCCGCTTCGATTTGGATATAGCCGCCCGCGCGGAACGGCACTTCTTCGCCTTCCGGAATCGCCAATTTCAGCTCTTTAATGAAAGTCGCTTTGTTATCGTTGGAGATAACGGTACATTCCCATTTTTTCACGCCGAATACTTCTTCCGGTAATTCGATTTTCATACTGTTCTTCACGTTTACTTGGCAAGAAAGACGATAGCCTTCTTTCGCTTCACGTTTAGAAATATGAGATAGTTCCGTCGGCAGAATATCGCCGCCGCCTTCGGTGACTTTCACCACACATTGACCGCAAGAACCGCCGCCGCCGCACGCAGAAGAAACGAAGATGCCTTGACTTGCCAACGCACCTAGCAATTTACCGCCGGCAGGGAGGCTAATTGCTTTGCTCGGATCATTATTAATTTCAATCGTAATGTCCCCGGAGTTAACCAATTTGGATTTAGCGAATAAGATAATGACAGCTAAAGCCAAAACGATCACGGTGAACATTGCAATACCAAGAGTAATTTCCATTTAAGTCTCCCCTTTCTTACAACTGAATACCAGAGAATGACATAAAACCAAGCGCCATTAAGCCCACGGTGATAAAGGTGATCCCTAATCCGCGTAATCCTGCCGGCACATCGGCATATTTCATTTTTTCCGTAATACCTGCAAGCGCTACGATAGCAAGCATCCAACCCGTACCCGCACCGATGCCGTACACAACGGATTCGGCGAAATTATAGTCGCGTTGAACCATAAAGGATACACCGCCGAAAATCGCACAGTTTACGGTAATCAACGGTAGGAAAATACCCAACGCGTTGTATAACGCCGGGAAGAATTTATCCAACACCATTTCGAGGATTTGCACTAACGCCGCAATAACACCGATGAAGGTGATGAAGTTTAAGAAGCTTAAATCCACCCCTTCTACTAATGCGCTGTCTTTAAGAATTAAAGAATACACTAATTGGTTTGCCGGCACGGCGATACCTAATACTACGATTACCGCAATACCCAAACCGAAAGCAGTGGACACTTTCTTAGATACCGCAAGGAACGTACACATTCCGAGGAAGAAAGAAAGCGCCATATTTTCGATAAAGACGGATTTAACGAATAGGCTGATATAATGTTCCATAAATTATTTCTCCACCTGTTCCGGTTTCCACGTTCTTAGGCCCCAAATAATGAAACCGATAATAAAGAATGCGCTTGGTGCTAACAGGAACAAACCGTTTGTTTGATACCAACCGCCGTCTTGGACTGTTTGCAATACGGTCATACCGAATAATTTGCCGGAACCGATTAATTCGCGGATAAAAGCGACGGTAATTAAAATCGCACCGTAGCCCAAACCGTTACCGATACCGTCAACAAAGCTTTCTACCGGTGCGGATTTCATTGCAAAGGCTTCCGCACGTCCCATTACGATACAGTTTGTAATAATCAAACCGACGAAAACGGAAAGTTGTTTTGACAAATCGTATGCGTATGCACGCAAAATTTGGTCAACCAAGATTACCAATGACGCGATAATTGCCATTTGAACGATAATACGAATACTGTTCGGAATGTAATTACGAATCAAAGAAATAAAATAGCTTGAAAACGCCGTAACCAAACTTACCGCAATCGCCATTACTACGGCGGTTTCCAATTTGGTTGTTACCGCTAATGCGGAACAAATCCCTAAGATTTGTAATGCAATCGGGTTGTTATCCACCACCGGTGATAACAATAACTTTTTAAGATTTGAACCAGCCATTAGTTAGCCCCCGCTTTTAATTTTGCTAAATACGGACCGAACCCTTTTTGACCCAACCAGAATTTGAAGGAGTTGTTTACCCCGTTACTGGTTAAAGTCGAGCCTGAAATTGCGTCGATACCGTGCGCTTTATTTGCCGATGCACCTTTGCCGACGAATAATGCCGCGTGGTTTTGCTCGTCAAATAATTGTTTGCCCGCAAATTGCGCTTGCCAACGCGGATTTTCGATTTCACCGCCCAATCCCGGTGTTTCACCGTGTTCATAGTAAGTGATACCGTTTACCGTATTGCCGTCCGGTTGAACGGAAAGGAAACCGTACATTACCGACCATAACCCTTTACCGTAAACCGGTAAAACAATTTGGTTGACTTGACCGTCATTATCTTTCACTAAATAAATTTCGGCTAAATTTTCGCGATTGCGAATTCCCGCCGGATCTTCATCAGGTGAAAGTGCGGTGCTTTGCGCCGGATTTTTTGCCGCCGCTTTGGCATCGAAGTTCGCCGGGCAATCCGTATAATCGCCGCTATCCAATTCGACGCAACGCGCTTCGATGTTTTTAGCGAAGATTTCTTTGATTTGGCTTGCCTTCGTATCCGCTTGCAATAAGCCGGCAACACTTAGGATATTTTTTTGTTTATCAAGTTGTTTTTGTTCTTCTTGGGTCGATTTTAATAAAACTGCCGAACCCGCGACGATAACGGAACAAGCTAAACTTAACAGAACAACCACTGAAATTGTTCCGCCGATACTGTCTTTATTAAATTTAGCCATTGCGTGCTCTCCGACGTTTAATATTTGCTTGAACGACGATGTAGTCGAATAACGGCGCAAATAAGTTAGCAAATAGAATTGCCAACATCATACCTTCAGGGTATGCAGGGTTTGCGACACGAATCAATACGCACATCGCACCGATTAAAATCCCGTACCACCATTTACCTTTGTTGGTAAATGCTGCGGAAACCGGATCGGTTGCCATAAACAACATACCTAACGCGAATCCGCCCAAGACTAAATGCCAATGCCAAGGCATTGCGAATAGCGGGTTGGTGGCGGAGCCGATTAAGTTGAATAACGTTGAAGTTGCGATCATACCGATCATTACGCCGGCGATAATACGCCAAGAGGCAATGCGTGCAAATACGATAATTGCCGCGCCGATCAATAATGCAAGGGTGGAAACTTCACCGATAGAACCCGGAATATTACCTAAAAACGCATCCATCCAAGTAATCGGTTGACCGGTTGCAACGTGTTTTAACGCTGCTTCGCCGCCGACAGCCCATTGGGAAAGTGCGGTTGCGCCGGAGAAACCGTCTGCCGCCGTCCATACCAAATCGCCTGAAATTTGCGCCGGATAAGCGAAGAATAAGAATGCACGACCTGCTAGCGCCGGGTTCATAAAGTTTTTACCGACACCGCCGAATACTTCTTTCGCCACAACCACACCGAAGGTCGTTGCAAGCGCGGCTTGCCACAACGGTAATGTCGGCGGAACGATAAGTGCCAACAAAATGGAAGTCACGAAGAAACCTTCGTTGATTTCGTGTTTACGCACCATTGCGAATAAAACTTCCCAGAAACCGCCTACTAAGAACACGGTTAAATAAATCGGTAGGAAGAAAATCGCACCTAATGCCATTTTCGCCAACACGCCGGCATCGGCAGATACCAAACCTAATGCATTGGCAAGAGCGAAATGCCAGTCGTTTGCGGCGCTATTGGCAAGATTTTGCACAAAATCGCCCGCACTTAATGCCAAAATCGATTGTTGACCGACGTTATACATTCCGTAGAACATCGCTGGGAACAATGCAAGCCAAACAAGCACCATCATACGTTTTGAGTCTAGCGCATCACGAACGTGTGAAGATTTGCCCGTTACTGTACCCGGTGTATATAAGAAGGTTGCCGTCGCTTCAAACAAGGCATACCATTTCTCATATTTACCACCCGGTAAAAATGCAGGTTCCATTTTCTCTAAAAGATGTTTTAAACCCATTTTTAACCTTCCTTCTCGATCTTATCTAGCGCTGCGCGCAACATCGGACCATATTCGTTTTTGCCCGGACACACGAACGTACATAACGCTAAATCTTCTTCATCCAGCTCCAGACAACCTAACGCTTGTGCGCTGTCGGTATCGCCTGAGGCTAAATCACGCAGTAATAATGTCGGAATAATATCCAACGGCACGACACGCTCGTAAGCGCCAATCGGCACCATTGCGCGATGACCGCCGTTCACTGCGGAAGTAAAGTTAAATAATTTTTTGCCGAAGTGACCTAACACGGTGCGGGTAATGGAGAATTTATCCGCGCCCGGCATAATCCAACCTAAAAATTCTTTCTCACGACCTTCCGCAATCACGGAAACTTGCAACGCGTAACGACCTAAATAATCGTGCGCGCCCGCCGCTTGAGTACCGCTTAATACCGAACCGGAAATCACGCGATTTTCACCGTCTTTCAATTCGTTAGCGGTTAATTGGGAAAGATTCGCGCCTAATTGCGTGCGAACTAAACGTGGATTTTTCACTTGTGGGCCGGCTAAGGATACGACGCGACCGGTATAAATTTCACCGCCGGTAAATAATTTACCGATTGCGATCACATCTTGGTAATTCACATACCAAACGGATTTGGTCGCGCTTACCGGATCGATAAAGTGAATATGCGTACCGCTTAATCCCGCCGGATGCGGACCGCCGAAATCGTGCACCGCAAGATTCGGTAAATCCACCGTCGGAATATTGCTATCGCCGGCTTTACATAAATGTAATTTACCGTCGTGTAAACGACTTAACACCGTTAAACCGTCGGTAAAATCTTGCCAATGTTCTTTTAATACGACTTCCGGATTCGCCGCTAACGGATTGGTATCCATCGCATTGACGAAAATAGAAGAAGGAACGGCATCAACCGCCGGTACTTTACTGAACGGACGCGTGCGAAGTGCGGTCCATAAACCGGAAGTTTGTAGATTTTGACGCACTTGTTCGGAGGTCAAGGTTTTTAATTCATCAGCCGAATAGCGGGCAAACGTCAGTTGATCGTCGCCTGAAACTCGGATGACTACCGATTGTAAAACTCGCTTAGCGCCGCGGTTAATCGCAGTCACGGTACCACTGGCAGGTGCGGTGAAAACGACGCCCGGATTCTTTTTATCTTCAAAAAGCACCTGACCTTTTTTCACCACATCACCTTCGCGCACCTTCATAGAAGGACGCATTCCCACATACTCTTCACCAAGCAAGGCAACTTCGGTAACGGTATTACCGTCACGGATTACTTGTTCCGGCTTCCCGGCAATAGGAAGATCCAAGCCTTTTTTAATCGTAATCATATAATTTGCACTACTTTTGTTAGATTAAAAATATAGCTGTCGCCATTCGATAAAGCATTAACGAAAAAACGACAACCTCGTCTTGAGTAATGATCTTTAAAATCACCGCACTTATCGGAAATAAGCGCTGAATTTTGCCGATCACATAAAATTAAAACTCAAATTCTGGGTATATTTTTGTGTAAAATTTGTACAAAAATAAGGGTTAAAATTTTGATAAAAAATCAACGGTTCATTTTAACCAAATAATTACATTCATTCCACTTTAGGGAGGGGTTTTTCCGTTATTTACGTTAAAAAAAAGCGAATTTTTTGTGAAAAATCAAAATTTCTTCTCACAAAAGAATCCGCCATACCTTTAATGAGGTATATTGCCTCCGCTTATTTCCCCACGCCCGCACAAGCGGTCGATTGCGGAATTTGTTGCGCCGTTTGCGCCCATTCCGCAGGCGTATAAGTATGCAGCGCTAAAGCGTGCAAGCCTTGACGAAATTCTTCCGCCAACACGCGATAAATCGCCTGATGGCGCACTACTTTACTCATTCCGTCAAAGCGTTCGCTGACAATCACCACTTTAAAATGTGATTCCTCGCCGCGGTCGGAACGGTGCAGATGACTTTCGTTTTCAATGTGCAAAAAGTGCGGTGAAAATTCGGCGAATAATGCCGTTTGAATGGATTGTTGTCGAGACATATGGGCTCCTAATGAATTTTTGGTTGTTTTCGCGGTCAGAGACTATACATTCAATGCGAAGTTTGCAAGAATAATCCTATATTTTAGTTCAGATCGAGGTATCTATGCGTTTTACAAAACTTTCTCTCGCGGCGTTAATGGCAAGCGCCGTGTTATTAACCGCTTGCCAAAGCCAGCCGAGCACAACTTTAAGTTTCTCACCGGCGGCTCCGGTCGCCCAATTTAATGCGGCGAATCAAAATGCCGTGTTGAACGTCGTAACGCGCGATGTGCGTGCGCAACCGGAAATATCTTCTTATGTGTATAACGAAGGCTTATTAAAGCTTTCCGCCAATCCTTCCGTGGCACAGCTGTTCGATCAAGTGATGAAACAAGACTTGAACGCGAAAGGTTTCCGCATTGCCGGCACACCGGCGGAATCCAACACGAACGTGCTTGTTAACGTCACGGATTTCTACGCGAAAGTGGAACAAGGCAATTTGCGCCACAAAATTTCAACCAAAATTCAAGTAAACGTGCAAGTGCAAGGGGCGAAAGGACAATTCACCAAAAACATCAGCGGCACGCGCACCCAAGAAGGCGCGTTTAGCGTCAGCAATGCGGACATTCAAAAAGTGTTGACGCAAACCTTATCCGAAGTGGTGCAATCCATTTATCGTGATCAAGAAATTCCGGCGGCGATCAACAAATACGCCTATTAATCTCCGAACGAACATAACCGCTTTTAAATCAAGCGGTTATTTTTTTACAAAATTTCGCCGAATTCGACCGCACTTTCAGGCGAAAACATTAAGCAAAAAGTGCGGTCGATTTTCTTTCGGTTTTATAATCCGACTGAAATCATTTTTTCTAAAAAATAGGTTTTAACCATAAGAGGAATTGCAATGAAAAAATCTTATCCGGCACTGTTGATTGCCGCCGTTTTAGCACTTAGCGCCTGCAATGAGCAAGAATCTTCCGGCTTAAGCGAAAAACCGAACCAAGCGGATCAAACGACGCTGAAGTTAAAAGAAGAATTGAATACCTCGCGGGCAGAAATCGATAGCTTAAAAGCGCAATTAGCGGAAAAACAGGATTCTCCCTTGGGTTTGCTGGTGAATATCGAGAAGGTTTTCGATAAATCGGTCAGTCTCAATCTTCCCGAAGATAAAGCGGAGGAATTGCCCGCTTCCGAAGCGAATGTGGAATATTCCCTTTCCTTGCCGGTCACTCAAGTGCAATGGCTCGATCAGTTATTGTGGACGGAGATAATTAAATCCTTCTATTTTATTGAGGATCAAACGCCAAACGAGGAAAATGTTTCCGAAGAAGCCTTGCGAAAAGCGGCGCAAGCTCAAGAAGTGGAACGAAAAGCGAAAGATGCCCATTTTGCGAAAAATCCGCCGCAAAAAGATGATCTGATTAAAGAAATAGAGAAATGGTTTGAACAGGCAAAATCAACGGCGGAAAAAGAACGTATTCCCGCCGATGTTTATCATATTGAAAGTGCGTTTTTAGGGCAGCGCAATAATATTGCTTCTTTTGCCCAATATGTTGACGTTTATACCGGCGGCGCACACGGGATGAACTGGGCGACCTTCCAAAACGTTGATTTGAAAAATCGCAAACTCATTAGGCTACAGGATTTGCTTAAACCGAATCAACGGGAGGCGCTGAAAGAAAAGCTTTGGCACGCCTATGAATACGAGTGGGGTCGTTTAACCGCGTTTGATCAAGAAAATCCGACGTTCGTCTCACAAGAGGATTTCGATATATCCGACGATTTTTATTTTTTAGGCGACAGCATTTATTTCTTCTATCCGCCTTATGCCTTAGGGCCTTATGTAATGGGAAGTTTCGAGCTTCGAATGTCTTTTGAAGAATTAAAAGAATTGATGCATCCGGATTATTTAAACTAAACCTTATCAAAAACGACCGCACTTTAACGCCGAAATATCCGGCGAAAGTGCGGTCGATTTCATTTAACTTTTACAGGAATTGCTTTTTTTAACCACCACGCCGAAATCGTTTTTCGCATTTGGTTTGGTCATATTATCCGGCGCGCCTTTTTGCACCGGATAAATATTAACACTAATGTCGTAAAACAAGGCAATTATTAAAACAACAAATTCGGCAAGGTACAAAAAAGCCCGAGAATTTTGCGGGCTTCGGATTAAGGTTTTAATTCAAAGGTTTGCAACGGATATTGAACGCCGTTGGCATTAACTTTCAACGTGTATTTGCCGAGCGGATCCAAAGCATCGAATTTCCAGCAATTCAAGAATGTACCGTTGACCGGTTTGATGATCAACGCGAATTGATGTTCGGTTTTATCGACGCTGTTAATGCCAGAGAAGGAAAAAGTCGATTTTGCCGGCGAAGTAATGACTAACTGAAGTTTTACCGGATCCGTATCGTTCGCAAATCCTTTTAATTGCCAGCAAAAGCGGCGATTAGTGTCATTTTTGGAATAAACTTTACCGTTATCCAACCACACATCGGCAAGAGAATCTTGATTTTTCGCGCCGAACGTGAAAACGGGATCTGCCGCAATGATATTTGCAGAAGCGAAAAGTGCGGTAGAAATAAGTAGGATTTTTTTCATCATAAACGCTCCGTATGCGTAAAAGAAAAAAGCCGTTAATTTGCATTAACGGCTTTCGGAATTTGGCTCCTCCTGCTGGACTTGAACCAGCGACATATGGATTAACAGTCCACCGTTCTACCGACTGAACTAAGGAGGAAAAGTGGTGCCTCGAGGCGGAATCGAACCACCGACACGGGGATTTTCAATCCCCTGCTCTACCGACTGAGCTATCGAGGCAACTCATCAGTGGTGCGTATTAAACGTTTTTTTCGCTTTCAAGTCAACAACTAAATTCAAAAAATTTAAAATTTATCGTTTGTTTGCGCATTTAATAGGCAAGAAGAATAGAAAAAAAGCGGTTTTTGCTTAAAAAATAAGGGCGATTGTCTTTTTTCAATCACCCTAATAGATAAGTTATTTTACCGAAATTAACGAATTACACGATAACTTTTTTGCGCTTTATCCACTTTAATCAGATAATTCCGCGCCTGTGAGGACGGATGCGCCGTGGTTAAAATGCGATAAACTTGTTCCGGATAAAGCTGATTAATGCGATAAATCGCCATATCGCGATCTTCGTCAAACACGCGCAACACCGCACCGGCACCGCTGTTATAAGCGGAAATCATCGCAAAACGTTTAGAAGTCGGATTGGTAATGCCGTCTAAATATTTATTTTGCAACAACCATAAATACGCCGCACCGGCATCAATATTTTTTTCCGGATCGAACAGATAACTTTTCGACGGTTGTCCGCCGCGACCTTTCATTTGGAAAATATCCCGACCGGCGGTATGCGGCACAACCTGCATTAAGCCGATGGCGTTCGCATAGCTTATCGCATAAGGGTTAAAACTGGATTCCGTTTGCATTATGCCCAAAATCAAACTCTCGTCCAAATTGTAGCGTCGTGCCGCTTTACGCACCAACGGAACGTATTTTTGCGCGCGCACCGCAACGTGGTTGGCGATCATCGGGATCACCACGAATCGCACGGTTTTACCGTTACTCAAACGACGCGTTTGCAATTTGTTGCGAATCAAATAATCGGCGAAATTGCCCGCTACGATCGTATTGGTGATTTGCCCGCCCAAATGATCGACGACCTGTCCGACCAAAAACGGGCGCGGACTAATCGGCACATCGCCGGAAGCGAATAAATCGATGCCTTTCGCATCGGAACCCATTAACAGCGTATGCACGATGGCATTTTGTAAGCGATTAATATCGGAATGGGTTTCCACCGTAATCACCCCTTCGTCAAAACTGACGTGGCTACGCGTATAAAAACTGTCCGTATATTTCACATAATCTTTACGACTTGCGACCAACAGCTCGTTCACCCCCCAAATCTGATCGATATTATGAGAGAATTGTCCGGTTAAAATATCCAAACCTTGCGTGTCTTTGGATAAGGCTTCATCGTAATTGATCCCTTTATTGCTCGAACCGCCGCAAGCAAACAAAAACGGAATAAGCGCCGCAATAAGATATTTTTTCATAATTATTTTTCTGCAGGTGGAACATAACCTTCGATATGAACCTCTTTGCCTTCAAACAAAAAGTTCACCATTTCTTGTTCTAAGAATTTGCGATGCTCGGCATTCATCATATTTAATTTTTTTTCGTTAACCAACATCGTTTGCTTTTTCATCCAATCCGCCCACGCCTGTTTGCTGATATTATCGAAAATGCGTTTGCCGAGTTCACCGGGATACAGTTGGAAATCCAAGCCGTCCGCTTCTTGTTTCAAATACGCACAGAACACCGTTCTTGCCATAATCATTTCCTTTTTTGAAATTCAATCAATAAATTTTTTACCGGCGTCGCCAGCCCGATTGAATCGGGATTTTCCGGATCATACCAATATTTGACCGCACTTGATACAGAAGATTGATATTCCGCGTGATTTTCCTGCACTTTTTTCCAATCGGTGCGATCAACATCATCTTGTTCTCGATTAAGCTCGGCATAAATCGGATAAATATCCAAATGAAAATGGCTGAACGTATGCCGAAAACTTACCCATTCTTGATAAACCGACACACCTTGCGCGCGCAAATATGCCAAGGCATCCGCTTTGCGTTCGAATTGCGGAAAACAATATAATCCGCCCCAAATGCCGCTCGGCTCGCGTTGTTCTAACAACACTTTGCCTTGCTCGGCTAAAATGACAAAAAAACTTTCTCGCTGCGGCAAGGTTTTCTTCGGTTTTTTGTTCGGATAAGCCGTCTGATTTTGTTGCAGATTTGCCTGACAATCGGCGTTTAACGGACATAAATCGCATTTCGGCTTGGTTCGCGTGCAAACCATTGATCCCATATCCATCATCGCCTGATTAAAATCCGCCACCTGATCTTGCGGCGTAACTTGCGCGCTGAACGCCCAAAGTTTCCGTTCCGTTGACATTTCACCCGCCCAACCGCTGACGGCAAAATAACGCGAGAGCACCCGTTTGACGTTCCCGTCTAAAATCGGATAAGGCGCATTTAAGCAAGAGGATAAAATCGCGCCGGCGGTACTTTGCCCGACACCCGGTAACGCCAAAACTTGCTGAAAACCCGTTGGAAATTCCCCGTCGTGTAGATCACGCACGTTCTGCGCCGCTTTATGCAAATTGCGCGCCCGCGCGTAATAACCCAAGCCCGTCCATAAATGCAATACTTCGTCCAACGGCGCATCGGCAAGTGCGGTGATATTCGGGAAAGTTTTGATAAAACGCTCGAAATAAGGAATCACCGTCGCCACTTGGGTTTGTTGCAACATCACCTCTGACAGCCACACGCCGTACAAAGTTTTATTCTGCTGCCACGGCAAAGTTTTACGCCCGTATTTTGCATACCACGCCAGCACGGCTTGAGCGAAAGGCGCTTGAGGATTGGATTGCGCTTGCATATTTTTCGTCATAAAAATAAAAATCAGTCTAGCATAATCAAACGGAAAGTGTGATTTTATCGCGCATTATGCTAGAGTAAAGCCATTTTTCAATCCGATAAAATAATCCTATTAATATGTTCGAACGATTCTTTCTAAGTGCTCAGCAAGATATGAAATTAGCGATTCTCGCACCGCTGATTTGCGCGTTATTTCGTCTTATTTTTATCCGTTTTTACGGCCCGCAATATTCGCTTAAACAAGATTGGCGCAAGTTATATCATTGTTTTCGCTATGGATTTTGGTGGGGAATGGATTTTAACGCTTACGTTTTTCTTGTGCCGCTTGTTTTAATTAGTTTGCCGAGCATTTTTTTCGCCGATTATTTTGTCTTCGGCGATATATTAAGAATCATCGGATTAAGCCTTTATTTACTCGTGCTTTATGTGGCGTTTATCGGCAAAATGATTTTTTATTATCATTTCCGCGACATATTTAATGCCACAATGCGCTTGGGCGGAAAGGCGGACAAACGCAATTTGCTTGATATTTTCTTTAATCAACATCACGGCGCGTGGCTGTTGTTAAGCTGTATTCCGTTTTTAGCCTTATGCGTATTCGCTGCCGACGCATTGCTTAAACTGCCTTCCGTGCCTTATCCGCAGATTGAAAATGTGTTTCTCGCTTATGCCTTTAACTTTTTATTCGTCGCCTTTTGCGTGGTGGGATTTTATTATTGTCGTTTCGGCGGATCGCTTAAACACGCGGATAAACCGGAATGGGACGAAGTGCCGGAAATCGTGAAAGCGGATATTTTTCTCGGCAAGGCGACGGTGGACGATTTGGTTGCCATAGAAATGGTGTATAGTCGTCCGGTGCAGGATTTACTCAATCACAACGATGAACAAAGTAGCGAAATTTTACGCCGCGAGCCGCTGTTTGCCGATGTGACAAGTGCGGTCATAAATCGGGAAAATTTATTGGCGCGGTTTAAAAAACGAGCGCAAGGCGCCAGAATTACGCCGCCGAAGAAAATTTTCTTTTTACTTGGCGAAAGTTATACTCAAGCGCCGTTCGACCCGTTATATGACAATCTGCATTTATCCGATCGCGGCAAAGCTTTTCGCGCCGATCCGCACAGTTTTGTCATCAACAATTTTTTACCGGCGGGATTGATTTCTCAGCCGGCGATTACCAGCTTAATTAGCGGACTTTTCGACAGTAATCTGGAAATCAACGAAAGAGAGATTTTTTGGCACAACACCTCGCTGTTGTCCTTGCCCTTGCAATTAAAAAAACTCGGCTATAAAACGCATCTCTGGTATGGCGGCGGGTTGTCGTGGTCAAGTTTAGGCTTGTTTAGCCAAGCAAGCGGATTTGATCGTGTTTACGGCGGCAATGAAATTTGTCCGAAAGACACGCCGAAAACGTGGCTAGGCATTTATGATCATTTATTTTTGCAACAAACGGCGAAAAACATTGTAACCACCGACTCGGAAGAATTCGAGTTTCACTTTATTTACACTACATCCAACCACGGCCCTTATACGATTCCGATTAAAAAATACGGTTGGGATGCGGAAAAAATTATGCCGAATGTGCCGTCGAGCTTGAAGAAAGATAAAGCGAAACTCGCGGATCTCGGCACTTATTGGTATGCGGATCAAGCCTTATTTGATTTTGTCGATGAGATCAAAACGCGCTATCCGGACAGTTTAATTATCGTCACCGGCGATCATTCTCGTCCGGTATTGCCGCTCAATCACGACATTATCAAGCGGCAAGAGGAAACGCTGCGCGAACGCTTTTGTACTTCTTTTGCAATGTATCACCCGCAATTTACTCAAGCAATGTTCGCCGGCAATACTATCGGCGGGCATATGAATATTCTACCGACCATCATCGAAAGCATTGCGCCCGCCGGTTTTGAATATTATAGTCTAGCGCCTTCGTTTTTTGAGCCATTGGAACGCGTCGTCACGCCTTATCATTGGTTAACCGCAAACCAAATGGGTTATTACCAAGATCGCATCGCGCAAACATTAACCGTTTCGGCGGATGAGGTCGATTTAATCCGAAATACCGCGCGGTTTGAATCCGAACGCGATGCCGTGGTGGAATTAACCGGTTGGTTGGTTCGTCATCCGGAGTTTTTGCTTAACGCAAAGGAACCTTCTGAGCTATAATCTGCCGCGATATAAAAAGGACGAAAAAAGAATGACAGAACAAAAAACAACCTTTGCCGATCAAAAACGCAAAACCGTTGAAACGGCGGAATTTACCGAAGACGGACGTTATAAGCGCAAAGTGCGCAGTTTTGTGCTGCGCACCGGACGATTGAGCGAGTTTCAGCGCAATATGATGAATGAAAATTGGGCAACGCTGGGCTTAGAGCACCAAGCCACGCCTTTCGATTTCGTGCAAATTTACGGCAATCACAATCCGGTGATCTTAGAAATCGGTTTCGGAATGGGGAAATCCTTAGTGGAAATGGCGTTGCAAAATCCCGACAAAAACTACTTGGGCATTGAAGTGCATACGCCGGGCGTGGGCGCTTGTATCGCTTATGCGGTGGAAAAACAAGTGAAAAATTTACGCGTGATTTGTCACGACGCCACGGAAATTTTACGCGACTGCATTGCGGACGGTAGTCTAGGCGGTTTGCAGTTGTTTTTTCCGGATCCTTGGCATAAAGCCAAACATCATAAACGTCGTATCGTTCAACCGCACTTTGTGGCGCAAGTGACGCAAAAATTAATGCCGCAGGGCTTTATTCATATGGCGACGGATTGGGAAAATTATGCGGAACAAATGTTGAACGTACTGAAAAGTGCGGTGGATTTACGCAACGTTTCCGAAACCGGCGATTATATTCCGCGTCCGGATTTTCGCCCGTTAACGAAATTCGAACAACGCGGTCACCGCCTCGGACACGGCGTGTGGGATTTGTATTTTATTAAAAAATAACGACGAAATGTGCTATCATTATGCGCGATGATAATGACAGCAACCATAGGAGAAAAATATGGCGATCAAACGTAATCAAAGACAACGTAAAAAAATGCACTTGGCGGAATTCCAAGAATTAGGTTTTTTAGTCAACTGGCAATTTGCGGAAAATACCCCGATCGAACAAGTAGATGAAACGGTTGATCGTTTTATTCGTGACGTGATTCAACCGAACGGCTTGGCTTATGAAGGCAGCGGCTATCTTCATTGGGAAGGCTTGGTTTGCTTGGAAAAATTAGGAAAATGCGACGAAAATCACCGCACTTTGGTGAAAAATTGGTTGGAACAAAACGGATTGCAACAAATCGAAATCAGCGAATTATTCGATATTTGGTGGGATTATCCGGCGAAATAATCATCGTCCCGCAGCTTAAATTCATCCCGCTTTTCTGGCGGGATTTTCTTTGCAAAAAACTTGACGAAATAGGCTTTCGAGCGTAACATTCCGCACGATTTAGTAACAAGAGGACACACACTTTGGACAGTCACAGTCGATACCGATCGCAATCTTTTTTCTAAATCTCGTCATTTACTTATCGGCGAGATTTCGCGGGTAAGTTTTCATTACCTTGTTTTTAACATTAGGTATCTTTTTTGATCAAACAATCGGATTTTTAACCGCACTTTCGCGCCGATTTTTTGATTTTTCTTTGTTCATAGCGTTTGTTCATAATCCATTAAGGAGTATGACAAGATGATTAATGCATTTGCGCTTGAAGATGCGCGTTTGGTGCGCCTTGACGAAACCGACGAGGCACTCAATAACGCCGTTTGGTTGGATTTGCTTGAGCCGACGGTGGAAGAACGCGAGATCTTACAAAAAGGCTTGGATCAAAGTCTGGCGTCTTTCTTAGAATTGGAAGACATTGAGGCATCCGCTCGTTTCTTTGAGGACGAAGACGGGTTACATTTGCACTCATTCTTTTATTGCGAAGATGAAGACGATTACGCGGATTTAGCCAGCGTCGCTTTTACCGTGCGCGACGGACGTTTGTTCACCTTGCGTGATCGCGAATTACCGGCGTTTCGGCTGTATCGTATGCGTTCGCGCAATCAACGTTTAATTGAATGTAACGCGTATGAAGTGCTGTTGGATTTATTCGAAACCAAAATCGAGCAACTCGCGGACGTTATCGAAAACGTTTATGCGGATTTGGAAAAATTAAGCCGCGTGATTTTGGACGGCAAACAAGGCGAAGCCTTTGATGATGCCTTGGCAACATTAACGGAGCAAGAAGACACCAGCTCTAAAGTGCGCCTTTGCTTAATGGATACCCAACGCGCCTTGAGCTTTTTGGTGCGCAAAACCCGTTTACCGGCAAATCAGCTGGAGCAAGCGCGCGATATTTTACGCGATATCGAATCCTTGCAGCCGCATAACGAATCTTTGTTCCAAAAAGTCAACTTTTTGATGCAAGCGGCGATGGGTTTCATTAATATCGAACAAAACCGGATTATCAAAATCTTCTCGGTGGTGTCGGTGATTTTCCTGCCGCCGACATTGGTGGCGTCCAATTACGGAATGAACTTCAGTAATATGCCGGAATTGGGTTTTGCCTACGGTTACCCGATGGCATTAGGGCTAATGGGACTTGCGGCATTCGCGCCTTATTGGTATTTTAAACGCAAAGGCTGGTTATAATTTAAGGGAAATTTATGGGGTTGAATTCATTACAATTTTTGCTTTATACGTTAATTAACGTTTTTTGTTTCGTGCTATTTTTAAGAATGTGGTTTCAATTTTGCCGCGTGGATTTTTATAACCCATTGTCGCAAACTTTGGTGAAAATCACCCAACCCGTGTTGTCGCCGTTGCAAAAAATTATCCCGACGGTAAAAAATATTAACTTGGCGGCAATTTTGCTGATTATCGTACTCGGCGCGTTAAAATATCCGCTGTTAAATGCTATCGGCACGCCGGTTATGGCAACTTCGGTCGAAAATTACGCCATTATCGGTGTATTGCACGCGGTCAGAACGGCAGGAGAAGCGTTGCTTTACATTTTATTTATCGGTGCGATTATGAGCTGGTTTAATCGCGGTGCCAATCCGTTACAATATACCTTAAATCAGTTGAGCGAACCTTTGCTGGCACCGATTCGTCGAATTTTGCCGAACACCGGAATGATTGATTTTTCACCGATGTTGTTGGCATTCGTGTTATTTTACGGCAATCGCGTGTTATACGATCTGCTCGGACAATTTTGGGCGCTGGCGTAATTCATCGGGCGGGTGAAAATGACAAAGGGCGAGGCAAGCGAAAAAAGTGCGGTGGAAAAATGCGGCGATGATCTGCGCCTACGCATTTTTCTGCAACCGAAAGCCAGTCGCGACAGCATTCAAGGCTTGCACAATAACGAATTGAAAATCGCCGTGACCGCCCCGCCGGTTGAAGGTCAAGCCAACGCGCATTTGATCAAATTTCTCAGCAAGCTGTTTAACGTGCCGAAAAGCGCGATTTTGTTGGAAAAAGGCGAATTGAATCGCCATAAGCAAGTGTTGATTCCCTCACCGAAAACCATTCCCGCCGAAATTGCGGCATTATTATGATTTGACGAAAAATAGCGGTATCAAACCGCTATTTTTTCGCGCCAAAGTGCGGTCGATTTTGACCGAATTTATCGGTTTTCCTGTTGTTTTTCCGCTTTTTTCACCTCGTCCCACAAGATATCCATTTCCACTAAAGAAGTTTCATCGAAGGTTTTGTTTTGCGCGTGCAGTTTTTGTTCCACCGCGCGAAAGCGTCGTTCGAATTTCAAATTGGCGCGGCGCAAGCTTTCTTCCGGCGCACACTTAAGATGGCGGCTTAAATTCACTGCGGCAAACAGTAAATCGCCGATTTCTTCCGCAATTTTATCGGGATCTTGCGTCGGTTTTTCCCATTCTTGGCGCACTTCTTCCAATTCTTCTTGCACTTTAGCAAAAACCGGTGCGATTTCCGACCAATCAAAGCCGATTTTCGCACAACGTTTTTGCAATTTTTCCGCACGAACTAATGCAGGAAAGGCGAAGGGAATATTATCCAAAATAGATTGATGTCCTTTTTGCTTGTTTTCATCGGCTTTCACCGCATTCCAATTTTGTAACGCGGCTTGTTCGTCCTCTGCTTTTTCGCTGCCAAACACGTGAGGATGACGGCGGATGATTTTTTCGCACAACCCTTGCACCACATCATTAAAGGTGAATTGGTGTTCTTCCGTCGCTAGTTGACTGAAAAAGGCAATCAAGAGGAGTAAATCGCCCAGTTCTTCTTTAAGATCTTGCGGGTTATTTTGCTCGATAGCCTCGACGGTTTCATAAGTTTCTTCGATTAAACAAGGGATCATCGTGCGAAAATTTTGTTTTAAATCCCAAGGACATCCTCCATTTGGATCGCGGAGTTTTGCCATAAGTTGAATCAAATCGTTAACGGAATACATTTATTTTTGTCCTGACAGTGAATTATTCGGATAGCTGATCATCATAGCACAACCTTTATACATAAGATTATCGCTAAAAAAATAAAAGTTTTTTTTAAAACGTGATCGAGTCCATATTTTTTTTTCGGCGAGGGTGCTAGTATAACTCCAAAATAAATGAGTGAGTCCCAAAACGGAATAAGGAGTCGGTTATGTACAAACATATATTAGTTGCGGTTGATCTTTCTGAAGAAAGCCCATTTTTATTGAAAAAAGCGGCGGGTGTAGCACAAAGACACGATGCAAAATTGTCGATCATCCACGTCGATGTGAATTTCTCCGATCTTTATACCGGATTGATTGATGTGAATATGTCTTCAATGCAAGATCGCATTTCCACCGAAACGCATCAAGCGTTGATCCAACTCGCGGAACAAGCCGGCTATCCAGTTTCGGAAAAACTTAGCGGTAGCGGCGATTTAGGTCAAGTGTTGTCCGATGCTATTGCGCAATATGACGTCGATTTATTAGTTACCGGTCATCACCAAGATTTCTGGAGCAAATTAATGTCCTCCACGCGTCAAGTGATGAATACCATTACGGTCGATATGCTTGTGGTTCCGTTACGCGAAGAATAATCGCGGTGAAATAACCGCCGGATCGGTTCGTAAAGGACTAGATCGGATAGCCGATTTAGTCCTTTTTTATTTACTTTATCCTTTCAGTAATAAGACTTCTTATTTTTATACTTTAATCATTTAAAAATGTTTTTTCTAAATTTTAAAAATATGCAACAATAAGTAAATTTACAAAAAATTTGATCAAATAAAACAAGGCTTAGCAATGAAAACAACAGCAGAAATCAGAAAATCTTTTCTTGATTTTTTCCACTCCAAAGGACATCAAATTGTTGATAGCAGTTCTTTGGTGCCGGAAAACGATCCGACGCTTTTATTTACCAACGCGGGGATGAATCAGTTTAAAGACGTTTTCCTCGGAATGGATAAACGTCCGTATTCGCGCGCTACCACGGCGCAACGTTGCGTGCGTGCCGGCGGTAAACATAACGACTTGGAAAACGTCGGTTATACCGCGCGTCATCATACCTTCTTCGAAATGTTGGGCAACTTCAGTTTCGGCGATTATTTCAAACGCGATGCGATTCATTTCGGTTGGGAATTCCTCACGTCGCCGCAATGGTTAGGCTTGCCGAAAGAAAAACTTTGGGTAACCGTTTATCACACCGATGACGAAGCATATGATATTTGGCACAACCAAGTCGGTGTTCCGGCGGAACGCATTATTCGCATCGGGGATAATAAAGGCGCGGCTTATGCGTCGGACAATTTCTGGCAAATGGGCGATACCGGCCCGTGCGGCCCTTGTACCGAAATTTTCTACGATCACGGCGATCATATTTGGGGCGGCCCGCCGGGATCGCCTGAAGAAGACGGCGATCGCTATATCGAAATTTGGAATATCGTCTTTATGCAATTTAACCGCCAAGCAGACGGTACATTGGAAAAATTGCCGCGTCCGTCGGTGGATACCGGAATGGGCTTGGAGCGTATCAGTGCGGTAATGCAACACGTTAATTCCAACTATGAAATCGATATTTTCCAACAATTAATCGCAAAAGTCGCCGAGTTAACCGGACAAACCGATTTAACCGATAAATCCTTACGCGTGATTGCGGATCACATTCGTTCTTGCGCTTATTTGATCGCCGACGGCGTCATTCCGTCTAACGAAGGACGTGGCTATGTGTTGCGTCGTATTATTCGCCGCGCCGTGCGTCACGGACATTTATTAGGTGCGAAAGAAACCTTCTTCTATAAATTGGTGCCGACATTGATCGAAGTAATGGCGGAAGCCGGCAAACAAGTGCAAGAGAAACAAGCGAACGTGGAAAAATTATTACGCTTGGAAGAAGAACAGTTCGCACGCACCTTAGAACGCGGTCTCGCGCTGTTGGATGAAGCTTTGGCAAATGTGAAAGATAACGTGTTATCCGGCGATGTGGCATTTAAATTATATGACACTTACGGTTTCCCGTTGGATTTAACCGCCGATGTTTGTCGTGAGCGCAACATTACGATCGACGAAGAAGGCTTTGAGCGCGAAATGGAAGCGCAACGTTCACGCGCCCAAGCGGCAAGCCGATTCGGGGTGGATTACAACAACGTCATTCGTGTTGACGGCGTGACCAAATTCGAAGGTTATACCGAAGTGGAAAGCCTGTCAAAAGTGACCGCACTTTTCCACGACGGTAAACCGGTCGAAAGCATTGTCGCCGGTCAAAGTGCGGTGGTTATTTTGGAAAATACGCCGTTTTATGCGGAATCGGGCGGACAAATCGGCGACAGCGGTCGCTTAGCCGGTCAAGGGTTCACGTTCGACGTGAAAGACACGCAGAAATACGGTCAAGTGTTCGGGCATATCGGCGAATTGACCCAAGGTTCGCTCTCCGTCGGACAATCCGTTAATGCGACGGTGGATGCACAACGTCGTCATCAAACTTCCTTGAATCACTCGGCGACTCACCTTTTACACGCAGCGCTCCGTCAAGTATTGGGTACGCACGTTGCACAAAAAGGCTCACTGGTGTCCGATGCGGCTTTACGTTTCGACTTTGCGCATCCGGAAGCCATTACCAAAGCGCAATTATTTGAAGTCGAGCGTATCGTGAATCAACAAATTCGCGCAAACAACCCGATTCAAACCGATTTAATGGAATTGGAAGCGGCAAAAGCGAAAGGGGCGATGGCATTATTCGGTGAAAAATATGCGGAACAAGTTCGCGTGTTGACAATGGGCGAGTTCTCCATTGAGTTGTGCGGCGGTATTCACGCCGAACGCACCGGTGACATCGGTTTATTCAAAATTTTAAGCGAAACCGCGATTGCCGCCGGCGTGCGTCGTATTGAAGCCGTGACCGGTGAAAATGCGATAACTTGGTTGCATAATCAGCAAACCTTGCTAAACCACAGCGCGGAATTGCTTAAATCGGATGTGAATTCCCTTGCGGAGAAAATCCAACAGTTGCAAGACAAAGCGAAGAAAACCGAAAAAGAACTTCTCGCTTTGAAAGAAAAAGCAGCAATGCAAGCGGGCGCGGATTTGGCAAAAAGTGCGGTGAAAATTCAAGACGTTTCCGTATTAATTCATCAAATCGATGGTGTAGAAACCAAATCCTTACGAGTAATGGTAGATGATTTGAAAAATCAACTCGGTTCCGCAATTATCGTATTGGTGTCCGTCATTGATGAAAAAATCAACTTGGTCGTCGGTGTCACCACCGATTTAACCGCAAAAGTGAAAGCAGGCGAATTGGTCGCTTTAATGGCGCAGCAAGTGGGCGGAAAAGGTGGCGGTCGTCCGGATATGGCAATGGCAGGCGGTTCGCAACCGGAGAATGTTAACAAAGCGTTATCGGTTTGTTCCGAATGGTTACATAAAAACCTATAATGCGCATAAATTTTGTGTGGTAACTCACAACTTTGGGTTTTATTTATCACCGACGATGAATAAATACGATACCATAGGGTGAGGTTAGATTTTGATTAAATAAGGATGTTTTTAATGGATGATAGGATGTCGCATCAAAGAATGGAATGAGGAGGTTGTTATGCTTATCTTAACCAGAAAAGCCGGAGAGAGCTTACTCATTGGTGATGATGTTTCTATTACGATACTGAATATTCGTGGTAATCAGGTAAAGATCGGTGTGAAAGCACCGAAAGATGTTTCTGTTCATAGGGAAGAAATTTACCAACGCATTAAAGACGCGCAAGATGAACAGCAATCTTAAGGGCTTTGTAATTTAGTGAGAAATGGAGAAGTTATGAGTAAATTGACTTGCTTTAAAGCTTATGATATCCGTGGTCGCTTAGGCGATGAATTAAATACGGATATTGTTTATCGAATCGGGCGTGCGTTCGGGCAATTCTTAAAGCCTAAAACAATCGTAGTCGGCGGCGATGTTCGCTTAACCAGTAAAGAACTGAAAAGTGCGGTCACAAACGGTCTGTTGGATTCGGGCGTGAACGTGATCGATTTAGGCGAAACCGGTACGGAAGAAGTCTATTTCGCAACATCGTTCTTAAAAGCGGACGGCGGTATCGAAGTGACCGCAAGCCATAATCCGATGGATTATAACGGCTTAAAATTGGTTCGCGAAGGTTCGCGTCCGATTAGCGCGGATACCGGTCTTGCCGATATTCAACGCTTGGCGGAAGAAAATAACTTCCCACCGGTTACTCAACGCGGCGAATATAAACAGCTTTCCGTATTAGGCGATTATGTCGAACATTTATTATCCTATGTGAATTTGGATAATTTGAAACCAATGAAGCTCGTCATCAACTCCGGAAACGGCGCAGCAGGACACGTTATCGACGCGATCGAAGCGCAATTCCGCGCGAAACGCGTGCCGGTGGAATTCGTCAAAGTCCACAATAATCCGGACGGCACATTCCCGAACGGTATCCCGAACCCGCTGTTACACGAAAACCGTCAAGACACTATTGACGCCGTATTAGCAAACAAAGCGGATATGGGTATCGCCTTCGACGGTGACTTCGACCGTTGTTTCTTATTCGACGAAAACGGCGGCTTTATCGAGGGCTATTACATCGTCGGATTATTAGGTCAAGCCTTCTTGCAAAAGAACAAAGGCGCGAAAATCATCTATGATCCGCGTTTAATTTGGAACACCATTAAATTGGTCGAAGAAAACGGCGGCGAAGCGGTAATGTCAAAATCTGGTCACTCGTTCATCAAAGAAAAAATGCGTGCAATCGACGCAATTTACGGCGGTGAAATGAGTGCGCACCACTATTTCCGCGATTTCTTCTACTGCGACAGCGGTATGATCCCGTGGTTATTGGTGCTTGAATTACTTTGTACAACAGGTAAAACCTTGGGTGAACTTGTGGGCAACAGTATCGATACTTATCCGTCTCCGGGTGAGATCAACAGCAAATTGGCAGATGCCCAAACGGCTATCGCACGCGTTCGCGCCGCTTATGAAAAAGACGCGATCAGCGTGGACGAAACCGATGGTATCAGCATTGAATACCCGACTTGGCGTTTCAATTTACGCTCCTCCAACACCGAACCGGTGGTGCGTTTAAATCTTGAAACCCGCGGTGACAAACAATTAATGGCAGAAAAAACCGAAGAAATTTTGGCTTTATTACGTCAATAATTGCATAAAATTTGACCGCACTTTAGCGTTATGCATAAAGTGCGGTTGTTTATTATTTAAAATAAGGAAAACCAATGAAAGCTATTATTCCGGTGGCGGGTTTAGGGACCCGAATGCTACCAGCAACCAAAGCAATCCCAAAAGAAATGCTCACATTAGTGGATAAACCGTTGATTCAATATGTTGTCAGCGAGTGTGTCGCCGCCGGTATTAAAGAAATCGTGTTAGTGACCCATTCTTCCAAAAATGCCATTGAAAACCATTTTGATACCTCTTTCGAACTGGAAACAATGTTAGAAAAACGGGTGAAACGCCAATTATTAGAAGAAGTTCGCTCCATTTGCCCGAAAGACGTCACCATTATGCACGTTCGCCAAGGTAACGCCAAAGGTCTCGGACACGCCGTATTATGCGGACGCCCGGTGGTCGGCAACGAACCTTTCGCCGTCGTTTTACCGGATGTTCTCTTGGCGGAATTTACTGCCGACCAAAAGAAAGAAAATTTGTCGGCAATGCTGAAACGGTTCAAAGAAACCAATGCCAGTCAAATTATGGTCGCACCGGTTGATAAAAAAGATGTCAGCAGTTACGGTATCGCAGACTGCGGCGGCGTCGAACTTCAAGGCGGCGAAAGCGCTAAAATCAACAGCATCGTCGAAAAACCGAATGTTGACGACGCACCTTCTAATTTAGCCGTCGTCGGTCGCTATGTTTTCTCCGCAAAAATCTGGGATTTATTAGAAAAAACCCCAGTCGGCGTGGGTGATGAAATTCAATTAACCGACGCAATCGATATGTTAATTGAAAAAGAAACCGTCGAAGCCTTCCATATGACCGGCGAATCCTTCGACTGCGGCGACAAAATCGGCTATATGCAAGCATTTGTCGAATACGGCCTCCACCACCCGCAACTCGGCACAAAATTCGCCGATTATCTGAAAAAACTGGTTAAATCCTTATAATTAAACCCCAAACGGCATTTTGAGTGCCGTTTGGGATTACCTTATCCCATATTCTCTTGCACTCCCATCAACTTCCGCTATCATATTCCGCCTGATTTGAGTTATTTTGCGGAATGTTTTCTTATGTATAAATTAAAAATGGTTTTCTTAACCGCTGCGTTTGTTATGTTATTTGCTTGTACACCGTCTAAGCCGGTAAAAAAAGGGTATTTGAAAGACAATATCAGTCAAGCCGAGTTATCCAATACCGTCGATTACAAACGTTATTATTACATTTGCCGTAATTTTGAAACGGGTTCCGAGGCGTATTTATTCACCTATTTTCCGCTTTCGCGGGAAAGTCGTTTGAAGGATAATTTCGGGTTTTATTTTCAGTTGGACGGTGCTCGTGCGGAGCCTTTTGATCATATTGAAAACAAACCGCTGAATGTGCGCGGATCGCGTTTTGAAGTGATTTATCGTTCTTATCATCCAATTCAAGGCGCGGAAATCGAGTTAATTGCGCGCGAGCGGAGTTCGACTTATTATAAAAACCGCAACGGTGTGCGTCTGCCTTGGTTGGAATGTCGAGAAGTGTAGTTGAATCAACAAGTTATCATCAAAGTGCGGTCTTATTTTTGCGGATTTATACGCAAAATTCACCGCACTTTTACCGAAAAGCGATTAATTCGCAATTTGTTTAATTAAACGATCCATTCCTTGCTCGTCATAAGCTTCAAAATTTTCATCATTTGCATCATTAATGACGAGATCATTGATCGTCGCGCAGCCGTAAGACTCCAATTTATTTTTCGTAAAATTAGAGCGCGAGGCGGAGCTGGCATTATTTAAGCTGATGACGCCGATTGTCGCGTTATTACAGATATGTTTATTGACGAACACCAAATTGTAGCCCGATTCGCGAATATAGCCCGTTTTGCTGAGTGCGGCGTCGAAAATTTCTTCACGCACCAATTTGTTCGTATTCTGCATAAACACATTCTGGCGATTAGCGCGGATATAAACGGCGCGGGTGTTGGAAAGATTTTTCAGCTCCGTTTTATGCAATGAATATTTCGCTAATTTCACCAAATCCATCACGCTCGACACGTTATGATTCGACAAGCCGGAACTGTCGATAAAATGTGTGGAATTCATTCCCAATTCTTGCGCCTTTTGATTCATTTTCTTAATGAATTGCGCACGACTCATTCCCGCCGAGCGCGCTAATGCGTGGGCGGCGTAATTATCCGAATGAATAAACATCGCTTTCAGCAATTCCGAGCAAGCAATCGGCGTATATTGCGGTAATTTCGAGCCGGTACCTTTGAGATAATCGTAATCTTCCTCGGTAATACTTGCCGTACATTTATCGTTCTTATTATTTTCTAAAAAAACAACCGCCGTCATTAATTTTGTCACCGACGCAATCGGCTGTACGCTATTCGGCGAGCGACTTTCCAACACGCGATTATGTGTAAAATCATACACCACATAAGACTGAGCCGTGACAAACGGCACAAAGAACAAACACAAAGCAGACAAAAGCGATTTCTTAAACATTTTTACCACAAATTAACCCGAAAACAGGCGGAAATTATAGCGATTTTTCTTGAATGATTCTAGGAATAACCTTACCGATTTGAAATCAATGATACCGACTCAAAACGAGGCAAAAATTCTTGAGAAATCGACCGCACTTTTCTTTTATGCGTTGATATTTGATATAGATCTCAAATCTAAAATTTACAAATTTGTAATTCTTTACATTTTCTTCCGCTATCGGCTATCTTAGCAACATTCAGTAACAAATAAGGAGAGCATATGAATCAATTACTTTCATCTTCTTCTCAGATAGCCTTTGCTGCGTTGGTTCATTCTTTGAAAACCTTTGCAACGCAGCATAATCTTCCTTTTTCACCCGAAAACTTTACGTTATATCAAAAACCTGATCATCAACTATTGAGCATTTTTACCGAAGCGGAAAAAATCGCATCGAATATTAACGGTCAAGTTGAGCACGCGTCAGATAAATTACGGACATTATTAGAACAAATTACGTTGTCAAAAAATAAATCCGCAAAACCGCGATTCGGCTATCCTATTCAGCCGATGAGTGCCGAAAGTATTTTTCCGACCGAATTAAATCGGCTGAATATCTCATCCGAGAAAATAAAAGAACATTGGGAGCGCTTTAATCAAGCCTTAAAGGATATTCCCTCCTCCCATCAGGGCGATCTTTGGCTAGATCATTTTGACACCGCGTTTCAATGTTTCGGCACTTGCCTTCCGTCACAAACGGCGGATATTTCACTGTATGATCATAGTAAAGCGGTGGCAGCGTTGGCAACGGCACTTTGGCGAAACGAGCAAGAGTCGAATACACCGACATCGGAAAAATTCTTGCTAATCCAAGGCGATTTCTTCGGTATTCAAGATTTTATTTTTTCAGGCGGTCGAGAAACCAATAAACAAGCGGCAAAACTATTGCGTGGACGCTCCTTTCAAGTTTCGCTTTTTGCGGAATTAGCTGCCCTCAAAGTATTGCAAGCTTGCGAATTACCGACAACGAGTCAAATTATCAATGCTGCCGGTAAATTTTTAATCGTTGCACCGAATACCACGAAAATAAAACAAGCGATTGAGCGCGTACAAACGGAACTTGATCAATGGTTTATTAAAAAAACATATGGGTTGATCGGCTTAGGTATTGCCACTCAAACGGCAACAGCGCAAGATTTCACGGCGATGGAATTTCGCAAATTGCAAAAATCTCTATTTGAAGCATTGGAAGTGAAAAAATTACAACGATTGGATTTAACTGCAAGCACCGCAAGCGTACAAGATATTGAATACTCAAACGGCGTATGTGAATTGAACGGTAATTTCCCTGCGGAACAAGATGGTTGCTCGGTAATTTCACGCGATCAAATTAAAATCGGTGATCTTCTTGCAAAAAAAGATCGCATTATTATTGCAGAATATAATGCGAAAATTTATGAAGACTATCGCACAAAATCACTAGAACTCAATATTTTCGGTTTTAGCATCGTTTTTACTGATGAACAAGAATCCTCAGGCGATTTCAGCAAATTGTCAAGAGCCGAGCAAATTTATCGTTTTTGGGATTTTTCTATTCCGCAAAAATTAACCGAACAAATTTGGAAAGGCTACGCGCGCCGCTATATTAACGCATATATCCCTTATTTTAAGGAAACGGATCGGTATGATGAAGGGAAATATTCACAATTTGATCTATCGGAGCGGATTGTCGAACAGCCGAAGACCTTTGATTATTTAGCTTGCGAAGATCGTTTCCAAAACGCGAACGGAAGTTGGATTGGGCAAAAAGCCTTAATGACTTTAAAAGGCGATGTGGATAATCTCGGCACAATCTTCCAAAAGGGATTGGAAAAACCGAATTTCGCCAAAATGGCAGCCCTTTCTCGCCAAATGAATCAGTTTTTTAGCTTGTGGCTGCCGGCGTATTGTGCGGAACATTATCCGAATATGTACACGGTCTTCGCGGGCGGTGATGATTTCTTTTTAATCGGTCCGTGGCACACCACACAAAAAATCGCCAATGCAATGCGGCAGCATTTTGCCGATTACGTCGCTCGAAATCCGGATATTCATTTCTCCGTCGGAATGGTAATGACCAAAGTCGGCGTACCGGTGCCGCATTTAGGCGAAATGGCAGAGGAAGCGCTTGAACAAGCAAAAGCTGTGGACGGGAAAAATGCGGTAACCATTTATAAACGTGCGGTTTCGTGGAATAAATGGCATTTATTGACTGATCTTGAAGATGAAATCAACCGCCTTGCCGAAAATTATGATATTTCAACAGGATATTTTTATTCGCTTATCCGTTTCGCTAAACAAGCGGAAGATAAAGAAAATCTGGAAAGCACGATGTGGCGTAGCCGTTTCGCTTATCGCACATCTCGCTATGTGACCGATAAATTAGCGAAAGAAAAACGTCCGAAAGCACTAAATGAACTGATTATTTCTTTAGGTGATAAAGGTATCGAACAACACAAGGGGAATTTTATTATTCCATTATTTAACTATTTCTATTCAAAACGTTAGAGGCACAATATGAATGTATCACAAATTAAACTTGGTGCAGGAAATCGCCCACGCGATTTATTTTCAACCTTGGCGGAAGAATTTGCCAAAAGCATTAAGCACAATGCAGGCAGAGCAAATAAACCTGCTCAATTACGCAAATTTTATGACGAGCTTTGTATGTGGAATGACCGCGTCCAACAAGCCACCAATCGAGGAAAAACATATCAAGAACTTGAGCCTTTTATCAAAATGTTAAAAGCCAAAGTAGCATACGCTTTAGGGCGAGAACTTGTTAACAAAAATTTTAGTGATATTTTTAACCGCACAATGGACGAAATTAAATCTGCTGAAACCTTAAAAGAAGGCAAATTATTTATGGAAGCGGTAATGGGTTATTGCAAATTATACGAGTAAGGAATTGACTATGAAACTAACAAACATCATTGAAATCAAAGCAAATCTTGTTTTAAAAACCGGTTTACATATCGGTGCCGGCGATAGCGAAATGCACATTGGCGGCATTGATAATTCTGTGATCAAACACCCTATTACCCAATCTCCATATATTCCGGGTTCAAGCCTTAAAGGAAAAATCCGTTCATTGCTGGAATGGCGAAGTGGTGAGATTTCCAAAACGGACGGTAGCGTATTGAGTATTAATCATTTGAAAAACGCTACAGATAAAAGTGCGGTTGAAAATATCTTAAAACTTTTCGGCATTAGTGCTGATAGCCAAAAAGAAAGTGATATTCAAAAAGAACTCGGCGTGTCCCGCTTAGGCTTTTGGGATTGTGCTTTAAATGCTGAATGGGAAAAACGTGTGCGTGAAGATAACTTACTGCTGACCGAAGCGAAAAGTGAAAACACCATTAACCGTATTACGGCAACAGCCGATAACCCACGCCAAACTGAACGTGTGCCTGCCGGTGCGATCTTTGATTTTAAACTTACCTTGCGTCATTTTGAAGGCGATGGAGACGAATTATTAGATCTCATATTAAAAGGTTTACGTTTACTAGAACTCGACAGCCTCGGCGGTTCAGGTTCACGCGGTTACGGTAAAGTCAAATTTGAAAATTTAACCGTTGGCGAAAAAGCTCTAGACTTAAGTGAGATCAACCCGTTTAAATAGGATAAGGTTATGAAGACTTATCGAATTACACTCAACATTCAAAGTGCCTTTGGTACACCGCTAATGGGCGATACCCTATTCGGGCAACTTTGTTGGGCGATTGTTCACCGCTTCGGTGAAAGTCGTTTAAATGCGTTGCTTGAAGGTTATGATAATCAACAGCCGTTTGCTGTGGTATCCGATGCACTACCTCAGAATCATTTGCCGCTGCCTACGCTGCCTTCAAGATTTTGGCAAGAAGGGGGGGGGAAAGATCGCAAAAAACTCAAGAAAAAACAATGGATTGAAGTGAAAGATACTCAACAAGCGGTGACTTTATGGCAACAATCTGCAAAAGCGGAAAAAGAAATTTTTGCTAAAGAAAACCGCGAGCAACCGCACAATACCCTAAATCGCTTAACCGCATCTACAGGCAAAGATGAGTTCGCACCTTATGTAATGTCACAGATTTGGTATAAACCGAGTACCTTGCTTGATATTTATATCGTGATTGATGAAACGCGTATTTCTCTTGAAGAAATAACCGCACTTTTAACCGACATCGGCACATTTGGCTACGGGCGAGATGCCTCTATCGGCTTAGGCAAATTTAGTATTGAGCAAACGGAAGCCTTTGACTATACAAAAGCAAATGCCAACGCCTATTTAACCCTTGCAAATTGTGCACCACAGGATTTAGGGCTAAATAAAGAACGCTGTTTCTACCAAATTACTACCCGATTTGGGCGACACGGCAGTCTCGCGGTGTTTAGCGGAAATCCATTTAAAAAGCCGATTATTCTAACCAAATTAGGTGCAGTATTTACACCTAACAAGTGGGAGGAAAAGTTATTTATCGGTAATGGCTTAACTGGCGTTTCCTATGGGCAAACGAATGCGGTACACCAAGGTTATGCACCCGTAATTCCACTCAGCATTCATTTTGAATAAGGAGATTGCAATGAAAGAGTTTATGACAACCCATAAAATATTTCTTACCCCAATCAGCCCAATTCATATTGGCTGCGGGGAAGATTTCGAACCGACAAATTATGTTATTGACGGAAATATGCTTTATCACTTTGAGCCGAGTAAACTTCCGATTTCTAAAGAACAAAGAAAGGAACTTCTTAATTTATCTTCTCAAGAATATGTTGATGAAACTCAATTATTTGAGTTACAGGGGTTCTTTTCGAAAAATGATGAAATTATTAACGGTATTAAAGATATTGCACATTATAAAATACTCGTAAGTACAGCTATTACCAAAGAATGGAAAGAAAAACTAGGAAATCCAACTCAGATAAAAGAGAATGGGAAAGCAGAAGGAAATCGCTTTTATATTGCTCGGCATAGTTATTCACCTTATTTATCTAATGTTTATATCCCAGGTAGCTCCGTTAAAGGGGCGGTTTTTTCAGCTATTATTCAATCAAAACATCAGAATAAACCGCTTACCGACAAAGATCTAAATCTTGATAAAGGATTAGGAAATAATAAAAAAAGGGATAAGGGAATCTTTTCTGCTGCAAATAAAAAACTTATTTATACTTACATCGGAGATTTTAATCGTTTAAGTAATGAGAAAATTATTTCTCAATATATAAAATTTTCTGATCTAATGCCAAATACTAAATTTAGTCATTTTTCTAAAGTAATATATTCAGTAAATTTGAAGAGGACTAAAGGGAAAAAAGGCTATTCGCAAGGTATTTCAACTAGAATGGAGTGTATTCAACCGGAATTATATCGGGGCTTCCAAGGTGAACTTACACTTACTGATATATCGCCTGAAAAGTCATTATCTAAGGATTTCTATCAAAGCATAATTAAAATGCTAAATGATTTTTATCGACCCATTTTTGATAAAGAATGTCAGTTGTTTATTCAAAATGGATTTATTAATTCTCTTTTTTTCGAAAATATTAATTTGCTTTTAAATACGAATAAAATTGCACTTATTCGACTAGGAAAGAATGGTTCAGAATCTAAGCTATTAGCAGAGAAAAGCCTTAAAAAAATTAATATCAAAGGCGAATACAAGGAGCAATCTAATACATTTTGGTTGGCCTCAGAAAAAAATGATGCAGAAACCCAATTACAGCCTTTAGGTTGGGCCTTGTTAGAATTCTCTCCTATAGCAGAAAATGAATTGCTACAATAATGGACGCAAAATCCAAACCGCTCATTAGCATTATTCATTAAAAATAAGGAAATAGAGCAGAAAGAACAAGCATTATCACGAGAAAAAGCCCGAGCAATGAGCCAGTTTTCAGAGATTCAACGAAAGGTTATCGAACTTGAGGATAAATTTAAATCAAGTAATGAAAAACAAATTGATTCATCTTCACCTCTTTATAAAGAAGTCAAATTACTGATTGAAGAAACTAATTCTTGGAGTAATGAAGATAAACAATTTATGGCTAACCATATTACCAAAGAACTAATTAAAAGCCGCGTTGAATTGAAAAAGAAAAATGCGGAAAAAGACTTAGATAAACTGCTTAACAAACTAGGTACTGCATAAATGGAATTATCAAACTTCCCCATCGCCCGCTATCAATTTGATTTTCAGGTAACCGAACCCATTGCATTGCCTGAATATGCAGGCTCTGCACTTCGTGGTGCCTTTGGGCGAGCATTACGAAAAATTAGTTGTATGACAAAGCAGGACGACTGCAAATCTTGCCCGCTTTATCGCAGCTGCCCATACACCAATATTTTTGAAACGCCAGCACCAGAAAATCACGAAATCCAACAGTTCAGCCAAGTACCGAACGGCTATATGATTGAACCGCAAGGCTGGGGAGAACGCACTTATCAAATCGGCGAAATTTTCTCCTTTAATCTCGTGCTATTTGGACGTTTAACCCAACAGCTGCCACTAATTGCTTTCGCCTTTAAGCGTGCTTTTGAATGGAATATTGCCGGCGGAAAAGGCGAACTTATTGCGATCTTCTTATGTAATCAACATAATCAGCAGACCCCGATTTTGCAAAAAGGCAATATTATCGAACATTCACAAGCGGTGGTTTTACCTGAAAATTTTGCAAATACGCTGAATATTGACTTGCTTACACCATTACGCCTGCACAAGATAACGGCAAACCTCTGAAGCCGGAGCAAATTAGCCTAAACCGCTTTTTAATTACTCTTGCGAAACGGATTTCGCTCTTAAGCGAATTTCATCATCAGCCATTAAAGTTAGATTTTGAGGCATTAATTGCCCAAATTCCGCAAATTCAAGATCAAAAACAGCTAAGATGGCAAGATTGGACGCGTTATTCCTACCGCCAAAAGCAAAAAATGAAACTGGGCGGCGTTGTCGGCAGCTGGCAGTTAAGCAACGTTCCTGCTGAATGGGTAAAATTGCTTTACCTTGGGCAATGGCTGCATTGCGGCAAAAACGCAACATTTGGCTTGGGGCGATATAAAATCACAAATTTGTAAAATCAGGATTTAAATAAAGGCAATGGTATGATTCCGTTTCATTTTAATTAAAAGGAAGGTTTTACAATGACAACATGGTTTATTTCAAGACATCAAGGTGCGATTGACTGGGTGAAACAACAACCGATCCAAATTGATCGTTTTGAAAGCCATTTAAATGTAGAAGATATTCAAGCCGATGATACCGTTATCGGCACACTACCGATTCATCTTGCAGCACAAGTGTGTGCAAAAGGAGCGAAATTTTATTTTTTATCCGTGAATCTACGAGCGGAACAGCGTGGTATTGAACTGACTGCTGATGAAATGGCTGCATTACAATGCACAATCGAACCTTTTTATATTCAAAAACTTTAGAGGAATGCAATATGCAAAAGTATGATATTCATTTTTGTTTAATTTCAGGACAAGCCGCACCTAATTTATTACCTGTATTAGATACAACATTTAAACCTCAAGAAGCCGTTTTTATTGTTTCTAAAACAATGAAAAATAAGGCTGAATTTTTAGCTAATACATTTAAAAATCTCCATATCAAAGTAACTATTGAAGAAGTTGCTGATGAATTTAATTTTGGCGAAATGGAAGATCAATTTTTGGATCTTATTAACCGTTATGAAGATAAAAACGTTGCAGCTAATGTTACCGGCGGAACAAAATTAATGTCGATTGCTCTTGCAAATGCTTTTACCTTTGCTGGCAAGCCTATTTTCTATGTTGATACCGACCAAGAAAATCGTATTATTTTTATTACTAAAGATGAAAATAAAGCTTGGTTACCTAATCAACCGCTTAATGCAATTAATAATGTGAAAACTTATTTATCTGCGTATGGTGCAACAGTATTAAACCAAGGCGATCCTCAAGAAAATATAAAATTACTTCCAGCCATTGATCCATTTATTCAAAATTATGCTAATTATACAAATCTTGTCCCAATGCTAAATAATCACGCCTCAATTTCAAGAGATAATGGATACAAATCCCAGTTTGATAAAAAAGAAAAAAGACCAAAAACAAAAGAAATGGATAATTTATTCCTTGGATTAGATTATCAAAAATTGATTGAATATGACGGTGAAACGGTTAATTTTAAAAATCGCAAAATTCAAGAATTTTTAAGTGGTGGTTGGTTAGAAGACTACACTTACCATCAAATTAAAAATATCAAAAGCATTGAAGATATTCTATTAAATGCTGACGTTGCCAATTTCCGCTATCGTTCGGATAAATCCGGATATGCCAATGAGAATAAAGGTCATAAAAATGAATTTGATATTGTGTTTATGGCAAAAAATAAATTACATATCATCGAATGTAAAACGGAAAAAATGGAGAAAAAAGCAGAAGATATTCTTTATAAATTAGAAACACTAAAAGATTATGGTGGATTATTTACTAAAAAATGTTTGGTAAGTTATTTTGAAGTATCTGACGCTGTAAAAAATCGAGCAAAATTTTTAAATATTGAGATCATTCAAGCGACAGATTTAAAACGTTTACCAACTAAAGTTCAAGAATGGATCGCAAGAAAATGGTAGAAAATTACAAAAAACGCATTTTACTCTCTGTTACAGGAATGTCACCGGCGGTAGTAACAGAAACACTTTATGCGTTAGTTACGGAAAAAGGCTTTATTCCAACAGAAATCCGAGTAATTACTACATTACAAGGTAAAAACCAACTAATCAAAATGCTACTTGGCATTGAAGGCGGACGAAAAGAACGGAAAGGTGCATTGGAAGAATTTATAGAAGATTACGGCACACAATACGGCTTTTCTCATATCCATTTTGATGAAAGCTGCATTGAGGTGATCGAAGATAAGTGCGGTGAAAAATTAAGTGATATTCGCTCGCCTGAAGAAAATGAATTGGCTTCTGACCAAATTGTCAAATTAGTGGGTAAGCTTTGCCAAGATGATGATACTGCCCTTCACGTCTCTATTGCAGGTGGTCGCAAAACAATGGGCTTTTTCTTAGGTTACGCCCTTTCCCTTTACGGACGTAAACAAGATAGTCTCTCTCACGTTTTGGTTTCCGCAGAATTTGAAAATCAACCGAGTTTTTTCTACCCTAAACCTTATAGCCATAAGATTTATAATACAAAAGGGATAGAATTTGATGCTAAAGACGGCAAAGTAATGCTGGCGGAAATTCCTTGGGTGCGCTTAGGGTTAGGCGTGCCGGACGAGTTATTAAACAATCAAATTTCCTATAGCGAATCGGTGAAAAACGCTCAACAAATTTTGGATGTGGCGACATTAAAATTTCTCTCGCCGATAGAAAGAAGAGCAGTCTTATTCGGTACAAAAAAAATTAAACTTTCACCAAGAGGCTATGCTTTATTGCTGAGTTTATTTATTGCCAAAAAACAACAATGGGCATTCGGCGTGTATGAAAATATGGAAAATTTAAGCCGCACTTATTTAGGTATTTATGACGTATTGAAATATTCCGATAGCAATATGGCTGAGCAATTTAAAGATCTGGATAAAATCCGTCGAACTCTAAGTGATTCGCAAACGGATATTACCAAAAAAGTCCGCAGTGCATTTTCTATCGGTAAACACAGTAAAAGCCAATATATTCCTTATTCCTATAATGAGATTTATGTGCTGCAAATTAATTTGGAAAATATTGATATTCGCCAAATTCAAGAAAACATTTCTCATATTCTCTAATATCTCAAACCGCCGGAAGGCGTTTTTTTTACAAATTTGCAATTTTATATTTTCTTTTTAATTTCCTTCTATACTTAACTTATTCCAAGTAATAAATAAAAAATTCAGGAGAAATATTATGGATAAAGAAATGGCAAATAAAATAATGCGGGCTGTGATTATCGCTGTAGTAACAGTTATTGCAAATGAAATCAAAAAAAGTAAATAGGGAAATCAATGAATATCCAATTTGTAGTAAAAACGCTAACAGTCGCTGTAATTATTTATGCTTATACAATGAGTATTAAGGATGATTTCCTTACAAAGACTTAAGCAATAAAAATCTCAATCTCATCGGATAATAAAAATGAACACCCAACGTACCCGCTACCTTATCGCCTACGATATTTGCGATCCAAAACGCCTTTATCGCGTTCATAAAAAAGTCGAAAGCTATGCTATCGGCGGGCAAAAATCGTTTTATGAATGTTGGTTAACGGCGCACGAACTTGCAAAATTTCGTGTAGAAATCACCGCACTTATGGAATGTTTTGAAGACAGATTATTTATTTTTCAGTTGCACAACGATACCGAACCGATGTTATTCGGCAAGGCTCACCTTCAATCTACTCAACCTTTTTTATTGGTATAACGGAGGCACTATGTCTAGTTTATATATTGATCGTAAAGGCTCGGAAATTAAACTCAGCGGCGAAGCATTAGTCTGTTATGAAAATGAGGAGCGTATCGGCACTATTCCTCTTGCCCCGATTGAACGAATCTACTTAAAAGGCGATGTTAAACTGCAAGCCTCGCTACTCGCCAAACTAGGCGAACGCAATATCGGCATTATCTGTCTTTCAGGGCGGAAAAACGAACCGACACTCTTTATGTCTCAACCGCATAATGATGCCGAACGCCGCCTCGCTCAATATGAACTAGCCAATAACGAAGCTTTTTGTCTTTCCTTTGCCCAAAAACTCCTTAAACTTAAATTAATTACCCAGAAAAATTGGCTTTGGCAAGCCTCCAACGCTCGTTTAGATAAAAAATGCTTGCTCGTGCCGAAAGCGGAAGAACTAGATAGCCTCATCGCCAAAATCAACGAACAGACCAATTTGCCTTCGCTTCGTGGTATTGAAGGCAGAGCCGCAGCAGCATATTTCACCGCCCTTAGCCTTTATCTTCCGCCTTCCTTACGTTTTAACGGCAGAAATCGCCGCCCGCCAAAAGATCCGTTTAATGCCGTTTTATCCTTAAGTTACACCTTATTACATAGCGAAGCCGTGCTCGCGATTTATGGAGCAGGGTTAGATCCGTTTATCGGCTTTTTTCACAGCCTTGACTACGGGCGAGAATCCCTTGCGTGCGATTTAATCGAACCGCTGCGTCCATTGGTAGATAATTGGCTGTTAGGCTGTTTTCGCAAAAATAGATTAAGAGAAGAATATTTTTCCACCACGCAAGAAGGCTGTTTTTTAGGCAAAACCGGACGAGTGCATTTTTATCAAGAATATGAAAAAGCTATCGGCAACTGGCGAAAAATGTTGGAAGAAAATTGCCGCGATTTGGTTAATTTATTAAAAAGCAGTAATTTAAGCAGCTCACCACAACGCCGTTCCAGCCAATACTTACCGGGCAATATTGAGCAATATGAAGAAAACTGGAAAAAGCTATTGGAAAATTACTACTTCAATCAACGCACAATGCTGGCTAATTATGAATTTTATTTCTAGGAGGCGATATGCAATATCTTATTGGCTATGATATTTCTGATGCAAAACGGCTGCAAAAAGTGCATAAGCAGATGTTGAAATATGCCACGCCGATTCAATACAGCATCTTTTTATTTGAAGGAAAGTTAAAAGAGCTTCAAGGCTGTTTAAATGATGTTTTGACCTTAATTCACAAAAAACAAGATGATTTACGGGTTTATCCCTTGCCTTCAAACGCCAAACAATGGCAAATCGGCAAGCCGGTATTACCGGAAGGGATTATCTGGACGGGATTGCCGCTAAATTCGGAAGAATAACCCTTCGCCTCTCTTGCTTTTAATTGTTATAATAACGTGGTTTTTAGGCTGTGGAATAATGAATTTGATTAGATTTTCACCAAATCAATACCTCACTCTGAAGTATATTGAAAAAGTTGGGAAGCCTCTCTCTAACTTATTGAGAGAAAAAGAAAATTCCGCCCTCCGCAGTCGAAAGACCCCGCCCTGTCCGAAAGGGATTAAGACTGCCGAGAAAAACGAAGTAGCAAAATCAGAAAACGTCGAAAGACCCCGCCCTGTCCGAAAGGGATTAAGACCATTTGCATATTCTTGAAGTTCTTGCATAATTTTTCGTCGAAAGACCCCGCCCTGTCCGAAAGGGATTAAGACTCCTATTGGCATGTTTAAGCTTTGCCGAGTAGGTTCAGTCGAAAGACCCCGCCCTGTCCGAAAGGGATTAAGACATACCCGATTTTTTGGCTTGTTGTGCGAGTCTGAGTCGAAAGACCCCGCCCTGTCCGAAAGGGATTAAGACCACACTGCCATATAGACAGAAAAACAATAGGTAGTCGAAAGACCCCGCCCTGTCCGAAAGGGATTAAGACTTTTGTTTAGTTTCCAATAGTTCTAAACAACGTTCGGTTGAAAGACCCTGCCCTGTCTAAAAGGGATCTTCAAAAAACAAAAATGCCGCTAATTCGCGGCATTTTTTTCAATATTAAGAATCTCTTTTCGTTCTTTATCAATCGTTACATTCACGTTAAACCCTTTCGCCAAATTCTCCTTAGTTAACACTTGTGCCGTTTTACCGCTGGCGAGGATTTTGCCGTGGTGGAGCAAAATCACCTCATCGCAAAAACGATAAGCTAGAGAAAGATGATGGATCACCACTACGCAAGTGTGCTCAGGCGTTAGGGCTTTGAGTTGTTCCATAATGTCGATTTGGTAGTAAGGATCAAGGGCGGCGATGGGTTCGTCAGCAAGCAGCAATGGGCTGGCTTTTATGCAGCAACGAGCAAGTTGTACGCGTGTTTTTTCGCCGCCTGAAAGCTGCTGATAAGGCTGATTTAATAAATGGGTAATGGAAAATTTTTCAGAAACCGACCGCACTTTTTCCGCTTCTTGGCTGGCAGAAAGTGGGCGAGGCAAGCCGAGAGCGATTACGTCATAGACGGAAAGATCCCAGTTGATCTGCGTATTTTGGGCAAGATAGGCGAGCTGTTCGCTTTTTTGTTGGGCAGTCAATTCGCTTAATTTGCGATTTTTCAGCCAAATCTCACCGCTTGCAGGCGGTAAGATTCCGGCAATACTTTTCAATAGCGTTGATTTTCCTGCTCCATTTGCCCCCATTATGCCGACCAGTTTGCCTTGTGGGATTTGGCAGCTCACATTGTTTAAGCCATAAGGCAGGCTGATATTTTCAACTTTTATCATTGGGTAAGCCTCCGTTGTTGAGTGAGCAAAATCCAAATTAGGCAAGGTGCACCAAGAATGGCGGTGAGCGTGCCGATATAAATATGCGAGAAAAATGGCACATATAAAATCGCTAAATCGGCAATAAGTAGCAGCAATGCACCAATTAAGGCACTTGTAAGGTAAAGTTGCGATGGGCGTTTTTTTAGCAAAATGCGGGCAAAGTGCGGTGCAATTAAGCCGATAAATCCGATGCTGCCAGTTTGCGGAATGGTTGCACCCACCAGCAAAGCCACGCCAAAAGTGGTGATAAAAAAGCTGCGTTTAGGGTTTACACCCATTGTGCTGGCGGTTTCTTCGCCGAAGGTGAGCAGGTCGATATAACGGCGTTCGGCATATAAACAGAGACAGCCCGCGAACACAATCGGCAGCGAAATTAGCAAGGTTTCCATTTTCGCCCACATTAGCGAGCCTTGCAGCCAGCGATAAAGCTCCGCCAACGCCCACGGGCTTTGAGCGTTAGACAGCAGTAACGCGATTGCCGAGCTGAGCAGCATATTCACCGCCAAGCCGCTTAAGATCATCATTGTTGTGCCGTGATTTTTGGCGATTGCATACACCAATAGAAAGCTTGCTAACGCCCCCAAAATGCCGCCGAAAAGCAAGACGGTAAAAGGTGCTGAGAAGTAGTAGAGAATAAAGACGCTGGCGGTGGTCGCCCCGTTCGCACTCCCCAGTAATCCCGGGCTTGCCAGCGGATTTTGGAAAATCCCCTGCATTGCATTGCCCGCTAAAGCGAGGCTTGCCCCCGTGAGCACGGCGAGCAAAATGCGAGGCAAGCGAATATCCCAAAGCACCAGAGATCGCATATCGCTGATGATCCCATCGGCATTTTTGAGTGCGGCAAAATCGCCCAGTTGGTGGCTAACCGCAAGGGCGATAATGGCGATTAATAGGGTGAAAAGGCAAAAATTTAATTTATTTATGTTACGCATTTTTATTTCAACTGATGATAAATTATCTCCGCCCCCTGCCAAATGCCGTGATCGAAGCAATAAGTATATTTCAGCGGAGCCGTTGCAAGCGGTCGGTTCGCAAAGATTTTTTGCAAAATCGGGTGGTGAAGCAGCTCCGCTTGTTCGTTATAACCTTGCTTATCCGTTAAAGAAATCAGCACATTCGGCTGGCTGAGCAACACTTTTTCGAGCGAAAAATTTTGCTGGGTTAGCGAGTTTTTCAGCGGCTTTAATCCAAGCAGATTTAACAAGGTTTGATATTGCGGAAGTGTGGTTTCAACAATTCCCGTATCCGATAAAATCAGGGTTTCTGCAAGCGGTGAGTTTAACCGAAAACTTTGCGATTGTAATTTTTCCACCAATTTTTCGGCTTGTTCTTCATTGCCTGTCAATTTACCTAACTGCAAAATCAGCTCAAACAGCTGCTCAGGCGTTTGGGCGGTGTCGTTTATCGGCATAATCTTCGCCCCTAATCTTTTCAAACTCTCCACCAGCTGCGGGTAAAAATATTCATTCACCAAAATGGTTTTATCTAAATAGGGCAGAAGTTCCGTCAGCTTCGGCTCTAGGGTCGGCTTATCTGTGTTGATTTTATCCAACATCATCAACGGATTTTGTGAATAAGGCGACATCGCTGCAATTTGCTCCGAGCGAGCCAGATCGATAAGCAATCTGTCACTACACAAATTCAGCGAAATAAATTGCTCGGCATTTACCTGACTCATCGCGCAAAAAAACAAAAGTGCGGTGGAAAGTTTGTGTGGTTTTTGCATATAGATATAAACCCCATACGAGCTGTATAGGGTTCCATAAAATGTTATGAGCGCTTAAAAACTTCCCTTCAGTCCGACATACAGATTACGTCCGTCTTGACCGTAGCCGACGGTGTGTTCGTATTTTTTGTCGAACAGGTTATTTAAATTAACGTACAGGTTAACCGCATCGTTTAACTGATAGTTTGCGCCTAAATTCACTAAGGTGTAAGACGGCAATTTGACGGAATAACTGGTATAAACCGCCGGTGTGAAATAGCTGTCGAGGCGGTTGCCGGTGTGGATGACGTTGAAATTCGCGCCGAGTTTTTCCGTAATTTGATAGGCTAAACCGAATGCGCCTTGGTGTTTTGCATAGCGTTGTAAATCTTGATGCTGATTATCTTTCGCGCGGGTGAAAGTGTAATTCGCATAAGCGGTTAACGCGTCGGTTAATTTGCCGTTATAGGCGATTTCAATGCCTTGAATTCGGCTGGTTCCATTTTCATTAATGGATTGCGTCCAAGTGTTATTAATTCGGATAAGATCTTTTACGTTACGCGCAAAATAAGTAATGTCTAAACTATGGCGTTTATCCGTTGTTTCAATTAATAATCCCGCATCGCAGCCGACACTTTTCGCCGGTTTCAGATTCGGATTAGCTAAATAACTGCCGGAATAGCCGTAATAATCGTAGATATTCGGATTTTGAATTGCCGATCCGAAACTTGAATGGGCGCGGAAATTCGGTGATAACCGATATGCGCCGGAAATGCGTCCGGTCCACGCATTTTCATATTGCGAATTATCGGTATAACGTCCGCTTAAAGATAAGCTATGATCCGCTCGGCTAAATAAGCGATATTCCGCTGCGAGGCTTTTTTCCGTGAGTTTTTTCTTGCCGGAATTGATTTTATTCGATTCGAATTCGGTTTTTTGTATTTCACCCAATAAGCTAATCGCTTGGGTAATATCGCCTTCACGATCAAAATTTACATCCAGTTGATAATTGGCATTGGATTTTTTCATTTCCGTTGCGGTTAAACCCCAAGTGCCGAGGTCATCAATTTCCGTTTTAAATTGGCTGACCGTCACTTTATGTTTGAGCAATTCCTGTTCATTGCCCAAATAAGCGCTTAATTTAACTAAATTTTCCCGCGTGCGCGTTTGCGCATCCAGCACATCGTCCGTAAGTTGATCCGTATCGTCGATATGCACCGTTTGTGATGAATGCGCGGCAAGCAATTCGATACCTTTATTATTATCGTCGAAGCCTAAACGAACGGAGCCGTTATCTCGGTGGAATTTATCTTTTTCCACTGCACCGCCCGAAGTGAAATCCTGCCCGTCGGTGGAGCGATAATGAAAACTGTGCGAGCTAAACGCGGAAATGCCGCGCGTGCGATGGCTGTCGCCGTGTAGGGCGTAATAAAAGCCTTTATGATAACCTGAAACCGTTGCGGAACCGTCATAAGTGCCGTGCGAACCGGTGCCGAGGTCGAAATCAAGGTTGATAGGTTTGTCTTTATACAGACCGCTTTTGGTGGTGATATAAATCACACCGCCCATCGCGTCGCTGCCCCACAAGGCGGATTGTTCACCGCGCAACACTTCGATACGATCAATATTGCTTAAACTTAAGCCGCCGAAGTCAAAGCCGAAACCGGTTGTCGGATTGACTTTCACACCGTCGATAATCACAGCGGTTTGATTCCATTTCGCTCCGCGTAAGGAAAAATTGGTGAGCGTGCCGCGTCCACCGTAAGAGGACAACATCACGCTCGGCACGGTTTTCAACACATCGCTTACATAAGTGGCGTTGCGCGCGGTGAAATCATTTTCCGTTAATACCGTCACCGACGACGCCGTTTGATCTTGATTAACCGGCGCGGCATAGGCGGAATACACGGTGATCGGTTGAAGTTCGGCGGTTTGCGCAGCAACCGATTGAGACAACGCGATAAAAAGTGCGGTGGTAATTACATTTTTTTTCATTTTTCATCTCACATCAAAATAAAGTTAAACGTTTGCATTATACAAAATAAACCGTTTGATACCAGCTTTTATGTCTCACTTTTCGCCACCTGCGTAGCAAAAAAATCGCCGAATTTTCACCGCACTTTGCCGCCGAATCTACGTCATTGCTTACACGAAAATCTATCCTAACCTAGCCTGATTTTTGACCGACTTTAAAAATATTGATTTTTTTGCTATAATAATCATTAAGTTATATTTTCTTAAGGCAATCCTGCCTATCAAACAACGGTTCTGTGCCTTTTCATTCGCCTGATTCGGGCGTTCTTTTCATCATAATGATGACGTAAATAATTTAACCCTTACTAGGGCTTGTTGATCTTTTGAGTTTAACATTTAATCTAAAACTGCGTTGTTTTCACCCTAGCACGGCAAAGCCGTACTAGGTTACGATCAGCCTACGGCTGACTCAGCCCCTCTGGGGCTGTAAAGAGTGGCGGAGCCACTACACTGTGCGTAACCGATTGCGACCGTAGGTCGCTGTCGGATAAAAATAAAGCTACCTTGGTGTAATTTATATTCTCAAAAGATCAACAAATCCTACTTTTTTCTGAGCAAGTTACTTGGCATTTGCTCATTGGTTTATTTTTGCAAAATTTTAGGAGAGAAATAATGAACGAACGTTTTATTACTATTTTAGGTTGGGTGGCGACTTTTACCGCTGTGTGTATGTATGTGTCGTATTTAGAACAAATCGGTTTAAATTTAGACGGCAACAAAGGTGGATTGATTCAACCCCTTGCCACCGCAGTCAACTGCACCCTTTGGGTTTGCTATGGTTTATTTAAAGAAAAACGTGATTTACCTGTTGCCTTAGCTAATTCACCGGGTGTCGTGCTTGGGTTAGCAGCATTTGTGACGGCGATTTAATAGGTTAAAAAACAGGAGTATCTATGACATTCAGTACTTTTTGGCGTGAAAAATCTTCATTTAATCCGTTTGTAACAGGTGCAACGCTATTGATTGTCGTGCTGTTGGTTGCAAGCACCTTACTGCTGCCTTTGCAAACGCAAGCTGTTTTAGATGGGCTAAAGTCAGGTATTTTTCAGTATTTTAGTTGGTTTTATATTTTAATTTGTTCGATTTTTCTCTTTTTTCTGATTTTTGTTGCAATCAGTAATTTCGGCAATATCAAACTCGGCACAAACGAAGAAGAGCCTGAATTTAGTTTCCTTTCTTGGTTGGCAATGCTGTTTGCTGCAGGAATGGGCGTAGGATTGATGTTCTTCGGCGTTGCCGAGCCGCTTTCTCACTATAATTCGGAAATCACTTCAGGCTCATTAGCTCAACGTACTCAAGAGGCACTTTTGCATACCGTGTTCCATTGGGGCATTCACGCGTGGGCGATTTATGGTGTGATTGCATTGGCTCTCGCTTATTTTGCCTTCCGTTATAAATTACCACTAGCATTGCGTTCTTGTTTTTACCCGCTTTTTAAAGAGAAAATTAACGGCAAGATCGGCGATATCGTCGATATTATGGCACTTATTGCAACCTTATTCGGGATTATTACCACCTTAGGCTTCGGTGCGGCACAACTGAGTTCAGGATTACACACCTTAGGCTGGTTTGAAAATGGCGATTTTGGCTTACAAGTTGGCGTGATTATTGTCGTAATGCTCCTTGCGGTGTTATCTGCCATTTCAGGCGTGGGCAAAGGCGTGAAAATTCTTAGCGAAACTAATTTAGGCTTAGCGATTTTATTGATGTTGTTCGTCTTGTTCACAGGTCCAACACGCTATTTGCTCTCTGCGTTTAGTGAAAATATTGGGACTTATTTAAGCAATTTAATTCCGCTTAGCTTCAAAACCTTTGCTTATGAGTCAGAACATATCGGCTGGTTTAACGGCTGGACAATTCTTTACTGGGCGTGGTGGTGTTCTTGGGCACCTTTTGTCGGCTTGTTTATTGCTCGCATTTCTCGTGGTCGCACAATCCGTGAATTTGTCTTCGGTGTGTTGGCAATTCCAAGCCTATTTTGCTTACTGTGGTTCACGATTTTTGGGAATAGTGCCATTTGGTTTGACAGCAGTATTGCACAAGGTTCGCTTTCGGCAATGACTTCAAGCCCTGAAACCTTACTGTTCAAATTCTTAGATTATTTACCGCTTTCAAGTTTAACGAGTTTGGTTGCCTTAAGTTGTATCGCTCTCTTTTTTATCACTTCGGCGGATTCAGGTATTTATGTACTAAACAATATTGCCTCACGAGATAAAAGCTTGGCTTCACCTCGCTGGCAAGCGGTAATGTGGGGCGTGTTGATGTCGCTGGTGGCAATTACGCTATTAGGTGCAGGCGGTTTGGCAACGTTGCAAACAATGACATTAATCACCGCGCTTCCCTTTGCGATGTTGATGGCGATAATTTGTGTCAGCCTTGCGAAAGCGTTATGGCTAGACAAACAATATTTCGAAGCAAAATTTAACCCGACCACGGTACTTTGGACGGGCGAACGTTGGAAATCTCGCTTAAAACAGATGATGAACCCGACGGAAGACAAAGATATCCTGAAGTTTCTCAAGCAAACGGCATTACCCGCAATGCGAGAGCTACGAAATGAATTACGTTCGGAATACGATCTAACTGTTGATGTGTTATCGGATTTCACCGCCGATGAGCCTTTTGTCGAATTTGTGATCCACAAAGATTCGCTGCAAGATTTTAAATATGGCATTCGTTCCGTTGAACGGGAAATTGCCGAGCAGTTGGTGAAAGATGAAACCTTGCCGCATATTCAGCAAAACACGGTTTATGAACCAATCAGTTATTTCTTTGACGGGCGAAACGGCTATGATGTGCAATATATGACTCACGAAGAGTTAATTGCCGATATTCTTAAGCATTATGAACGTTATCTCAGCTTATTAACAGGCGTTGGGCAAGAACTAATGACCCACGAACAAACCGAGCTAGCAGAATAAAAAAGAGCGGTCGGATTTTGTGAAATTTTTGCAAAAAATCACGAAAATCTGACCGCTCTTTTATTACTGTTCTTTCTCCATTTTCACAGGAAAGAACAAACTCAATGGTTGTCGTTTCACCTGTTGCCAGAAGGCTTGAGCAATATTTTTCCAGCTATCAATTTCTGCATTCAGAGAACGCAAAGCAACAAACAGCGTAAGCGAAAAACTCACCGCCAAATTAACCGTGCCAATGAGTAAGATAAAAAACAGACTTTGCAGGAAAATGCCACAGCCTAAATCACCGCTCACCACCGCATAACCCACGTTTGCTGAAGAGAAGGCAATATGGCGAATATCCAACGGCAAGCCAGAAAGATAGCCAACCACGCCCGTTAAACCAAGCAGCATACCAAAGCACAGATTACCCATAATTGCACCGTAATTTTTATGGATATATTCTGCAAAAGCGACTCGCGTTTTCAACGGCATTATCCGTTTTAAAAGCGGGTGTTCCGTTAATCGCATTCGCATATTCAAATAGTTACAACGGTTATCAAAAAATCCTGCAATAATGCCTGCACAGAAAAGCCACACGCCTGCAATGGCAGCAAACCATAAAGTACCGCTTAGCGGATCAATGGAGTGCAGTTGATATGCCACTTGATCTTGAGTGAGCAAAGGTTTATCTGCAAAGATTTCATAGCTAGTTGCCACCACACTTGCCACCAATACCGCAATCAGCACATTGCCTAGCACCGCTGCAGTTTGCGAGCGAATTACGTCCATCAATAATTGTGCCAATTTTGTATTCACCGCTTTACCTTGCTGTTGCCCAACGGCTTCGGCAAATCGTGCGGCAGTCATTGCTGGCTGTTTGGTTGCTACGGTAAAATGCAGCATAAAAATTAAGGTGAAACCAAAGCCATAATTTAGCCCTTCTAAAACGCCTCGCCACACTTTGTCATCAACAACTGTGCCTAAATAAATTTTGAGAAGTGCCATTAACGCAATCAACACACCACCGCCTGCGGCAGAATAGAACATGGCGAAATATTCCTTGCTGGAATGGGCAATATAATGCTCACCGTGATCGCTTGCATTTTGTGTAATACTGCGGGAGAGCATTCGTACACTTTGTTTCAGCAAACTTCTTACGCTATGTTTATCCGCCGAAGCCTGTGCAAGATTGGCGATCAACAGCAACATTCGGCGAGGCAAAAAGCGGTTAGACGCAAATACGCCCATCAACACCGACAAACGCTCTAAACTTTGACTTAGACGTTCGAGTAGATATGCCACGCCAAGCGATGAACCCTGTGTTGCCCCTTTTTTCTGCAACCGTTCGATTAACGATTTACTCTGTTCAAACATCACTTGTAAATGAGCATCATCAAAAGGCTGTTGTTGATTTTGGGCTGCTATCCAAAGGGACACCTCTTTTTGTAATTCGACAAAAGGGCTATCTGCACTAAGCAAACTTGGATCAAGCCGCATTAATTCAGGTTCAATATCTTCCGCTGCAATCCAAATAGAGAGCATTTTGATCGCAAAAAGCCCTTCATAACGGAAGTGATTTTGCAAAGTTTCACGCTCGTGCGGCGTGGTTTTGCGATAAAGCAAACGGAATAATTTATCCCATTTTGCCAACGGAATAAGGCTTAGCCATTCGCTATCGTTTTTGTCTTTAAACAACAGAAAGAACACATCTCGCAAATCGCTGCTATCTTTAAAAGACGGATTAATCTTTTCATACAGGCGTTTTTTCATTTCTCGCCCGAATCCGCTACGGCTTAAAATGCCTCGGCTGATAAACAACGGATACAATCGCATTGAACAGATCCAGCGACATAACGCCCCCGCAAATTGCTCAGCTAACGGGCGATCCTGTTTTAAGGTGTGAATGAGCAAAGAAAAATTTGCTGAAACATTGGTTTGATCGCTTCGCAACCAATCACAAATGTCATTTAATAATCCGAAAATATCCTCTTCCTGTAATTTTTGGGCAATAAAATCATTTAAATGGTGAGGTTTTAACATAGCCATTTTTACTCCTAACAACTACCAAGGCTTATCTTTAAAACATTCTACTAGAAAATCTAACAAAATCCGCACCGCTTTTGGCAATTTATTGCGTGAAGAATAAAGGGCGTAAGCCTGCATTTTCGGCAACTCCCAATCGGTTAAAAGTGGCACTAAGGTGCCAGCATTGAGCTCCTCTTCCACCAAATAACGTGGCAACATTGAAATACCGCCGCCAAGCATCGTGATCTGCTTTAATGAACTCGCTTCGTTGGTGCTAAAAACGTTATTCAAGGTTAGCTGAATCTGCTCGCCATTTTGACTAAAGCTCCATTCGCTGCGGTTAACGTTGGAGTGAGCCAAACAGCGGTGTTGTTGCAGGTCTTTCGGCAGTTGCGGTGTGCCGAAACGGGCGAGATAATCAGCTGTTGCCACCAGCACCGAATGACAAGGGGCAAGTGGTCGGGCAATTAAAGCTGGATTAGGGCTGCTGCTGATACGAATGGCAAGATCAATCCGTTCCTCCACCAAATTCAAACTCTCCTCACTTAAATTCAGGTGAATTTTTAAATTTGGGTGCAAAGTTTGGAACTGGTGCAACGCACCCAATAAATGCGAAGTGCTAAAAGAAAGGCTGGAGGTTAGCCGAATCACACCACGCAATTCGCCGTCTTGCTCCACCGCTTCTTGCTCAACATCTTCCACCAAATTTGCAATTTGTCGGCAATATCTCACCGCTTGCTCACCCGCTTCCGTGAGCGTAACAAGCCGTGTTGTACGATGAAAAAGCCGTGCGTTCAACCATTCTTCAATCAAGGCGATGTGCCTTGACACCATCGGCTTCGACATCTCTAATTTATCCGCCGTAGCAGTAAAACTGCCTGTTTCCGCCACCGTTAAAAAGACTTTAATTGCCGTTAGTCTATCCATTTTTTGCTCTCATTGTTTCAAAATATGAAACAAATATAATCGCTTTTTCGGTATTATGTAGCAGTTGCACAAAACACCAAAATCAACCTTTTACCCATAAAAAAATACCTTTAGTTCCTCTAAACTAAAGGTATTTTTACATTAAACCGTACTAACAATGTTTAGGTTTTATTGCTCCCGCCAAAAGCAGTTTTTTATCTTCTTCGCTTAAATTGAGGTTTACCTTTGTCCCTCGGCGTTTTTCGTACTCTTTTTCCCACAGTAGATCTTCCATCACAGGTGGGTAAGCTAATTCACAACGTGCCACATATTCAGGTTGCGTGAGATATTTTCTTATGCGGGCTGAACAGCGTAAGTTGCGTTCATCGTCTGCAAAACTCACTTCAACGCTTGTCATATTGGGCGCGGTATTATCGTCGGCAGGTGAATCAATATCTATTCTAAAGACAGCAACCACCACCTGATTATCTTTGATTTCATACGCGCCATAAATCGTGAAAAAATCGAACGGTAGGCGTTCAACACGTTTGGCGATACTGCGCAAATCATTAAAGATGGAAATAAAGTTGTGATTGCTGCTTGTACCTGAATAAAGCAAGGCTAATCCTTTCATAAAGTCTTGAAATTCGTCATAGGACATTTTGCTTAAATCTGCGTTTAGGGTTGATTGTGTCATAGTGTTTCCTTTTGTTTAGGCTGCGATTAAATGTTGTGGGTCATTGGAAGCTGTTAAGTTTGCCAAGCCGAATACGGCTTCAGCTTTCTTGTTGCCTTGCCAATAACCGACAAAATCGTGTGATGGCAAGGTATTCAAACAACAGTGTAAAAGTTGTTCAAATTTATTTTTAACGCTCTTACGGCGATTATCTTCTCGCCACGCCATTTCATTGGCGTAGTAGAGTAAGTATTTATTGCTCATTTTGTGATATACCCCTGTAATTGCCCGCCGTAGTCTTGCGAAAAAGGATTCCGCAAGATTGTTGGTGATGCCGTCTATCGAACAGTATTCTTGCGAGTGATTGACACGCCATAAGTCATAATGAAACGCGAGACTGTCATACGCTGGATTTTCATCCGCATGAATACGGCTGTTGGGTTTCACTAAGCGTTGAGTGAGTTGCAAAATGTCGTCTGCATTTTCTTCTTTCACTAACGCAACAATGGTGCGGTCTGCGCCTTTCATTACCGCTTGATTGGCAGCACGTTGGCGGAATACCAACACACAAGATTTATCAGGGCGTTGATTACGCTTTTTCCGTCTATCAATGCGTTTATGGCGAAAGTTTTTAGGGCGAATGTAGTAATTCGTGTAAGCCCCATCAATATGCACTTCACCTTTAAGCTGTGTTAAATCTTTGGCTTTATCTAGACTTTCCCTGAATTTGTGCAACAGTACCCAAGCGGTTTTGTATTGCACGTTAAGATGATGCGATAACGCAATTGCTGATATACCTTTGCTCGGTATTGAAAAGAACAGAATGGCTTTCAAAATTTTGTGCAGTGGTAATTTTGCACCTTGAAAAATCGTGCCTGCGGTAATCGAAAAGCGGTGCTGACAATGTTTGCATTGCCATTGTTTGCGAGTAGAAATGAAGTAAGCGTGGTGGCGGATATGGCAATGCGGACAAACGACATCATTCATCTCATCCGCATTTCCCCAACGAGCTTGTTTCAATAAGGCAAGAATTTCGGCATCAGAAAGCAGTGCCAAGCCATCCGAAGATAGCTGGCGTGCTGCCGCTGATAATGCAAAATGCTGTGCCATAGAAACAAAAATCCCTTCATGAAAACTCTACTGCTTTTAAACCTTTTACAGCTTAAAAAACGAAAGTCATCATAAAGGGACTATTCTCTGTGGGAAATAAGGTATTATATTAAGAGGTGTTTGTCAAGTTTTTTCTTTTGTCAAGAATTTTTTGAGATTTTTTGCATTTTTAAGAAAAGTTAGCTTGAATAAGGGTTGAATGTTGTCAAGGGAAATTTTTTAATGCGTTTGATTGATGATATTTTGAACAATTCAAAAGAATGGTTTAAATTGAATTCTGTACAAATAAAAAGCAACCTTTCCGAAGATAAGGTTGCCTTTTTTCTCTTATGAATAAATTAGTTGAAATCTGTTAATTAACGTAAGTTCATCGGTAATGCTTGTGGGTAAGGATTACCCATAATGCGTGGACTGTACGGATATTTGTCGTCATACAGTGGCGCTGGACCGATTGGATCTGCTTCTTTCATATCTTCTACAATTTACTTAATGCTATTTTTTTGTTTGAATGAGAAATTTTAAAATTTTGGTGTAACGCCTTAAAGACTAATCTTTTTTCATTACACCTATTTAGTCGATTACAATCTATCACCATAAGGCAAAGATTTTATGTAATTTTCCATAAAATCCCAATCAGGAATATAACCTGTATCAGAATACTGCTTAGATTTATCAATAAGAGGAGAACCATTCGGATTTTTTACAATAGGTAACTTAATGATTTCTTTTTGTAATTTCCCTAAGATTCTTGCCCTCCCATAGGAAAAACGATAATATTCGTTATTGAGAATAGTGCTGACAAACATAGCATTATAGACATTCAGGTTATCGTTTCTTAAAGTATAAACTTTGTTACCAGTTACAAAATCTTCTGGTTGGAAAAAGCTATAAATACCCTCAGCACCAATAGTTAAACATCCTCCTTTTACAACATAAGATTCATCAATATCAACATAGCCAGTACAACCATTATTCTCACCACTACGAGAGATAAATGGTATGTTACCATCGCTTAAATCATCTTTAACCAACATAGTAGTTGTTTCGCATTGAAATACACGTCCTACTTCAAAACTTTCCCATTCATTAATATTTAATTCAAATGGCATATTATATTTGTTTTTTGTAGTAAGTGGCTTATACGACAAAGATCTTATATAATTGTCCATAAAATCCCAATCAGGCTGATGCTCATTACCATTTATTCTTACTGGTAAAAGTATTTCTATTGTTGGTATAGTCTTATTTGCTATGGCGACCATAGCTATAACGAAATTTATTAGCTTCTATCAATGTAATAATAAAAAATTTGGCATATTCACTGATATTGTATTTTGCTTCTAATGTATATAAATCTCTACCACTATAAAATGGTTCAGATTGGTAAAATGAAGATAATACACTGCCTCCAGCAGCAACGCTGATCAAACCTGATTTTTGAGGTTTAATATTTTCCATCTTGGCAACTTTAGCTGAAATACCATTATTTATTTCGGTTCTGCTAACAAAATTAATTGCATATTCATCATTGGATTCCGTACAAGTATTTAGTTCAAGGTTTGAACCATATTGAATATTAAATAAATCTTTTAACAGAAATGGTTTCCAATGCGATATATTAAGATTCATAAATTTTTCCAATTTTTATTTGATAAGCAAGATAACTATTGATAGTTTGTTGAAAATCGTTTTTGGTAAGTTTGCTATAATCGGTTTTCATGTAAGCTTCACAAAGCCATTCATCATTTCCAGTAACTACCGCCATTGCTGATAAGCCATCCACAATAGTTTTATTGCGATACATCGCAATCCAATCGTTTTCAATTTTTTTCCAAAGGCTATTATTTTCTTCATCAAACTGTTCAATTCGCCCTAAGTTTTTCTTTTTCTTAAATCCATCTTCCTTATAGTACCCAAAAAATGTTTGATTTATTGTGCCATCAGTATTTTTATGTGGTTTGCCAAGTGTAAATACCATACAACAAGCAGATGCAGATGCCCCCGGATAGAAAATTTCATTTGGTAATGAAAATACTGCTTCAAGGGTATTATCAATAAGTATTTTATGTTTTGCCTCAGTTAAAATATTGCTTGTACCAATAGCCACAGCGACAGGTAATAATACAGCTAATTTTACTTCTTTTATTTCTTCGCCATTGGCTAAACGTTGCTCATTCATCTCTTTTATGCAGTCAGAAATAAATTGAATAAAAACCATTCCTTTGGTCGGATCTTCTTTTCCTTCCTTAGCAGCTTTTGTCCAAGATGATTTATATATAGATGGTATACTAATTGGTTTTGCGTTATAAGGTGGGTTCATTAAAATTACATCAGGATTGGCTTTTTCAATAAAGGTTTTATTTTCAAATAAGTTACCTAATTTGATATTACTATTACCATCACCATGAATTAGCATATTAGTTGTAGCTAACCCATAAGCATTTTCTTCAATTTCTATACCCCAAATATGCTCTCTTTTTACTGTTTCTGCCCAAGATAATTTTTGTTCGTTAGTTGTTTGCATCGCATGACAATCAGATAATTTTTTTACTAAAGCTTGTACTAGGAATGCTCCTGAACCGCAAGTGCCATCAAAAACTCGTTTATTACGGTTAATATCGGTAATTCTACACATGAATTCAGTAATGTGATCAGGTGTAAAAGCCTGATTTTTATCAGCTTTACCTGTGTATTTATTAAATGCAATAAAAAATAGATTTAAAATATCTTGTCCTTCAGAACTTTGAGTATCAATATAGGCATAAATATTTTTTGTTATAGTATCTAAGATCTTTACCCAATCAGTAGTTGTTAATCTCTTTATTTTTTGATTTGCAAGCACATTTTGTTGAATTAACTCAATTTTTTTAGTTTTGTTTTCAGATCCATTTAACAATCCAGATAAAGTATCTTCAATACCAGCTCTGATTTGTTTTTCGGAAAGATTAGACCAAAATTGTTTTAGTTTTTTACAGGTATCTTCATCAATAAGATCATACCCTTGTTTATTAATAGTATCTTTGATATACAATAAAGTTGTACCTACAAATTGACTTCTTAATTTTTCATCAATGTCTTTTTTGTGTAATAACTCATTTAAATCATAAGTGTTTTTTAAGACTTTCTCTCTATTATTTTGTTTGTTTTCAACAAATAAAGATTTATAGTGTTCGAATGTGTCAATAACCTTTTCATTTTCAAGGAAATGATCATCATCAATAAATGATTTCCAAACTTTAATTTGATCATTTTTAGTATTAGCTAAAATGCAAATAACCTTTTTACTATGATGTAAAGCTTTTTCCTCATTTAAATATTCCCTTAATTGATCTTCATCATTTTTAACAAATTGTTGTTTAGTTTCTATCAAAATAACAATATTATCAAATTCAAAACGAATATCTAATTTAAAATGTTTGGGTGTATAACCAAGAGCATCAACTAAAGATTTTTTACTTCCAGCTGCTGCAACATAACTATATTCCCCACCTTCAATATTAGATATATGGTATTAAATACCAATCCTATTAATAATAGATGTTCTATCCATTAACAACCTCCCAAAATAAATTTGCAAGGTTGATATTTAGAGAATAAGCTACTTGTAGGCTTGTAGGCTTGTAGGCTTGTAGGCTTGTAGGCTTGTAGGCTTGTAGGCTTGTAGGCTTGTAGGCTTGTATTAGCATTGGGAGGTTCCTTTTATTTATCAAGTATTATTTTAACTCTGTATTGATTGCTTTAAACGATATTTCTACCGCTTTTTGTAATTCATTTGACATTGCTCGATAATGATTAAGTAGCTCAATTTCGGTTTGATTCAGGTCGGTTTGTTGTTCGGTTTCTTTAAACATCTCACCTTCACCACTGACTAGCCAATTTAAGTTCACCCCCACTTTAGCGATTGCGGTCATACCTTCGGCATTCGGCTCACGCTCGCCGCCGATATAGCCTTGCATTGTTCGGTAGGGTAATCCTGTCAGCTCTGCGAACTCTTTAATTTTCCAATTCTTATGCTCACAGACGAGTTTTAATCTTTCTGATATACGCATTTGTGCATTCTCAATCGTGCTTTATATTGACAAATAACGCAAATGAGCGTATATTTGCACTTAATGAATTAAATTATATCGCATTTGAGCGTGTAGTTACTAATGATTTTTAAGCTTGTAATTACTGATGATTTATTCGATAAACCAATAATTCATTCGATAAATTAACAACACAAAGGTTTACATTCTGTCTTATGGCACAACACTTCCTACTGAATTCCAAAGCGAAAACGCTTTCTACGTTGCGGATAGCGCGCCTATCTGACGAAGAAGCGTTTGCGTTTTTATGTGAATTACGTTGGGGAGGTCAAGAGCAGGTTGTTTGCCCGAAATGTGGTGTACAGCATAAAGCTTACTTTATTTCTACGCGCAAACAGTGGCGGTGCAAGCATTGTAAACATACCTTTTCGATTACATCAGGCACGATTTTTGCCAACCATAAATTACCCCTTCAAACCTATTTATATGCCATTGCGCTATTCGTTAATGCGGTAAAAGGGATTTCTGCGTGTCAGCTTTCGCGTGATTTGTGTGTGCAGTACAAAACCGCCTTTGCCCTTTCACATAAAATTCGTGAAAGTTTAATGGTACAGCGTGCGCTTTTCCCATTGCAAGGCGAAATCCATATTGACGGCACGTATGTACATGCCGCCCCACGCCCAAAGAATAAGAAATCTGAACGAGTGGATAGACGATTAAAAGCGAATAGTAACCCAAACAAACGTGCGGTTTTGGTGATGCGTGAACGTTATTCTGCAGAAGAAACCGCAAAGAATCCACTATGTGTTGGTGCGAAGAAAACGCTGACATTTCCGATTTTGTCTGAGAATACCGACACCGTGAAAAAACTCGCCACGGCATACATTGCGCCAAACAGCCGTATTCACGCCGATGAAAATGCCGCTTACGATGAATTAATGGTACGTTACGACCTACACCGCGTAAACCACCAAAAAGAATACCGTAGCGATGAAGGTATCACAAACAACCTTGCGGAAAGTTATTTTTCTCGCTTTAAGCGTATGTATTACGGTCAAGTGCATAAAATGAGTAATATCTACCTTGATAACTATGCCAATGAAGTTGCCTACCGAGAAGATACGCGCAGACTGGATAATTTCACCATTTTTAAAGACATTACCAACAAATGCCTTGCCACTTCATCAGATAATCACTGGAAAGGCTACTGGCAAGGGCATCATAGACAAGTAGAACGGTTGGTGATGTAATGGCATATACGTTGGATAAAAAGCTCAAAGAATTAGAATTTGAGCGTAAACAGGTGCAACAACATCTTGCCTTGCTTGACGACAAAATCTACACCTTACGCAAAGCCATTCAAATAATGGAAGAAGAACATCAAGATATTACCGAATACAACACGGCACAATTCCAATATCGCACACGTCGTCGCCGTTTTAACACCAATTCAGCGACCTTGATTATCCGTTTACTCAAAACCGAGCAAAATCGTTATTGGCGAGTGGAAGAAATCACACGCGAAATCTTAATTGCGGATAATCAACCGAATACCCTAGTAAACCGCACCTATATTAAGAATGTTCACGCTGCGATGGATAGACTACTCAAGAAGGGTATTGTTGAGCGAGAATCGGATAAGGCGCATAAGGTGGCACTGTGGAAATTGAAAGCATAAAAATAGCGGCAAACACCGCTATTTTCTAGGCTTCAATTGCTTTTATCCGCCATTTAGACCGCGCAAAAATCCCACGCCTTTTCGCTTTATGATGTAAATACGTTTCTTCCCTTTCAATAATCCCTTGCTTGTACAGTTTACGAAGTGCGTTGCCCACCGCATACTGATGTTCACGCCCCACGATAATGCGATAACCTGATTGCAAGCCCTTATCCAGTTTCATGACATCACTGGTGAGCGAATGTAACGTCCGCCAATGGTTCTCGCGTTTGAATACTTCGGCAATAAGCTGTTGTATGCTGCCTTCAAATAACTGTTTACGCACCAACCGTTCAGCATCAAAGACTTTACGAATAGACTTAAAGTCAAAATGGGGATCGAGATAACCGAGCGTTTTCTCAAAAGACTGTATCTGCTCGCCGAGCAAGTTTAATTGGTCGTTTAGCTGTGCAATTTGATAAGAGACGATTGCTTTTTCTTTGTAACTTCTTTCAATTAACTTAGCAAGCTGGGAAACAAGGTGACTTTCTGACATAAAAAATCCTCATTGATGATTAACACAATGAGGATATGTTAAGAAATTTGGTGAGTTAAATCTTTGTGCAACTGCTACATAATACCG
>NZ_PHGZ01000002.1 GCF_002795405.1 Caviibacterium pharyngocola | reverse complement strand
CTCAGCTCAGCTCAGCTCAATTGTACACTAAACAAATAACGAAACGTCAAGAAATTTTTTTCAATCAAGTATTAGCATTTGATGAAATAGACCGTTTATTTGATCCCAAGGCTCTTACTCATTTTTCTCGCTACACTAAAGACGGTAAAAGTGCCGTTACACAAATCAAACGTCGCACTGACGGCACACCTACTGAAAATCTCATTATTAAAGGCAATAATCTTATTGCCCTGCATTCTCTCGCCACGCAATTTCGGGGCAAAGTAAAATTGATTTATATTGATCCACCGTATTATTTTAGAAAAACTAAGGCGGAAGATAGTTTTGCTTATAACTCTAATTTTAAGTTATCTACTTGGCTAACATTTATGAAAAATAGATTAGAGATTGCAAAAGAATTATTAACAGATGATGGTGTTATATTTGTATCAATTGATGATGATGGATTAGCACATCTTAAATTGTTAATGGACGATATTTTTACAAAAGAAAACTTCATTGCTTATTTTATGTGGATGAAAACAGCTACTCCACCATCATTATCCAAAAATGTCAGAAAAAAATTAGAGTATGTTTTATGTTATCGTAAAAATACATTTGAAGGACTATTTGGGGGTATAGTTGAAGGTGGAGATATGCCTTTATTAAACGAAAGTAATGCTTTAAATACCTTAGAGTTTCCTGCTTTTTCTGTACAATTTAAAATTCCTGACGGAATTTATTATCCTGCTAAAAAAGATAAAACAACGCTGGAAAGTGAGTTAGTTGTTTGTAATGGTTGGAATAGTACTCCTTTCAAATTATCAGGTAATTTCAAATGGACACAAAGCACAATAACAAAGGAAATTGAAAATAATACAACTTTTATTATTAAATCTGAAAAATTTGCTATTCGTTATATTCGAGAAGGAGAGCGCAATAAAAAGCCATCTAATTTCATTAGTAAAATAGAATGTGGTGTAGGGACAAATGAAGATGCCAAAAAAGAACTATTTGAGTTATTTCAAAAAGATCTTTTTAAATATCCAAAGCCTGAAAGTCTAATTTCGTATTTAATCAATACAGCTACAAACGAATCTGACATCGTCCTTGACTACCACCTCGGATCAGGGACAACCGCTGCTGTGGCGCATAAAATGGGGCGACAATATATTGGCATCGAACAGATGGATTATGTGGAAACCCTTGCAGTGGAGCGGTTAAAAAAAGTGATTGACGGCGAGCAAGGTGGTATTTCTAAAGAGATAAACTGGCAAGGTGGTGGCGAATTTGTCTATTGCGAATTAGGTGAGTGGAATGCACAGGCGAAAGCCGCCATTTTGGCTTGCGATAATTGGGTGGAATTAGACCGCTTGTTTACCGAATTGTGTGACAAATATTTCTTAAAATATAACGTCAACGTGCAAAAATTTGCCAATGAAATTTGCCAAGAACCCGAATTTTTAGCCTTAACGTTAGATGAACAAAAGCAGATGATGTTGGAAATGTTGGATTTAAATCAACTTTATATAAATGTGTCTGATATGAATGATAGCCAATTTGAGTGTGGATTAAATCAAGAAGATAAAGATTTAACATTAGAATTTTACGGAATGAAATAATGGAAAAGACGTTATTTGATATTATTGAACGCCGTAAGGAGATCTATTTAGACGACGGCGATGAAGAGAAATTAACTATTCCTAAATTTGTCAACCAAAACCTAAAATATCCGTTTTTTGATTGGCAAAAATCGGCATTGGAAAATTTTCTGATTTTTGAACGAACCAAAAACTTTAAAGATTTTCCAGAATTAAAAAATAAACCAACCCATTTGCTATTTAATATGGCAACTGGAGCAGGCAAAACAATGATGATGGCTGCACTGATACTTTATTATTTTGAAAAAGGCTATCGTCATTTTCTATTTTTTGTGAATCAAAATAATATTGTGGATAAAACCGAAAACAATTTTATCGACAGCTTGCATTATAAATATTTATTTCAGCCAAAAATTTTGCTGGGTGATAATGTGATTCCCATAAAAAAAGTGGAGACGTTTAGTCCGAATCCAAATGGCATTGAAATTAAATTTACTAGCATTCAAAAGCTGTATAATGATGTACATATTGAACGAGAAAATCAAACCACTTTGGCAGATTTACATCAGTTGAAACTCGTGATGTTAGGCGATGAAGCCCATCATTTAAACTCACAGACCAAAAGTAAAAAACAAATGCCGTTGGATTTAAGCACGGAATTGAATGGCAAGGCGAGCGATGATGAAATCGAACGCAAAGGCTGGGAACATTTGGTACTAGATTTGCTGTTACGCAAAAATGGTAAGCCAAGTGAAAATGTGTTGCTGGAATTTACCGCTACCTTGCCTGAAAGTGAAGACGTGGCGAGAAAATATGCCGATAAAATCATTACTAAATTCCCGTTGAAAGCATTTTTGCAAGCGGGCTACACCAAGGACATTAACCTTGTTTCATCGCAATTGCCGAAAAAAGAACGTGTGCTACATGCCTTGCTATTTGCGTGGTATCGCCATCAACTTGCCTTAAAATATGGCATTGCTAACTTCAAGCCAGTTATGCTATTTCGCAGTAAAACTATTGATGAATCTCGTGCTGATTATGAGCAATTTTTACAATGGACGGAGCAGGCAAATGCCGAAGATTTTACTTTTTTGACTGTACTTTCCAGCCAGTTGAATGATGCGGAAAACGCCAATCAGCAAGGTAAAACACGCACTGAACAGGCTTTGCGTTTTATGCAGGCACAAGGACTAAGCCACGCTCACTTGGCAAAATGGGTGCAGGAAAATTATCAGCCGCATAATGTGATTATCACCAACTCACAAACCAACAAAACCAAGAAAGAAAAAACCGATGTGGAAACTGAAAAACTGCTGAATAACTTGGAAGCAGCAGATAACCCTGTGCGAGCTATTTTCACAGTAGATCGCCTAACCGAAGGTTGGGACGTGCTGAATTTGTTCGACATTGTGAGATTGTATGAAGGGCAAAATGGTGGTGGCTCAAATAAACGATCAGGCAAAACTGCCGCCACAACTGTTTCTGAAAAGCAACTGATTGGGCGTGGTGTGCGTTATTATCCCTTTGCTTTTGAAGGCAAATTACCGAATAAACGAAAATTTGAGGGTGTTGAACACGAGCTGAAAATTTTAGAAGAATTGTTTTATTACACCTTTGATGAGCAATCTCGCTATATTTCCGAGCTGAAAGACGAATTACGCAAAGATGGCTATCTATCTGAAACTAGTAACAACAAAGTGAAACTAAAATTTGCACTTAAGCCTGAACTTGCCGAGAATGACAGTTTTAGAAATTTGCTGATTTGGGCGAATAAAAAAGTACCTAACCCGAATGCGAAGGCAAATAATGCGGCAAGTTTGCAAGACTTAAAGCCAGTGTTAAAAATCATAGTGCATAACAGCAAAGTGCTGCAAGAAACACATTTCACTGCCGATGAAACCACCGAACAAGTGCAGCAATTGGGCATAGAAGAAAACCGCACAGAAATTTTAACTTTAGGAGAAATTGAACAGCATATTTTCGCCAAAGCAATTCATATTAAAAGCAAAAATAGTAATTCTTTGTTCCATTTCGAGCGCTTGCAAACAAAATTAGGCATTATCAGCCGTGCTGAATTGCAAACGATTCTGCTCAAAGATTGGCAAGTGGAATTTTTAGGGCTGGATGGCTATGGTGAGATTTCCTCAGACGATAAATTAAACGCATGTTTGAAAGCGTTAGAAGCAGTGGAAAAACACTTGCAACAAACCCATACGCCATTTATCGGCAGCAAAGCTTCACCCCGAAAAAATTGTGGGAGATTTTTGGTCAGCCAAAAGAAAAATGGGTGGATAAAGACAAGGTGAAGCCAAATGTAACACAACATTCGTGGTATGCTCTTGATCATTTTGCTGGCACAAAGTTGGAAGAAGACCTAATTACCTTTATTGCTCACCGAATGGGAAATTTACAAACGAAATATGATGTGCATTTATTACGCAATGAAGAAGTACTGAAACTAAGCAATTTCACCGATGGCGAAGGATTTATGCCAGATTTTATTTTGCTGTTAAAAGATAAAGTAAAATCTACCGCTAACGGCATGCAAGATTTTCTGCATTACCAAATTTTCATTGAGCCAAAAGGTGATCACTTAGTAGAAAAAGACCAATGGAAAGAAGCTTTCTTACAAGCAATTACTGATGAATACGGCAAAGATCGCATATTGCAACAGGACACACCGCATTATAGATTGATTGGGTTGCCGTTTTATGAAAATGAAGAAATAAAATTTACTACTGCTTTTCAGATGCTTACTTAAATCCTATTTACTATGAGTGCATATCTGGGTATTTAGTATAGTGTTTAAGGAACAAACCTCTCCAAGCCAATCTGTATTTCCAGATTGGCGATTTTTCTAGTATTTGATTCTGAACATTTGTACACGCAAGGAAGATTTTTATGAAACAATCACTCAACAATGTTTAAAATATCAGCAATTAAACGCATTAAAAAATTTCGCTTGACAGTCTTCGTCCCTTTTCTGAACTATATTCAAATCAAAATGCAAAAAATTTCAAAAAACACTTTCTTTTGTCAAGCATTTTTTGAGATTTTTTGCATTTTCAATAAAAGTCAGTTTGAATAAGGGGTGAATCTTGTCAAGAGAAATTTTTTAATGCGTTTAATTGATTGTATTTTAAACAATATAAGGAGGCGTTTTTCGAAATTTGATGTACACCAAAAGCAACCAACTATAAAGGTAGGTTGCTTCTGATTATCATAAATAAGATTTATTGTATGGCTTTTTAAGCTAAATAATATTTCCATTAGGAAGAGAGCGTATATAATCCTCCATAAATTCCCAATCTATACTGCCATTATCTTTACAAGGTAAATATAATTTAGTTTGATCAAATCTCTGTCCAGTCCAACTTCTACCAAAAGAATATTTGTAGCGTTGCTTATCTAAGATAGTTATTAAAAATAAAGCATTATATTGATTAAGGTAATCCGAATAGCCAACAGATGTTTTTCCATTCATACCAATAAAACGCTCTGCTTGATACACTGAGTATCCTCCACTTCCATCCCCTAAATTAATAAACACAATACCATTACCATCAGATATATACTCTTCATTTCCATCTTCAGATACAAAATAATCAAATCCATTATTTTTCTTTTTAGCTGCTATATAAGGGATTTCATTACCTTCAGTTAAATCATAAGTTGTAGTGCCTCTTGTAGATTCAATTCTGTCAAAAACATCCCTAATTTTGAAATATTCCCATTTTCTATTTTTATCAAATAGTTCTAAGTTAGTTTTACATTGATATTTAGGATTTATTTTGTTTTTTTCTAAAATATAACTAGATAAAACATTAATCATTTCAAACTCTGTTTTATCTTCTTCAAGAAGACCTAATTCCTTTTTACTTTGATAGATGACGTAATCATTAATAGTATTACAGAAATCTTGAGAATTTAATTTACTATAATCAGGTTGAGAATGTGCGTAAATATTCCATTCATCATTTTTTTTGATTCTAGCTCTAGAAATAACAATATCGTCAGACTTAGAGCCATTTAAAATTTCGTCTAGCAATTCAGATTCTATAAAATTCCACTTGTTATATATATCTGTACGTCCTTTATTTTTAGAAAGGATGAAACCATCATCTTGCAAATCATAAAAAACTACATCTTCATCAAAATTGTGAGATACATAAGTTTCAAAAACCGCAATAGCTGTACTAGTAGATGCATTGGGTTGAAAGAGATCTTTAGGCATATTAATAACATATTTTAATGTATGTTTTTCTAAGATCTTTTTTCTTACTTCAGTATCTTTAAAGTACATCGATAAAGGAGCTATAATAATCCCATATCTTGAACAACTATCTAACATTTTTTTTAGAAAGGTGATTTCTTTTGGTGTTGGATCTTCTTTATTTTCCTTACCTGAATATGGTGGATTTATAAATCCAATTGTAGGAGCTGATTCACTAATTATTTTATTAACTTTATCATCATTAATAGAGTCCATATTATAGATCTTAGATTTGCCATCCCCTCTAAATAGCATATTTGATATTGCACAAATGTACATTGTTGGGTTAATTTCAAATCCTAATAATTGGTTAGATTTAACATTTTGAACATCTATACCTTTTAAACTTAGTAATTTATTCATTCCCGCAATTAAAAATGCGCCAGTACCACAACATAGATCCAAGATTTTATCATTTTTCTTAAATGGAATTAATTTAGTAAATAAAGTTGCTATATGTCTTGGAGTGAGAACAATTCCTTTTTTTACATTTGAAACTCCAGCAAATCTTAAGAACTCTTCATAAAATTTTCCCATTATGTCATAATTTGATGTGGTAGAGAAAGTATCATTAAATAATGGGATTATGTTTTCATCAAGTTCTTTTAATATTTCTTTCAATATATTTGTGTTTTTTAATGATAGATCTTGATTTATTGAATTAAGCTCTAGCTCCAAAGATTTCAATTTTTCTTCAGGTATATCTTCTGCCGTTAAAATATTTTTTACTGTTGGGTAAATGTTGTTTAATATTTGCTCTGAGGTATAGTTCTCATAAATATCAGGAAAATTATTATCATATTTTTCAGATCTATATAAACTTATCATTAAAGCAGCTAATATAATTGGTCTTTTTTGAGAATCAATTGAACGCAATAGTTTATTAATTTTCTTGCTAACCTTAGTTACTTTTGATATAGCTTTCTCTTCATCAATATTATTAAATAAAGCTATAAATTCATTTTCTTTTAAAAAATCATTTACATTTTCAGCCAAACTTATTTTTTGCTTATCTATAAGAAAACAACTAAATTTATGTTTATATTGATCAGATAAATCTCCACTAACTGCAATTCCAATAATTTTCCAAGAAGAAAATTTTTCTGATAGAAATTGTTTTAAATACCACTTTAATCCAGCAATACATCCAGATTTTATACTTTCTATATTGTGTTCTTGCATTGTTGGTTTTTCTTCAACAAGAATTAATAGCTTCTTTTTCTTATTACAATAAATCCTATCAGGATAACCTTCATTACCATTCTCAGATTTAGATGCTTTTTTTAATACCGTAATAATTTCATCTGTTAATTTAGAAGTAGTTTTACTATCATCCCAATCAGCAACGTTATATCCTAAACTTTGTAATTTCTGAGTAACACTAGGAGTTACAATTTTATCTTTCCTAGCCATTAGCAACCTCCCAAAATAAATTTGCAAGGTTGATATTTAGAGAATAAGCTACTTGTAGGCTTGTAGGCTTGTAGGCTTGTAGGCTTGTAGGCTTGTAGGCTTGTAGGCTTGTAGGCTTGTAGGCTTGTATTAGCATTGGGTTTTCCTTTTACTTGTCAAGTATTATTTCAATTCTGTATTAATTGCTTTAAACGACACTTCTACCGCTTTCTGTAATTCATTCGACATTGCTCGATAGTTATTGAGTAGCTCAATTTCTGTTTGGTTAAAGTTGGCTTGTTGTTCGATTTCTTTGAACATTTCACCTTCACCACTTACTAACCAATTTAGGTTTACCCCCGCTTTAGCAATTGCGGCCATCCCTTCGGCATTCGGTTCACGTTCGCCACCAACATAACCCTGCATTGTTCGGTAGGGCAATCCTGTGAGTTTAGCAAACTCTTTAATTTTCCAATTTTTAGACTCACAAACGAGTTTCAATCTTTCTGATATACGCATTTGAACATTCCAAAATCATTTTTAGATTGACAAATAACGCAAATGAGCGTATATTTGCATTTAACGGTTTTTATTGTATCGCATTTGAGCGTATTTGTAATAAGAATTTAAATAATTTAATGGAACAACTCTGAACGCTGAAACATTATGGCACAGCACTTCCTTCTCACCCCGAAAGCCAAAACGCTTTCTGCTTTTGAGATAGCGAATATCTCGGAAGAAGATGCGTTTGACCTTATGTGCGAAGCTCACTGGGGAGGTAAAGAGAATGTGGTATGCCCGAAATGTGGTGTGCAGCATAAAGCCTATTTCATTTCCTCGCGCAAGCAGTGGCGTTGTAAGCACTGTCATCACACTTTTTCAGTAACATCAGGCACAATTTTTGCTAATCACAAGTTACCGTTGAAAACTTACCTATATATTTTGATTCGCTTTGTGAATGCGGTTAAGGGCGTATCAGCCCTAGAAATCTCTCGTGATGCGAAAATCAACTATCGCACGGCATTTGTCATTTGCCACAAACTACGCAAAGCCATGCTTGAACATCGTGATATGCAACCACTTTCAGGTGAAGTAGATATGGACGGCACTTACGTTCACCCTGCACCTCGTAAGGCAAATAAGAAAGCCGACCGTATTGATTATCGCTTGAAAGAAAATCAGAACCCAAACAAACGTTGTGTGATAGTGGCTCGTGAGCATTTTTCTGCGAATGAGAAAGCGGAAAATCCACTTCATCTTGGAGCAAAACGCTCGCTGGTATTTGTTGCCCACTCTGAAACGCAGTCTGTGGTGAAAAATTTTGCTCACGCTTACATTGAGAAAAACAGCCGTATCAATACGGACGAAAGCACCGCCTACGACAGCTTACTGATAAATTATGACCTACGCACCGTCAATCACAAAGATGAATATCGTAGTCGTTTGGGCGTAACCAATAATCAAGCCGAATCCTTTTTCGCTCGTTTTAAACGCATGTATTACGGACACGTTCACAAAATGAGCAATACCTATTTACTCAACTATGCCAATGAAATCGCTTACCGTGAAGATAATCGTCGCAAAGATAATGGTTGGCAGTTTCGAGATATTCTCGGCAAATGCCTTGAAACAAGTAACGAACAAAACGAATGGTGCGGTTATTGGCAGCGGAAAATCATCCATCAAGAAGTGATTTGGCAGTAGGGGAAATGATGGCTTATACCTTAGATAAGAAATTGAAAGAATTGGAATTTGAACGTAAGCAAGTATTACACCATCTCGCTTTACTTGATTCTAAAATTGGTGCATTACAGCGTGCGATAGCACTTTGTGAAAATGAAGAAGATATTATACTCTATAATACAGAAAATTTTACCTACCGCCGCAGATACAAGCTCTTTAAGGGGAAAGTTCGTAAGTATATCTTGCAAATTATGCGAGATAACCCTACCAAAGACTTTACTATCAGCGAACTTACTCAGCGAATTTTTAATATTGAACAAAACGATAGTACGCCATCTGAAAAGCATCTTGATTCCGTTCGCAAACAGCTCAATGAGTTCTATCAACGTGGTTGGATAATAAGAACTCAAATTAGCCGTCGAGAAGTTTATTGGCAATGGAAACAAAAATAGCAATATAAAAGTGAGATGGAAACTTAAATCTGTTTAAGCCGCCAAGCTGAATGCTTAATGTATCCAAAATGTTCAACTTGCCCTTGCAAAGGAAGTAGCTTTTGCTCAACCATATTTTTTGCTCTTAATTTGCGTAACACATTATATACCGCTAAACAAATTTTAGGGGTAAGTAACTCAACATTAACGACGGAAATACACCTATCAATTTTAAGCATCTCAATAGTTAATTCATCTAACATCCACCACCGCTCTATGTTTGCCTTAAAGACTTGGCTTACTAATTTTTGAATACTTGTTCTAAATGATCTAGGTTTGGCAAGGATGGGCGTTTTATTAAGTGTAATCGTTGGATCGATATATTCCATTGTTTTTTCATATACGCTTATTTTTTCGTCTATTTGAGCGATTTTACTATGTAATTCATTTATTTGCCGATAAAGATAGGCTTTTTCTTTATAAGCACTTTCTATTTCTTTCTTTAATTGTGTAATCAACCCTTGTTCAGACATATAAAAAATCCCCATACTATTTGTATTGGGGATTTTAAGTTATTTAGTGCTTTTAATCTTTGTGCAACTGCTACATAATACCGTTACTATAAGGCTTTAACCCACTTTTTAGCAACCATTTTGTCTATTACACCTACTTTTCCATTTTCCTCAAAAACAAAAAAACCGTCAGTCTCTCAACTCACGGTTTTTCTAAATGTTTTATTAAAC
>NZ_PHGZ01000019.1 GCF_002795405.1 Caviibacterium pharyngocola | reverse complement strand
TGATATTTTTTGCATTTATAACCACTGAACCAGTAAAGTCGATAAATCCTAATGAAATTATTTTAATCATAAGAAACCCCATCGCTCCATTATCCGTATTTTCTTGTTTTATTTTATTATTGTTAAATCCGTATTTACGTCATCCCCCAAATATATTTAGAAATTAAGTTTTTAAAAAACTTTATAAGAAAGCTCAAGAAAGTAATAATTTATAAAATTCAATATACTAAAATATGGAGTTATTTATATTTATAACAAATCACAAACTTAAATATAATATCACTAGATCTGAAATTTGATATTTTGATCGTGAAAACTTAGCCATTGTTAGGATAGAGAAATTATTATAACCACAAAACACAGATCTTATTTTAAACTTAAAAATGTATAAATCTGTATTAATTAAAAGTTTTTAACATAAGGAATAAATATGAAAAAAGAAAAAAAAGCATTAACAATAATTTTGTTAACACTCCCATTTTTTGTATTTGGGAAAAACTTTTCTAAAGAATATATTGATAACACCCATAGATACATAATATATGAAAGTATATATTTTCATATGAAACCAGCAGAAATAATAGGATTACATTGTTTATCATCAAAAGGGATAAAAGGAATCTCTAATACTTTACTTAATATTTATCCCGAATTAAAAGATGAGGTATTTGCCATAGAAGAACTAAATAAAAATATCTGTAAAATAGCAATAAAAGGTTTATTATCATTCGAAGAAATTGAACGTTATAAGAGCGAAATTGAGCAAGATAAAATCTTAAATCAGAAAAACAAGCAAAATAGATAAATTTTTACATCCAAACAAAATATAAAAAAGAAAGGAAAAAAAATGGAATACCTATCAATTACAAGAAGCATACTACAACCTAGAACGTGGGAAAACAGCTATTTAATGCTAAGAAAGCCTGAATTTGAGGGAGATGAAAACGGCTCAATTATTTATTCTTTACCGTTAGATTTTTCTGGATATGTCGAGGTTTATTTTTGGCGCGGTGTATTTGAATGGCGTATTGTTGATATAAATAAAGTGATTATTGATAGCTTTAATGCTCAATACGGTAGCCCAGAAATAGCCTTAACCGACGCTTTACTTTTTTGTAAACAGAAGGAGTTTATTTAATGTCTTTAATCGGTTACGCAAGAGTAAGCACACAAAGACAAGATTTAAATGAACAACTGGACGCATTAAAGGCGTTTGGTTGCAAAAAAATATTTACTGGAAAGCACTCTGGTAAAGCTCTAAATAATCAGAAACAACTGGATGAGTTATTTAATTATATCCGAGAGGGGGATACCGTAGTCGTTACAAAATTTGACCGACTAGGACGTAGCTTATCCCAATGTTTAAATGCTCTCGAATATTTTAAACGAAATAATATCGGTTTTATTGCTTTAGATAAGAGTATTGATACTAACCAAAAATCTGACCCAGTATCAATGGCTCTCATCCATCTGTTAGGTTTACTTGCCGAATTAGAACGTAGCTTTATTGTTGAACGTACTCAAGAGGGGAAACGAGCTAAAATTGCAGCTGGTAATATAAAAGCCAAAGGTGGTCGCCCATCAAAAATAACCCCGGAAATAAAGCAGAAAATGATGTTGGATTTTCAAAACGGTATATCTTTAGCTGAAGCAGCAAAAAAATATCAAATTTCTGAAGCAACAGTAACCAATGTGAAACGTCGGTTAAAAACAGAAATGGCAAAAGGTAAGGGAGCCTGACGGCTAAGGGTAAACCTTTCCAAGGGGAAAGGTCTTACTCGAAAGGGCCAAAAGGCCAAAGAGCTTTATGGCGTACACATTCATATAGGTTTTACTATGCTAAAATTACTCAAAAATCTGTTTCATACTACTAAATCTAATGTGGAAATTCCCAAGAATTCCGCCGCACTTTTCCCACATCAAAATGCAGATGGCTGGATTTATCCTTATCCTGCGACAACTTTATTGAATACCGAACTGAGACAAAAATATTTAGGCTTAATTTGGCAGCAAGTTTCAATGACTAAAGAAATGTTCAATTCAATATATCAACAACCTATTGAACGTTATGCCGAAATGGTGCAATTATTACCAGCCTCAGAAAATCATCATCACGCTCACTTAGGTGGAATGTTAGATCACGGCTTGGAAGTTATCACATTTGCAGCCAAATTACGGCAGAATTACGTCTTACCTCAAAATGCTGCTCCAGAAGAACAATCAAAGCAACGAGATGCGTGGACTGCAGCTGCTATTTATGCAGCTCTGGTTCACGATATAGGAAAAATTGTTGTCGATATTGAAATACAGTTACAAAACGGACAACAGTGGTTTGCTTGGAATGGTCTTCCCTCTCAACCTTATAAGTTCAAGTACATCAAAGGTAGAGACTACGAGTTACACCCTGTTTTAGGTAGTTTTTTAGGTAATTATTTAATACCTAAAGAAGCATTTGATTGGTTAGCTCAATATCCAGCTGTGTTTTCAACCTTAATGTATGTGATGTCCGGGCATTATGATAAAGGTGGTTTGTTGTCTGAAATTGTACAAAAAGCGGATCAATACAGCACTACATTAGCTCTCGGTGGCGATATTAATAAAGTGGTTCAGCGACCTATACAGTCATTATCAAAACAATTACTTTTAGCGTTACGCCATTTACTGCAACAAAAATTGAAAATCAATACCCCCCAAGGCCCGGCAGATGGTTGGTTTACACAAGATGGCTTATGGTTAATGAGTAAAACTACTGCCGATCAAATTCGAGCTTATTTAATGGAGCAAGGCATTTCCGTACCACACGATAATAGAAAATTATTTGATGAAATGCAGTCTTACGGTATTGTTGAAAGTACTATGGAAAATACTGCAATTTGGCATTGTCGAATAAAAGCAGATTCAGGTTGGTCCCCACCAAATACATTCAGTCTGCTTAGAATTAAACCTGAAATAGCGTGGGATAATATAGATGATCATCCAAAATATTTTGCCGGCAATATTATCATTGTAAACAATGACGATAAGGAAATTTCAAATGAGAAGCCAGTTAAAAAAACGTCAATAAATTTTTCTGGTGAAGAAAAAATTCAAATCCAATCACAGGAAAACATAGAAAATAACTCTCAAGAAAATATTAGTATACCTATTACCAATAATAGTACAGATTCAACAAATAATATTGAAGAAGACTCTACTAAATACTTATTGAATTTATTTGAAAAAAGTCCCCAAGAATTAATTAATACTGTTGATGATGCGATTGTGATGGAAACAACTATTCTAGAAAAACAGCCTCAGCCAATAATTAAAAAGACTGATTCAGATAAAAGTTGTAAAATTTCAGCTGAGATTCACGAAAGCACAGGAGATAGGTTTATAAATTGGCTTAAAAAAGGAATATTTGAAGATAGGTTCCCTATCAATAAAACTACTGCCAAAATTCATCTCGTTAAAGATGAAGTTGGGCATATTAATTTGTTTTTGGTTAGCCCGTCTATATTTGAACTATATTTCCAGCAATCAGGTGAAGTCTATGAACAGAAAGATGTCATTGCCTTACAGTATGCTTTTCAAGCACTAGGCTTACATAAAAAGCGCATTATATCTGACAAGAATAAGCAAGATAGCGTAAACTTCTGGTGTTGTTCAGTTATTGGACCGAGAAAAAGCTCACGCTTAACCGGTTACTTGATACCGAACACAGAACTATTTTTGGGTAGCAAGGTGTTGTTACCTAATCAACGTCTGACTTTAATTGAAGGATAACTCTATGAAAAATACAATTTCATTTGAAAAAATGTTGGATACATTTTTTTTTCTATCGCCATTTAAGACCAACCACTATACAAACTTATGAAAAAGTTATTCGACTTTTAACTGCCGAATATCCAGAGGTTACCCCTAACGATATCACTCAAATAATGATTTTAAATTGGAGAAAGAAAATTGTTGATACCACAATAAAACCAATAACTTGGAATAGTTATAATCGGCACTTAAAAGCTATATTTTCTTTTGCTATTAAGCATAATTTAATTAGTATCGAACAAAATCCATTTGATGGACTTTTTATTAAACAAGGAAAAAATAAAAAGAAAACATTGACTAAAAATCAATTAAATAAAATATCTTATATCTTAGATAAAAATAGTATTTTGCCCGAGATTCTAGAACCTCGTTGGTTTATAATAGCGTTAATAATGACTCTGAGATATACAGCAATGCGAAGAAGTCAATTATTGAAATTAAGGATTTATAATGTAAATTTAGATAATAGAACAATTTTTATTGAGCCATCAATTAATAAAAACCACGATTTTCATATAATCCCTATATCAGAAAAACTATATCCACATCTTGAACGATTAATTTTTGAATTAAAAAAGCATAAACAATCAGATAAAGAACAATTATTTAATTTTAATTTATTTTCTCACGCAATTAAAAGACGAGGTTTCGAGATGAATCAAGAACAGCTTACTCATATATTCAAAGTTCTTTCTAAATGCGTTGGGTTTACAGTATCTCCACATCGTTTTCGGCATACTGCAGCAACTCTGCTGATGAAAGATCCAAATAATGTTTATGTTGCTCAGAAATTATTGGGACATAAGGATATAAAAACAACTTTAGGTTATATTGAACATAATGTTGATATGATTAGAGAATATGTAGATATGCTATAATTGATAACAAAAAACCCGAAAATATCCGGGTTTTTACTCTGCTATTACACAAATTAAAATAATTACCAGCCGAGACAGTTTTCCATAAGATCCGCAGAAACCGCAGATATGTTGCCTTATGTTGGTTCATTCGAACACTGGCTCCAGCGTTAAGCGAGAACGCCCTGCTTAGTAAAGAGCTCATTGCCTTTCAAGTCGCTTGCAAGAACTCCTATCTCTTACAGTAACTTTATCATATACCTATCTAAATAATTTTGCAATCAGTTTTAATCGTGTTAAGTGGTTTATTACCCCATCGTCTTTGTACAGGCAGTGGGCTTGCTGGTGTCGCAAGTAAGAGCGTTACAGCACTATAATCATCAGCTATGTTTTCAACGATAACCGCACCTTTCGAACTTTTGATGATTGCAGCTTTCGTATGTTTTGGCTCTGGATAAATTGGAGTACGCTTATTAATGAGCAGAATTAAAAAATTAACTAATTCTTTAACAGTATAGACCCCTCTTTTCTTGAGTTCTAATTTTCGCCCCTCCCAAATATGATCTAAACCAAATTTCCAAGTATGCTTACCTCTGTAGAGCCAAATATCACCGGCAACCAATGTTTCATTGGTCGGTGGAAATTTCCCCACTATATAAATAGGTGTTTTAGGGTTCGTTACTCGCTTTAAGTATTCTTCAATAGGAAGATCTAGCAAACTGCCATTTGTTCTATAATGAGCATATATCATTATGCAAAAACCTTTTTGAAATAATGTTATGTTCGGACTCCCATTTTATTATTTACCTTTAAGGTAGCGAGACACCCATTTTACGCCCTATCTTTGATAGGTAATTCAATTATATGGGGCGTAAGAACATTTTTCAATTTCTTTCTGTTATGCTCATTTTAACCCTGCCCATCATATTTTGACTTGCAAGTGATGACTTTGCCCCATTAATCTTGCTATAACGATCACAAAATAAGCAAAAAAATAACAGATTTTGGATCTTTCAGGCTTTACAAACTTTTAAAATAGCGTAGTATAGGATCCGTCAAGAATTTGAGACAAATCTTGGAATGTATTGGCTAGGTACATAAATAGAGTGTTGTTTCGATGATTTTTCTTACTTAGACCACAAACCCAAGGGATTTAAAATCCCTCGACTTTCGAGTCGTGCCAGTTCAAGTCTGGCCTCGGGCACCATTAAAACAGTAAGAAATTTTGAAAGACAGTCGCTAAATGCGGCTTTTTTTATGCCTGAAATTCACCGCGCTTTTAACTCAACCTTATCCGCTTCCCTATTTCTTCTTTCTTTTTTGCATTAAAAAACAAAAAAATCGCACTAATTGTCTTTTTGTCTGTCTAAGCTCGCACTTATTAAGAAGATTTGCGGCAAAACAATCTTGCCGAATCAGTCTTATTTAACAAAAACGTGATAAAATCACGTTTTTTAAATCAATATGTTTTTAAATTAACCAATGGAAATCAAAATGAAATTCAAAAAATCTCTCATTCTTACCACTGTTGCCGTCAGCTCCGCGTTGTTTTTAACTGCTTGTAACGATAAACAAAGCAAACCACAAGCACCGGCGGCACAACAGCAGCAACAAAACGCACCGACCGATAAAGCGCAACAAGAAAGCTTAAACCGCTTTAACAGCGCTGTCCGTATCGTGCCGACGGAAAGAAATATCGGCAAAGATAAAGACGGTAAAGACGTCGTTTCTTTCACTTATCGCGTAGAAAACTTAGGTGACAAACCGATCAAAGAAATCCAATGGTTCAGTCTTGCCGGTGTGGATATGGCGATTATCGATATTTCCAATATTCCGGTCATTTTTGAAAAACCTTTAGAGCCGAAAAAAACCGAAAACGTCTTTTTAACTAAAAATATCGATATGGTGTCAGAAACCAGCCGCCCGATCTTTTTAGATCCGAAAAGCAATATTGAAATGAAAACCCTTGCCGGTAAATTAGTGTTTGCCGACGGTAGCGAAATTCTCGTAACATCACAAGAAGATTTAGTCGAATATTTGAAAAAAATCGCAAAATAATTTGATGTAAAAACTAAAAGCGCGGTAAATCGATTTCCGCGCTTTTTCTTTCGTTATAAATAAGCGAATGTCATCCAAAGGGGAAAACTTGCGCTAATAAATAATAGAAGGAACAAAGAATAATAATCGAATGTCCATTTTCGGAAAATAAATATAGCAAGAATCGCCGCGCAAACTAAATGCAAAAGAAAATATAAACTTACTGCCAATTCATTACTAAAAATCACCGCACTTGACTGCGCATAAACTAATAATCCTAACACGACTAAGGCATTAATAAACAAGGTCGCCGCTGCCGCCAAAGGTAACAAAGCGATAAATCCTTGCAGGCGATTGCGCGCGATAAGCAATAATAAATGCGCAAGCAAAATTCCGCTAATAAGTTGAGCAAAGAAGTTATATTGTAAAAAGTTTAACGGCGGTATATCCATAAATAAGAAGAAATAAGTCACAATGCCTAATCCGCCCAATAAAGCGCCCAAGATTAATATCGAGCGACGCATTAGTTCGTCTTGCGGCTGTTGCCAAATTGCGATCGTCAACATTATGCCGCACAAACACACAATATCCGTCAAAATATAATGGTACGTCGAAAATAAGCTGAGAATCAGCCAAACAATCCAATACGCCAGACAATATAAATTCGCTTTAATTAATCTCGCGCGCTGCCCGTTACAAATTTCGCCTTTAACAAACACCACAATGCACAATAATTGTGCGATAAGCACTGCAACGCTTAAATGCGGCAAGGCTTTGGCGTAAGGTTGTAAATACAATGCGAAAATATCCACCGCAGCCAACAACATTATCGGCAACAAGGAAAGCAATAAACCGTATTTCGGCTGTTCTGACATAACGAATCCTAATCGAATGAAATAAAAGCGCTATTATGCAAAAAATTAAAAGTGCGGTCAAAAATAAGCAAAATTTTCCTTTATGATCGATATGAAAGCGCCGTTTTGTCGCTGGCATTTTTTCGCGTTCGCCTCTAAAATATTGCCGAAAATCACCGCACTTTTATAAGGAAATTTATGCTGTTAAGCGTGTTATATATCATCGGAATTACCGCCGAAGCCATTACCGGCGCACTGGCCGCCGGTCGGGAAAAAATGGATATTTTCGGCGTAATCATCATCGCCTCGATGACGGCGATCGGCGGCGGTTCGGTGCGCGATGTATTGCTCGGACATTATCCGCTAGGCTGGGTGAAAAATCCGCATTATTTTTTAATCGTAGCCGGTGCGGCGGTATTAACCGTAGTCGTTGCGCCTTTTATCCGGCATTTTATGCGTTATTTTCGAACGATCTTCTTAGTATTGGATGCCGTCGGATTGATCGTTTTTTCCATTATCGGCGCACAAATCGCCTTGGATATGGGACACGGATTCACCGTCGCGATAATCGCCGCAATCATCACCGGCGCATTCGGCGGCGTTTTGCGCGATTTACTGTGCAACCGTATTCCGCTCGTGTTTCAAAAAGAACTCTATGCCAGTGTTGCATTACTGGCGACAAGCATTTATATTGGCTTACAACAACTTCAACTCAATCAAAATCTCGTGGTGATTATCACCTTAATCAGCGGATTTATCATTCGATTGGCGGCGATTTATTTCGAATGGGGCTTGCCTGTTTTCGACTATCAAGAACAGGAAATCGCCGACAAAAAGAATGATGATAAACTACCGAAAAAAATAAAATAGGATAACGAATGACAGCATTAATCACTCTTGGCAAACAGGCTAAACAAGCCGCTTTTGCCTTAGCGCAATTATCAGAAAAGCAGAAAAATAACGCATTAATGATCATCGCCGAACAGTTGGAAACTCACGCGCCGGCGATTTTAGCGGCAAACGCGAAAGATATTCAAGCTGCCGAACAGCAAGGGCTTTCCGCCGCGTTAATCGACCGTTTATTGCTCACCCAAGAGCGCCTACAAGCCATTGCCGATGATGTTCGTCACATTGTTTCCTTGGCAGATCCGGTGGGAAAAATTATCGACGGCGGCACGTTAGACAGTGGTTTGAAAGTCGAACGCGTGCGCGTGCCGCTCGGCGTGATCGGCACCATTTACGAAGCGCGTCCAAATGTTACGATCGACGTCGCCGCACTTTGCTTAAAAACCGGCAACGCAGTAATTTTACGCGGCGGAAAAGAAACCTGTCATTCGAACCGAATTTTGGTCGAAGTGGTACAACAAGCGTTGGAACGATCCGGCTTGCCGAAATTCGCCGTACAAGCCATTACCGATCCGGATCGCGAGTTGGTAATGCAGCTGCTAAAATTAGATCGTTATGTGGATATGATTATTCCGCGCGGCGGCGCCAAATTGCACGAGCTTTGCAAACAACATTCCACCATTCCGATTATTATCGGCGGCGTGGGTGTTTGTCATACGTTTGTCGAACAATCCGCCGATCAAGAGCGTGCCTTGTCGGTGATCGCCAATGCAAAAACCCAACGCCCGAGCACTTGCAACACGTTGGAAACGTTATTGGTGCAAGCCTCTATCGCACCAACCTTTTTACCGAAATTGGTCGATTATTTAAAACCGAAAAACGTAAAATATCACGCAGATTCCACCGCACTTTCCATTCTTCAATCCGCCGGCGCCGATGCGTCTCCCGTTCGCGAAGAGGAACTGCGCCAAGAATGGGGTTCGCCGGATTTAAACGTAGTCATCGTAGAAAATATCGAACAAGCCATTGCACATATCGCCGAATACGGCACTCAACATTCGGAAGCGATTTTGACCGAATCGCCGCGTTTGGCACAACAATTTATCAATCAAACGGATGCCGCGGCAGTGTATGTCAACGCCAGCACGCGTTTTACCGACGGCGGACAATTCGGTTTAGGCGCGGAAGTGGCGGTCAGCACGCAAAAATTACACGCGCGCGGCCCAATGGGATTAGAAGCCTTAACCTCTTATAAATGGGTGTGTAGCGGCGACTATGTTTCCCGATAAACAAGTGACGCCCTTTCACAAGAATTAACGAAAAAAAGCTGTGGTAATTTTATAAAAAATCTAAATCTAATCGAACTAATTAGATTTAGATTTATTTTTTGCAAAATTTCATTTGACAATTTTCTACGAAGTCGTTATTTCTATATCAAACACAACATTTTCATAATTAACAAATTAACAAAGAAGGAAGTTATCTATGTCCAATCTTTCCGTAGCAAAATTCGGCGGTACCAGCGTCGCCAATCACGCAGCGATGACCGCTTGTGCGAAAATCGTTATCGCCGATCCAAATACCCGCGTTGTCGTGCTTTCCGCCTCCGCCGGCGTAACCAATTTATTAGTCGCCTTAGCCAACGGCTGTGATGCCGCTGAACGCGCAAAATTAATCGCAGAAGTGCGTCAAATTCAAGAAAATATCTTAAACGAATTGCAAGATGCTTCTCAAGTGCGGGAAAAAATCGAAGCGATTTTAAAAACCATCGAAGCCTTAGCCGAAGCCGCAAGTCTTGCCACTTCAACCGCATTAACGGACGAATTAATTTGCCAAGGCGAAATGATGTCCACTTTAATTTTCGTTCAAGTTTTGAAAGAATTAAACAAGAACGCCACTTGGGTTGACGTGCGCACCGTGGTCGCCACCAACAGCAATTTCGGTAAAGCGGCGCCAAACGATGAACAAACACAGAAAAACAGCGATAACGTATTAAAACCGTTGATCGATCGCGGCGAATTAGTCATCACGCAAGGCTTTATCGGTCGCGATCCGCAAGGAAAAACCACCACTTTAGGTCGCGGCGGTAGCGACTACTCCGCCGCATTATTGGCGGAAGTGCTACACGCGAAAGACGTATTAATTTGGACGGACGTCGCCGGTATCTACACTACCGATCCGCGTATCGTGCCGGCAGCAAAACGCATCGACACGATGAGCTTCGCCGAAGCTGCCGAAATGGCGACTTTCGGAGCGAAAGTTTTACATCCGGCAACCTTACTTCCTGCCGTGCGCAGCAATATTCCGGTTTATGTAGGCTCCAGTAAAGCACCTCAAGACGGTGGCACTTGGGTCACGCGCGATCCGCAACCGCGTCCAACATTCCGTGCTATCGCGTTACGTCGCGACCAAACCTTAGTCACCTTATCCAGCCTCAGTATGCTGCACGCACAAGGCTTTTTAGCCAATGTATTCGGCATTTTGGCAAAACATAAAATTTCGGTCGATACCATCACTACATCCGAAGTGAGCGTAGCCTTAACCTTGGATAAAACTGGTTCCGCATCATCCGGCGCCAATATGCTGTCCGCAGAATTATTAGCGGAATTAAGCGAAGTCTCCAGCGTGAAAGTCGATACCGGATTATCCTTAGTCGCGTTAGTCGGCAATGATTTACACATCACCGCCGGCGTCGCAAAACAAATTTTCGACACCTTAGAACCTTACAATGTCCGAATGATCAGCTACGGCGCCAGCACAAACAATATTTGTATGTTGGTACAAAGCGCGCAAGCCGACGACATTGTGCGTGTTTTACACAAAAAATTATTCGAATAATTTTATTAACAAAAAAGAGCGGTGGAAAAACGACCGCTCTTTTTTATTTACGCGAATTTATCAAAGAAATACATAATTTGCATTGAGATTGAACGGATAAAATAGTAAAGTAATTGTTTGTTCGTTTATTTAAAACTTAAGCTTAAAAGGCGGAATATATGGGAAAAAGTGTTGTTATCTTAGGCGCTCAATGGGGCGATGAAGGTAAAGGTAAAATCGTTGACTTACTGACCGATCGAGTAAAATATGTCGTGCGTTATCAAGGCGGACATAACGCCGGTCATACGTTGATTATCAATGGCGAAAAAACCGTGTTGCGTTTAATTCCTTCCGGTATTTTACGCGATAACGTCACCTGCTTAATCGGTAACGGCGTAGTGCTTTCACCTTCCGCATTAATGCAAGAAATGGGCGAATTGGAAAGCCGCGGCATCAAAGTGCGCGAGCGTTTATTAATTTCCGAAGCTTGCCCGTTAATCTTACCTTATCACGTTGCAATGGATCACGCTCGCGAAGCGGCACTCGGCAAAAAAGCCATCGGTACGACCGGTCGCGGTATCGGCCCGGCTTATGAGGACAAAGTTGCACGCCGCGGATTGCGTGTCGGCGATTTATTTGATCGCGCCGCTTTTGCCGAAAAATTGAAAAATATTTTAGAATATTACAATTTCCAATTAGTTCACTACTACACAGTCGAACCGGTAGATTATCAAAAAACCTTAGACGAAGTTTTTGCCGTTGCCGATGTGATTACCGGTATGGTCGCGGACGTCACCACAATTTTGGATACCGCGCGTAAAAACGGCGATAACATTTTATTCGAAGGCGCACAAGGCACAATGTTAGACATCGACCAAGGTACTTATCCTTATGTGACCAGCTCCAACACCACGGCAGGCGGCGTATCCACCGGCTCCGGTTTCGGCCCGCGTCATATTAATTATGTATTAGGTATCGTGAAAGCTTATTGTACCCGTGTCGGCGGCGGCCCGTTCACTACCGAATTATTCGATGACGTCGGCGCAGAAATCGCACGCAAAGGTAACGAATTCGGTGCGGTAACCGGTCGTCCGCGTCGCTGCGGCTGGTTTGATGCCGTAGCGATTCGCCGCGCGATTCAAGTCAACTCCATTTCCGGTTTCTGTATGACCAAACTAGACGTTTTAGACGGTTTCGACGAAGTCAAAATTTGCGTAGGCTACAAAATGCCGAACGGTGAAATCGTCGAATACGCCCCGCTCGCTGCAAAAGACTGGGAAGGCGTCGAACCGGTTTACGAAACAATGCCGGGCTGGAAAGAAAACACCTTCGGCGTCACCGACATTAATCAACTTCCGCAAAATACACGCAATTACATCAAACGTATTGAAGAAGTCACCGGCGTACCGGTAGATATCCTATCAACCGGCCCGGATCGTGTCGAAACAATGATTTTACGCGATCCTTTCGCCGCATAAATCGTCACTACAATAAACAAAACCTCCGAAATGCTCGGAGGTTTTTTATTCTGTAATTTCAAAACTGCGACAGAAGATTTTTAAACCTCAAAGGACAAAGATATTGCCTTTTCCACTTAATTTCTTAATAAAGTTTATGATTAAAAGATTTTTTATTTTTGATATTTCTTTTACAGGGTAAAATATCAAAAATCACTCGCGGGTGATGATTTTTTCCGCATACTTTGGTAAAAATAAGACGTCCGAAAAACAAACGGAGAAGCAAATGGCAGTGAAACAAAAAGATATTATTATTGTCGGCGGTGGTATGGTTGGAGCTGCTTGTGCGGCGGGTTTGGGGAAATTAGGTTTACAGGTTCATATTATCGAACGCGCGGGGTTGCCGCAATATCAGCCGGATGCGCCTTATGATCTGCGTATTTCTGCCGTGAGTGTTGCTTCGGTGAATTTATTAAAACGCCTTGGTGCGTGGCAATATATCGAAAAAATGCGCGTGTGTCCTTATCGTGCGTTGGAAACTTGGGAAATCGAGGGGTTTTCCACTCGTTTTCATAGCGATGAATTGCAGCTGAGCGAGCTCGGTTATATGATTGAAAATAACCTGATTCAACTGGGGTTATGGCAATCTTTCGCCGGACAGGACAATATCACCGCTTCACTAAACGTGGAAATTACACAGACGGAAAAGTACGGTGAAAATTGGCACATTTTTTTAAATAATCAAGAAACCTATTGCGCGCCGCTGGTTATTGCCGCCGACGGTGCGAACTCTCAACTCCGTCAACTTGCCGGTATCGGTTTGACCGGTTGGCAATATCGACAAAATTGTATGCTGATTGTGGTGGATACCGACTTGCCGCAACAAGATATCACTTGGCAACAATTCTACCCTTCCGGCCCGCGCGCCTTTTTGCCGTTGCTCGGTCAACAAGCTTGTTTAGTATGGTATGACAGCCCGCAAAAAATTCGTCAATTACAAAGTTTATCCGCCGAAAAATTGGGTGAAGAAATCCGTCAAGCTTTTCCACCGCGCTTAGGTGATATTCGCGTGCAATGCGCCGGCAGTTTTGAGCTGGTTCGTCGGCACGCACAACGTTATTTTAACCGAGGTGTAATTTTAGTTGGCGATGCCGCGCATACCATCAATCCGCTTGCCGGACAAGGCGTGAATCTCGGCTTTAAAGACGTGAAAACTTTGTTGGATATACTGGAAAGTGCGGTGCAAAAAGGACAAGATTTTACGGATGAAAATTTGTTTATACGCTATCAACGAATGCGCAAACCAGATAATTTACTAATGCAAAGCGGAATGGATCTGTTCTATAAATCGTTCAAAGAACCCTTATTGCCGCTAAAAATCGCGCGCAATTTAGCGTTTTTCGCCGCTGATAAAGCGACGCCACTCAAGAAACAAGCGTTAAAATACGCCTTAGGATTATAAAAAAACCGCCTGATAACAGGCGGTTAAGTAATGGTTTCTGCGGTTTAATAGCCATCCCCCAACATATTCGGCAGAAATTCGGCGTGCTGAATACGTTTCACACGGGTTTCGATACGACCGTCGTGATGTAATTCGATTTCCCGCCAACCGGGTTGTAAGGTATCTAACGCAAAACTGTTGCTGTCCGGTTTGAATTGAATACAAGTGGACGGTGTTGCCATTATTTTATAACCGTTCCATTCACCGTCGATTTGTTGGTGAATATGCCCGCATAAAATGCCGCGAACCTTGGCAAAAGGTGCAAGCGTATAAGCCAAATCAAGGGAATTACGCAAGTTATGTTGATCCAACCACGCGGAATTCGTCGGTAAAATATGGTGATGTAGCACCACCAAGGAATAACGCTGCGGATGTTCTTTTAATTTCGCTTCCAACCAATCGATTTGATACTGCCCCAGTTGTCCGTGCGGTACGCCGAACACTTGGCTGTCTAACAATAGAATTTGCCAATGTTCGCCTAATAAAATATGTTTAATCGGGCTAATATTACCGTGATGTTGATTCAAAATATCAAACATTTTCGGTTGAAAATCGTGGTTGCCCGGAATCCAAAACACGGTTTTTTGCAAGGATTTTACATTTTCGCAAAAACGTAAGTAACCCTCGTCGCTACTGTCTTGTACCAAATCGCCCGTTGCCAATACGATGTCGTAATTAAAATCGCTTTGCCCGATTTCCGTTAACACTTGATTAAAACTAGCTTGCGTATTAATCCCTAATAGCTCGCCTTTTTCATCCTTAAATAGATGCGGATCAGTAATTTGCACCAATCGAATAACGTTTTCAGAGGTGTGGTATGTATAAGTATTTACCAAGATAGCCTCTCCCTAATATTACAAACTCACTATAAGTTACGAATTTCAAAAAAAATGTCATTATCCAAATATAAAAAATGCTACCTATGTCATATTTTTTGTTGATTTTCTTATAAAAATCCAATACGGCTCACATTTTTAACGCCAATCATTTTGCAGTTTTCGATAATTTAATTCCAACCACAATAACCCGGTGACGGCAATGCCGTTATCAATTTTACCTTCGCAAACCCATTGGTAAGCAGTTTCGCGTTTCACCACACGCACGCGAATATCTTCGTGTTCTTCCGCTAAACCGTGCAAGCCTTTTGCCGTTGTGCTGTCCACTTTGCCGGCAAAAATATGAATTCGCTCCAATACGCCGCCCGGACTGTCCCAAAAACTTATCGCGTGACGTAAATGTTCGATTTTCACGCCTGCTTCTTCCTCGCTTTCGCGCAACGCCACTTCTTCCGGCATTTCGCCTTTTTCCACCATTCCAGCGATCAATTCAAGCAACCAAGGAGATTGCGACGATTGCGGATCATAAGCGCCGATGCGTACTTGTTCCACCAGCACAACGCTATCCGCTTGCGGATCGTAAGCTACCACCGCCGATGCCGCACCTTTCACGAGCAATTCTCTGGTCACGACTCCGCTAGTTCCGCCGGCAAAAAGTTTATGTTTAAAGCGGATTCGTTTCAGTTCAAAAAAACCTTTATACAAGGTTTCTTCATCGAGTATTTCAATATCTTGCTGTGAAAATTCATTACGTTCGGACATACCTCGCTCCTTAGCTAAAACGTGACACGTTGATTAGCATACTGGAATTTTTACAAAAAAAATGTAATTATTATAATTAATTTTGAAATTTTGATATGAATCACAAAAAATAAATGAAAGTGTGCCTCCTCCATTTTGTTTTAACCGGTTTTACCGTCAAAAATCCTAAAGGAGACACATTCTATGATACAAATCTTAACTTTTTCTTAAACGATCGGAGCTGACTAAAAATAATGCGATTACCATTAATAAAATCGCTCCGGAAAATAAAAGTGCGTTGATCGGGCTGGAGTGATCCACAATGATTAAACGTACCATTGCGGTAATGCCGATATAGATAAAATAACGCAGCGGGAAGTGATAATTGGTCTTGAAATATTTAACAATGAGCGCTAAAAATTCAAAATAAAGAAAATACACGACGATTTTCTCCACCAATAAATACGACGCTTCTTTGGAATGATCAAATAGCACCGACACCAAGCCGTAAGTTTCTTTGGCGAGAAAGATCACCAAAATCACCGCCAAAACCGATAGTGAAATATTCAAAACCCACTGTAATAAGGTTGAAATGCCTTTACTGAAATAACTCAGATTTTCTTCCGTGTTTCGTTTTTCCATACTTTCCTAAATAAAAAAATGTTCGAAAATGTCCGCTAAATGCGCGACTAAAACGGGTTTTCCCGCAATTTCTTCATCTTGCCACGCGCGTAGCAACACCTCGCTGCCGAATTGTTGCGCCGCTTGTTGCGCCAAAGGAAGATAGCTGATGTGCCAAGGTTCGCGTCCGATTGTGACGTTTTCCGGCACGTTTAAAAACGGCAAGACGAAATCAAACCGCGCAAGATTTTCCTGTAGCCATTGGCTAAGTTCGAAAAAATAACCGCCTTGTTCGTATTCCCAAGGTTCCAGTTGTAAGCTTTGTTGCGACGGCAATAAATTCGGATCAAAAATATCGATTTCCGTTCCCCAATGATGACGACTAGCGCCCGGTAATGCCGACCAACGTAAAATCATTCGGCATTTTTCCCAATCGGAAAGTGCGGTCAAATCCAGCGCATTTCCTTGATCATCGTGCACTTTTCGTTCGCCTTGAAATTTTGCGTTCCAAATGACTTGCTGGCGTTGGAAATCGCGAAAACTGCTCGCCGGTTGTAAATCAAAGCCATTTTTCACCGCACTTTTTTGCAACGCCTGAAAAGCTTTCACCGCGTCGGCTTGCAAAAAGTGATTCGATGAAAACGGACAAGGCAAGGGTTGTAAATGATCGCGCGATTTGCCCGTCAACATTTGTTCCGTCAAAATCATTTCTTCCTCGCTTAGGCATCAAGCAAGTTAACAAGCATTTGGCGATAAATTTCGCCTAAAGTCGCCAAATCTTCGCAAGAAACGCATTCGTTTACTTTATGAATAGTGGCGTTTAACGGTCCGAGCTCCACCACTTCCGCGCCCATTAAAGCGATAAAACGCCCGTCGGAGGTGCCGCCGCCGGTTTCCAAATTCGGTGTAATGCCGGTAAATTGCGCCACGCTATCCACCACCGCATTAACCAATTTGCCCGGTTGAGTTAAAAACGGTTTGCCGGATAAATTCCATTCGATACGATAAGTCAACCCGTGTTTTTCCAGCATTTCCGCTACTTTTTGTTTAATGATTTCATCCGTGACTTCCGTGCAATAACGTAAATTGAATTGAACATAAAGTTCGCCCGGAATTACGTTATTACTGCCGGTTCCCGCTTGAATATTGGCGATTTGTAAACTGGTCGGCGGAAAAAACGCATTTCCGTTATCCCATTGATAAGCGGTCAATTCCGTCAAAAATCCCAAGGCTTTATGTACCGGATTATCCGCCAAATGCGGATAAGCGACGTGTCCTTGCACGCCTTGAATAAACAAATTACCGGTAATGGAACCGCGTCGTCCGTTTTTCACAACATCGCCCAATTTAACCGCACTTGAAGGCTCGCCCACCATACAATAATCGATTTTTTCACCGCGCGCCATTAGGCTTTCTACCACGCGCACTGTGCCGTCTTTTGCCGCGGCTTCTTCGTCGGAGGTGATCAAAAAGGCAATCGTGCCCGAATGATTCGGATTAGTTTTCACATATTCTTCCGCCGCGACAATCATCGACGCCAAGGATCCTTTCATATCCGCTGCGCCGCGCCCGTATAACATATCATCAATAATTTGTGCGTCGAACGGCGGATATTGCCACAAATTTTCATCGCCGACCGGCACTACATCCGTATGTCCGGCAAATGCCGTCACCGGTGCGCTGCTGCCGTGCGTTGCCCATAAATTCAAGGTATCGTTAAAAGGCATCCATTCAATGCGGAAACCTAATTTTGCCAAACGTTCGGCGATAAGTTGCTGACAGCCTTGATCATCCGGACTGATTGAAGGTCGTCGAATAAGTTGTTGTGCAAGATCAATTATGCTTTGTTTCATTTTTTACTCTATTTAATCGGTTTTTTCTTAAATCGGCTTCATTATATAACAGCCCGCCTTAATCTTTAAAAAGAAAAATTTTTTCACCGCACTTTGCGCTTACAGAGCTTCACAGTATTGAGAAAATTATTTTCCTTTTCGCTCATTTTGGTTTTTGTGACTGTGATAACAAAAATATTTTTTCCTTTACGCTAAAATAATTTCAATTTTCAACCATAAAGCAGAGGACGATTGTATGAAAAAGCTCATTAACTCCGTTGAAACCGTTTTATCCGAACAACTTAAAGGACTTGCCAAAGCCCATTCCAACCTCGTATTAAATGAAGAACCTGTTTTTGTGCGCCGCGCCGATTCGCCGGTCAGCGGAAAAGTCGCCGTTATTTCCGGCGGCGGTAGCGGTCACGAACCGATGCACGCAGGGTTCGTCGGTGAAGGAATGTTGGACGCCGCTTGTCCGGGCGCGATTTTTACCTCGCCGACGCCGGATCAAATATTCGAATGCGGACTTGCCGTCGATAGCGGCGAAGGCGTCCTATTATTGATTAAAAATTACACCGGTGACGTATTGAACTTCGAAACTGCCGCCGAATTATTAGCCGACGCAGGCGTTAAAGTCGCCACCGTATTGGTTGACGACGATGTGGCGGTGAAAGACAGCTTATATACCGCCGGACGCCGTGGTGTTGCGAATACGGTGTTGATTGAAAAAATCTTAGGTGCAGCGGCAGATAAAGGCTATCACTTGGATCAACTCGCCGCATTGGGTGAAAAATTGAATAACCAAGGACATTCTATCGGTATTGCCTTGGGCGCTTGTACCGTTCCCGCCGCCGGCAAACCCTCTTTCACCTTAGCAGAAAACGAAATGGAATTCGGCGTGGGCATTCACGGCGAACCGGGTATTGAACGGCGGGAATTCGTGAACTTGGATCAAACCATCGAACAAATGTTTAATACCTTAATTGAAAACGGCGCATATGAACGCACTATTCGCCGCTGGGATCACGAAAATAATCAATGGCAAGAAAATCAAGTCGCTAAAGCCGCATTACAAAAAGGCGATCGCGTAATTGCATTAGTCAATAATTTAGGCGCGGTGCCGCTTTCCGAGCTTTACGGCGTGTACAACAAATTCAGCGAATGTTGCGAAGCGTTCGGGTTAACTATAGAACGTCAATTAATCGGCTCCTATTGCACGTCTCTTGATATGCAAGGCATCTCCGTCACTTTGTTAAAAGTCGATGATGATCTTCTTGAATTGTGGGATGCACCGGTCAACACACCGGCATTACGTTGGGGCAAATAAGTAGTAAGGAAAAATTATGAGCATTACAAAACAACAGATTTTGCAATGGTTTGAAAATTGCCACCTCGTGTTAACCGAACAACGTGATTATCTCACTCAGCTGGATACGGACATCGGCGACGGCGATCACGGTTTAAATATGCAGCGGGGGTTCAGCAAGGTAATCGAAAAATTACCGACCGTAGAGGATAAAGATATCGGCACAATTTTGAAAACCGTCGGAATGACGTTACTTTCTCAAGTGGGCGGCGCAAGCGGCCCGCTTTATGGCACGTTTTTCATCAAGGGCGCGCAAAGTGCGGCGGGAAAAGAAAACCTTTCCGCTGCGGAACTTTATCAATGCATTAAAAGCGGCGTGGAAGGTATTGTGTCGCGCGGCAAAGCGGAAATCGGCGATAAAACGATGTGCGATGTTTGGTTGCCGTTATTGCAAGATTTAGCCGATGCCGACGAACAAACCGCCATTTCGGATCTGCTGGAAAGTGCGGTGAAAAAATCGCAAGAATATTTAGCCGCGACGATTCCGCTTGTGGCAAGAAAAGGGCGTGCCAGCTATTTGGCGGAACGTAGCGCAGGTCACCAAGATCCGGGCGCAACCTCCACTTGCTATATTCTGCAAGCCTTATATGACGCAGTGAAATAGGAGCTGTTATGGTTAACTTAGTGTTAGTATCGCACAGCTTGAAATTGGCGGAAGGTGTCGCCGAATTATTGCAGCAGATGGCGCAAAATTGCCGAATCGCCGTTGCCGCAGGTATCGACGATCCCGACAATCCTATCGGCACGGACGCAGTAAAAATTATGCAAGCCATTGAATCGGTTTATGATAAAGACGGCGTGGTAATTTTTGTGGATTTAGGCAGCGCCGTATTAAGCGCAGAAACCGCATTAGATCTGCTCGATCCCGAAATGGCGGAAAATGTGGTAATAAGCTACGCACCTTTAGTTGAAGGCGCAATGGCAGCGGTTGTTGCGGCATCCGGCGGAGATAACCTCGCTACCGTACTTGCAGAAGCGGCAAACGCTGCCGCATTGAAACTGCAACAAGGCGAAAATTAATTTGCCGCGGTTTATCTTAAAAGCATAAGCGAAATAGGCTTATGCTTTTACCTAACCAAATCATAAAAAGCGTTATTTTCCGCCTAATTGTCCCAAAGTTTGGGCATAACTTTTCACATCAAAGCCGATTAATGCAATGCCCTCTTGCAGAATAATCGGGCGTTTGATTAAGGTCGGTTGTGCCAATAAGGTCTCAAGTGCGGTGGTTTTTGACCAATTTTCTTTCAACGACGGATCCAAATTGCGCCACGTCGTGCTACGTTTATTCGTCAACTGTTCCCAACCGAATTGCTGCTCGGCCGCCGCCAGCCAGTCCGCCGTAATGCCGTCGGTGCGAAAATCCCACAAGCTCGCTTCAATGCCGTTTTCCTTCAACCAATTCAAGGCTTTTTCACCGTGTCGCATTGTTTAATACCATAAACTTTCAACATATTATTCTCCTTTTAAATATAATTTATCCGCCACGACACGCAATGGCTGCATATCACTGTTGCCCACTATTACACGTGAAGTGTCCGAACGTAAACAACTGCCGCCGTAATGTCCGCCGACCGTAAAAGTGCAAACTTGAACATATTGATCCGCCACTTTCGGCAAACACCAAAGTTGTTGATAAATATATTCCTGACGATCAAAACGCCCGTCGGTTTCACCTAAAACCTGTTTCTCTTCGCCGACTAAGGTAACGTTATTACCGCAACGTCCGGCGATCGGCTTTTTCGCATAACCGTTACGAATCAATTCGTCCGTTAATTCAAAGCTCGCTTCCAATAAATAACGATGTTGCGGAAATAATGACCACAACACTGGCAAAATGGCTTTATTGCTCGGAATTGCCGTCCAAAGCGGTTCATAAACCAGCACTTCGGGACGCAATAGCACATCGATTAAGCGTACTTTATCTTCCGGATAGCCGGTGCGAATCGGCGGTGCTACCGCTTTCCCGCCGGTTTCTTCGCGCAGCTGCTCCAACATTGTTTCCCACGCCCAAGTTTTCCACACGCTTAGCACCGGATTATTTTCATCATCCAACAAGCGCCCGCGTTTATCCCAATGCAAGCCCTCCGTATTGCGAATAATCTTGGTTCGATAACCCGCTTGCAACAAGGCGGAACGCATAAACATTGCGTGATAATCTTCTTCGCTATCGTGATCCTGCATAATATGTACAAGCGATGTGTTATCTCGATGTTTCCAGCAATCCGCCAGCGCATCGCGCAAGCCACTACTCGGATCTTCGCCTTGCACGTTACCGCCCGTTTGCGCCCAGCGCCCCAAAATCGCGCCGGCTTCCGCGTGGCAGGAAGCGGAATCTGCGTTATATTCATACACTTTTAAGCCGCGCTCGTTTAAGCAAAAATCCAACCGACCCGATACCGTTTGATAACGCCGATTTTGCCAAGACAAGCGTAAGCGCGGCCATAATAATTTTGGAATATTGAAATATGCCAATAAGTTATCATCTTTCAGCACTTTATCGGTGGCGTGTAAATACATTAAATGCAATTCATTAGTGGCGCGAATCAATTCGTGTTGCGCACTTTCCGAAATCGTGAAATAGCGATAAGGATCGCCGCGATGAATCCGATGTCCGCCCATTGCACGCACATAAAGTTGTTCGAAAGGATCCGCTTCGTTCAACCAGTTTCCGTTAAATTGACCGTGATTTTCCAGTTGTTCGGTGCGAATTTGCAGCAGATCGCCACTTGGCATCGGCTGCGACAAACTGTAACGAGTATCTTCCGTTTGAATCATCCAACCGAGAATTTCGGTGTCGTCAAAAGTATCGTGCAAGCGATAACCGCCGTTTTCGCGCGTCATCGGTAATTCGCGCGTCCATTGTTGACCGCTTGGCAAGCGATAATGGATCACATTTTGTTCGGCAATACGAATTTTATCTTCGAATACTTCGGTGATAACGGCGACGTGACCGGTTTCCTGAAATTCCCCGCCTTCTTGCCAAATCAATAACGCGCCGGATTCCGGCTTTTTCCGGCTGCCGTTGGCAAAAGCTTGCAACGGCACTAAAGCATCGTTCACTACTTGACGCAAAAAACGTAATGAAAAAATTTCATACGCCATTCCCACATCGGTGAAAACCATTCCGTAATTTAAATATAAATAACGGCGGGCAAATTCCACACACTGCCATTTATACCCCATATATTCGCGATCCAAATAGCTGCGAAATGCGGCGTCATCAGGATATTCCCGTTTATCGGCGGTTTCATAATCCGATGAATAAATCGCCACGCCGCCCGGCGCGTAACCTAGTAAACTACCGAAAGGATCGTGCGTGGAAATATTCGGCGAGATTTCCGACATAACAAACTCCGAGTAAAAAATAATAGGAAGTTAGTATAGACCTAATTTCAGCCGAAAACAAAAAGAGCCGTAAACAAAAGTGCGGTGGATTTTGCGCAAGTTTTAAAACTCGGTAAAAATCCACCGCACTTTATTGAAATAAAATGACGATCTATTTTTTCAATAAATAGGCGCGTAAAGCGGCAAAATCATTTTCCATCACGTCGGACAACAGCGGTAATTTATTGTGTTTGTCCAAAGCCTCCGGCAACGGCAAATCGATATTCAAAATACGTTCGACGCTTTCTTTGAATTTCGCCGGATGTGCGGTGCAAAGGAATAAGCCCGTTTCGCCCGCTTGAAGTTGATCTTTCAATACGCGATAAGCAATAGCGCCGTGCGGTTCGCATAAATAACCGGCGGCATATTGTTCTTTCAAGGCTTCTTCCGTTTGCGCGTCGGTTAATGCACCGGAACCCAATTCGGATAACGCCCAGCCGTTGCGTTTAAACAATTCTTCTACGCGCGGCCAGTTGTTTGGACGGCTTACGTCCATTGCGTTGGAAAGTGTGGCGACGGTATCGTGCGGTTGCCATTCGCCGCTCGCCAAATAGCGCGGAACAGTGTCGTTAGCATTGGTGGACGCGATGAAACGTTTAATCGGTAAACCTAAGGTTTTTGCGATTAAACCGGCGGTTAAGTTACCGAAATTACCGCTTGGCACGGAAACCACTAAACTTTCGCGTTCCGCCGCAGATAATTGCGCCGCCGCTTCGAAGTAATAGCACACTTGCGCCAATAATCGGCTGATATTAATGGAGTTTGCCGAATTTAATCCGATGGCTTGACGTAATTCTTCATCGTCAAAGGCTTGTTTAACCAATGCTTGGCAAGCATCGAAATCCGCTTTAATTGCCACGGTGCGAATATTGCCGCCGAGAGTGCAGAATAATTTTTCTTGTAGCGGGCTGATTTTACCTTGCGGATATAAAATCACCACATCGATATTTTCCAACCCGTAAAAGGCGTGTGCGACCGCTGCACCTGTGTCGCCGGAAGTGGCGGTTAAAATAGTGATTTTGCCGTCGCCACGCACGGTTGCAAGCGCTTGCGCCATAAATCGACCACCGAAATCTTTAAATGCCAAAGTCGGGCCGTGGAATAATTCCAAGGCATAAACGCCCTCTTCCGCTTTCACCACCGGCGCCGGAAAAGTAAAGGCATTTTGTACCATTCGGTTTAATTGTTCGGTCGGAATTTCATCACCGATTAACGCCGCCAAGATTTTTTGCGAGCGTTCGACCAAAGGCAACGCCAATAATTCGTCGATATTGCCTAAGTGCGGTATGTTTTCAGGGAAAAATAAGCCTTGATTTTTGCCTAAGCCTTGACGCACCGCTTGGGCGAAATTTACTTGTTCTTCCGGATGTTTAATATTATATAAATTCATTTTTACTCTTGTTCCTTATTATTTTGAGCGGCAGGTTGTTCTGCCACTTGCGGGTCGGGTTGTTTTTGTAATACGGAGATATTTCCTTCTTGGCTGATCAGGAAATAGGAAGTTTTTTCCACATCGTCCAAACGACAAAAGGCGAATTCTTTCACATCGATACAGGAAACGGAAACCTTCGGCAATTTTCGATCCACTACGGCGATCAACTCGTCATAACGCGAAAAAAAGCGGCGCATTGTGGCTCTTGAGGTATCCGTCAGCATACACTGGGTGTTTTTGGCGCAGATTAATTTCGACCACGCGCCTTCTTTCACCATATCGACTACCCAATAACGATTGCCGACTTTGTTAAATCGAAACAGCGATTGAACTTGTCCTGACGCATTAACCGCCGCATAGACGCCCGCATCGGATTTTTCAACTTTTGCCGCAGCGGGTAATGCCGCGATCAAGGCAAAAATCGTAGAAAAAATTACCGCACTTAGTCGTTTTTTCATAGGCTGAGTTCCCTTGCTCCTTGATTGTCCACTTTACAAATATGTACGAAACCTTCGTTATTTTGCAAATAATGATTTTCCAAATAGGCGGAAAGTTTAGTGGCGGTGATTAAATCCGGCGCAATGGCGAACATTGTCGGGCCGGAACCAGAAATGCCGGAAGCCAGCGCGCCCAAATCGCGCACCGCTTGTTTCACTTCGGCGAAATTCGGCAATAAGGCTTCGCGATAAGGTTCCGCCACCACGTCTTTCATCATATAAGCGGCGAGGGCCTCTTGTCCGGTATGGCAAGCGTGTACAAAACTGCCGAGGTGACGCCCGTGGGTAATCACATCTTGACGCGTATAGCTTTTCGGCAAAATTGCGCGCGCTTCGGAAGTGGAAACTTCAATACCCGGGTACGCCAACACCCAATACCAATTATCGAAAAACGGCAAGCGTTGGCAAATATTGCCCAAAGATTGCACCATTAATTGCACGCCGCCCAAATAGCAAGGCGCGACGTTATCATAGTGAATGGAACCGGAAATGCGTCCTTCCAATTCGCCCATCATTTCCAACAATTCCATTTTGGAAAACGGCTCGGCGTGGAAATTATTCAACGCCACCAATGCCGCCACGATAGAACAGGCGCTTGAACCCAAGCCCGAACCGATCGGCATATTTTTTTCCAAGGTTAAACGCAAAGGTTTGACTTTCACGCCGCGTAATTTCAAGCGTTCGCTGAACAAGACATAAGCTTGATAAACGATATTTTTTTGCGGTTCTTTCGGCAATTTACGCACAAAATAACCCGCACTTTCCAGTTCGAAACCGCTTGCGATATCTTCGATTTGCACCACATCGCCCAATAACGAACCGTCAATCGGGGACACCGCCGCCCCCAATGTATCAAAACCTACACTAATATTCGCGCTCGACGCCGGCGCATAAATTCTTAGCATTTGCGTTCTCCGTTAATTTTGTAATGTTCTTAAAATATCGGCGAAGATACCTGCGGCAGTCACCGCGTTACCCGCACCGTATCCGCGTAATAATAACGGAATCGGCTGATAGTAGCGAGTATAAAATGCAAGGGCGTTTTCGCCGTTTTTCACTTTATACAGCGGATCATCCGCATCCACTTCTAAAATAGACACTTTGCAATGTTGATTTTCGATTTGTCCTACATAACGCAGCACTTTACCTTGCGCTTTGGCTTGTGTGACGCGTTCGGCAAATTCCGCATCCAACTGCGGCAACATCGCCATAAATTCGTCGGCGGATTTTCCGGCGGAAAAACCTTGCGGCAATACGCCTTCCACTTCTACATCGGACAATTCAAGCTGTAAACCGGTTTCGCGCGCTAAGATCAATAACTTACGCGCTACGTCCTGTCCGGATAAATCATCGCGCGGATCCGGCTCGGTAAAGCCTTTTTCACGCGCAAGTGCGGTCGCTTCCGACAAAGATAATCCTTCTTCCAATTTACCGAAAATAAAGGAAAGCGATCCGGAAAGAATACCGTTAAAACGAATCACTTCATCGCCCGCCGCCAATAGATTCTGTAAATTTTCGATCACCGGTAAACCCGCGCCCACATTGGTATCGTATAAGAATTTACGTTGATTTTTACGCGCATTTTCACGCACGGCGTTGTAATAAGCAATTTCGCGCGTGTTGGCTTTTTTGTTCGGTGTCACAACGTGGAAACCTTCGCCTAGAGCACGCGCGTATAAACCGGCAACGCTTTCCGCCGTGGTACAATCCACAAATACCGGATTCACAACGTGGTGTAATTTAATAAAGGAAAGCAATACGTCAAAATCCGACGGCTGCGTGGCGTTTTCTAGTTGTTCTTGCCAATTTTCCAAGCTTAATCCGTTTTCGTTCAATAGCATTTTATTCGAATTCGCTAAAGCGCAAACACGGATTTCAATGTCCTTCTTTGCTAAATACTCTTTTTGGCTTTTGACCTGTTCGATCAATTCGCCGCCGACACCGCCGACGCCGACCAAAAACATATCCACGACTTTTTTATTGTTAAATAGCGCTTGGTGCGTCGCTTTCACCGCTTCGATGGCTTTATTTTGCGCCACTACCGCAGAAATCGAACGTTCGGAAGAACCTTGCGCGATCGCCACAATGCTGATATTGGCTTGCGATAACGCCGAGAAGAAACGCGCCGCAATGCCTTTCGCTTGGCGCATACCGTCGCCCACAACGGAAATAATAGATAAATCTTTAATCACGTCGATCGGTTCTAAAGCTTGCGCTTTTAATTCTTGCGCGAATTCCGCTTCCAATACCGCTTTCGCCGCATCCACTGCTTTCACCGGTACGCAGAAGCTAATACTATATTCGGAAGAAGATTGAGTAATCAAAATCACCGAGATGCTTGCTTTTGACATTGCGGAAAAGACGCGCGACGCCATTCCGACCATTCCTTGCATACCCGGGCCGGACACGTTAAACATTGCTAAATTATCTAAATTGGTAATGCCTTTTACTTGCAGTCCTTCGGATTTCACATTGCCGTCAATGATAGAACCCGGTGCGTCCGGATTACCGGTATTTTTAATTAAACAAGGAATATTAGCCTGCACTAAAGGCCCGATTGTGCGCGGGTGAATCACTTTCGCACCGAAATAAGACAGCTCCATCGCTTCGCGATAAGACAGGCTCGGCAATAAACGCGCATCTGGCACTAAGCGCGGATCGCAAGTGAATACACCGTCCACGTCCGTCCAAATTTCGCACACGGAAGCGTTTAAACAGGCGGCTAAACAAGCAGCGGAATAATCGGAACCGTTACGACCTAACAGCACTAATTCGCCCTTGTCATTTCCTGCAGTGAACCCTGCCATTAACACAACGTTTTCTTTCGGAATGGAACCGGCATCCACGCGTTTTGTCGAAACTTCGATATCTACGGAAGATTCTAAATAACCGCCGCTTGCCAATAATTTTTCCACCGGATTGATTAAGGTCACGTTATAACCGCGTGCTTCGAACCACGCTTTCATCATCACAATAGATAATTTTTCACCGCGCGAATCGATCGTCGCTTTCACCGCGTCATCGACACGACCGTTTTGACGAATTTCCGCCAATAAACCTTGAATTTGCGCAAATTCCGCGTCAATCACCGATTTAATTCCGGCAAGATCAAACTGATTATTTTCTGCGTGTAAACCTTGGATGATATTGTAAAAAATTTCAACGGCTTCATTAAAATGGGAATCGGTAGGCTGGTTTAGGCTGGCTTTTTCGGATAAGGCGACAAGATGATTGGTTATTTTTGCCGGCGCGGACAACACGCCCGCCGCTTGTTCTTCCAAATGAGCCTTTTCGATCAATCGGGCTGCCTGTGAAAATCGTTCCGGATTGGCTAAAGATGTGCCGCCGAATTTTAGTACGCGCATAATAATCTCCTAAGATGTTGTGAATATTTAAAATTTCTATAAAAAAACCCGCACTTTGCAATGCGGGTTTTATGAATCTTGTTTTTAACGCACTAACCCGCCCCATTAGTCATCGTAATGGTCATCATAATAATGGTGGTGATAGTCATTGTACGGGTTTTCATTGTATTGCGTTATCATTAATCACGAATGCATTAGAAATACCGAAAATTTGACCTTTTGTCAAACGGAAAATGAATAAAGTCGATAAATTTCCCTTATCGACGTGAAATCTTGTAAAATAACGCAGTTTTTATTATCAATCGGCAAATGTTTATTATGGATATTCAACAAAACTTAAATCACATTCAACAAAAAATTCGCCAATCTTGCCAAGCGGCAAATCGACCGGATACGGCGGTGCGTTTATTAGCCGTCAGCAAAACCAAACCGGTCGAGGCGATTTTGGCGGCATATCACGCCGGTCAACAAGCATTCGGTGAAAATTATGTGCAGGAAGGCGTGGAAAAAATTCAGTTTTTCGAGCAGCAACAAATTGGTTTGGAGTGGCATTTTATCGGGCCGTTGCAATCCAATAAAACCCGTCTTGTTGCGGAACATTTCGATTGGATGCAAACCTTGGATCGTGCAAAAATCGCCGATCGTTTAAATGCCCAGCGTCCGCATTATAAAGCGCCGCTAAATGTATTAATTCAAATCAATATCAGCGACGAAGAAAGTAAATCCGGCATTCGCCCCGACGAACTTGTAGCGTTAGCAAAACATTTGCAAAACTTACCGCACTTATGTTTGCGCGGTTTAATGGCAATCCCTGCACCGACGGAAAATATCGCCGAACAAGAATGTGCGTTTCGTCAAATGCAAGAATTATTCATCGCATTACAGCAACAATTTCCTCAGTCTCCGATCGATACGTTATCAATGGGAATGAGCGATGATATGGAGAGCGCCGTCAAGTGCGGTTCCACAATGGTGAGAATCGGCACAGCGATTTTCGGCAAACGAGATTATGCCTAATCATTGAACATTATTTCTTATTTTTTAATAAGATAACAAAAGTTTGTAGGGGCGCACTGCGTGCGTCCGAAATACACAAATCCCTTTTACAACAAACAAAAAGCCGCTCAATCGAGCGGCTTTTATATGCGATATAGTTACGCGTTAGATTAGAAGAATACGCGTAAACCGGCTGCGTATCTGTTTTCTTTAGATTTTTCTACCGGATAAGTATTGGTTTTTTCGCTTGCACGAGCATATTCAACGAATGTGATTACATTTTTGCTGAATTTATAGTCTGCACCAACGATGTAAACGTTTTCTGTTGTTTTGTTATCAGCAACAACGGTTTCATCTTTAGCTTGGTTACGTTGCCATTGCAAGTAGATTGAAGCCGGTTCGATCACTTGATATTGCGCACCTACTAAAAGGTTACGACCGGTTTCGGTTTTTTCACCGCCGACTTTAGTCACGGTTTGACCGTATTCAACACCCAATGCCGCAGGACCGTAAACGATTTGTGCGGAAGTTCTCCAAGAAGTATCTTTTTCGGTTGTTGAAGTGGTTTTCACATCATCATAACGATTCACGCCATAACCTGCCGCTAAGTTTAATGCAAGATCTTGCGCTAAGTCAGTGCTATAGAATACGGATGCACCGTAACCGTATTTTTCACCGCCTTTTTTGGTATCTACGTTTTTGTTTGAATCACCGAATAGATAGTCTGCACCAAAGCTGAAGCCATTCCATTTTGCAGATTTGAATTTGATTGATTTATTCGCATAGTCGGTTAAGTTATTGTTTCCGCCCCAAACATAAGCGAAGTCAGACAACTGAACGGTATCTAAAGTGGTTTCTTGACGACCGAAAGTTACTGTACCGACATCATCGTGTGCGAAACCAGCAAATAATTGACGAGCACGTGGATTACCGAAGGAGTTTTTAGTTTTATCATCAACGCCTTCATCAAAACGTAATTCCAAACCGCCTAATGCTTTTAAGCCATTTTGTAAATCGTGTTGCGCTTTAACCCATAAACGAGAACCGTCATTGCGTAAATCACCGCGTTGATCGTTACCGAATTTACCTAAAGCTAAACGAACGGAACCGGTTACTTCTAATTTGGTACCGTCTTGATTATAAATTACTTCTGCGTTTGCTGCGCTTGCTGCAACCGCTGCTACTGCCAATGCTACTAATGTCTTTTTCATAATAAAATTCCTTTCAGAATCAAGTTGTTATAACAATTAAGCCGTTTCAACATCAGAACCTTACAAGAGCTAAACTCTATGAAACGTCGAAACCGACTTCGTATGAAGTCGTTGGTATATTGGCAAAGAAATTTTTCAGTGTCAACGAAAAATCCGAAAAGTTCCCTTAAATTGGTGATCAAGATCACATTTTTTAGATTATTTTTTCGTTTTTATTGATTAAATTTTATTCTCATAGACCATTTTTAAGAAAAAATCTAGGTTTTAATAAAGAAAAGCGATAAAAACAACCGCACTTTAAACGCTTTAATACGTCTTTTTGCTTATTTTGATGAATCAAGAGAAAAAAACCCGCAATTTTCATTGCGGGTTAAAATCAGACATTAGTATTTAGATTAGAATAAGATACGGGTACCAACGATAACGCGATGGTTGTTCAACAAGGTTTCGCCGCTTTGTTTAACTTTACCTTTACCGCCTTCTAAGTAAACTGCAACGTTTTTGTTGAAACGATGGTCAACACCAAGCATCCAACCGCGCATTTTGATATCGTCTAAGTCGCGATCCGCTTTTTTCGCAGTACCGAAGTAGTATTGTGAGTAAACTGCGTTTTGCGGAGTTACATCAACTTTTAAGCCTACTAAGAAACGGTTGTTTTCGTTGAACGGACCGCCGGCGTTAGCAATTTTTTGGAAACCGATGTTACCGGATTCGTAACCTTTTGCTGCTTTACCGTGCGCCCAGTCTAAACCGACAGTCACGATGTTATATTTCACATCGAAACCGATACCGGCACGTTTTAATTTGAATTCATTCGCTTTAGTACCGTCTGTTGATTGAGTCACTTCAGTGAAACCTGAACCGAAGCGAACCGCTAAGTCATCCCATTTACCGTCGTAGAAGAAACCTACACCGTAACCTTGACCTTCATCCCACGCGCTTGTACCGCTTGAAGTGTCATCGGATTTTTTAGAGTTACCGAAATAGTAGTCAGCCGCTAAACGTACACCGCCGAATTTTGCAGACATAAAGCTTGCGGATTTTTTGTGCGCATCGAAGAATACGTTACCGCCCCATTCATAGGTGTAGTTCGCTTTAGGAATATGGTCACCTAAATGTAATTGACGACCGAATGTTAAAGTACCGATTTCAGGATGTGTGAAACCTGCGAATAAACGGTGCGCTCTCATATTACCGCCGATTTGATCCGCGTTTGAGAAACGTAATTCAGTCGCTGCGATTGCAGAGAAACCACCGCCGATTTCTTGGAATGCGCGAACGCGAACACGAGAACCTTCATCACGTAAGTCGGTACGTTGACCTTTGATGTTTTGCACTTCAAGATTTACACGACCGTCCAAATCAATTTTGGTACCGTCTTTTTGATAAATAACTGTTGCGTTTGCTGAAGTTGCCGCAACTGCTGCGATTGCTAATGCGATAAGTGTCTTTTTCATAATTACTTCCTTATGTTGAGGAGCTTTATTATTTTGATTGAATAATTGCTTACTCAATCGACCTATAGAAAATCATCAGTAGTCAGAATAATTTCTGTCGGCGATAAATATATGCAAGTTCATTTTTTCTGTCAAAAAACCGGAACTTTTTTCAATTTCCAAAAACACAAATAAAAACAATTAGTTACAAAAATTTTTAGAAAAAACACCGCACTTAAAATGTTATGTAGATCACATTTTCACACTTTTTTTCGTGATTCGAAAAGTTAGGCAATAGATATATCTATTTGATTTAATTAGAATAATTAAATCTTCAAATGGAGTTTTGAAAAAAAATTTCAAAAAATACTTAACAAAGGAAACTTTAGTTCATTTTTGTGAGAAAGATCACATTTTATTGAATTAAAACTTCAGCCATTTCATCGTTTTTCAATAATTTGAAGTGAAATACCATAAAAAAACGCCGCATATTACGCGACGTTTTTTATTGCTCGGAAAAATTATTAAGCGTTATCAATGCCGAACGCCATCACTTCGCTAATATTTTCGGCACCCAGCGCAAGCATAATTAAGCGATCGACGCCCAAGGCGACGCCGGAACAATTCGGCACGCCCGCTTGCAATGCGGCGAGAAAGCGTTCGTCGATTTTTCGTTGCGCCAAACCGGCTTTTTCACGCAAGCGATTATCTTGTTCGAACCGGCTGAGTTGTTCTCTGGCGTCGGTTAATTCGTTAAAACCGTTCGCCAATTCCACGCCTTTGTAATAAAACTCAAAACGCTCCGCCACGCGATGATCTTCCGAGCTGATTTGCGCCAACGCGGCTTGTGTTGCGGGAAAATGATACACCGCGATCGGGCGATGCAAACCAATTTTCGGCTCAACCACGGCGCTGAATAAAAACTGCAACAAAGTATCTCGGCTTTCGTTTTCCGCGTCGTTGAAATGATATTCCTTGGCTTTTTCCACCAATTCCGCCTGCTCCGCCGAAAGCGGATCCAAGCCGACGTATTCTTGAAACACAAACTGATAACTTGCCCGCTCCGCCGGTTCGCAATCTAAAATTTGTTGTAACAAATCGTCCACTTCATCAATCAAGCGATACATATCGAAATACGGGCGATACCATTCCAGCATTGTAAATTCGGGGTTATGTTTGCGTCCCGCTTCTTCGTTGCGAAAAACGTGACAAAGCTGAAAAATCGCACCGCTTCCCGCTGCCAACAAGCGTTTCATATGATATTCCGGACTGGTGGAAAGCCACAGAGTTTTCGATTGCTCGGCAAAAGGCGAGGTAAATTCCGTGTTGAAGGTGGCTAAATGCAAATCCGTTACGCCGAATTCGCTTAATACCGGCGTTTCCACTTCCAATAAACCGCGATCGGTGAAAAAACGACGGATTTCGGCGATGATTTTCGCCCGCGCCAATAAATTTTTAATCGGTGCGGAAGGTTGCCATTTGGGTTCTAAAAACATAATGGGGTCTCGTTATTCGAAGAAAAAGTGCGGTCTATTTTACGCTGATTTTTGCTTAAACAAGCAATAAATTTTTCATTTTGTTGCCTTTTTATGCAGAAAAATGATAGCAATTATCATCTGAAACGAATGTTTATTAACAATTTTCTAACTTTTTTGAGTTAGATCACGAAACTGAACTTTTCTTCCGTAATTTCATAAAAAAAAGTTATGAATCTCTCAAAAGCGTGGCAGAATATTCACACCCGTTATTGATTTCAATTCGATTGAAATCGCAATGTTTTACTTTTATTTCTATTTATTGGAGGAATATCGTGCAAACTGTTAATGTCGATATTGCAATAGTTGGGGCCGGCGGCGGCGGCTTGCGTGCGGCGATTGCGGCAGCGGAAGCAAATCCTAATTTAAAAATTGCACTTGTTTCAAAAGTTTACCCGATGCGTAGCCATACCGTTGCGGCGGAAGGCGGTGCGGCGGCTGTGTTTAAAGAAGAAGACTCTTACGACAAACACTTCCACGACACGGTTGCCGGCGGTGACTGGTTATGCGAACAAGACGTGGTGGAATACTTTGTTGAACATTCACCGGTGGAAATGACTCAATTAGAGCGCTGGGGCTGTCCTTGGAGCCGTCAACCGAACGGTGACGTCAATGTGCGTCGTTTCGGCGGAATGAAAATCGAGCGGACTTGGTTCGCTGCCGATAAAACCGGTTTCCACTTATTACACACGTTATTCCAAACTTCTATCCAATATCCGCAAATTCAACGTTTCGACGAACATTTCGTATTAGACATTTTGGTCGATGACGGTCACGCGCGCGGTATGGTTGCGATGAATATGATGGAAGGCACATTGGTGCAAATTAACGCCAATGCAGTGGTTATCGCGACCGGTGGCGGTTGTCGTGCATTCCGTTTCAACACCAACGGCGGTATCGTTACCGGCGACGGTTTATCAATGGCTTATCGCCACGGCGTGCCGCTTCGCGATATGGAATTCGTTCAATATCACCCGACGGGTCTGCCGAATACCGGTATTTTGATGACCGAAGGTTGTCGCGGTGAAGGCGGTATTTTGGTCAATAAAGACGGTTACCGCTATTTACAAGATTACGGTTTGGGACCTGAAACACCTGTCGGTAAACCGGAAAACAAATATATGGAATTAGGTCCGCGCGATAAAGTTTCTCAGGCGTTCTGGCAAGAATGGCGCAAAGGTAACACCTTGAAAACCGAGAAAGGCGTGGACGTGGTTCATCTTGATTTACGTCACTTGGGTGAAAAATATTTACACGAACGTTTACCGTTTATCTGCGAATTAGCCAGCGCTTATGAAGGCGTGGATCCGGCGAAAGCGCCGATTCCGGTTCGTCCTGTGGTTCACTACACAATGGGCGGTATCGAAGTGGACTTCAACAGCGAAACCCGCATTAAAGGCTTGTTTGCCGTGGGCGAATGTGCTTCTTCCGGCTTGCACGGTGCGAACCGTTTAGGTTCCAACTCTTTGGCGGAATTAGTGGTATTAGGTCGCGTTGCCGGCGAATATGCGGCACAACGAGCAACCGAAGCGACTGCAGCGAATCAAGACGCCGTCGATGCACAAGCGAAAGACGTAGTACGTCGTTTAGAAGATCTTTACAATCAAGAAGGTACGGAATCTTGGTCGCAAATTCGTGACGAAATGGGCGATTCAATGGAAGAAGGCTGCGGTATTTATCGTACCCAAGAAAGTATGCAACAAACCGTGGATAAAATTGCCGAGTTGAAAGAACGTTACAAACGTATTCGTATTGCAGACCGTTCCAGCGTGTTCAACACTAACGTGTTATACACCGTCGAATTGGGCTATATTCTTGACGTTGCGCAATCTATCGCGAATTCTGCGATCGAACGTAAAGAATCGCGCGGTGCGCATCAACGTTTAGACTACACCGAACGCGACGACGTAAATTATCTAAAACACACCTTGGCGTTCTACAATGCCGACGGTGCGCCGCGTATCGAATACAGTGACGTGAAAATCACTAAATCCCAACCTGCAAAACGTGTTTACGGTGCGGAAGCGGAAGCGCAAGAAGCTGCTGCGAAAGCTAAGGAGCAAGCAAATGGCTAATCAAGCAATAATGAATGTCGAAGTATTGCGTTACAATCCGGAAGCGGATAAAGAGCCATACTTACGCACTTACCAAGTCCCTTACGACAGCCAAACCTCTTTATTGGATGCGTTGGGTTATATTAAAGATAAATTAGAGCCGGAATTATCTTATCGTTGGTCTTGCCGTATGGCGATCTGCGGTTCTTGCGGGATGATGGTGAACGGCAAACCGAAATTGGCGTGTAAAACCTTCTTACGCGACTACAGCGGTCATATGCGTATCGAACCGCTTGCCAACTTCCCTATCGAGCGCGACTTGGTGGTGGATTTGAGCCACTTTATCGAAAGTTTGGAAAGCATCAAGCCTTACATCATCGGTAACCAAGCGCCGGCATTAGACGGTAAACCGCATCCTTCGGCGGAGTTGGCGAAAAGCCGTACCAAACAAACGCCTGCCGAATTGGAAAAATATCGTCAGTTCTCAATGTGTATTAACTGCGGTTTGTGTTATGCCGCTTGTCCGCAATTCGGTCTCAATCCGGAATTCGTCGGTCCTGCCGCATTAACCCTTGCGCACCGTTATAACCTTGATAACCGTGACCACGGTAAAGCGGAACGGATGAAAATCCTAAACGGTAAAAACGGGGTGTGGAGTTGTACTTTCGTCGGTTATTGTTCCGAAGTTTGTCCGAAACACGTCGGCCCGGCTTCAGCGGTGAACCAAGGTAAAATCGAAAGTGCCAAAGACTATGTTTTTGCAATGTTAAAACCGCAAAAGTAAGGAGAGAGTAAAATGACGACAACAACAAGCAAACGCAGAAAATATGTGCGTGAAATCAAACCGACTTGGTGGAAAAAGTTAGATTTTTACAAATTCTACGTTTTGCGTGAAAGCACTTCCGTGCCGACCGTTTGGTTCTGCTTAGAATTATTCTACGGATTAATTTGCTTAGGTAACGGTACTTTTGCGGATAAATTCGTCGATTTCTTGCAAAATCCGATCGTGGTGATCCTAAATATCATCACCTTAGGCGCAGCGCTATTGCACTCATTCACATTCTTTAATATGGCACCGCAAATGATGAATGTGATTGTGAAAAACGAACGCATTGATGCGAAATTAGTTTCCCGTGTATTCTGGGGCATTACCGCATTAGTGAGTATCATTGCGTTAATTTTAGTATAGGGAGAAAAAACAATGGACAAACTTAATCCAAAACGTTCAAACGAACCTGCCGTTTGGTTATTGTTCGGTGCCGGCGGTGCGGTAAGTGCGGTATTTTTTCCCGTATTAGTGTTAATTCTCGGTTTTCTACTTCCTTTCGGATTAGTCACACCGGATAACATTATCGCCTTCGCCCACACTTGGATCGGCAAACTTGCAATTCTTGCATTGTTGATTTTTCCGGCTTGGTGTGCGATTCACCGTATTCACTTAGGCTTGCACGATTTTAAAGTGCACGTTCCTGCCGGCGGTGTAATTTTCTACGGATTAGCCGCACTTTATAGTCTTTTGACCATCTTTGCGATAGTGAATATTTAATCCGATTCATTCAAGTTAAAAACCCTTTCAAGCATCTTGAAAGGGTTTTTTGTTATTTACCGTCTTGCCTTTAAGAGCGATTTGCGCGCTTAACTTTCCACCGCGGTAATCACCCAACAATTATGAATTTGTTTGTTGCGTTCAAAATCCAACGGCAACGTTTTCGCGGAAATTTCCACCGCACTTAAGCCTAATTGCGCCAAACCGTCGAAATCCATTTTAAATCCGCGTTTATTGTTCGAGAACACAATGGTTCCGTCGCGGCGTAAAATGCGTTTTAACTGCGTCATTAATTTAATGTGATCGCGCTGAACGTCCCAGCTGTCTTCCATTCGTTTGGAATTGGAAAATGTCGGCGGATCCACAAAAATCAAATCAAACTGTCGATCGCATTTTTCCAGCCATTGCAAGCAATCTGCTTGAATTAATTTATGCTGTTTGCCTTCGATGTCGTTTAGCAATAAATTTTGCTCCGCCCAGTTTAAATAGGTATTCGACATATCCACGGTGGTGGTTGATTTTGCCTTGCCTTTTGCCGCGTGTACTGTGGCGGAACCCGTGTAAGCGAATAGATTTAAGAAATCTTTGCCTTGCGCTTTTTCGCCGATCATTTTGCGCGTTAAACGATGATCTAAAAATAATCCCGTATCCAAATAATCGGTCAAATTGACCCATAATTTCACGCCGTATTCGTTCACATAAAAATAATCGCCTTTGTTCGCCAATTTTTCATATTGATTCGTGCCTTTTTGCTTTTGGCGAACTTTTAAAACCAGTTTATTGGTTTCCACACCGGTAACGGCTAAAGTGGCAGTGACGGCATCCAACAAACGTTGGCGCGCTTTGTTTTCATCAATATTTTTCGGCGCGGCATATTCTTGCACCACGATATGATCGGCATAACGATCGACCGCTAAATTGTATTCGGGCAAATCCGCATCATATAAACGATAAGCATCCAAACCTTGCTGTTTTGCCCATTTTTCAATTTTTTTGATATTTTTTTGCAGCCGATTGGCAAAATCTTGCGCCACTTGCGCCGTGGAATTCGGCTGAAATTCTAAGGAATTTTCCACCGCACTTTCCGCGATTACCGCAGGTTTTTCGCTGATAAGATAATTTTTCTGCACGCAATCCAACGGGCCGTTTTTGGCTTTGAATTGACGATGAGAACGTAAACGTAAACAATCCAACAAAGCGGGTTCGCCGCTAAAAATCGACGCATTCCAACCGACAAATTGGGATTTTAATCGTTGCCCGAACACGGAATACAAGGCGATTAACGCCGGCGTCGTGCCTAAACGTTCGCCGTAAGGCGGGTTACACACCACCGTACCTTTTTCTTGGCAAGGATTTTGTAACGCCGCAACATCGCCTTGTTTCCACTGAATTAAATGCGCCACGCCGGCATTTTTAGCGTTCTTTTGCGCTTTCTGTAAAACGCGATGATCCAAGTCAAAACCATAAAAGTGCGGTGGATTATTGCGCTGAAATTCTGTTTCCGCCGCGGCAATCGCCTCGCCTTTCACCTTTTCCCACGCGACTTGATTATGTCCGAGCCAAAAATCAAAGCCCCAATGTAAACGGTGCAGCTGCGGTGCGATCTTCGCTTCTTGCTGCGCCGCTTCGATCAATAATGTACCGGAACCGCACATCGGATCCACCAACGGCGTACCTTGCACCCAGCCGGAACGTAAAATAATCGCGGCGGCTAAAGTTTCACGCAAAGGCGCCTTGCCGGTATCCTCGCGATAACCGCGTAAATGCAAGGCTTCTCCGCTAAGATCCAGCGATAAAATCAATTCTTCCCGATTCAAATACACGTGAATTCGAATATCCGGATTATCTTTATCCACCGTCGGACGCGCTTTGCCTTGGCGTTCGAAATAATCGACGATACCGTCTTTCACACGCATTGCGCCGAATTGACTGTGGCGAATTTCGCGGTTTGTGCCGTTAAAGTCCACTAAAAAGCTAGTTCTTTCATCAAAATATGCCGACCAATTTTGTCCGACGACCGTAGAATAAAGATCCAAATCGCTGTAAATTTTACTGCTGACAATGGGCAATAAAATTCGTGACGCTAATCTTGACCAAAGCAAAGTGCGGTATTGGGTTTCGTCGTCTGCCGAAAAATGCACGCCGCCTTGCACGACGCGACATTCCGTTGCGCCGAGCTCGGTTAGTTCGACCTTGAGTAATTCTTCAAAACCGCGAGCGGTTGTCGCAAAAAGTTGTTTCATTCTGTTTCTCGTTTTAAATCAAATTTAGCGGATTATAGCAGATCTGCGCCTTATGCTTAACAAAATTAAACCGCCGCACCGCGCAACAAAAAAGCCGCAGGCGATTACTTGCGGCTTTCGGTTCGTCATTCAACGGCTTATTTTAAACATTCGGCATAGCTGTCCGCGGTATATTGCAAAAAGTTCGCGTAAGAATTTTTCCCTAATTTTACCGCGTCGCCCATCGGGTCAAGACGTCCGACTTTTACACCGGTGCCTTTATGTAAGGTTTCGATGACTTTCGGAGTAAATTGCGGTTCGGCGAATAAACACGCTACTTTATGCTCTTCGATTTCCTCTTTGATTGTGGCAAGGGTTTTCGCGCCCGGCGCAACTTGCGGGTTAATGGTGAAATAGCCCACTTGGTTCAAATGATAAGCTTGATTGAAATAAGTATAAGCATCGTGGAAAACATAAAACCCTTTTTCGTGCAACGGCATTAGCTGTTGCTGGATTTTTTCGTTTTGTTCGCTTAAAGTGCGGTTAAATTCCGCTAAGTTTTGTTCGATAAGCGCTTTTTTATCCGGATATTGCTCGCTTAATTTCTGCGCAATTTTGCCCGCCACGATTTGACTGATTTCAGGCGAATACCAAATATGCCAGTTCGTACTTAATTTATCGTGATGATGTTCGTGCGCTGACGCGGCTTCATTGTGTTCGTGATGATCCGCGTGTTTATGATCTTGATGATCGGCGGTTTTATCCTGTTTATGCGCATCGTGGTCGTGGTCGTGGTCGTGGTGATGATGCTCACCTTTTACCAACATATCATCTCCGATTGAAGAAATTTCTGCCACAGTGACGACTTTTTTACGATCAATATCGCGTAATACGGATGTATCTAAAAACATATCCACATCTTCACCGATCCAGACAATTAAATCCGCCGACTTAATTTTCTGTACGTCGGAAGGTTTCAGATTGTAAGCGTGCGGTGAGGCACCGGCAGGCACGATCACATCGGTGTCGGTCACGCCTTCGGCGATGGAAGATGCGATAAAACCTAAAGGTTTAATGGAGGTTAACACGCTCGCGCTTGCTGCAGCGGAAAACGAGATAACGGCGGCAGCTAACGCCGCTTGTTTAAAAGTGCGGTTAAAAATAGTCATAATAATCCTCTAGTTAATAATAATTATCAAATAGTCGGATAAGGTTATACCTTTTTAACCGAAATTGCTATCTTTTTTTATTAAAAAAAATAAGTTTACGATTTTAACGCCGTGAGTTTATCAATCATTTTTGCCACGGCAAAGAAGCCGAATGTGGCGGTAATCATTGTTGCCGCGCCGAAACCGTTGGCACAGTTCATCGTTGCCGAGACCTCACAATTTCCTTCCGCTTGCGGAAAAATTAACGGCTGAGTGGAAAACACGGCGTCAATGCCGAATTTCCGCTTCGGGTTTTGGCTGAAGTGATATTCTTTGCGTAAAAGCGACCGCACTTTTGCCAATAGCGGATCTTGAATGGTTTTGCTTAAATCACCGATTTGAATTTGTGTCGGATCCGTTTGCCCGCCGGCGCCGCCGACGGTAATAATTTTGATTTTTCGGCGCTTACAATAGGCAATTAGCGCCGCTTTGGTTTTCACATTATCAATAGCGTCAATGACGTAATCGTAATCCGTCGTGATGTAATCGGATAAATTGTCCGCACTGATAAAATCGTCAATCACGTTCACCTGACAATCCGGATTAATCAGCAGAATGCGCTCCGCCATTACTTCCGTTTTTAATTTGCCGATATTGCCGCTTAATGCGTGAAGCTGGCGATTGATATTCGTCACGCAAATATCATCCATATCGATCATCGTGATCTTGCCGATTCCACTGCGCGCCAAAGCTTCTGCAACCCACGAACCGACACCGCCGATGCCGATCACGCAAATATGCGCGCGCTGCAAACGTTCTAACGCCGCCGCGCCGTAAAGGCGGCCGATGCCGCCAAAACGTTGTGCGTAATTATCAATGCGTTCCGTCATTATTGTAACAACCAAACTCGACCGTAGTGTTTCGATAAGCCGGCGATATGCCCCGCCTGATCGCCGATACCGCGATATAAATCGAAGTGATGACCTTTCACCGCACCGCCAACATCAAGTGCTACCATTAAATGTAATTTGTGTTCGCCCGTCCAATTTCCGTTGTTGTCGATTTGCGGCACTTCCACCAACAATACCGAGCCGGACGGAATTAAATTGCGATCGGAAGCCACCGATGCCATCGGCACCAAAGGTACGCCGGCGGAACCTTTCACTTTACCGGTCGGATCATTTTTAAAGAAGACATAAGACGGATTGCGTTCCAATAATCCTTGCAAGCGCGAAGGATTGGCGTTCGCCCAGTCACGAATGGCTTGAATCGACATTTTTTCTTTCGGGATTTCACCGTCTTCCACTAACAAGCGCCCTACCGCCGTATATTCGAACCCGTTTTGTCCCGCATAAGCGAAATAATTCAAATCGCCGTTGCCGAAATCCACATAGCCGCTGCCTTGCACTCCCAATAAGAAATTATCGATCATTGAGTCGCTGTACGCCAATTCCAAACCTTTTCCTTTTAATGCGCCCGCATAAATTTGCGCGCGGCTAAAACGTTTTTGAGCCGGCAAAGCGTAAATCGGTTGATTGTATTTGCCTTGCGGCGTGCGACGAGCGTGAATAACCGGTGAATAATAACCGGTCATTAAGACGTTTTGATAGCCGTCCTGTCCTTTCATAATCATCGGTTGAATGCCGTAATTGCTCAATTCGTTGACATTCGCACCCGCGAGTACCCAGTTGGTCAATTTGCCGTAAGTGGCGGAAAAATTATTGGTTAAGCGCGCGGAATAAGAGCGCACGTTAGAAAGTTGCGTTAAAAAATCGCCTTGATTTACTACCGCACTTTTGTTTTCTATGCCGGCGACAGGTGATAATAAGGCTTGTTGATAGGTTCTGCCTTGATATTTCGCGCCGAATAATTCAAGATTGGTCGCCGTTTGATTTTTGGTCGTCGGCGCTTTGGAGCCGCAAGCGGCTAGTAATAATGCGCATAACGCCACAGCGGCTGTCGCCGTAAATTTTTTTGGTAAAGACATATTGATTCCTAGTTAATGAAAAAAAACCGAGCAAATTAAGATTGCATAAAGTATCAAAAAATCCGCAAAATATATAGATTTAATTAGCTTTATTCGCAGAAAAAACCGGCTAATCGTTTATTTTTATATCAAACGAATAAATGTAAAGATTTTTTTACTTGCATAAAATTTTTAAAAGCGTATATTACGCAGTCTAAGACGCGGGGTGGAGCAGCTTGGTAGCTCGTCGGGCTCATAACCCGAAGGCCGTCGGTTCAAATCCGGCCCCCGCAACCAGTTTCTCAAGCCGTTGATTTTTCAGCGGCTTTTTCTTTTTTTGTAATATCTCACCGAATTATTGCACTCGATAGTCAACGTTTTTCAACCCGATAATGCAAAAAAGCCACTACATCGAAAATGTAATGGCTTTTCTCTTGGCTATGAAATTAAGCTAAAACAGTGACGTTTTCCGCTTTTTTTCCGCGTTTATCATCAACAATATCAAAGGCAACGGCTTGACCTTCTTTTAAAGTGCGGAATCCGTTCGACTGGATTGCAGAAAAATGTACGAATACATCTTCTCCGCCTTCAACTTGTAAAAAACCAAAACCTTTTGTTTCATTGAACCACTTTACGGTTCCTTTATTTTGAGACATTAAATAATCCTAATTTGTAAAAATACTGAGATAATTCAATAACATTGTGATGATATGAAAATACAAGTTTAAATATAGCCAGTCAATTATCGATTTATCCGTTTGCGCTTGAAAACGCGGAATCTATACTAACAGTATCCATTACAAATAGCACGTTTTATTTCGGCTTTTCCGATAGCGATCCGACCTCAGGATCGGTTCCGCCTTAAAGCGCTTATCCTGAGTCAAGCCTAGCCCGACTCAGAGACAGAAAACGCTTTCTATGCTTAAAACCTAACCTTGCGCCAATTTATCCAATAATTTGCGGTGAATACCGCCGAAACTGCCGTTTGACATTACAAGAATGTGATCCGTCGGTTTTGCTTCCGCCGCAATCATATCCACCAATTTATCCAAATTTCCCGACCAACTCGCCGGTTGAACGCATTGATTCGCGATTTCCACTACATCCCAAGGAATACTTTCCGGTTGTAATAAAAAGACGTGATCCGCGCGCGCTAACGCCGGTGCGATTTCATCTTTATGTACGCCCATTTTCATTGTGTTGGAGCGCGGTTCGAGTACGGCTAAAATGCGCACACCACCGCCCACACTATCGCGAAGTGCGGTCAAAGTTGCCAAAATTTCTGCCGGATGATGCGCAAAATCGTCATAAACCGTAATATCGTTAACCTTTCCTTTCACTTCTAAACGACGCTTCGCATTAACGAATCCGCCAAGCGCCGCGCAAGCGTTTTCAATACTCACGCCGGCGTGGTGTGCAGCGGCAATCGCCATTAAAGCGTTATGCATATTGTGCTGACCAACAATGTTCCATTTCACTTCGCCGGCTTTTTGACCTTGGTGATAAACTTCGAAATGCGTGCAATCATTGGTGAGACGCTGTGCAAACCATTCTTGATCTTGACCGATAAATTGTTTTTCCGACCAACAACCCATTTCTAACGTCTCTTTTGCACTTTGCTCGGACGCCACGGAAAGAATGCGTCCGCTTGCCGGAATGGTTCGAATCATATGATGGAATTGGCGTTGAATCGCTTTCAAATCATCAAAAATATCGGCGTGATCGAATCCGATGTTATTAATAATTAAAGTTTTCGGGTTGTAATGCACGAATTTCGAGCGTTTATCAAAAAATGCCGTGTCGTATTCGTCCGCTTCAATCACGAAATAACGGCTGTTGCCCAAACGCGCCGATGTACCGAAATTGCCCGCGATACCACCGATTAAAAAACCCGGCTCCAAACCGTTTTGTTCTAAAATCCAGCTTAACATTCCGGTCGTCGTGGTTTTGCCGTGCGTGCCCGACACCGCCAGCACCCAACGATCACGCAATAAATGATCGTGCAACCATTGCGGGCCGGAGGTATAAGGTAAATTATTTTCCAACACATATTCCACGCAAGGATTTCCGCGTTTCATCGCATTGCCGATCACCACCAAATCCGGCGCCGGTTGCAACTGGGAGACTTCATAATGCGGAATAATTTCAATGCCGCTCTCTTGTAGAAAAGTGCTCATCGGCGGATAAACGTTCGTATCCGATCCCGTCACTTTATAACCCAGTTGTTTCGCGATGATGGCGACGCCGCCCATAAAGGTTCCGCAAATGCCTAATATGTGAATATGTTTTGTTGTCATTGTTTATCTCTTTGTTAAAAAATTGCAATAAAAATGTGTCAGAGATCACATAGTTGAAAATCTGTTTTTATGCATAAAAAATAGGATTGTTATAATAAATCAACTCGTTCTTCGAGTAAATTTATTAATCAAATAGGATAAAAATATGAAGACATTAGGACAGTTTATAATAGAAAAACAAGCGGAATACCCGAACGCCAAAGGCGAATTGTCGGGTATTTTATCCTCTATTCGATTGGTCGCCAAAGTGATCCACCGCGACATAAATAAAGCCGGACTCACTAATAATATTATCGGCAATTCAGGTGTGGAAAACGTGCAAGGCGAAGCGCAAATGAAACTGGATTTATTCGCCCATAATACGATGAAACAAGCCTTGATTGCTCGTGAAGAAGTGGCGGGATTCGCCTCCGAGGAAGAAGAACATTTCGTCGCTTTTGATACGGAGCGCGGACGCAATGCGAAATATGTCATTTTAACTGATCCTTTGGACGGTTCTTCCAATATCGACGTGAATGTGGCGGTAGGAACGATTTTCTCCATTTATCGTCGCGTTTCGCCTATCGGTACACCGGTGACATTGGAAGATTTCTTGCAACCGGGTAATCGTCAAGTCGCCGCAGGCTATATTGTCTATGGTTCTTCAACAATGTTGGTGTACACCACCGGCAACGGCGTAAACGGTTTTACTTATGATCCGTCTTTGGGCGTATTCTGCTTATCGCACGAAAATATCCAAATTCCGACCGACGGCAAAATTTATTCGATTAACGAAGGACAATATTTGAAATTCCCAATGGGGGTGAAAAAATATATTAAATATTGCCAAGAAGAAGATAAACAAACCAATCGCCCTTATACTTCGCGCTATATCGGTTCTTTAGTATCTGATTTTCATCGCAATATGCTAAAAGGCGGTATTTATATTTATCCGAGCGCAACAAATTACCCGAAAGGTAAATTACGTTTGCTTTATGAAGGCAACCCAATGGCATTTTTAGCCGAACAAGCGGGCGGTATCGCCAGCGACGGCTATCAACGCATTTTGGATATTCAACCGAGCGAATTGCATCAACGAATTCCGTTATTTATCGGTTCAAAAGAAATGGTGAAAAAAGCGCAAGATTTTATGCGGGAATTCGGTTAATTCCGCCATTTTTACATAGCAAAACGGCAACCGAAGTTGCCGTTTTTTTATCCGTTATTCACCATCATTTTGGGAAAAACGTTCGATTCGCGCACCTAAACCGCGAAGTTTTTCTTCGATATGCTCATAGCCGCGATCAATATGATAAATACGATCCACGATGGTTTCGCCGGTTGCGATACAACCCGCTAGCACCAAACTGATGGAAGCGCGTAAATCCGTCGCCATTACTTCCGCACCGGAAAGATGTTCCACACCGTGACAAATCGCGGTATTGCCTTCGATTTCCGCTTTACCGCCCATACGAATTAATTCCGGAATGTGCATAAAACGGTTTTCGAAAATGGTTTCGGTTATAATGCTAGTTCCGTTGGCGACCATATTCAATAAAGTGAATTGCGCTTGCATATCAGTCGGGAAACCCGGATAAGGTGCGGTGCGAATATTTACCGCTTTCGGACGGTTGCCCAACATATCCAAGGTAATGCTGTCATCCGTCACATCAACTTGTGCACCGGCTTCGCGTAATTTATCAATCACCGCATCCAAAGTATCCGCTTTGGTGTTTTTACAAACGATACGTCCGCCGGAAATCGCGCCCGCCACCAAGAACGTACCGGTTTCGATACGATCGGCAACCACGCTGTGTTCGCAACCGCCTAAGCGCGCCACGCCTTCAATCGTAATAGTATCGGAGCCGGCACCCGAAATTTTTGCGCCCATTTTATTTAAGAAAAGTGCGGTATCGGTAATTTCCGGTTCACGCGCCGCATTTTCAATTACGGTCGTACCTTTCGCCAAGGTCGCCGCGATCATAATGGATAAGGTTGCACCCACACTGACTTTTTCCATTACAATGCGCGTACCTACTAAACGACTATCCACATAAGCTTTGACATAACCGTCTTCTAACACGATTTTGGCGCCTAAACGCTCTAATCCGCTAATATGCAAATCCACCGGTCTGGCGCCGATCGAACAACCGCCGGGTAAGGAAACTTGTCCTTGATTAAACCGCGCCACCAACGGCGCCAACGCCCAAATAGAGGCGCGCATTGTTTTCACCAATTCGTAAGGCGCAATAAAATGATCGATTTTCGATGCATCCAAACGCACCGCACCCTGCTCGTCACGTTCAACGGTTACGCCTAGCTGACGTAAAATTTTTAACGTTGTATCAATGTCCTTTAATTCGGGAACATTAGTTAAAGTAACGGGTTCTTCCGCCAAAATAGCTGCGAACAGAATCGGCAACGCCGCATTTTTCGCACCGGAAATATTTACGGTACCGCTTAAACGGGATTGCCCGTAAACACGAAATTTTTGCATAATCAGTTTTCCTACGATTTAATTTAAAGGATTCAATAAACGTTCGCGTTTCCACTTTTCAACGCTAAAAGTTTTGATCGTCAAGGCGTGAATTTCACCTGTGGAAAAATAGTCCATTAACGGCGCATAAATAGTTTGTTGTTGTTTTAATCTGGAAAGTCGAGCAATTTCATCACTCACTACAATCACTCCGAAATGTGCGTTTTCGCCTTGCACATACACTTCGTCAAGATTCAGATTTTCTTTTAAAATTCGTTCGATTTCTTGAATTTCCATTCACTCTTTTCCATTAAAGATAAAACGACTTAACCCAATCGGTCAAACCGAAAAGATCCGCTAAGGTTTCCAGTTGAACGGGAACGTCTTTCATCCGCTGAGAACGGACGTTTAAGGTTTGGCAATAATGAATAAAATCGCATAATAATGCGAATCCCGCACTATCGATGCGACTTATTTCGGCAAGATCCCAAATAACGTCCCGATTTTCAATTTTTTCAGCCGACAAAAAAGAAGAACGCTGTCGCCATAAAGGCAACAACGTATCTCTTGACAACTCCCCGCTCAAACGGAGAGTTATCTTATCATCATTTTGCACTAATGCCCAATCTAAACTTTTCCGGTTTTGCATTAGAAATCGTCCGATTATTTACTTAATTTAACGGGTACGCTTGCAGCTTTTTGAACTTGCGCCGTCAATGCATCAATACCGTCTTTGCGTAAAATACCGCTCCACTCTTGTTTTTTGGTATCCACCATACTCACGCCTTCGGCAGCCATATCATAAACCTGCCATTTGCCGGTTTTGCTGTTTTTACGCCAGAAGAAATTCAAATTCACCGGCGCGGCATTTCCGCCTTGTAGCACTTTCACTCGAATGCTGACTTGGTTTTCCGCCACGTCTTTCGGATTTTCAATCTGAATTTTTTGGTTGGTATAAAGGGTTAAAGCTTGCGCATAAGATTGTTCGATAAATTTATCAAATGCCGCAAAGAATTTTTCCCGTTGTTCCGGCGTGGTGGATTTAAAATATTGCCCTAATACCAACGAACCCGCATAGTTAACGTGTACATACGGCATTAAATCTTGACGAACGATCGTTTTTAAATAGTTCGGATCTTGTTTGATTTTGCTTTGGTTGGCGGAAATATCACCGAATAATTTATCCGACGCTTGCTGCATCAACACATAAGGATTATCGTCGGCAAAGGCTTGCACGGCAAAAAGTGCGGTCGCAATTACGACGATTTTTGATAACCAACGGTTTAATTTCATTTTTAACATTATGTTCTCCGATATAAATAAAAAATATTGGGGCTGTATTAGATTAGC
>NZ_PHGZ01000018.1 GCF_002795405.1 Caviibacterium pharyngocola | reverse complement strand
CATAAAAATTTAGTGGAAGAATAAACAAGGGATCTTTGAATTTGGACACACGTAGTACGTCCTAGGTTAGTGATAAACCTGATTTAAGTCGTATTTAATATGTAGGATGGGCTTTAGTCCATCAAGAAATATAACTATTTCAATATGATGGGCTAAAGCCCATCCTACTTAAATTTATCAAGTAGGATGGGCTTTAGCCCATCAAAAAATATAATTATTTCAATATGATGGGCTAAAGCCCATCCTACTTAAGGATACTTTGTCAATAAACTGACCGAATGTTGTTACATTCGGTTTTTGTTTATCGGTTCGCTACACCTCTAAATACTCCATAATACTCTGCGCTGCGTCACGTCCTTCGGCAATGGCGGTGACGACTAAATCCGAGCCGCGGGTGATGTCGCCGCCGGCAAAGATTTTCGGGTTCGCCGTTTGTTGTTTCAATTCACCGCAGGCGGCGATTCGTCCGCGTGAATCAGTGGTGACGCCGACGCTGCTTAGCCAAGGCATTGCGTGCGGAGCGAATCCGAAGGCGACGATGATCGCATCGCAAGGAATCACTTCTTCGCTGCCTTCGATGATTTCCGCTTTGCGGCGGCCGTTGGCGTCCGCTTCGCCCATTTGGGTTTTAACGATTTTAATACCGCTGACTTTGCCTGCGCCATCGGTTTGCACTTCAAGCGGTTCCGCTTCAATTTCGACCGGTTGCGCATTAAATTGGAATCCGACGCCTTCTTCTTTGGCATTTTGATATTCTTTACGGCTGCCCGGCATATTTGCCGCGTCGCGACGATAAACGCAGGTAACTTCCGCCGCACTTTGACGCACGGAGGTGCGCACGCAGTCCATTGCCGTATCACCGCCGCCTAGCACGACAACCCGTTTTCCCGCCATTGAAACGTAATCCGGTGCGTCAAAGCCCAATAAATGCTGGGTGTTGGCGATTAAAAACGGCAAGGCGGAATATACGCCTTGGGCGTTTTCGTTCGGAATGCCCGCTTGAATACCTTGGTAAGTGCCGACGCCCAAGAATACGGCGTCATATTGCTCCGCTAAATCGGCTAAGGCAATGTCTTTGCCGATTTCTACGCCGAGTTCGAAACGAATACCCATTTCGCTGAAAATTTCGCGACGGCGGCTCATTACGGATTTTTCCAATTTAAACGCCGGAATCCCGAAGGTTAATAATCCGCCGATTTCTTGCTGGCGTTCATAAACCGTGACATCCACGCCGTTGCGAATCAACACGTCGGCACAGCCTAAGCCCGCCGGACCCGCGCCGATAACCGCAACGCGTTTGCCGGTTTTCACCACGCCGGATAAATCCGGTTTCCAGCCCATTTCGAAGGCTTTTTCGGTAATATATTTTTCTACGTTGCCGATGGTCACCGCACCGAATTCCGCATTTAAGGTGCAAGATCCTTCGCAGAGGCGATCTTGCGGGCAAACACGTCCGCACACTTCCGGCAAACTGTTGGTGGAATGGGCGAGTTCCGCCGCATCCAAAATGCGACCTTCGTGCGCCAAGCGCAGCCAGTTCGGAATATTATTGTGTAACGGGCAACGATGTTGGCAATACGGGTTGCCACATTCTAAACAGCGATCTGCTTGCGAAACGGCTTGCGCGTCACTAAATATTTGATAAATTTCGATAAACTCGCTTTTTCGGCTGGTCAATGGAATTTTTGACGGATCAACGCGAGGTAAATCAATAAATTGGTAAACATTATCACGGCTCATTTTTTCTTCCTTTTCTATTCTTTTTCTCAACAAAGTGCGGTCGATTTTGCAAAACTTTTTAAAATTCGCCCGCACTTTCCGAATACTTGTTGATTACTGAATGACTTCACGCAATTCAGTCAACGTGCGACGTTTGTGTCCCAATAGGGCGTCCACATCGTTGGCTTTCGGTTTAACCAACACAAAGCGTTGAACGTAATTTTCCCAATTCGCTAAAATACGTTCGCCGATTGCACTATGGGTTAATTCAACGTGACGAGAAATTAAACCGCGTAAATGTTCTTGATGCGTCGGTAAATCCGCGATACTCAAGCCTTCCACTAATTCAGGGTTAATCCGCCCGCGGAATTTACCGTCCACATCCAATACATAAGCGAAGCCGCCGGTCATCCCTGCGCCGAAGTTAATGCCGGTTTTCCCCAAAATCGTCACCACCCCACCGGTCATATATTCGCAACCGTTATCGCCGATTCCTTCCGTCACCGCTAAAGCGCCGGAGTTACGCACCGCGAAACGTTCGCCGCCGCGACCGGAGGCAAACAATTCGCCGCCGGTTGCACCGTAAAGGCAAGTGTTACCGATAATCGCCGCGTCTTCCGCTTTGAACGCCACACCGTTATGCGGTTTGATCACAATGCGACCGCCCGCCATACCTTTACCCACATAGTCGTTGGCATCACCGGTTAAGGTTAAGTTGACGCCGCCGGCAAGCCAGACGCCGAAACTTTGACCCGCCGTACCGTCCAAGTGAATATTGAATTCTTGCAACGGATTACCGCGATTACCGTAACGCGCAGCGATTAAGCCGGATAAGGTCGCGCCGACGGAACGATCCAAGTTGCTAATGTCAAAATTCAACTCGGTGCTTAAACCGCTTTCAAAGGCATTTTGCGCTTGAGCAACGATATTTTTATTTAATAACCCTTGGTCGAAGGACGGGTTGGATTGGGTGCAATAACGGCTGCTGCCGTCCAGCACTTTCGGTGAATAAAGCAATTTGCTTAAATCCAAACCGCGTTGTTTGCCGGTTTTACCTTCAATGATTTCCAACAATTCGGTACGACCGATCAAATCCGTGAGTTTTTGTACGCCGAGCTGCGCCAAAATTTCGCGCACGTCTTGGGCGATAAATTTGAAGTAATTCATCGCTTTTTCCGGTACGCCGTGATAATGCTTATTACGCAAGGTATCATCTTGCGTCGCCACGCCGGTCGCACAGTTATTCAAATGGCAAATTCGTAAATAACGACAACCTAACGCCACCATCGGCGCAGTACCGAAGCCGAAGCTTTCCGCACCTAAAATCGCCGCTTTGACAATATCCAAGCCGGTTTTCAAACCACCGTCCACTTGTAACCGCACTTTGTGGCGTAAATTGTTTTCCACTAAGGCTTGTTGCGCTTCCGCCAAACCTAATTCCCAAGGCGAGCCGCAATATTTTACGCTGGTGAGCGGACTTGCGCCCGTACCGCCGTCATAGCCCGCGATAGTGATTAAATCCGCATAGGCTTTCGCCACGCCGGTCGCAATCGTTCCTACGCCCGGCAATGATACGAGTTTGACCGAAATTAAGGCTTTCGGGTTGATTTGTTTTAGGTCGAAAATCAACTGCGCCAAATCTTCGATCGAATAAATATCGTGGTGTGGCGGTGGTGAAATTAAGGTTGAACCCGGTACGGCATAGCGTAATTGCGCGATATAAGGCGTCACTTTATCACCCGGTAATTGACCGCCTTCGCCCGGTTTTGCTCCTTGCGCCACTTTAATTTGGATTACTTCCGCACTCATTAAATAGGCCGGTGTCACACCGAAACGTCCGGACGCCACTTGTTTGATTTTGGACACTTTTTCCGTGCCGTAGCGTTTCGGATCTTCGCCGCCTTCGCCGGAGTTGGAATAGCCGCCCAAGCGGTTCATCGCCACCGCCAAGCCTTCGTGCGCTTCCGGACTTAACGCACCGATCGACATCGCTGCGCTGTCAAAACGTTTATACAGATTTTCCGCCGGTTCCACCTCGGCAAGCTCGATCGCTTGACGACCTTCCGTTTTCAAACGTAACATATCGCGAATGGTGGTAATCGGACGATGATTCACTTTGTCGCGGAAGACGCGATATTTTTCGTAATCGCCGGTGTTAACCGCTTCTTGCAAGCTGTTCACCACTTCAGGGTTGTAGGCGTGATATTCGCCTTGCGGTTTGAATTTGAGCAAGCCGCCCATTTCCAAATCTTGGCTGCGACGCCACGCACATTTGCGTGCGGCGGTTAATTGTTGTTCCAAATTTTCAAAACCCGCGCCTTCAATTCGGCTGGTAATGCCCGGGAAGCAAAGTGCGGTGATTTCTTGGCTTAAACCGACCACTTCGAATAAGCGTGCGCAACGGTAAGAGGACACACAAGAAATCCCCATTTTCGACATAATTTTGTACAACCCTTTATTAATACCGTTGCGGAAATTCGCCGTCACGACGCGTAAAGGTTTAGTGATCGCGCCGCTTTGTACCATTTGATACAGGGTTTCATACGCCAAATAAGGATAAATCGCCGTCGCGCCCAAGCCGATTAACACCGCGAAATGATGCGGGTTACGCGCTTCGGCGGTTTCGACGATAATATTGGTATCGCAACGTAAATTCGCTTCCACCAAGCAAGTTTGCAACGCGCCCACCGCTAAAGCGCTCGGAATCGGCTGCTTGTTTTGATCGATATAACGATCGGACAAAATCAACAACACGCATTTCTCACGCACCGCTTGTTTGGCTTGTTCGCACAAGCGTTCAATAGCTTGTTTCAAATTCAATTCGTCAGGATTATAGGAAGTATCCAAAATGCAATGTTTGTAATGTTCTTCGGATAAACGCAAAATTTGCTGCATATCGGAATACACCAAAATCGGCGATTTAAAGTTCACCCGTTGTGACATCCCTTCCGCTTCGAAGAACACGCTCATTTCGCGCCCGATGCTGGTGGCAAGGCTCATAACGTGCGCTTCGCGCAGCGGGTCGATCGGCGGATTGGTGACTTGGGCGAAATATTGACGGAAATAGTCGAACAATACGCGCGGTTTTTCGCTTAACACCGCAAACGGCGTATCGTCGCCCATTGAACCCACAGGTTCTTGTCCGTTTTCACCTAAAACGCGAACGACGTTTTCCAATTCTTCACGGTTATACAAGAATTGTTTTTGATAAATTTTTAACGTGACGTCATCAAGGCTCGCCTCGCCCACTTCGTTTTCCGGCAACTGTTCGAACGGAATTAAACGTTGAACGTGTTTTTCCAGCCATTGACGGTACGGATGACGCGCTTTCACTTCGTTATCAATTTCATCGGAATGCAACACTTGCCCTTTGCGCGTATCGACCACCAATAATTGACCCGGCCCGACACGACCTTTTTCCACCACTTCGTCCGGTGCGTAATTCCAAATGCCCACTTCGGAGGCAATGGTAATTAGGCGATCTTCCGTAATCACATAACGCGCCGGACGCAAGCCGTTGCGGTCGAGGTTACAAGCGGCATAACGTCCGTCGGACAACACGATCCCCGCCGGACCGTCCCAAGGTTCCATATGCATTGAGTTAAAATCATAGAATGCACGCAAATCGTCATCCATATCCGGATTTTGTTGCCACGCCGGCGGAACCAATAAGCGCATTGCACGGAATAAGTCCATCCCGCCGCTGACGAATAATTCCAACATATTATCCAACGAACTGGAATCCGAACCGGATTCATTTACGAAAGGCGCTGCGGTTTGCAAATCCGGAATAAGCGGCGTGCGATATTTATATCCGCGCGCACGCGCCCAAGCACGGTTGCCCGAAATCGTATTGATTTCACCGTTATGCGCTAAATAACGAAAAGGTTGCGCCAATTTCCAACGCGGTTGGGTGTTGGTCGAAAAACGTTGGTGGAACAAACAAATCGCCGTTTGCATCCGTAAATCCGCCAAATCCAAATAGAATTTCGGCAAATCTTTCGGCATACATAAGCCTTTATACACGATAGTTTGGTTAGAAAAGCTACAAATATAGAAATCAGGGTGATCAATACGTTTTTCGATACGACGGCGGGCGATAAACAAGCGACGCTGCAAGTCCTGCACGCGCCAACCGCTCGGCGCATTAATAAACACTTGTTTGATCATCGGCATATCCGCCAAGGCAATACTGCCCAGTACGGACGGATTGGTCGGCACATCGCGCCACGCGGGAATACCTAGGGTTTCTTCGATCAATTCTTGATTGATAATATCCATATATTGACGCGCAAGCACTTCGTCGCGCGGTAAAAAGATTTGACCGACACCAAAAATTTTCGCTAACGAAAAGCCGTTTTCCGCTGCAATGGTTCTAAAGAAACTTTCCGGCATTTGCAGCGATAAACCGCAACCGTCGCCGGTTTTACCGTCGGCAAGAATCGCGCCGCGGTGTTGCATACGAGATAAACCCAAGATACCGTTACGAACCACTTTGTGGCTCTGCACGCCGTCGATGTTGGCGATTAAGCCGAACCCGCAGTTCTCCCGCTCGAACGAGCGATCATATAATGTTGTCATAATCACTTCCTATAAAAATAATTGTCATTGTTGTTATAAAAACTACCGCACTTTCAGCAAAAACTAAAATTACTGTATAGATTTTTAAATATAAACAATAAGAACGCAATATAAAATAAAAATAATCCTATCTTAAAGATAAATTTGTAGATTATTTTTAAATAAAAACTAATTTTACAAGATAAAAATTAAAAATAAACTAAACACATAAAAAAAGCCTAACGATTGTCAGGCTTTTTTTTCAAAATCATATTATTTTGCGCAAGAACAGTTTGCTAATTTTTTCTCGAAACGTTCGGCAACATAATCCCAGTTTACCACGTTCCAGAATTCTTTAATGTAATCCGGACGGCGGTTTTGGAATTTCAAGTAGTAAGAATGTTCCCAAACATCCAAACATAACAGCGGATAGCCGGCGCAACCTGCGATTTCTTTACCCATTAACGGAGAATCTTGGTTCGGAGTGGAAACCACGGCGAGTTTACCTTGATCTAACACTAACCACGCCCAACCGGAACCGAAACGGGTCGCCGCCGCTTTTTCAAATTCTGCTTGGAAAGCTTCAACGGAACCGAAATCGCGCACGATAGCGTCTTTCAATGCACCTTGTAAAACCGTGCCTTTTTTCAAGCATTTCCAGAATAAAGAATGGTTAACGTGTCCGCCCACATTGTTACGAACCGGTGTACGTTTATCCGCCGGAATGTCGGCTAATTTGGTTAATAATTCACCCGGACAACCTTCAGCGGACAATCCTGCCGCTTCAACCGCCGCATTGGCGTTGTTCACATAGGTTTGGTGATGTTTGCTGTGGTGGATTTCCATTGTTTGCGCATCGAAATGCGGTTCTAATGCGTCGTAGGCGTAGCCTAATTCAGGTAGAGTATAAGACATAAGAGTTTCCTTCTATAAATAATCGTTAGCACTAAAAAGTGCGGTCATTTTAACAAAAAAATTGATCGAGATCATTAAAAGTTTAGTTTTTTAAAAGAAATAGGGCATTGATTCGCCCTATTTCTTTCATAGATAAATCGAATGATTTATTGCGCTTTCACTGCGGCAACCGCCACCATATTGATGATTCGACGAACGGAAGACGCCGAAGTCAAAATATGCGCCGGTTTGTTCACGCCCATTAAGATCGGTCCGATAGTAATCGGCGTCGCCGTGCCTTGCAATAAATTCAAACTGATACGAGCGGCTTCCATATTCGGCATAATCAACAAATTCGCCGCGCCTTTTAACGGGCTGTCCAGCATTACTTCGTTGCGTAAGCTTTCGGATAACGCGATATTACAGTGCATTTCGCCGTCGATGATCAATTCCGGCGCTTTTTCGCGCACGATGCGTAAAACTTCGCGCATTTTCACCGCACTTGGATCATCAAACGTACCGTAATTCGAATGAGACACCAACGCCACTTGCGGCTCGATACCGAAACGACGTACTTCCGCTGCGGACATTAAGGTGATTTCCGCCAATTCTTCCGCCGTCGGATTTTGGTTTACAAAGGTATCGGCGATAAACAAGTTGCCGGTCGGTAATACCAAACCGTTCACCGTCGCGGCGATTGCACCTTCTTTCACGCCGATAATATCTTTAATACCGCTTAAATGCGACGCATAAGGCCCGACCAAGCCGCACAACATTGCATCCGCTTTGCCTAAGCTCAATAGCATTGAACCAAGAGCGGTCGGATTATGTAACATTTTGCGTTTCGCGCCCGCCGGTGTCATTCCTTGGCGTTTTAATTTGTCGTAATATGCCGTCCAGCATTCTTCGTAGAACGGATTGTTTTCGATGTCGATAATTTCGAAATCGCGTCCGTTTTCAATATGTAAACCCAATTTTTTGACGCCTTGTTCGATCACTTGCGTGCGACCCAATAATACCGGATAGGCAATGCCTAATGTGGCGATTTCTTGCACGGCGTGCAACACCTTGCTTTCTTCGCCGTCGGTCAATAACACGCGTTTTTTATCTTGTTTCGCTTGGGCGAACACCGGTTTCATAAATAAATTGGTTTTATATACGAATTGGGTCAATTTTTCGATATAGGCATCGAAATCCGTAATCGAACGCGTCGCCACGCCGCTGTCCATTGCGGCTTTTGCCACCGCCGGCGCGATTTTGACGATTAAACGCGGATCGAAAGGTTTCGGAATAATATAATCCGGCCCGAAAGACACTTCACCGTCGCCGTAAGCGGAAGTCACCACTTCGCTTTGTTCCGCCAAGGCTAAATCGGCAATCGCATAAACCGCCGCCAATTTCATTTCTTCGTTAATGGTAGTCGCGCTCACATCCAAGGCACCGCGGAAAATGAACGGGAAACACAATACGTTGTTCACTTGGTTCGGATAGTCGGAACGTCCCGTGCACACAATCGCATCCGGACGCACCGCTTTCGCTAACGGCGGGAGAATTTCCGGTTCCGGATTGGCGAGCGCCAAAATCAACGGGCTCGGCCCCATTGTTTTCACCATTTCTTGCGTTAAGGTTCCCGCAGCGGAACAACCTAAGAAAATATCGGCGTCCGGAATCGCGTCCGCTAAGGTGCGCGTGCCGTTATCTTCAATGGCATAGGCTTTTTTGGTTTCATCCATTCGTTCATCGCGACCTTTATAAATCACGCCTTTGGAATCGCAAACCGTGATATTTTCACGTTTCATTCCTAAAGAAACCAACAAATTCAAACAAGCGATCGACGCCGCGCCCGCACCGGACGCCACTAAACGCACGTTTTCGATTTTTTTGTTCACAATGCGCAAACCGTTGATCACCGCCGCGGCGGAAATAATCGCAGTGCCGTGTTGGTCATCGTGGAATACCGGAATTTTCATTCTTTCGCGCAGCTTTTGTTCGATATAAAAACATTCCGGCGCTTTAATATCTTCCAAGTTAATACCGCCGAAAGTCGGTTCAAGTGCGGCGATAATTTCCACTAATTTATCCGGATCCCGTTCATCGATTTCAATGTCAAATACGTCAACGCCGGCGAATTTTTTAAATAGCACGCCTTTACCTTCCATTACCGGTTTACCCGCAAGCGCGCCGATATTACCCAAGCCGAGCACCGCCGTGCCGTTGGAAATCACCGCCACTAAGTTACCGCGCGAAGTATAACGGTATGCTGCCGACGGATCCGCCTGAATTTCCAAGCAAGGTACGGCAACACCCGGTGAATAAGCCAAAGCTAAATCCCGCTGCGTGGCGAGAGATTTGGTCGGGGTGACTTCAATTTTGCCCGGATTCGGGAATTCGTGAAAATCCAGTGCGGCTTGACGTAATTGTGCATCCATAAAACGATCCTTCTAATAAAACATTACTTCATTATCTGCTGCAAACAGCAATTTTTTTATTATAAGCAAAAAATTAAGAAAATCTGTGACCACAAACACATTATTCACATTTTGTTCACAAAAATAACCGCACTTTCCGCCAATCGGATTGTTTAGGGTTTTAATTCGATCTGTAGTAAAATATTTTTTATTTGAAAATCAACGGATCAATCAATGCGCTTAGATAAATTTCTCGCCGAAAACACCGGACTCACCCGCTCGCAAGCCACCAAAGCCTTACGCCGAAGTGCGGTCGTTATTAACGGTAAAATCGAAAAAAGCGGGGCGACTCAAGTCAGCGATACCGACGAAATTTATTTCGACGGCGAAAAATTAGCGTGGTTGGATGCTGGGCTGTACATAATGTTCAATAAGCCGCAAGGCTATATTTGCTCGCACGAGGACGGCGGCTATCCGACCATTTACGAATTTTTCGATTATCCGTTGGCGGGAAAATTGCACAGCGCCGGGCGCTTGGATGCGGATACCACCGGTTTGGTGTTATTGACCGACGACGGCAAATGGTCGCACCGCATTACTTCGCCAAAACATCATTGCGAGAAAACCTATTTGGTCACCTTGGCGGATCCGGTCGAAAATCACTATCAGCAAGCCTGCGCGGAAGGTATTTTGCTACGCGGCGAAAAGCTGCCGACCAAGCCGGCTCGCTTAGAAATTTTGGACGACTATAATGTCAATTTAACCATTAGCGAAGGACGCTATCATCAAGTCAAGCGAATGTTTGCCGCCTTGGGCAATAAAGTTGTCGGTTTACATCGTTGGAAAATCGGCGAGATTGTGCTGGACGAAAGCTTGGCGGAAGGCGAATTTCGTTTTCTAAGCGCAGAAGAAATCAATCGTTTTATGCAAGGATAATAATTTGGGTAACAAGACGCACAAAGCCGGATTTATTTTTATTTTAACCTTGGGCATTTTGTCAATGTTGCCGCCGCTCGGCGTCGATATGTATTTGCCTGCGTTTTTAAATATCGCGCGGGATTTGCAAATCAGTCCCGAACAAGTGCAACATACGCTCACCTTTTTCGCTTACGGAATGGCGGCGGGACAATTATTCTGGGGCCCGGTCGGCGACAGCTTCGGACGCAAACCGATTATTTTGCTCGGCGTGATTGTCGGCGCGATAACTTCTTTAAGTTTAACCGGTATCGAACATATCGGTAATTTCACCTTACTTCGTTTTATCCAAGGCTTTTTCGGTGCCGCACCCGTGGTGCTTGCCGGCGCATTATTGCGCGATCTGTTCAGCAAAAACGAATTGTCGCGCACAATGTCCACCATCACCCTTGTGTTTATGGTCGCCCCTTTAGTAGCACCGATTATCGGCGGTTATTTGGTTTCTTTCTTTCATTGGCACGCGATTTTTTACGTTATCGCGTTAATGGGCGTATTAAGTGCGGTGTTAGTTTTCTTCATTATTCCTGAAACCCACAAAAAAGAACATCGTATTCCATTACGCTTAGGCACGGTAATGCGTAATTTCGTCAGCCTGTGGAAAAATAAACAAGTGCTCGGCTATATGTTTATGGGCGCCTTCGGTTTCGGCGGAATGTTTGCCTTCGTTACGGCGGGTTCTATCGTTTATATCGGCATTTACGGCATACCCGTTGATCAATTCGGCTATTTCTTTATGTTGAACATCGGCATTATGACCTTTTGTTCGTTTTTAAACGGACGCTTAGTCACCAAACTCGGCGCGGAAAGAATGTTGCAGATCGGTTTGACGATGCAATTTCTCGCCGGTATTTGGTTGTTATTCGTGGTGATATTTGATCTCGGTTTTTGGTCGATGGCGTTAGGCATTGCCGTTTTCGTCGGGCAAAATCCGCTTATCGGTTCCAATGCAATGGCATCGATTTTAGAAAAATTCCCCGCAATGGCGGGAACCGCCAATTCAATGGTCGGCAGCGTTCGCTTCGGTACCGGCGCGACAGTCGGCTCGCTTGTGGCGTTAATGGAAATGAAAAGTGCTGCGCCGATGTTACTCACAATGACCGCCTGCTCGCTAATTGCGGTCGGCTGTTATTATTTTTTAACCTATAAAAACCTGCAAGCCGAATGAAAAAACACCAAACAAGCCGGTGAAATCGCCGCAAAACAAATTTTAGATTTGTTGAATAAAGGTGAAATTATGCATTATTGCATAGAATGCGGAGGCGTTTTGCAACCACATCTGGAATTACCATTTTAATTTTCTAATACGCCACAAGCAGTTTCATATCTGTTTCTAAGATTGAAAACGTGCACAAAAAATCGAAAAATTTGTGCACGTTGTTTTTGATATGCACAAAAAATCGAAAAATTTGTGCACGTTGTGCTAATATGCACAAAAAATTGAAAAATTTGTGCACGTTATCTTTGATATGCACAATAAATCGGGAGAGCAGATGGAAAAAATGGATTACGAAATCCCAAATTTATTTGAATTGGGTGATATTGAAACAAAAACGGTTTTAAAAGCAACAAACTTAGCTCACCAAGCTCTTGGAGAATTAAAAGGCGTGGTTCAGACGATGCCTAATCAAAATATTTTGTTAGGTACATTGCCTTTGCAGGAAGCAAAGGAAAGTTCTGAAATTGAAAATATTATTACAACGCAAGACGACCTTTATCAGAGTAACTTTTCATCTCAAGAATTTACTTCAACAGCAGCAAAAGAAGTTCATCATTATGCTCAAGCAATGACATTAGGCTTTAATGCGGTAAAGAAAAACGGATTTATCACATTAAATTTGATTAAGGAAATTCAGGCGGCGTTGGAAGGGAATAATGCCGGTTTTCGTAAGCAGAAGGGAACCGGATTGGTTAATCAAACGACAAAACAGATTGTTTATATGCCGCCACAAACACTGGCTTTAATTGAAAAATATATGTCCGCATTGGAGCTTTTTCTTAATACTTCTGAATATATTGATTATGATCCTTTAGTAAAAATGGCGTTAATTCATCATCAATTTGAGAGTATTCATCCATTTTATGACGGAAATGGACGTACCGGACGGATTTTAAATATTCTTTATTTAATTCAGCAACAATTATTGGATACCCCGATTTTATATCTTTCTCGTTACATTAACCGCAATAAGGGACAATATTATCATTTATTACAGGAAGTAAGAGATACGCAAAATTGGGAGAATTGGCTAGTTTTTATGTTAAACGGGATTGCGGAAACCGCCAAGCAAACTGTAATTTTAATTACAAAAATCAAAAAGTTAATGCAGCAACATAAGCAAAAAATCCGCAGTGAGTTGCCTAAAGTTTATAGCCACGAATTATTGAATAATCTTTATAAGCATCCTTACACAAAAATTGAATTTGTTGCCGAAGATTGTCAAATTCACCGTAATACCGCAGCAAAACGTTTAGATGAATTGGTTCAATTAGGTATTTTGGAAAAGGTTAAAATCTCTAAAGATAATTTTTACATCAATATAGATCTTTATCGTTTGCTAATGGAGCAAGAGTAGGCTTTTTATCCGACAACGACCTTTGGTCGCAATCGGTTAACCATGAGTTGGTAGCTTTGCTACCTTTAAAAGAGCGACAAAGTCGCTCACTTATGACTAACCTAGTACGCCTTTGTCGTGCTAGGATAAAATTTCTCTAACAATGACCGCGCTTTTCGCCGTCATTTTTGGCGTTTTCATTTAATCCTTCCCCCAAGCCGCTTAAAATCGAGCAATCCGGATTGTCGTTGCCTTGGCAGGCGCAATGCCAACTTTGCAATAAATTGAGCATTTGTTGTAAATCAGCAATTTTTTGTTTGAGTTCATTGATATGTTGCTCGGTAAGGGCTTTTACATCGCGGCTGGTGCGGTTAGGATCGTCGTTAAGTTGCAATAATCGGGTGATTTGCTGTAAGGAAAATCCGACCTTGCGCGCATTGGCGATAAAACGCAGGCGAACGAGATCATTTTCGCTGTAAAAGCGATAGCCGTTTAACGTGCGCTGGGTTTCGGGCAATAATCCGTTTTTTTCGTAATCTCGAATCTGTTTGGCGGATAAACCGGTTTGTTCGGCGGCTTGGCTGATATTCATTTATTCCTCTATTTTTTGTTTTATTTAAACCGAAAAGTGCGGTTATTTTACGCTTTATTTTAATTTATTGAGAACATTCTTATTGGTTGTTTTCTATCCCTTACAAAGGATCTTGTTAGCGCAAAACTAACGAAGAAATCACCGCACTTTTATTAATTATTTCCGACATCAATCTACAAAAGGGTGGCTCCGCCACTCTTTTATCGCACCAAGGGTTCCGATTAATCACAAGCTTAATCCCGATTTCCTCTACCGGAACCTCTCTTATCCAAACAATAAAAGCACGTTTTATCGCTTCGCATTTCTTCACGTCGTATTATTTTTTCATTTCAATGTTATTTTTTCTTGCATTCTTAAAATTACCTTGTAATATACTGGTTGTATGGTACAACTCAAAACAATATATTCAACCGTAAGGAGTATAAAATGAAAAGCACAAATATTTATTTATTCGATGTCAGCGCCATTATGCAAGATAACAAAACAACCGATTCAGCCGCACCTTTTGTCTCCGGTTTCACGGAATTGTTGGCGAAAATCGGCACTGATAATCTTAAAATTTTGGTTTCCGCAGAAGATGCGCATAACCTCCCTTATATCGAGCAACAACTGGCGAAACTCAATATCAGTCATCAAATCGGGATTTTACAATGCGAGCAGGACATTGCCCGCTATGTCGATTTATCCTATCAGCGTAACCGCTTTTTATTTCTCAATCGAATGAGCGCAAAAAAACAAGATTTCCGTAAGCCTACCGCGATAATTTTGGTGGATAAAAACGATGATCTTTTGCCCGAACCGAACTGCGCTTATATTCGAAATTACAATGAAATAAAGCGTTTATTTTAGGTGATTTATTGAAAATAAAGGGATAGAATACCGGCTGTCCCTTTGATTTTTTAACTGAAAAAGAACTGACGATGACCGATATTTTCCAACATTTCAAAGATAATTTTATCCTGAATTACACCAGCGATGTGCCGCTTTATAAGCAAATCGAAAATTATATCGTGGCGCAAATTCGTCTCGGCACATTTAAAGAAGGCGATAAAATGATCTCGGAAAATGAGATTTGCCAACTGTTCGATATTAGCCGAACCACTGTGCGCCAAGCGATGAACGGCTTGTTCGAAAAGGGCGTAATCGTGCGTATTCGCGGCAAAGGCACTTTTGTCGCAAAAGAAAAAATTCAGTTTAATATTAATAACTTATTTCACTTTACACCAAGTATTATGGCGCTGGGATTGGAACCCTCCTCCATTATTGTCGGTTGTGAAGTGATTACGCCGAGCGAAGAAATTGCGGAAAAACTCAAGCTGCTTGATGAAACACAAAAGGTGTTCAAACTTACGCGGGTCAGAAAAGCCGACGATGTGCCGGTTTCTCTGGACACCGTTTATATGCCTTATTATTTGTGCCAAGGCATCGAAAAAATGAATTTTGAACATCGTTCGTTATTCAACGTGCAAGAAAAGATCTATCAACTCACGCCGAAATATGCCAATGCCAATATTGAAGCGATTTTGATCGACGATCGCATCACCGCCGATTTACTGGAATATCCGCAAAATTCCGCCGGATTTCATATCAGCCTGACCTATTATTTGGAAGACGGTAGCATTATGGAATACACGGATTCCATTACGCGGGCGGATAAATGTTCTTTCAAATTGACGATCAATAACGGAAAAAAAGAAGATTTGTCTTTTTCCAAATCCTTTAATTTATAACGAAAAGGAATACGAATGGCATTACATCGTTGTCCCGAATGTCGGCGAAAAGTCAGTGAAAATGCGCAATTTTGTCCTCATTGCGGTTTTTCTTTTCAAGAAGCGGATCTGGCGGTTTATCGTCAAAAGTTAGAACAGCGTCGTTTAGAAAACCAAGAAATCAATCGCAAAAGCGCCAAAATTCATTTAATTTGGCTAGCGATATTTGTGATCGTCATTGCTTGCGCAAGTTTGTGGCAGCAATAAAAAAGTGCGGTCGATTTTTGTAAAATTTTCGACCGCACTTTCGTTTATTTCGTTAGATTTTCTTCCGTTCGATACAACTTCCGTTTATACGCATAACTTCCCCAAAGAGCATAAGCGAGGGCTTGTTTTTTCATTTCATCCGGTATGTCCGTCGGTGTTAATTCGCTTGAAGCCGAATCGTAACGGAAACCTTTAACCGGTTGATCTTGCTGTAAAATCGCCACCTGATCGCCGCGCATATACGCCATTGTTTTATCGAACTGCATTAAGGCGCGATTCGGATCTGCCGCTTGAGTTAAGTCATAACCCAACATCGGATAATTACCGCCGACGCCAATAAGCGACAACAAGGTGGTCGGCATATCGATTTGACTGACCAAGCGAGAATCGCGTTTCGGCTCAATGCCTTCGCCTAAAATCAACGCCGGAATATGGAAATGTTTAATCGGCACAAGGCTGCTGCCGTACACGCGCGAATCGTGATCCGCAATCACCAAAAACACCGTATCTTGCCAATAATCCGCTTGTTTTGCCAACTTAAAGAAATATCCTAAGGCGTAATCCGCGTATTTTGCCGAATTGTTACGGGTGGCTTGCGGCTGTTCGTACAACTCGATTTTTCCTTCCGGAAATTCGAACGGATCGTGATTACTGGACGTGAACACCAAACTAAAGAAAGGCTGACCTTGTTGATGTAATCGTTTAAAGGTTTCGTCCGCTTTATCGAACAAATCTTCATCACTCATTCCCCAAGTGGCGACGAATTTAGGATCCTGATAATCTTTTTCATCGATAATTTGTTGGAAGCCATTGCCGTAAAAGAAACTCGCCATATTGTCGAAATGCTTTTCACCGCCATAAATAAAGGAAGTGTGATAGCCTTGTTTTCCGAGTAATTCGGCAATGGTGAAAAAGCCGTTTTGACTGCCGGATAATTTAACCACGGCGCGCGCCGGCGTCGGCGTAAATCCGGCAGTGACAGCTTCGATACCACGCACGGAACGCGTGCCGGTGGCATATAAATTGTCAAACAACCAACCTTGTTGCGCTAATTGATCGAAATTCGGTGACAACGGCAATCCGCCCAAGGTGCCGATAAATTGCGCGCCCAAACTTTCTTCTAAAATAATCACCAAATTTTTCGGTTTACCCTGATAAGTAGGCTGATTCTGCGTTAAGGTCGGCAAGGTTGCGGAAATATAATCGCTTTCCGGACGTCCGCGCGCTTGTTTTAATACATCAACGACTTCGGATAAATCCATTTTGCCGTAAATTTCGGAAGATTTATCTTCGTCTTTCATTTGCTGCAGGGCGAAAATCACCGAATAGCCGGAATTTAATACCAAGGAATTAACCAAAGGATCCGACGAAAATGCCACCATCGCAGGATTGATTCCGCGGTGTTGGAAACTTGAGCGCGCGCCGATAAAGGTGATCGCCGCCACCACAATAAATAACAACGGGCGCCAACGCCATTTCGGGAAATACAAATCTTGCGTCACTTTCGCGGACAATTTCCAAAACAAGAAGGCAAAAAGTGCGGTCAAAATCGGCGTTAAAATCAGCGCCGCTAAATGCCCGTTCGCCAACATTGTAAATACTTCTTTCGGATTGACTAAATATTCCACAAACAGGCGGTTCGGGCGAAAATCATAGGTTTCGATGAACGCCGGCGTGGCGAATTCCATAAAAATAATAAACACGCTACTAAATGTCAGCCATAAACGAATCAATAATGTCGCCACGCGACCAGCGCCGTTTTTGCCGGCAAATAAGCACGCGAGAATAATCGCCGGTGCGAACAACCAACATAGGCTCGATACGTCAATGCGCACACCTTGCAATAACAGCGGAAACCAGCCGTCCACGGCGTTAACGCGATCCGCCTGCCACAAAGACAAACCGATACGACTTAAAGATAAAAGAATCAGATTGAATAAGAAAAAGATAACTATCGGGTAAAGCGGCCCGCAAGATTTTTTGAACGAAGTCACACACACTTCCTTGATTTTAGTTGAGGTATGGCATTAGACGAAAAAACACCATAAAAGTTCGCGCATCCGCGCAGATATTTTCCGAAATAAAAAAAGATTCTCACCAAACGGAGAATCTTTTTATTCGCTTTATTTTTCTACTTCCAGACGCTCGAACACTAATACGCGACGTTCCAATCGCCGTAATAACAAGGTAGCGATACCGGTGATGATTAAATAAATCACGCCCGCGATACCGTAAATCGTCAAAGCGTCATATTCCGTACCGTAAAGCTGTCTGGCGTAGCCCATAATATCCAAAATGGTAATGGTGGACGCTAACGAGGTGCCTTTAAAGACCAAAATAATTTCGTTACTGTATGAAGGCAATGCGCGTTTTAGCGCGTAAGGAACCAATATTTTCAAGGTTTGCCAACGACTTAAACCTAACGCCGCACAGCTTTCCCATTGTCCTTTCGGGATCGCTTTCACCGCACCGTGAAACAGCTGCGCCGAATAAGCGGCACTGTTTAACGCCAAAGTCAACATTGCGCAAAACCACGCATTGGACAATAATGCCCAGCAAGGGCTGTTAACGATCCATTGGAATTGACCCGGCCCGTAATAAATCAGGAAAAACTGCACCAATAGCGGCGTGCCGGTAAATAAAGTTAAATAAATATTCACCGCACTTTTGACGATTTTGTTTTCCATTGAAAGCAAAAACGTTAACCCGACTGCCAAACAGAAGGCAATCGCTAAAGCGACGAAAGTCAACATTAAGCTGGTCGGGATCCCTTGGGCGATTGTGACAAAATAATCGTGAATCATTATTCCGCTCCTCGCTCAAAACGGGTGAAACGCCATTCCAATTTACGAATAATAAATTGACTGACCAACGTCACCGCCAAATAAATTAATGCGGCTAAACCGTACCAAGTGAACGGTTGATGGGTATTGGTGTTAATCAACTCCGCCTGACGCATTAAATCGTGTACGCCGATTAAGGACACCAAGGCAGTATCTTTCAATAATACCAACCATTGATTACTTAGCCCCGGCAAAGCGTGACGCCATACTTGCGGCATAATGATATTCACAAAAGTATAAGCGCGACTTAAGCCCAGCGCCGCACCGGATTCCCACTGTCCTAACGGAATCGCTTGAATGGCGCCGCGCAAAGATTGGGAGGCGTAAGAGGCGAAAATAATAGACAGCGCCACTACGCCGCAGCCGAACGGACCTAATTCCGTATAAGTGCCGGTGAGTAATTCGATAATTTCGGGCACGCCGAAATAAATTAAAAAAACCACCAAAATTTCCGGCAAGCCGCGCAATAAGGTGACGATAACCGACGTCGGCTTGCGCACGCACGCCCATTTGCTGGTTTCCAGCACTACGAACAGCACGGACAAAATAAGCCCTAATAATAACGAACAAACCGCTAACCCTAAGGTCATTAGGGTCGCGGCGTACATTAAAGGAAGATAATCAAAAAACATAATGATTATTTAGTCATCCATTTGTCATAGATTTTTTGGTATTCACCGTTCGCTTTAATCGCGTCGATACCTTTGTTTAAACTTTCCACTAAAGCCGTGTTGGATTTATTCACTGCAATACCCAATCCGTTATTGAAATAACGTTTGTCGGTCACGCGTTCGCCCACGAAACCTAATTCGGCATTTTTCTCAAACATATCGCGCAATACGTCGGTATCGCCGAAAATCAAATCGATGCGACCGTTTTTCAAGTCTAAAATCGCGTCTTGCAAGCTCGCGTAAGATTTCGATGCATATTGTTTCGCTTCCGCGTTCACATATTGTTGATAAGTCGTACCGTTTTGCACGCCCACGGTTTTCGCGCTTGCCAAATCCGCTTTGCCTTTCACCGCAATGAAACTTGCGGAGCTTTCATAATAAGGCTGAGAAAACGCAACTTGTTTTGCGCGCGCTTCGGTAATATCAATGGCGGAAATCGCCGCATCGAAACCGCGTCCTTTAATTAAACTCGGAATTAACGCATCAAAAGCTTGTGATTTGAAATGACAAGTCGCGTTAAGTTCTTTACAAATCGCATTGGCGATGTCCACATCAAATCCGATGATATCACCTTTTTCATCGGTTAATTCAAACGGCGGATAGCTCGGTTCCATTGCGAAAGTAATGTCTTGCGCTTGCGCCGCCACTGCCGAAGTAGCCAAAATTGTCGCTAATAAAAGTTTTTTCATAGTCGATTCCTTAATCCGAATGAGATAAATATTGTCTGAATTGTTCCGTTTGCGGATTATCGAAACAGCCGACATCGCCCATTTCTACAATTCGCCCCTGTTCCATATACACCACTTTCGTCGCCACTTTTTTGGCAACGGAAACCTCGTGCGTCACAATCACCTGCGTAATGCCGGTTTCTTGCAATTCTTGAATAATCGATACGATCTGCGCGGTGATTTCCGGATCTAACGCCGCCGTCGGTTCATCGAATAATAACACTTGCGGTTTCATCATTAACGCGCGAGCAATCGCCACACGTTGTTGCTGCCCGCCCGATAAATGCAACGGAAAACGATCGGCGAATTGTTCCAAACGCAGCCGTTTCAATAATTCCAACGCATCTTTTTTCGCCGCGTCCGTTTCTAAACCTAACACTTTCACCGGCGCTTCAATCAAATTTTCGATCACCGTCAAATGCGGCCACAAATTATATTGCTGAAATACCATTCCGACATCTTGACGCAAACGGCGCATTTGTTTCGGATTTGCCGTCGCCACGGAAAGATCAAATTTATTATTCGCAATGCTCAACTCGCCCGATTTCGGCACTTCCAATAAATTCAGGGTGCGAATCAAGGTGCTTTTCCCCGCACCGCTCGGCCCTAACAACACCACGGTATCGCCGTCTTCCGCCGTTAAATTAATATCGAACAAGGCTTGCGACGAACCGTAGAAAAAATTTAAATCCTTAACACTAATTGTCATTTTTAGAATCTGTCTCTATTTTGCAAAACTGAAATAATATTAATGTTTTTTGCATAACTATGCAATCATTAAGTATAAATATTTTCTCGAATCAAGCTAAAAAAAGAAATCGCTTCCGCCGCTATCGCCCTTAAAAACAAAAAGTGCGGTAGAAAAATCAATTATTTCCACCGCACTTAGCGTATTAATCGTAAGGAATTATGCGCTTTTCGCCATTTCAAATTCGATTAACATCATCAAAATATGAATCACTTTTATGTGAATTTCTTGAATACGATCCGCATAACCGAAATGCGGTACGCGAATTTCCACGTCTGCCAAACCCGCCATTTTTCCGCCGTCTTTACCCGTCATTGCGATGACTTTCATTCCTTTTTCTTTTGCCGCTTGAATGGCGTTGAGAATGTTTTTTGAATTACCCGAAGTCGATAAGCCGAACAGCACGTCGCCTTTTTGCCCGACCGCTTCCACATAGCGCGAAAACACATAATCGTAGCCGAAGTCATTACTCACGCAGCTTAAATGACTGACATCGGAAATGGCGATTGCCGGATAACCGGGGCGATTTTCGCGATAGCGGCCGGTGAGCTCTTCGGCGAAATGCATCGCGTCACAATGGGAGCCGCCGTTACCGCAAGACAGCACTTTGCCGCCTTGTTTAAAACTGTCTGAAATCAACAGTGCCGCTTGTTGAATTAATTTGATGTTATTTTCATCATTCACGAATTTATTCAATACATCCTGCGCTTCAACCAATTCGGCTTTAATTTGTTCCAAATACATTTTCTTCTCCTTTTTTACTCGAAATGAGTGATGTAAATGCGAATAATTCTAAACGATTCCGCCGGCTTAATCTATTAAAGATTTGATCAAATTCGTGACAAATTCCAACCGCACTTTGTAGTCACTCAAATCTTTGCTGAAACGGAATTTTGTCGGCCCGTCGAATCGATAGGTTTGCGGCTCGTTGCGAATCAATGCCAAAAAGCGCATCGGATCCAATTCCGTCGTCGGGGCGAACTCAATAAAACCGCCTTGCACGGTGACATCGATTTTCACTGCGCGTATTGTTTTCGCCCACAGGCGTAATCGGGCGATTTGCATCAAGTTTTTCGCCGCATCCGGCAATAAACCGAAGCGATCGATCAATTCGACTTTCAATTCATCCAATTCTTGCTCATTTTCCGCACCGGCAATACGCTTGTAAAAAGATAAGCGCATATTTACATCGCCTAAATAATCCTCCGGCAATAGCGCAGGAATGCGTAAATCGATTTCCACTTGTTGCTGAGTTAATTCGTCTAGCGACGGCTCACGCCCGGCTTTCAAGGCTTCGACGGCACTTTCTAATAACTCCATATAAAGTGAAAAACCGATACTTTCGATTTGTCCGCTTTGTTCATCGCCGAGCAATTCGCCTGCGCCACGAATTTCCAAATCGTGTGTCGCCAACGCAAAACCCGCACCGAGATTATCCAGACTTTCCAATGCTTCCAAGCGTTTTACCGCATCTTTACTCATCGCTTTCGGCGGCGGTGTCAATAAATAGGCATAGGCTTGATGATGCGAACGCCCTACGCGTCCGCGCAGCTGATGAAGTTGCGCCAAACCGAAGTGATCGGCGCGTTCGATAATAATCGTATTTGCCGTCGGCACGTCGATACCAGTTTCGATAATAGTCGAACATACCAACACATTAAAACGTTGATGATAAAAATCCGACATCACACGCTCCAACTCACGCTCACGCATTTGTCCGTGCCCGATAATAATGCGCGCTTCGGGAATAAGTGCGGTCAATTTTTCCGCACAACTTTCAATGGTCGCCACGTCATTATGCAAATAATACACTTGCCCGCCGCGTAGAATTTCACGCAAGACGGCTTCGCGAATCCCTAAATCGTCCGCTTGGCGTACGAAAGTTTTAATACTTAAACGGCGCGCCGGCGGCGTGGAAATAATTGATAAGTCACGAATGCCGTTCATCGCCATATTTAAGGTGCGCGGAATCGGGGTGGCGGTTAAGGTTAAAATATCAATGTTGGCGCGCAGTTGTTTAATGCGTTCTTTTTGCCGAACGCCGAAACGGTGCTCTTCGTCAATAATCAATAAGCCGAGATCGCTGAATTTAACCTCGGATTGAATGAGTTTATGCGTGCCGATTAAAATATCCACTTTGCCGTCGGCGAGATTCTGCAAAATTTGTTTTTGTTCTTTCGGGGTTTTAAAGCGCGACAACACTTCCACGTTCACCGGCAAGTTAGCAAAACGATCCTTAAAATTTTCATAATGTTGTTGTGCCAATAAGGTGGTCGGCACCAACACCGCCACTTGTTTGTGATTCATCACCGCCAAAAACGCCGCGCGCATTGCCACTTCCGTTTTGCCGAATCCCACATCGCCGCACACCAAACGATCCATTGCTTTCGGTTGGCACATATCGCCGATCACCGCATTAATCGCCATTTGTTGATCAAAGGTTTCTTCAAACGGGAAAGTCGCGGAAAATTGCATAAATTCATCGCGATCATAACGGAAAGCAAAACCTTTTTGCGCCTCCCGTTGAGCATATACATCGAGCAGTTCCGCAGCCACGTCTCGAATTTTTTCTGCGGCTTTACGACGCGCTTTCACCCACGCGTCGCTGCCTAATTTATGCAACGGCGCGGTTTCTTCCGAGCCGCCCACATAGCGAGAAATTAAATATAATGAGGCGACCGGCACATAAAGTTTGGAGTCGTTAGCATATTCCAATAACAAAAATTCCGCTTGAATGCCGCCGTTTTCCAAGGTGACTAAGCCGCCGTAGCGTCCGACGCCGTGATCCAAATGCACCACCGGCTGCCCGATTTTTAATTCCGCCAAGTTGCGAATTAGCGTATCGGGATTCACCGATTTGCGTTTATCACGTTGGCGTTGCTGTATGCGCTCGCCCAACAATTCGGTTTCGCAAATCACCGCCAACGGCGATTCGCCTTCTAAAATAAAGCCGTGATCCAATGCGCCGATAAACAGACCGCACTTTTCGGCGTGCGTCGGGTTTAGCGCGTTTAATTGTTTCGGCTTCAGTTTTAACGGTGAAAGCAGATCCAACAAGGTTTCACGACGTCCTTCGCTTTCGACGGAAAAAATCACCTTGCCGTCAAAACTTTCCAAAAATTGACGCAGTTGCTTTAAAGGTTCTTTTTGTTGCGATTGAATCGTTAATTCGGGCAACGGCGCAACACTAAGATTTTTCTGCCGAACGCTCGACCGCACTTTTTCCGTCTTGAGTGTAATACGCGGATAAGCTTTCAGTCGGTGATTCACTTCGTCAATGCGCAACCATAAAGTTTCCGGCGGCAATAACGGACGCATCGGATCCACGCGTCGGCTAGTATAACGCTGCTCGGCGTCTTGATAAAAACGTTCGCCTTGGGTTTGATTGGTTTCCGTCTCGACGAATAAACTGTCGGCAGGCAGATAATCGAACAAACTCGCCATTTGTTCAAAAAACAGCGGCTGCCAATATTCAACGCCGGACACCAACGTGCCTTTACTGACTTGTTGATAAATATGTTCCGGATCACGGCGAATTTCGCCGAAAGTTTCGCGAAAACGGGTACGGAAAAATTCGATGCCTTTGTCGTCCGTCGGAAATTCGTGTGCGGGTAATAAATTAATTGCGTCGATTTCCTGCAAAGTGCGCTGACTATCCACATCAAAAGTACGGATGCTATCAATTTCGTCGTCAAAAAAATCTAAGCGAAAAGGCACCGCACTTCCCATCGGAAATAAATCCAACAACGCGCCGCGCACGGCATATTCGCCGTGTTCCAACACTTGTTCCACTGCGCGATAACCGGCATTTTCCAGCTGCAAACGCAGCTTTTCGATAATCAGACGATCGCCTTTTTTGATCAGAAAGACGTTATGCTGCAAATATTCCGGCGGACAGACGCGTTGCATTAATGTCGCAATGGGCAATATCACAATGCCGCGTTGTCGATTTTGCAAATGAAATAACGCGCTTAAGCGCGCGGAAATAATTTCTTGGTGCGGCGAAAAGGCGTCGTAAGGCAGGGTTTCCCAATCGGGGAATAAAGTCACGGACAGCGAGGTCAGTTCCTTTAAAATTTTTTCTAAACGCACCGCACTTCGCGTATCCGGCACGACGCTAACGGTTAAACCGTGATAATTTTCGGCGATATTCACCAACGCCAACGCATCGGCGCCGGCAAGAACGTTACCCAGAATTTTGTGATCACCGGCTTTGGCGGGCAGATCAAGATTAAAATACATCATAAAAGTGCGGTGGTTTTTGACAGAATTAATTGGACTATAGTGTAACGAAAATTGAGGCGATTGAAAAGAATATACCTGTTTTTTTAAACAGGTATATTTAGACTGATGACAAACCTGATTTAAATCGTATTTTATGTGTAGGATGGGCTTCAGCCCATCAAAAAAATATAATTATTTCAATATGATGGGCTAAAGCCCATCCTACTTAAGTACTCTTTGTCAATAAACTGAATATACCTGTTTTTTTTAAACAGATATATTTTAGGCGAAGAATTAAATTTGTTGCTCGAAGGTTCGGATTTTATTAAACACATCATTGAGATCCGAGCCGAAATTAATTTGTTCGATCTCTTTCACTTTATTGGATTTCACAATCATCCGCAGCGGCTGGAATTGCATATTGCATAAATAAAGCTGTTGGTGCGGCAACATATTTTGCACGAAACGTGTCAAAGCGTGAATACCACCGGCGTCCAACACAGTAACCGCATCGCATTGCAGCACGATATGTTTGATTTCGTGATCCGTGTGGACGGTTTTTTCGTGTAAATCGGCGAATAAATTATCCGCCGCGGCAAAAAACAGCGGGCCGCTAATGCGGTAAATTAATACATCGTTCAGATCTTCCGGCGCCGCCATTTCGATAGATTTGGTCATTTCCGCAATCGTGCGGATGAACAATAAGCTCGCCAATAACACGCCGACCGTAATGGCGATGACCATATCAAAGATGACGGTTAAAATTAAACAGGTGAGCAATACGGCGATTTCATTTTTACCGGAACGACGAATAAGCTGAATAATTTGCGGTACATTCGCCATATTCCACGCAACCACCAGCAATAACGCCGCCATTGACGAAAGCGGGAGATAAGACAACGCTTTGGCAAAGAAAAGTAAGGCGAACAGCACCAATAAGGCGTGAACCACGCTCGAAATCGGCGATACCGCACCGGATTTCACATTTGCCGCCGAGCGCGCAATCGCCGCCGTTGCGGTGATTCCGCCTAAAAACGGTGACGCGATATTGCCCAAACCTTGCGCGAGTAATTCGTTATTGGAATGATGTTTGGTCGAAGTCATATTATCCAGCACCACGGCACATAATAAAGATTCGATCGCGCCTAATACCGCCATTGAAAAAGCGGCGGGCAATAAGGCTTGAAGCGCACCGAAATCCCAATGAATGATTTCGCCTTGCGCATTGGGAATATTCCAAGGCAGCAAAAATTCCGGCAATACGTTTGGAATGCCGTTACCCGTCGTGCCGTCGGATAAGGTGTAAGTAAATGCCGAACCAATAGTGGCGACATTAAAGCCGAAATGTATCAACACTAAGGATAACAGCGTGCCGATAATTACGGCGGGCAAATGACCGGGCAGCGGCAAACGTAATTTGCTCCATTGGGTGAGCACCAATAAAGTCAACACGCCCACTGCGGTGTCCGCCCAGTTAATCGTCGGTAACGCGGAGGCAAGAGTTTGTACTTTATCTATATAATGCGCCGGCATTTCCGCAATGGTTAAACCGAAAAAGTCTTTAATTTGCAACGTGCCGATCACAATACCGATCCCGCAGGTAAAGCCAAGCGTCACCGGCAACGGGATATATTCGATCAAACGTCCCAAGCGAAATAATGCCATTAACACTAAAATCACGCCGGACAACAAGGTTGCCATTAGCAAGCCGCTTAAGCCGAATTGTTGCGTAACGGGATATAAAATGACCACAAAGGCGGCGGTCGGACCGGAAATATTAAAACGCGAACCGCCAGTTAAGGCGATGACGATCCCAGCGACAATGGCGGTGTACAACCCGTGTTGCGGCGGCACACCGCTTGCGATTGCCAATGCCATTGATAACGGAATGGCGATAATCCCGACGGTTAAACCCGCGATAATGTCACGAATTAAATGTTGCGATTTATAACCGGCGCGAAACGAATCAGTCAATGCACTGAAGGGTTTGACCGCCAGAAAAATATTTTTTGTTAAAAACCATTTTTTTAACATAAAAGACCTAAAAAAGCTTAAAAAAACACAAAGGAGGCTATTTTATCCGAAATAAAGAAAAAAATTTATGCGTTAACGCAATAAAATACAAAAAAGACTTGACGAATAGACGATAACTCTTTATATTTTCGCCCTGTCCTCAACGGTGAGATGTCCGAGTGGTTGAAGGAGCACGCCTGGAAAGCGTGTATGTGCGAAAGTGCATCAGGGGTTCGAATCCCCTTCTCACCGCCATTCTGTATTCCGACAATATCCCATAACGTCTAAAAATCCTTATTTTTCAATATTATTTTTGCCTTTTATGTCTAATAAAGTCTAAAAACGTCTATTGAAATCCAGCCGTTTTAGTTATACATTTAGTTATACCGCTTTAAGCTTGTAGTTATACCGTATAACTACGATATAACTACGATATAACTACAACATCACTAAATTATATTGTTTTAAGTCAAGTGATATAACTAAGAGGCAAAAATGGCTAGGCAAATCATACAGTTAAATAACACTAAAATTTCAACTGCGAAACCTCAAGAGAAAGATTATACCCTATCTGATGGGCAGGGGTTATATTTATTGATAAAAACTAACGGATCTAAACTATGGCGATTTAATTATTATGATTTGCTTAAAAAGCGTAAATTGATTTCGTTAGGAAGCTATCCAGATATTTCATTGCTTGAAGCTCGCTCTAAACGTGATGAGTATCGTTCGTTGTTAGCCAAAGGCATTGATCCGCAAGATTATATCTTTAAGCAGAAAGAGCAGGCTATTTTTATGCAAAGCAATACTTTAATTAGTGTCGCACAAGATTGGCGGGAGATGAAATCATCTAAGGTTGAGGCGGATACAATGAAAGATCAGTGGCGATTGCTAGAATTACATTTATTTCCGCATTTAGGCAATATGCCCATATCTGAAATCACTGCGCCTTTCACAAGAATGAAATTGCAAAAATTGGCTGATGAGAAGAAATTTGAAATGCTGAAAAAGGTCATTAGGGGGCTAAATGAAATTATGCGTTTTGCGGTAAATGGAGGATTGATACAGTTTAACCCAACGGCAAATATTCAAGAATTGTTCCCTAGCGGTGAGGTTCAACATCGACCATCTATTCACCCCGATAAATTGCCTCAATTCCTAGAGGCGGTAAATAAAGCCAATATCCAGTTACAAACACGCTGCTTATTAGAATGGCAATTGCTCACAATGGTAAGACCAAGCGAAGCGGCTGGCACAATGTGGAAAGAAATTGATTTTGATAATGCTGTTTGGGTTATCCCAAAAGAAAGAATGAAAGGTAAGAAACGCCCTCATCTTGTACCGCTGTCGAAACAAGCAATAAATATCCTGAATATAATGCGTCCAATCACTGGGCATTGTGATTTTGTATTCCCTAAAAACGGAGATTTAACAGCAAATATGAGTAGTGAGACAATTAATAAAGCGTTGCGGAAAATGGGCTATCAAGGGATTTTATGCGCTCACGGATTTAGATCGATAGCCAGCACCGCACTTAATGAAAATGAATTTAATGTGGAAATTATTGAGGCTTTGCTTTCGCACGTTAAAGGCGACAAAGTCCGTACGGCTTACGATCGCAGTACGTACGAAAAGCAAAAGCGTCAATATATTGAGTGGTGGGGGGATTTTGTAGAAAAGGCCTCCGTAAGACCGTGTTTATTGGGGGCAAGTGAGACTTGATTGGCATTGTTCAATCCATAAATCTAATTCACTTTCTCGCCACCCAGACGCTCTAGGCCCTAGTTTTAATTGTGGCGGGAAAGTCCCTTGCTTTATTTTTGCATAGATGGTTGATCTTGGTAAGCCTGTTTTTTGGCAAACTTCTTTTAATCTTAATATCCTGTCCATAATATTATTTCCAATAAAAAGGCCCGACTAGCGGGGCATTAGTATGTATTGAATAGACCAAACAGCTAAAGCTATTTTGGTTAGTAAAAAGCACCATAATAGATAAGGCGGTATAAAAACCAGCCAAAATAATGCTGTTAAAAATCGGTCTTCGGATAATTGTGTATTAAACGATAGCTGAAACGGAAAGGATACCGCTATTAACATTGTAAGTATGAATGTACCAAAAATAAGATCTGCCATATTGTATCTCCAATAAAAAAGCCACTTGTTACAGTGGCTTGTTAGTCTTAAATGGTTTTTATTTTATCTCAACTTTATAATTTAATAATGCTTTCGTCATTGCTTCAGCACCTTCTGCGGTTTCAAACACTAAACCTCTTGAAACCGTTCTTCTGTCATAATCCGAAGACTTGAAAAAGACCGCACTGTCGGCAATATTTTCTTCACCTAAATCTACGAACCAATAATAGTTACCATCTACCCACGTTTCTTCTGTTACTGGTTCAGGAACTTCGATACCATTAATAAAACGTCTAGGCTCTTCCCACATAGCATAGCATTCACCTTTAAGCAATAATTCCAGTGGTGCTTCTGTACAGTAAGACCCATCAATAGATTCGGCATATTCAAGAACAAAACAGTTAAGTTTACTACCAAAACCTTTTACTACACATTTGCTATTATTATGTAAATCAATGAGTGGGTTGCCAGCTAAAGCCTTTTCTAAATCAAATGGTTTCATTCTTCCTCCTCATCATCTTTGAAGAAAATAATCATAGTATTGTTATCGTAAGAGATAAGCATTTTATTTATAAAATCATTATCTTTAAGTTGCTTAGCTACTTTATTCATCTCTTTGTGAATTTCTATTTTGTCGTATCTGCCCATAATTAATCCTCCACAGGAACAATCAATAAATTTTTAGGACTAATATCACGATATTTAATTTGATATGCGTGTATTTGTTTTATTTCATCAAGTGGCAAGCCGTATCTTGTTTCTCGGACTATATCCCAACCAAACGAGCGCGATTTTTCTAAAAGAAGGTATTTTTTACCCTCATCAGTCATTAACTCTGGTTCTTTTGGTTTAAATACTTTTAAGTTCATTCTAGTCGTCCTTTAATCATTCCCTTTTCGATTGACGAAGAAGAATACAGATCGCCACCTAAGAGCGCATAACCTGCAATATCTTGCCAGTTGTCTTTATAAACGGGATCGCCTGTCAATATTCTTGCCATTTTTGTTGCAATCATTTCCAGAGCCTCTCGCTGTCGTGCATTCAAACTTTCGGAATGTTTATCAATCGTTGATTTTATTTCTTGCGAAACTTTAGCGGTGGCATCAAACTCTCCGTAGGTGGATTGCCATTGATTTAATATTTCGTTTGTTTTAGTTGTCATTTTTAACTCCTTTTTGTTTCATCGAGTCGAGTAATATTTCTTGTACCGTCTTTTTGTTGTTTCGGCGGTCAATTACCGTTTGATCAAGTGTGCATTGAGCCACGATGTGATAAATAAAAACGGGACGATGATGTCCCGCTTGCGCTTGTCTGGTTGGTCCTATCCGTTCGACGATTTGCTGATACTGCTCTAGGTCCCACCAATGCGAAAAGAATACAAGGATATTTCCGCCATCTTGTAAGTTAAGCCCGTGTCCAGCACTGGCGGGGTGAGCAAATAAAATAGGGATTTTTCCTTTGTTCCAATCTCGGATAGTTTTGGGGTCAGTATCAAGCTCTTTTCCTTGCGGAAAATATTTTTTTAATCGTGCTAGATCACTTTTGAAATGGTAAGCTACTAAAACTGGCATTCCAGCGGCTTCTTCTACGATACTTTCTAATGCCTGTAATTTTGCATTATGAACTTCTTGCCAGTTGCCATCTTCGGTATAAATAGCTCCACTGGCAAGCTGTAAGCATTTTTGTGTTTTTGCGGCGGCATTCATCGCTTCGATATTTTGCCCTTCGAGTTCAATAAACATTTCTCGTTCAAATTCACGGTACTTTTTCATCACCGCTAAGGGGAGTTCCACCGTGATCGTGGTTTGAATAGGTTGCTTAATATCAAAATAATCTTCCGCTTGAATGGATAAACAGCAATCGGCTAGCTTTTGTTGGATGTCTTGTTGTGCAAAATCATAAGGCTCAACCTTAGAAAAGCCCGTTGTGCCGATAGGAATCGTTTTAAACCAACGGTCTTTAAAGGCTGTAAAGGTTGCTCCTAGTCGTTGACCTTTATCAACAAACCACTGTTGCCCCCAGAGGTCGATTAGCCCGTTTGGTGAAGGAGTACCGGTTAAATTTATCCATCTTTTTACTTTCGGGTGTGCAACCACCGAAAGATATTTGGCACGTTTACCACCTTTGCGCGTACGGTAGCTTTTTAACTTAGTACTTTCATCTGCAATCACCGTGGAGAAACGCCAATTTTGCCCCAAATACTCCACTAACCACGGGATGTTTTCGTAGTTGGTCGTATAAATATCCGCGGGCGTATTAAGTGCGGCGATACGTTCTTTGGGGGAGCCCACAGCGGCAATTGCTTTGATATGGGTTAAATGCTGCCACTTATCGACTTCATCAATCCAAGTTGATCTTGCTACCCGTAGCGGTGCAATAATTAATATTGGGGGCTCAATCTCCCCCAATAAGGTCAATAAATCAAGTGCGGTTAACGTTGAGACCGTTTTGCCGGTTCCCATTCCTGACCAAATATTACAACGTGGGTGGTTGATAATATAATCAATGATAAGATGTTGATAAGGGCGAGGGGTAAAGTTTAATCTGTCCATAAATGATCTAACTCATAGCTATCTACGATTTCGACGCGTTGTCCCAGATTCCGAATTCGGTCAATTTCCCGTTGTTGCCCCGCTCTTGGTTTTTGTTTAGGCGCTTTGCATTCAACAAAAAGCAATTTCCCATTTGGCATTAACAGTAATCTATCTGGTACATTGGCGCGCGCGGGACTTACAAATTTATAAGCAATACCACCTCGTTTTTTCACTTCATTGACGAGGTGCTTTTCGATGTCTGATTCGCGGATTAATGTTTTCATCAAAATGTTTTCACCTGTGGTACTTCCGGGATATTGACTTTAAAACGTTCGTTATAATCCCGAATATGCTTGTTTAAGGCCGAAATAGCCAGTTCCTCTGCACAAAAATTAGGTGTAGTTCGCAAGATTTGCCCTTTTTCGTTTTGCAGTTGCCCAACATAGCCACGCTTATCGGGTAACTTTTTGATTAATGGTTTATATTTCATTGTTAGTCCTTTCTGTATCGGTGGGCCTCAAAGCCCCCCGCATTTAGCGGTAATCCATTCGCCCAATTTGGTGGGATAGCCAATAGCTGGCTAAGCTGTTGATGGGTATAACGGGGATTATCTAATGCTTCAGTGATCACTTCATCGTGCACTGTGAGGATAATTTGGTAACCCGCATTTTCGATGGTGGGCATATTGGCCGCCATAATATCCCTAGCACAAGCCTGAGTGATGTTTTCTACCAATTTGCCGGAATAGGTTTGAATGCGTTGCCATTTACGGGTGTAAGTATCAATCCCCATATAGGTAATTCGATTTTGATCATCAAGCCTGATTCCCGGATAACAGAGATAACGACCTGATGGCAATCTGATCCGCAACCACGCCCCTACCTTTTCAAAAGTCAATGCCCTTACTCCGATAAGTGTGTTTGGTTTGTGTATTGCCTGTCGTACCGCAAGGTCAACATTTTTCCAAAAGGCACAAATTGCGGGGTGCGCTTCTCGCCACATTCTTTTAATGGCATCACATACTTGATAACTTTCAGCGGTCAGTCCGTGTGTCCGTTTTTGTTTTTTTGCCCAGTCCCACGCGCGTTGCGCTTCAACTTTGATATGCGCCGGAATTTTTGCGGATTTTGCTAATTCGTCTAAATCAAGCCGATATACCGTGGCAAAGGTTAAAAATGCGCCTACGCCCCCCCTCATAACCTAGTCCTAATTCTTGCACTTTTCCGATTTGGCGTTGTGATTTATCTACGTTTTCAACGGGTATTCCAAAAGATTTTGCATAAGCGAGGTTATAGAGATCCGCCCCGGTGCCATTATCAAATGCGCTAAACGCATTGAGTTTCCAATTTTCCCCCGCTAGCCAAGCAAGCATTCTTCCCTCAATATTTGAAAGATCCGATACCACGAGTTTTTTACCTTTTGGTGCGATAATACAACCGCGTAAGGCAGAGCTTGCAAGTTCGGTAACATTATCAAAAATAAGTTCGGCACAATTTGCTTTTAATGCCTCAATGCCCATATCAATATCCGCTTGCTTTAAACTTGGTCTGGGTAAGTTTTGCGGTTGAAAGGTTCTTCCCGCCCATCTCCCCGTTCGCGTTGCGCCGCAAAACTGTAGAGTGCCTCGCAATCTACCGTCAGTATTTACCGCACTAAGCAACTTTTTGTATTTACTTGCACTCGTCGCACTTGCAATTAAGCGAGAGGATAGTAAGGTTTTGACGGCTTCGGGTAAATTTTCGTCTTGTAACCGTCTTTCTATGGTACTTGCGGTCATATCGGGTAAGGTTACGCCATACTCGGTAAGCAGATGTGCAAGTAACGCATCTCTTTGTGTTGTAGAGGTAACTTCCCCATTCGTTAACTGTTGGGTTTGTTTGGCGAGTGAAGCTTTTTGCGTATCAATAGCTAAGATGGCGGCTTTTGCAAGCTCAATATCAACGGCAAAACCTCGGTCATTGATTTGTTGGTCTTGTTGCCAAAGTTTATGCTCAGGTTGTGTGGCATTCCACATCGGCATTTTTTTATGCAAAACTCGCATTGCTTCAATGTCTAACTTTGCATACTGTTTAAATCGTTCCCACTCTTCTGGGTGCGTAAGGCTTGTTGCGCGTTCAATTTTGCTGTTTTTCGGGCGAGGTTTACAAAATAATTGAATTAACTGTTTACCCGCTTTGTCTTTGGCTTGGTCTGTTTCTAGCCTAAATATCTCACTTAATTCCCCAAGCCCCCCGGGGAGACTGTGCCAATAGGCTTGAATCATCGTATCAAACCATCTGTCTAATCCGCCTTTTATCGCGTGCGGCATTATGTGTCTAAGTATGGTTCGGTCGAAATGCGAATTGTGGAAACAAAGTCGTACACTTGGATCCGCTAATAACTGCCGTAAAACTTCGGGCATTGGCTCTGCTGTACAATCCCAGACTTGTACTGGAGCGTCATTAAGTGCATAAGCAAATAACAAGATTTCCGCGTGTTCTGCGTAAGCGTGTACCCCATTTTTTATCGATACCGGCGAATAGGTTTCTAAATCAGCGTACAGCGTATGTGCGAACATTTAAAACCTCACAATATTGATTGTCATTTCCTGAAACCCATTTTCCGTTGAGGGAGGTTTCGCAATAATCTTTTTGAATGGCGATTTCGTCTTCATAATCCATTGCGCCTACAAGTCCGAAAATGCTAATAAATACGGTTAACATAATGATCGTTTTCATTTTTATACCTCAATGCGATACCCAAAATGAGTGCTATTTTTTTTATAAAAAAAGCCTCGCTTATATTAAATAGGCGAGGCTTTATAGGGGGTAACAACAATTAAATACTAATTGATCCGATATTTACTTTAATGTCAGTGTCGCTAATGGCATCACGTAATTTATCCGCGAATTCATTCGCAATACTTTCTTTTAATTGTTCACCTTTGACTATTCGAACAATTAATAGTGGCTCATTTCCGCCAGTAAGAATAGATAAACGCAAATGCATATCTCGGATGCTAAGACCTGTATAAGGATCACAGGTAAAAGTAAAACTTGCAGGCAGTTCTAGTTTGCTTTTCGCCTCCACGCGTTCAAGCGCGGATTTAGTTGCTGCGAAATCGCCGACTTCGTGTTCTTCGTTGCGCGCATAATCAAGTGTGATTTTTCTTACCGCTTGAATAGCCTTATTTAACGGCATTTCGTTACCGTTTTCATCGTTTGCGCTGATATAATCCGCCCAATCTTCTAGCCACTCCGCAAAGTTTTTCTGGCTATGTTTAACCCCTTCAAACTCACATAACGCTTTAAACGCCGCAGTTTTTACCATATCTAATTTTGCGCGGTGTCGAGCGTGTTTAGGGCTCTGGACATTCCCCATATCAAACACAATTTCTGCGGTCATTCGACGTTCATCAATAAATGCTTGAGCGTCTTCTTGCGTATCGGCCTTAGCATACTCGACTAACGCGTTAAAACTTGTGGTCTCAAAGCGTGCACGGAAATAAGCCCGTTTATCATTAAATTCTTCGAGGTTATGAATAGTCATATTCTCTGGCAAAATCGCAATCGGATGTTCCGTGCTATCCACTCGCACGCTAGATAAACCAAGTTTTACAATGTCTTGAATTTGATTTGTACTCATAATTGTTTTCCTTCTTAATTAAGTAAATTTATTTTGTAAGCGCGCAAAATGTTTTGCATAGGTTAACATTTTATTTTGCATAGCGAAAACAATGAAAACTATGCAAAATAAAATAAAAAAGCGAGACTTTATGGTTTCGCTTTTTTATTGAAATTATATCGTTTTACTATCCAGCCATGTCCAAGCGATACATCGCTCGAAATCACCAAACATAGGCATAACAGCTAGGTCATCAATAACAACGTTATTAGTCATTAATTGCACTGCACAAAACGGTACTTGTGGTGGATTACCTTGTCCGCTCACTAAATCCCATGCTCGCTGTTTAGTGACACTATGACGACACACAACAAAACGTACCAAATCAGTGCTGTTAAAAAAGTCGTCGTCAATACGAGCAATGATAAATTCTATCATTTTGCCGTTTTGCTCACCAATCCGGCAAGCGTATTTATCCTCAAAAATGGCTCGTTGCTCACCACGGAGCATGTCATCAAGCCAAGGTTTGATTAAATTAATCACATCATCGACATCTTTACGATAGATACATTGCCAAAAATCTTGTCTGAATAGCTCGTCAAGAGTTTTAATTTGTTTACCGCTAAAACAAAGCCATGAACATAAAATATGTAGATTGATATATCCATCAAAGTTTTTGATAACATCAACAACCTGATTTTTCACATTTGCGGGGATGCGTTTGTTTTTTGTGCAATTATCCAGTAATGAGAAAATCAATCGGCGTAATCGGTTAATATCATTAATATGTGTCAATCGCTCCGCATAGCCGTCAAAATCATTGTAGATTACACGAGCTTTAGGCTTTAACCGTTTAGCCGTATGGCTTAGCAACCCACTCCCACCAAAGGCATCAATAATCGTCCAGCCTTCGCCATCGCCCGAAATATTATCGTTTAAAACCTGTTTAAACTGATTTAAGAACATACGTTTCTGTCCAATAAAAGGCAAGGGAGCTTGCTTAAACATCTTAACCATATCAAACTCCTTGCTTGCTTGCTTGCTT
>NZ_PHGZ01000017.1 GCF_002795405.1 Caviibacterium pharyngocola | reverse complement strand
AGTGTAACTTCTTCTACTGATGCAACAACCGGTAAAACAACTTACACTGTCAATGCAAACGGTACAACAGCTTCAGCAGGCTCTTCTGCAGTAACAGTGACTGCCGGTACGCCAGATAACAATAATGTAACGGACTATGTAGTAGATTTATCGGATGATACAAAACAAACCTTAAATCAAGTTGCAACTAATACAAACAATATTGCAAATAACACAACCAACATTCAAAACAATGCAGATAATATTGCAAAAGGTTTAAATATTGGTGCGGACGAAGGTGCGGACGATAATGTTCAGTTAGGTGAAACGATTAAGTATGTAGGCGATAGCAATATCACTACAGCAGTAACGGATAACCAAATTCAAATGAAATTAAATAAAGATTTGAATGTGAACAGCGTAACTGCCAATACCTTTACCGCAGGTGATACTGTAGTTAATACTAATGGTTTAACTATCAATAATGGTCCAAGCATTACCAATTCAGGCATTGATGCAGGTGGTTTAAAAATTACTAATGTTGCTGAAGGTACAGATCCAACAGATGCTGTAAATGTTAGCCAATTAGAGTCTGTTGTTAAAGCAGCAGCAACTGCTGTAGAAGCCGGCACAAACGTTGCGAGTGTAACTTCTTCTACTGATGCAACAACCGGTAAAACAACTTACACTGTCAATGCAAACGGTACAACAGCTTCAGCAGGTTCTTCTGCAGTAACAGTGACTGCCGGTACGCCAGATAGCAATAATGTAACGGACTATGTAGTAGATTTATCGGATGATACAAAACAAACCTTAAATCAAGTTACAACTAATACAAACAATATCAGTAAATTACAAGCTGGATTTAACATTGATGCAGATAACCGTCGTAAAGGTACGAATGACGTTGATAATGTGAAAGCCGGTGAAACCGTTAAATTTACTAGCACAGACAAAAATATCGTCACCACAATTGATGGCAAGAATAATGTTGACTTCAATCTAGCAGATAATCTGACTATCGGTGGCAAAGATGGTAAAGATGGTGCTGTGGGCGTTAAAGGTGCAGATGGTAAAGATGGTGTGACTGTTAAATCAGATGCAATCGTATTCCATGGTATCGATGGCGTGAAAGGTAAAGACGGTGTTGACGGTAAAGATGCAAGCATGACTTTTGAAAAAGGAACTAAAGGCTTGGACGGCAATGACGGTCTTGATGGTGAAAGCAAAACTCGTATCGTCTATGAAAAACCAAATGGTGATAAAGAAGAGGTGGCAACCTTAAACGATGGGCTAGTATTCGTTGGTAACGATGGTAAAACAGTAACTCGTAAACTAAATCAAACACTAAGTTTACTTGGCGGTTTAGATGCAAAAACTGTGTTGGATAAAAATCTTGTATCTTCTAGCAATCTAGGTGTTCGCTATAAAGACGACGGTAGCTTAGAGCTAGTAATGAAAGAGCGCCCTGAGTTTTCCGGTGTGGTTGTGAACGGTAAAGATGGTCAAGATGCGGCTATTACTTTCGCAAAAGATGGTAAAGACGGCATGTCTATCGTAGGTACTCGTGGTACCGATGGTAAAGATGGCTTAACTATCAAAGGTGCCGATGGTAAAGATGGCGTGACATTTACTGATGATGGCCGTATTACCAATGTTACTGCAGGTAAAGATGGTAAAGATGCGGTGAATGTAGATCAATTAAAAGTAGTGGAAGAAACTGCGAACAAAGGCTGGAATATCACTACAAATGGTCAAAATTCATCTAATGTGAAACCAGGCGATACCGTTGATTTTGCTAATAAAGACGGCAATATCAAAATCAGTAATGATGGCAATAAAGTAACCGTTGACCTGAACAAAGATATCGATCTTGGTAAAGATGGTTCCGTGACTATTGGTGATACTAAAGTAAATAATGATGGTGTTACCATTAAAGATGGTCCAAGTATGACGAAAGAGGGTATCGATGCGGGTAATAAAGTCATTACTAATGTTGCTCCGGGTAAAGATGGCACCGATGCAGTTAACGTAGATCAGTTGAAAGAAGCAAAAACAGAAGTAGTTAATGCTGCAACTTGGAAAGTGAACACTCAAGGTCAAACTGAAGCAGGTAAAACCGCTGAAGCAGTATCCAACCAAACGGTAACCGTAAATCATGGCTTAAATACAAAAGTTTCAGAAGTGAAAAAAGATGATTCTGGTAATTACAGCTATGAAATTGATGTAACCGGTCTTCCAATGGAATATGTGGATGCGAGTGGTAATACATTAGTGAACGTAGGTGGCAAATTCTATACTCAAAAAGAAGGTGCAAATGGTGAAATTACCTTAACGCCAGCAACACCGGCTAAAGTGCGTATCACCAGTGAGACACCAATGCAATTAACGAATGTGGCTGACGGTAAAATTGCAGAAGATAGTACTGATGCAATCAATGGTAGCCAGTTAAACCAAGTTATCAACGACGGCTTAACTTTTGCAGGTGATAATGGTGAATTTAAAACTCCGTTAGGTCAGAAAGTAACCGTTTCAGGAGGTGTAACAGATTCGGCTAAACTGACAAATAATAATATCGGTGTCGTAGCAGAAAATGGCAAACTGAATGTTAAATTGGCGAAATCATTAACCGGTTTAACCAGTGCTGAATTTACTGATACAACCAAAGGCACAACAACAACTGTTAATGGCGATGGATTAACTATCAGTGCGAAAGACAAAAAAGATGTTAGCTTAACGTCTAATGGCTTGAATAATGGTGGAAATCGCATTACTAATGTTGGTGAAGGTAAAGATGGAACTGATGCCGTAAATGTGAATCAGCTACGTCGTACGGCTAATAATTTAGCAAACTACACTAATAAAGTGGATAAAAATGCTCGTGCGGGTATCGCAGGTGCGGTGGCGACTGCAAGCTTACCGCAAGCATATATGCCGGGTAAATCTTTAGTCGCGTTAGGTACTGGTACTTATCGTGGTGAAAGTAGTCTTGCTTTAGGTGCGTCAACCATTTCTGATAACGGTAAATGGATCATTAAAGGTAATGCAAGTGCAGATTCACGTGGTAACTTGAGTGCAGGCGCTGCAATTGGGTACCAATGGTAATCACTCATTTAGGTGGCAGTAATGCCACCTAGTTTGATCATAAGGAAAAACAAATGAAATCAACTCAATTTTTAAAAACCGGCTTATCTGTATTTGCGTTAAGTGTATTAACGGCATGTGCAACGAAAAGCGATGTCAAATCAGATGGAACCACTGATGGGCCGATCTTTCCGGAACCGTATTCACTAACATTTAATAACAAACGTGGTACTTTCCCAACTACTGATGAATTAGCTCAGGTTAAAGCTGGTGTAACTAAGGATGAACTATATAAATTATTAGGTCGTCCGCACTATGATGAAGGTCTATTTAACGTGCGCGAATGGGATTATTTATTCCACTTCCATACACCAGGTGTTCCTGTAGATCCGGATAATACTGCAGGCGTTCCTGATGTAACAACTTGTCAATTTAAAGTTATTTATGACAACGACAAATTTGCACGTGGCTTCTTCTGGAAGCCGGTATTCCCGAAAGATGCGATTTGCCCACCGGGACATAAATTAGGACCGAATACTCAGCGTTTTACTATCAGTGCCGATGCATTATTCAAATTTGATAAGAGTGGAGCCAACGATATTAACGCTGAAGGTAAAGCTAAGTTAGATGAATTTGCATCTAAAGTACGTAAATTTGATCAATTAAGATCTATTCGTATCGAAGGTCACACCGATTTATTAGGTAATGCCGCATATAACCAACGCTTATCAGAAAAACGTGCTGAAACAGTACGTCGCTATTTAGTAAGCAAAGGTGTTCCTGCCGGTGTAATGAGTATTGTTGGTTATGGAGAATCTCGCCAAATTAAACGATGTTCACCAAATTTACAAAGAGCAGAATTAATTCAATGCTTACAACCTAACCGTCGTGTAGAACTTGAAGTTGACGGTTCTGGTAAATTGTAATATTGGGCTTAAAGGACAAAATCAATGCTCAAAATGCGGTTAAAGCCTGATGCTATAAGGTTTTAACTGGTGCAATGGAAAAAATAGTTGCTAATAATTATTTTTCAAGATTATTAGCTGTAGAAGATCAAACCTAATCTGACAGTCTCCCATTTAGAAACTAGGTGTCTGTCAGATTAATTTGAGCCTAAATTCTTTTCTGCCCAAATCAACTAATGTATCCATTGGCGTTCGTCCACAGCACATTTTACCTTGATGGGTTCGATGAAGATAATAATACACTAACCATTCATCTAAATCTGCTTGAAGTTGCGTTAAATCCGTATAAATATGCTTTCTAAATGCAACTTGATAGAATTCCTGTAAAATCGTCTTATGAACACGCTCGCAGATACCATTTGTCTGCGGGTGTTTGACCTTTGTTTTGGTATGCTCAATATCATTAATTGCAAGGTAAAGCTCGTAGTCGTGGTTCTCCACCTTACCACAGTATTCGCTGCCTCTATCCCCCTGAATATGCCATCATAGAGAACGCCTTCGCAAAACTCTGTTAGAGAGGCAAGAATAGCATTTAAGCTGCTAATTACAATTGTCTTATATCCCGCCCTGAAGGGCTGATTTTTACGACACGGGCTGATAAAAACCTATATTTTGGTTACATTTAATGCATTTTTATCAACAAGATCGGTCTGTTTAGAAGCAATCTTCACCAACTCACACTCAACAATCTTGTAACCACGTTTTTTCAATTCTTCAATGAAATCTGACCGCTTACCGAGTGTAGAGCGAAAACTTTGACTGCAACTCAAAAACACCCAAAAATTACGCAAGTCTTCCGTTGTTACGTCCGAAATATCTTGGTAAAACTCATTAAGAATAGCTAGGCAATCTTTGGCATAATTTCCGTATTCTGCGGGACTATTACGCGGATTTTGACGATCTAAGGTAACGTACTTACCATATTTATTTTTATGTGGAAATGCGGGGCGTTTCGCAGTTTCATCGGAAATTTTAACCACTTGTTTTTTTCTACCAATTACGAAATTCAAAGCGTGAATAGCACGCCCACGTTTGATCTGTTCGACTTCAATCAATAGATCAGATTTTTCGTTAATTTCAATGATTGCAGGGTCTAATACTCTCGCTTTAAAATTATTCCAACGTGAATAATTTTCTTCAACTTGTAACCATTTTTTCAAGTCTTCAACCGTAATTTCACGATTACCAATACTGCAATATTGCGTAATCAACTCATAAATTCGGATAACGTGAACACTGTTGAAATAGGCGATGTGACGTAATTGATATTGTGTAAATTGCCCTTTTAACTGGGTCAAATATGGCATCACTTCGTTTGTCATTACAATCCGAAAACGTCCCTCTTTCTTGAAGTAGGTTCGAGATGAAACCCAACGAAATTCAGTTACTCTCTCATTGTCTTCCGTTTTAACACTACGTTCATAAATTCGTTTGACTGCAGTCTGAATTTGCTTATAGGCGTTATCAAAGCTGATTTCAGGGAATTCACGCACAAAATCAGCAACTGTAAAATCAAAAACCTGTTGGTTTGATTTTGGATCCATTGTGCCAATGGTTAAAGCCAATATGCGGACTTCATCAATACTAAGGCGATAGCTTGCTTCAATAAGACTATTCGCTTTCACAACAACTAAATCTTTTTCCATAAAACTATAAATTTCCTGAATTAAACAACAAAAGCAAAAGCAAAAGCATTATAGATCATATTAAAGCTACAATAATTACCAATCAAGTAGTTTATAACAGGAAATTTGTAGTCTTATAACAGGAAATTTGTAGTCTTATAACAGGAAATTTGTAGTCTTATAACAGGAAATTTGTAGTTTTATAGTAATGTAACCATTTGATTTTATTATTAAAAAAAACCGCTAAAACAAGAAAAAAACTAAAATATAAAAATATAGAGCCTATCGGCTCTTTTTAGAGCTTTCAGCTCTATTTTGTTTATTTTTTGAGCTTCTTTATGTAAATCCGCTAAAAATTTGGCATTTGTTGGCAAAACTTTAGCGGATTAATCAAACTAAGTGCGGTAGTAGAACAGAAAAATCCTGTCATTCAACTAAATTTTATTTAGGGGAATGACAGGATTTTATTAATTTAGTAAATATAAAGATATTTTAACAATATATTGAATGATAATGTGAAAAACGCTTTATTTATAAACGTAAATGACATATAATTTAAAACGCAAAAAGCGTGAAAATCCCTACGCTTTGACTCTGGGAGAAAGTTGCAGAAACCGTGAAACGGCAACTCCCTAGCTTGTTCTAGGTAGGTTTCAGTCCCTTTTAGCCTGACTTCGGCTAACCAAATATTGAAGTTGCCCTTTAAGGCGTGCAGTTCCGCCCATCAAAATGAACGTAGACACAGTAACAACCTGAAATGTGTCGTCACCCTTGGTGATTGGTTGTCGTGTAAGTATGGCACCTTACAAAGAGCCTTTTTAGACTGTGGACACGTTTGAATTAAGCTAATTCTGGCGACAGTCTGACTGAAATTAATTTCTAGTCAAATCGTCCTCCCGCTAGGGTTGTATTCTCCCTGCGGCGGTACAACCCTTAATTTTGTTCAAAATTAGGAGTTTTTTATGAATACGACTTAACTCAGCTTGCACCTGACTAATCTGCACAAGATATGATACGCCCTGTCTTGTTTTCTTAAATTGATAATATTTTGCTAAAAATTACGGATTTCGGTTTTTCTAAGGTTCCCCATAATGAACACGAGCAGAGGTATAGGGCTTTAAGTATCTGAAATCGCCCAACAGAAATCTTTTTAGCTCTTAAATATTTTCGATTTAATCAAACACTCACGCTCTGTTTGATTTGAATATTAACACTTACCAAATTTTCGGAGGTTCGTTAATGCGTAATCTCGTCTATTCCGTTAAAAAGATCCTGAATCACAACCGAGACGGGAGTTTTGGTACGCAAGCTGAACGGGAAAAAGTCTTAAAAATGGCAATGGAAGAGCTTTCTCGTTCTCAATTCAAAATCCACGACTGTACACAACTCAAAGGCAAACACATCAGATTTTTAGTTGAAAACTGGAAAAATAAGGGGCTTTCAGCTGGCACGTTAAAAAATCGCTTAAGCTATCTTCGGTGGATTGCTGAGAAAATAGGTAATCCTCGTATCGTAGAGCGTTCTAATTCGAGCTATAACATCGATAACCGTAAATATGTAGATAACTATAGCAATAAAGCTAAAAACCTCTCTGAGAGCGATTTAGAGCTGTTTAATAGCGAATTTTTAAAACTATCTCTCCGTTTACAACAAAATTTTGGTTTAAGACGGGAGGAATCGATGAAATTTCAGCCTAAATTTGCTGACCGGGAATCAAAAATCGTGCTTAAGGCATCGTGGTGCAAAGGCGGACGTATCCGGGAAATTCCAATTAGAACTCAATCACAGCGAGAGTTGCTGAATGAAATCCACGCATTTTGCAAGCGGAATAACGCTAAATCACTCATTCCCAAAGACCGAAGTTATATTCAACAACTAAAATCTTATGAATACTATACCGCTAAACTTGGTATTAATAAAAACCACGGTTTAAGGCATCAATACGCCCAAAACCTCTATAAAGAACTTACGGGATGGGATTGTCCTAAGTGTGGTGGAATACGCTCTAGAAAACTCTCTGAAAGCGAAAAACAAGTGGATTTAGCGGCCAGGCTGCAAATTAGCCAAGAGCTTGGGCACAATCGGGAAGAAATTACGGCGGTGTATCTCGGTCGTTAATTACTTAGAAAAAGGGTGCTGATGTCAAAATCTATGCTCTTTTCTTTTTTTTGTATTATCCTTCTAATTTAAACGCCTTAAACATGATTTCTCTTGCAGATATCCATTAGCACTAAAACACCAAATTTTCGACCAAAGAAAGCGGTGTCCATAATGATATTTAAATATGTTGAAATAGGCTGTTTTAATGCTGCTTTAGGGACTTTATCAATATATCTTTGAATAGTTCTGACGAATATTTATATTTAACAGCGAGTTCTTTATAGGTTTGTTTTCCTTGCTAATAATCAAACCAAATATCGGTAGGATTTAATTTATTTTGGAAGGTGAATGTTTTATTACAATGATTACATTTATAGCGTTGAATATTATTTTGAATACCATGTTTCTTAATATTCACATTTGAGCAGAAAGGACAGTTTTTTTGTTCATTTTCAAAAAAAAGTGGGTTAAAGCCTTATAGTATAAGGCTTTAACCCACTTTTTAGCAACCATTTTGTCTACTATACCTGATTTTCAAGTTTTTTCCTTGAACAACTAGCAAGTTGATAAGCAATTTGCGGATAATCTTTTTGCCAATCAGGATAAACTACTTGCAATTCACGTTCTAAAGAACGTTGTACAGACTCAGTCAAAAGGTGGGTAATTGGTTTATAGTTTCCCTCATCAGCTTGCTCTAACGCATTGTAATAATCTTCCCTTTCTGTCGGTTCGATAATAGCAATAGAATAACCTGCATTCATTAGTTCTACATTCATTATTAATCGACCAGTGCGACCGTTACCATCAACAAAAGGATGAATACGTACAAAATCAGCGTGTAATTCAGCAATGCGTTCTAAATCAGGTTTTCCTACTTCTTTATCCTTTGTATTTTTTTCTAGTAATCTATCCATCTCATTTTGTACTAAATAAGGTTGAGGTGGGACGTGTTTAGCCCCCTGAATCATTACAGGAACAGAGCGATATTTACCTGAATAAATTTCATCTTTTGTGGATTTCAACAGTAGTGCATTAAACTCTTTGATATGCCGTTCAGATAATGGCTCTTTATCTTTGACAAGATCTAATAAATAATAAATTGCCTCTTGATGATTAATAACATCTAAATGATCTTTAAAGGTTTTCCCTTTAGCTGTTATCCCATTTTCAAGTAATACACGTGTTTCAACTAATGTTAATTGGTTGCCTTCAATCGCATTAGAAGCTTGATTATATCGAATCATAAAATCATTTTGTAATGACTTGCTTGTAATAGGATCCAAGGGTCTTCGAGTGTCAAGTATTTTTTTTAATTGCTCCACAGAATTCATAATATTTACCTTGTGAAAAACACCCATAACAAAGCGTATTTATGCTTTTATGTATTATAACAAGTTTTTACTTGTTAAGTCTGCTCTAACCAAATCATTCAGATATTGCTTAAACGTCATATCATTCATTAAAGCAAATTGTTTAGCGGCTTTATACAAATCTACACTAAGAAAAATTGTTGTACGTTGTTCATTTCCGACTAGCTCTGTTTTAAGCTCAGGCATTACAGGCTTTTCAAGTGATCCTAACGATAAACCAGTGCCTTTAGTTAATTTAGCTTTACTCATTATGTACTACTCCTAACATTAATAAAATTTCATTCGTAATTTGTGTAATTTCTTCTTTTGCTTCTTTAGACTGTCCCTCAAAAATAGTTCCGCCTTGGCTTAATACCTCAGCATAACTTACTCTTAATCCTGTACCACTATTTAATAATGGAATTTCAAAATTTTCTTGAATAAATTGTACTACGTCCTTTGTTAAGTTTGTCTGTTTATTCATCTGACTTAATACTAAACCAGCTTTCAAACGTTTATCTATTTGCATTCGCGTTTGCACTAATTCAATCGAATCTTTACACGCCCAAATATCAAATTGAGAGGGTTTGAGTGGAATTAAGATAAAATCAGATAACCGAATAGAATCAGCCATACTTTTTTCAATCCTTGGAGCTCCATCAATCACTACAAAATCTGCTAATTTTTCGAGTTGTCTAATTTCCTTCTCTGAAATACCTTTATCGCACCCATAAACAGGAAAAAATTCATCTGAAGCCAGAGCATTCCATTCTCTAGCAGAGGCTTGCGGATCAGTATCAACTAATGCCACATTATAGCCTTTAAGTTGTAAACAGCGAGCAATATTAATCGAAATAGTGCTTTTACCACTACCACCTTTTTGACTTAACACAGATATAACTTTCATCGTTCACCTCATAAAAACATATTTATGTTTATTTATCTCATATAATATCACACATAAAAAAATAAAGTAATAAATATTTATAAAAATAAAAGCATTTTTATGTTTTTATTATACAATACTAAGCATCCGAACTGACACTCTTATTCAATAAGGCTTTAAATGATATATACTCATTATAGGATAAACGGTAACTTACTAGCTCTCCCTGTCAGAGAGTACTTAAAGCGGATAATTAACCCTAAACTCTCATTTTTTTATAATGATTTGTCAGATCAGGTCTAATCTTCTACAATGATTTTAGGCGAAATCAAAAACATCACGGTAAGCAAAAAGTGCGGTCAATTTTTTGTAAGTATTAAAACCTAATTTGAGCAAAAAAAATCCCACAGCACAAAGGGTCAGAAATAGGTATTGATAGACGGCAGTTGGATTATAAATCTGCTTGGTTAGGTGTCTACTTGGTTGCAGTCAATTCAAAAAATACCAGTCGTACTTGCCCTTGTTGTGGTCATCTTGTTAAAGAAAACCATCAAACACAGGAAAATTTTGAATGTGTAGAATGTGGATATACTGAAAATGCTGATGTTGTGGGGCAATGAATTTAAGGGCGGGACACGCCCAGTTCGCTTGTGAAGTGAATCTCATTAGAGGTTAGCTGCAAGAACCCACCGAAGTGAGCTAAATCTTCGGATTTAGACACAGTAGGAATCCCCTGGCTTTAGGCAGGGGAGGAGGTCAACAAAGATTGGGATAAACTATAATTTATGGCTAAAATCGGTTATGCCCGAGTAAGTACACAAGGGCAAGATTTAACTGAGCAGCTAAATGCATTAAATGCATTCGGTTGCGAAAAAATATTTACAGGTAAACACTCAGGAAAAGCAGAGAATAATCAGCAACAACTTGAAGAACTGCTCGATTACATAAGAGAGGGCGATCAAGTGGTTGTAACCAAATTTGATAGATTAGGGCGAAGTCTTAGTCAATGTTTACAGGTGTTTGATAAGCTAATATCAAAAAATATAGGATTTATCGCCTTACATCAAAATATAGATACAACGAAAAAGAATGACCCTATAGCAATGGCAACAATTCACGTATTAGGCTTATGTGCTGAGTTAGAGCGTAATTTTATCGTAGAACGAACTCAAAGTGGAAAGGCGGCAAAAATTGCTGCCGGTGATATGAATGCAATAGGCGGTCGTCCTAAAAAATTATCAGAAAAGAGTATAAAAAGTTTATTAAAAGACTTAAAAAAAGGTTTATCGCTTACGGAAGCTGCTAAAAAATATGAAGTTTCGAGATCTACAATAAGCCGTTATAAGAAGATGATGAAAGTGTAATGGTCTAACTTTCTGCAACAAATCAAAGACAGTTTGATAAACTCTCTTTAAGTCGAGCAGGAAAATGTACGGATATCGCTCTCCGATGACTTTTGAATTAGAGCAAAGTCTCTTAGTTACTTAATTTGTAGAAGATCAAACCTAATCTGACAGTCTCCCATTTAAAACCTAGGTGTCTGTCAGATTAATTTGAGCCTAAATTCTTTTCTGCCCAAATGTGCTTTCTATCAAGTAATGTGTCCATTGGGGTTCTCCCGCAACACATTTTGCCTTGATGGGTTCGATGAAGATAATAATACACTAACCATTCATCTAAATCTGCTTGAAGTTGCGTTAAATCCGTATAAATATGCTTTCTAAATGCAACTTGATAGAATTCCTGTAAAATCGTCTTATGAACACGCTCGCAGATACCATTTGTCTGCGGGTGTTTGACCTTTGTTTTAGTATGCTCAATATCATTAATCGCAAGATAAAGTTCATAGTCGTGATTTTCCACTTTACCGCAGTACTCACTGCCTCTATCCGTTAAGATACGCAGCATTGGTAAGCCTTGAGATTCAAAGAACGGTAAGACTTTATCATTGAGCATATCTGCGCTCGCAATTGCCGTTTTCATGGTATAGAGTTTCGCAAACGCTACTTTGCTGTAAGTGTCCACAAAAGTTTGTTGGTAAATCCGTCCAACCCCTTTGAGATTACCCACATAGAACGTGTCTTGTGAGCCTAAATATCCGGGATGTGCCGTTTCAATTTCACCGCCGGCTATATCATCTTCTTTCTTGCGTTCAAGCGCTTGAACCTGATTTTCACTCAAGATAATGCCTTTCTCTGCGACCTCTTTTTCTAATGCATTTAAACGCTGTTTAAAGTTGGCTAAATTGTGTCGTAACCAAATAGAACGTACACCGCCTGCTGAAACAAAAATACCTTGTTTACGTAGTTCATTGCTGACCCGAACTTGCCCATAAGCGGGAAAATCCAAGGCAAATTTAACTACTGCCTGCTCAATTTTTTCATCTACACGATTTTTGATATTCGGTACTCGGCGATTTTGGTTCAGTAAAGCTTCAACACCACCATTTTCAACGGCTTGTTGATAACGGTAGAATGTGTCTCGGCTCATTCCCATAACCTTACAGGCTTGAGAAATATTGCCTAATTCTTCTGCTAAATTTAATAAACCGGTCTTGTGTTTAATGAGAGGATTGTTAGAATAAAACATGAGAGTTTCCTTTTTTGTTTAGATTGAATTTTGACACTCATATTCTAAACGGGAAACTCTCATTTTTTATAATGATTTGTCAGATCAGGTCTGATCTTCTACAGTTAAAGCGCTATTTACAGCAAGAAAATTCCTTTGGAATATTGATAATTACCCAATGCATCCAACCTAAACCTGTTGGCGCATCTTTATCAAAAACCGTTAATACATAGTTTTTTGTTCCTTTTGGCGGATTCTTCCAAGAAATAGCGGGCGATAAATTCTCTCCATCACAACCAAATCCATAGTTTGCACTTAATAAATGCTTTTGATGAAATGTTCCATTATCAAGATTTTCAACATTGAGTGTGAAATCTTTCGCTTGTACTGAGGCTATCGCTGCCATTGTAACGACAAGAGGTAAAAAAACATTCTTCATCTTAACTCCTTATTTTCCTTTAAAATTCTTTAACTCCATTTAGTCTAGCAAATTATTTATAGATAAAATGTGCTATACAGCTCATTTTATCGGCATTATGGAGCAAATACCCAAAGATTTAGACCGCTAAATGAAATAAAATCCTTGCCTGTGGATCATACTCACGAGGATTTTTATTGATGGTAGTTCGAGTTTTAGTCCTCTAAACTTGAAAATATATAAGGTATGGCATAAAATGAATAAAGGTCGTGAGCAGGTTGCTATCCTACCCACTTCCTAGCCGTTAGGCTAATTTATTGAAGACTGTAATCAGCAAATTGAGTATAGCGAGTACCTTAAAGCTGATTACTCCTACTAGCAAAATCACTAGTATTATCAGAGTAATAACTTCTGATGTTTTCACATAAATCACCTCCTTAGCACTATAAGGCTAAGCGACTAGGCTCACACTATGTCGGTAGTGCGAGCCGCCGCCATAGTGCAATAGTGATTATACCATAAACCGCCTAATTAGGCGGTTTTGTTTTTTATTTAAAGACTCATTCCTCTATTTATTCTTGGTTGAATAGATTGTGGTTTAATTGAATCTTCAGGCGCTATTTGAACCTGCTTAAATGTTGATTGAGCTTGTCTACACTGCTCTGAAAGTCGGTTAATGGATCTTATACGCCATAGAGCAAGATTGATAGCAATACCTACTAATAACATAACCATAGTGCTATATCCTCTTCACTGTATCAAAACTTAAGACTTATGGGCTATTGGTTTAACCTATATCAAAACTTATAAAAATGGATTATAGGCTAGTATCAAAATTATTTTTGTATCTTTTAATGCTTTTATGGTAATAAAAAAACCTTGCTATCTAGCAAGGGTCTTCCATTGAGCTATGTATTTATTAACGTGGGCATAGCGATATAATTAATAAGAATATTCAGCTTCGAGATAAGAAAGAATTTCTTAATAGGTGTAATGGACAAAATAGTTGCTGATCTGCCCATTAGGATTGTTGTGTAATTGCGAAACTGTCGGAAATGTAAAAACTGTGGTAGTATTCATCGATGTCCATCTATTAATTATAAAAAGTGCGGTTAAAATTTTTTATATTTTAACCGCACTATAATGCCGTTGATTTGATAATTGAACAATTTGTCCTGTAATTTTTGTGGAGTTATAGCGTATTTTTCCGCATTTTTCTATCTTTGCAATTTTTGTGGCGGAAATCACCACTTTGCATTTTATCAAGCACAAAACTAATATTAAAGCAAAGATTTCAATCTATCAAATTCGCTTAATACATTCCAAATAGCATCTTCTGAGAGTACGCTATAATTACCCTTTGTATCAATATTAAATTCCTCTGAACGCTCGTACAAATCTAGCCATTCAGAACTTTGATAGAACTCATCTAATTGTTGGACCAACTGTTCCGCCTCAGTCAATAGACTGGGATCTTTTCTAAGCAATGGCAGTATTTTAAGTAATTTCTCATAACTATCCTGCATACATTGAATCTTTAGTTGCATACTTTCCCCACCGGAATTAATGGGTACAGCTGAACCCAGAACTAATGACGTTATTTTGTTTATCTAAGCAAACTTCATAATAACCAATATAACCTTGTTTACCATAAGATAATTTTTTTCCTTTATCTTGTGGGAAAACATTATCAGGATTACCAAGTAGTGCGATTACTTTCTTTTCTGATATACCTCGCTTAATATCTGTTCTGGGTGATATCCCTGTTTGTTGTTTGACTTCAGGTGTAATATCACTCGTACAAGCAAAAAGCATAATGGCTGAGAGTACGATTAATGTTTTTTTCACCTTTCTATCTACTCGCTTATACAATTAGCAAGGATAGATTTGTTGTCTGCAAATAATTCGGCAGATTTTCCTTTTGTAACTAGTTCATAGGTATAATCTGGGTGAAGTGATTTGTAAACTGCTCCTGAGGCTGATTTGACATTCTCCATTGGTATCATTTCACCTACTTGATTGATAATAGCGTATGAACCTCTATTCGTATTAACGTAAACTACGTCTAATATTGCATTATTTTCACAAGCATAAACAATTTTTGTTAATTCATCATGTGAATAGTTTTTTTGCGTTGCTTGAGAAATTAAAGGTACTAACGATATTGTAATTAAACCAAACATAGAAAATTTATTTAGTTTCATATTAAACTCCTGTTTTATCGTGTTTTTTGTATTCAGAGACTGAAGCTGTTAGCCTGTTAGCCGTAAGGAGATAGTATGAGCCTACTGCAAGTACAGGGGAGTTTATCGGGTATTGTCGGACAATATAGATATCCCTACTGTATTTTAACAATCGCCCATATTTCGTTCTTTGATGTAGTTATCTAGTGTTTTTTCGTTCAATTCAATGTACTTTATCTTTGCTTCTTGGGCAAAATTTGTAGAAAATAGTATTTTATTATTTTCAATATGCTTTTGCAATGTTACACCGAGATTGCGGTATTCACAGGTTGCTACAATCACATAGGGTGAACAATCTTGCCTTAAATATATTTCTACTTTACCCCGTCTTTTCTTTTCTACCGCTGAAATGTGATATTGCATTTCGGCTACATACTCTTTATCGAAGAAAAAAACAGAATACATTTTATTATTTTTCACAAAAAAAGGTGGTTTATTTCCACTCTCTTGAGTTCGCCTAATCACATTAAATTGATGAAGCATATACATTCCTTAAATATTTATCAACCAGTGCCGCAAAACCAACCGCTTTATGACCTCGACATCCTCCCCCCGCCTAAAGCCAGGGGAATCCTACTGTGTCTGGAGCAATGTTCTAACTCACTTCGGTGGGTTATTGTTGCTGACGGCTAGTGCCGTTCACTTTACAAGCGAGCTAGGCGTGTCCCGCCATTAATACATTTATAGCTCCAACAACATCAGCATTATCAAGGCGTTTCAAACCGTATGATAAGAAAAAATAACCCTAGTATCAGAAAGAAATTATGGGGAAACTCACTATGGTCTCTGTCGTACTTTGTGGGAAGTTGCGGTGGCGCACCGAACTCTATCATTCACCAATACATCGAGCAACAAAAAACACCTGATTAGTTACATCCGCCTTATATCACCGTCGTTTAGGGCGTGATATAAGGCGGTTACTGGGAAATTATTTACCCATTGCAGCTTGTACTTGTTTTAGTGCATCAAGACCTTGTTGGCACATTATATCTTGCTGAGCTACCGGCAATGCGGCAATTTGTGTTTTACTAGCATCATATTGTGGTTTCATTGCCTCTGCTTGAGGGCTAGATTTTACAAATGAATCAATTTGATCAAAATAGCTTTTGCAAGTTGCTGATAGATCGCCGGCTTGAGCAGAGAAAGCAAACATAGTTGTAATAATAGTAAGAGCTAATTTTTTCATAATTTTTTCCTTCTAGAAAAATTTGATATTGGTTATTTGAACTACAGGTACATTTATTTTACATCTTCTATAAAGTAAATAAAACCCTTACAGTTGCGGAAAAACACCAGCAGATACATTACTTGATGGGAGGCAAGAAAATAATTTAGACTTAAATTAATCTGACAGGCACAAAGTATCTAAATGGGAGACGGTCAGATTAGGTTTGATCTTCTACAATTTTAAATTCATATAACTAATAAAATCCTTTGGTAAACAGATAGCTTTACTATTACTCCATTGTTTTACTTGTAATCTCATATTCATATTTTCATATAGCGGACAAAACTCTTATCTTTCGATAAGCCAAAATTCAGCGTCTCCTAATATTAATTAATCTATAAATGAAAATGTATTATTTAATGATACATTCAAAGCATGTAACCTAAATTGGGCAATTTTATTATTTCTATTAAATAAAACTATCTTTTGGTAGAATAACGAGCCATTTTTAATTAATGGCTTTCATCAATTGATTATAAGGTTTTTATTTATGAATAAAATTTACAGAGTTATTTGGAATATCACTACCCGATCATGGGTTGCTGTTTCTAAATTATTAAAGTCACATACTAAAGCTAAATCGAGTGTAGTAAGTAAGATAGCACAATCTACAGCTATAGTAACTATAGGTTTTACAACATCTTTTCAAACACAGGCTGCTTCACTGGTTGTAAGTCCTAATCAAACAGGTGTTGCTTATAGCTTCAATGATGGAACTAACGCTGCTCAAGCAAATAGTTTTTATGGTATTGCTATTGGAGCTGCAACAGCAGACGGAGAGTATGCTTATGCATTAGGTTCACATACAACTGCTAAAACTACAGGAACTGACAGCGCTGCATTAGCTTTAGGGAAACAAGCTAGTGCTTTAGCTAATAATTCAATGGCTATAGGTATTGTTGCCACTGCAAGCGGTAATAATTCAACATCAGTTGGTACGCAAGCTGAGTCTACTGCCTTTGGTTCTACCGCTATTGGTTATATAACTAGTGCTAAAGGAAATAATTCTGTTGCTATAGGAGCAGATGGTACAGTATCTAACGGTTTAGGTTCAACCGCATTAGGATATAAAACAGGTGCTACAGGTCAAGAAGCTACAGCTATAGGTGGTCGTGCTGGCGCGGATGGTGATCAAGCTACAGCTATTGGTGCACAATCTGGTGCAAGTGGAAACTCAGCATTAGCTATTGGATCAAACGCAAAATCAACTGCTAATTATGCGACAGCAATCGGTGTTGAAAGTAAAGCTAGTGCTGAATCAGCAATAGCCATTGGTGATAGAGCTAATGCTAGTTCAGCTAATGCAACTGCGTTGGGGGTTGGGGCCAATTCTTCAAATACAAATTCTATTGCTCTAGGTTATATATCTAAAGCTTCAGGTGTTGGAGCTGTAGCTTTAGGTCCAGGAGCTCATTCAGCAAATAATTATGCTGTTGCATTAGGTCGGAATTCAGTTGCGAATCTAGATAATTCGGTAGCTTTAGGTTCTGAAGCTGCAGTTAGAAATGCATCAAATGCTACTACAGCAACAATTACAGCTAATGATAATAGCACGGTAATTTATACTAATTTTGCTGGTGTATTACCAACAACTTCAAATACTCGTGTTATATCTGTAGGGGATATAGGTAAAGAACGTCAGATCCAAAATTTAGCCGCGGGGGAGATATCTTTGACTTCAACTGATGCGATTAATGGTTCACAACTTTATTCTGTAGCTCAAAATATTGCTCCAAGCTACTTGCATGTAAATAATGGCTATAACACTACAGGTAACTCAACTACAAACAAAGGCTTATACCATGAGGCCGGAGGAGCAGGTAATATAGGCGATATCGCTATTGGTATGAGAGCCCAAACAACTAAATATACTGGAAATGAATACAATTTTGTTCACGCTATAGCTATTGGTGATAATGCAAAGACTGGTGCTTCTGGTATAGCTTCTGTTGCAATAGGTGATACTGCAACAACAAATGGATTAAATGCTATTGCTCTAGGTTCGAATACACAAGCATCTAACAATGTCAGTGTTGCCATAGGTAGTTATGCTAAAGGTAGTGGTTCAGGTGCAATTGCAATAGGTGATACGAGTAATGCAAGTGGTAATATATCCATTGCTCTAGGTGGATATTCTCAAGCAACAGCAAGTCGTGCCACTGCTATCGGTCAAGATGCTTATGCTACTGCTTCAAATGCAACTGCGCTTGGTACATATGCTAAGGCCTCATTAGCAGGTTCTGTTGCATTAGGGTTACGTTCCGAAACTACTGCTGCAACACAAACGAATAGTGCAACTGTAAATGGTATAACTTATACAGGGTTTGCTGGTAATAATCCTGGTAGTGGACATGTAGTTTCTGTAGGTGGCGGGACTAATGTTCCTCATCGTCAAATTCAAAATGTTTCAGCTGGCCGTATTTCAGGAACATCAACCGATGCGATCAATGGTTCACAACTTTATTTGACCCAAGAAGTGATTGGTAACGTAGCTAACAGCTTATCAACCATTATCGGTGGTAATGCCGTAGTTAATCCTAATGGTTCGGTAACAACTACTAATATCGGTGATACGGGTAAAGATACTGTACATGATGCAATTAAAGCAGCAAAAACTGAAGTTTCAGCCGGCACAAACGTTGCGAGTGTAACTTCTTCTACTGATGCAACAACCGGTAAAACAACTTATACCGTTAATGCAAACGGTACAACAGCTTCAGCAGGCTCTTCTGCAGTAACAGTGACTGCCGGTACGCCAGATAACAATAATGTAACGGACTATGTAGTAGATTTATCGGATGATACAAAACAAACCTTAAATCAAGTTACAACTAATACAAACAATATTGCAAATAACACAACCAACATTCAAAACAATGCAGATAATATTGCAAAAGGTTTAAATATTGGTGCGGATGAAGGTTCGGACGATAATGTTCAGTTAGGTGAAACGATTAAGTATGTAGGCGATAGCAATATCACTACAGCAGTGACGGATAACCAAATTCAAATGAAATTAAATAAAGATTTGAATGTGAACAGCGTAACTGCCAATACCTTTACCGCAGGTGATACTGTAGTTAATACTAATGGTTTAACTATCAATAATGGTCCAAGCATTACCAATTCAGGCATTGATGCAGGTGGTTTAAAAATTACTAATGTTGCTGAAGGTACAGATCCAACAGATGCTGTAAATGTTAGCCAATTAGAGTCTGTTGTTAAAGCAGCAGCAACTGCTGTAGAAGCCGGCACAAACGTTGCG
>NZ_PHGZ01000016.1 GCF_002795405.1 Caviibacterium pharyngocola | reverse complement strand
CTCAGTTTACCGTCTGAAGAATCGCCTTGTTATCCGATTCGCGAAATTAAACTGATTGATTACCCGGCGGATCCGGATACAACGGCATTGAGTCGTTTTCATTCGGCGCTTTATCGCGCGGTGAAAAGTTTGAATCTTCGCTTGCCGCATTGTTTCGGTGCAGAAGGCGTCGGCATTTTGATGAAGCAAGTCCAAAATAATATTATTGAAAAAGGCTATGTGACCACCCGAGTGGTCGCCGAAGGGCAAAATTTACAAAGCGGACGATTGGTTTTAACGGTGATTGAAGGCAGAATCGGCAATACCATTATTGAAGACGGCAGTGCGATTCCGCGTTTTACCCGCTTACAGGCTTTCACCGGCTTAGCCTTTAAAAAAGGCGATTTACTGAATATTCGTGACATCGAACAATCGCTGGAAAATTTCAAACGGCTGCCGACCGTCGAGGCGAATATTGAAATTTTGCCGAGCGAAAATACTGACAATATCGCCGAAAGTGATATAAAAATTCGTTACAGCCAAGGTTTTCCGTTTCGGCTTAATTTAGGATTGGATGATTCGGGATCGCGCTTAACCGGTAAATATCAAGGTTCGGCGGCGATTTCTGCGGATAATTTATTTTTGGCGAACGATTTGTTTTACACCTCGTTGACGCACAGCATTAAAACCGGTGAAGATGAAAAAGGCCATCGCGCAAGTAAAAACCTGATTTTGTCTTATTCCATTCCTTTCGGCTATTGGACGCTTTCCCTCACTCAAACCTATAACCGCTACTCGCAAGAAGTTTTCGGCGCTTTTCAGCGATCTTATCGTTATGCCGGTAAAAGTAACGGCACAAAAGCTGCCTTGTCCTATTTGCTTTATCGCGATAATCAACGCAAAACCACCTTATCGGGCGGATTTTGGTTACGTCAGTCACAAAACTTTATTGACGGTGCGGGCATTGACGTGCAAAAACGTCGAATGGCAGGCTGGGAAGCAGGTATTGCCCATAAAGAATATCTTGGCGACGGCGTATTGGAAATAGAAGGTCGATTCAAACAAGGCACGGGCGCGCGCGGAGCGATTTCCGCGCCGGAAGAACTATACGGCGAAGGCACTTCTCGACCGAAAATTATCAGCGCCTCCGTTTCTTTTACCCAGCCTTTTATGCTCGGTGCGCAGCCTTGGCAATGGAAAACCGACTGGTCGGCGCAATGGAATAAAACGCCGCTGATTATGCAAGATCGCTTCAGTCTCGGCGGGCGCCATACGGTACGCGGGTTTGACGGCGAATTGACGCTTTCCGGCGAACGCGGCTGGCTGTGGCGTAATGAAGCGGGTTGGAATATTAACGGCAAAGGTCAAATGCTGTATTGGGCGATCGACGCAGGGCGCGTGTCAAGCGTCAATGAAAATGCTATCGGACGATCTTTAGTTGGTGCGGCAATCGGCTTAAAAGGTGGTTGGAAAGGCTTTTATTATGATATTTTTGTCGGACAACCGATCCGCAAACCGACGGGCTTTAAAACTTCGCACACCACGGCGGGTTTTCAACTGGGTTATAGTTTTTAATAATTGAAACGTGATTAACGTAACGGTATTTCGGCTTGTTCCGTTCGCTTTTACATAAAAAGGTTAAAGTATGAACAAAAAATGTTTCCGTGTCATTTTTAGCAAAACGCTACAACGTCTAATCGTCACCTCCGAATTAGCAAAATCGGCAGGCAAATCCACCGACGCGCGTAGTGACAATAACACCATTCACACCAGCACATTGACGTTAAAACCGCTCGTTTTCAGCCTATTTTGTGCCTTTGGTTGGGTATTATTTCCTGATTTTGCCCTTGCGGAAACATTGATTATTCAAGCGGACGGCAACGCACCGAAATCGCAACAGCCGATTATTTTAAATAGCGCTAATAATGTGCCGCAAATCAACATTCAAACGCCGAACGCGCAAGGTTTATCGCATAATAAATATGCCAAATTCGATGTGGACACCAAAGGTGCAGTGTTAAATAACAGCCGCACAAACGTGCAAACCCAACAAGCAGGTTGGATTCAAGGCAATCCGTATTTAGCGCGCGGTGAAGCGAAGGTAATTTTAAATGAAGTTAATTCCTCCGATCCGAGCGTATTAAAAGGCTATGTGGAAGTCGCCGGAAAAAAAGCGGATGTGATCATCGCCAATCCTTCCGGTATTCATTGCGACGGCTGTGGTGTGATTAATTCCGACAGAAACACTTTGACCACCGGCAAACCGCAAATTCAACAAGGGCATTTAGAAGGTTTTGTGGTCGAAAAAGGGCGCGTCAGCGTTGCGGGCAAAGGCTTGGATAACAGCCGCGTGGACTACACGGAAATCTTGGCGAAAGAAATGCACGCCAATGCGGGCGTTTGGGCAAAAAAAGAACTCAATGTCATCACCGGTAACAATCAAGTTAAACGCCACGCGAGCGGTGTGAATATCGTTCGTTCGACACAAGGCAAGAATAACGGCGATCACGGGCGTGTTGCCGTGGATGTGGGCGAATTGGGCGGAATGTATGCGAATAAAATCCACTTAATCGGCACGGAAAACGGGCTCGGCGTGCGCAATAGCGGGCATATCGGCGCAAGTAGCGACAGCTTAACCATTGACAGCCAAGGACGCATTATTAATCAGGGCGTATTAAACGCCAAACAATCAGTGTCGTTGACTGCGCGGCAAGATATTGAAAATACGGGAAAAATCGAAAACCGCGAAAACGACATCATCTTGCGTTCACAAAACAGCATTAAGCAAAAAGGAAGTATCGTAGCGCGCGAAGGCAATATTCGCCAAACTGCCGCGAAAGCCATTACCCAATCGGGCGAAACGGTGGCACGACAACATATCGATTATCAAGCGGAAACCCTTGATTTTTCACCGACGTCACTGCTAGCCGCCGGGGTAAAAATCACTGAAAATGCAGGGAAGGAAAATCGTTCGCTTGACGCCTCCACGGCACAAGGGAAACAAATCCGCCTCAACGCGACAGGACGTGCCGTTTTGCAAGGTAAACAGTTTGCGCCCGGTCAAGTGAATGTAAACGCGGCTGCCGTTTCCACCCTGTCACAAACCGAAGGGTATGACGTCAATATTCGGGCAAAACAAGGTTCAATCGATTTAAACAAGGCGACAATCAGTGCGAAAAATAATTTGGAATTTGTCACACCGATAACTTTCTCGGCAAGTGATAGCACCTTGCTTGCCAATTCGCGTGCGCCTGCGCATTTAAAAGTCACGGCAGCGTCCGTTGCCGTTTCCGGTTCGCAAATGCAGGCTTTCGACATTCGAGTTGACGCCAAACAAGGTGATATTAGCCTAAATAATTCGACCCTCGACGCGCAAAATCACCTGAGCCTTGCGACACCTGAGACTTTATCTACAACCCGCAGTGCCTTGTTCGGTAAGCGAATTGAAACCCTGCAACAAACGTTGAAAACAAATAATGCCTTATGGCAACAAAAAGGCACGCAAGATTTTAATCTCAACGCTCGTCATATCGACAACCAAGGCGGTACTTTCTATACACAAGGTGATTTTTATATTCGTACCCAATCAATGAACAATCCGCAAGGGCGATTGCTGACGGACAAAAATCTGTTCGTTCACACGACAACGGGTGACTTTTTATCGCAAAACGGCACCTTAAGTGCGGTGGAAAATATCACATTATTTACGGGAAAATTGGATAATCGCGCAGGTCTCATTCAAGCGGGCGGAAATTTGACGGTGAACACCGCCGGACGCGACATCATTAACGACAATACCGCCGAAAAAGGCTTGATTGCCCTTGGCGCATTGCACGTTCAGTCGGGCAATATCAGCAACGCACAAGGCAAAATCGCCGCCAAAGATGATTTGACTTTCAACGCAACGGATATTAAGAATCAAGCGGGTTTGCTGCAAACGGAAAGTGCGTTAAACCTGAAAGCAACCGCACTTACGAACGATCAAGGCATAATCAAAGCCAACGGCAACACAAATTTACAACTTCGCGACGCGTTCTCGCAACAAGGCGGACAATTAAATACTGCGCAATTATCGGTGAACGCGGGCAGTTGGCAATCCACAGCGAACAGTAAAGTTTCTGCACAACAGGCGACATTTACCGTTCACGGCAATTTTAGTAATGCGGACAGTCAAATCGACACGGCGGGCGATCTGCAGCTTTCCAGCCAAAATTTTAGCAACCGCAACGGCGCAATAAATAGCCAAGGCGAGATTTTGCTTGATACGGCAACGCAGAATTTGGATAACGAAAAGGGCGCGATTAACGCCAAAGTGCGGTCGGAAATTCGTTCGGGCGCTTTGAATAACGCTCAAGGCGTGATCTACAGCGGCGCGGATATGTTGATCGATACGCATCAACAGCGCTTGACGAATACTGATACCGCCGCGAACAAAGGCATTATCGCGCAAGGCAAATTAACGCTCGACAGCGGCGACATTGATAATCAAAACGGGCGAATCGCCTCTCTCGACGTGCTGCATATCACGGTGAAACAAGCGGATAATACCGACGGACGGATCCAATCGACCCAATCCTCGTTGACGTTGCAAGCAGATCAGGTGACTAATCACAACGGTGTAATTTTTGCCGAAAAACAAGGTAATATCACCGTCGCGCAAGCGTTCAATCAAACCACGGGCAAGCTCGGTGCTGATAATTTAACGATCAGCGCCGGCGCCTTATCTTCCTTACAAAACAGTTTTATCACGGCGCAACAGCTCGCCTTGTTCGTTCAAGGAAACGTGGAAAATCGGCAAAGTGAAATTTCCGCAACCAATAATCTTATTGTTCAAAGCGGCGCATTGGATAATCAAGGCGGGTTGCTACTGAGTAAAAACGGCGAAATCAATATTGATACGCGACAACAAGTATTCAACAATCAAGCGGGTGTCGTCAGCGCGGAAGGCGCATTGTCGCTGCAAATCGGGGCACTAGACAATCACAAAGGATTAATTCAAACCCGACAAGCGTTAAATCTGAATACTCACGCGCAATCGTTGGATAATCGCGACGGCACGATTTTTAGCTCGGCAACGGCGCAAATACTTTCCGGCGAGTTGGATAATCACAAGGGCATAATCCAAACCGAAGACGCGCTTCACATCAATACTTCAGGCAACGAGCTAACTAACCTCGACGGCAAAATTTTTAGCGGCGCAGCGCTGACCTTGCAATCGGGCGATCTGAATAACAGCCGAGGCACGCTAAGTGCGGCGACATTGCACTTAACGACGAGCGCTTTTAATCAGCAACAAGGCGTGGTGCAAGCGCAAGGCGACATCACTCTTAATGCCACCTCAATAACGAGCAGCGAACAAAGTCTGTTGCGCGGCGAACGGGTAAATTTAACCGCGCAGCAAGGATTGACGAATACGGATTCGGTGATTTTCGCCGAAAAAACGACCGCACTTTCCGCGCAAGGCATTGATAATCGACGCGGCGAAATCACGGCGTTGACCGATCAATTAACTCTGCGTGCCGGTACGCAAAAATTGGATAACCGCCAAGGCACTATCGGCGGGCAACGAGTTTCGATCCTCAGCGGCGAATTGGATAATACCCAAGGCGCAATCCGAAGCCTCGGCGAATTAACGATTAATACCCAGCAAGGCAATTTGATTAACAATCAAACGCAAACGACGGATGTATCCGCGCTGCGCGGCATTGTATCGAACGGCAAACTGACCCTCACCACACGGCAGCTTTTCAACGAAAACGGCGCAATCAACAGCGGCGGTGCACAGCATATCAATGGGCAAAGCCTAAATAATCAACGCGGGGTGATTTCCGGTACGGAAACATTACGCATTAACCTCACGCAAGCCATTGATAATCAAGGCGGGCGAATCAGTGCGAAGGGCATTGCGATTGAGGCGGCAGCAGTCGATAATCAAGCGCAAGGGCGTATTTTGTCTAACGCAAGCGCGACCTTAACGCTGCGCCAAGGCTTGTCAAATCAATTCGGCACGATTAAAGCCGGCGAAAATTTGCGCGTGCGCGCCGAGAATATTGATAACCAAAACGGCATTTTATCCGCCGTGGGCGGCGAATTAGATGCGGTTGCTAAAAACACCTTAAACAACCCTCAAGGCAACATAACTGCCGCGCAAGCCGTTCATTTAAGCGCACCGTCGATGAATAATCAGGGTGGTGAAATCGTCAGCACGAAATCCTCGGTTTCGCTAACCGCCGGCACGACAGCCTTTGATAATCGCCAAGGCAACGTGTTTGCAGGCGGCGCATTGCGTTTTCAAGGCGCGGATGTGTTGAACGGACAAGGCAGTTTCTTTGCGCACGGCAAGTTGGATATATTGAGCGGGCAAGGAGATATTGATAACCGTCAAGGCGGACAAATTCAAAGTTTGGGCGCGATGACATTACAGGCGCAGCGCGTGCAAAACCAAGGCGGCGTATTGCAAACGGCGGATAATCTTACCTTGCGCGCCGCGACCTTGTTAAATCAGAAAGTAAGCGAAACCGGTTCGTTAATCGAAGCGGGCGAAACGCTTCATTTGCACACGACGGACATCGATAACCGCAACACCCTCGGCACGGCAGTACAGCCGAGCCAAGGGATAATCGCGAAAAATATCAATCTTCACGCGAAACAGTTGGATAACCGACAAGGCGGGATTTATGCGCTGAATAACGCGTTGTTTACTGTGGCGCAACACTTAAACAATCGCCAAGGCGAGCTATTAAGCCTGAAAGATTTACATATCGACGGTTATGACAGCGATTTGCAACTCGACAACGCGCAAGGCAAAATCCAAAGTCGCGGGCGGTTGGCAATCGGCGTGGGGGCGTTGACGGCGCAAGGGCAACTCGACGGCGAGGAAATTGATTTGCGCGTGAAAGCGGATATCATCACTCAAGGCGATATTAACGCAAAACAGCGCCTGCACATTCACACCCTCGGCAAATTGGAAAACTCACATCGTTTAGCCGCCAATCAAACGGTGAGTTTGCAGGCAACGCAAATTCAAAATACCCAATCCGGTGAAATCAGCAGCGCCCAGACGCAGCTTAATAGCTCGCAAGTGGAAAATCGCGGTTTAATCAACAGTTTTTCCGATAATGGGCAAAGTTTAACCTTGATTCGCGCCGAATCCATCGACAACCTCGGCAGCGGTCGGCTTTACGGCGACCATATCGCCTTGCAAGCCGAACGTTTAACCAATCGGGATGAAAAAATCGACGAGAAGATTAGTAGCGCCACCATTGCGGCGCGGCAGCGGTTGGATATGGCGGTGAAGGAGGTGATTAACCACACCACGGAATATGACGCAGAGAAAAAAGGCGGGTCGTTGATTTACAGTAACGGTGACATCGTTTTCGG
>NZ_PHGZ01000015.1 GCF_002795405.1 Caviibacterium pharyngocola | reverse complement strand
AGAGTAGGGCACCGCCGGGTTTTATTAGTTTAATAAAACATTTAGAAAAACCGTGAGTTGAGAGACTGACGGTTTTTTTGTTTTTGAGGAAAATGGAAAAGTGGAATTTCGGGTTCGGAAAGAAGAAAACTTATACAAAAAAACACCGCACTTTTATAGAAATTTATGATTTTAAGATAGAAAGGATATAGGGAAATATTGCTAGAAAGGAGATCGTAACAAATAAAATGTGTAAATACTTTTCTGTAAGATAGAGTATTTACCTTTAAAAATGACGGAAGAGCTAGAATTTAAATCCTCGCCGGTTTTCAAAACCGACACCTTCAACGGCTCGATCATTTCTCCGAGTCATCGACAGTAATACACAAACAAGGAATGACAAAAATCATTTTGATATGCATTGACTTTTTATACATCAACCATTACTTTATAGAAGTATAATTTATTATTTACAGGAGATTTTATGCAGTCGCGAATAATTGTTGAAACAAGAGAAGAATCGGTATTGGCAACAAATAAAGTATTACGCAATACTTATTTCTTGCTGGCAATGACATTAACGTTTTCCGCCGTAGTGGCTTTTGTTGCAATGAGTTTAAACTTACCGCCGCTTCATTACGGGATTATGTTGGTTGGCTTTTACGGCTTATTATTCTTAAATAACGCACTTTCTAATAGCGGCTGGGGCATTTTATCCACCTTTGCCTTAACCGGCTTTTTAGGATATTCATTAGGTCCGATTTTAAATGCCTATGTCGGTGCGGGTTTAGGTGATTTAATCGTATTAGCCTTAGCCGGAACCGCCGCCGTCTTTTTTGCTTGTTCCGCTTATGTACTAACGACGAAAAAAGATATGTTTTTCCTTTCCGGAATGATGTTTACGCTTTTTATCGTGTTGGTTGTCGGTATGATCGCGAGCTTTTTCTTTAATATGCCGGGCTTCTATGTTGCCTTAAGTTCGCTTTTCATCGTATTTTCCAGTATGGGTATTTTATATGAAACGAGCAACATTATTCACGGCGGTGAAACGAATTATATTCGTGCGACCGTCAGTTTGTATGTTTCATTGTATAATATCTTTGTTAGCTTACTGAATTTACTGCGTATTTTTGGTAGTGATGATTAATTATCGGTTTAATAGGTAAATTCAACGCCCCTTTTTAGGGGCGTTTTTGTATAATAATTCAAACATTATGGCAATAATATGGAAAATAAAGTGCAATTTGAAACAGATGCCGACGGTTATTTATTAGACACTACGCAGTGGAACGAAGATATTGCGCGTGAAATTGCGCAGAAAGAGAATCTTGATTTAACGGAAGCTCATTGGGAAGTCATTCATTTCGTCCGTGCGTTTTATCAGGAATATAATACCTCTCCGGCGATTAGAATGTTGGTAAAAGCAATGGCGCGAAAACTGGGTGAAGAAAAAGGTAACAGCCGATATTTGCAGCGTTTATTTCCTGAAGGACCGGCAAAGCAAGCAACTAAAATAGCCGGATTACCCAAACCGGCAAAATGCCTTTAGTTGATAATCATTCTCATTTACAAGACGAAAATAATACAATATAATGAGCCGGAAATTTATTTAAAAAATAAAGGAGAAAAAATGTTACGTCTAATAATGCTTGTGTTTATTCCGTTTTTGGCTATTTTCAGCGGTTCCGCCTATGCAAAATTTAAAGTCATCACCACATTTACCATTATTCAAGATATTGCTCAAAATATTGCCGGCGATGCTGCGGTTGTCGAATCGTTGACGAAACCCGGCGCAGAAATTCACGGTTATGAACCTACACCGAAAGATATCGCAAAAGCGCAATCGGCGGATCTTATTTTATGGAACGGCTTAAATCTGGAACGTTGGTTTGAACGCTTTTTTCAGAATCTTCAAAATATTCCTTCCGTAACGGTGACTGAAGGAATTCGCCCGATTTCAATCTATGAGGGACCCTATAAAAATACGCCGAACCCTCACGCGTGGATGTCGCCGACAAATGCATTGATTTATATTGAAAACATTAAAAATGCGCTGGTTCGTTATGATCCGCAAAATGCCGAAATTTATCGTCGAAATGCGGAAAATTACGTTCAAAAGATTAAAGCGTTGGATGCGCCTTTACGGGAAAAATTAGCTGACATTCCTGCGCAGCAACGTTGGCTGGCGACAAGCGAAGGTGCTTTTAGTTATCTTGCCGAAGATTATGGCTTTAAAGAAGTGTATCTCTGGCCGATTAACGCGGAACAGCAAGGCACGCCTCAGCAAGTGCGTAAAATGATTGATTTGGTTCGCGAACATCAAATTCCGGTGGTATTTAGCGAAAGCACGATTTCACCGAAACCGGCACAACAAGTTGCCAAAGAAAGCGGCGCGATTTACGGCGGTGTGCTATATGTGGATTCCTTATCGACAAAAAAAGGTCCGGTGCCGACGTATATTGATTTGTTAAACACGACCGTTACAACGATTGTAAAAGGATTTGAAAAATAATGACCGCACTTTTACCGACCTCGATTTATGTGAATAACGTAACCGTTCGCTATAATAACGGGCATACCGCTATTCATCAGGTTTCTTTTCATTTACAAGGCGGAACCACGTGTGCATTGGTCGGGGTAAACGGTAGCGGTAAATCGACCTTGTTTAAAAGTATTATGGGTTTAGTTAAACCGCAACAAGGCGATATTCGCTTATGCGGTTTATCGATCAATAAAGCACTTAAACAAAACTTAGTTGCCTATGTGCCGCAAACGGAGGACGTGGATTGGCAATTTCCCGTTTCCGTTTATGATGTCGTAATGATGGGACGCTATGGCTATATGAATTTTCTGCGTATCCCTAAACCTGCGGATAAACAAGAAGTGCAGCGCGCAATGGAGCGCTTAGGTATTGCGCACCTTGCGGAACGTCAAATCGGCGAGCTTTCCGGCGGGCAAAAAAAACGGGTTTTCCTCGCCCGAGCGTTGGCGCAGCAAAGTAAAATTATTTTGCTGGACGAACCTTTTACCGGCGTTGATGTGCAAACCGAAAATGCGATAATGGATCTTTTGGCGGAATTGCGCGCGGAAGGCTATTTAATTTTAGTTTCGACGCACAATTTAGGTTCCGTTCCCGATTATTGCGATCAAGTGGTAATGATTAATCGCACGGTGCTGGCAAAAGGCACAACGGAAACCACGTTCACCCAAAAAAATCTGGAATTAGTGTTCGGCGGTGTATTGCGTAATGTCAAATTATCCGGTCAAGCCCTGCACGACGACGAAGACGGGCGCTTTGTCACCGTATTAACCGATCACGATGAATTACCGGCGGTCTTTTACGGCGAAACAAAAAACGATCCGCCTGCGCCGATCATCAAAGGTTGCTGTATGGAACCGGACTGTGAAAAAAGCAATGCTCTTGAGGAACAAAAATAATGCTTACGCTGTTACTTGAGCCCTTTTCTTATGATTATATGGTTAAAGCGCTGATTTTAAGTTCGCTAATTGGTGGAATCTGCGCGTTTTTATCCTCTTATTTAATGCTGAAAGGCTGGTCTTTAATCGGTGACGCGTTATCACATTCGGTCGTACCCGGTGTCGCGATCGCCTATTCGCTGGCATTACCTTATGCACTGGGCGCATTTTTTGCCGGAATTTTAGCCGCACTTTCCATTTTATGGATCAAATCCGTCTCCAAGTTACGCGAAGACGCCATTATCGGCTTTATTTTTACTACGTTTTTTGCCGTCGGTTTGCTGATTATTTCCTTAAATCCGACCTCAATTAATGTACAAGAAATTATTTTAGGCAATATTCTCGGTATCGCCGATGAAGATATTGTTCAAGTCGCCGTTATTATTGCCGTGTGTATTCTTTTACTGCTTATTTTCTGGAAAGATTTATTATTAGTCTTTTTTGATGAAATTCACGCCACGTCCGTCGGGCTTTCACCGATTTATTATAAAGTGCTATTTTTTACTTTGCTAAGCGCCTGCATTGTCGCTGCGCTGCAAACTGTCGGTGCCGTTTTGGTGATTGCAATGGTGATCACTCCCGGTGCAACCGCCTATTTATTAACTGATAAATTTAAAACCCTCGCATTGATTGCCGTCGCGCTCGGCACATTAACCAGCGCATTGGGTGTTTATCTTAGCTATTATTTGGACGGCGCGACAGGCGGATTAATCGTCTGTTTTCAGACCGCACTTTTTTTACTCGCTTTCTTTTTCTCACCGAAATACGGGTTATTAACCCAAGGTTATCAAGCAAAACAAGGCGGTGAAAATGACTGAGATCTTTTATTGGTTCACCGAACCTTTTGCTTATCCGTTTATGCAAAATGCGCTGTTCACCGCATTATTCGTTGCCGTAATCAGTGCAATCTTATCCTGTTACTTAATTCTAAAAGGTTGGGCGTTAATGGGCGACGCCATTTCACATTCGGTGTTACCCGGTATCGTGTTGGCGTATATCGCCGGTTTACCCTTAACCCTCGGCGCTTTCGGTTCCGGGTTATTTTGCGCATTAGGCATCGGATATTTAAAAGAAAATAGTCGAATTAAAGAAGATACGGTAATGGGTATCGTGTTTTCGGGAATGTTTGCCTTGGGCTTGGTGTTATTTACCAAAGTGGAAACGGAACAGCATCTCACGCACATTTTATTCGGCAATTTACTCGGCGTGAGTACGACGGAAACGCTTCAAACCGCCGTCACAGCCATTATCATTAGCGTGATTTTGTTATTGAAACGACGAGATTTCTTACTGTATTGCTTTGATCCGAGTCACAGCCGAATTGCCGGATTGTCGCCGCGGTTGTTACATTATGTCTTGTTGATGTTATTGGCGTTAACCATTATTACCGCAATGCAAGTAGTCGGCGTAATTTTGGTCGTAGCAATGTTGATCTCGCCGGGTATTACCGCTTATACGCTAAGTAAACGATTCGACACAATGTTGATCATTGCAATATCGGTTTCCGTATTTACTGCCGTGCTCGGTATTATCGCCAGTTATCATCTTGATGCAGCGACCGGACCTTGCATTATTTTACTACAAGCGTTCGCATTTTTACTCGCGCTTGGTTACAGCAAACTACGTCAAAATTAGCGCTGCACGCTAAATTCATCGAAAGTTTGCGTACCGAGATAATCCAGCTCGATAACACGCTCGACGATTGCGGTTTTCGGGCCTTTTTGTAACCATTGCCGAAGTGCGTCAAGTTGGCTCGCCGATCCCTGCGCGACGACGCTGACGCTTCCGTCGGATAAGTTTTTAACATAACCGACTACACCGATTTTAACCGCTTCCTTCCAAGTGAAATAACGAAAACCGACGCCTTGCACGACGCCGTAAACCTGAAATTGTTTCTTGAACATTTTTTCTCCGCAAAATTTCGTTTTAATGTGATGAAGGTAAAAATTTTTGAATGAAAACAAACTTTTTTATTTCCATTTTTCTGAAATTAGAATAGCATACCACTAACACTTTATTAAGATAGAGTGCATTACAATATTAAAAGACATTATTCCCTTACAGTTAGAGGAGCTAATATGAAATTTCGTGTCGCAGCACTCGCCGCTGCAGCTTTATTAAGCAGTTCGGTCAGTTTTGCCGGTGTGGTTACTACATCGTCTAATGTGGATTTTCTTGCTATTGACGGACAAAAAGCAGCAAAATCGCTGTTAAAATCAAGCAATTCTTTTAACGTCGCCGATACTCAAACTCACCAAGTCGTCGTACGCGTCAGCGAAATCATTAAATCCGGTTCTGATCGTTCGTTATTCGAATCAAATCCGATTATTGTTACCTTCCAAGGCACAAACGAAGATCTTGTGATTTCCGCTCCTCATCTTGAAAACGAACGTGACGCGCAAAGTTTTAACCAAACGCCGAAAATTGTGGTGAAAACCGCGTCAGGCAAAGAAATTGCGACTAAACAAGACGTGTTAAAACAAGAAGGTTTCTTACCGAATGCGAATTTAGTCGAAAATCTTTCCGAATATAATGCCGCCGGCGAAAAAGCGTCCGTCGCAGCTTTTGCAAGCAGCACAATGCCTGCCGCCGTACCGGGTTTTGCTAAAGCGCAAAAAGGTAAAATTACCGTTCAGGGCGAAAACGTTGCGGAACAACAATTACAATATTGGTTCCAACAAGCGGATAAAGACACGCAAGCTCGTTTCCTTGATTGGGTGAAAAAACAACGTTAATTCGGGTGAATCGCCCGCTTTGTTCTTTTATTTATCATATTGAAAGTGAGCCTTTCCGCTCACTTTTTTATTTAGGGAGTGCTTATGCAAACGACAACGCGAACCTTACCGGCAGCAAAAAATATTGCGCTTGTGGCGCACGATCATTGTAAGCAAGATTTAATAAATTGGTGTAAAACCAACCGCACTTTACTCGCATTACATACGCTTTACGCCACGGGAACGACCGGAAATTTAATTCATCAGGAAACCGGCTTAAATATCAAAAGTTTATTAAGCGGCCCGATGGGCGGCGATCAACAGCTGGGCGGATTAATTGCGGAAAATAAAATCGATTTATTGATCTTTTTCTGGGATCCGATGAATGCAGTACCGCACGATCCGGATGTTAAAGCCTTAATGCGTATTGCAACGGTGTGGAATATTCCCGTTGCAATGAATATCGCTACGGCGGATTTCTTTATCGGATCGGCGTATTTTAATCAATCGCTTGATATTCGAATTCCGGATTATCAAGGTTATTTACAAGCGCGCTTGAAATAATTTAACGGGAGAACGCAATGGCACTAATTCTAAATATTCTTAATTTTGTCTTGGGCGGATTCGCCACAACCTTGGGTTGGCTTATCGCGACATTATTTAGCGCAATATTGATTGTGACCTTGCCGTACACCCGTAGCTGTTGGGAAATCACCAAAATGTCATTAGTGCCTTTCGGCAACGACATTATCCATATCAAATATCTTGAACCGAAAAGTGCGGTCGAAAATACCTTCGGATCCGTCTTTAATCTTTTGTGGTTCATATTATTCGGTTGGTGGTTATGCGTATTGCATATCCTTTGCGGCATTACTCAGTGTTTAACTTTGATCGGTATTCCCGTCGGATTGGCTAATTTTAAATTGGCACGAATTTCGCTTTTCCCTGTCGGACAGCGCGTCGTACCGAAAGATCTGGCGGAATTTGCACGCCGCCAAGCGCTTCAACGTCAATTTGAAGAAAAATAAAGGATTGCGATGAATCAATGGCTTAACGCGAAAGTAATCGGTGCCATTCCGATTTTTATTGCCGTCAATATTGCCGCATTGCTTGTTTGGTGGTTGGATATTTCACAGCAAAGTATGCCGCTTGTATTGGGCATTATTGCCGGCGGTTTGGTGGATTTGGATAATCGTTTAACCGGGCGGCTGAAAAATATTTTTTATACGCTGCTGGCATTTTCGGTTTCCTCGTTATGCGTGCAGTTAACTTTAGGGAAAAGCCTAGAATTTACCCTCCTAATGACCGGCTTAACCTTTGTCTTTACAATGATCGGCGCGGTCGGGCAGCGCTATAGCACCATTGCTTTCGGCACCCTTGTTGTCGCTCTTTATACCATTTTAACCTATTTGCCCGATACGATTTGGTATCTTAATCCGCTGTTAATTTTATGCGGCACGCTGTTGTACAGCTTGGTGACCGTCATCGTGTATTTATTTTTTCCGAATCGACCGGTACAGGAAAGCGTTGCGCGATCTTTTCTCGCTTTAGCCGAATATTTGGAGGCGAAATCTCTCTTTTTTGATCCGGACGATATCGAACATTTAGAAACAAAACAAATCACACTGGCAATGAAAAACAGCGGACTAATCACCGCGTTTAACGCCTGTCGCACCGCATTGTTTTACCGAATTCGCGGGCAATATCGTCATAGCCGAACCACGAAAATGATTCAATATTATTTTTCGGCGCAAGATATTCACGAGCGCATCAATTCCAGCCATTTTGATTATTCAACCTTGGCGGAGCGCTTGAAAAATACCGATTTGATTTTTCGTATTCAACGTCTGCTGGAATTACAAGCGCAGGCTTGTCGAGATATCGGGCAAAGTTTATTGCAAAACCAATCTTATATTTATAATCTTCGCTTGGAAAAAGCGATTAGCGGCATTAATCAATCCTTCGAACATTATGCGCAAAACTATCCGACGGATCAAAAACAGCTCATCGCTATTAAAAATCTGCTTGATAATTTGCAAAGCGTCGATTGGCAGCTGCGTCATTTAGATCAAGAACAATCGGGGCAAGAAAGTTCCGCAAAAGCTCAAATTTACACCGAGCAAGTGACGGGGCTAAAAAATATTTGGTTGACGATTTACAGTCACTTTAATTTTGACTCTCAATTATTTCGCCATTCCGTCAGATTATCTATCGTGGTGTTTATTTGTTGTGCCATCGTCGAATTTTTTCAGCTTGATCGCGGCTATTGGATCTTGCTTACCGCCGTATTTGTCTGCCAGCCGAATTATTCCGCGACCAAATTGCGCTTAAAACAACGGATCATTGGTACGATTTTGGGCGTGATCGTCGGTTCTTTATTGCCTTATATTCAACCGACCATCGAATTACAACTCGGTTTAATTGTCGTCACCAGCACGTTATTCTTTTTCTTTCGCACGAATAATTACAGCTTTTCAACGTTTTTTATTACCTTGCAAGTGTTGATCAGCTTTGATGTCATCGGTTTCGATATTCACAGCGCAATGTACTCACGCTTAATCGATACATTACTCGGCGCATTGATCGCGTGGTTCGGTGTGTCCTATTTATGGCCGGATTGGAAATATTTGCAGCTGGATAAAGTGGCACATCAGGCGATTAAAAGCGATGCGAAATATTTGTTATTTGTGATTGCTCAACTTCAGTTCGGAAAATGCGATAATTTGAATTATCGTATCGCGCGCCGAAAAGCGCACGAATATGCCACCGCACTTAGCGCAACATTGTCGAATATAAATAGCGAACCGCAGCATTATCGCGATTATCAACAAAGCGGATTCGAATTATTGAAACTGAATTATTCGTTGTTAAGCTATATTTCGGCGCTGGGCGCATATCGAAAAAATATGCGGGAAATTCGGCAGAGTAGTGCGTTTGCGGCAGAATTTTATCCGATCGCGAAAAAATTGATTTATGCGTTAGAACGTATCGAAGATCTCACGCCGGATGTGTTTGAAAAACTGCGCGTGAATACGGAACAGGCGCTCAGCCGTTTTAATGCGGAACAGAGTGATCAATTAAGCCAGTCGGCGTTTAGCGTGCCGATTCAGCAGCTTAATATGATTAGCCGAATTTTGCCGAATCTTTACGCCGCATTCCACCGTGATTTTCAGCAACAAACCGAACCTAATCCGAGCGCGGATTAGGTATCCAATAAAATCAAAATTGCCGCTTCGCCGCCCCATTCTTTCGGTGCTTGGTGTAATGCGCGCACGCGCGGATGTTGTACTAGCCAGCGGGGAATCTGCCGCTTTAAAGTAAAAGTGCCGTAGCCCGTCATTATGCTTGCGCAATAAATATGTTCTTTTTCACAAGCGCGAATTAACGCCGCCAATTCAGCTTTGGATTCTTCGCGGGTTAAACCGTGTAAATCCAGAAAAATTTCCGGTGAAAAATCGCCGCGGCGTAATTGCTTCAGTAAATGTTTATCTTCGCCTTCTCTTAAATATTTCACCGCACTTTCATCGTTTAGCAAGGGTTCGTATTCATCGGAAAAGAAAAATAACGTATCTTCCTGCTCACGCACATCACGAATCATCAGCTTCTTTTTTAAATTTTTACCACGCGGCGCAACTACGGTATTTTGTTTCAGTTCTTTGGCGCCTTTTATCGCCTCACGAAATAATTCGATTTCTTCTTTTAACATTTTTCTCTCGTAACAGTTAAATTTATTTAATCATCAACGTCAATATATGGTATAACTACGCCTTAATTCAGCCGTCAAGACTAAGGACTAAAATGAGCCGACATACTTTTAATCAAGCGCTTATCGACACGATTATCGCCGATAACGTATCAAATAGTTTGCACAGTATCCAAGATTTTTTACGTTGGACGTACAGTACGTTTAATCGAGCCGAACTTTATTACGGTCACGGCTACGATAACGCGTGGGACGAAGCGCAACAATTAGTGCTTTGCGGATTGCAGCTTCCGCCGGACATACCGAGCGAATTTTATCAAAGTCACCTGACCCAATCGGAAAAAGAAAGCTTGATCAGCCTCGTTATCGCCCGTATCGAACAACGTATTCCGGTGGCGTATCTTATCAACAGCGCGTGGTTTTGCGGCTTGGAATTTTATGTTGACGAACGCGTCATTATACCACGCTCACCGATTAGCGCATTAATTCAAGAAGGTTTTGCCGGATTATTGAAAAATTCACCTCGACGCATTTTAGATATGTGCACGGGCAGCGGCTGTATCGCGATCGCTTGCGCCGAACGCTTCCCGCAAGCGGAAGTGGATGCCGTGGATCTGTCTTTAGAGGCACTTAACGTCGCGGAAATCAATATTGAACGGCATAATTTACTTCATCGAGTTTATCCGCTCCAATCGGATTTGTTCGCCGATTTACCGGCGGATCAATATGATCTTATCGTCACCAACCCGCCTTATGTTGATGAAGAAGATCTTGACGATATGCCGGAAGAATTTCATTATGAACCGGAAATGGCGCTCGGTTTGGGAACGGACGGGTTAGTCATTACGAAGAAAATTTTGGCGACGGCGGCCGATTATTTAACCGACGACGGCGTATTAGTTTGCGAAGTCGGCAACAGTATGGTGCATTTAATCGAACAATTTCCGGATTTACCTTTCCAATGGTTGGAATTAAAAAACGGCGGCGTAGGCGTATTTGCATTATCAAAAGCCGATTTATTAGCTCATCGAGCGCAATTTATCGGTTAAACCCTAAGAATTAATACATCAAAAACGAAAAGTGCGGTGAAAATTAATAAAATTTCCACCGCACTTTTTCATTACTTTTTTTGTTCGCTATATCTTTATCATCCGCTGGAACTTTATCTTGTAATTAGGGTTATATATTTTTCTTGTGTCTTAGCTTTTTTGATTTCTGTATCTGTTAGTTGTTTTGTGATTTTAGGCATATTGCACCACCTTGAAAGAAATTTATGTAACCACGAAAGCTAAATAATAGCAGAGTTATTTTTGTGGTTACATCAATGGTTACAAAAAACTGCGATTAGCGCCGTTTGGAGGCGTTAAACGATGATAAGCGAATGGCTTATTTACTGAAAAAATAAAGCCTCGCGTTGAGTTACGCAAGGCTTTGGAATGGGTTGATGGTGCGACTAGCTGGACTCGAACCAGTGACCCCCACCATGTCAAGGTGGTGCTCTAACCAACTGAGCTATAGTCGCGCCGTTAATTCGGGTGCAATAATATAGTGTTTTATTTGGCAAGACAAGGAGTTTTTACTATTTGCATTTTATTTGCGAAAAATTTAATCAATCGTTCAATTTTTTTCCATTTTTTTTCTAGTTTGTGATCTCGATCTAATTTTATTTTCAGCGTATAATACGCCCAGTTTTAAGTGAGGGCGATTTTTTGTGCTCAAATAAAAATTTTTAATTATATAAATCGTAACTATTGACGGAGTAAATAATGTCCAGAAGACTAAGAAGAACAAAAATCGTATGTACTATGGGTCCTTCCACAGACCGTGGTAATAATTTAGAAAAAATTATTGCCGCAGGTGCAAACGTTGTTCGTATGAACTTCTCTCACGGTACGCCTGATGATCATATCGGTCGTGCGCAACGCGTGCGTGAAATCGCGAAAAAATTAGGTAAAACCGTTGCTATCTTAGGGGATTTACAAGGTCCTAAAATTCGTGTTTCTACATTTAAAGACGGCAAAATTTTCTTAAATATCGGTGATAAATTTATTTTAGATGCGGAATTACCGAAAGGTGAAGGTACGCAAGAATCGGTCGGTTTAGATTATAAAACCTTACCGCAAGATGTTGTTCCGGGCGATATTCTTTTATTGGATGACGGTCGCGTACAATTAAAAGTATTATCTACCGAAGGTGCGAAAGTCTTTACCGAAGTGACTGTCGGCGGTCCTTTATCAAACAATAAAGGTATCAATAAATTAGGCGGCGGTTTATCTGCGGATGCATTAACCGAAAAAGATAAAGCCGACATTATTACTGCAGCGCGTATCGGCGTGGACTATTTGGCGGTTTCCTTCCCACGCTCCAGTGCGGACTTGAATTATGCGCGCCAATTAGCTAAAGAAGCAGGTTTAAATGCGAAAATCGTGGCGAAAGTAGAACGTGCGGAAACCGTGGTGGATGACGAAGCAATGGACGATATTATTTTAGCTTCCGATGTAATTATGGTGGCGCGTGGTGACTTAGGGGTTGAAATCGGTGATCCTGAATTAGTCGGCGTACAGAAAAAATTAATTCGTCGTTCTCGTCAGTTGAATCGCGTTGTAATTACTGCGACTCAAATGATGGAATCAATGATCAGCAATCCGATGCCGACCCGTGCGGAAGTAATGGACGTAGCGAATGCGGTATTAGACGGAACCGACGCAGTAATGCTTTCTGCGGAAACAGCGGCGGGACAATATCCTTCCGAAACTGTTGCGGCAATGGCGAAAGTTTGTTTAGGTGCGGAAAAAATGCCTAGCGTAAACGTTTCTCGTCACCGTGTTGATAAACAATTCGATACGATTGAAGAATCCGTAGCGATGTCGGCAATGTTTGCAGCGAACCATATGAAAGGCGTCGCAGCAATTATCGCAATGACAAATAGCGGTCATACGGCGAAATTAATGTCCCGTATTAGTTCCGGATTGCCTATTTTCGCTTTGTCTCGTCACCAAGAAACCTTAAATCTTTGTGCTTTATATCGCGGTGTCGTACCGGTTCATTTTGATCAAGAAAGCCGTACAATCGACGGTTTGAAAGCGGCGATTCAATTATTGAAAGAAAAAGGCTACTTGGTCAGCGGCGACCTTGTGTTGTTGACCCAAGGTGATTTATTAACCTCTGGCGGCACGAATACTTGTCGTACTTTAGTGGTAGAATAATCACGATTATCTATTTTATGATAAAGAGCGGTGCCTTTCGGCACCGTTTTTTTTGAGAAAAATTTCTATCCTAATTTTAATAAGGTATTATGAAATTGCAGTAAGGTGCAGCGGTGTCCGATACTGAGAATAATCATTTTTGGCAGACGTTCGCGAATAAATTGATAAAGTTGCGCTTCTGTCGGTTCGTCTAATGCCGATGTGGTTTCATCCAGAAAAACCACCTCAGGTTGAGTTAATAAAATCCGTACAAAGGCAACGCGTTGCAGCTCGCCGGGTGATAAGATCACTTGCCAATCGTTTTCAACATCTAACGCCGACACATATTTTTCCAAGCGACAAGAACGCATTGCGTGCACGAGTTCGGGATGTTCGGTATCAATATTCGGATAGCAAATGGCTTCGCGTAGCGAACCTTGCGGCATATAAGGACGCTGTGGTAAAAATAGGCTATTGCACGGACGTTCGGCATAACCTAACGTATCGAACGGATAAATTCCCGCAATGGCTTTGAGCAATGTAGTTTTGCCGGCACCGGATGCCCCTTGGATCAATAGCGCATCGCCGGTGCGTAAAGCGATATTAATATCTTGCAGAATAATGCGTTGATGTTGATCTTTAATACCGAAATTACGCAAAACAACCCGCTCGGCGCATTCAATCGGGTGATGTACCTCAATATTATCCAGCTCGTTTAATTTATATATAAAGCCGTGTAAACGATTGAGACGTGCTTGATACAACGTAAATTCTTCATAAAACAAACGGAAAAAAGATAACGCGCGCATTAGGCGGTTAAAGGACTGCACGGTTTGGTGCATATCGCCTAATGTGACTTGTCCGGCGAAAAAACGTGGCGCTTGCAGCATTAGCGGCAGAATCATCGCGATTTGTGTTACACCGGTGTTGAAACCGTCCAATCCCAGCATTCGGCGCACAATCGCCCAGCGATTTTTGATTACGGCGTTAAATTTCTCGTGTAAATTCGACCGCTCTTTTTGTTCGCCGTTATAAAAGGCGATACTTTCGGCGTTATCGCGCACGCGAATAAGAGAATAGCGATAATCGCCGTTGAAACGTTCTTTGTTAAAATTCAGTTTAATCAGCGGATAGCCGATCCAAACGGAAAGTGCGGTGGCGACAATAATAAACAGGTAAATGAAAAACACCACGCCTTTCGGAATCTCGATGTGAAATAATACGAATAATCCGGACAGTTGCCAAAGAATTAGGGTAAATTCAATGGTGGACACCACGGAATTGATTATTCCGCGCACTAGCTCCACCGTGCCGCTGATAAATTCGCGCGCGTCTTGTTCGATACGTTGATCGATATTATCCGGTAATTCTTCGCTGTATTTTAAGCAGTAATAATTTTTATGCGCCAGCCAACGATTTAACATTTCGGCGTTTAGCTTTTCTAACCAACGAATTTCAAACACTTGGCGCATTAAGTCGTTGATCACGGAATGAATGATTTTAAAGATCACCAGCATTAGGTTGATCGTGGCGAAAAACCAAAACGCATCGGCTTTTTTATCTTGCAGTGAACTGTATAAGCCGTTGTAGAAAAAGGTGTTTAAGACACTGATACGCACTTCCAATAAAATTAACGTGAACAAAATCAATATTAAACCGATGATTTTGAATTTGTCGGATTGTGCGATGCAAGGTTGAATAATCAAACGAAACTTTTCGCCGAAGGCGGTTTTGCTTAAGGCGAAAGCGGTTAGTGCGAAAATCAGGCTGACCCAAAAAAGTGCGGTCAAAATCCACGAAAAACTTGTATTCAGTTCGGTTTGCCAGTTCATCATAAGGTTCCGTTAAAACGACAAAAGGGCAGTTTTCACCGCCCTAAAACGAAAGGTTAATTAAAATTCCACTTTTGCGTTAAAGAGAATTTCGCGACCGTAGCCCAAGGAAACCGGAATGATGTAGCTGTCCGCATTGCCCGAGGTGGATTGATAATACACTTTGTCGGATAGGTTTTTGCCGTTTAACTGCAAGCTGACTTTTTTGCCGGAAATTTGCGTGTCGTAAGCTAAAAACGCATCGTAAATCACCGCGTCAGGAATTTTGTAGCCTGTTTTATAGTTGGACGTATAAGCGTTCCACGAACCTAAATAACGCGCGCCGGCGCCGATTCGCCATTCGCCGTTAAGGAATGAACCGAGATCATAACTTAAAAATAACGCAGCCTGATGTTTCGGTACGCCGATTAACTGTTTGCCCACCGCGTCAGGATAACTGTCGTTTTGGCGATGTTCCGCTTTGGTGTAAGTATAGGTGGCGGAGGCGCTTAATTTATCGGTGATATAGCCGTTAATATCCACCTCGATCCCTTGCGAACGTTGCTTGCCGGCAATATAAACATCACCGTTGGCGTCGGTTTCGGCAACATTGTTTTTGTTAATATTAAACAACGCAACAGTGGCGTTAATATTGTGGCTTTCGTATTTCGTACCGAGTTCGACGGATTTACCTTCTTCCGGCGGCAAACCGGAATCTACGCGATTGGCGATACTATATTGAGGACGGAAGGATTCCGCATAGTTGCCGTAAAGCGCCCAATTCGGGGTAAATTTATAGACGCTGCCGAATTGATATAAGAATTTGCCGGAACGTTGATCCGTATTCGGCGAAAAGCTTTTACCGATGGCGTGACGACCGGCGATTTGATCGAAATATTCATAGCGTAATCCGCCGGTGACGATTAATTTATCCGTTAAATAGGCGGTATCCTGAATATAAACTCCGAGGGTTTTAATGTTGTTAATTTGGTAATTATTTGCTGCCGTAGTTTCTTTTACATCGGGATCGCTGTAAACCGGATTATCGATATTGAGCGTGCTCCAACCGCCATTGTTATACACCGGACCGGTGGTGCGGTAGTTACGGCTGGCGTCGGCACCGATAATAAAGCGGTTAGCGATTTCGCCGATGGCAAATTCGCCCACTAAATTTAATGAAGCGCTGTGAATACGTTGATCCGCCGCTTGTTTTTCTAAACGACGTAACGCCGTTCTCGGCGCTAAGGTGCGTGTCGTATTGCCGGATTTATAGGTTAAGCTGTTTTCATAGTCCGTATTTACGGCAACCACGCGAGTTTGGCGATAGTTGTATTTATCTCTCGCATAACCGTAAGTGAAGTTCAATTTCCATTGATCATTGAGTTTTTGTTCAAGTTTTACTTGAATATTATCCGTTTTACCGGTGGTTTGATTGTTCGGTTCGTCCAAACGACGTTCCGCCGGAATATTCACCACCGAACCGCCGACTAATTGCGTACCGCGATCGAAAGGTTGGGTGTAGTCCAAATGTTCGTAAGCGACTAAAATTTTCGTGTTGTCGTTTTCCCAAGATAAAGACGGCGCGTAAGTAGTCGTATTGATCTTGCCGAAATTACGCCAATAATCTTTTTCTTGTTTATCATAAATAAAACGATAGGCGAAGCCGTCGGTTAACGGACCGGTGAAATCCAACTGCGTGCCCCACGCATTGTGATTGCCGAGGGTACCGCTAATGCTGCGTTTGGTTTCTTTTAACGGTTTTTTCGTCACCACATTAATCACGCCGCCCGGATCTTGAATACCGTAAAGAACGGATGCCGGACCTTTTAATACTTCGACTGCTTCGGTGGTGGCGCCGAAATTGTGCGACGGACCGGCTTGGCTGCCGTTGCGCATAATAGAATTATCGCGATTGCCGCCGAATCCGCGTTTTTGCACGGCATCGAAAATGCCTCCTAAGGTGTTGGCTTGGCTCACGCCGCTGACGCTGGAAAGGGCATCGACCAAATCGTTCGGCTTACGATCTTCGATTAATTGTGACGTGACGACGTTCACGGTGGTCGGTGTGTCAATAATCGGTACATCGACTTTTGATACGGCGGAGGTGCCGATAGCGTGATAGCCCATTTGTTTTAATTCTGCCGAAGTGACGTCAATTTGTTCCAATTCGTCATTATTCGGCTGATTGGTTTCAGCTAAGGCGCCGAAAGAAAGCCCTGCGGCAAAAAGTGCGGTGGAAATAAGATTTAATTTAAATGTCATACAAAACCTACTGTCATATGGAGAAAAACCGCGAGATTATAGCGGAAAGCTCTCAATATAACAATAGGAATTATTCTCATTTGAATTAGAGGTAGATTTTACGTCCTTCCCGTGCGCTTTCATACACCGCTTCGATCAATTCCAGCACGCGGACGGCTTGCTCGGCAGTGACGAGTAGGGCGGCTTGATTGGCTAATACGTCGTAAATATTATCGTAATATCCCTGATAGTTGCCGCGTACGCTTTCGATTTGCTCGCGAACGATTTGTCCGTCGATTTCCGTATGTAGCAGCCCCCATTGACTTTGCGGTTCTTTATTCCAGTCATCTTGCGGTTTAACGCCTGAGACAAGTAAGTTTTCTTGATTATCTAAAGTCGGTTTAATGTAAGATCCTTTTGTGCCTTGCAATATAATGTGCGGCGCCGGTTCGCGGGCGAATTTGGTGGCGGACATCACGACCTTTTTATCGGGATAATAAAAAGTAATACGGAAATTATCGTCGGTTTTGCCGTCCGGGCGTTGAATACATACGTCCGCATAAAGTGCGGTCGGAATTCCGAACAAATCGACGACCTGATCGATCAAATGCACGCCTAAGTCATACACCAATCCCGTGCCGAATTCGCCGGTTTCTTTCCATATTTTTGCGTTCGGTTTATTGCTGTAGCGTTCGTAGCGAATTTCGTAATCGACGATATCGCCCAAAGTTTGTTCCGCCAATAATTTTTTCACTGTCAACGCACCGTTATCCCAGCGACGATTTTGATAAACGGACAACATCACATTATGTGCCTCGGCTAATTGCGCCAATTCCTTGGCTTGTGCGGCGTGAATGGCGAGCGGTTTTTCCACGATAACGTGTTTTCCCGCGCGAACGGCTTGTTCCGCCAGTTGCGCGTGGGTTTGGTTCGGCGTGGTGATAATCACCAAATCAATGTCGTCGGTTAAGAGTTGTTCGAATTGATGAACGATCACAACATCGGGATAAAATTGTTTGGCGGTTTCGCCGCTGCGTTCCAACACTTTGCAAAGGCGAAAGCGCGGATCCAAAGCTAAAAACGGCATATGAAAGGTTTTGGCGGACATTCCGAAACCGGCGATTGCGGTGTTAATTCGTTTCATCGTGATTTCCTATTTCAATTTTTCTAGACGTGACAATAATAATTCGTCGGGTTGCGATTGGATTTTTCTCATTCTAATCAACAGCAAGATCGCAGCGAGCGTCAGGCTGACGATAAATCCCGTCCAAAAACCGGCGGCGCCGATATTCGGTATCAGCCAATTCGTGCGGGCTAATGTATAGCCGATAGGCATCCCGACGATCCAGTAACAAAATAAGGTGATATATAAGATAGCTTGCGTGTCTTTATAACCGCGTAACGCGCCGCCGGACACCACTTGCACGGTATCGGAGAATTGATATAACGCGGCAATCAGCAGCAAGCTCGACGCCATTGCAATAACTTCTTGATCTTTAACGAAGATTTGTGCAATATCGAAACGTAACAAAACCGTCGCCAGCGCTGTGAAACAAGCTAAGGATAATCCCACGACAAGCGCGGCGTAGGATACTTTTTTCGCATTTTGCGCCGAACCTTCGCCCAATCGTTGACCGACCAAAATTGTGGTCGCCATTCCTAAGGACATCGGTAACATAAACACGAAGGAACTAGTGTTTAAGGCGATTTGATGGCTCGCCACCACATTAGTGCCGAGCGGTGCAAGAAATAGCGAAGTTAACGCGAACAACGCCACTTCGCACCATAATGCGACGGCGATAGGAAAGCCTAGGCGCAAGAGTTTATTTAAGGTGGCGAAATTCGGTTTTTCGATAAGCTGTGCGAATACTTTCAGATCCCGTTGATTGCGCGCTTTTCGGCTGTATAAAATCATCATCAAACACATCGCCCAATTCACGATTGCGGTCGCGATGCCACATCCCACCGCGCCGAACGCCGGCACGCCGAATTTGCCGTAAATAAAAATGTAGTTCAACGGAATATTCAACATTAAGCCGATAAAGGTTATGATCATCGCCGGTTTGGTTTTGGCAATGCCGTCGTTCAAACAACGGAAATTGATCATCAATAAATAACCGGGCAGTCCCCAAAGCATTGCGTGTAAATAATCAATCGTAATGCGCGCCAGTTTTTCTTCCATTTGCATATGGCGAATCACAATGTCGCTGTGATAAATCATTAAACCTAAAGGCAAACAAGCGAGCAAAATAATCCACAAACCTTGTCGAACTTGGTGCGCAATACGATGACGCTGTCCGGAGCCGTTTAAATACGAAATGGTCGGCGGAAGTGCAAGCAATAAACCGTGACCGAATAAAACTAACGGCATCCAAATCGAGGCGCCGACGGAAATCGCCGCCATATCCGCCGCACTGACGCGTCCAGCCATAATGGTGTCCACCAGACCCATTGAATTTTGCGCGATTTGCGCAAATAAAATCGGCAACGCAATCGCGATTAATTTTTTCGCTTCCGCTTGATATTCTTTTATTAGAGTAAATTTCATAAAAATCCGAGTTTTGTTATAATGAAAAAAATTATTATCAGATAAGAGAGAGTATTATGTTTACGGGAATCGTACAGGGTACGGCACAAATTCATTCGATTGATGAAAAAACTCATTTTAGAACACAGACGTTAAAAATGCCACAGGAATTAATGCAAGGCTTGGAAATCGGTGCCTCGGTGGCGAATAACGGCGTATGTTTAACCGTGACTGCGATTGACGGCGATTCGGTCAGTTTCGATTTAATGACGGAAACCTTACGAATTACCAATTTAGGCGAATTGAAGGTCGGCGATCGCGTGAATATCGAGCGCGCGATGAAAATGGGCGATGAAATCGGCGGACATATTTTATCCGGCCACGTTTATTGCACCGCGCGCGTGACGGAGCGCATCTTGTCGGAAAATAATGTGCAAATTTGGTTCGAACTGCCGAACGCCGAGGTAATGAAATATATTTTAACCAAAGGATTTATCGCAGTGGACGGCATTAGTTTGACAATCGGCGAAGTGGAGGCGCAATCTTTCTGCGTAAATTTAATTCCGGAAACCCTTCATCGCACCTTAATCGGCACACGTCAAATCGGTGATGCGGTGAATATTGAAATCGATCCGCAAACCCAAGCGATCGTGGATACGGTGGAACGTTATTTGGCAGCCAAAGCCTAACACCTTCAAGTGCGGTGAAAAATTCGAAGATTTTTGACCGCACTTTTTCTTTTATCGGAGCAAAAAAATGCGCAATACCGATTTTTTCTCATCATTAATGTTTTCTATCGGCGTCACCTTGCCGATTCTATTAATGTTATGCCTCGGCATTATTTTACGCAAACGGCGTTTTATTGATGATAAATTTTGCGAACAAGCGAGCAAGATCATTTTTAATCTCACCTTGCCCGTTTTATTGTTCTTCAATATTTTCAATAATCCGATCGAGCATATTGAGACGCAAGTTCGTCTTTTAAGTGCGGGCGTTACCGGCACGTTGTTATTATTTTTCTGTGCCGAGTGGTTTGCGGCGAAATTTATTGCCGAGAAAAAAGAACGCGGCACGTTCGTGCAAGGCGTTTATCGCAGCAACGCGGGCATTTTGGGTTTGGCGTTTTGCGTGAATGCTTACGGCGACGCCGTATTAGCGCCGGCATCGCTTTATACCGCGGTCTCCGTGCTGCTTTATAATGTGCTCGGCGTGATCACAATCAGCCGATCCTTATCGGACGGGCGGGTCGGCGTGAAGAAAATGTTGCTGAATATTAGCAAAAATCCGTTAATTATCGCGATCGTTGCGGCATTAATCGCGAGCTGGTTAGAGCTCCGCGTGCCGAAAATCTTGATGACCACGGGTAATTATTTAGCCAATGTCACCTTACCGCTTGCGTTAATTTGCGCGGGCGCCAGCATTGATTTGAAAAATTTATTCAAAACCTCGAAAGTGTCCTTATGGGCGACTATCGGGCGAATTATTGTCGCGCCGATTTTTATGGTTTTTATCGGCAAAGCGTTCGGTTTAACGGGAATGAATTTGGGCGTCGTGCTATTAATTTCTTCGACGCCGCTTGCCGCCGCAACCTATGCAATGGTGCGCGGAATGGGCGGAAATGCGGTGACGGTAGCGAATATTATCGGCTTAACCACCTTCGGTTCAATGTTCGGTTCCGCCTTGGGATTGCTGATTTTAAGTCAAATGGGTTGGATTTAACCGGCGGATTGTTATATCTCCGCCGTTAATATCGTCGCTTATTCTTGCGGTTGAGTACGAATAATCACCGAAACCTGTTCGTTTGGGCTTAATAGGGTTGCGATTCTGGCGGTTTCCACGCACACCATTGTTTTATAACCTTGTTCACTCATTCCGCCGGTAGGTTTGTGCCACGGATTCCACAACACCACATCGCTGGCATTTTGATGCGTAATTTGAATTTGGCGAGCATAATTCGGGTCAAGAATTGTATGTGTCGGTTGACCCGAAATCCTATAAATGCAATCGACGTTTTCACCGATTCGGCGCGGCGAAAGCACGCTTTCCGTTTGTTTGGTTAAGGAGTTAAAACAGCTTGTCGGCAAGCCTTGGACGGAAATATCGTCAATATGGCTGATATTAAAATAGCTGTGCAAAGCGACTTGGGCGGGTTGTTGTCCGTAATGAGTGAAAATCAGTTCGCATTGTTGAGAAAAGATCATTGCGATTTTCGCTTCGATCAAATGATTTTCAGAAAATAACGAAAATTCCAACCGCACTTTTTCATCGCTGACCGCATAATCGCTTAATGTCCACAACGAAATGCGCGCATAACCGTGCGATGGCGATTGCACCGGCCCGAACCACGGATAACAAATCGGCACGCCGCCGCGAATGGCATTGCCTTGCGTGAACGGTTCGATTTCACTGAGCCAAAAAACGTCTTGCTGCGCCGCTTTCGGCGTCCAAGAAAATAAATGTGCGCCTTGTAGCGAAATTAATGCGCGACCGACGGAATGATTCAGTTTGATAACCGGCAATTCGTTATATTGCAACAAACTGATTTCAGGGCTAATTTGTTGTAATCGGGTAATATTTGTCATTTCAATTTTCCTTATACTGTTTCTTTATTCAGTATCTCGCCGAAGTCTGGTAAACTATCGGCAAAATAAACGAAATTTATCAACGATAATGGCGAAGATTGAACAAATAAGCAAGATCTTTTCGGAAGCCGGCGCATTAAGCCGACAGATTCAAGGATTTCATCCGCGCGCGGAACAACTTGAAATGGCGTTGGCCGTCGGAAAGGCGATCGAAAATAAAAAAACGCTGGTGGTGGAGGCGGGCACCGGTACGGGCAAAACATTCGCTTATTTAGCGCCGTCGTTGCTGTCCGGTAAGAAAACCATTATTTCCACCGGTTCGAAAAACTTGCAGGATCAGCTGTTTAATCGCGATTTGCCGGCGATAAAAAAAGCCTTGAATTACACGGGCAAAATCGCCTTGTTAAAAGGACGGGCGAATTATCTTTGTTTGGAACGTTTGGATCAAGTGATTGCGCAAGGCGTTTTGGGCGATCGTTCCGTGTTGGCGGATTTATCCAAAGTGCGCAAATGGAATAATGAAACCAAAAGCGGCGATTTGACCGAATGTATCGAACTGGCGGAAGACAGCCCGATTTTGCCGCAACTGACCAGCACGGCGGAAAGCTGTTTAGGCAGCGATTGTCCGAATTACGGCGATTGTTATGTCGCCGCTGCGCGTAAAAAAGCGCTGAATGCCGATTTGGTGGTAGTGAATCATCATTTGTTTTTTGCCGATATGGCGGTGAAAGAAAGTGGATTCGGCGAATTGATTCCCAATGCCGAAGTCATCGTATTTGACGAAGCGCACCAGTTGCCGGATATCGCCGCGCAATATTTCGGACAATCGCTTACCGCGCGGCAATTTTTCGATTTATGCAAAGATATTCAAATCGTTTACCGCACGGAAGTGAAAGATATGGCGCAATTAGGCGTCGCAGCGGATAATTTATTAAAAGTGGTGCAAGATTTTCGCCTGTTGCTGGGCGAAGGAAATCAACGCGGAAATTGGCGCGAGTTATTCGCTCAAAGTGTGGTCAAAAAAGGCATCGAATTATTGCAAGAAAAACTGGAATTTACCGCCGAAGTGGTGAAATTAGGCTTGGGGCGGTCGCAAACCTTAGACAGTATTTTCGAACGAATCGCCGGACTGAAAACGATGTTGCTTCGCTTGCAGGAAACGGCGATCGTCGGTTATTGTTATTGGTATGAAACCCTCGGTCGATATTTCGGCTTGCACATTACGCCGTTAACCGTTGCCGATAAATTCGGCGAACAAATGAATGCAAAAGAAAGCGCGTGGATTTTTACCTCGGCAACCTTGGAAGTGGGCGGAACTTTTGATCATTTTTGCCGACGTTTAGGCATTGAAGAAAACGGCGAACGAAAAATTTTACACAGCCCGTTCGATTATCCGAATCAAGCTTTATTATGTGTGCCGCGCTATTTGCCGGAAAGCAATCAACAGCATACGGCGGTAAAATTAGGCACGATGTTGTTACCGCTGATCGAAGCCAATCGCGGGCGATGTTTCGTGCTTTGCACGTCTTATTTAATGATGCGCGGCTTAGCGGAATTTCTGCGCGAACAAAGCGGGCTGAACGTTTTATTGCAAGGCGAAATGCCGAAAAGCACATTGCTGGCGCAATTTATTGCGGAGGAACATAGCGTATTGGTGGCGACGTCCAGTTTTTGGGAAGGCGTGGATGTGCGCGGCGAGGCGTTATCCTTGGTGATTATCGACAAATTGCCGTTTACCTCGCCGGACGAACCTTTATTAAAAGCGCGAATCGAAGATTGTCGCTTACAAGGCGGCGAGCCCTTTAACGACATTCAAATTCCCGAAGCAGTCATCGCACTAAAACAAGGAGTCGGGCGACTAATTCGCGACGTAAAAGATCGCGGCGCGGTAATCATTTGCGACGGACGATTGGTGACGCGCCCTTACGGTGAAACCTTTTTAAAAAGTTTACCGAATGCAAAACGTACCCGCGATTTAAACAAAGTGATACAATTCTTAACGACGATTCAACACGGATAAAAATAATGACGACTTTATTAGCTTTAGATACCTCGACGGAAGCCTGTTCGGTGGCTTTATTACATAAAGGGGAAAAAATTCATCTGGACGAAATGGCGCAACGCACGCACACCAAACGCATTTTGCCGATGATCGATGAAATTTTGGCGCAAGCGGGAATCGGCTTGGCACAAACGGATGCGTTGGTGTTCGGACGTGGACCGGGCAGTTTTACCGGTGTGCGCGTGGGCGCGGGCATTGCACAAGGTTTGGCGCTAGGGGCGGATTTGCCGGTGATTCCCATTTCGAATTTAACCGCAATGGCGCAACAGGGCTATGAAACTTGCGGCGCAGAACGTGTGCTTTGTGCTATCGATGCACGGATGAACGAAGTTTATTTCAGCGGTTTGCAAGCGGAAAAAGTGCGGTGGGAAAACGAAGAATTTATTCAATGGCGGGCGATTATCGAAGAAAAAGTCTGCCGTCCGCAACAAGCGATTGAATTAATCGACTCGCTACAAGGTGATTTTCTGCGCGTCGGCACCGGCTGGAACGCTTATACGGAATTCACCCAACGTGAATTGGATAATCGTTCCGCTATCGAATTGCCTTCCGCGCAATATATGCTTTCCTTGGCATTGCCGTTATATCGACAAAAACAATGGATAAGTGCGGTGGAAATCGAGCCGGTTTATTTACGCAACGAAGTAACGTGGAAAAAATTACCCGGCAGAGAATAGCAACCGAGATTTCGGAGGAAAAAATGAAAAAATATCTTTTTCTATCAATCGCAGCCTTAAGCTTAACCGCCTGTATTTCCGCACCGCCCGGCTTGGAACGCAGTCCGTTTACGATTCAACGCCTTGCGCAAATTCAAGCGGAAGATTATGCCTGCCAATGTAAAAAAGCACGCTTAGGCGGCAAGATCCTCGCGGCAACCGCATTGAAAGACAAAACCAAACTGGAAATTTTAAGTTTATCGATTTCGACCTATTCCGCCAAACCCTTATTGGACAGTTCCGTTGACGGACGTTTTATCGCCTATTTACCCGGCTTTGTTGATCCTGCAATGCTGAAAGATCGTTATATCACCGTCGCCGGTGCGCTTAGCGGGCCGGAAAACGGCAAGATTGATCAAGCGGATTATGCGTATCCCGTGGTGAATACGGAGCGCTATAAGCTATGGCGACTCGTGCAAGAATATTATTACGATCCCGACGATTGGGACGATTATTGGGGCGCACGTCATTCCCGTTGGGGCTGGGGTTGGGGATCTCCGTTTTGGCGTCCGGAACCGCGCTTGCGTTATAATTTGTATTAATGTCGTTTCAAGTGTTAAAATCATCGCCGATTTTCCCGCAATAATAAGGATAAATAATGGAAAAACCTTGGTTTAAGAACTATCCGGAAGGTTCTGAATTTGAATTGGATACGTCGAAATACGACAATATTCTCGATATGTTTGATAAGGCAATCAGAGAACACCCTGATCGCGCGGCATATATCAATATGGGGCAAGTGCTGACATTCCGCAAATTGGAAGAACGCAGCCGAGCGTTCGCCGCTTATTTGCAAAACGAATTAAAATTACAGCGCGGTGATCGCGTCGCATTGATGATGCCGAATTTATTGCAATATCCGATCGCATTATTCGGAATTTTGCGCGCCGGCTTGGTGGTGGTGAACGTGAATCCGCTTTATACGCCGCGCGAGTTGGAACATCAATTACAAGATAGCGGCGCGAAAGCTATCGTCGTGGTGTCGAATTTCGCCTCTACTTTGGAAAAAGTGGTGTTTAATACGGCGGTAAAACACGTTATTTTAACTCGTATGGGCGATCAGCTTTCTTTCGGCAAACGTACTTTAGTTAACTTTGTGGTGAAATACGTTAAAAAACTCGTACCGAAATATAAATTACCGCACGCCGTCACTTTTCGCGAAGTTTTGGCGATCGGCAAACACCGCCAATATGTGCGTCCGAGTTTAAATCGCGATACCTTGGCGTTTTTACAATATACCGGCGGCACGACCGGCGTGGCGAAAGGCGCAATGCTATCGCATGGTAATATTATCACCAACGTTTTCCAATCCCGTTGGATCGGCTATCCCTTCGTCGGTGATCACACCAAAGAGCGTAAAGCCATTTTAGCGTTGCCGTTGTATCACGTTTTTGCCTTAACGGTGAACTGTTTATTGTTTATCGAATTAGGGATTACGGCGGTGTTAATCACCAATCCGCGCGATATCGACGGATTCGTCAAAGAATTGAAAAAATACCGTTTTGTGGCGATTACTGGCGTGAATACTTTGTTTAACGCGTTATTAAATAACGAAAATTTTAAAGAAGTGGATTTCTCCGCGTTAAAACTTTCCGTCGGCGGCGGAATGGCGATTCAGCAATCCGTAGCAACGCGCTGGCACGAATTAACCGGATGTAGCATTATCGAAGGTTACGGAATGACCGAATGTTCGCCGTTGATTGCCGCTTGCCCGATTAATGTAGAGAAACATAACGGCACGATCGGTGTACCCGTGCCGAATACGGACATTCGAATCGTGAAAGACGACGGTTCGGAAGCCGCACTAGGTGAGCCGGGCGAACTTTGGGTGAAAGGCGAGCAGGTAATGCAAGGTTATTGGCAACGTCCGGAAGCGACGGCGGAAGTGTTGAAAGACGGTTGGATGGCGACCGGCGATATCGTGATTATGGACGAAACCTACAGTTTGCGCATTGTGGATCGTAAAAAAGATATGATTTTGGTGTCCGGATTCAATGTCTATCCGAACGAAATCGAAGACGTCGTAATGTTAAATTACAAAGTTGCGGAAGTGGTGGCGATCGGCGTACCGCACGAGGTATCGGGCGAAACCATTAAGATTTTTGTAGTGAAAAAAGACGACAGCTTAACCCGCGACGAATTGCGTCAACATTGTCGTCAGCATTTAACCGGTTATAAAGTGCCGAAAGATATTGAATTTCGCGACGAATTGCCGAAAACCAATGTGGGCAAAATTTTACGCCGCGTGCTGCGAGACGAAGAATTGGCAAAACGTCAAAGTGCATAACGCACAGTTTGCCAAAAGATTAATGATCGGCTCGAGTGTCAGGCTTTGAGCCGATTATTTTTGTATTTACCGATTTCTGTATTTATCAATAAAGCGAATGAACATATCGCGTTGATTTGAGTTAAAGCAAATGATTTCTCAACTAAAAGAATTACAAAACGTACCGCACTTTTCATTGATTACAACGGATGAAATGCTCGCCGAAGTTTGTGCCAAAGCGCAAGAAAAAAGTGCGGTGGCATTAGACACGGAATTTATTCGCACCCGCACGTTTTTCCCGAAATTAGGCTTGATTCAGCTATATGACGGTGAAAACCTCAGTTTGATCGATCCCAATGATATTGAAGATTTTTCGCCTTTCGTTCGACTATTGGCAGATAACAAAGTGACGAAAATTTTGCACGCTTGTAGCGAAGATTTGGAAGTGTTTCAACATTATTTCGATCAATTACCGAATCCGATGTTTGATACCCAAGTTGCCGCGGCATTTTTAGGATTCGGACATTCCGTCGGTTTTGCCGCATTGATTAAACATTATTTTTATTTGGAAATCGATAAAGGTGCGTCGCGCACCGATTGGCTGGCGCGTCCGTTATCGGAAAAACAATTACGCTACGCTGCGGCGGACGTGTGGTATTTATTGCCTTTATATCATCAAATACGGACGGTATTGGCGGAAACGCGCTGGCAAAGTGCGGTGGAATTCGATTGCGATTTTTTAGTGCAAAAACGTGAAAAACAGCGGGATACGGAAAACGCTTATTTATCCGTTGCTAATGCGTGGCGTTTAAATCGCGAAGAATTAATGCGCTTGAAAGTGTTGGCGAAATGGCGTTTGGAAGAAGCGATAAAACGGGATTTGGCGGTTAATTTCGTGGTGAAAGAAGAACATTTATGGCTGGTGGCGAAAAACAACCCGAAACATACCTCCGAATTGTTGGCGATGGGATTGTTGACCGCCGAGGTGCGTATTCACGGCAAAAAATTGTTACAACTGGCGGATCAGGTCAAGCGTATTGATGAAAAGGATTATCCGCCGCTTGTTACCCGCCTTGCCGATGATCCGCGTTATCGAAAAGCGCTAAAAAGTTTGCAGCAAAAACTTAAAGACATCGCACCGCCGGATCTAGCCGCGGAAGTTATTGCGGGAAAACGTGCGTTGGAAGAACTAATGAAATGGCACTGGTTACAACAGCAAGACCCGAATTGTTTGCCGTTATTATTATGCGATTGGCGCCGCGAATTCGGGCAAGCATTAGTTAACTTGTTATAAAAAAATATAAAAAAATACCGCACTTTTAATCAAAGTGCGGTTAGGTTGTTGACAAAGAGGGTTGTATATTAGGACGCACTGCGGGCGTCCGTATTATAAATACACCTATTAATAATTATTTAGATAAAATTTGATAGTTTTTGCAACCGTCACTTTCACCACCATCACAAGCTTGTTTAAAAAGTGCTTTAGCTTTTTTAGTATCTTTTTTTACACCTTGTCCATTAAAATACATCAAGCCTAAATTAAATTGCGCTGTTGCATCTCCTTGTTCCGCCGCTTTTTGATACCAATAAGCCGCTTGTTTAGCATCTTTTGTGACACCTTGTCCTTTCTTATACATAATGGCTAAATTAAATTGAGAATCCGAATTTCCTTGCTTTGCTGCTTCTTGATACCAATAAGCCGCTTCTTTATCATCTTTTGCAACACCCAGCCCATTCCCATACATAAAAGCTAAATTATTTTGAGCGTTTGCATTTCCTTGCTCTGCCGCTTTTTGATACCAATAAGCCGCTTGTTTATCATCTTTTACGACGCCTTGACCATCCTCAAGCATAATTGCTAAATTAAATTGAGCGTTTGCATTTCCTTGCTCCGCCGCTTTTTGAGACCAATAAACCGCTTGTTTATCATCTTTTGCGACACCTTGCCCTTTTCTATACATAACGGCTAAACTAAATTGAGCTTTTACATCTCCTTGTTCCGCAGCTTTCTGATACCAATAAACCGCTTGTTTATCATCTTTCGTGACACCTTGCCCTTTTCTATACATAACGGCTAAATTGAATTGAGCTTGTGCATCTCCTTGTTCCGCCGCTTTTTCGTACCAATAAACCGCTTGTTTATCATCTTTTGTAACACCTCGCCCATCATCATACATAAAAGCTAAATAAAATTGAGCTGCTGTATCTCCTTTTTCCGCGTAATATCGGAAACCCTCTAAGGCTTTATCATATTGTCTATCTTCATAAGCCTTTACTGCATCCTCAAAAGACATTGGCTCTGCAGATTCATTTGCCTGAACAACGCTACTAAAACATAACATTGCCAAGGCAGTTAAACGAAAAATACGAGAAAATTGCATAGAAAACTCCTGTTTAGATAAGATTAAAAAACAGGCATATTTGAGCAAAAAAAAAACAAATGTCGAGCGTTTTTTGTACTTTTCTAAAGATTGGATAAAAAAGACTGCTTAAATAAATAGTCGATTTATTGACAGAGAGAATTGTATATTCGGACGCAACCAGTGCGTCCGTAAAGACAATAAATGAAAGTTTGCCATTAATTTGACCGCACTTTTAATCAAAGTGCGGTATTTTTATCGACAAAACTTATTGTGTTGCTTGAATTGCGGTTAATGCGATGGTGTAAACGATATCGTCAACTAATGCGCCGCGTGATAAGTCGTTCACCGGTTTACGCATACCTTGTAACATCGGGCCGATAGAAACTAAGTCTGCGGAACGTTGAACCGCTTTATAAGTAGTGTTACCGGTGTTCAAATCAGGGAAGATAAACACGGTGGCTTTACCTGCAACCGGTGAATTCGGTGCTTTGGAACGCGCCACATCTTCCATTACGGCTGCGTCATATTGTAACGGGCCGTCGATGATTAAATCCGGACGTTTTTCTTGTGCGATACGGGTTGCTTCTTTCACTTTTTCCACGTCTGCGCCGCTGCCGGAAGTACCGGTGGAGTAGGAGATCATCGCTACTTTCGGATCGATACCGAAGGCTTTAGCGGAATCGGCGGATTGAATCGCGATTTCGGCTAATTGTTCCGCCGTCGGATCCGGATTCACCGCGCAGTCACCGTAAACAAGCACTTGATCCGGTAACAACATAAAGAAGATAGAAGAAACGATCGAATTGCCCGGTGCGGTTTTAATAATTTGCATCGGCGGACGAATGGTGTTGGCAGTGGTGTGTACTGCGCCGGAGACCAAACCGTCCACTTCGTTGGCTTCCAACATCATCGTACCGAGTACAACGGTGTCTTCTAATTGTTCGCGAGCCGCTTCTTCGGTCATACCTTTGTTTTTACGCAATTCGACCAAGCGATCCACATAGTTTTCGCGCACGGTCGCCGGATCGATCACGGTGATACCTTGACCTAATTGTACGCCTTGTGCTTCGGCAACGCGTTTTACATCCGCCGGATTAGCTAACAATACGCATTCGGCAATGCCGCGTTCGGCACATAATGCCGCCGCTTTGATGGTACGCGGTTCGTCACCTTCCGGTAATACAATGCGTTTTTTCGCATTACGCGCCAATTCCGTTAATTGGAAACGGAACGCCGGTGGAGAAAGACGACGTAAACGAGAAGATGCCGCAACGATGGAGTCGATAAACTGCGCGTCGAATTGTTGGCTGGTGTATTGTTTGATATTTTCGATACGTTCTTTGTCGTCAACCGGCACTTCCAAATTGAAGCTTTGCAAGGTTAATGCGGTTTGCCAAGTGTTGCCTTCGATTCGGAAAATCGGTAAACCGGAGCCTTCGAAAGAAGGTTGGCATAATTTTTTGATTTGGCTGTCGATACGATAACCGCCAGTGAGCAATAAACCGCCGAGTTCAATACCGTTGCTTGCCGCTAATGCTGCTGCCACTAAAACGTCAGGGCGATCGGCGGAAGTGACTAATAAGCTGCCGGTGCGGAAATGTTCTACCATATTCGGTAAGGTTCTGGCGCAGAAGGTGATACCGCGAATACGACGCGAAGTAATTTCGCCTTCATTAATGATCGCCGCGCCCAGATGATTGACTAGATCCACTACGCGAGTTGCGATTAACTCGGCATTCCAAGGAATGCAAGCTAAGACTTTAATCGGGCTTTTTTCGAATAATTTATAAACTTCAACGGAATTGTTATGGCTGTGTTGATACGCATCAAAAATTTCGCTTAAATCCGGACGTGTACGACCGGTTTCATCGATCGGTGCGTTGAATTTATTGATAACCACACCCAAAAGATTCGGGTTATTTTTGCCGCCGAATTGCGATGCCGCCGCTTCAATGCGTTCTTTTAATTCCGCCGGTGTTTCGGTTGCCGGTGCGGCGACTAAAATAATTTCCGCATCAAGGGCTTGGGCGATTTCGTAGTTTATACTGTTCGCGTAACTGTGTTTACGAGTCGGAATTAAGCCTTCGACAATAATGATTTCATTGTTTTTGGTTAATTGTTGATGATTTTCAACGATTTTTTCCAATAATACATCGGATTGGTTTTGACCGATTAGACTTTCCGCCACGCTTAACATAAACGGCTCGGCGGTTTCCAGCGCGGTGCTAGTGCGGACAATCGAAGTGGTACGATCTAATTTATCTTCATCCGTGCTTGGCTGGGAAATCGGTTTCATAAAACCGATTTTAGCGCCTTTTTGTTCCAAAGAGCGGATTAAACCGAGGCTAACACTGGTTAAACCGACACCGGCGCTGATAGGAATAAGAATAATTGTGCGAGACATAATCAACCTTACTATATGATTAAAAAGAAACTGCCGAGAATATCGGCAGTTCGTTCGTTTTATTAGATACAAAGACGCGCTGTATCTTGTGCGATAACTAATTCTTCGTTAGTCGGAATGACAAGAGCGACAGGTGAGTTGTCTGCGGTAATTACACCTTCATTACCGAAACGTGCCGCCAAGTTTTTCTCATTATCCAATTTATAACCGAATAATTTTAAGTGATTTAAGGTAATTTCACGAACGTGCGCGGAGTTTTCACCGATACCGCCGGTAAATACAATCGCATCCAAACGTTCGCCGATAACCGCCATATAAGAACCGATGTATTTCGCCAAACGATAGCAGAATACGTCTAATGCGCGTTTTGCCGGCACTTCGGTGTCGTAATTATCTTCCGCATAACGGCAGTCGCTGGTTACTTCGGTTAAACCGAGTAAACCGGATTTTTTGGTTAATAGGGTGTTGATTTCTTCAACGGACATACCGAGGTTATTGTGTAAATAGAAAATGATCGCCGGATCCAAATCGCCGGAACGGGTTCCCATTACCAAGCCTTCCAATGGAGTTAAACCCATTGAGGTGTCGATACATTGACCGTGACGAACCGCTGCAACGGATGCGCCGTTACCTAAGTGACAAGTGATTACGTTCACTTTATCTGCCGGCACATTTAAGCGTTGCGCCGCTTGTTGGCTGACGTAAAAATGGCTAGTACCGTGTGCGCCGTAACGACGAATGCCGTGTTCTTTGTATAAAGAATAAGGCACGGCGTATAAATAAGCTTCTTCCGGCATTGTGGTGTGGAATGCTGTGTCGAAAACCACTACGTTTTTATCTTTCAAATGCGGGAACATTTTAAACGCTTCTTGAATACCGATTAAATGCGCCGGATTGTGTAACGGAGCGAATTGAATGGCATCTTCGATACCTTTGATAACTTCATCGGTGATAATCACTGAAGATGTGAATTTCTCGCCACCGTGAACGATACGGTGACCAATCGCGGCAACGCCGTCTTTTAATGACGGATCCAACGGGAAAATGTTGTTGACGATGAATGCGAGCGCTTCGCTGTGAGCCGCGCCGGCGCCTAAATCCGCGTTACCTTTTTCACCGTGTAGTTTCCATTTGATGCGTGCATCGGGTAAATGAAAGGCTTCCGCTAAACCGGATAGTTTTTCCTCGCCGGAGACCGGATCTAAAATGGAGAATTTTAATGAAGAACTACCGCAGTTAAGAACTAGGACTAATTTTTGAGACATAAATGACCTATCTTTGATTGAAGTTAAAGGAATAAGCTCCTAAGAGCCAGACATAAAAAGTCTATTAATGAATATAGAATACACCTTTCGAACGATAAAATAAATTATGAAGTTCAAAAAATACGATCTTTATCAAAAAATTTGTTAAAAATTCAAAAAAAATTATAAAATTTCGACCGCACTTTGTAGAAAGTGCCGATTGTGTGAGTTTGAAAATCCGTATTTTCTTATTCTAATGCGCTAACGTCTTGATTCGGTTACGATTAGCCGGCGGCTGAATTCGGCAGCGTCAAGGCGCTAATGCCGCTTAACGGCGGGTTAAAGGATAATAAAAAAGACGACGCGCAAATGATTTTAAGGTAAATTATGGCGGGGAAAGTGTAAATTAAGGAAATTGCAATGTCATTTTTTACCACCTTGAAAACCGGACAGCGTTATCTGAAATTATGGCCGTTAGAACCTAAATTAGGAATGATTTTTCCGGAAAATCGCATTATCCGCGCAACGGGATTCGCCCAAAAATTAATGCCTTTTTTTGCCGTTTTCGCCGTTGTTTGGCAGCAAATTTATGCCAAAAGCGATATCGGTGCGCTCGCCGTTGCGGTGTTGACTGCCGTATTTGCTTTGTGCTTGCCGTTGCAAGGGCTTTATTGGTTGGGAAAACGTGCCGATACGCCTTTATCGGCACAAAGTGCGGTCTGGTTTGAGAAAATTTGTGTGTTATTGCGTCAACAAAACGAAGTGATTATGCCGCTTAACGGCGCACCGACTTATTTGGATTTGGCGCAAGTGTTACGCAAGACGCAACAAAAATTGGATCGCGATTTTTGGCAAAATCTTTAAGTTAATTTTTTCCCGTTTATGATTATGTTATAGTGATTTCTTTTTTCACCTAAAGAAGATAATTTACCGCATTAAAAGTTGCGCAAACGTTTTCGTTTTTTGCTAGAATAGTGCGGTCGTAAATTATTCCGTTTTTTCGAGAGTCTTTAATGAACAGTTATATTGATTTTATTATCATCGGAATTATTGCTTTTTCTATTATTATCAGTTTGTTACGCGGTTTTGTGCGTGAAGTGATGTCGCTTGCCAGCTGGGTTGTCGCATTTTTAGTTGCAAATCAGTTCTATCCTTATTTGGCAAACTATTTAACGCAAATCGAATCGCTCTATATTCGAAACGGTGCGGCAATCGGGATCTTATTCGTTGCTACGTTGATTGTCGGCGCCGTGGTCAATTATGTTATCGGTCAGTTGGTGGACAAAACCGGATTAAGCGGCACGGATCGCGTGTTGGGGGCGTGTTTCGGTTTATTACGCGGGGTGTTGATTGTCGCCGCGTTGCTATTTTTTGTGGATACCTTTACGAATTTCAGCCAAAGCGATTGGTGGAAAGAATCCAAATTAATCCCGCACTTTGGTTTTATCGTCGAATGGTTTTTCCAACAACTGAAAGAGAATTCAAGTTTACTAAATTCAACACTCAATCAATAGGGGATAGACACAGCTATGTGTGGTATTGTCGGTATCGTTAGCCAAAGTCCGGTTAACCAATCTATTTATGACGCATTGACGTTATTACAACACCGCGGGCAAGACGCCGCCGGAATCGTCACCGTTGACGATGAAAACCGTTTCCGTTTACGCAAAGCGAACGGTTTGGTCAGTGACGTGTTCCAACAGGTGCATATGTTACGTTTGCAAGGTAACGCCGGCATCGGTCACGTTCGTTATCCGACGGCGGGAAGTTCCAGCGTATCGGAAGCGCAGCCGTTTTACGTCAATTCGCCTTACGGTTTAACCTTGGTGCACAACGGCAATTTAACTAATTCCGATGAATTGAAAGAAAAATTGTTTAACCGAGCAAGACGCCACGTCAATACCAATTCCGATTCGGAAGTCTTATTAAATATTTTGGCTTATCATTTGGATCAAACGCATACGCAACATTTATCACCGCAAGATATTTTCGGCGCGATTAAACAAACTCACGCGGATATTCGCGGCGCTTATGCTTGCGTGGCGATGATTATCGGTCACGGAATGGTCGCTTTTCGCGATCCGCACGGCATTCGTCCGTTGGTATTGGGAAAACGTGAAGATAACGGCAAAACCGAATATATGTTCGCCTCGGAAAGTATCGCATTGGATGTGGTCGGATTCGAATTGGTGCGCAATATTCAACCGGGTGAGGCAGTTTATGTGACTTTCGACGGTGAAATTTATGCCGAACAATGCGCTGTTAATCCGCAATTAACGCCTTGTATTTTCGAATATGTGTATTTTGCTCGTCCGGATTCTTATATCGACGGCGTATCCGTGTATGCGGCGCGGGTGCATATGGGCGAACGTTTGGGCGAAAAAATTGCGCGCGAATGGGCGGATTTGGATATTGACGTCGTTATTCCCGTACCGGAAACTTCAAACGACATCGCCTTGCGTATCGCGCATACCTTAGGCAAGCCTTATCGCCAAGGTTTCGTGAAAAACCGTTATGTCGGACGCACTTTCATTATGCCGGGACAAACTCAGCGAGTGAGTGCTGTTCGCCGTAAATTGAACACCATTTCTTCCGAATTTAAAGGCAAAAACGTGCTTTTGGTGGATGACTCGATCGTGCGCGGCACAACCTCAGAACAAATCGTCGATATGGCGCGAGCCGCCGGCGCGAATAAAATTTATTTTGCCTCCGCCGCACCGGAAATTCGTTATCCGAATGTGTACGGTATTGATATGCCGACGAAACACGAATTAATCGCTTACGGACGCAATGTGGATGAAATCGCCCGTTTAATCGGCGTGGATAAATTGATTTTCCAAGATTTGCAAGCCTTAACCGAATCCGTTCAGCAAGAAAATCCGGCTATTAAAGCCTTTGATTGTTCCGTCTTTACCGGCGAATATGTCACCGGAGACATTACGGCGGAATATTTGGACAACATTGCCGGCTTGCGTAACGACGGCGCGAAGAAAAAACGCGAGAAAGACGCAACCAATTTAGAAATTCATAATGAGCGATAAACAACGACTGATTATCGGCATAACCGGCGCTTCGGGCGTAATTTATGGGATTCGTTTATTGGAAGTTTTACAACAAACGGACAATACAGAAACCCATTTAATCCTCAGCCAAGCTGCCAAACAAACGATTTCCGCCGAAACCAATTATTCGCTGCAAGCGGTTAAAGCCTTGGCGGATTATTGTTATGACGTGCGCGATATCGGTGCGGCAATATCTTCGGGATCTTACCGCACTTTAGGGATGATTATCCTGCCTTGCTCGATAAAAACCCTCTCCGCCGTTGCTCACAGCTATGCGGACGATCTCATTACGCGTGCGGCGGATGTGTGTTTAAAAGAACGCAAACCGCTTGTTTTGTGCGTGCGCGAAACACCGCTACATTTGGGGCATTTGCGTTTAATGACACAAGTTGCCGAAATCGGCGGGCAAATCGTGCCCTTAATGCCGGCGTTTTATCACCGACCACAAAAGATTGAAGATATTATTGATCAAAGCGTAAATCGATTATGCGATCAATTCGGCATTAAATTGGAACAGGATCTTTTCACTCGTTGGGGCGAAAACGAACAAAAATCCGATTGATATGTTTTTGAAATAATAAGTGAAAAGGGAGCATTTCGTTCCCTTTTGCTTTTTTATTTATCGGTGATGACCACCCTGTCCGCCGCCGTGATGTCCACCTTGTTGCATTTGATCGCCGCCCGGTCTGCCGTCCCAGTGACCGTGCCAAGGCAAACAACACGCGCTTAAAAAAACGGTTAATACTGCAACCGCTAAAAATTTTTTCATACTGCCTCCGAGTAACATAAAATGAATCGTCTTGTATTGACTCGTTGATTACATCACTCAAATCTGAAGAAAATCTTAAGAAACGCGAAATAATTACGCAGGTAATTTCATTTCCCGCACGCTCATATTCAAACCGTCGATCATTAATAATCGACCGCATAAATTCTTGCCGATATTTAACCGCACTTTTATGGCTTCCAAGGCTTGAATCGCACCGACTACGCCGACAATCGGCGAAAGCACGCCGGCTTCCACGCAACTTAAGGCGTTTTCACCGAATAAACGACTTAACGAACGATAAGTCGGGCTGTTCGGTTCATAGGTAAAGACGGAAACTTGACCTTCCAGACGAATCGCTGCCCCCGAAATCAAAGGAACTTTCATTTTTTCGCAACATTGATCTAATTGATTACGCGTAGCGACATTATCGGTGCAGTCCAGCACGACATCCACGGTTTGTATGATTGAGGCGAGTTCTTCATCATTTAACACCTTGTCGAAAGTTTGAATCCGGACGAACGGATTTAATTGTTGCAAGGCAATTTTGGCAGATTCGACTTTCAGCATATCCAGCCGACTGTCGTTGTGCAGCACTTGTCGCTGTAAATTCGATAAGGAAACGCGATCGAAATCCGCTAAAAGGAGTGTGCCGATGCCTGCCGCCGCCAAATATTGCGCGGCGGCACAGCCTAATCCGCCTAAGCCTACGATCAGCATTTTGCTGTCTTTTAATTTTTCTTGCCCGTCGAAATCAATATCTTTTAACACGATTTGTCGATTGTAACGGAGTTCTTCTTGCGCAGATAATTCGCTCATCGGCTTAACCTAATAGGGCGTCAAAAGGTTCGATCATCACGGTTTCGCCGGCATTCACATTGCCGCGCTCCGCTTCCAACACGATAAAACAGTTGCTTTTCACAAAAGATCCGAATAAATGCGAGCCTTGAAAACCCACGGGCGAAACTTCGATTTGTCCTTGTGCGTTGATTTGATAGAAACCGCGTTGGAAATCTTGTCTGCCGACGGCTTTTTTCAATTTTGTTGCGGCAAACGCAGGAAGAAGTTGCGGGCGTCGCCAAGCACTATAACCGCTTAATTTGGCAATCGCCGGATAAACTAATTGATAAAATGTCACCAAGGCGGAAACCGGATTGCCCGGTAATCCGCAGAACCACGCGTTTTCTAATTTACCGAAGGCGAAAGGTTTGCCCGGTTTCATTGCGATTTTCCAAAAATTCACTTGCCCGATTTTTTCCAGTACGGTTTTGGTAAAATCCGCTTCGCCGACGGAAACGCCGCCGCTGGTGATCACCAAATTCGCTTGCGCTTGCGCGGCTTGGAAAGCGCGTTCGAATTGTTCTTCGTTATCCGGCAAAATACTGAAATCCAAAATTTCGCAATTTAATTTTTGTAACATTAAGGTGACGGCAAAGCGGTTCGTGTCGTAAATTTTGCCTTTTTCCAAAGGCTTGCCGACCGGCACTAATTCGTCGCCGGTGGAAAGCACGGCAACTTTTACGCGCGGAAAAACGGCGACTTCGGCAATGCCGAGAGAGGCAAGTAACGGCAGCGAAAGTGCGGTCAGTTTTTCGCCGATTTTCAGCACCACATCGCCTTGTTTGACGTCTTCACCGATATAACGGATATTTTGTCCTTGTTTCGGCAATTCGCTAAAGGTCACTGTGCCGTCTTGATTAAGCGTCACGTTTTCTTGCATCACTACGGCATCCGCACCCGTCGGAATCATTGCGCCGGTCATAATTCTGACCGCACTTTGCGGCGCCCATTCGCCTTGAAACGGTTGACCGGCAAAGGATTTTCCGGCAACGCTAAGGGTCATTGACGCGGCTAAATCCGCTAATCGCACCGCATAACCGTCCATCGCCGAATTATCAAAAGAAGGAACATTAATCGGCGAAATCACCTCCTGCGCACAAATGCGCTCGGCGGCTTGCGTTAGAGGTAATATTTGTGCGTTTTCCGCAGCAGGGGAGGGAAGTTGCGCCAGCATTTGTTCCAGCGCCTGTTCAAGACTTAGCATAACCTTTCCTTATGTAAAAATAATAAACCCGACTATTTTACGCTAATTTATTTCATAATAACTAATGATTATTCTAATTTTAGACTGATGACAAACCTGATTTAAGTTGTATTTTATGTGTAGGATGAGCTTTAGGTCATCAAAAAATATAATTATTTCAATATGATGGGCTAAAGCCCATCCTACTTAAATATACTTTGTCGATAAACTGTAATGATTATTCTCATTTTATTATTGTTTTAGAGTTTGATAGAATAGCCGAACGAATAATTTTGGGAGCGGTAAATGAATAATATTTCACCGGAAGCGGAAAAAGTTCGTCGGGCGTTAGCGGAAAAAGGTATCGAAACCCCGATGATCGCGCTTCAGCAAAGCAAAGATCAGCGCCGAGCCGAAATCGAACGGCATATGCGCGAAGTAATGCGGTTAATCGGATTGGATTTAACCGATGACAGTTTGGAAGAAACGCCGGTCAGACTGGCGAAAATGTTCATCGATGAGATTTTCAGCGGTTTGGACTATGCCAATTTCCCGAAAATCACGAACATTGAAAATCGAATGAAAGTCAGCGAAATGGTGTTGGTGAACGACATTACATTAACCAGCACTTGCGAACATCATTTCGTGACCATCGACGGTACGGTGTCGGTGGCGTATTATCCGAAAAAATGGGTGATCGGCTTGTCAAAAATTAATCGCGTGGTGTCTTTTTTCGCTCAACGCCCGCAAGTGCAAGAACGTTTAACCGAGCAGATTTTATTGGCGTTTCAAACGATTTTGGAAACGGAAGACGTGGCGGTGTATGTGAAAGCGACGCATTTCTGCGTAAAATGTCGCGGTATCAAAGACACCAATAGTTACACGGTGACATCGGCATTCGGCGGTGTTTTCTTGGACGATCGCGAAACGCGCAAAGAATTTTTGACCTTGATTAATAAATAAAAACAAAAAACGCTGAACTCAATCGTTCAGCGTTTTGTGCTTATAAATAACGCACGAATTCGTTAATATCGGCTTTTTTCCCTTCGCGTTCGAGTTTTTCTTCGCCGGTTCCGATCATAATTAAAGCGATAATTTTATCGGATGCCTCGCATTGAAAAGCCTGACGCAATGTCGTGCCGTCCACCCACGGGCCGGTCAACCAAACGTTATCGAATCCTTGCGCATTGGCGGCAAGTTGAATGGAATAGGCGGCGCAACCGGCGGTTAACATTTGTTCCCAGCCCGGCACTTTGGCGATATGCGGATTAATTTTCGCCACCACACCGATAATCATTGGCGCTTTGCTTGCTAAATTCTCCGCTTTTTTTAACCGCTCTTCGCCGAGATCAAACTCCGTAACCGCACTTTTCAGCAAATCGGCTAATTTTGCTAATCCGCTTTGTTCAATCACCACGAAACGATAAGGCTGTAATTTACCGTGATCGGGTGCGCGCAATGCGGCTTGAAAAATGGTTTCCAGTTGCGCTTTATTCGGCGCCGGCGCCGCCAGTTTTTTCTCCGAACGGCGAGCGGTCAATAAGGTTAAAGCATCCATATTTTATCTCCTAATATTCTCTTAAAAGTGCGGTCGATTATAGCATAATTTCAGAAAGGGATTTAAGGCGTTCGATAAACTTCCGTCTTTCGCCGAAGATTGTGGGAATTTTTAACTTATCGGATTTATGGCGTCGCGACTTTGTGTTATGGTAACGACTTATTTTTTAGCAAAAAACGTAAGGTCTCTATGCAACCCATTATTCGGTTAATCAAATTTTTTTGGTGCATACTCAATTTCATCCGCGACGCGGTAATGAATCTGGTTTTTCTATTTTTTGTCTTATTACTCACGGTAATCGTCGGGCTGGTGATGAATTTTCATTCGAAAGAATCGGTGAATTTAACCGGTGATCAAGGCGCATTATTACTGAATTTAGACGGTTATTTGACGGATAATCGGGAAAATGCGTTATCTTGGCGTAACACCTTGAAAGAATTGGATAATCAATATGTGCCGCGTCAAATTTCTACCTTTGACGTGGTTTATGCGATTTTCTCCGCCGCGCAAGATGAGCGTATTAAAGGGCTGGTTTTGGATTTAAATCGATTCGAAGGGGCGGATTTGCCGGCGTTGAATTATATTGGTAAAACTATCCAAGAATTTAAAACTAGCGGAAAACCGGTAATCGCCTATGCGGATAACTACACGCAACAGCAGTATTTATTAGCAAGTTACGCCGATGAAATTTACCTGAACCCTATCGGGCAAGTCAGCATTGAAGGAATGGCGGTGGAAAATTTATATTTTAAAACCTTGCTGGATAAACTTGAGGTAACGCCGCATATTTTCCGCGTCGGTACTTATAAATCCGCCGTCGAACCTTTTTTGCGCGACGATATGTCGCCGGAAGCGAAAGCCAATGCACAGCGTTGGTTAAGCGAAATGTGGCAAAGTTATAAAGCGACGATCGCAACCAATCGTGACATTAAAAATGATGACGTATTACCGAAAGCCTCCCGTTATTTAGCCGAATTGAAAGGTTTAAACGGCGATGTGACGGCGTATGTGAAACAACGTCGATTGGTTACGCAAACGGCGGATAGATTCACTTTAGACCAAAAACTGACCGCACTTTTCGGTAAAAATGAAAACGATGAAGCCAAATTATTAGAATTTGATACCTATTTAGCAGCGTTGCCGGATAGAATGAGTGCAGAGAGCGCGCATAAAATTGCTGTCGTTAACGTGGAAGGGGCGATTATCGACGGTGAAAGCGAAGAAGAAAGCGTCGGCGGCGATTCGGTTGCCGCGTTATTGCGTCAAGCTTATCTCGACGATGATATTTTAGCGGTGATTTTGCGAGTAAACAGCCCGGGCGGAAGCGCATTTGCCTCGGAAGTCATTCGACAAGAAATCGATCACTTGCAGCAAAAAGGCAAACCGGTCGTCGTATCAATGGGTGCAATGGCGGCATCGGGCGGCTATTGGATTGCTTCTACGGCGGATTATATTATCGCCGATCCGAATACCGTCACCGGATCTATCGGCATTTTCGCCTTGTTCCCGACCTTTGAGAAAAGCATTAAGAAAATCGGTGTGTCGGCGGACGGCGTTTCCACCACGGAACTCACGATGTCTCAACTTTCCGCCTTGCCGAAAACACAAGGTGAAATTCTGCAGCTAGAAATCGAAAACGGTTATGATCGCTTTTTATCCTTAGTCAGCAAAGGTCGCGGGCTTTCTAAAGCACAAGCGGACGAGGTCGCCCAAGGGCAAATTTGGCTGGGAAGCGAAGCTTATCGACATAAATTGGTGGACGAACTGGGCGATTTTGATACGGCGGTGAATAAAGCCGGCGAATTGGTGAATCAAAAACGCGAGGATTCGCAAAAAATCAGCGATTTCTCTTTGGAATGGCTTACGGAAGAAGATGATTCCTTGCTTGGCAGTTTAATGAGAGATTTTAAACAAAGTTCTCGCACCGAATTAAAAACGGCGGTGGCGGAATTATTCGGTTTACCGAACGCACTGACAAAAACCGATAATCCGCTCGGATTATTAAACCGTTTTAACGATCCGAAAGGGCAATATTTATATTGTGTGAATTGCGGAAAAGTGCGTTAAATGTATCAAAAAATCACCGCACTTTAGTTGTATCGGGCGCAAAAACCTCTGATGATTTTTTGAGGTTTCAAACTGGTGGTAAACCTGATTTAAATCGTATTTTATGTGTAGGATGGGCTTTAGCTCATCCAAAAATATAATTATTTCAATATGATGGGCTAAAGTCCATCAAAAAATATAATTATTTCAATATGATGGGCTAAAGCCCATCCTACTTCAATAAACTAAACCCGCCTTTTACAGCGGGTTTATGATTAATCTAATTAAGGTTTATTCGACGGATTTTTTGCTTAAATAGTTATGGGCGACTAATAACACGAAAAGTCCGATGATCGCTGCGGTAATCATATTAGTAGATAAATATTGCGCCATATAGCCCAAAATAATACCTACACCGCCGAAGTCGGCATCGGAGAAGGTTGTGTTGGCAAAACCGAGCGAGCCGAGAACCGGCAGTAAGAATACAGGTAAGAATGTAATCAATACGCCGTGTGCGAAGGCACCAATAATCGCGCCGCGACGTCCGCCGGTTGCATTACCGAACACACCCGCCGTTGCGCCGCAGAAGAAGTGCGGAACGACACCCGGTAAAATTAAGACCCAACTTAATTGACCTAAAATAATCAAACTGACCACACCGCCGGCAAAACTGGATAAGAAACCGATTAATACGGCATTCGGTGCATAAGGAAAGACAATCGGGCAGTCCAAGGCAGGTTTGGCATTCGGGACTAATTTCTCCGAAATACCGGTAAATGCCGGTACGATTTCCGATAAAATTAGGCGAACCCCTGAAAGGATAATAAATACGCCGGCAGCAAACGTAATGGCTTGGATAAGCGCATAAACCAAGTAATGTTGACCGTTACTAAAATTGGTTTGTACATATTCGTTACCGGAGGCAATGGCAAGAATAAAATAGATAACCGCCATTGTGAGGGAAATGGAGACGGAACTGTCTCGCAAGAAACTTAAGTTTTTCGGCAAATCCATTTCTTCCGTCGATTTGGAACCTTTACCGACAGCTTGTCCGATTGCGCCGGAAAGTACATAACCTAATGTGCCGAAGTGCCCGAATCCCACATCGTCGCTACCGGTAATTTTTTTCATATAGAAATGCGCGAGAGCAGGGAAAAATGCCATAATCAAGCCCAATGTAAGAGAACCGACGAAAATTAGTTGCACACCTTCAAAGCCGGCAACCGTCAAGATTACGCCAATCATACACGCCATATAGAATGTATGGTGTCCGGTGAGAAAGATAAATTTTAAGCGAGTAAAACGAGCGACGATAATATTCGCGACCATACCGAACGCCATAATTAATGCGGTTGCCGTACCGTATTTTTCCAATGCCATAGAAACGATAGCTTCATTGTTCGGAATAATACCCTGTACGTTAAACGAATGTTCGAACATACCGCCTAAAGGTGTGAGCGAGCCGACCAATACACCGGCACCGCCACCCAATACGATAAAACCTAAAATCGTTTTAACCGTGCCTTTAATAATATCCGGTAAGGATTTTCTTTGTGCGATTAAGCCGACTAGGGCGATTAAACCGACCAGTACGGCGGGCACTTTTAAAATATCAAGGATAAAGAAAAGTAAGGAATCCATTATTCACCTCCGCTTTTTACTTATTTATTAAAATAAGCGCTTAATTTTTCTTCGAATTCTGCCACGCTGACTAAATTTTTCACGACGACTACTTTATCGCTCGGCAGACTGGTTGCGCTGCTGGCAATATCTTGTCCCATAATAAATACATCGGCGTCGTGCGGCGTGACGGAAGCGAGATCCGTATGATCCACTTCGGCATCAACACCGATATTTTTCAAGGCTTTTTTGATGTTCATTTCCATCATAAAGCTACTACCGATACCGTGACCGCAAACGGCTAAAATTTTCATAATATATTCTCCTCAATAAAGGTTAGTAAGTTGCAAGAATGTCTGAAATTTCAGCCACGCTTGATGATTGAATGATTTTTTCGATATTTTCTTCGTCGGAAAATAGCTCGGCGACGGCGGATAACATTTCGATATGCGAATGGTTGTCTTTGGCGGTGAGCATTAAAACCAGTTTAACCGGATCATTTTCCGAGCCGAAGTCGATCCCTTGCTTAATCACAACTAATGATAACGCTTGAGCTAAGGCGCCGTTTTCCGGACGGGAATGGGGCATTGCGATTTGCGGCGCAATGACATAATAAGGGCCGATTTCGTTGTGCGCCGCAAAAATATGCTCGACATATCTAGGTTCGATGAGACCTTCTTGTAAAAGCGGTTCGGCGGAAATTTTCACCGCACTTTGCCAATCGGCGACTTGTTCGATGATTTGAATATGAGACGGTGGAAGATATTGATTTAGCATACGCACACTCCGAATAACGATTTTTAGCGCAGTTTAGTGTATTTGTGATAACGCTATCAATAGCTATTTAACTGAAATGTGAGCGCTATCACAAATTCGTTAAAAAAATATGTCGAATAAAATTTATCAGGTAAAATGCATTTAGAGCAAGAAGGATTATGATGATGAATTTAACTCGAAAACGCCGTAGTACGGAAAAAGTCACGCTTGCCGATGTCGCCAAATATGCCGGCGTCGGTACGATGACGGTTTCTCGCGCCTTAAGAACGCCGGAATTAGTTTCCGCCGGATTGCGTGAAAAAATCGAGCGAGCGGTCGCCGAATTGGGTTATGTTCCTAACCTTGCGGCAAGGGAATTAGCCTCGGTTTCGTCCAAAAATATAGTGATTATTACGTCCTCGATTCATTCTACCGAAAATGCGTTGATTTTAGCGGCATTACAACAAGAGCTTGCGCAAATGGACGTTCAACTCGTCATTCTCATCGCTAATAATTCGCAGTGGCTGAAAGAACTCATTAACTACGCGCCGTTGGCGGTTATTTTGCTGAACTTGGATTACAGCGACATTGATATGACGTGGTTGGTGAAAAGCAATATTCCTTGCATCGATATCGGTGCCAAACGCCCTTCTTCCTTTGCGATTAATGTGGGAATAGACACCTTAGAAACAATGCAACTTATGTTGAATTATCTGGCTCGGAAAGGCTATCGAGAGATCGGCTTGCTTTCGGCACAGCAAAATTTATCCATTTCGCAGCAATATTTGGAAAATTGGCACAAAGCCTTATTACGAAAATATTTAAATCCGCATTTAATTTTGCACAGTACCGATCCGATGAATTTTTCCACCGGTGCGAAATTATTGAGTGATGCGTTGGCGACTTGGGGAAAGGTTGACGCCTTGGTTTTTTTATCGGATGAATTAGCGTGCGGTGCGCTATTCGAGGCGCAACGTAAACATATTTCGATTCCTTACGATGTCGCCGTAGTAGGATTGGGCGGGTTGGAGGTCGGGAGTATTTCTTATCCTACGCTAACGACGATTGAAATACCCTATGCACAACTGGGAAAAATCGCCGGACAAAAATTAATCGAATGTTTACGCCAAAAAAATAAAGAAATCGAACCGCACTTTATTTCGCTACCGGTAAAATTACTTGCGCGCAACAGTGCGTAAACAAGCTGTTCGGTGCGATTAAAGGCGTTTTATGCGCAAAATTGTTGTCAATTTAAGCCGAATTAACCGTTCGGCTTTATTTTTATGCATAAAACCGAATAAAAAGGTTGAATTTTAAAAATTTAAAGTGTAATTTATTTATTACATTTAATGTACATAAAAATTTACATATAAAATTTAAAACAAATAAGGAAAGCAAAATGAATACTGTGAATCATAAAGATAGCATCCATAACGTCAATATCGTTAACGAAAAAGTATTGATCACACCGCACGAATTAAAGGAAAAATTACCGCTTCCGCAAGGATTGCGCCGTCAAATCGAACAATCTCGTCAAGAAATCGCCGATATTATTCATAAAAAAGATGATCGTTTGCTTGTGGTGATCGGCCCTTGCTCCATTCACGATCCGCTTGCTGCGGTGGAATATGCGCAGAAATTAAAAGCCTTGTCCGATGAATTACGCGATCAGTTATATGTGGTAATGCGGGTTTATTTTGAAAAACCGAGAACGACGGTGGGCTGGAAAGGTTTGATTAACGATCCGAAAATCGACGGCAGTTTTGATGTGGAACACGGATTGCACATTGCGCGTCAACTTTTATTAGAATTATCCGAGATGGGTTTACCGTTGGCGACCGAAGCCTTAGATCCGATTACGCCGCAATATATGGCGGATTTATTCAGCTGGTCGGCGATCGGCGCAAGAACGACGGAATCGCAAACCCACCGCGAATTGGCATCCGGTTTATCAATGGCAGTGGGCTTTAAAAACGGTACGGACGGAAGTCTAGCGACGGCGATTAATGCGATGAAAGCGGCATCAATGGGACATAGTTTTATCGGGATTAACCAGCAAGGTCAGGTAAATTTATTACACACCGCGGGCAACCCGAACGGACACGTTATTTTACGCGGCGGTAAAGCGCCGAATTATCAAGCGGAATTTGTTAGCCAATGCGAGGCGGAATTAAGCAAAGCCGGATTGGAAACCGCAATTATGATCGACTGCAGCCACGGCAATTCGAATAAAGATTATCGCCGTCAGCCGTCGGTGGCGGAAGATGCCGTGCAACAAATCGTCAACGGCAATCGTTCTATTATCGGCTTAATGATCGAAAGTAATTTATTTGCCGGCAATCAAAGCGCAGAGCAGCCGGTAAGCGAAATGCAATACGGCGTATCCATTACCGATGCTTGTATCGATTGGGACACAACGGAAACCTTATTGCGTCAAATGGCGGAAAAATTACGCAATAAATAAATTAAAAGCGGTGTAATTTATCCGTTCTTGCTATAATTCGGCGAAAAGTGCGGGTAAAAAACGAAAGGAATTATCGGGTGGAAGCGTTAAAAGAATTAAGAACCGAAATCGATCAGTTAGATCGCGAATTATTACAGCTATTTGCCAAACGTTTGGAATTGGTGAGAAAAGTCGGCGAAGTGAAACATCGACAAGGGTTGCCGATTTATGTGCCGGAACGTGAAGCGGAAATGCTGCAGGCAAGACGTTGCGAAGCGGAAAAAATGGGCGTTTCGGCGGATTTAATCGAGGACGTTTTGCGTCGTTTAATGCGCGAATCTTATACGCGTGAAAATCAATTCGGATTTAAGACCGTTAATCCGGCGATTAAAAAAATCGTTATCGTCGGCGGAAAAGGTAAATTAGGCGGATTATTCGCCCGTTATTTAACGGAATCCGGCTATGCGGTTTGTGCCTTAGGGCGCACGGATTGGGCACAAGCGGAGCAAATTTTGTCCGACGCCGACGTGGTAATCGTGTCCGTGCCTATTGATAAAACCGTGGAAACCATCGAACGGCTTCAACCTTACCTTAAACCGAATATGTTGTTGACCGATTTAACTTCGGTTAAACGCGCGCCGTTGGCGAAAATGTTAGAAGTTCATCGCGGTGCGGTGGTCGGATTGCATCCGATGTTCGGGCCGGATATTGCCAGTATGGCGAAACAGGTTGTGGTGCGTTGCGACGGACGTTATCCGGAACAATACGCGTGGTTGCTGGAACAGATTCAAATGTGGGGCGCGAAAGTTTATCAAGTGGACGCGGCGGAACACGATCAAAGTATGACGTATATACAAGCGTTGCGCCATTTCGCCACCTTTGCGAACGGTTTCCATTTATCCAAACAGCCGATTCAGTTGGCGAAATTATTGGCGTTGTCTTCGCCGATTTACCGCTTGGAATTAGCAATGATCGGGCGATTATTCGCGCAAGACGGCGCGCTTTACGCCGATATTATTATGGATAAGCCGGAAAATTTGGCGGTCATCGAAAGCTTAAAACAAAGCTACGAAGAAAGTTTAAAATTCTTTGAAAACGGTGATAAACAAGGATTTATCGACTGTTTTAACCAAGTTCGCGAATGGTTCGGCGAATATTCGGAGCAATTCTTAAAAGAAAGCCGCCAATTATTGCAACAAGCCAACGACTATCGTCACGGTTGATTTTATTTTGACCGAACGCTTTCAAGTTCGGTCAAAAATACCTCATTCTCTCGCATTTGCGGGCTAAATCTTTGATACGTCTCACAGAATTTCATTTCGGCGAAAGATTTTTATCGGCTAATCTTCTATGATAGATAGCGTGTTATTCCGTCTTTGGGAGGTGATGATGAGCATTTTTCGCAACAAACATATGTCGGAACGTATTCGGCAGTCATTAAATCAAATCGAACATACCGCCTTGGCGCAAGATATTTGGAATATTTTGAGCGAGCAACATTTTCAAGGATTTCTACCGCACTTTGTCGTCAATCATTTATGTGAAAAACATCAAATTTCCGATAAACGGCTGGCACTGATTTTATTACCGATCGCCGCTTGTTATGCCAATCCGACGATTTCGCATTTTAGCGTCGGTGCCGTGGCGAAAGGCGAAAGCGGCAGCTTTTATTTCGGCGCGAATCAAGAATTTTGCGCCGTAGCGGTTTCGCAAACCATTCACGCGGAACAAAGCGCCGTCGCACACGCGTGGATGCGCGGCGAAAGCGGTGTTACCGATATTACGGTGAATTATACGCCGTGCGGGCATTGTCGCCAGTTTTTGAACGAATTAAATACGGCAGAGCGTTTGCGCATTCATCTACCGCACGATCAAAATAATTTATTGGATCAATATTTACCGAACGGATTCGGACCGAAAGATTTGAAAGTACACAATCGCTTGTTCGATCCGAAGGATAACGGCTTAATTTTTGATACGACGGATCCGTTAATATTAAGCGCGCTAAATGCCGCTAATCGTTCCCATTCGCCTTATTCGCGCAGTTGTTCCGGCGTGGCGATTCAGTTACAAGATCAACAAATTTTCACCGGTAGCTATGCGGAAAACGCTGCTTTTAATCCGTCTTTACCGGCGTTGCAAACAGCGCTCAATTATCTTCTTTTAAGCGGTAACGAAGTGGAAAATATCGCGCGCGTAGTGATGGTCGAACAGCCTTTAACCTTGTCTTATCAAGGTGCGGTGCAAGAACTTTTGGCGTATTTGGGCGAGGTTGAACTTGAATATATTGCGCTATGAAAGCCAATAGCCTGATTGTTTATAATTTTGCCTATATTATGTTATTAGGCGCCGGTTTTCCGATTCTGCGTTATATGAGTTTGCATTTTGATGTCAATAATAACAACGCGGTACGGTTTCTTAGTGGCGCTGGTGTGTTGTTGCTGATCGGAATGCTGCGCTTTCGTAACCAATACGGCATTTTATTTACCGATTATCGTTTAGCCGTTCGCGTGTTGCTGTTGGGTGTATTGATGACCTTGAATATGTATTTTTTTATGCAAGGTTTGGCTTATACCAATGCGGTCACGGGCAGTCTGTTTGCGATTTTAGCAATGCCTTTGGCGATCGGATTGGCGGCGATTTTTTATCCGGATGAACGGCAAAAGACGAAAAATAGCGCTTTTTATTTCGGAAGCGCTATCGCCTTGTGCGGTTCGTTGTATTTTGTTTGGCAAAATGTGCGCACCGATTCGTTAGTTGGCGCGGCATTCGGTCTCGGCGCATTGTTTTTATTTATTGCTATTTCACTGCAAAGCATTCAAAGTTTACTGATTAAAGGGCTGAATAACCGCGTTAATGCGATTGTGTTGAGTTCCTTGACCGCATTATCTGCGGGCATTTTCAATTTATTGATCAGTTTATCCACGCAAAAACTAGCGCAGCTGGAGACGGTTTCCAGCGAATTATTACTGGGATTGGTTTTCGCCGGCATTTACGGCATCATTACCGGAATGTTGATGTCGTTCCATATCGTGCAGCGGCAGGGTATTGTGACCTATAATTTGTTGCAGCTTTGCGTGCCTTTTACCGCCGCCGTATTCGCTTATTTATGGCTTGACGAGCGACTGAATTACACGCAGGCGATAAGCGGCACGGTGGTGGTTATGGGGTGTTTATATGCTTTGGGGCTGTTAAAACGCGACAAAAAACGACCGCACTTTAAAGAATAATTTTGCAGTTTATCTCAAAGTGCAGTGTAAAAAAGAAACGTTATTGACTCATATTTTCAACGGTTTTGAGGAAACCTTGCGCGGTGGCGTAAACGTCGGTTTTGCCTTGGGCGGTGAGGATCATATCCGACATTTCACGAAAAGCGCCTTTGCCGCCCTGGCGTTCCAGCACATAATCGGCGCAATCTTGCACATAACTCGGCGCGTCGCCGACGGCAAAAGATAACCCGCACACGGCGAATGCCGGTAAATCGACGCTGTCGTCGCCGATATAAGCAGTTTGTTCCGGCGTGACGTCCACTTGTCGCATTAAATCGAAACACGCGCTTTCTTTTTCTAATTTTCCGAGGAAAAAGTGTTTAATGCCCAAATCAGCGATCCGTTTGCGTAAAATCGCCGAATCGCGTCCGGACAGCACGGCGACTTGAATGCCGTGTTCCATTAACATTCTTATGCCCAATCCGTCACGAACGTGGAAACTTTTTAGCGCTTCGCCGTGTTCGTTATAATGCAATAAACCGTCGGTTAATACGCCGTCCACGTCGGTAATGACAAATTTTATTTTTTGTAATTTTTCATTGCTAATCATAGAGTTAACTCGAAAATTCAACTAAACCGACAACGTGATTTTCGTCATCTAATACGACTAAAGAATGGATTTTCTTCTCTTTCATAAAGTTTTCCGCTTCGGCAAGATAAGTGTTTTGATGAACGGTTTTCGGATTGGATGTCATCAGATTTTGCGCCGTTTTGTTCAGTGTTTCCGCACCGTTGGCACTTAAGGCTCGACGAATATCACCGTCGGTGATAATACCTTTCAATCGCTCGTTTTCCATTACCAAAGCAACCCCCATTCTGCCTTCGTTCATAATGGTTAAACAGTCGGTAAAATTAGTGTCGGGCGCGGCAATCGGCAAGCGGGTTTGCATTTGATCTTTCACGCGACATAATAAACGACGACCTAGGCTGCCGCCCGGATGGAATTTGGCAAAATCCGCCGGACGAAAATCTCGCGCGGTGATAAGGGAAACTGCCAGCGCATCGCCTAAGGCTAAGGTGACTAAGGCGGAGGTTGTCGGTGCAAGATTGTTCGGGCAAACTTCGCGTTCTACGCTAATATCCAACACATAATCCGCGTGTCTGCCGAGGGTGGAATTTCGATTGCCGGTTAAGGCGATGATTTTATTGCCGAAATTTTTTAAGCTTGGGATGAGTTTATTTACGTCGTCGCTTTCGCCGCTGTAGGAAATTAACATTACGATGTCGATAGGTTTTAACATTCCTAAGTCGCCGTGAAAGGCTTCCGTCGGGTGTAAAAAGAAGCTCGGCGTGCCGGTGGAGGCAAAGGTCGCTACCATTTTTTTGCCGATTAAGCCGGATTTTCCGATACCGCCGATAACTAAGCGACCTTCACATTTCAAAATCAGTTCGATGACTTCATTAAATTCAGCGTCTAAATGTTGACTTAATTGCGCCAATGCGTTTTGTTCGACGCTAAGCGTATTGCGCGCGATTTGTAAGTAATCCATAGTTGAATCCCTCGATTAAAAAGTGCGGTTATTTTAACGCAAGTTTTTGTTTAACTCTATATTTTCTCTCCGCTTTGAGTTATACTTCGCCCGAGTCAGCCAGACAATCGCCGGTTTATTGAAGCCCTTAACCGTCAATCCGATAGGAACGACGACCTAGCGGGACAAGTAAACGGGAGGAAAGTCCGGGCTACGCAGGGCAGAGTGCCGGATAACGTCCGGGAGGCGAGAGCCTACGACCAGTGCAACAGAGAGCAAACCGCCGATGGCTCGTAAGAGATCAGGTAAGGGTGAAAGGGTGCGGTAAGAGCGCACCGCGTAAGTGGTAACATTTTACGGCAGGGTAAACTCCACTCGTAGCAAGACCAAATAGGAACTCAATGGGTGGCCCGCTCAGAGTTCGGGTAGGTTGCTTGAGCGTATGTGTAAATGTGCGCCTAGAGGAATGATTGTCCACGACAGAACCCGGCTTATCGGCTGACTTAACGATTCGATAAAATCGCCCTTCGAAAATTCGGAGGGCGATTTTTTATGCGAAACGATTATTTCCAATATTTTTTCTTTGAAGTTTGTCCGATTCCCGGGTTGAAACTATTGGTCGGATCAAGCTGTTGATAGAATTTTCGCAAGGTCGGTTTGGCTTCATATAAATGACCGACATTATGCTCCGCCGGATATTGCGCGCCGCGTTTATCCAATAATTTCAGCATTTCGTGCTCCAATTCGACGCAATCATAGCCTTTCTTCACAATATAATCTTGGTGGAAAACGTGGCACATAAAATGCCCGTAATACAGTTTGTGACTGAGTTTGTCATCGATTTCTTGCGGTAAGGTTTCAAACCAATCTTGCTCGTTTCGGCGTAAGGCGATGTCTAAGGCAACAATGTCTTCCACTTCTTTTTCGTGAATGGCACGATAACGCACGGCGGCGGAAGCGACGGCAAAACGGTGTAACATTGCTGCTTGCGTTTCCTGTGCGTCACATTGGAAATAAGCACCTTTTTGTTTATCGGCAAAATAATCTTTCAGATAGGCTTGCGCTTCGTGAATACCGTCGCCGCCCATTTTGACAATCAAATGATGTTCGTATTGATGACGATAATCCCACAGGCTTTTCGGTAAATGATTCGGCAGAATTTTCGAGAAAGCCTGCATTATTTTGTCGCTTAATCCGTTCGGTAAAAACGCACTTTTCTTTGCAATGCGATCCACTTTGGCTTTTAAGGCGAATAATTGCGGCAAACGGTGCGTGCCGAATTTTTGGATTACCCAAAAGGTATCCTTACCGTATTCGGCGGCAATATCAAAGGCATCGCGGTGAATATATTCGCCGGAAATCGGCAGTTGTTTGAATTGCGCCAGCATATGACGACGCAGATCGTTGAGCACCGAAGTATGATTTGTGCCGATATAAAAAACAGCGGTATCTTTTTCCAGCGGGAAAGTATCTAAACGCACGGCAAAAACCGCCAATTTTCCCGCACAACCGGAGGCTTCGTAATGACGGGCGGGATCGGCGTTAAAGCGCGCCGGCGTATCTTCATCCACTTGGCGAACGTGGTTGCAATAGGCGTGATCGTGTCCTTTGCCGCAATCTTGCGTAATATCTTTTGGCTGATAACGTTGATGTTCCAAATTGGTCAAAATTTCTTCCGGCGTATTGCCTAACGCAATGCCTAAATGATTTTTTAATTCAAGCTCGCCTTGCTCGTTGAGTTGGGCGTAAAGCGCCATTTCCGTATAAGCAGGACCACGTTGAACCAATGCACCGCCGGAATTGTTACAAATTCCACCGATAACCGACGCGCCGATACAAGAGGAGCCGATCACCGAATGAGGTTCTCGTCCGTGCGGTTTGAGCTGATTTTCCAATTCGTTTAATGTGGAACCGGGTAGGCAAACCACTTGATTGGCGTGATTGATTAACTGAATACCGTTAATGCGCATCGCATTGATGATCACAATATCGCGATCGTAGTCATTACCGCTCGGTGTGGAACCGCCGGTTAATCCGGTGTTGGCGGCTTGGGCGATAACGATAATATCCGCAGCGACGCAGGCTTTCAGCACTTGCCAAAATTCCACTAGAGAACCGGGACGCACCACGGCGATGGCATTTCCCGTACCGAAACGATAGCCGCTGCGGTAGGATTCGGTTTTACTCGGATCGGTGATGATATAAGAGGCGCCGACAATATTTGTCAGCGTTGTAATAATGTGTTGTGTTGACATAATGTGGTTCCTTTACAATAAATTAACAACATTATAACAACAATAAACCGGACTGCTTGGTCGAAATGCAAAAATTGTGAAGTGTTTAACAAATTTTATTTCAACAAATCCTTCAATCCGGCTTTCATCGCGGACATTTGCGTTTCGTATAAGGCTTTGCTTTCGCGTTCGTCAATCATATACATAATGGTTTCCGATAAGGTCATCTTCATTTTGCGCGAATATTTCGACAGCCGTAGCCAAACGGCATATTCCAAATCAATGGATTTTTTCTTGGTGGATTGTTTTTCAGCGTTGAAAAAGCGTTTTCTTCTGGCGCGAATCGCCTGATCCAATTTAATCACCAAATCCAAGGACATATGAGTTGCGATCCATTCCTCGATTTGTTGCGGATAATTTTGTGCTTCCACAAGGCGCTGCGCGACATCTTGCGCTAAACTGCGTTCTTCATAGCGCGTAATATTTTCGCCTTCACGGTGTTTTTTGGTCAAATAAAGCCATTTCCACTGAGCTTCTTGGTTTTCTAATTTTTGATATTTCATCGTTTTTTAACAGTTTAAAGTGACATTGTAACCTCGTCATAATATACGCGTCTCTTTCGATTTTTGCCAGTAAATTTTGATTCTATTTGAACGGAAATATGCGATAATGCCCGTTCTTATTGTAACAGAGAGAGGCAGCGTGATTTTATCTTCCTTATCCGAACAAGCGTTATCTTGGCAAGACTTACGGCCGAATTTAGCCGTTGACGCCGTGAATGATCCGAACGCGGATTTTTTTGCATTGCAACCCCGCGCGGTTTGTGCCGTTCAACAATTCTTACAAAATAATCACCGCACTTTATTGGTGCTAAAAGCGGACGATCAAAGCGAATATGCGCCTTTATTGGCAGATTATATTCGTTCTCAACAAGCACAGGATTTGGTGCTTTCCGGCGTGCGTTATGTGGTGGAACAAGGAGACAGCTTTTCTTTTCCGACGGTTTCTGTCGAACCGGCGCAATCTTATGAGGATAATTTTGCCGCAACCCAATCCGTCGCAACGGCGTTACACACGGATCACACTCGCTTATTCGGCGCCGTGCGTGTTCATCCCGGTTCGCAAGATATTCAATTACATCCCGGTTTGGTGCATCAACTGAATAACGGCGTGCTGATTTTGAGCGTCGAAACCCTATTGGCGCAGTTTGATTTATGGATTCGTTTGAAACATATATTGACCACGAAAACCTTCGATTGGTATGCCTTGCATCCGTATAAAGCCTTGCCTTGCGATATTCCGAGCTGTCCGTTATCGCTAAAAGTGATTTTATTGGGCAACCGCACGGAACTGGCAATGTTTGAAGAACTGGACGAGGGGTTGTATTCTTTAGCGGATTATGCGGAAATCGACAGTTATTTTTCCGTCGAATCGGCACAAAAACAACAGCAATGGGCGAATTTCGTCGTCGGCTATGCGCGTGCGCGACAACTTGCCCAACCGACGCCGGACGGTTTGAATCGTTTGTATCAATTATTAGTGCGCGAAAGCGAAGATCGTGATTTAATTAACGTTTCGCCGCTAAAACTGAAAGAAATTTTAACCGATACCGCCGCATTAACGGCAAAATCCGAATTAAGTGCGGTGGATTTCGAGCAATATTTTCACGCCAAATCGCAGCAACAAGGTTTCTTACGCGAACAAACTTATGCGGATATTTTGCGCGAACAGGTTTATGTGGCGACGGAAGGCGAGATCGTCGGGCAGATTAACGGCTTGTCCGTCATCGAATATCCGGGCACGCCGCTGTCTTTCGGCGAACCCTCGCGTATTAGCTGTATCGTGCAATTCGGTGACGGCGAAGTGGTGGACGTGGAGCGCAAAAACGAGCTGGCGGGCAATATTCACGGCAAAGGCATAATGATCGCCGAAGTGTGTTTGGCGAATATTTTGGATTTTCCGAGTCAGTTACCGTTTTCCGCGTCGATTGTGTTTGAACAATCTTACAGCGAAATTGACGGCGACAGTGCGTCTCTAGCAAGCTTTTGTGTGCTTGCCAGCGCCTTATCGGATTTACCGTTGCCGCAATCCGTCGCGATCACCGGCGCGATCGATCAATTCGGCTTGGTACATTCCGTCGGTGGTGTGAACGATAAAATCGAAGGATTTTTCACCATTTGCGAGCGACGCGGATTAAGCGGCGAGCAAGGCGTGATCATTCCTTCTACCGTTGTCAGCCAACTGAGTTTATCGGAAGCGGTGATAAGTGCGGTCAAAAACGGACAATTTTCTATTTGGACGGTAGATGACGTATATCAAGCCTGCGAAATCCTGTTTAAACGCCATTTAACCGAGGAAGAAAACGTGACTTATACGGAAGAAAATCAGCCGCTTTCACGCGTGATTTCACGGCGAATCGAACTTCGTGCCGAACAGCAACAACGAATCGGTTTGTGGGATCTACTGTTTCGCAAACGTTAAATCATAAACGGTATCGCAAGATGCCGTTTTTTTATGCCGTTAAAATAAATCAATCTAAAAGAGATAACTGATCGGATAAGTTAGGCTAACACGTGTTAGCTGTTTTAATCAATAAAATATCTTGCTACAATGCGTTTTAGATTAATGAATATCGCATTAACAATTAGCGGGAGAATTTAAAATTATGAACAGTTGTACACCAAATAAGAAAAGCAGTTATTCTTATGAAGATTTATTGGCATCGGGGCGCGGTGAATTGTTCGGTCAAAACGGCCCGCAATTACCTGCGCCGAGTATGTTGATGATGGATCGCGTCGTTGAAATGAATGAAGAAGGCGGCTTGTTTAACAAAGGTTATATTGAAGCGGAGTTGGATATTAAACCGTCGCTACCGTTTTTCGGTTGCCATTTTATCGGTGATCCCGTTATGCCGGGCTGTTTGGGCTTGGATGCAATGTGGCAGCTAGTCGGATTTTATCTCGGTTGGATCGGCGGGCAAGGCAAGGGCAGAGCGCTTGGCGTCGGCGAAGTGAAATTTACCGGACAAATTTTGCCGACTGCGAAAAAAGTGATTTATCGCATTAATATGAAACGGGTGATCAATCGTAAATTGGTAATGGGAATGGCGGACGGCGAAGTGGAAGTGGACGGTCGCGTTATTTATACTGCAACGGATCTGAAAGTCGGCTTATTCCAAGACACTTCCGCCTTCTAAAATCGAATTCTAAGGGATTAGTTAATCTTCCCTTTCGGCTCAAGTGACATTTCCCTTTTGTGCTTGAGCCTTTTTTATTATTCGTGATCAACAATATCGACGAATTCGGCGCTTAAGATTTCCGCCAAGGCTTGTGGTGCCAGTTCGACACTTAATCCGCGTTTTCCGCCGGAAACGTAGATGTGTTCGAATTCAAGTGCGGTCTGTTCTATCACAGTTTTTAGTCGTTTCTTTTGTCCTAACGGACTGATCCCGCCGACCAAATATCCGCTGCTTTTTTGTGCCGCATCTTTATCCGCCATTTCCACTTTTTTCACGCCGAGTGCTTTTGCCGCTTTTTTTAGGCTTAACATATGCGCGGTCGGCAGCACGAAACACGCCAATTTTTTCTGATCGCCGTTTTCTGCAACCAATAAGGTTTTAAAAGATTGTTCGGGCGCGATGCCGAGCTTTTCCGCCGCTTCATCACCGAAGTGTGTATTCGATGGATCGTGATCATAAGTATGCAAAGTAAAAGGAATCTTGTGTTTTTTAAGTAAATCAATCGCAGGTGTCATTTTCTTTTCCGCTTATTATTCTGTACAATGTGCCGATTATTTTACGCCGATTAGAAAAAGGATGGGAGAAAAATGTTACATATTGCGATTGCGGCAGAATTTGAATTAAGCGAAAAAATTGCAGAAACCTTAGAAAAAAGCGAATTAGAAATCGAACGACTTTCCGTGGCGGAGATTTATCCCTTTAATGAGGAGCAAGGCATTCGGTTTCGGAATAAAGCCGTTGCGCAATATGCCGCCGATGAAATGAATTGGAGCGATGTTCAATATTTGTTGTTTGCCGGTGATATTAATCAGGTTTCCATTGCGGCGAAAGCGTCGGAAGCGGGCACTGTTGTGGTGGATATGCGCGGAATTTGCGCCTCTTTATCCGATGTACCGGTGGTGATTCCGGGGATTAACGAACAACAATTAACGGAATTACGTCAGCGTAATATCGTCGCGTTGCCGGATTCGCAAGTAACGCAAGCGGCGTTGGCATTGGCGCCTTTATTGCAGGAAGTTCCGCTAAAACACGCGACGGTTACGTCGTTGTTGCCGGCGGCTTATAACAATGAAGAAGCGGTTGGCAAACTTGCCGGACAAACCGCGCGCCTGTTAAACGGTATTCCGTTAGAAGATGAAGAACAACGTTTAGCGTTTGATGTATTCCCGTTGCAAACGGCGAATTTATCCTCGCAACTCGGTAAAATTTTCCCGCAAGCGGAGGATTTTATTTTTCATTCGATTCAAGTACCGGTTTTTTACGGAACAGGGCAAAAAATCACCGCACTTTCCGATTATGCGATCGATGCGGACAAATTAATTGCCTTGTGGCAACAAAATCAATGGATTCGATACCAACCGGAAAAATTACCGACACCGGTCACTAACGGTGAAATGGAGAATGAAACGGACGAAGCGTTTTTGCACGTCGGTAATCTGGCGACAACGGAAAGTGCGGTCAGTTTTTGGACGGTTGCCGACGAACAGCGCTTTAGCTTGGCGTTAATGGCGGTGAAATTGACCGAAGCGATTTATCGTGCGGGTTATTAAATCCGGTTTTTGTGTTTGATGAAGATAAAAAACGGTAACTGACGAACAGTTACCGTTTTGTTTTCTACGTTCTACTAGAATTTATATTCCAGTTTCGCCGCAATATCGGTTTGTTTCAATTTCGCGTCGGACACTGCGTGTCTGTGTTCGAATTGAACGCCTAATTTTAGTTGCGGCAAAATACTGAAATCAGCATTCGCTTTAAGCACGACGGAATTGCCTAATCGACCTGTGGTAAAGCCTTCATTGTTGATGACAAGTTGATCTCGACTTTCATTGTTGTGTTCGTATAAAGCACCGACGCGTAAAGCGACAATCTCATTATCCCAACCGACGTAAGATCCCGCATATTGCGTGAATACGCGATACGGTTCGGCGGTGACATTCAACTGATAACGGGATTTATCGGTGACGTCCATATCGAAATATTGGTAACTCAATCCGGCAACCGGAGTAACGGAGAATTGACCGAGGTTAAATTTATAACCCAATTCCGAACCGATTTGATATTGATTACCTTTGATTCGGGCGATATCGGAAACCTCGTGAGTCGAAACTTTACCGCGATGCCAATGTAAACCGACGTGCGTATTAAGCAGTAAGTTATCCCATTCGTTATGTACCGCTAAAAGCAACGAGGTTGTTTTATAACGTGCGTAGCTATAACCGTCCACCGCTTTAGGTGTCACTTTTTGGTTACTGAAACCGAGACCTGCGTGTAATTCGGTATTCGCTGAAACCGGAACATAACCGCCGAATAATGTGGTGTTTTGTTTGGAATCATAGTTATAACCGTAATTCACGAAGCTGAGATCCGTTGTGTAATCGGCGTTACTATGTTTTTGAATGACATAGAAACCTTTTTTATGTTTTGCCCACAAATTGTCGGTGAACATATCTCTTACAGTATTACCTTGATTCACCATCGCCGTACCCGCTACTAAATAAGACGGAACGTGATCGTTAAGTTTCGTCCGCGCAGGACTTGTTGCCGCATTATTTGTCGCGTTATTCGTAGCCGGTTTTTCTTCTACTGTTGTAGTAGGTTTTTCTTCTACCAAGCTATTATCCGTTGCCGGAGTTTCCGCTTCGGCGGTTGTAGCGTTATCCGTTGCCGGAGTTTCCGCTTCGGCGGTTGTACCGTTATCCGTTGCCGGAGTTTCCGCTTCGGCGGTTGTACCGTTATCCGTTGCCGGAGTTTCCGCTTCGGCGGTTGTACCGTTATCCGTTGCCGGAGTTTCCGCTTCGGCGGTTGTAGCGTTATCCGTTGTCGGAGTTTCCGCTTCGGCGGTTGTACTGTTATCCGTTACCGGAGTTTCCGTGTCGGCAGTTGTACCGTTATCTGTTGCCGGAGTTTCAGTTTCGGCAGTTGTACCATTATCCGTTGTCGGAGTTTCCGGTTTGACGGTTGTCGCATTATCCGTTGTCGGAGTTTCCGGTTCGGCGGTTGTGCTATTATCCGTTGCCGGAGTTTCCAGTTCGACGGCTGTAGCGTTATCTGTTGCCGGAGTTTCCGCTTCGGTGGTTGTGCCGTTATCCGTTACCGGAGTTTCCGCTTCGGCAGTTGTACCGTTATCCGTTGTTGGAGTTTCCGGTTCGGTGGTCGGTTCATCCTCTACAGGCGTTTCGGTTGATTTTTTATACACCACCGGAGTGACTAATGCGCCGGATTCGGTAATCAGGGTGTTATGAAGTTGATAATCGTAATAGTCGCCGGCAACACCTTTATCAAAGCTGACTAAGGTTAAATCATAAGGGCTGTTTAGACTATCGATGGCTTCGCTTAAGGCGAATTGGCTGACTGTTCCGTCGCCATAGACTTTAATGAGGGATAAACCTTCTTCCGCATCATATTGTCCGTCGCCGTTCGTATCGGATTTACCTTGTTGGGTTCCGGCTAATTTAATGCTGACGGGCACCGCACTTTCGGTGGTAAGATTGCCTTTAATTACGATTTCATCGTGACCCCATCGGGTAATATCCGCTACATTGTTATTCACACGCAATGCGACCGTACCGCCTTGATTTTCCACATCATTAAATACTAGACGTTGTGCGGTGAATCCGCCGGATGCGGAACGTGTTTGCGAGCCGGTATTGGATGAATAATACCCCGGTACGATTAAGCTACCGTTTTGCCAAACGGTTTTGCCGTTAACTTCGCCCGAGCCGGTTAACGCGGTATCGGCAGCAAGGCGTAAGGTGCTTGCGCTGAATGTTGCGTCATCCAGATGAATATTACCCGCTTGCAATTCCGTATTACCGCTGTGATCTAATTGTCCGGAAAGCGTGAGTACGCCGGCGCCGCGTTTAATCAAGTTACCTTCGCCGTCAATTTGATCCGCATATAACGCTGCGGTTTTACCTTCGCTAACCTCGGCGATTAAATTCGAATTATTTTCTAAGGAAACGCTACCGACGGAAAGAACGGCATCTTCAATCACTAAATTTGCATTAGTGCGAACCGTCGCTTTTTCCGCTAAGTTGAACGTATTAGGCGTATAAGTGAGCGTGCCGGTTTTTACATCAAGCGCATTCAACGCGGTATTGCCTTCCAAACGCAAAGCGGAATCCGCATTAGTTGGTGAATAAATAAGGTTAAGCGCACTATTGTCGCCGACCTGAGCAAGATTACCTTTGATGGTGTGATTATCGTCAAGCCGATAGGTGAGGGTGACATCGCCTTGCGTGTTGATAATATTACCGTTCACGATTTCGGCGCGTAATCCCGAATTTTCACCCTGATTATCCAAGGTAATATCATTACCGTAGAGATCTAAGGTACCTTGTTCAAGGATTAAATTGCTGAAATTAATTTGTTCCGCATCACCAAGGCGAACCAATCCGTTTTCCTTGACGGTAATTTCGCGATAGGCTTGTTTTTCACCTTGATCATTGGCGGTTTGATTTAAAGTTGCGATACCTTCTTTCACCACTAATTTTGCATTATTGACGCCGCTGCCGACTTTAACCATTTCACCGTCGCCGATTTTATAGAAAGTTTCTTCTTCCACGCTTTCTATACTGTTAAGTGACACATTCGGGTTTGAGGTATTACGTTTGTCGCGATAAATAATATTATCTTTCCAGAATAATTCTTGTAAATTGAATCGAACGTATTGAACGTTTTGACCTTGCACTTGTTCGTATAATAAACCGATATCGCCGTTCGGTAATTCGGTTAAACTGTTATAAGAATAAGTGCCTGCGTCGATAGTGGTATTATATTTCCATTGGATAGAACCGTCTTCTTGCACTTCGCCTAACCAAGCCATACCGTTGCTACGAGAGCCGGTTGCGTGCGGGTTGGCGAAAACGAGATACTCTTTGCCGTCGATCCGTTTGGAATAATGAATCACCGACATTTGCGAATACGGATCCAATAAAGCGGCTTCTCTTAGTCTTGCGCCTTTATCCCACGTCATCCCGCCGTCGTGACTGGTTGAAATAATCACCGCGCCGCTGCGGTTACGCGAGAACATTTTGATGTCGCCGTTATCCATTTCGACCACTTGGGATTCGGTAATTTCATAATCATAAGTATTTAAATATCTCGCACCGCCGATTTCATCCAAATAGGCATCGTTCGGCGAATCGCCGCGTTCCCACGTTTTACCGCCGTCTTTACTGATAATTACTGCGGAGGATTGTTTGTTATCGCGATTGGTGAAGTAAACCGGCACGACTAAATTGCCGTTTTTCAACTGAATACCGGTACCCGGGCCGGTGCCGAGGAAACGCATCCAGTCCGCTTTGACTTGCGTGGTAATATCAATCGGGCTCGCCCAAGTCGCACCTTGATCCTCACTGTAAGTCATCCACAAATAGCTGGTATAATGCGCGTTAAACGGACCGCTGTCGTGACCGCTTTTTCTGGATCTTAAAAAGATGTTACCGACCCTTTCACCGGTGCTGATTTGAATAATATCGCCCAGATCTTTAAAAGAGCGGTTAGGATCGCCTTCGATGACTACGCGATAATCTTGCGCCTCGCCCATTCGGTTATAAACGATACCTTCTTCGCGAACCGTATATCTTGCGCCGCTTTCATCGGTGATTAAGCGATACCACTTGCCGTCCACTTGAATATGTCCGTTGCCTTCGGATTCAAAACTGGCTTGCGAGTTACTGAACATTCCGAATAAAGCTTGAGATTCCGGAAACATATCGAAAACCATCGAAATACGACCGTTTTGTTTATCTTGCACCATTACGGCATCAATCACCAAAGCAGATTCCGCAGCACCTAAGGAAGAATAGGTTTGTTCGGCTAAATCGACCACCACTTGATCATCTTGCCAAGTAACACCGCCGTCTAAGCTGCGACGAATCGCAAGGTCGATATTACCCCAGTCGGAAGCGTGTTGATTACGTTTGTCAATCGCGGCGATAACGACACCTTCTTGGGTCGCTAATAACCCCGGAATACGATAACTTGCCGCGCCGCCTTGACCCGGTTTAAACATTTCGTATTTTTCACTCATAAACGCGCCCATACGCTCGCGTTTTTCGGATAAATAAGCGAGTTTTTCCGCCTGTTTTGCCAAATCGACGCTATGTCTTGCCACAATATCTTCGTGCAATTTTAAAATCGCCGAATCGCTTAACACTTCATCCGTCGCGCCCGCGTGATAAATTGCGCCGGTAAAGGTATTCGTACGATTATTCGGACGTTTTAACGAACCTAATGAAGCGGTATTCAACCCTGAAATATCTTCAAAGAACTTGGATTGGGTCGATGTTTGTCGCAGTTGACCGTCAACATAGATCTTAATGGTTTGATTTTCCTTATCGAAACTGTAAGTAACGGTTCTAAAGCCGTCACTTGAAGCCGGAAGCGCTTGTGTGACTAATTGACTGTTCGGAATCAAATTGGTGCGGTCTCTAATTTCAATCCCGTAAGTTTGACCGGCGGCGGTGACATTCGTGTAAAACATAATGTATCTGTCATCCGCCGTGTTATCACTGACGCCGAGTAGGGTGCTGAAACCTGAATTCGGATTCACACGAAACGTTAATGTACCCGAACTCAAACTAAACACATTATTGCTGGTGAAATGTTCCGTCATATCGACGGGCTGAAAGCTCTCGACACTGGAGAAGTCTAATATGGCAGTTGATGCGTATGCTCCGGATAAAACGGCTGAAGAAATTAGGAGTGATAACGCAGTTTTTCTAAGTAGGTTTGTCTTTTTTGTTTTTTTCATAGTGATTCCCTTTGTTGTTGAAGAATTATTCCTTTAAATTTATATATTAGAAGTATTTTTTCGTAAATATCGAAATGTAAATTTTGCTATACACTTCACAAAAAATTTATATTCCAAATTGATATGAATAAAAAATTTGAACTGGATCGCGTCAGCTTTTGCAGGTTTCGAAAGTGCGGTGGAAAAAATAAGATTTTTTGAAAAACAGATCGCGAAAGCCGAGTTATTTTGCTAAAATCGGTAAGAAAAACACCCTTCTTTCACGAATTGTTTTTCATCTTTTTTTCTCAACACATCGAATTGGAATAAAAATGGAAAATCAATCTTTTCTACAAAAACTGTTTAAGTTAAATCAGCACAACACTACGCCGAAAACGGAGATCATCGCCGGTATTACGACGTTTTTCACAATGGTTTATATTGTTTTCGTCAACCCTTCGGTCTTGGGCGATGCGGGAATGGATAAGCAAGTGGTGTTCGTCACCACCTGTTTAATCGCCGCATTCGGAACCATCGCAATGGGATTATTCAGCAATTTGCCGATTGCACTGGCGCCGGCAATGGGGCTTAACGCCTTTTTCGCTTATGTGGTCGTCGGAAAATTAGGATATTCTTGGCAAGTGGGAATGGGAACGATCTTTTGGGGCTCCGTCGGATTATTGCTGTTGACGATCTTCCAAGTGCGTTATTGGTTAATGGCGTCCATTCCGCTTGGGCTACGAGTTGGTATCGGCGCGGGGATCGGTTTCTTTATCGCGTTAATCGGCTTTAAAAATATGGGCTTGGTTGTGGCGAATCCGGCAACGTTAGTCGCCTTGGGTGAGTTGCATAATCCGCAAGTATTAATGGGCATCTTAGGCTTTTTTATTATCGTTGTGTTCGCGGCGCGAAATATTTATTCCGGCGTATTGGTTTCTATCGCATTAGTGACCGCACTTGCGTTAATTTTTGACGATAACGTGGTATTTAACGGCGTAGTGTCAATGCCACCGAGCTTAGATGCTGTTGTCGGCAAAGTAGATATTGCCGGTGCGTTGGATACCGCCTTATTAGGCATTATTTTCTCTTTCTTGTTGGTCAATCTATTCGATTCTTCCGGTACCTTATTAGGCGTTACGGACAAAGCGGGTATCAGCGATGAAAACGGACGTTTCCCGAAAATGAAACAAGCGCTTTATGTGGATAGTATCAGCGCTGTCACCGGATCATACATCGGTACTTCGGCGATCAGTACCTACATCGAAAGCGGCGCGGGCGTTTCCGTCGGTGGACGCACCGGAATGACAGCGGTGGTTGTCGGATTATTGTTCTTATTGACAATCTTCTTCTCGCCGTTAGCTGGTTTGGTGCCGCCTTATGCCACTGCAGGCGCTTTGGTGTTCGTCGGAATTTTAATGGCGTCCAGCCTTATTCGCGTGCAATGGCACGATTTAACCGAAGCCGCACCGGCATTTATCACCGCCGCGATGATGCCGTTTACCTATTCGATTACGGAAGGTATCGCCTTCGGCTTTATCTGTTATTGCATAATGAAAGCCGGCACAGGGCGCTGGAAAGAAATTAACGCACCGGTTTTGGTAGTGGCGTTACTGTTTATTGCAAAATTCGTATGGGTCGGTTAAATTAATTCAGTGGGCGTTTAGCCCATTCAGACTGATGACAGACCTGATTTAAATCGTATTTTATTTTATGTGTAGGATGGGCTTCAGCCCATCAAAAAATATAATTATTTCAATATGATGGGCTAAAGCCCATCCTACTTAAGTATACTTTGTCAATAAACTAAGTGGGCATTTAGCCCACTGTTTCTATCTGCAACAGGGAGAATGTATTATGCAAAAAATCTTATTTATCGTGCATTCCGCACCTTATGGCAACGAAAGCTTTTTCAGTGCATTACGCTTAGCGTTGCAATTACAAGAACAGCATAAAAGTGCGGTGGAATTAAAATTATTTTTTATGTCGGATGCAGTGACAGGCGGATTGGCGAAACAACAACCGGCGGAAGGCTATCATTTACAACAAATGATCGAAATTTTAACCGCACAAGGTGCAACCGTTAAGTTATGCAAAACTTGCACCAATGCACGCGGAATCACCGACTTACCGCTTGCCGAAGGCGTTCGAATCGGCACCTTAGTCGAATTGGCGGATTGGACGGTTGAAGCGGATAAAGTCTTAAATTTCTAATTACGCCGTTTTATTGATTTCGCTGATTTTTCTATTTTTCGGTAAGCTATGAACGAACCCACTTCCCTCAATCCCGTCACCGTTCCGTTGAACGCGGTCAGTTTAATCGAAGCGTCCGCTGGAACGGGAAAAACACATACCATTGCTTCCTTGTATCTTCGCTTGCTACTACAAGCGGGCGAACATTGTTTTGCGCGACCTTTAACCGTCGAACAAATTCTCGTTGTGACTTTCACCGAAATGGCGACGCAAGAATTGCGCGAACGTATTCGCGAACGAATTTATTCGGCAAAACAACAGCTGATTCGTTATCGGTATAGCGGCGATCGCACTATGATCGAAGATGCGTTTTTAGCGGATCTGATCGACCATATTCCGGATATCGAACAAGCCGTACACCGTTTAACTCTTGCCGAACAAAATATGGATTTGGCGGCGATTTACACCATTCACGGTTTCTGTTACCGGATTTTAATGCAATATGCGTTTAATTCGGGCATTCACTTTAATTTGGCGCTAGTCAAAGACGAAAGCGAATTGTTCGAACAAATAACCAATGAATTTTGGCGGGAAAATTTTTATTCTCAACCCTTGCATATTGCCGAATTTATCAAAAAATGTTTCGATTCGCCGAGCGCGCTGTTGGGGAAAATTCGTGCTTATGTTTCGGCGGAGGAATTACGCGTCGATATTGCGCCGACGAATGTATTGGCGATGAGCTTAGCGCAATTTTTGCAAGATTATTTAGATTCGCGGCTCACGCTGGTTCAAGCCTTTAAGAAAAAATGGTTAAAACAAGAAAACGAACTTAAAGCGTTATTTCAGGAAAATCGCGCGCAGATTTCTCGTTATCGTGACGACCATAATGATTCGCGCTTTAACGCGGTTCGCCAATGGGCGGCAAGCGAGGATTGTTCAACCCTGCCCGAACAGCTGGCAAAATATTTCACCCAATCGGCGGTAAATGAAAACACGAAGAAAAGTGCGGTGCCTTTTTCACATAATTTATTGGCGGAAACGGAAAATTTTATCGAACAAATCGGCGATCCGACATTGGACGAAGCAATGTTGTTATATCATTGCATTCGCGATATTCGACGGCGTTTAATCGACTATAAAGCCCATCATAATCAAAAAGGTTTTGACGATTTATTGCGTTTGGTGTCCGAAGCGCTAGGCGGCGAACAGGGCGCGGAATTGGCGCAATTAATTCGTTGCCAATATCCTTTTGCGATGATTGACGAATTTCAGGATACGGACGCCTTGCAATATCGGATTTTTTCCAGTGTTTATATGGTGCAAACGGAAACGCCGACCGGATTTATGATGATCGGCGATCCAAAACAATCGATTTATAAATTCAGAGGTGCGGATATTTTTACTTATTTGCAAGCCTCGCGCCGAACGAATAACAGTTTCACCTTAGAACACAACTGGCGCTCCGGACAAGCTTTGATCGATTGTGTGAATGCGCTATTTCATTTTGACGAACCCTCGCCGTTTTTATTTGATGAGATCCGTTTTTTACCGGTGAAAGCCGGCAAAACGCTGTCGCCTTTTGTGTTAGACGGAAAAATCGAACCGGCGTTACGTTGTTACTTATCGGAAAGCGGCGATAAACGCGAGCTCGCTCAGGCTTGCGCACAATCCATCTACCGGTGGCTGAAAAGTGCGGTGAAAAATCAAGCTGTTTTCGGCGAAAAAACGCTGCAGGCAAAAGACATCGCCGTATTGGTGAAAGATTGGAAAGAAGCGGAATTAGTCAAAATCGAATTGCAAAAATTAGGCATTACGGCGGTGTATTTATCGGATAAAAGTAATGTTTATGAAGGCACTATTGCGCAAGAATTATTGGTGATTTTAAAAGCCTGTTTGGATCCTTTTAATGAAAAATTGATTTTGAATGCCATTGCTGGCGAATTATTCGGCTTAACGGCGGCGGAAATTTATGCCATCAAGCAAGACGGCTGGGAACAAATTGTCGATCGTTTTATGCATTACCGTCAAATCTGGCAAAAGCAAGGCGTGTTAGTAATGTTGCATAACTTATTATTAGACAAGCAACTGAACGAGCGTCTGCTACAAAATCCGAACGGCGAACGAATGATCACGGATTTGCTGCATTTGGCGGAATTATTACAGCAAGCGGCGCGCCTGAACGAAGGGGAAGCGGCGTTATTGCGTTGGTTTGAAAAGCAAGTCCACGGCATCTCGCAAACGGAAGAAATCATTCGTTTGGAAAGCGAGCGGGAGTTGGTCAAAATCGTCACCATTCATAAATCAAAAGGTTTGGCTTACGATTTGGTTTGGTTGCCGTTTATCGGTTTGCCGTCGAGAGAAAGCACGAAACGCGAGAGAGGCTACAAAATTAACACTTATTATTCGGCGCAGCACAAAAGCGTTTTGTGGGATCTTGATCATAGTCATCGAAGCGATACGACAAAAGAAAGCCTCGCCGAAGAAATGCGCTTGCTTTATGTGGCGCTTACCCGTGCCAAATATCAGGTCGTCATCGGCTTGCCGCAAACCTTTAAAGGAAAATGGAACGCGCTGTTGTACGCGTTGAGCCAAGGTGAAATTCGCGAACAGCTTTCCTTTAAAACGCCGATTTATAAGGCAGACGCTTTGCTCGATAAACTTATTGAAAAAGTCGGTGCGGATAAAATCGTGCGACAAACGATCGAATTGTCAAAAAATCTTTTACCGCTGGATTCCAAACTTCCGCAAGAAAAACTTTCCGCCGCTGAATTTTCCGGTCGAATTCAATATGATTGGACGATCACCGGTTTCACCGATATGCTCAATAAGCATAATTATAATCAAGCGGAGCAGCGCAAAGCGAAGGCGGAGCAAAATGTTGCGGAAAGTGCGGTGAAAAATGTCGTCCTTTTTGATGAAGCGAAGGATTACGATCTGAATCTATCCGCACCGCTAAATGCGGAAAAAACGTCGCACCAAGCACAGCCGCTTGAAGATTATCCGCAAGGTTATTCGCCGTTCGATTTTCCGCACGGCACGCGGGTCGGAACGGAATTGCACCGTTATTTCGAGAAAACGGATTTTACCCGACCGACGGAAGAAGAATCCGTGCGTAAATTATGTCATCATTTGGAGCTTAGCGAGGAGTGGGTTGCGCCGTTAAAACAATGGTTGGAGGCAATCTTGCGTACGCCATTGACTGCAGACGGCGAGTCTTTTGCACTGAATCGAATTGCCCGCCGAGATATGTTAAAAGAAATGCAGTTTTATCTAAAATTGACGGCGCATTTTGACGTGGCGGCGTTTAATCGGCTTTTGAAAAAATATCATCATTTGCCTTCCGAGCCGTTGATTTTAAATCGTTTTCAAGGAATGGTGCGCGGGTTTATCGACTTGGTTTTTCGTCATAACGGGAAATATTATTTGTTGGATTACAAATCCAATTTATTGGGCGATCAAATGCAAGATTACGCCGGCGAAAATCTGCGGCAGGCGATATTAAACGGGCATTATGACTGGCAATATTTGCTGTATTGCGTAGCGTTACACCGTTATTTATGTCGGCAGGATAAGCAATATGACTATGATCGCGATTTCGGCGGCGTGATTTACACTTTCTTGCGCGGAATGAACGGGCGAGATTCGAACGGAGTGTATTTCGATAAACCGGATCGGCGTTTAATCGAGGAATTGGAGGCGCTCTTTTAATGTTAAATATTTTATCTCGCTTAAAACAACAAGGTTTGATTAGCGCGGCGGATTATTATTTCGCCGAATTTATTCACACCAAGCAACGTCGCGCCTTTAATTATCCGCAAGCCGTTCAAGATTTAGCGATTTTTTTAGCCGCACTTTGCCATTATCAGTATCGACAAGGGCATTCTCGCTTGATACTTAGCGAAGCATATGGACAAGGCTTTGCCTTACCTTGGAGCGAACGTCATTTTTTAACCGAAATTCAAGAGAAATTACATTCCCTCGAACCGACCCAATGGCAATCCGTATTGCGCGAGCATATTGCGTTTACCGAGCAGCCGCTACGTTACGCCGCGCCTTTTGTGTTACGGGACGGCGCGCTGTATTTTTATCGCGTTTGGCAAGATGAATATCAAATTGCACAATATTTCATCCGAATGTCGCAACAATCCTCGGCGATCGGACAAGATCACGCGCGCATTGCCGAGGTGTTACAACGTTATTTTCCCGAATCCGTTGCGAGCGATCAGCCCGATTGGCAGAAAATCGCCGTTGCTATTGCTTTAAATAAATCTTTTTGTTTGATTACCGGCGGGCCGGGAACAGGGAAAACCACAACGGTTTTCCGTCTGTTGTTGGCATTGCAAGAAATGCATCAAAATCAGTTGCGGATAAAATTGGTGGCGCCGACGGGAAAAGCTGCCGATCGCTTAAATAAAAGCATCGAAGCCTCGTTTATTCGTTTGCAAACGCACGAAAAAATTGCGATTAGCGCGGATTTAAAAGCCGCCGTACCGAGCGAAGCGCAAACCATTCATCGCTTATTAGGCGTGCGTTTTTTTGAAGATAAAACCCATTATGATCAAAAAAATCCGTTGCCTCTGGATGTGTTGGTGGTGGATGAAGCCTCAATGATCGATTTGTCCTTAATGGCGAAATTATTGCGCGCTTTGAAACCGCAAACCAAATTGATTTTGTTGGGGGATAAAGATCAGCTTTCCTCCGTTGAAGCGGGCGCGATTTTAAGCGAATTGGGCAAATTTTTGTCGCAAGGATATAGCCCGATGTTAACGGATTATCTGCGCCGAACCACTGGTGCGCAATTAGCCTCATCCGAACAAGGACAGCCAATTCGCGATTGTTTGTGTAATTTAGTAGTAAGTCGCCGTTTCGATGATCAATCCGACATTAAACGCTTGGCGGAGGCGATTAACCAAGCGCAAGGCGAACAAAGCTGGCGGGTGTTGGAAAACCGGCTGGACGATGTTGTGAAAACACAACCTGAAATTACCTTGGTGGATTTCGATCCTTATTTTGCTGCGCCGGAAACAGAAAAAACAAGGGCGGAGATTTTGCGTGATTGTGTGGCGGCGGTGGTGCAAAGTGCGGTGGAAAATTATCGCGAATATCTACAGATCGTTGCAGAAATTGCGCAACAACAAGATCTTTTCGAACCGGCGGATTTGGCACGGATTTTTGCCGCGTTTAATCGCGTTCGATTTTTGACCGCACTTCGCGTCGGCGAGCTGGGCAGCGAAAATTTAAATCACCGTATTGCCGAACAGTTGCGTTCCTTAGGATTGGTGAATTTTAATCATCCGCGCGATTGGTATGCGGGTAAGCCGATAATGGTGACGCAAAACGATAGTAACACCGGTTTATTAAACGGCGAGATCGGTATTTATTTACGCACGCAGGATAAAAACGGTGAAATCAGCGAGCGTTTTTGGTTTGAAAACGGGCAAAACGAACTGGCAAGCCGAATGCCCGCCTACGAACCGGCATTTGCGATGACCGTGCATAAATCGCAAGGCTCGGAATTTGATCATACGTTATTGATTTTACCGACGGAACCGAATCCGATTCTCTGCAAAGAATTGATTTATACCGGCGTTACGCGGGCGAAAAAGCATATCACCGTTTTCACTCGTCGTCGAATTTGGCAAAGTGCGGTGAATAAACGCACGGAAAGACAAAGCGGGTTAAGTTATTTGTTGGAAAATAACGAATAATTTTTATACCGAATTTAACCGAAATCGGAAGAAAAAATTAGCTTTTACGGAAAATCTCTTGTATAATCTTGCGACCCTGTAAATGCGACGGATTCCCACCGCGCATTATTTTATCGAGATCGCACTCGAAGGGGTGAAGATTAAGATGACTGGTTGTGTCTGAATTTTAGACACTGGGTATTAATATTATTTTATTGGTAATTAAATTAATGAAAACTTTTGTAGCAAAACCGGAAACGGTTAAACGCGACTGGTATGTAGTAGATGCGACAGGTAAAACCCTAGGTCGTTTAGCTACCGAATTAGCTCGTCGCCTTCGTGGTAAACATAAAGCAGAATACACTCCGCACGTTGACACCGGTGATTACATCATCGTTATTAACGCGGACAAAGTAGCCGTAACAGGTAAAAAAGAAAGCGATAAAATTTACTACTGGCACACCGGCTATGTAGGCGGTATCAAACAAGCGACTTTCGCAGAAATGATCCAACGCCGTCCGGAAGCTGTGATTGAGATTGCGGTTAAAGGTATGTTGCCGAAAGGACCTTTAGGTCGTGCAATGTTCCGTAAATTAAAAGTGTATGCGGGCGCTCAACACGAACACGCAGCACAACAACCACAAGTTTTAGATATTTAATCACGGGGTTAGGAAAATGGCAGAGAATCAAAACTACGGCACAGGTCGCCGCAAAAGCTCTTCAGCTCGTGTATTTATCAAACCGGGCAGTGGTAAAATCACTATCAACCAACGTGAATTAGACGTATATTTCGGTCGCGAAACTTCTCGTATGATCGTGCGTCAACCGTTAGAATTGGTTGAATTGACAGATAAGTTAGACCTTTATATCACTGTAAAAGGCGGCGGTATTTCAGGTCAAGCGGGTGCAATCCGTCACGGTATCACTCGTGCGTTAATTGAGTACGATGAAACTTTACGTCCTGCATTACGTGCAGCGGGCTTTGTTACCCGTGATGCGCGTCGCGTCGAACGTAAAAAAGTGGGTTTACACAAAGCACGTCGTCGTCCGCAATACTCAAAACGTTAGTGCGACAAGTTGTCGTGCTTATGGCAATTTCTCCTTATATATCAAGGAGTTATTGCAGGAATGGAAAGGCATTATATGTCTTTCTATTCCACTTTTCAAGTACCCCTCGGGGGTACTTGGGAAGCCAGGCCAAGAACGGAGCGTTGCTCAAGACTTGGTGCTAAGTTGGGGAAGACAATTTCCAACTTTATGCGGTAATAAGGTATGATCTTCACTCTGAGGTACTCAACTACGTTGTACGAGGGAGTTTGAGGAGAGTAAGAAAGCAAGATCCGTTATCGAAAGATATTACTACCGTTAGTCGCCTGCTTTAAGTAGAGTGGCTGGGGTCAAATCCTAAACGTAATATCGTCCATAAAGAATAATTGTGCAACCTACTATAAATAAAGTCCGAAAGGCTTACAGCATTCTGAGAGAAGCCGAAAATAAGGAAGTGGAATTTCTTATGATCGAATGTATACTTTACTACTTATCTTTACTTAGGGACGTTCCTACAAGGAAGCACCCATTGTAGCTTGAAATTGATAGCTACCCGTAAATGGCTTGCGGTAACAGCACGGCTATTTATCGGCTCAAATTTACCTAAACTTATATCCAGTGATCTTACTTATCTATCCTATAAATAGACTGATCATCTATCTATTTGCATAGCTATAGGTTCGATCTATCTGATATTAAGCGGTTAATTTACAAAGTAATTTAGCAATAAATTACAAAAGGTAAGTTTTAAAGCAACAGCAAGGGCTTATTTATTAAAACTTAGTAAGTATGCGAAAGCTGTAATTATCATTGTTGTGATGAATTTTGTTGAGATATAACTTTGCAATGAAATTCATAGTACAACCTGTTATATGGCTAACAGTAGTCTAGGGATAGTGCATAACTGGCAACGGTTTTGTGCGGAGCTTCCTGACAATGTACTCCCCGAAAGGGCTTATATTGCCGTGAGGTAATGTAAGGAAAATGTGAGCAACACACATTGAGAGAGGCTAGACTGGGTAGAAAGATAAACGTAAGTGAACAGTTGATAAACTTCGTTACGAGGAAGAGCCTACGGTTGCTATTGGCTTAGACCAAAAGGTATGCAGCAGGATATTCTCTTTAGCGTTGGGAATACGTCATCATAATGCTGCCGGAGAACAGACTGTATCTTCCCTACTCGTGTGATAATTACGGAACTTGGTAAGCCTGTATTTTCGCCACGTCCACAATACTCAATACTGATACATACTTATGTACAAACTGGGGAAAAGGATAGGGCAGGTAAAGCGTAAGCGATACTGTTGAAAATGCAGGTAAGGGAGGTTGGAAAAAGCAAATGCTGTGCTGTAATGGTGCAGATAGGGTGTGAAACATAGCCTAACTCGAAAGGGTGCAGACTTCCAACTGGTCTTTCATCGCAAGATGAATGCAACATCTTAAAGGTAATCAAATTCATTTTACAGAAAGAAATAATGGTTTTACAAAAGTTCCCATTATGGACATCAAGGAAGTGAAAATGATGACGATGTAAACAATACAAAGAAAACGAGCGTTAGGCTTGTTAAATAAAACCTAACGCTCCACTCTTTGCCCTAATCGGTTACAAGAGCGGTTAAAATTATCGGTATTTATGATAATACACTCTTGTAACGATTTGAACGTAAATAGGATATTTACGGGCTTGGGAAAGTTGTTGCAAGATAAGGTGTTATCCTAAAACCAATACTTTTATACCAAACTCTTGTTATATCAGAGGTAAGTATGAAAGAGCGAAAGCATTATACTAAAAAAGTAGAAAGCAATCCAACTCCAACGACCTCGAACAAATCGAAAAAGTTAAGCCAATGGCATTTTATTGAATGGCAAAAGGCTTACCAATTTGTTAAAGGTGTGCAGATACGGATTGCGAAGGCAACTTTGGCAAAGGATTGGCGTAGGGTTAAAAACCTACAACGATTACTTGTCCACTCGTTTTATGCAAAAGCGATTGCAGTAAGGCGAGTGACTGAAAATCAAGGTAAACGCACATTTGGCGTAGATAAGGTGCTATGGAATAGCCCCGAACAAAAATACCAAGCGATTTTCTCACTTTCAGCTAAAGGGTATAAACCACTCCCATTAAGGCGAGTATTTATCCCTAAAGCAAACGGAAAACAACGCCCATTGGGTATTCCGACAATGAAAGATAGAGCAATGCAAGCGTTATATTTGTTGGGGCTACAACCCGTAGCAGAAACATTGGCGGATACAGGCTCTTATGGATTTCGGTTAGAACGTTCCACAGCGGACGCGATAACACATATTCATCAGATATTCTCTCATAAAGGGAAGAAAACCAATCAGCCAGTGGAATGGGTATTAGATGCGGACATACAAGGGTGTTTTGACCACATCAGCCACGATTGGCTATTAAAGCATATACCGATGAACAAGCGGATATTGCGAAAATGGCTTCAATCTGGCGTAGTGGAGTTTGGACAGCTCAAGCGAACAGAGGAGGGCACACCGCAGGGCGGTATTATCTCTCCAACGTTAGCAAATATGGCATTGGATGGATTAGAGAGCTTACTTGCTGAACATTTTGGCAAGAAAACAGGCTCAAAAATCCGAAGACACAAAACCTATCTTGTTCGATATGCTGATGACTTTATTATTTCGGGGATTTCTAAAGAATTACTGGAAGAAAAGGTTATCCCACTTGTTAAAGGTTTTCTAGCTGAACGAGGTCTTACACTTTCAGAGAGTAAAACAAAAGTGGTACATATTGAAGAGGGTTTTGACTTTTTAGGTTGGAATGTCAGACGTTTCAAAGGAAAAGTGTTGATTAGACCGAACAAAAAGAATGTGCAAACATTTTATCGTAAAGTCAAAGAAACTATTTCTAAAATGAAAATGGCAAAACAATCTGATTTAATTAGGGTACTTAATCCAATGCTACGAGGTTGGGCAATCTACCACAAACATCAAGTGGCAAGCAAAGCCTTTGGACGAATGGACGCATTAGTATGGCGAGCCTTATGGAAATGGTGTAAACGGAGACATCACAATAAAGGGATAAAGTGGATAAAAGAGAAATACTTTTGTACCACAGCAACCCGAAGTTGGGTGTTCGGAACAGTTTACACTGATAAGAAAGGCGATTTACACCCGATAGACTTAGTCTATTGTAGTGGGGTAAAAATAGAACGGCACATAAAGATAAAATCGGAATATAATCCGTTTCTACCTGAATGGGAATTAGAAAGCGAACTTCTTCGTCAACGCAGGTTATACAACCAAGAAAAGCATAGACGAATTTGGAGTTGGTTATTTAAGGAACAGCAAGGAAAGTGTGCTTATTGCCATCAACCAATCACGAAACAAACAGGCTGGCACGACCACCATATTATTTACAAAATGAATGGAGGAAGTGATAGCTTGAAAAATCGTTGTTTGGTGCACCCAACTTGTCATACACAGATACACGCATTAAACCTAACAATCAGTAAAGGAGCTGTCTAACACAGATAATAGAAAGGCTTGAGCTGTATGCAGAGAAATTTGCTTGTACAGTTCTTAGGGGGCGGAAATGTAGTAATGCATTTTCGCTACCCGACATTTTTATTTTCGTTTTATCGAAGAAATTGCAAGTCGAAAGGCTTGCAATTTTTTTTGTGTATTTTTCGGAAGGGTTTATGTATTACCCTATGAAATGTGCTAAAATAAGCGACCTTTTATCAATTTTATTTTAAGTCGTCGGAGGAAAAGATGACAAGCGCTGCAAATAAACGTTCAATAATGACACTTTTTTCGAATAAAACGGATATTTATTGCCACCAAGTTCGAATCGTATTGGCGGAAAAAGGTGTTGCTTATGATACGGAAATTGTAGAACCGCAAACCCTATCGGAAGATTTGATGGAGTTGAACCCTTACGGTACGTTGCCGACCTTGGTTGATCGCGATCTTGTGTTATATAACTCTCGCATTATTATGGAATATCTTGACGAACGTTTTCCGCATCCGCCATTAATGCCGGTTTATCCGATTGCGCGCGGGAAAAGTCGCTTATTAATGATGCGTATCGAACAGGATTGGTATCCTGTGTTGGCAAAAGCGGAAAAGGGAAATGATGAAGAACGCGCGATTGCATTAAAACAACTAAAAGAAGAAATTTTAGCGATTGCACCGATTTTTAATCAGTTGCCATATTTTATGAGTGAAGAATTTAGTTTGGTCGATTGTTATATTGCACCATTACTATGGCGTATGCAGCAATTAGGCGTTGAGTTTACCGGTGTCGGCAGTAAAGCGGTGAAAGCTTATATGGATCGTGTCGTACAACGTGATTCTTTCTTACAATCGGTCGGTGAAGTTGCGCCGAAAAATTTAATGGACGATAAATAAATCGGGGACGTGTAATGGAATATCAATCTTCTCCGAAACGCCCTTATTTATTAAGAGCATATTATGATTGGTTAGTGGATAACGATTTTACGCCTTATTTGGTTGTAGATGCGACCTATTGGGGCGTGAAAGTACCGGTTGAATATGTCAAAGACGGGCAAATCGTGTTAAATCTTTCTGCCAATGCCACGGGAAACCTACAATTAACTAATGATTTTATTCAATTTAATGCGCGTTTTCGCGGTGTGCCGCAAGAGATTTTTATTCCTATGGGCGCAGCGTTGGCGATTTATGCGCGCGAAAACGGTGACGGCGTAATGTTTGAACCTGAGTCGTTCTATGATGAGGCACAAGATAAGGCGGAAGTTGAACAGCCGCTCAGTTTTGCCGAAGCCGTAGATAAACCGGCGGATAAACCGAAAGTCGAAAAAGAAAAGAATAAAAATAACGGACAAAAATCCGCCTCGCATTTACGTATTGTGAAATAAATCCCAAAAACAAAAGAAAAAACAGCCGCACTTTATGCTGAAAAGTGCGGTCGTTTTTGTATGAGATTTTCCCGTTTATTGCAGCAAGATAATTTCTTTTTTACACAGTAATAAAAAAACTCCCTTTTATCGGGAGTTTTTTTGTTTGTTCTATTTATCTTAGAAGTTTGCGTTACGCGGTGAGCGTGGGAACGGGATAACGTCGCGAATATTTTGCACGCCGGTGACATACACGATTAAACGCTCAAAGCCCAAACCGAAGCCGGAATGCGGCACGGTGCCATAACGACGCAAATCGCGGTACCACCAATAATCTTCCGGATTTAATCCCATTTCGACCATACGTTTATCCAACACGTCCAAACGTTCCTCACGTTGAGAACCGCCGATGATTTCACCGATTCCCGGCGCAAGAACGTCCATTGCCGCAACGGTTTTGCCGTCGTCGTTTAAACGCATATAGAACGCTTTAATGTCTTTCGGGTAGTTTTTCACCACAACCGGTGATTTGAAATGTTCTTCGGCAAGATAGCGTTCGTGTTCGGAAGAAAGATCGATCCCCCAAGAAACCGGAAATTCGAATGTTTTGCCTGATTTCAATAATACTTCGATCGCATCGGTGTAATCGATTTGAGCGAAATCGGATTGAATAAAGTTTTCCAAACGCGTGATAACATCTTTATCAACGTGTTTTTCAAAGAATTTTAAGTCGTCTTTACGCTCGTTTAACACTGCGCGGAATACATATTTCAACATATCTTCGGCAAGTTTGGCGTTATCGGCTAAATCGGCGAAAGCGATTTCCGGTTCGACCATCCAGAATTCTGCCAAGTGGCGAGTAGTGTTGGAATTTTCCGCACGGAAAGTCGGACCGAAGGTATAAATTTTGCTTAATGCACAAGCATAGGTTTCGCCGTTTAATTGTCCGGAAACGGTTAAGAACGATTCTTTACCGAAAAAATCTTGTGAAAAATCCACCGCACCTTTATCGGTACGCGGTAAATTTTCCAGATCTAAGGTGGAAACGCGGAACATTTCGCCGGCGCCTTCCGTATCGGAGGCAGTGATTAACGGCGTTGCCACCCAATAGAAACCTTGTTCGTGGAAGAAACGGTGAATGGCTTGCGCCAAGCAATGACGCACACGCGCCACCGCGCCGATAATATTAGTACGCGGACGTAAATGCGCCACTTCGCGTAAATATTCGATACTGTGGCGTTTCGCCGCCATCGGATAGGTTTCCGGATCTTCCACCCAGCCGGCAACTTCAACGGTTTGTGCCTGTAATTCGACCGCTTGTCCTTCTGCCGGCGATTCGACCACCGTACCGCTGACAATCACCGAGCAACCGGTAGTTAAACGTAAAACTTCGCTTTCATAGTTTGCAATATCGTTATTTACGATAACTTGAATCGGATCAAAGCAAGAACCGTCGTAAACTGCGAGAAAAGAAAGTCCAGCTTTAGAATCGCGACGGGTACGAACCCAACCGCGCACGGTCACTTGATCACCAAGGGCGACTTTCCCTTGTAATACTTCGGCAATAGGTGCAATTTTCGTCATATCAACCTCAATTTTTAAAAAATTTTGCATAAAACTTTCTTAGTTTACCGCAAGTTAGAGAATTTGCCAAAATGTATTAAATTTTTTGTTTTTGTGACTTATGCCACAGAATTAAGGGAATTATCTTGTTTTTCAGAGTGTAACTGGTATAAATTGCAAAAAATTTTTTTAATTAAATTAAATTGAGAAATGTATGGCTAAGGTAAGAAAGGAAGACAAATTACCCTTAAGATTAAAACAACTAGGTAAAATTTATCGTTTAGTTGAACAATTTGAGGAAATTTCACGGATTGATTTATCAAAATTATCGCAATTAGCACCGGCAACGATCACGGCATTAACCCGCGAGTTAATTGAAGAACGATTAATTATTGAAAGAGCGGTGCAAAATACGGAAAGTCGCGGACGTCCGGCAGTGGGATTATGTGTTTCACCTTTTTATTGGCAAGCGTTGTGTGCCATTTTGGCAGAAGATCACTTTGATATTTTGTTGTGCGAATTGGACGGCACACCGATTTCGCAGCAGACTTATCCGTTAACACCGACGGATTTGACGGATTTGGAATCGGTGTTGATTTGTCATTTATTGCATTTTTTAAATCAAGTGCAGCGGCAGCTTAATCATCCTATTACCTTTTCGATTGCAGTAACCGGTGAGTTGGATAAAACTGATAACCGTTTGTGTCGCTTGGGTAAAACCGAAATGAATTTGGATCTTCAGGCGTTATTTGCACCGCACTTTAATATTCCGATTATCGTCACGGAATATTTCCAAACTTGGCTACTGGCGGAAAATACGCTGGGTAGCGTAATCGGCTGTGATAACGTGCTGTTTGTGCAATTAGGCGATGTAATTAATTTGAGTGCGGTATCGCAAGGCGAAATTTTATGCCGTAACGGGCATAGCCGTATTACCATTGACAAGATGATCGTGCCGAAACTTTCGCCGGTGCAGGAGGCGATTAATCCCGATTTGCCGGAAATCGAGCGCTATCAAGTAATGAATCAAATTACCCATAAAGCCGTTTACCGGTTAATCGATCATTTTTATCCGCAGAATAATTTGGCGGATAATGCGGAAAAAATTTATTTCTTATGCCGAAAAGTGAAAGAAGGTGAGGCGCAAGCAGTTGAAATTTTGAATCATTTGGCGGATGTCACGGCGTATATTTTGATGAACTTGGTGAATGTATTCTGTTCCAAAAAAATTATGCTAAGTTCCGGTTTGCCGGAGGAAGTGAAGGACGTGTTTTTGCCGAGAATAAACGAAACGTTAAATAACTATTTGGCACCGAACGGGCAAACGGCGGATGTGATTACCAGTCAATATGAGTGGAATAGTCCGGTTGTGGTGATGGCGGCGATTAAACAAGGTATTTATGACGGCAGTTTGCTGGGGCATTTGATTAAAGATGTCCAATAATGCAGAAAAAATTGTGTTAGCTCAATATCCGCCGAGAAAAATTACTTTAGAATCCCTACAAATGGAATAAAAGGGGAAATTAATGAGTAGTTTTTTTGTAACCGGTACGGATACCAATGTGGGCAAAACGGTATCGAGCCGGGCAATTATTCAGGCGTTGCAAAATAAAGGGGTTCAGATTGTCGGATATAAGCCCGTTGCGTGCGGACAAGATGATCCCGTTTATAACGATATGCAAACGAAATCGGAAAGCGATTACGGCGCGGAAGATAATCCGGACGTATTAACCTTGATGAGATCGACAAATGAAAAAGTTTCTTATCAAGACGTTAACAGCTACAGTTTCGAGCATACAATGCCGATGTTAACCTCAAAGAGCGGTCAAATCGACATTAAAAAAATTAATGCGGATTTGGAGCGCTTGTCCGGTCGTTATCAATCCGTTTTAGTGGAAGGGGCATTCGGTTGGTTGACGCCGATTAATAAAGAATACAGTTTTGCCGATTGGGCGAAAAGCCATAATATGCCGATTGTTCTGGTCGTCGGTATTAAAGAAGGTTGTATCAATCACGCGTTATTGACCGTTCAATCCATTCAACAATCCGGCTTGCCGTTGTTGGGCTGGATCGCAAATCGAATCAATCCTTGTTTGGGGCATTATGCCGAAATTATTGATATTTTGACTGAAAAAATCGATGCGCCGCTTTTAGGACGTATTCCTTATGTGTACAAGCCGGAAGAACAAGAACTGGGACAATATATTACGAATGTAGAAAGACTGACTTATATGAAAACCCAATGGGTAAAATAGAATATGTCTTTGCTGAAAACCGCCTTTTCGGGCGGTTTAAATTTATCTACAAAATACACCGAACGGATTAAATTTAAACAAATAAAAAAGTTCGAAAATTTACATAAAATCACATTATTTCTCTTTATATAACAATCACTAATCGAATCAAGCAGTTATTTCATCGATTTTCTTTCGAATTATCCGTTCCTCCGTTTGATAAGTAAAAAAATGTAAAGATATATTTATTTTCAACGAATTTTGTTAGACACTATGCACGACAAACGAACAGCGTGTCGATTTGTACGTTATTCTTTTAAATTAATTGTGTAGGAGCAATGATGAAAAAATCACTATTAGCGGTATTAGTATTAGGTGCAACATTAAGCGTTACAGGTTGTTTTGACAAAGAAAATAAAGTGTCTCAACAAGTTGAAAATGCAAAAGCAAGCGTATCCGAAGCGAAAGATTCCGTCGCACAAGCGGCAGCCGATGTAAAAGATGCGGCGGTAGAAGCGGCGAAAGATGTAAAAGATACCGTCGTTGAAAAAGCCAACGAAGTTAAAGATACCGCAGTTGCTAAAGCGAATGAAGTAAAAGATGCCGTAGTGGAAAAAGCAGCGGAAGTGAAAGACGCGGTTGCTGATAAAGTAACCGAAGCAAAAGATGCCGTAGCGGATAAAGCGACTGAAGTCAAAGAAGCGGCGGCGGATAAAGCAGCTGAAGTTAAAGATGCTGCGGCGGATAAAGCGACTGAAGTTAAAGATGCAGCGGCGGATAAAGTTGCCGAAGCAAAAGATGCGGCAACCGATAAAGTTACCGAAGTGAAAGACGTGGTTACAGAAAAAGTAAACCAAGCGGCTGACGCGGTATCAAACAAAGCGGAAGATGTTAAAAACGCGATTGAACAAGTAAAAGAAGCGGCAAAATAAGATCGTTATCTTGAATAATAAAGACCGGAATGTTTATTTTCCGGTCTTTTGTTTTTATAAAAAATTATTCTTTTTGCATTTTATCGAGTTTTTGGTAAACTTAACCGAGTTTTGGGGCTGATTCTGGATTCGACGGGATTGACAAAGCCCAAGGTGCACGTCGAGGTGCGGTAGGCCTCGTAAATAAACCGCAAAAAATAGTCGCAAACGACGAACAATACGCTTTAGCAGCTTAATAACCTGCATTTAGCCTTCTCTCCCTAGCTTCCGCTCGTAAGACGGGGATCAAGAGGAGTCAAACCAAAACGAGATCGCGCTGAAGCCTCCGCTTGAGGATCGAAACGTTAAATTAAATCAAGCTAGTTTATTCTTCGCGTGTCTGTCCGCAGAGGGTAAATGAAATTAAAGACTAGACTAAACGTGTAGTGCTGAAGGTAGAGTAATTTCGGACGGGGGTTCAACTCCCCCCAGCTCCACCAAATCTTAGTCTGATAAAGTTCTATCAAATACGAAAAAGCCTTGAATATCAATGATTCAAGGCTTTTTTAATTCCTATGTAGTCTTGCCTATTAAATCCGATGATTTAAGTACCTAATTAGGTATCTAACCGATATTTTAGCTGTTTATTGTCTTTGCTAACGGAACTTGTTAAAGTAGTTTCATCCAATAACAAAAAAGGAGCAATAAATGGCTGCATTATCAGGTGTTGAGACAATCGATTTTGTCGCAAGCCGGCAGAAAAAGACATTGCTAGCGTTTAGCTGCGGTAAAGATGCCGTAGCGGCGTGGTTGGCAATTAGAGATAAATTTGAGGAGGTTATCCCTTATTATCTTTATCTCGTTCCGCATTTGGAGTTTGTGGATGAAAGCATTGATTATTATGAGCGCTTTTTCGGTGTGAAAATAACACAGCTCCCACACACCTCCGTGCCGAGATTATTGAATAATTTTGTTGTCCAGCCGCCGCAAAATTGCAAGGTGATTGAGGATGCCGCATTTCCGGAATTTGATTATCTCGATGTCCAGAAAGTGATGTGCGATAAATTCGATTTACCAAGCAATACATTGGTTGCGGACGGTGTAAGAGCGGCAGATTCGCCAATGCGAAGAATCGCCATTAACAAGCACGGCAGTATCTCATTTAATCAGTTAAAATATCATCCTGTTTGGGATTGGAAAAAGGCTGATTTAATTGAGTGCTTTAGAAAGCACAAGGTTAAATTGGCACAGGATTATAAAATATTCGGGCGATCTTTTGACGGAATCGATTTGCGCTTTTTGTATTTAATTAAGCAGCATTTTCCGAAAGATTATCAAAAGATTTTAGAGTTATATCCAATGGCGGATTTGGAAATATTTCGGTGGGAGTGTGCAAATGGCAAGCGTGGATAAAGAAAAGATTAAAGCTGAGGCAAGAATTAAGCAAAAGCAAGCGAAAGAAAAAGCAGCGATTGCAAAAAGACAGCAAAATAAATCCTATTTTGAGGCGCCTGAGCCGACAGGCGATCCGGAAATTGATTGCGAGGCGGATTTAAATGCCTTACAAAAAGGATTTCGGGACGCAATCAAGCGCGAAGATAAGCGTTTTGAGTTAGCAACAGATTCTGAATATTGGTTCTGTGTTTGTTTCCAGACGCGCGAACAGAAAGAATTTTTATTGAAAGCGTTAGAATTGTTTGAAGAAGGTGACAAATACCTTGACGGACAAGTCGTTGCGGAAAAGCTCGGAATCAAATTGCCAAAAGCGGATGTGCCTTATCGCACAGAAGGGAAAATCGATAAAGCCTATTTAGAGTTTGTCGATTAATTAAATGAAATGGATTAAAAGCCTTGTGTAACAGCAAGGCTTTTTTTATTATAGCCAGACTTTGTCTGGCTATAAAAACCTAGCTTGATTGCTAGGTTTTTTTATCTATTTTTTAATCCGAACCAAGCCTAAATAGCAAGGCTTTTTGTTCTATTTAATATTTTTAGATCGTTTGAAAAATTTAATGAACCGAATTAATTGAAGTGCCTCAACGCGTTTTTCTTGTAGATAAAGCGTGTGAGTTTCTTCATTCTTAAACAATATGTCTTTGAGGACTTTATAACTTATCGGTTGTACTTTCATTGGTTATTTTTCCTAGTTAAATATAAATCAAAGATTATTAAGTTCTTCACGGGATCTCGCTTGATAAAGCGGTTCAATATCAAAGGTGACGGATTGTTCCAAATGCCACAAATCGTAATTGACTTGCATACCGAGCCAGAAGTTAGGCGTTGTATTAGGTAGAAGCTTACTTAAACGCAATGCCATTTCCGGCGTGATGTTGGTTTCCCCGTTAAGAATACGGGAAAGTGTTACTCGTGTAATGCCTAGTTTTTCCGCTACATCGTTGACTTGGAATTCGGAAATTACGTCTTTTAAGACTTTGCCCGGGTGAGCGGGATTGAACATTTTCATTTATTGTTCCTATTAAATATTCTTCTCAGAAACATTGGTTGCTCGAATTTGTACAAGCTTTTGTGGTGATATGGCTTGTTTCCTACGCAAATAAAAAATTTTAGCTCAATACATCCTTCCATAATTTTAAATCAAATCGGAATCGAGGAGAAAAAAACCAATAAAATCGGTGGGACGATGTTGGTGATAAATCCGAAACTGATTGCCAATGGAACCACTTCAATGCCGCCGGAGCGTTGGATAATCGGTAAGGTGCAATCTAACGCGGTGGCGCCGGCAATGCCGACGGCGGTGGAGCGGTGGTTGAACATAAAAAACGGGATAATAAATAAGCTGACGATTTCGCGCGAGAGATCGTTAAAAAAGGCGATACTGCCGAAAACAGCACCCCAAGCGTCATTGATAATGACACTGGAAAGCGAATACCAGCCGAATCCGGAGGCAATGGCAAGACCTTGACTGACGGGTAGATCCAGCGCGTAAGCGGCGAGGATTCCGCCGAGTAGGGAAGTGATAATAAAGATTACGCCGGTGTAAATGCCGCGTTTGTTAAAAAGCACTTCGCGCAAGGAAATACCGTTATTTCGAAGTTGGATACCGACGAAGAAAATCAATGCTATCAGTGCATAAGTGCTGGCGCCGAAAGGCAAGGCAAGCCAATCTTTGGCAAATAAACCGACCCAAAATCCGATGAATACCATTGAACATAATTTTCCGCTGTCGAGCAATAATTTCCAGCGCGGCGGCATATCGTTGCCGAGGCGTTTTAGCGGTTCGGGAAATAATTTATCGTAAGCGATTAAACCGGCAATATTGCAGCTTTGGATGATCACGGCAAAGGTGAGGGCGGAGAAACCGATAATCGGTAATTGCGTGGCGAGATCATCCAGTTGCCCTAAGGCATATCCCATTAAAAACAGAATAATGTAAAGTAAAATCATCACGATTTGATTGATTCTGTGCAAAAGTGCGGTGTTTTTTGTTTTAATTAAATAACCCAAAAACATCGGGCCTAAAACGATAAAAAGTCCTTCGTACATATTTGTTGAGTTTTGCTTAAAGTTAAAAGAGTTATATGTTATTTTACGTTACGCACAGCGGAAACTCAAAGAGGATATTATGTATTTACGCCAATTAGACATTATGGGATTCAGAGGCATTAATCGCCTGTCTTTAACCTTGCGTCCGAATATGGTACTGATTGGTGAAAATGCGTGGGGTAAATCCAGTCTATTAGCGGCATTAAGTTTAATTTTGAACGCTGAGAAAAAGCTCTATCAATTTACCGCCGAAGATTTTTATCTTGCCACCGAAAATGATCCGCAACCCAATGAAATTAGAATGTTGTTCACCTTTTGCGAACAAGATGCCACCGAACATTCCGCGCAGCACAATCATCCTTATCGGCATTTATTCGTACCGAATGAAGACGGTTATTCGCGCGTTTATTTTCAAGTGACGGGCAGCGTAAAAGGCGAACGGATCGTCACGGATTATGCGTTTTTGGATAAAGACGGCAAAATTATTCCGCTGGAAAATAACGACGAAACGGCGCTGTCTTTAATCGGTCGTCATCCGGTTTATCGTTTTCGCGATGCGCGTTTAAATCCGCGCAAAGTGCTTGAAATCGGCACGTCGCGCCCAAACGGCGAGTCACAAGACGATTTGCAGAAAGAAATTCAAGCGGTGCGGCAATTACTGCAATATTATTTTTTAAACCGACAAAGTGCGGTCGAATTAACGGAAGATACGACGTTATTGTGGCACCGCGCGAAATCTTTATGCTTGAAATTACGGCAGGATGAAAATCATCTTTTACAAAAACGGCTTTTCCGCGACTTAAGCGCATTATTTCTCAGTAGCGAACAATTATTGCTGAATAAATATACGCGACCGATTATTTTGCTTGAAGATCCGGAGGCGCGGTTACATCCTCGAATGGTGGCGATTGCGTGGGAATTGTCTAATTATTTTCCAATGCAACGCATTACCACGACCAATTCCGTGGAATTGATTTCCCAAGTGGGTTTGCTGTCCATTTGTCGTTTGGTGCGCGCGGTGGATAGAACTAAAAGTTTTCAATTAACGCGCAAAGATTTAGGCAAAGAAGATCTGCGCCGGCTCACTTTTCATATTCATCATAATCGCAGTTTGGCATTGTTTTCGCGGGTGTGGTTGCTGGTGGAGGGCGAAACGGAAGTGTGGATTTTAAACGAATTGGCGAAACTATTGCATATCGATTTAGCAATGGAAGGCATTCGTATCGTAGAATTCGCGCAGTGCGGATTGCGCCCGTTGATTAAATATGTCAAAGCAATGGGCATTGAATGGTATGTGTTGACCGACGGTGACGAAGCAGGACGAAAATATGCCGAAGTAGTGAAAAATCTGCAGCATCCTGATGATCCGGCAGGCAATCGCATTACGATATTACCGAAACGGGATATCGAACATTTCTTCTATCACGCTGGGTTTGAATCCGTGTTTATTCGCTTGGCGCGCTGGCAAGTTCAATCCAACGTTTATCCCGTCAGTAAAATTATTCAAAAAGCCATTCAACGCACTTCAAAACCAGATCTTGCTATCAGTTTATCTACGGAAATCGAAAAACGCGGCGTTCAATCTATTCCGTTATTGTTTAAACGCTTGTTTTCACGCGTGTTAACCTTAGCAAGAGATTAACTGTTTATTTATACAGTTATTTGTGTTAAAGTGCGGTCAAAAATAAATGAATTTTTCACCGCACTTTTTATGAGCGATAAAACAAAACCGCGCAAAATTATCCATATTGATATGGATTGTTTTTATGCTTCGATCGAAATTCGCGATAATCCCGCTTTACAGGATAAGCCTGTGGCGGTGGGCGGATCGTCGCGTCAGCGCGGCGTGTTAAGCACTTGCAATTATATTGCGCGTCGTTACGGTTTACACAGCGCAATGCCGACGGCGCAGGCGGTGAAATTATGTCCCGATTTGGTGTTATTACCGGTGGATATGGTGCGCTATAAACAAACTTCCGCCCAAATTCATCAGATTTTTTCCCGTTATACGGATTTAATCGAACCGATTTCTTTGGATGAAGCCTATTTAGACGTGACAGAAAGCTCGCTGTTTCGCGGTTCGGCGACGTGGATTGCGGCAGATATTCGACGCGCGATTTGGCAAGAATTGCAATTAACTGCCTCCGCCGGTATCGCGCCGTTGAAATTTCTTGCTAAAATCGCGTCCGATCATAATAAACCGAACGGACAATTCGTAATCAATCCGCACGAAGTGGCGGATTTTGTCCGACAATTACCTTTGCGCAAAATTCCCGGTGTTGGAAAAGTGACAACGCAACGACTAACGGAAATCGGGCTACAAACTTGCGCGGACGTACAACGATTTTCTTTGAACGAATTAATCAATCGTTTCGGCAAAATGGGGCAGCGGATTTGGCAATTCAGCCACGGTATTGATGAACGTCAAGTCGAACCGAACCGCGAGCGTAAATCCATCGCCGTGGAACGCACCTTAGCGGAAAATATTCGGACGGTTGCCCAAGGTATCGACGTGTTAAATACGCTTTATCCGCAGTTATTACGTCGAATTCAAGCAAGTTGCGCGGACATTCCGCTTACGCATTTTCAACGAATCGGGGTGAAATTGAAATTTGACGATTTTCATTCGACGACATTGGAAAAAAGTGCGGTGCAATTTAATCAAGAAAATTTTACCGATTTGTTACGGCAAATTTGGCAACGAGCGCAAGGGCGTCAAATTCGCCTCATCGGTTTATTTGCGCATATTCCGGATCCGCGTGCGGAACGGCAAATGAGCTTATGGTAAAATTTTTGTAAAATACCTTGAAATTAACAATTTAGTAACGATATAGTAGCAAGGATTTATAGCGGTATTATAAGTCGTGTCGAAAGTATTTATCCTTCGGGGAGAGGAACGTTTTATGATGAGAATTCTGTTGTTTTTAGCAACAAATATGGCGGTATTAATCGTTTTTAATATTATTTTAAGTTTAACCGGCATTCAATCGCAAGATGCAATGGGCTTGCTGATTATGGCGGCGTTATTCGGTTTCAGCGGATCATTGATTTCTTTATTTTTATCCAAATCAATGGCGTTACGTTCCGTCAACGGACAAATTATCGAACAACCGCGCAACGAACAAGAGCGCTGGTTGGTGGAAACCGTTCGCGCGCAAGCAAGAGCAGCGGATTTGCCGATGCCCGATGTGGCGATTTATCATTCTTCCGATGTCAATGCCTTTGCCACCGGTGCGAGTAAAAATAATTCCTTAGTCGCCGTGAGTACGGGGCTATTGAATATGATGACCAGAGACGAAGCGGAAGCGGTTTTAGCGCACGAAGTCAGCCACATCAAAAACGGCGATATGGTAACGATGACTTTGTTGCAAGGCGTGTTAAACACCTTTGTGATTTTTATTTCGCGGATGATCGCCAAAGTGGCGGCGAGTAATCGTGACGGCGAAACCAGTCAGGGAATGTATTTCTTGATTTCTATGGTGCTTGAAATCGTGTTCGGTTTCCTCGCCAGTATGATCGCAATGTGGTTCTCACGTTATCGCGAGTTCCGCGCAGACGCCGGTTCGGCTTCGTTAGTCGGTAAACAAAAAATGATCGCAGCGTTGCAACGTTTGCAACAAATCCACGAACCGCAAGAAATGGAAGGTCAGCTGGCGGCATTTGCGATTAACGGAAAACGCGGCGGATTAGCCTCATTATTCTTAAGTCACCCGCCGTTGGAAAAACGTATCGAAGCGTTAAAAAACGCAGACAGCTTTAAATAATCAATATCGATAACCCTGCCTTGAGCGGGGTTATTTTTTTACTTGTGCAATGAGTTAAATAAGCAAATAAAAAAAGGAATGTCGATCGCGAGCTGTTATAATAAAGCGTTTTTTCACCGAAAGTGCGGTGATTTTTTTAGCTTTTTTGGAGTCATCAATGGAACATCAATTAGACGATATTATTGCGATCTTTAATCAATGTTTTGAACAAGAATACAACACGAAATTAGTTAAAGGCGGCGAGGAACCTCTTTATGTACCGGCAAACGAAAATTGCCCTTATCACGCCATTTATTTTGCGCGCGGATTTTACAGCAGCGCGTTGCACGAAATTTCGCATTGGCTGGTTGCCGGTAAAGAACGGCGAAAATTGGAAGATTTCGGCTATTGGTACGAACCGGACGGACGTTCGGCGGAACGCCAGCGCGAGTTTGAAAAAGTCGAAGTCAAACCGCAAGCGATCGAATGGATTTTAGCCACTGCTGCCGGATTTCGCTATTTTGCCAGCAGCGATAATTTGAATGGCAATCCAGGCGATACGCAGCCGTTTAAACAAGCGGTTTATGAACAAGTTAAAATTTATGCGGAAAAAGGTTTACCGAAACGCGCCGAAACCTTACGCAATGCCTTAGCGATTTTTTATGGGACGGAAAATCGCATTAACTTGGCAAATTTTGACGTGACAAAAATTTAATTGGAAAAAACGATGTTAGCATTAGAAATAAAAGGACTGACCAAAGAATATAAAAACGGCGTAAAAGCCTTACACGGCATTGATTTAGCCGTGCAAGAAGGTGATTTTTACGCCTTGCTCGGACATAATGGCGCGGGGAAATCCACCACCATCGGCATTATTTGTTCCTTGGTGAATAAAACGGCGGGTAGCGTGAAAGTGTTCGGTGAGGACTTGGATGCCAATTTAAGCCGATTAAAACAACATATCGGTTTGGTACCGCAGGAATTCAATTTCAATCACTTTGAGAATGTGATTGATATTTTGGTCAATCAAGCCGGATATTACGGCATCGAGCGGAAAGAAGCCTTAAAACGCGCGGAAGTGTGGTTAACAAAATTGGATTTGTGGGATAAACGCAACCAACAATCCCGTCGATTATCCGGCGGGATGAAACGCCGATTGATGATCGCGCGCGCGTTAATGCATCATCCGAAATTATTGATTTTAGACGAACCGACCGCCGGCGTGGATATTGAATTGCGCCGCACGATGTGGGCATTTTTGCAAGAACTGAATTTACGCGGCACGACGATTATTTTAACCACCCATTATTTAGAAGAAGCGGAAATGTTGTGCCGCCATATCGGGATCATCCAACAAGGGCGATTAGTGGTGAATATGCCGATGAAAGAATTGCTGATGAAACTGGAAACGGAAACCTTTATTCTGGATCTGGCGTTAAAAAGCCCGCTGGCGAAAATCGAGCATTACAATGTCACTTATATTGACGGCAATACCATTGAAGTGGAAGTGAAACGCGAGCAAGGATTGAATCGCCTGTTCAGCCAATTAACCGAACAAGGCATTAATGTATTAAGTATGCGCAATAAGGCGAATCGCTTGGAAGAATTGTTCGTCTCAATGGCATTGAATAAACCGGCGGCGCAACAGGAGAGTAAAGAATGAGTTTGTCTTGGATTGCTTTTAAAACGATTTTAACCAAAGAAATCCGCCGTTTTATGCGTATTTGGGTGCAAACCCTCGTGCCGCCGGTGATTACGATGACTTTATATTTCGTGATTTTCGGACAACTTATCGGCGGGCGAATCGGCGAAATGGGCGGATTCAGTTATATGCAATTTATTGTGCCCGGTTTGATTATGATGTCGGCATTGACCAATTCGTTCGCCAATGTCGCGTCCTCTTTTTACAGCACTAAATTTGCCAGAAACGTCGAAGAATTGCTAATTTCGCCCACATCGCCGCATATCATTATTTTAGGTTATATGGCAGGCGGAATGGCGCGCGGATTGTGCGTCGGCGTGTTAGTGACGATCGTATCGTTATTATTCGTGTCCTTCGACATTCATTCTTGGACAGTCATCGCATTAACCTTGTTAATGACAACCGCCGCCTTTTCTTTAGGCGGATTAATTAATGCCGTGTTCGCGCGATCGTTCGATGACATCAGCATTATCCCGACTTTCGTCTTAACGCCGTTAACTTATCTGGGCGGCGTATTTTATTCCATTTCCTTATTACCGGATTTTTGGCAAGCGATATCGAAATTAAATCCGATCGTGTATATGATCAACGGCTTTCGCTATGGTTTTTTAGGCGTGAGCGATGTGGGCTTGGTTTATACTTTTTCGGTTTTAGGTGTATTTATCACCGCACTTTACGCTGTGGCGTATTATTTAATTAGCCGTGGCGTGGGACTGAGAAGTTAAATCTGAAAAAAGTGCGGTGAAATAACCGCACTTTTCGTTTCGTTTTCGGCTTATTTGACAATTTCATAACAAGGCTCGTATGCCTCGCCGCCCGGTAATTTCATTCGATGTTGTTGAATAAAATCTTGTAGCACGCGGTCAACTTTTTCCATTAATACCGGATCGCCTTGCAACTTAAATTTACCGAATTCGGCAATTTTATCTTGCGTATCCGGTTTAATATTGCCCGCCACAATACCGGAGAAAACGCAGCGTAAATTTGCCGCTAAATCCATTTTGGCTTGATTCAAATGCAGATCCAAATTCGCCATATTGTCGTGGGTCGGGATAAACGGCGTTTGGAATTCCGGCGAAATTTTTAGCGACCAGTTGAAGGCGTAAGAATCGCCGTGTTGATAGCGAAATTCTTTAATTTCTTGCATTGCCGCGCGCATACGACGCGCTACTTTCACCGGATCGTCAATAATAATTTCGTAAAGTTGTTGCGCTTCTTGTCCGAGAGTTTCGCCGATAAAGCGGTCGATGGTTTCGAAATAAGCGCGGCTTTCTTTCGGGCCGGTTAAAATCAGCGGAAGTTTTTGTGTCTGATTTTCCGGATTCAGTTTTACACCTAAAATATATAATAATTCTTCAAAGGTGCCCGGCCCGCCGGGGAAGATCACGATGCCGTGCCCGATGCGCACAAAGGCTTCCAAGCGTTTTTCAATATCCGGCATAATGATCAGCTCGTTAACGATCGGATTCGGCGGCTCGGAGGCGATAATCGACGGCTCGGTAATACCAATAAAGCGGCTGTTTTTATAGCGTTGATTCGAATGTCCGATTGCCGCGCCTTTCATCGGCGCTTCCATTACGCCCGGCCCGCAACCGGTGACGATATTTAATTCGCGATGTCCGAGTTCTAACCCGACGGCGCGGCAATATTGATATTCCGTTTGATTAATCGAATGTCCGCCCCAGCACACCACCAAATTAGGCGGTTCGCCCACAATCAGCGCTTTTGCGTTACGCAGAACGGAAAACACTTGATTGGTAATGTGGGCGCTGTCTTGAATATTGCACGGGTTGATTCGGCGGTTTAATTCGTTGACGAACACAATATCGCGCAACACGGCAAAAAGGTGATATTGAATGTTACGAATAATACGTTCGTCCACAAAGGCGCTTGGCGGCGGATTGTGCAATTCCAAAGAAATACCGCGTTCTTTGGCGATAAGATTAATATCGAAATCGGGATAGCGGCTGAGTAGGGCGCGACTATCGTCGGTCACGGCGCCGGAATTTAATACCGCGAGCGAACAATTTCGATATAACGCGTAAAGCTCGCTATGGGCTTTTTTCGCGAGTAATTCCACTTCCAAATGAGACAGTTGATCCATACTGCCTTTCGGGTTGACGTAATGAATGTGGCTCATTCTTCCTCCTTGTTATTTATTGACGCGCTAAACGATGATTCGACGGCACTTGTTCAAAATTAGAGCGAAACGGATTTATATCCAACCCGCCGCGTCGCGTATAACGGGCGTAAACCGTGAGTTTTTCCGGTCGGGCGAAACGCATTAAATCGCAGAAAATTCGCTCGACACATTGTTCGTGAAATTCGTTATGTTGACGAAAAGACACCAAATAACGCAAGAGTTTTTCGCGATCGATCCGTTTTCCCGCATAGTGAATTTGAATGCTGCCCCAGTCCGGCTGTTGAGTGATCAGGCAGTTTGATTTCAGCAAATGACTGACTAGCGTTTCGTCCGCCACCTGATCTTGCGTGCAATTTTCCAATAATTGCGGGTTAAAATCATAGTTGTCGATTTCAATATCTTGTTCATCCAAACATTCGCCCGTCAAGGTTGCGATCGGCATTTGGTCATAAAACGACAAAGAATTTAACCGCACTTTTACCTCGCCTTTGGCGCAATCGCTTAAATCTTGTTGTAAAACCGTTTGAACTTGTTGAAACGAGGAAAATTTAGTTTGGTTAAAGCTGTTGAGGTAGAGTTTGAAACTTTTCGACTCGATCAAATTCTCGCTGCGATAATCGATTTCCACCTCGGCAATCGCTACTTGCGGCACGCCTTTGGCGTTTAACCAAGAAATTTCATATGCCGTCCAAATATCCGCGCCGAAGGTAAAAGGCTGTTTTTCGCTGATGCCCAAACCGTCGCGGTTTAAGCGGCGCGGAACCGGTTGTAACAAAGTGCGGTCATAATTTGAAAGATATTTCGTTTGTTGTCCGAGTTTAAGTGCCTGTAAGCTGCTATCGTTATAATCCATTGATTTTTCTCCTTATTGCCAATGCCACGATAAATTGGATACGAGGCGACAATGATCACATTTAAAATAAAACAGGTCGAATAAGGGCTTGTTTAGCGCCCATTTTTGCCGACAAAGCGGGCAGCGGCGGTGTTTTTCTTCTTCCATTTCGCCGCCGACGCGATACAGATAATAATAGGTCGGAATGCCCGTATTGCGTTCGATGTCTTGTGCTAAATAATAACCGTGTTTAAATAAATTGCCGTTAATGTCGGAAATTTCGGCGAGCGCTTGTTGTTCTAAAACCGTGCTGTTCATTTGTAATTGATCGCAGGCTTGCCAATTTTCTTGCCATTTGATCACATCTTGGCTTAAGTGCGGGACGTTTTTTAATTGTTTATACAACGGAATCGGCAGAAAATCATCGCCGCTGTGCAACGGCGAACAAGATTGCAAATAAGTCGTATAAAGAATTTGCCACGAAGGCGAATCTTGGTTGTTTGTGGTGTCGGAATTAAGATCATCGGCGACCACTTGAAAACCGTCGAAAAAAATACCCGCACTTTCCGCCTGTTCCAAGGCATTTTCTACTTCCGAGTTATTAAATTCCGGTAATAAACTGTATTGTTCCGGACAAATGACTTTGACCGCTAAACATTGTTCGCCCGCTTGTTCGGCAAAAAACAACGGAATTTCGCGTCCGATAATTTGCCCGTTATAGCGCCATTGTTCGATGACTTGATTGACCAAATAAGTTAAATCGGCGAAATGATTGGTGGCGTTTGCCTGATGTTTAAAGAAAGCTTCGATCAGATACATAATTTCTCGATTCGTAGAATATTGTGTCGGAGTGGATAAACATACTCAAATTTCATAAAATACACAAACGGTTTGTGAATCTTATTAATAATAAAGGAAAAAACAATGCGTGATCAAACGCGCGAGCAATTACGCCGCTTGCAACAAGTAATGGAAAAACTCGATTTATGGCAAAGTTTTCCGCCTGATGAAACGGCATTTTTAAGCACTCAGCCTTTTGCGCTGGATACGATGGAAGCGGACGAATGGCTGCAGTGGATTTTTATTCCGAGAATGTATGCTTTATTGGAAGGCGATTTGCCTTTGCCCAATGAAATCGCCGTCGTGCCTTATATTGAAGAAGCGTTGAAAGAACTGGACGGATTGCAAGAATTATTAGACCCGATCAGCGAAATCGAGCGCTTGTGCAAAGCGGGCTAAAATGGATTTGGAGATTCTTTATCAAGACGATGAAGTGATTGCAGTGAATAAACCGGCGGGAATGTTGGTGCACCGAAGTTGGCTTGATCGTCACGAAACGCAATTCGTAATGCAAACCTTGCGTGATCAAATCGATCGTTATGTGTATCCGATTCATCGCTTGGATCGCCCGACCTCCGGCGTGCTGCTGTTTGCCTTGAATCCGGAAACGGCGAATCAGCTTTGTATTCAATTTGAACAGAAACAAGTTGAGAAAAGCTATTTAGCGGTAGTGCGCGGTTATTTGAACGGAGAAGGGCGGATCGATTATCCGCTTAAACCGCATTTGGATAAAATCGCCGATAAATTTGCACAAGAAGATAAAGCCGCGCAAGAGGCGATTACGGATTATTCCGGCTTACAAACGGCAGAATTGCCTTATGCGGTTGGGCGTTATCAAACTGCGCGCTATTCTTTGGTGCGATTAACCCCGCATACCGGACGCAAACATCAACTTCGGCGGCATATGAAACATATTTTTCATCCGATTTTGGGCGATACGCAGTACGGCGATTTGCATCAAAATCGCGCATTAACGGCAAATATCGGCGTAGAGCGATTAATGTTACATTCGGAAAAATTAGCGTTTCATCACCCTGTCACAAATGCGCGAATACAAATTTTTGCGCCTTTAGATGAACAATGGCAACGGCTTTTTGAAGAATTCGGTTGGTCGTTGTGAAAAAAGTGCGGTCTTTTTTACCGCACTTTTTCGTTATGAATGAATAGGTTAGCCTAAAGATGCAACCATTACCGCTTTAATGGTATGCATACGGTTTTCCGCTTGTTCAAAAGCGATATTCATCGGCGATTCAAACACATCTTCCGTCACTTCGATCCCGTTCGCCAATGCCGGATATTTTGCCGCGATTTCCCGTCCAACTTCGGTTTCACAGTTATGAAACGCCGGTAAACAATGCATAAATTTCACCGCCGGATTGCCTGAGCGTTGCATTAACTCGGTTGTTACTTGATACGGCATCAATAAATTAATACGCTCGCCCCAAGTTTCCAAAGGTTCGCCCATTGATACCCAAACGTCCGTGTGAACGAAATCCACACCACGCACGGCGGAATCAATATCATCGGTCACTGTGATTCGCGCGCCGGTTTGTTGTGCAATTTGACGGCACATTTCCACTAATTCATTCTCCGGCAACAGCGCTTGCGGCGCGCAAATTCTAACGTCCATCCCTAATTTTGCACCGATGAGCAACAATGAATTGCCCATATTATTACGCGCATCGCCGATATATACATAACTGATTTCATTTAAAGGTTTGGAAGAATGTTCAATCATTGTCAACACATCGGCAAGCATTTGCGTCGGATGAAATTCATCAGTTAACCCGTTAAATACCGGTACGCCGGAATATTGCGCCAATTCATTAACGATACTTTGTTTAAAACCGCGATATTCGATGGCGTCATACATTCTGCCCAACACGCGCGCAGTATCCTTCATACTTTCTTTGTGACCGATTTGCGAAGAAGTCGGATCGATATAAGTCACGTTCGCGCCTTGATCATAAGCGGCGACCTCGAAAGCGCAACGGGTTCGCGTGGAGGTTTTTTCAAAAATCAACGCGATATTTTTGCCTTTTAAACGTTGTTGCTCCGTACCGGCATATTTTGCCCGTTTCAAATCACGCGCTAAATCCAACAAAAAACGAATTTCTCGCGACGTATGATTTACCAAACTTAATAAATGGCGATTTTTTAAATTAAACGGCATAGTGTTACTCCTGTTGATATTGTGTTTCGTTATTTTATTGGTATATTACTGGTTTCTCTTATTTTGATAAAGGTAAAAATATGTCGGATAACGGATTACTTCATTTGACACACGAACAACAGCAAGCCGCAGCGGAAAAAATTCGTCTTTTAATGGAACAGGGAATGGGCAGCGGCGAAGCCATCGCTTTAGTTGCACAAGAATTGCGCGAAAAATATACAAAATCTCAAGCGCAAGAACAAAAATAAATTTTCCTGCTGAATTGTGTAAGCAACGAATATATAAAGATTTTTTGTGATCTCTGTTTGATTTTAAAACATTTTTTATTGCCAAAAAGTCCAAATTCATTGAATATCCCGAATAAATTTAGGTGATAGGACGGTCGTCTTATTGAAGTTAAAATGTCTATAAGGACTTTTCAATCCATATTAGAGGTCAATGTTATGGAAGTTGGTGTTGTAAAATGGTTTAACAATGCAAAAGGATTTGGGTTTATTTCTGCAGAAGGCAACGATGCAGATATTTTCGCGCATTACTCGGTAATTGAAATGGACGGATACCGTTCACTAAAAGCCGGACAAAAAGTCAATTTTGAAGCCGTCCACGGCGAAAAAGGCTCCCACGCCACCAAAATCGTCCCCGTCGCAGAATAATAATTTCACTTCCTTTATTTAGTCAAAGATTTTTTTAAGACAAGGGTTATGCCTTGTCTTTTTTTTGCTTTGGAAGAAGCGTATTAAAACATTAAAAACTTCCTACCAGTTGTATCAGATTGATTGTTTTCTGTGTATTCCGAAATGAAAAGTTTGATCTATGTAGCAAAATGAAATAAAAATATTTGAATTAATAAATTTTGAAATATATATTTCAAATTAGGTCAAAATAGATCTTACTGACGCGTTGTTTCGATGACGAGAAGATTAATCCATATAGAAGGAATTATTATGCTAGCTTTCATATCATTCGTAGGATTTACCGCACTTGTGGCGGTGCTGGCTTGGTGGTACACCAGAAAAGACGATTTAAGCAATTCGGAAGGGTATTATCTTGCCGGTCGATCACTTACTGCAACTTTTATCGCCGGTTCAATGTTATTAACCAACCTTTCCACCGAACATTTAGTGGGTCTTAACGGTCTTGCTTATCGTCAAGGTTTTATCGTAATGGCTTGGGAAGTAATTGCGGCAATTACCATTGCGATGTTCGCCTTATACTTCTTACCGAAATATTTAAAACTCGGTATTGCCACTATTCCTGAATTTTTGGAAAAACGCTTTGATAAAGGCACATTACTTATTACATCCTTATTATTCTTAGGTTGTTACGTCATCTCCTTATTGCCAATCGTACTTTATACCGGTGCACTTGCTCTTGAAAGTTTATTTGATGTGTCTGCGGTATTCGGTATCGACAAAACTACGGCAATTTGGATTATGGTTTGGGGAACCGGGATTTTAGGTTCCATTTATGCGATCTTCGGCGGCTTAAAAGCGGTTGCGGTGTCTGATACCATTAACGGTGTGGGTTTATTAGTGGGAGGTATTTTAGTCACGGTTTTAGGCTTGGCTTATGTGGGTAACGGTGATGCTTGGGCTGGCTTAACTGAAGTTTACCGTTCTAACCCAGATCATTTTAATTCTATCGGTAGCGATGATTCTGTTGTACCTTTCTCAACACTTTTCACCGGTATGATTATTTCTAACTTATTTTTCTGGTGTACAAATCAATCCATTATTCAACGTGCATTAGGTGCAAAAAGCCTGAAAGAAGGTCAAAAAGGCGTGTTGCTTTGCGCATTCTTAAAACTTTTAGGTCCATTATTGATTATTTTACCGGGTATCATCGCTTATCATATTTACCAAGGTAAATTAGATATTCCTGACCAAGCTTATCCAAACTTAGTGCATTTAGTGTTACCTGATGCCTTTGTGGGCTTCTTTGCGGCTGTTGTTGTAGGAGCAGTATTATCTACTTTCAACAGTGCGTTAAATTCATCAGTGACTTTATTTTCCCGCAACGTTTATAAAGCACAAATTAACCCGAATGCTTCTGATATGAAATTGGTGAGCGTGGGTAAATGGGTGGGAACCATCTTAGCTTTAGTTTCTATGATTGTTGCGCCTTTAGTTGCAAATGCACCGGATGGCTTATATTTCTTAATTCAAGAATTACAAGGTATCTTCAACGCACCGATTTTAAGTGTGGTTGTGGTGGGTTTATTAACTAAACGTGTTCCGGCGATTGCAGCAAAATTCGGTTTAATCTTCGGTATGGTTGCTTACATTGTATGTAAATTTATCATTGAAGTAGAAATTCACTTCTTCCACTTAATCGCTATCTTATTCGTGATTAACGTGGTAGTAATGTTAATTATCGGTAAAATGGCACCAATGGCAAATCCATACAACGAAGAATACACCAAACAAGTGGATATCCAACCTTGGGCTTATGCCAAAGCGGTTTCTTTAGTGGTGACTTTTGCCTCTATCTCAATGTATATCTTTATGGCGAAAAATGTGTTGGATATTGTGTGGATCGGTTATTACTGCTTCGGCGCAGCGACTGTTCTTTACTTTATCTATGTATTTGCTAAACAACGTATGCAACAATTTAAATAATTGAGTAATTAAAACAAAAACGGCAGGAAAACCTGCCGTTTTTACGTTATAAGCTCTCCAAAATCCCCCCAATCTGTCGCAATCCGTTTAATCTTGTGGTGCTGAGGCGTTGGGCGATGTTGAGCTGGGTGAAATAGTCGATGATATTGAAATTGTGTAATTCTTCGGCGGTTTTGCCGTTGATTTCTTGTAATAGAAACCACAGTAAGCCGTTGATAATTCTGGCTTCACTGTAGGCTTGGAAGGTGAAAGTGCGGTCGTTTTTTCGGGTGAATTGAAACCAGAGTTTGGCTTCGCAGCCGGGAATCAGTTGCATTTCACTGAGTTGTTGATCTGTCGGGCGGGAAATGTTTTTTCCCGCTTGAATAATGATACGGTAACGTTCTTCCCAAGATCTTGCTTGTTGTAATGCTGTTTTCATTCTATCTCTAGTAAATTAAGTGCGTTATTCAATGCGTTAAAAAATGCGTCGATTTCTTCGGTGTTATTGTAAGGTGCGAGCGAGAGGCGAAGTGTCGAGCTTTCGCCTAAGCGCGCTAAATAAGGTTGAGCGCAATGTTCGCCGGTTCGTAGGGCGATGCCTTGTTCGGTTAAAAGCGTGGCTAAATCCGATGAAGCGATATGCTTAAACACAAAGCTTATGACGGAACTAGGTTGCGGTGATTCGAATAATTGACAATTCGGGTAATTTTTTAACCGCACTTTGATTTGTTCGGTTAATTGTCGGACATAACTTTCCGCTTGTTCGATATCCCAATTTTCCAGCCAATGTAGCACGGCGCTAAATCCGATGACGGCGGCGATATTCGGTGTGCCGGCTTCTAAACGATAAGGCAGCGGCGCGAAGCTGATGTGTGATTTTGATACCCGATCAACCATTTTCCCACCGAAGATTAGCGGTTGTAATTGTTCCAATGCGGATAATTTGCCGCTTAATACACCTAAGCCATTCGGGCCGTAAATTTTATGCGCAGAGAAAGCGATAAAATCGGCGTCCAGTCGTTGAATATCTATGTTTAAATGACTAATGGCTTGGGCTGCATCCACAAGAACAAAGGCGCGCGTTTTTTTGCGAATCAATTTTATTAATTTTTCAACGGGTTGTTCCGTGCCGGTTACATTGGACACAAAATTGAGCGCCACCAATTTGGTGCGTTCGTTTAGGGCTTGTTGTAACGCTTGTTCGTCGATTAACCATTGATCGGTAATGGGTAAAACGATAATTTTTGCACCGCACTTTTTGGCAATTTGTTGCCAGGTGACGAAATTGGCGTGATGATCCGCTTCGCTGATAATGATTTCATCGTCCGCAGAAAGTTGGGCAAGCAAGCCGTTTGCCACAATATTCACCGCTTGTGTCGTGCCGGAAGTCCAGATCACCGCATCCTCGCTTTCCGCATTAATCAAGGCTTTTACTCGCGCTCTGGCTTGTTCGTAAAGTGCGGTCTGATTTTCATCATATTGACTACGATGAACAGATCCCGCCGATTGATAAAACGCCACGGTGCTGTCGATTAAAACTTGCGGTTTGAGCGTGGTTGCTGCATTGTCGAAGTAAACGGCATTTTCATTGTGTTGAAAATACGGAAATTGTTGACGAAATAGTTGGTGATCAAATGCCATTTATTTTTCTCTCCCGTTAAAGCTTGGTTTTTTATGTCGCCATTGTGAAGGCGGAATCGGGTTAGGGGATTGCCATAATCCGGCTTGTCGGCGTTGTGCGTTTTTTTGCGCGGTAAAATAGACCGGATTGCGCACATAAGGTGTATAAGCCCACGCCATTCCGGCGCGAACCATTTGTAAATTAATGTTTAATCCTTCGGAATTATATGCCGTCGCCAAAATGCGATGATAACGGTCATAGCCGGAAGTTGTTAAATGAATTTGTTTATTATGAATCAATTTGCCCAAATAACGACGTGATTGCGTGCCGAACGGTTGGTTTTTTTCCGGGGCGTCGATTTCTTCTAAGCGAATTTTGAGTTGTGTCTTTTCCGCCGATAAACAGGTGAAGGTATCGCCGTCGGAAATGGCGACCACATAGCAAGTTATGTCGTTTTGCCCGTATGCGGGAAGGCTACCGAGCAGGTAGACAAACAAGGCGAAAGAGACTTTTTTGTACATAATTCCAATAAAACTTGATCTAACACAAGAGTATTTTACCGAAAATGCATAACAAAACGAATAAAATAAGAGTAAAATTATTTTGTATTTTTTATTAAAAAAGTTGAGTGGTAGAAATATGGGTCAAAAAATTTTTCAGTTAGTGCGTTCTTTCGCCATTCTTTATTTGATGTTATATCTTGGTGAGTTGATTTCTCATTTTATTCCGGTCGGTGTGCCCGGCAGCATTTGGGGGCTACTGTTGCTTTTTTTAGGCTTAACCACGCAATTAATTAAATTACATTGGATTTTTTTCGGTGCGAGTTTATTAATTCGTTATATGGCGGTGTTATTTGTGCCGGTGAGCGTTGGCGTGATCAAATATGCCGATTTATTGGTTTCTCAAGCAAAAGCTTTGCTAATCCCGAATATCGTCAGCACGTTCGTAACCTTAGTTGTCGTCGGGGTATTAGGCGATTATTTATTTGCGCAAAGTTCGTTTACCGGCTTGCGTCGTAAAGTCTTGAAAAAACGCGCGAAGGAGCAAGAATGATTTATTTATATTCGTTATTAACGATTGCGGCTTTTTTTACCGCACTTCAAATCAGTAAACGGTTAAAATCCGTGATTTTGAACACTTTCGTCTTAACCGTAATTATCTTGATTGCCGTGTTGTTACTCTGTCACATTCCTTATGATCAATATATGCAAGGCAATGCGCCTTTAAATAATTTGCTCGGGCTGAGCGTCGTTGCATTGGCATTGCCGTTATATGAACAACTGCGTCAAATTAGCCAGCGCTGGAAGATTATTTTATTTATTACCACCGTAGCGTCGGTGTTATCAATGGTAAGCGGTGCGATTTTAGCGTGGCTTTTAGGGGCGAATGCGGAAATTGTCGCGACGGTTCTGCCGAAATCCGTTACCACGCCGATCGCGATGGCGATTGCCGATAATATCGGCGGCATTCCTTCCGTTGCCGCTGTCGGTGTAGTGGTTGCCGGTTTGCAAGGTTCAATGTTCGGATATTTAGTGTTAAAAAAATTAAAATTAATCCATTCGCAAGCTATCGGATTATCCGTCGGTTCGGTGTCGCACGCGCTGGGCACGGTCAGTTGTATGGATATTGATCCGAAAGCGGGTGGTTATAGTTCGATTTCTTTAGTATTATGCGGCATAATCAGTTCAATTTTGGCTCCTTTGGTGTTTAAAATCATCTATTTGATCGTTTAATATGAAAAATCACATTGATATGGCTTGGCAAGCCCGATTTCTGTCGGATAAACCGCGCGAACGAGATCACCGACCGCCGTTTCGTCGCGATCGCGGACGTATTTTGCATAGCGCCGCCTTTCGTTGTTTGCAGGCGAAAACCCAAATTCACGCCGTGGGCGAAAATGATTTTTATCGCACGCGTTTGACGCATTCCTTGGAAGTGGCGCAAATCGGCAGCAGTTTAACCGCGCAACTTAAATTTACCGACGCTTTTGTTTATTTATCTGCGCAATGCGGCGTTGATAAAACGGAATTGCAAAAACAACTGAAATCCTTATTACCGCCGAACGATTTAATCGAAAGCCTGTGTTTTGCGCACGATATCGGTCATCCGCCTTTCGGACACGGCGGTGAAGTCGCACTAAATTATATGATGCGTCATCACAGCGGCTTTGAAGGCAATGCGCAAACTTTTCGTTTGTTAACCAAGCTGGAACCTTACACGCCGAACGCCGGAATGAATTTAACCCGTCGAACGCTGTTAGGTATCGTGAAATATCCAGCGATTTTAGACGAATCTTCACCGCAATACGCAAGCTTGTCGGAATTGAGCGCAGTACATTCCGACTACGTTAAACTTGCCGATTGGCGTCCCGGTAAAGGTTTGTTTCGAGATGATTCGGCAATGTTCGATTGGCTGCTTGAACCGCTATGCGCGGATGACCGGCTATTATTCGGACAATTTAAACAAACCCGCACTACACCGCAAGAAACCTTAAAAACTCGTTATAAATCATTAGATTGCAGTATTATGGAACTGGCGGATGACATTGCATACGGCGTACACGATTTGGAAGATGCTATTGTGGTCGGTGTGGTACATTTGCAGCAATGGCAAGAAGCCTTGGAGGAATTAAGCCGTTGTGAATCAGAATGGATTCGAAAAAATATAGCAACGATTAGTGCGAAATTATTTTCCGACCAACATTACGAACGTAAAAATGCCATTGGCGCCTTGGTAAATTATTTTATTACCGGCGTTCGCTGGAAATTAACCGGCGATTTTAACGAACCTTTATTGCGCTATAACGCGGAATTGCCGGAAGAAGTAATTGCCGTGTTGAATATTTTTAAACGTTTCGTGTGGAAATATGTGATTCGTGATGTGGAAACGCAGCGTATCGAATATAAAGGGCAGCGTATTTTAACCGAAATGTTCCGCATTTTTGACAGCGATCCGGAGCGCCTATTGCCGCGCAATACGGCAAATCGTTGGGCGAATGCGCCGGACGATAAAAAACGGCGAGTGATTTGCGATTATATCGCCGGAATGTCCGATGCCTATGCGCTTAAAGTATATCATCAGCTTTAACATTCAATCCGAAATAATAAAAAGTGCGGTCGATTTTTGTGAAATTGTCCGCATTTTTTTCATAAAAAACAAAATGTTGCCGATTCGCCTTGATCCGAATTTAACTTTTATGTTACAAAAAACGACGTTATGGTTTTTTATTGTTAAGTTAAGGAGAGTAAATGGTTAGGTATATTCGCTATTTTATGAAATTAGAAGCTGCGGGCGGAATGATTTTATTATTTGCCGCCGCCTTTGCCGTGTTATTGGCAAACACACCTTTGCGCGATTATTATTTTAGTTTTCTGGATGCGCCCGTCATTATTCAATTCGGTTCGATTGTAGAAATTAATAAGCCCTTATTGATGTGGGTGAACGACGGATTTATGGCGGTGTTTTTTGTTTTGGTCGGTTTGGAAGTGAAGCGGGAAATGCTGGTGGGCGCGATCTCCAGTTATCAACGGGCGGTTTTTCCCGCCGTCGGCGCATTAGGCGGAATGATTGTGCCGGCGTTGGTTTATTGGTGGATTAATAAAGATATTCCGCAATATCAAGACGGCTGGGCGATTCCTATGGCGACGGATATTGCCTTCGCCTTAGGCGTATTAGGCTTATTGGGCAGCCGCGTACCTTTCGCCTTAAAGATCTTTTTATTGGCGCTGGCGATTATTGACGACCTAGGTGCGATTATTGTCATTGCGTTATTTTTCTCGCACGAGTTAAGTACGCGCGCGTTAATTTTAGCGAGTATCGCCATTATCGGCTTAATTTTATTAAATCGCTTGAAAGTATCGAATTTAGTCGCTTACGTTATTGTCGGATTGGTCTTATGGGTTTCGGTGTTAAAATCCGGAGTACACGCCACCTTAGCCGGTGTGATTATCGGTTTCTGCGTGCCGTTGAAAGGAAAACACGGCAAAAAACCGTTATATGAAATGGAACACGCCTTAGCACCTTGGTGTTCTTTTATGATCTTACCGCTATTTGCTTTTTCCAATGCCGGCGTATCTTTATCGGGAATCGGCGCGGAGGCGCTACTTTCGCCGCTAACCTTAGGCGTGAGTTTAGGGTTATTGCTGGGCAAACCGATCGGCGTTTTCTTGTTTAGCTTTTTGGCGGTGAAATTACGCCTTGCGCAACTACCGGAAGGGATTAATTTTAAGCAGATTTTTGCCGTCGCCGTGTTGTGCGGTATCGGGTTTACGATGTCGATGTTCCTCTCCGGATTGGCGTTCGGCGGTGAAGGCGCGAGTGAATTAACCGCTTTTGCCCGTTTGGGGATTTTGCTGGGATCCGGTGTTTCTGCCGTGGTCGGATACGGATTATTACGTCAATTCACCAAGTCAAACAGCGTTTAAAAACGAACAATACAAAGGCGATGAATTTCATCGCCTTTCGTTTAAATACTTTCGCCCAAATTAATTTGATAACCTAAGTTGATGATATTACTTTGCGCCGGTATGCCGTTTAAACGGTTTAACAGTTCTTGTGCGGCGACTCTGCCGATCTCCAAACGCGGTGTAATTACCGTGGCGAGTTGCGGCGTCATTGATTGTCCGACATCGTGACCGTGAAATCCGGCGACGGCGATTTGTTGCGGAATTTTAATGCCTAAACGTTGGCATTCGAACAGCGCGCCGATCGCTAAGTCGTCGTTAGTACAAAAAATACCGTCCATATCCGGATATTGGCTTAAGGCTTTTTGTAATAAATCCGCGCCCAAAGTGAAAGAAGAAGGTTCTTCGGTAATCAAACTATGCGGTTCCAAGCCGTGTTTTCGCATTGCCTGTTCATAGCCGATCATTTTCAGTTTTGTACGTTTATCCATTCGCGCGGTGAAATAAACGATATTTTTATAGCCGCGATTGATCATCGTTTCCACCATTAACTGCGCCGACGCGATATTATCGAACCCGACCACTTGTTGAATACCGACCTCGCCACTGTCCATAATTTCAATCACCGGTACATTGGCGACTTCCAGCATTTTAAGCGTGCGCGGCGTGTGATGATTTTCCGATAAAATCAAACCGTCAACGTGATAGGAAAGCAAACTTTCGATTCGTTGTTCTTCTTTTTGTTCGCTATAGCCGTAGTGGGCGAGCATCGTTTGATAACCCGCTTGATCGGTAATTTGTTCAATGCCTTTCAACACATCGGCAAACACTTGGTTGGTGAGTGAGGGGAGCAACACACCGATAGCGCGACTTTTCGCATTGGATAAAATATCCGGCGCACGATTGGGAATATAGCCGAATTCCTCCACCGCCGCGGCGATTTTTATTCTTGTATCTTGGGCGACGGAATCAGGATTGCGCAAATAACGACTGACCGTCATTTTTGTTACGCCGAGATGATTGGCAATATCTTGCAATGTTGGGCGTTTATTTTTTGTCATAATCTTCCTTTTTTATTTTCTTGCGCTTATTGTATAAAGAACCTGAGAAAATCACAAAAATTTCACCGCACTTTTAGACACTTTCGTGCAAACGGCGGTATAATTCAACAAAATCGACCTTCAAAGGAGTTGAAAATGCAAGCGGAAAACACAAAATTGAACGATATTCAGCACGAATTAAACGAAACCGTTACGCAAACCGTCAGATTAACCCAATATAGTCACGGTGCGGGTTGCGGTTGTAAGATTTCACCGAAAGTGCTGGAAAGTATTTTACATTCGGAAATGGAAAAATTCGTTGACCCGCATTTATTGGTGGGCAACGAAACGAAAGACGACGCGGCGGTGTATGATATTGGCAATGGTATCGGGATTATCAGCACCACGGATTTTTTTATGCCGATTGTCGATGATCCTTTTGATTTCGGGCGAATCGCCGCTACCAATGCTATCAGCGATATTTTTGCAATGGGCGGTAAACCGATTATGGCGATTGCGATTTTAGGTTTTCCGATTAAATTATTGCCGGCGTCCGTGGCGCAAAAAATTGTGGACGGCGGACGTTTTGCCTGCCGACAAGCGGGTATCGCCCTTGCCGGCGGACATTCTATCGACGCGCCGGAACCGATTTTCGGGTTGGCGGTCACCGGTATCATCAACACCGAAAAAGTGAAGAAAAACGCCTCGGCGCAAGCAGGTTGTAACCTTTATTTAACCAAACCGCTCGGTATCGGCGTGTTAACCACGGCGGAGAAAAAAGGCAAGCTGAAAGCCGAACACAAAGGATTGGCGACGGAAACAATGTGTAAAATGAACGATATCGGCAGTTTATTTGCCGAAATTGACGACATTACCGCAATGACCGATGTCACAGGATTCGGATTATTAGGGCATCTTATCGAAATTTGCGAAGGATCCGAGTTAAGTACGGAGGTTTTTTTCGACAAAATCAAAACTTTAGACGGTGTCATTCGCTATATTGAAAAAGGCTGTATTCCGGGCGGAACCGGACGCAATTTCGAAAGTTACGGCCACAAAGTCGGTCCGATGACCGATCTGCAAAAATCCGTATTATGTGATCCGCAAACCTCCGGCGGTTTATTGATCGCGGTGAAAGCGGAAAGCGAAGAACAAGTGAAAAACGTGGCGCGCGAACAGGGTATCGAATTAATCGAAATAGGACGCTTGCTGGAACGTAAGGATAAACCGATTGTCACGGTGATATAGTCCGACAGCGACCTGCGGTCGCAATCGGTTACGCATAGTTGAGTGGCTTTGCCACTCTCACAGCGCGGTCAGGTTAATTTAGAGGTCAGTGGATGTAACTAAATCTGTCTGACCGCGCTTGGATTAAGAGGGTATTTTAATTAGCTGAACGGTTAGCCCGACTTTGGGATTGCATTGCCCGCTTTTTTATCGTTCTCGCACTTCGTTTAAAATGAGTTTTGCTAACATTTCAATGTGCGATTTATCGGCATTCAGCGCCGGAATATATTGAAACTCCGTGCCGCCGTGTTGTAGGAAAAGCGCGCGATTTTCCTGCTCGATTTCTTCAAGGGTTTCCAGGCAATCGGCGGCAAATCCCGGACAAATCAGGGCGATTTTTTGCACGCCTTGGCGAGCGGTAATGTTTTTCATTTCTTGATCCGTATAAGGTTGCAACCATTCTTCTCGCCCGAAACGAGATTGGAAGGATAAACCCCATTGATTCTCGCTTAAACCTAGCTGATCCACCACGGCTAACACCGTTTGTTTGCAGTGTTCGCGGTAATAATCGCCGTTTTCTTCATAACGCAACGGAATACCGTGAAAAGAAAAAAGTAAAAACTCATCGGATTTAAACCGCACTTTGATCGATTCCGCCAAAGCTTGAATATAATTTTCATCCAAATGATAAGAATGAATGAATTTAAACGGCGGAATGGCGCGGTGATTTTTTAAGACGGCGGTAAAACTATCCAATGCGGCGCCGGTCGTGGTGCTGCTGTATTGCGGATAAAGCGGCAGTACGATAATTTCATCCGTTTGTTTTTCAATTAAATTTTGCACCGCACTTGCCATCGAAGGATTGCCGTAAGTCATTCCGATTTCCACGATACAATCCAACCCTTGGTTTTCCAGATATTGTTGCAGCGCGGCTTGCTGCCGACGGGTAATCGCCAGCAACGGTGATCCTTCGGCTTGCCAAACCGATTGATAAGTTTTGGCGATTCGTTTGGCGCGACGCGGCAGAATAATCCATTTCAATAAGGGTAGCCAGCGCCAACGAGGCAAATCCACCACGCGCGGATCCGTTAAAAATTGCCATAAATAACGGGCGACGGCTTGCGGCGTTGGGCTGTCCGGCGTGCCTAAATTGGAGAGAATAATACCGATCTTTTTCATTGATTGATTACCGAAAGCGTTAAACGTGCACTACAACAGAGTTTATCTTGTTGATCGCGGATATCGATTTGCCAAACGTGCAAGGTTTTTCCCAAACGTACGGGAGAAGCTTTGGCGATCATATTTCCGCCGCTGACAGGGCGCAAATGGCTGGCGTTTAATTCAATGCCGACCACCGCCTGATGTTGTTCGACGCAACAAAAACCGGCGAGGGAACCGACCGTTTCGGCAAGGGCGGCGGAAATGCCGCCGTGTAACAAGCCCATCGGTTGCGTGGTTTTATGGTTTACCGTCATCGTAGCTTCCAGCCAATCATCGCCTTGTGCGGTGAATTCAATGCCTAAATGATCGACCGCGCAGCCTTCATTAAGACGATTGAGTTGTTTAAGGCTGAATTGTTTTTTCCAAATGTTCATCTTGTGATCTCAACCAAGGATTTATTTAAGCAAGGTTAATAAGGCTTGAACCGGATGTTTCGGCTGCCAATGCTCCAAACGTTTTACCTGACTACGGCAAGAATAGCCGGTTGCCAAGCAATATTCCGGATTTTTTCCGGCTAATTTTTTCGCCCAAGAAGACGCATAAATTTCTTTTGACATCGCAATATGTTGAGTTTCGTGTCCGAACGTGCCCGCCATTCCGCAGCAACCGACGTTTTCAACGGCTAGTTGTTGACCGAATGCGGCAAAAATGCCTTGCCATTCTTTCGGGCTGTTCGGCATCGCGGTGGATTCGGTGCAATGCGGATATAAATGCCATATTTCGTCAGAAGTGCGGTCATTTTTAAGCAAATTTTTCACCGCACTTTGGCGTGCTTCCGATTGAAGTTGAACTTTTAACCATTCGTGCGCGGTAATCACTTGGAAATCACCGCGATTTTGCCCAAGCACTTCTTTATATTCATCGCGATAAGACAACACAATCGCCGGATCAACGCCAACCAACGGCAGGGATAACTTCGTCATTCGATTTAAAAATTCCGCTTGGTTTTTTGCGGTTTTGGCAAAGCGGTTCAAAAAGCCTTTAATATGCTGTGCTTTGCCGTTCGGATTAAAAGGTAAAACCACCGGTTTATAACCGAGTTTTTGGGTTAAACGAACGAAATCGGCAACCACTTTGGCATCATAATAAGAGGTAAACGGATCTTGCACGATGAGCAGCATATCCTGTTTTTCTTGTGCATTCAGTGTTTCTAATTGTTCGAGCGAATAACCTTGATAGCCGATTTCCACTAATTGTTGTTGCAACGAAGGCACGCTGAGCAACGGCAAATCCGTCATTCCCAATATTTTTTCCGCAAGCGGTTTGGTTAATTTCGCCGCAGTAAAGAAATTAAAGAATGTCGGCGCTTTCGCCATTAACGGCGCGACGGTTTCCACATTGGAGACGACATAATCTTTTAACGGGCGCAAATAGCGACTGTGATAAAAATAAACGAATTTCGAGCGGAAACTTGCCACGTCGATTTTAATCGGGCACTGGCTGGCGCAAGCTTTACAGGCTAAACAAGTATCCATCGCCGCTTTCACTTCGTGCGAAAAATCGTATTCGCCGCGACGTTTTTTGATAGTATTACCAATGCGTGCAAGCAAATCGGTGAGCTTAATTTCCGTTTGGCGGAAGTCCAACTGCGCCGGCTGAACCTGTTCGTTCGCCATTAAACGCAGCCATTCTCGAATCATCGCTGCGCGCCCTTTCGGCGAATAAAGGCGATTTTTGCTGACTTTCATTGACGGGCACATTGTGCTGTTAACGTCAAAATTAAAGCACAAGCCGTTCCCGTTACAATTCATTGCGCCGGAAAATTCTTCGCGCATTTGAATCGGAATTTGGCGATCTTGATCGGCACGCATCGGCGAAAGAATGGAGTAGAGTGACGCGTCATTATTTAACGGCGTGCAAATTTTCCCCGGATTCAAGCGATTATGCGGATCGAACAAAGATTTTATATAACGCAATTCTTGCCACAGTTCCGGCGTGAAGAAGGTTTCGCCGTAATGGGAGCGCATTCCTTTACCGTGTTCACCCCAAATTAAGCCGCCATATTTATGGGTTAATTCAACCACGCGATCGGATATTTCTTTAAAAAGCAGAACCTGTTGTTTATCACATAAATCTAAGGCGGGACGAACGTGTAAAACGCCGGCATCAACGTGACCGAACATTCCGTATTGCAACTGATGTTTATCCAATAAGGCGCGGAATTCACCGATATAATCGGCAAGATGTTCGGGTGGTACGCAAGTATCTTCCACAAAAGGAATCGGTTTCGCGTTGCCTTTGGCATTGCCTAATAAGCCCACCGCTTTTTTGCGCATTGCATAAATCCGTTCGATCGAAGTTAAATCGGAGCAAATTTGATAGCCGATAATATCATCTTGTTTACGTTGAATTTTTTCATCAAGCTGTTCACATAGGTGACGGACTTGTTTTTCGATCAAGGTTTGATTATTGCCGGCATATTCGACAATATTTAACCCTAAAATCGGATTATTCGGATCTTCGGTCAATAATTCATTAACGGAATGCCAAATAATATCTTGTTTCGCCAAATTCAGTACTTTTGAATCGATGGTTTCCACCGAAAGCGCTTCGGCTTTGACCATAAAAGGTGCATTGCGCAACGCCGCATCAAAAGAACGGTATTTAATATTGATCAAGGTGCGATATTGCGGAATCGGCGTTAGATTTAAGGTCGCTTCGCAAATAAATGCCAATGATCCTTCCGAGCCGGTTAATATACGGGTTAAATTAAATTCGCTTTCGTCGTCGTTAAAGACGTTTTTTAAATCATAGCCGGTTAAAAAACGATTGAGCTGCGGTAAATCGCACAAAATGGTTTGTCGTTTATCTCGACAACGTTGAAAAATTTCTTGATGTAGCGTTTTACTCAATGCAGGTAATTTTTGTTGCGCCAAATTTTCCAAAAAACCTTCGGTTTTGACCGCACTTGTATCTAATATTTCGCCGTTAATTAAAACGGCGCGTAAGCCTAAAACGTGGTTGGAAGTTTTGCCGTATTTTAGCGAACCTTGTCCGGAGGCGTCGGTATTGATCATTCCGCCTAAGGTCGCGCGGTTGCTGGTGGATAATTCCGGTGAAAAAAATAAGCCGTAAGGTTTGAGAAATTGATTTAATTGGTCTTTCACCACGCCCGCTTGGACGCGCACCCAACGTTCTTCCGCGTTAAATTCTAAAATCTGCGTCATATAGCGGGATAAATCGACGATAATATTGTTATTCACGGCTTGCCCGTTGGTGCCCGTGCCGCCGCCGCGCGGTGTAAAAGTTAAAGAAAGATATTTTTCTTGTTGGGCGAGCTTAGTGATTCGTACCACATCCGCCGTATTCTTCGGAAACAAAATTGCTTGCGGAATTTGTTGATAAACGCTGTTATCCGTTGCCAGACTGAGCCGTTCGCCGTAACCAGAGGCAATATCGCCGTCAAAATGTTGACGAGCGAGTTCTTGTAAATAATCGGAAACAAGTTCATTTAATTGGGGAATATCATTTAAACGTGGCAGCATTTATATTACTCTCATTGACATCGGTTAAGTAAATAAGTTTAAAACAGCGAATTTAGTCGGAAATTCTAGCATATCTGCCGTGTTTAGTTAGAAAAATTTTCTGCTTTATATATAGGGATAAATCTTCTCAATGAAATTAACCGAATAAGGCATTACTTCTTATGGAGTGTTATTGGCTTCAAAAAAAGTTCAAAAAATAGCAGATTTAGGATGTTGACTGTTTGTTTTTTGAGCTAAATATGCAAAAAGTGTTTGATTTTCTATTTTTTCAAGATGATAATATGCATACTTTTGAACAATTCTTTAGGAAACTGAAGAAAATGAATTTGTCAAAAGGAGAGATAGGGCAAATTCGATACCCTAACGGATACGCATTTTAAACTATCGAGCGAAGAAAAAGTTCGTTTTTATAAAAAAAAGTTTGTTTTTTTATAAAAAAAGTTTAAGATCACTATAACACTAAATCGTGTTTAGGTTTCAGCTAGAGTTAGATGGAACTTTAATTTTTAATTTTATTGATGACTAAATAGAGGATCATCCAAATGAAAAAAACTGCAATCGCATTAGCAATCGCTGGTTTAGCAGCAGCTTCAGTAGCACAAGCAGCTCCACAAGCAAATACTTTCTATGCTGGTGCAAAAGCTGGTTGGGCATCTTTCCACGATGGTTACACACAATTTGAAGAAGAAGGTTACGGTTATTTACGTAACTCCCTTACTTACGGTGTATTCGGTGGTTACCAAGTTCTTAACCAAGATAACTTAGGTTTAGCCGTTGAATTAGGTTATGACGATTTCGGTCGTGCTAAAATCCGTGAAGAAGGTGTGACTATTTCTAAACACACTAACCACGGTGCGCACTTAAGCTTAAAAGGTAGCTACCAAGTATTAGACGGTTTAGATGTTTACGGCCGTGTTGGTGCAGCTTTAATCCGTTCTGACTACAAAAACAAAAAAGGTTCCGAAGGCGTTTGGGAACGTGAACACAGCTTAAAAGTGTCTCCGGTATTCGCAGCTGGTGTTGAATACAACTTACCTTCATTACCTGAATTGGCATTACGCTTAGAATATCAATGGATCAACAAAGTTGGTAAATTGAAAAATGCTGACGGTACACGTGCTGACTACACTCCAAGCATCGGTTCTGTAACTGCAGGTTTATCTTACCGTTTCGGTCAAGGTGCTCCGGTTGTTGCTCCTGAAGTTGTAAGCAAAACTTTCGCATTAAGCTCTGACGTTACTTTCGCATTCGGTAAAGCAAACTTAAAACCTGAAGCGCAAGGCGTATTAGACGGTATCTACGGTGAAATCGCTCAATTAAGCGGTCCACAAGTTGCAGTTGCCGGTTATACTGACCGTATCGGTTCAGAAGCTTCTAACTTAAAATTATCTCAACGTCGTGCTGATACAGTAGCTAACTACTTAGTATCTAAAGGTGTTGCTCAAGAAGCTATCTCTGCAACAGGTTATGGTAAAACTAACCCTGTAACAGGTAACAAATGTGACTCAGTTAAAGCGCGTAAAGCATTAATCGCTTGTTTAGCTGACGACCGTCGCGTAGAAATTTCTGTTAAAGGTAACAAATAATTATTTGTTAATTCTTTAATGAATTTCCTAAAAAAGACCTAAACCTATGTTTAGGTCTTTTGTTATATTTAGAAAAAATTATCCTTATAAGGACACACCTATGAAAAAATGGCTTTTAGTAATTATTGTTGCGATTATTGCGGGTTTTACGCTAATGAGTAGCTACAACGGTTTGGTTCAAGCAGAAGAAAAAATCGATTCGGTTTGGGCAAATGTAGAATCGCAATATCAACGTCGTGCCGATTTAATTCCGAATTTAGTCAATACGGTAAAAGGTCAAGCGAATTTCGAACAAGAAACCTTAACGCAAGTGATTGAAGCGCGTGCAAAAGCCAGCCAAACGAAAATCGATCCGGCAAATATGAGCGAGGAACAATTAGCGCAGTTCCAACAAGAACAAAATAATGTGGGTTCCGCGTTATCACGTTTACTTGTTACGGTCGAAAAATATCCGGAATTAAAAGCACACGAAGGCTTTATGAATTTACAAGCGCAGCTTGAAGGTACGGAAAACAGAATTAATGTGGCGCGTAATACCTTTAATGAAGCGGCGCGTGAATATAACCAAAAAGTTCGCCAATTCCCGACAAAATTAGCGGCGATGATTTTAGGGTTTAAAGAAAAACCTTATTTTAAATCGACAGCCGGTTCGGAAAACGCACCTGTCGTAAACTTTAATTAGAGTATTGCTATGGGGCTATTTTCCGGAATACCTTTTGATAAACAACAAATCGAGGCGGCAATATACCGCCTTGAATTGTTGAGTTCGGCGGAATTGCGCGTTTATATCGAGCGAAATATGCCGAAAACCGACCGCACTTATTCGGCGGTAGAGCGTGCATTGCAAGTGTTCGACGAATTAGAAATGACGGTGACGCAAGCGCGTAACGGCGTGTTGATTTACATTGCTTATAAAGATCATCAATGTGCGATTATCGGCGATCAAGGCATTCACCAATATGTCGGCGATGAATTTTGGCGTAGCCAATGCGAACTGATGATCGATCATTTCAAACAAAATCAATATACGCAAGGTGTTATTGCCGCGATTGAACAAAGCGGAAAAAAACTTGCCGAGCATTTTCCCGTTCAACCGGATGATAAAAACGAACTGGATAACGAGGTGATCATTAATGATTAAATTAATGGAAAGTGCGGTGGTTTTTCTGTTTGTTTTTTGTTGTTCGAGCTTGTGGGCGGTTAATTTTCCTGCAAGTCCGAATCCGTTTCGTTATGTCAATGATTATACAAACACGCTCACGACAGGCGAAAAAGCGCAGCTTGAACAAAAGCTTATCGATTATTCAAAGGAAACCAGTTCGCAAATTGCCGTGGTGTTGGTTCCGACGACCGGAGAATACGAAATCGCGCAATATACCTTTGCTTTGGGCGATAAATGGGGCATAGGTCGTAAACAGTTGAATAACGGCGTGTTGATGTTGATTGCCGTAGATGATCGAAAGATCTTTATTGCAACGGGGCAGGGCTTGGAAGGTGTGTTACCGGACGCCTTTTTGTCACAAGTGATTCGAAATGCGATTACGCCGCAATTTAAACAAGGATTTTACGCCAAAGGTATTCGCAACGGCTTGGATTATATCATTGCCGCCAGCAAAGGCGAATTTGATGCACAACAAGAGGAAGATGACAGTTGGGAACAATATATTCCTTTCATAATGATCACTATTTTTGTGCTGTTCGTGCTTTTTGGCGAATTGAATTGGCGCCGAACACCTTATATCAGCCCGACCAATAATCATCCTAGCGAAATTTTACGCCGGCAATCCACGCTTTCACGTCGTCGCGGAAACGGCGGTGGTTTTGGCGGCGGATTTGGTAGCGGTGGCTTCGGAGGCGGCTCCGGCGGTGGATTCGGCGGAGGCGGCTTTGGTGGCGGTGGCGCCGGCGGAAGTTGGTAAATAGTTGATTATTTCTCTCGGCTTATTGGTATCTGATTGCGCCTATGCTACAATCTAGCCACTTTATGCCAGTTGAGGAAAATTATGGAAACCTTAGAAAAAATTAAAAAACAAATTAGCGAAAACCCGATCCTTATTTATATGAAAGGCTCGCCGAAATTTCCGTCTTGCGGATTTTCCGCACGAGCGGTAGAAGCATTGATTAATTGCCAAGTGCCTTTCGGCTATGTGGATATTTTACAACATCCGGATATTCGCGCAGAATTGCCCGCTTATGCAAATTGGCCGACTTTCCCACAATTATGGGTGGAAGGCGAGCTGATCGGTGGCTGTGATATTGTGTTGGAAATGTTTCAACAAGGCGAGTTACAAACCTTGTTGAAAGAAGTTGCGGAAAGACACCCGCAAGCCTAACTATCGACACTGCCAGGATAAAATCTGTATTGAATTTATGTCAAAGAAAAGGGATACCAAGCGGTATCCCTTTCGTCTTTTCCAATGTAAAACCTAGTTATTTCAAGGTTTCGATATATTCGGCAAGACTTTTCATATCTTCTTCGCTAAGGCGGTTTTTCGCCGCATTGCCGGCACCGACGATTTCACCCGCTTTGCGCGCTTGAAGTGCGGTGATAATTTCATCGGTTTTTAATGTATTTAACAACGCGGATTGGTCGAGTGCCGATTTTTCGCCTTGTTTACCGTGACACATTGCGCAAGATTGGTTAAATAAACGTTTCCCGCGCTCAAGATCCGCATAGCCGGCAGTGGCGGTACATAAGGTTAATGCGGCGATCGCCAGTGTAGAGTAGGATGTTTTCATTAGTTACCTTTAAATAAATTTGTCAGTATATCTTGGGGAATCAAGCCCTCGAATTTATAAAGTATTTTGCCTTGCGGGTCAATAATAAATGAGGTCGGCGTACCGATTAATTGATAGCGCTCCGCACTAATTTTCATTTGATCTTTTACCACAGGTAAATGAATTTGACGTTTTTCCACCGTTTTCTGCGTGTCGGCGTTCGCACCGTCGATATTAATGGCTAAGATATGAATCTTATTCGGATTTTCTTGCTCAAGTTGTGCCAGTTCTTTGAGTTCGGCGATACAGATTCCGCAAGTTTCCGACCAAAAATTCAGTAGCGTGGTTTTTCCTTGGTAATCTTGTAAATTAACCGGCTGACCTTGTAAATCGAATACGGCTATTTCCGGTGCTTGTCCGCCGACGGTTGCCGTTTCCTCCTTACAGGAAATTAAGCAAAAACCGACCGCACTTATCAGTAACCATTTTATTAAATTATTGAATTTCATAGACGAATATTCTTTTCTTCTCGTAAAAATTTACCGTGTTGTAAAAATATCGTGCGATCGGTTAATTTACCTAATTCCGGATTGTGCGTCACCATCACGATGGTGCGTCCTTGTTTATTGAGATCTTGCAGCAAATCCAACACCAATTTTTCATTTTTTTCGTCTAAGTTACCGGTCGGTTCGTCGGCGAAAATCACCGGAGGTTGATTGACCAACGCGCGTGCGATACACACGCGTTGCTGTTCGCCGCCGGAAAGTTGGCTCGGGCGGTGATCAATTCGATGACCCAAACCCACTTGTTCTAATACCTCTTTTGCCGCTTGTTCGTCAATAATGCTGTGATAATGTTGCGCAAGCATCACGTTTTCCAACGCGGTTAAATAGGGAATAAGGTGAAATTGTTGGAAGACCAAACCGATTTTTTCTGCGCGAAAACGCTGGCGTCCGGTTTCGTCAAGCTGAGCAGCATCCACGCCGTCTAAAATCACTTTACCTTCCGTTGCGGTGTCCAAGCCGGTTAAAATATTCATTAATGTGGTTTTGCCGGAACCCGATGCGCCCATAATCGCCACGAATTCGCCCGTAGCAATTTGAATATTAATATCTTCAAGTGCGGTCACTTGATCGAATCTTTTATATAAATGTTGTGTTTCAATAACGTAATTTTTCATTTTATTCCCCTTTTAACACGTTGGCAGTTTGAATGTCCAACGCGCGGCGGGTTGGCACAATAACGGCGATAAACGCCACGATTAACGAAAGTAGAATGGTAATCGGAATCACCGGCAAGCGCATATCGATATAGGCTTTGAAAACGGTTAAGCCGAGCACTTGGGCAAGGAAATAGCCGATAATTAAGCCCGAAATAATTGCGCAGACGGCAATGATCAAAATCTCCGTTGCGATTTGTTTCACAATGTCGCTTCGTTTAGCGCCCAAGGCTTTTTGTAAAGCAAATTCTTTGGCGCGTTCGCCGACAATCGCGATTAAAGTTGTATTTACGCAAAGGGTGGCGAGGATCAAAATTACTAAAGAAATCAATCCCATTAACCCTTTGATTTTATCTAAAATTTGTCCTTCGGAGGCGGATACTTTTCGAATCGGACGAATTTCCAAATCGGGATAGCGCTGTTGTAAATCCGCAGCGAATTGTTCTACTTGACCTTGATCGTTTTTGACGTTTAGAAATGCATTTGTCGCCAAACCGTCTTTTTCCAACCAATCTTGGGCGAATTCCAAATTGACGATTAACATATTGTCCGTTGCATCGCCGCTTTCTACAATGGCTTTGATTTTAAAGCTATGTTTTTCCACGGCATTTTTACTTAATTTTATCTGATCGCCGACTTTTAAATGTAAGCGTTCGGCAAGGGTTTTGCCGATCATCGCATTACGATCGTCAAAATTCACGCCGATAGCGCTGCCGGTAATTTGCCAATAAGGGGCAAGAGTCGGCATATCTTCAAACCACACGCCCATTATGACGATTTTTTCTAAATCGGAACGTGCAATGCCGTAAAGATACGGGCTGGCTGCGGTAATCAAGCCCGGCGGCGAATGATGTAAAATGCGCTTAAGTTCGCTTTCTTTTAAAAGCGTACCGTGGCTCGGACCGATATAAAAATTGGCGCCGAAAGTACGCAATTCTTGGCTCATTTTGGTGTTTATATCAAAATAAACCGCCGCCATTGCGGTGACAATGCTCGCACCGACGGTAAGGGCGGCAAAAATAATGGCGACTCGTTGCAAGCGTAAGCGCAGAGAGCGAAATATTAAGCGCCAAAACATTTCATTTGAGGTTTTTAACGGTTTATTGACGTCCATACAACACCTCGACAGGATATAAACGCGCAATACGGTGCGCCGGGAACCAAGTGCCGATTAATGCGATCAAAACGGATAGCACCAGCACGCAAGGAATCACGATCCAAGCAAAACTTAACGGCGATCCGAATAGGGCTGTGCCGATAAATTTTGCTAAGCCCCAACCGGCGATACAGCCGAGCGCGCCGCCGATTAAGGCACTGATTACGGCTTCGCAATAAAATAACAACACGATTTGCCATTGATAAGCTCCTAAGGCTTTCATCAAACCGATTTCTTTGCTGCGTTCGATAATGCCGGTGGTCATTAAAGAGGCGATTCCCATTGCCGCCGCAATTAACGCGGCAATCGTCACAACTGCCAGTAAGAGTTGAATTTTTTCAATCACGACGCCTTCGGATGCCGCAACTTGCCAAATCGGACGAACAATCGCGCCGGAGATAGCTTCTTCCAGCTGGTGAGAAATCGAAGAAACATAAGCCGTGCAATACCAACGATCGTATTCTTCCGCCGCCAGTGCATCCGCATTGGCACGGGCTTTGCGCGATAATTCGTTTTCAGGAACGGTAAGCGCGGAAACTTTAATCGCCTGAATTTTACCGTCTAAATCAAGCAAATTTTGCACCGCACTTAAGGGAATTACCAGCTGTTGTTCTTCCGTGCCGCCGGTGGATAAAACGCCTTTAATTTCAACTTGAATCGAGCCGGTAAACTCATCCTCTTGATAGGTTAAAGTTAAGTGATCGCCTTTTTTCCAGCCGGTTGTTTTGGCAAGTTGCTCGCCGATAAGCGACGGAATCGGCGTATTGATTTGCTCGGCACTGTCATCCACCCAATCGCCTTCAACTTTCCAATAAGGGCTGATAATGCGTTGTCCGGTGTGATAATCGTCCTCGTCGGGTACGGCAATCGGGCGATCGAAAAACGTGCCTAAAACACTGACGCGTTGCGGCTGATTATCGCGCGCGGAAACGGCGTCCACTTCGGCGGATAAGAGCGGTGCAAAACCGACGATATTATTGCGCCAGAAAATGTCTTTAACATTCGGCAGTTCTTTTTCGTCTAAAAAATCTTGGGTGGAAAGCGCGCTGTTTCCGCTAATATCTTGTGGCAACACGGCGCTACCCGCGGGTTCGACAAGAATATTCGCACCGTAAGATTTTAATTCGCGCGCCATTTTGTCGCCGATATCAATGGAAACCGCAAGTAGGGCGGAAACCAATCCCGCCGCCAGAAAAATCGTAATAATGGCTAACAGCTTACGTTTTAAGCCGTGTCGCCAAGATTGAAATAACATTCTTGCCAGCATTACCGTGCGCCTCCCGTTTTTTCAATGTAACGAACGGGATCATCGCGGAACGCGTTTAAATTTTGTTCGTTCGCAAAAAAGTAGGTGATTCCGTCGTAATTGTATTTATGTTCGGCGGTTGTATTTTTTAATTTCGTGCCGTCAACGGGATCTTGCACATCCAATTCCACAATGGTCGAGAAATAATTCAGCCCGTCTTCCAAGCTTTTCCGGCTGATGACCACTTCACCGTTTTCTTGTTGCCAATTTTCGATAGGTACAGGATTACACCCGCCCGGTTTGCCGATGGACGGGATGAACATTCGCACGCCGCAACCGACGCAAACCACTTGATCGCCTTCCATTACATAGCCTTGATCGCCGCATAGAATACAGGCATCAAATACTGCAGCAAGACTGAGATTTTTGCTTGAGCGGTTGATGATGAAAAAACGAACCGCTTTGCCGTCGCCCGCAATCCAGACAAAACGGTGCAATTTGCCGTCTTTGACTTGTTCAATCGGAATACGCACATTGTTATTTTGATCTAAATTCACCGGCAAGGCTTCGGAAAGTCGCGGCGGTTGGGAGGCAACGAGATCCCAATAAAGCTGGCTGCCGATTAAGGTGAACACGGCGAAAACGCCCCACAATAGGGTTTTATAAGCGTTGCGCATTAACGCGGTTTTTTTGCGTTTTTCAATCGGTTGGGTTTCATTTTGAGCCTGCGTTTTATAAGGCGAATAAACCTTTAAGGCAAAAGCCGCAATAATGAAAAGCAGCAATCCTGCATTGATATAGTTAAAATATGTCGTGATATTGCCGGCTTTTGCAACAAAACTTAAACGGGCTTTGGTTAAATCCAATACTTGTAATTTCATTAAATTTAATAGTAATTCGCCCGCTGTCGGAATAATTAAAAGTGCGGTAATCACGGTGATGATTATCAGGCGAAGTGCGGTCAGTTTTTGTAATTTTTTGCTTTGACCGAACAATAATACCAAATAAACCGCGATAAAAATGCAGAAAAATAGCCCTAAAATCACCGCACTTAGGTGCAAAATAAATTCTGTATTGATGACGTCGGTGTTAGTAATGGCGGCAATATTCGGATCTTTTGCCCAAAGCAGACCGGCGATGAGGCTTAAAATAAATTGCCACGCATTTGCCAAAAAACGCGAAGAAAAGAATTGGCAGACATAAAACAAAACGAATGTAAATAATAAGCCGGCATTTTGGACTAATGCGGCTTTTTGCCCGGTAGGATAATTGAGACTGATAACAATACCGAAAGCCAAACCGAAAAAGGTTAGCCAAAACAGTTTTTTAATGCTTGTTTCGGGATAATTCACCCGATAGCAACCGAGCAGCAAGGCAAGCGGCAAAATAGATTGTAAGAGAAAGACAAAGTAGTAATTCATAATTTGTTAGGGCAAAAACGCATTTTTCGTTGTAGTGTTAAAACGACAAAACACCTTATAAAACAGGTGTCGAATATAGCACAAAGGCACGGAAAATTTCCGTGCCAAGCAAAATAAGATTTAATTTAAGCCGGTGAATTTAAATTCATAGCTGACATCAAAAGGTTTCCACCAGCGACCGACACCGGTTTCTTCATCAGTATGACGGTGCATACCGGCTTTCGGCGGCGGATCGATATGGTAAGTCACTTTATAGTTACCCACGCCCATCATTTTGATGTTTGCACCATAGTGCGGGCCGTCGCCGGCAACCATCGGCATAAAAGTACCTTCTTGTTTTTCACCGGTATCGGTGTTGACTAAAGTATAAGAAATAGTCAAATACGGCATCCATTCGCCTTCGCCGAAACCGTTTTTATTGCCTTTCGTGGCGTGAATGTCGGCTTCTAAGTGAATATCGGAATCTTTCGCCGATAATCCCATACCACGCGGTTCCATATCTACCGGTTGTAAATAAACGGCGGCGATTTCCATTTCGTTCATCGTCACGGCTTCGCCGATCGGATATTCTTTAAATGCCAAAGCCGAAGGCGCGGCTAAAATACTTGCCAATAGGGTAGCGGCTAATAATGTTTTTTTCATTGTCGAATGTCTCCTCTTTAGGGATATGATAGTCAATAATTAAGCTGATTTTTTGCTTTGATATTTCATATAGAAAAGGGCAAAAACAGCGGCAACGAGTAAAATCGCTTGCGGAATTAAGGTTTCCGCATAAGGGTAGATTCCTAACCAGGAAATTTCCGGTACGTTGGAAACGATTGTCGGCTCGAATAACTTCCCTTCGATCAATTCCAACACCGATTTACCGGCAAATACGAACGCCATTAAATACATAAAGGAACCGGTAAACATAAAAAACGGTTTAAGCGGGAGTTTCACCACGGTATAGCGCATAACGAAATAGCAAACTGCTAAAATCAGCGCACCGACGATAAATCCGGCGAAAAGATAAAAATAACTGACCGCACTTGAGGCGTCGCCGGCGAGGGCGTAATAGAATAAAACGGTTTCCGCGCCTTCGCGATAGACCGCTAAGAAACTGGTGAGCCATAAGCCGATCAACGAACCGGTGGTCAATGCGGCGGAAAGTTTGCCTTCCAAATAACGTTTCCAGTTTTGCGCTTCGACTTTGGATAACAGCCAATAGCTCATCATAAATAGCATTACCACGGCGATCATCATCGTAAAGCCTTCCAATAATTCTCGGCTAGCGCCGGAATTGGAGAACACTAATTGGAAAATTGCGGCGGTAATCACGCTGGCAACCAGTGCCACATAAACGGATTGGCGAATCACCGGCAATTTATCCTGATGATTATTTTTCACCAAATAAGCCACAATCGCCGCGACGATTAATAACGCTTCCAAGCCTTCGCGTAAAATGATTAACAAGCTGTATAAAAACATTGCCCAATCGCTTTGTTTTCCACCCTGTAACATTTCGACCGCTTTCGCTAAATCTTGGCTTAATCCGCTGGCTTGTTGTTGTAACTTTTCAGTTTCTGCGCCGGCTTTCATCAAGCTGACTAAACGAGTGAAATAGCCTTCAAGTTGGGTTTTGAAATTACTGTCGCGCGAGCCGACTTTATTTTCCATTCCGCTGTTTTCGAAGACGTCGAAGTAAGCGTCTTGCACCGCAAGCATTGCTTTTTTATTGTCACCTTTTTCAAAAATCGCAATAGCTTGCTGAATACGTTGATTAACTTCGGCGCTTACGCTTGCCCAATCTTGTTCCGTCGCATTATCCGTTGAATTTTCCACCGCACTTTGTTCGCTGACCGCTTGGCTTTCCCGCGTGGTCGGTAAGTTCGGTAATTGTTCTTCGATATCTTGCAATAAAACGGTGGTTTGATAGCCTAAATTATTCAGTTGATCCGGTTGTTCGCTCAGTTTAATCAGATCGTAGAATTGTTGATTGATACCGGAAGAAATGGCAGCGGAACGATTTTGGCGAATGGACATTTCCATTTCGGAATTTTTATAGCCGTCGTATTGCGCTTGTTGTACCAATTTTTTAGCGCCGGCAAAATCGCCTTTTTCATAGGCGCTAATGGATTGCGCTAATAAATCGTCGATTTGTTTGAAACTTTTCTGCCAATGTAAGGCGATTTCCGGATGTTCATAAACGTCGTGTTGTCCGGAAGCGTTTAATTGATGACCGTCCGCTAAAGAAGGTAACACTTCTTGCAATTCGGCTTTGAGTCCGTCGATTTTTGCTTTTACCTCGGCAAGCGGTTTTTCTTCACCGATCATTTTACGAATTTCACCGAAAGTCGCTTCCATTTGATAACTTTTCTGTGCGGAGAAATTAATGCGAATCGGGCCTTCTAGGTTTTCGAACACTTCGAAATAAGCCATTTGCACTTCGGTGCGGGCGTCGTCGATTTGACGTTGTTCGTATAATGATGCGGTTTTATCCAACCGATTTTCAATATCCGCGACCCATTGTTGAAAATTATTTTCCGCATTGGCGACAACACAGAAAAAAGCAGCGGCACAATATAACATTGCGCGATAACAACGGAATAAAAACATATCACCTCAATATCTAAATAAAAGTCATTCTTATCTGCAACGGAATTATCCGCTTATTATTTTATTTTTCAAGAAGAATATGAGAATTGTTATCAGTTTTTGATCAAAAACAGGTTTTTGTTATTTTCCTGCATTTGTTTTGTTATGTTTTTGTAATTTAGGGCAAGGGAAATTTAATTGGATAATCAAGCTGTTGCCTTGAAACGCAAGGGTAAAGCGTTTATGATAAACGCAGAAATTTGAACTGGATAGGAGTTAACAATGACAATTCAAAGCGGTGTTTTATTGGAACATACCAAAGCGGCGATTTATTTGGAAGCCGACATTACGGATTTATCTGCGATTGCGCAAGCTTGTAAAACTTTTTGCGAAAAATTGGCGGCGTTTCAGGCGCAATATGCCGAGGCGAATTTAGGTGCCGTGGTGGCATTCGGTGATCGTGTATGGAAGCAATTAGCTGGCGCGCAAAGTGCGGTGGAATTAAAACCTTTTTCTACGCTAGGTAAAGGCGATTTATCTGCACCGGCAACACAAAACGATTTGTTAATTCATATTCAATCTTTACGTCCGGATGTAAATTTTTCCGTCGCGCAGGCCGCGCTTGCAGCATTCGGCGCCGCGATTGAAGTAAAACAGGAAATTCACGGTTTCCGTTGGATTGAAGATCGGGATTTAACCGGTTTTATCGACGGTACGGAAAATCCGCAAGGCGACGCGCGCGCTACGGTCGGTACGATTGCCGAAGGCGAAGATGCGGGCGGCAGCTATGTTTTCACGCAACGTTATGAACATAATTTGCCGAAATGGGCGAAACTCAGTGATGAAAAACAAGAAAACGTTATCGGTCGCACCAAACCGGATAGCGTTGAATTGGAAGACGTACCGGAAACTTCGCACGTCGGTCGGGTAGATGTAAAAGAAAACGGCAAAGGCTTGAAAATTTTACGTCAAAGCTTGCCTTACGGCTTGGCAAGTGGCACGAACGGACTGTTTTTTATCGCATATTGTGCAACCTTGTATAATATCGAACAACAATTACTCAGTATGTTCGGCGAACGCGACGGCAAAACCGATCGTCTGTTAGGTTTTACCAAAGCCGTGACCGGCAGTTATTACTTTGCGCCGTCGTTGGAAAAATTGAAAAATTTATAAAATCCTCAGTTTATTGACAAAGGGGTATATTGTAGGGGCGGACCGATG
>NZ_PHGZ01000014.1 GCF_002795405.1 Caviibacterium pharyngocola | reverse complement strand
AAATATAAATAACTCCATATTTTAGTATATTGAATTTTATAAATTATTACTTTCTTGAGCTTTCTTATAAAGTTTTTTAAAAACTTAATTTCTAAATATATTTGGGGGATGACGTAAATACGGATTTAACAATAATAAAATAAAACAAGAAAATACGGATAATGGAGCGATGGGGTTTCTTATGATTAAAATAATTTCATTAGGATTTATCGACTTTACTGGTTCAGTGGTTATAAATGCAAAAAATATCATTAGAATGATAAGTTCTAAGGAAATAATTGCCGATTTATAAGCAAGGGTTGAAAAATACAAAATGTATTGCCAAAATTGAAGAATCCAGTTACGTAAAATTTTCTTCTCACTTAATAGCATTTCATTATATTCATCCTTACTTAGATATATATCATAGGTGTATACTGGCTTTGCTTCAAATTTTCGTTGATCTGCACTCGTGATAGCACATTTAATTCTGCTAACATTATCTTCTGGATTCATTGCTTTCCCCTATTCAAAAATTAATGTTTTTCATTTTTAAATTTAAAGAAATTTATTTGATTGTCATTTACATCTTTAAGACGGAATTTAATTCCATTTAATAAGAATGTAACAAATTTTGGTCTAATCGTTCTTATTGTGTTTGTGCCAGCAAAAATTTGTTCTATAACTTCGCCATATTCAATTTCAAAATAAGCTATATCCTTTTTATAAAAGTAAAATGCTTTATTTTTATAATCTAGACAGTGAAAAAGTCCATTTTCTACATCAATTCGGTCTAGCCTTAATTCTATAATTTCGTTCAAATTTTGTTTTGAAGAGAAACTAAAAATAATTGCAAAAATAAGAATGAGAATTATCAAGATTGTAATGTAGTCGATAGTCATACTTACCTCTTATGTTCAAAAGTTATAACTTTTTAGGGACTTGATTTAATTCCCTAAAAACTTTGATATTTAGGTTTTTACAGTCCCTAAAAACTGCACTCTAAGTTTTTAGGGATTTTGCCTGTAAATTACATATTAAAGAATAGAGAACTCTATAAAGTGGATTGAGAGTTTTTTATATCTCTTTCTCTAAAACTCGTTATCTTGCCAATTACTATTAACGTTACAGGGTAAAACACTATGACAGACAAATTGAAATTAGAAATTCTTAAACATTTAAATGCGCCGGGAAATGACAGCTCTACAGCTCGGGCCGAATTTGTCGAGTGGTTAGTTAAGCAAGTGTACGATTTTGTAAAATTTGAAAGACCAGGCGGCGAAGGAGATGATGGCAGGAACGGTATGGAACGGCGTAGTTTAGCTAAAGTTAGAGATGCTACCATCGATCATAAATTTAATATGATGGAAACCAGTTTATCAAAATAATCAGAAACACTTTATTCTTCATCTGCTTCAGTTTCTAAATCTTCAGCACTTGGAGCAGATTTGTTACCATAGGCATTCGTTTCTTCATCGAATGTCGTGTTATCAGTATTATATTGTTCTTCATTGATTTCTTCATTACTATCAAAAACTAGATTATTAATTGTCCAATAATCACAAATTAGTTGATTATCGCTATAAGATACCCATACGCCACCCCAATAGTAATCTGCTACAACGTGGCAAATATCTCCATATTGAATGGCATTAGCGTAATGAGAAAAAATAAATATGGGCAGTAGATAGTATTTGTTTGAAATATACATCGTATTGGCCTCAGTACCACAATATCAAGACAGGTCGAATTGAACTTAAAATTTTCGCCTTTTAAAAGTATTTATTCTCAATAAAATGAAGATAAAAAAATACCAATACCTGCTGGTATTGGTATTTTAAAACGTATTGTTCCTCGTCATCATCAAAAATTTCACAAAAAAATCTTCTGCAAATTTTCGAACTTCATCATTAGGAGCAATATTGATATTGGAAGAATAACCTCCCTTTTGTTCATCGACAAGAACACTTGTAAATCAACAGTCGGGTTCGTAGTATGACAACACCATATAAATTTGAAAATGTATAGCACAATTCAGGAAGCCTAGATTTAGGCGGCGACCAAGTGGTATCAAATTCACATAAGATATTTTTTTATCATTCAGGATCATCATAATATTCACCATCTTCATTTTCACCGCTCCAAGGGGTAATAGCGTTAATCTCTATTAATTCAATATCATCACTATTTTGCCACTGAATTAATTGTTGCGGAATTATGACGAAATGGTCTTGCTGTTGAGTTCGTTTATTATAAACTACTACAGAATAAAGTGACATAATCTTCTCCTTGTACAGATAGCCAATACAATTTTCATTGTGTTGGCAAAAGAAATTAGTTAGCTTCCGCTAAATCTAATTCTTCGTTCTCAAAAATATCCATCAAATAATCCGTTGCTTCTCGGGCCGCAGCTGTGGCTCTGAAAATAGCGTGTTTATCTGATTTCAAGCATTTTATCCAAGAGTCAAGATAAGCTGCGTTTTGGTCATAAGTATTGCAAATACCTAAATGTGCACAAGTAAAGGCACTGGTCAGTTCCGCAATTAATTCCTCGAACGCATATTTTTCGCCACTAAATTTGTCACTGTTGGTAATGCCCACTCGATTTAATCGAGTGCGATGACCTGTTGCGTGAGCAGTTTCGTGTAGTAACACACCATAATACTGTTCAGCTGAATCAAACTGCGTTTGTTCAGGCATCACAATGACATCACTGCTTGGTTGATAATATGCTTGATTTTGAGGTCTATGTTGAACAATTACGCCCATTTTCAATGGTAATGCGTTGAGTTCAGGACGTAGAGCGAATTTTAATTCTTCACTCGCAGGTTCAATATGTTCGTAATGTTCATCAAGTCCCTCACATTGTTCAATATTGAATACGTAAAATCCGCGAATGACCGCAAAGCGTTTCATTTTTGGCTCGCCGTTTTCATCATAAACAATGTTACCGTCATCATCTTTTTCCTCTGTTTCCATTGGTCGATAGAGAATGATTTCCGTGGCTTTTTCACCTGAACGTACTGAACCGCCTAAATTTCTTGCTCCCTTGAACGTAACCCATTTGCGTTGAGTAAATCCGTTTTCTATTTGAGCCATCCAAAGCAACATAATGTTTACTCCGGAATAAAGCCGGCCGGATTCACCGTTACAAGGTAATTGGAAACTGCTCACATTTACGTTAGCGTTGTCCCAAGGACATTGCCAAGGTTTTGTTCCGGTTTCCAATACGACCAAAATTTTATCGGTCACTTTTTGGTATAAATCTGATTGTGTTGAGCTTTTCATAACTGTTCTCCTAATAAAAAAGGGGGAACAGTTCCCATACCGGAGACTATTCCCCGATAGGGTTAAAATCAGCAGTTGATTGCGGTTGGCCGCAAATTTTGACTGGCTTTTATTGCTAACTGAGCAAATGATCTTGCTTCACAAATAGCTTCGTGAATTAAGTAACGTTTGTTACCAGCATACGATTTATCGTGTTCATCATAAGAGCAATAATCTAATGAGCTTTCACCCATTTTGATCCCTAACTCTTTTTGAATGACCACTGCGGTTAAATCCACAAATCGCACACCATTCATTGCCGCATTACACAGCTCATTCACATCTTCATAGCCAAATTCTTCCGCACACCAATTTGCATAAAAAGGGATTGGCTCAACTTTGAGTTCAATACGGTAATTTTCCGTATTAAATGTCTTGGTTGTATCCGATGAATCCATATAGGTTACTTCAATGATCCGATACCCTACAGACTCCAGCTCTTTTGATGTACATTGGATATAATTTGCTAAATCCTCAATAAACTCATTCCAAATTGAAATGAAAATCAGTTTATCTTTGTGGCGAATATCTTTAAAATCGAAATAATCCGCACTAGTTGCATTTTATTCCATTGTATTCCAATGAGAGTAGTGATGCCCAAAGCTGTTGCGAGTAATTTCAACGTCGTTGTAATACTCGTTATTTGCAATGTATTCACTTAAAAATGCAAATCGGCGATATTCTTTTTCACTTTTGTTAGGATTGATTTGCTTGTATAGCGTAATCCAACTATCACAAGGTAATGTCCCGTAAAAAGCCATTCCATCACCTTGACAATAGGAAAGTGAATACTCGATATTTAGCCCATCAGGAAAGCCAGCTTCAACTAATTTATGGTTGAAAAAATCTTGTAGAATAGTCATAGTCTGTTTCTCCCAAAAAATAATGGGAACAAACTATGCCCAATGGGGAATAGTTGTCCCCATTGGGTTAAGTTGAAATTTCGGTTACACCGAAATAATTTGTGAAAGGCTATTTAGCTTTACTATTTTGAAATATTGGTCTGCTTTTTATCGCATAACAAATCTGCATTTGCCCAATAAAGTAAGCCCAAAAAAATAGTACCAATTAAAGCCACTATACCTAATAAGTAAAAAACAGGATTCATTTTTCTTCTCCTTTTGAGCGTAATTTATCTTCAATATAAGCAAATACAGTACCTAATACCCAAAAATATAATCCGGTAAGTATTGCCCAAAAAGCCTCGAAGTAAGTCATATTATCGGCATCTATAATAGTTCCAATAATACCGGCTCCGATTGAAAAGGTTGCAATTTTTCTGCAATCCTCAGCCATTATACTCAAAACTTTAAGATTAATGTTACTCAAATATTGTTTAATCAAGGTTAAAATTTTCATAACACCTCCTAATGCCGCACAATCAACATATTTTCATCTTTAGGATTGGCAAATACCGTCATAAAGCTGAAAAAATTATCAGTACAACGAAGTAGAAAACGCACGGACGTTTCATTGTTTTTTCGATTTTCCCAAGCCGTAATTGCAGCATCTTGTAGAGCTTTGATTTTTTCTGCGGATAATCGAAAACGTTGGTTGCCGTGGACTACGCCGGAAAGTGTTGCGTGGTGAATAGAGACTCGATAAGACATAACATCTTCTCCATCAAATAAAGAGAAATACGAGCCTCCCGAAAAAGGAAACCGTATTTCCCTTTCGGAATGTTAAATTAAGATCAGAAGTACACCATTACCAGTACGCTACTGAGTCCACCTGCAATAAATGCCGATACTGACACTAACGCATAGCGAAGTCGTGAACGTTTGAGTTGTAAATGGTATTGTGCAGCAACTTCATCAACCTGCTCTTGTAGCCATTGCTCTTGAGCAAGCCGCTCCATTTCTGCCTCAGCTTCTACTTGATGGTGAATACCCTCAGTCACCGCTCGGTATTTTCGGTTAATTTTTCCTTTTAACTTCAGAAAAATGCGACCTAATTTTTCGCCGAAGCGAAACGACACGGATTTTTGGGTGGGCTGAGTTGGGGAAACATCAGCAAAGGGATCAAAAAGATCTACATTTTGTGTTGAGTGACTCATAGAATCATTCTCCTTGGTCAATGTTAAAAATTCCGCAGGAGAACAATATCCCCAAGGGAATATGTTTTCCCTTGGAAAGGTCTAGTTGAGGTGGCACGCCATTACTGATAACCAGTAATGAGTCCCTTTCTGCGTGCTAGGGTACATTTTGGCTGTGAGTTCAGCTACCTTGGTCAGGCTAGCTTGTTGCTTTTCAAGAACTCAGCAACTTGAAGTGCAGCTTTCACTGCGACTTACTTAATTTCATTGTATAAAGGGAAGTTGAAATTTCAAGCAAAAATAGCTGAAAAACTGATAAAAGAGAATACAGAGTTTTTTCTGTTATCCCTAATGCATCCTGTTAATCTGATACAGATCATCATTCTGTTTAAAGGTGGGTGAAATGTATCTTAAACACACATTATATCCGCTCGCTTTATTGCTATGTTGTCAACAAAGTGCGACCGCAGCGGAAATTAATCCGACCATCACTGTTTATACTACATCCAATTACGCTATTTCTCATCAAAATATAGCGACAAATGTCTATTTTCTTGACCAAGTTGAACATATTGAAGACCAAATCAGTAGTCAGTTCAATACTGATCCGGCGATTGCTGAAAATCAAGCTAGAGCATTATTTAATTCACCACAATGGAAAGCCAAGGAAAATCAATTATTGAATGCCTATCAAGGCGTAATTAGTGGCTGGCAAAATGGTATAAAAAAAGTGCCGGCAGTTTTATTTGAATATGAGAATTTTCCTGCAACCGTTATTTATGGCGAAACCAATATCGTATCTGCAAAACAACGGTGGTTAACTTGGTTTCAACAGCAAAGTCAGCAGCGATAAGGGGCATTTCTATGAAAGCAAAACTGAATCGTCTTATTTCCCGATGTTTAATGATAACAACAGTAACGGTGATGTTGCCTTATACACCGAGAGTGGTTGCCACAAATATTAATACAGCAAGTATTATGGCTTCCAGTGCGTCATCACAATGTCTGGAATATCGAGTGGTGGGAACCTGTTTTTGGTTATTTTGTACCTATTGGGGGTGTAAAATCCGAACATCCGTTAAAGTGCGGCATTTTATTCCGGAATTAGTGGTTTCTGTTTACAACCACGAGGGGCAGAATCCGTGGAGTGAAATGAGTTTGATTAGCCAAGGTATTGCTGGCGGAGCACACAAATCACCAGAACGACAATTCACTCAGCTCAATTTTAAAAACGCCGACGCCATAGGGCATCCGCAAGGGGCAATTTCACAAATGCTGAGAGGCGCGGGGTATTACTGTAAAAGCCAAACAACCCCATTTATGCCGTATTTTCTCAGCAGTCTTGATTATTTTGCTTGGAGACAGGGGCTGCCTGAAATGTTCTATCCGGAAGCATTTACTTTCGGGTTGCGCGAAATCAAAACCAATGGTGATGTATGGGGAAATATCTATCCACGTTCGGGCTCCATTACACAAATTCACGATTATAAGGCTTCCGCCGTCATTGCCCATCGTGTTGCAGATATTGTGAGCCGTACTGGGCAACTGCATATCTATCAATCTGCAGCTCAAACTGGTGGACAAGGCAACTGGTATCCAAAACCAGTAAAAGAGGGTAATGCTAATAATCATAAATGGCAAATGCTCGCACCAGCAATGTCCCGTTCTTGTTCTATATTTCCGAATGGTGGTGCAACTGATACTTATTCATCTCAACTTTCCGAACAAGGTAATTATGCCTGGGCGTTATGGCGACCATATAGTTGCTGTAAACGACGAGGGCAAAAGTTCTTATATAGTATTGATTGGTATCAACCAAATGATTAAATGAGGTAATGTATGCGTTATTTTAGAAAGAATCCACTGACGGTTTTATTATTCTCAACCATATTAATGGCAGGTAATCCATTATGCGCAGCTTCTAACAATGCCATTATGGATAAGTTGGAGTTCAGTAAGGCAGATTCTATTATATCAGATAAAGTCTTTTATTCTATAGGAGGCGGAGCAGGCTATATGGCTCCGCCATCACGCGGGCGCTCAAATGTGGTTGATATTGGTATCGGTTGGAAAGCCAATTTAATGTGCGGTAATTTTGATATTAAAACCACAGTAAAAAACCAATTAAACGGTATAACTGAGGGGTTTAAGGATTTGATGAGTAACGTGATCGAATCGGCGACCGGAGCGGTAGCCAGTCTTCCGGCGATGGCAATACAACGTGCCAATCCACAACTTTATGATTTGATGACGAATGGGGTATTTCAGGGTAAACTCGATTTTAACCGGTTGAAAACCAGCTGTGAAGAAATGTCCAGACGGCTTGCTGACTATACCTTGGGTGGTCAATGGAATCAGGCAGCCAATTTATCTAGTTTTAAGGATATTTCGGCAACTGAGCCTGATGCTAATAAAGCTCAAAAGAAATTAGAGGAGGATAATGGAGAAAAAGGCAGTCCGTGGGTAGGTGGACAAAACAAAGGCGGTAAAGGTCAAGAAGCCATCAAGATAGTTGAAGACGTGGTTAAAGCTGGTTATAACCAACTCAATCATCGAAGTGCAACCGAAAAGAATGCGATTTCAAGTACAAATTGTGCTGGGCTTCTATGTCAAACGTGGAAAACACCACAGGAAGCAGCTGATTGGTTGACTAAGGTTGTCGGAGAAAAAGCGATTTCCACTTGTAAAACCAGTTGTAGTTCTAAAACAGGAGCTAGTCCGGGAACCGGTTTAAGTCCCGAAATCGAAGAGGAACACATTCGTTCCGTTACGCAATTACAAACTGTTTTAAATGCATCAATTCCTACGGTTGAGATGTTAGCTGAACTAAGTTCAACTACTGTGCCAGTAACACGCGGTTTAATTGAAAGTATGCGTGATGATCCGGATGTCGAAGTCTTAGCTCAGCGTTTAGCGGCAGAAATTGCCGTATCTAAAACAATGGAAAAAATATTACTTGCACGTCGTGCTATTCTCGCTGGTATGCGTGAACCAAATGTGGCCAACAACGTACAAGCGCAAACTGAGCTGGAAAAACTGTTGACTATTATTGACCGTGAAATATCCCAAGTGAAATTGGAAATGGATATGCAAAAGGCTATAATGAGCAATACAGCCAATGTGATTTTCCAAAATAAACAAAATCGTGAAGCGAACAGTGGTTCGCACAGTAATTCGGTAGATAGTCAAGATAAACGGATTTATGACCTACAGAATGGTGCGCCATCACAACAAGAAATGGAAGAACCTCGCGATATTAATATTCCGAGTAAAATGATAAACTTGGATATACCGACTGCATCAAATGTCGCTCCTTATCTTCCATCATTTTTTAGTTCAGGTAGTAGTGGCTCATCCACTTATTCACCTATTACTGCTATTACAGGAACCGCATTGGAACAAGCGACAGGGTTGTTGAGAAATTTTGAAGGATTTAGTTCCACGGCATATTGGGATGTAAATGCTTACCGTACCGGTTATGGTTCCGATACGATAACGCTTGCGGATGGTACAGTGGTAAAAGTTACTAAAGATACCGTGGTAACGCAGGCGGATGCTGAACGAGATTTACAGCGTCGTTCACAAATTTTTGCAAATACGGCTAGACGACAAGTCTCAACGTCCACGTGGAACTCATTACCACCGAATGTACAGGCGGCATTAACCTCGTATGCCTATAACTATGGTTCTCTCACCAGTGATGTTGTGACAGCTGCCAGACAATCTGCAAGCTCAGGTGATATGACTATATTAGCGACGGCTGTTAGGAATCGCCAAACTAATAATAATGGGGTAAATGCACGCCGCAGAAATCAAGAAGCGGATTATATTTTAGGTACATCATCATAAGGAGAGCATATTATGCGTAAACTCACAATTTTTGCATTAACCGCACTTTGCGTAACACCTGTATTGGCTGCCAGCAATGACGTTATATTTTCTTGCACCGCGATAAATGGAAGCCCTATTGAAGTAAAAAAAGTCGGTAATGATTACCAATTCAAGTATGGTAAAACTGTCTTTAAAAATGCGATTAAAGACGTGTTACAAAACCCTAATTCTTATATCGCCACCGGTTCAGGGTTTATTACCAGTTCTTTAGCATTAAGGAATAAAGGATATTCCTATATTATTCAATTTATTCAGCCACGTAATGCACCAATCAATATTGATGATCCAAACCTCTATATTGAAAAAGACGATAATATGCAAACTGTAAAATGTGATACCAGTAAGTCTATTTTTCAAAAATTTGATGTTAAAGCAATGAGACCTGGGCCTTGAAAAACAACCCAGAAATTCTTATCTAAAAGCAAGTGGCTCAATTAAAATGGGTCGCTTGCTTTTTTTGATTTTTTATTACGTAAAATTTTATTTAAGAATAGATGAGACTTGACTAAACAATATCATTAGATATAGCATTAAGTATGGGATGGTATTATTTAACCAATTCAAGCTAACATAAATAGGAGAACAATATGAGCAATCAAAATATTGGTTATCGACTTGGAATATTAGTTAAAAATTTTAAGAATTGGAAATACCCAGTCTGGGTAAAGATTGCTTGTGTCTTGATAACAGGATTAGTTTTATATTCACTTCAAAATATCGTTGCAATTATTCTCACTATTGTTTGTATAGGACTCGCGCTTTATTTAATGCACGATACAAATGGTGTATCAAGCGAAGAACTTGAAGAAAGTGTTATTTCAAATATTAAGAATTATAAGTTTTCCGAATATAAATGTGGACCTGATGGATACGGTTTGTATTGTGGTTCACGACTTATCTCTACTGAAGAGGAAGAATAGATATTAGAAAAATAGCGATGAATATCAACATCATCGCTATTTTTTATTAGTCTTTAGTCGCTTTACTGCCAGCACTTATTAATGTATTACCACCTTTCCCACCGGCTACTCGAGAATCCTTACTTCCTTTCGTAAAGTGTTGTGCCATTGTGCCGACAGTTACTCCAGCCCAAGACATTGCGCCCATCCATACAGCGGGTAATACTAAAAATAATGATCCCATCACAAAATTCACAATCATATCATCACCGGTATTTTGTAACCCTGCCACATTAAACCGACTATGTGTACTAGAACCATAAAGAATATCGATCAATTTATTATCTAACCAACGGGCTAGCTCCCACCAAAATGTGGTTGTAACAAGGGCAAAATTGACAAAAATTAGTGTGACCAACGTCCGTAGTGAATATCCACTGAATGTAATAGCCAGTGGCATAATAATGATCACCGCCATTATCAGAAATGATTGGACCATCGGAAGTGCTTGTCGCATTGCGTCAAAAGCCGGGAATGCTGCAATACTTCCTATAACTGTACCAGTCATTGACGCAACGCGATTAAACGCATTAAATAGTGAGAAATCGGCGTTACCGCCGTATCCGGGATACACTCGGCTACTTTGGGATATATCCATATTCTCAGGTCGAACAACGGTGCGCAATATTGCTTCTTCGCCATTTTCCTTACCGTGGAAAAAATCCGTCACTTGAGCTGATAAATTATTCCGTAAATCGGCAAGCAACCGGGTTCGTAAACCGATGCTGTTATTTGCCCACCAATCATCACAACGTGGGTATCCTCCGTCTGCGCCAGCTTTTAATCCCTGATCTCGATATGCGTCATAAGGAAATAATTTATTCGGCTGCTGAGCCCTATATTTAGGGTAGAGTTCAGGATTGGAGATTAGGATGCTACCGCCTAACCAGCTGGTTTCTTGGATTTGAGCCGGTGTAAGAGGCAGTTGGCTTTCTTTTACGCGTAAGCGTGCCGGTATATAGCACTGCTGCACAAATTGCGTGACTTCCGTGAGTAATGCAGGATTATTGATTTTTTGGTGTTGCACTTCAAAACGTATTTGGCGTAAATCCGGTTGGCACGGAATTGTTGCGACGAATGCGTGTGTGATACCTTTATTCAATACGTGCATAATGCCCCATAGCATTGGTACCCGCGCAGTCTGACCGCCTAATTCTGTTTCCATCGCACCATATCCACTATCTTGAGGAGCCAAGGGAACTTTATAACCACAGGTTTTTGAACGTTCCACATTGTATTCCAGGTTTGAAAGTGTTATCGGAATAATCGGAGCAAGGGCAAGTACCACAATAAGCATTGCCGGATAAAAACGTATGCTTAACCACGCAATAAGTAGATCACCTTTGTTACCCTCATCTTCCCCTTGTTTTTTGACTTCAAGAAATGTTTGAATTAAGATCACAATCAATGGCACTAAAAATAGCCCGGTTTGCATTAGCACCCCAAATATCCCATTGTTAATAATCCAGCCAAGTAAGGTCAGGAAATACTCTAAATAGCTATCTACAGAAAATGTCATTATACTCTCCCTGATTCAACCAATGATGTAGAGAATATTCAGTATTTCAAATAGTGAGATACCGAATACCAATAGTCCGATTGCTTTGCCGGATACTGGTTGATGTCTATGAATGGTGTACACTAAGCCGCCGACAATACAATAAATGCCTAAGCGAACCAGTATCCACACAAATTTGGTTTGCTGAAACCAGTGCTGCAGATTTACACTTGGAAAAAAGGTCACAGCAATATAACCGAAGAAAACTGTAGCCAATACCACAGAAATCACAATACCGACGATCCAAAGTGCGTTTTTTAGCCATCTTGCGTTATGAATTGATTTTACCGGTTTCATCGATCCTTTCTCCCTGCTTATCCACAGATTTTGTGGATAAGTGTATAACGGTATGTTCTAGCTTTAGTTCCTGTGATAACAATTCGGTAAACCAATATGCATCAATATGATCGGCAATATCAATTTGCCACCGCACCGGCCAAGGCTCGTTTTCTGTTGGTATTGTTAATTTAAAACGTCCGGCGATATTTAATAGCAAATGAATTTTATCTTGTTCACCAACCAGTTGTACCGCCCACATTCCTTGCTGCAATATACGGTGCGGATAGATGTTCAAAGATTTTCCTTGCCCAATTTTTGCCTGGATAAGGTGACAAAATTGAATCAAATCTGAGCGCACTTGGTCAGAAAAAAAGGATAAAGCCTGTATTCTTGGACCGACATTGAATAACCGATGATGTTCAATAATTTGTTCTGCCTCTCTTGTTTCCATTATTCAATCCCCCGGTTCTTATCTATGCGTTTTGCAACCATTAAGGCTGCATCGAGTTCGCTGCAATGATGTTCCATCATTAATTGACGGCGTTCTGCTTTCTCGTGTTTTTCAGTCATACCTAGGGCTAAGAATAAGCTCGGCGGTACAACGCGAAATAAAGCCTCCATATTGGTTGCTAACACCACACCTTCCGTATATTTTTTATCGGCTTTTTTTGCTGATAACAGCATTGTTTTTTGAGCATCCGTCAACCGTCTAAAACGGTTGACTTCTTCGACCTCATCGTTGGAAAGGTTCAGTAATTCCCACCATTCCAACATACTGAGTAATTTGCTAGCTTCATTTGGGAAGTCATCCATATTTTGTGTGGCCAACCATAACCAAATCCCCAATTTACGCCACATTTTGGAGCCCTTAGTCAAAAATTTGGCTAAAAGCGGATTAACGGTAATAATGTGTGATTCGTCCGTTACATTGACTATCGGTCTAAAGCTGTGCTGATATTTTTCGCCCAAGCTATTGATGTGATTAATCAATGAAATATAGGAAATCGCCAGTTCTGCTTCATAACCATCACGGGCAAACATTGCTAAGTCCACAAGCGTAATATCCGCTTCTGGCCAGATTTCACCGGAACGATTGAAAAATCGACCGTTTACTCCAGTACAAAACATTTCCATCGCTTCTGCCATTTCTGCGGCACGTGGACGACGTTCTTCACGCACATTATCGCTACGGCTCAACGCATCTAAAGCTTGTTGTACATCACCGGTTAATGTTTGTCGGTCTTCCTGATGACTTTTTTGAGTAGCCATTAAAATAGCTCGTCGGATCATCGCCCGATCAGCGCGGCTCATTTTTTCGTCTTCTTTGGTTTCGCCGCCAGTAATCATTAATCGTGCAGTTAATTCCATTTCAGAAAGTAAGTCACGTTGTTCATCGCCATTTTCTTCGTCATCATCGGTATCTTCCGGGACATCTTCAACGTCCACATCCATTTCTAATAAACGATGAGCTTCCGCAAATAATGGCAATACAATATCACTGCTTGGTGAGAGTGAAATACGATTTACACTCAATCCGTAGCGTTCTGCATAATCGGCAAATAAACCAAAAGAATTACCGGCTTCCACAATAAAAAGACGTGGACGATGAATCGCCATTACTTGAGCCATTTGAGCATTGAGCGTAGCCGATTTCCCAGAGCCTGTTGGACCGAGTAGCAATTTGTGTCCATTTTTAGAACGATCTTTTGGATTTAACGGATCGAAATCAAAAGGGGCACCACCACGATTAAAATAGGTAATGCCCGGATGTCCGGTACCAGTTTCACGACCAAATACTGGCAACATACTGGCAATGTGCTGTACAAAGAAATATTTGGTGTAATAGCGACTCTTTGCATCCTGTTGTGGGTTAAAATTCATCGGCAACCAGCGCAAATAGCTATTTAGCGGTGCAATTTCTGAACCCTCTTTGACCGGTACCAGATTATTACTGAGCAAAATGGTGCGTAAATCCCGGCTGCGATCACGCAGCTGTTTTTCTGTTTCACCGCGTAAATAAAACGCCATTGAAGTAGGATACAGTTTATGTTTATCTTTGAGATATTCTGTTACTGTATTACAGTCTTGTTTAAGGTACCTTGATTCAAAATTATCGCCTACTGCGCGGCTACTGAGTTTTTCTAAATGGGCTTCTAATTTATCCTGTGGCGAGATAACTACGGAAATGACCATAATGGTTGATTCCGGCATAAGATCAAAAAGTGCGTTGATATTACGTCCGCGAACTACTTCGCCAGTCATATGTCCGGTACCGGGAGCCTTACGCAAATTATCCACTACTATAACTTCGTGGGGTTGTTCATCAAAATACCAATATTGTGATTTACTTTGTGGTTGACTATAAAATAACGTTTCACTGAAATCCTGCCACATTAATGGGATATTATCCGTATCTGCGCCGTTATTTGTGCCGAGCAGATGATAGCATTCATTATTACTCAAACCTGAAAAATTACGGCTTGGATTGGGATTAAACCAACGTAACAACCACTGATGAATATTGTGGTGGTTTTGCCGTTCGGTTTGCAATCCGGCGGTCGCTAGAGCACCATTGATGCGATCACAGGCATTATTTAGCTGATCGATAGCATCAAATTGTTCATTGCTGTCCACATAACGGTAAATAACCATTCGAGTCTTGCGGATACGACCTGACCACGCGGTATTTGTTACTCGGTCATCAATAAACAATCCCTCTGGTTTACTGATGTCATTTAGGTGCTTTTCCATAGTATTGAGCCAGTTTTCAGTAAATGCACTGCCTTTGGCTGACGGACTAATATATTGTTTCAGATTATCAACATAGGGCTTCAAATCGGTTTCATCTTGGCAATAAAATTGCACTACATAGGGGTTTATATCAAATTCATCAAAACTGTCTTGAATTGCGTCCTTAACCAAAGTACGAATGCGATTCAAATAATCATTGCTACGTCCTTCTGTGCCAATCGGTTTAATATCAAAAACCGCTCCTACGCTACGACCATCGTCAAGCAACATCACTTGCTCATTTTCCAAATATTCCGACCAAGGCAAATGATCGATAAAAGACGGTTCTTTCCCGTAAATTGTGGCGAGATGTTTTCTCTGAGTGAGCTTACCGCTTCGACCATAGCTAGGCGGTAATACTTGTGTTTTTTCGACCGCACTTTCATTCTCGCTTGGGGTATCAAGTGCGGCAGATGGTGCTACATTCTCATTGACCAGAGCCTTATTTGTTGGGGAAGATAAAAATAGATCTTTGAGTGCTGAGAGCATAATCATAACCCTCTGGTACGTTCACCCGGTTGAGCGTATTGTGTCCGTCCATAGAATGGAATGATGGTTGAATAGCCTGGTATCGGCATTTGTTCGGCAGATGACGTCAAATGCGGATACACATACATAATCAAATCCGGATTTGGTAAACGCGGAAATAAGCTATTGGCTTCGTTTTCTGCGGTACGGGTATAGCTTTTTTGTTCGTTTGGCGAAATATAATTTACCGGATCAAGCAAACGGTTATCCTGGCTACGATAAAGCTGTAACTGACTGTCTTGTCCACTTCCTCTTTGCCAAATATCACGCATTGTTTCGCCATTAGTCGGCAATAAATCCTCTTGTGATGTAGAACAGGCGGTTAATGTCAATAAGGCGACACCGGCGAATAACATTTTAAGTTTCATTGTATTCTCCTTAATCCAATTTGCTAGAACTAGATACTTGCGTATATTTCACTTTACGATTACCGGTATCGTAATCAATGGCAATTTGTTGGCTGATATGAATGGCTACGTTATGGCCAGGTGGCACATAGATGGCATCGAATGTTTGACCGAAACGTTGTCTGACCCAATCTGCGGTCTCACGTAACCCACCGCCGAGTGCTTGCCCAAGAATAAATTTACCTTGTTCTCCTGTTACGGCTCCTACAATGCTATTACCATCAACCACCGTTGTAGTTTGAGATTGTGATAGTCCTTGGGCTGCCGCGGCTGCGCCAGACAAGAAAAAATTTGTGGTAAGATATTCTGGGGCATTGGTTTTTCGTTTACCCGGTACACAAGGAATACCGCTGTTATCTGATAACCAACCAAGACTACCTTGATTTCCTGAAGAAACCGTATTTGAGCCTCCCTGCGATACTGTATTGATACGACCATCTTGGAAAACAAAGGTAAAGCTGGTAATCGTGCCTCTTACACAGGAAAGTGTCCAATCGCCGGTCGCATTGCCGGAAACAATCGCTCCCTCAATATCCGGTAGTTCAATCCCGTTAGCCATTAGGTTTTCTCTACTGATCAGTAATTTAAACGGATAGGGTTCAGTCACATTATTATTAATCGGTACACGTCCCACTAAAGCAGTCATTGCAGTCGCCCCCATTAAGGTGGAGTTATCCGGAATGGTATAAAATGGCGTGCTGTGTCGATTAAAGGTACTATTAATGGCATTACCGATTGCATTGCCGGATGTTTCATCGGTATTTGGCATTAGAGGGAGTCCTTTGGTGCTACTTGAACTGTTTTTATTGTTGCCAGAAAAATCATTTGGAAAACCGAACTTTGCTGTGCCACTTACATTGTCAAGCAAGACATTCCCATTACCATCAAGACCAACGCGATCACTTGGTTCAACCCATTGCATACCATAGGCTTCCGGCATATTACCATTCACGCTATATTCACTATTACCTACAGCAATGCCACCAGTTTGCCCTTGAACCGCAACATTTTCTCCATTTGGATGGACTAACTGATTTTTTGCCGTTTCCAGTTGCCCCCGTAAGGTCTGAATTTCATTAAGCAAGCCTTGTGTTTCGGCTCGAACTGCTTCGCCGATTTGGTAGTCAAGATTGTTGTTTTTATCTCGTAAACGATCATTTTCTCGATTTAGTTGTTCATTTTGAGCAATGATTTCTTCTACTTTTTTGTTATTGGATTTGACTGTACCAATTAAGGTTCGCACGGTATCTTGCGGTGTATCGCCCTCGATTCCCATTGCTCGGAGTTCTTCCGGTGTTAAGTCTTTTAAGGAAATATCTAATACATCACGCGAGTTATCCGGATCTTGACGCGTTGAACCCGTACCACCAAATAAGAACCAAATGATCCCACCGACCATCGCAACGACGATGGCGATAATAACAAAAAACATTTTATTAGCTTTCATCTCAACCTCCTAATATTGCGGTTCAATAACGGTACTTGTCGTTGGTGTTGGCTGTGGCGTTGATGATGTCGTTGTCGGGGAGGTACTCACCACTTTAGTCACTTTTACTGTTTTCTTCACTTTGATTTTCTTAGGGGTAGTATACTTTTGAGCTTCCGGAATAATCGCTTTATCGGCAAAACCCTCTGTCACTAAATACAAGGTTGTGGTATCTTCATTACTACCGTAACCACCAAGCCAATGATGTTGGAATGTTGCCGCATAAAAACGACCTTGCAGCTCACGCGGATCAAGGGTAATTCTGGAGCTACCACGATTTTGTAAACGAATAGCCGTGACGACGTAATTGTCCAGTTGCCAGCTCATCAACGGAACGGCTTGAATAGAATACGCCGGAAGCAATGTGGTAATTTTAGCCGGTAAGCGATGAGCTACTTGACGTACGCCATTTAACGGTTCAACGGTACGTAATGGAGCATAGAGCATTTGAGCAGCATAACGGGTCAAGACTGCCGGTACAGGTAAATTAGGACGAACGTCCATCATATTAATCGGGTCGTCTTGTTGTACATTTGAATTGGTTTGCTTAGCCACACTTTCGTTATACAAAAAACGGATCGATTCTTGAGGGTTAGCCACTTTATTTTTAGCCATCACATCAAGTAAAATCATTTCACCGGTACTGACATCACGCAGTTGTAATCGGGTACTTGGAAATTCAGCGGATGCTTCAAGATAAACCGCCCCACCGGTGGATTGAATACGGAGTTTATCTTTTAATTCAGGCGGATAACCAACACGTACATTTTTATCGACAAAAATAATACGTTCGGTTTTGACCTGTAAATCAATCGGTAACGGTGTTCGCTCCCATTTCATCAGGATTTCTGCTTGAGCCATTGGAATGGCTGTTAATGCTAATAGCGGTAATAAATATTGTGATGTTTTCATTATTTCGCTCCCTCTGTGGATTCAACCCCCTCTAGGCGTAACGGTGTTGAACTGTAACAGTTAAATCCAAGCCCCCACGGATTACGTTGCATATCTACATCCATACGCACAATACTGATAGGGAATCGGGTAAATACGCGTTTTACCGGCTCATCTTGGAAATATTCATCGACACTTAAATCTAAATTGACAATCCAGCTGTCTCGGCTCAAAACTTGAACTTTATCATCGCTAAAACCACGACCGATAATTTCATAGATTCCGCGAGTACGGTCACGCAATTCACCGTAACGCTGTCTATCCGCATAATCTTGTTGTAAAAATCGTTGGCATCCAGGGGTAAGTAGTGGTTGTAAATTTTCAATATTGTTTTTGTAATCCACTTGGCCGTTTACCGTCCAACGATTAAGTTGTTGAAAAGTTTGGTAGGCAAATGCGTACACGGTGGAATTAGGCACTTCCCACCAAGGGCGTTGGCTGCCGGATCGCAAATCAGGTGGATTAAATATTTGTAGTCTATCAGGTGCAGTAAAAATCACGCCGATTAAACACAGACAAATGACACCCAATACACCGATGATGAACCGTAGTGTGTTGATATGGCTGCGTTTCTCGTTAATGGCTCCTTTTAATTGGCTCACTATTATTTCCCCCATTGTCTGCGAGTTGCCCAAAATCCATCACGTTCGATAAATCGCCCACCGGATAGCCAATTATCCATTTTGACTTCAATCAAACGATTCAAATAGGCTTCCGGTTTACCGCGTTTCATTCTAGCAACCACACTTTTACCGATTAAAACAGTCACGATACATAGGAGCATTGCTAATGCCGGCATTAGTAACCAAAAACCGGTTAATATCCATAGAAAGAGACCGACTATTAAACCGATGACAAAACCAATCACGGCAGAGATACCGAACTCGGTAACTGTCATTCCACCGTACACCGTTGCTTCACGATTAAGTCTCGTAGGTAAAAAGGCAATATCTTCTTCTACTGAAGTGCTCATAGTCGATCTCCATAACGATGTTTAGAATAGATCTACTGCGAGTTTGACTAACCACAAGCAGAAGAAAATAACGATAAAGCCGATAATTAAGGCAACAATAAAATGTCCCCAACCTTTTTTACCATTTTCAGAAGTTGCTTCGTTGTAGATACTGATCAGTGCTTTAACGACCACAAAAATTGAACCGGCAGCTAAGAGTACCGCAGCGAGCGTAACTAATGATTTTGCAACAATGGTAATAATTTCAATCGGATCTTTCGTGGTACTATCAACACCGGGGATTTTGAACTCTGGAATTTTTGACGCATCCGGCCCAGCTGCTAATGCTTGTTGAGTCGCCCCCCACAGTAACAACATTACGCTAAGATAATGTTGAGAGAGTTTTTGAAAGAATGATTTAATTTTGTTCATAATGAACTCCTTTTTATTTACTAGTAGATAAAAAATAAGATGAGACAGATGAGTAATGCTAGTCCTTTGAGAACGAGAATGAGAAATGACCATATCGTGCCGTTTCCAAGTGTAAATCCCTTGAAACCGCTATTGACTGCCCAGGCATAAGCCAGCAAAACTCCGGCAACAAAAATCACCGTTAATACAATTTTTAAACTGGTTGGATTCATTCCACTAGCAGTTTCAAATACTTCAATCGGGCTTGTTCCGGACATCACAAAGCTCCTTATTTAGTGGTACGTTGCTTACTGTAATCTTCAGTCAAGGTACGCATTGCTTTCGGATCACGAGGAATTGCACGACTTGGATTGATATATTGGTTGATACCAGCTTTAATCGTATTTATATCGCGTTCGGCAGCGGCATAATCGAAATATTCGCGGGTTTTCGGCGAAGTGGATGCTTCTTTTAAGGCTCGTTTGAGTGAAAGTTTAGCGGCATCCAATTGTTTCATTGCCTGGGTGAGTTGTTCCTGTTCGGTAGCAGATACCGAAACCGAAAAAGTGAATACGGATAATGCGATAACAATGAGTTTGCCAAAATGATGTTGTGTTTTCATCGGTACTCCTAAATCGTCTATTTAAGATGATGACAGAGTGCCAAAAAAATACCTGAAACTTAATGGAAAATTCACTCTTACAAGAAAAGAGTTTTTCATCGAATTCGAATTAATAGAAGCTCGAAAAAAACGGCATTAAAGCTGAAATCTTAATGCCGAATGCGAGTTGAATAACATCGAGTGTTATTTTGTTATTATAAATATTTTTTAAAGCTAGCTGCGGTGATACAAATAGACAAGCCGAATAAGGTGGCTGCCGGAGCGATAATGAATATTGGGTAGATAGAAAATGGAATAGACAAATAAATTATCCAAGTGCCAATCATAATCGGCATAATCCAACGGCGTGCTTTATGGTATAGAAAACTGGACTCTCGTCCCGCTCCAAATTTACGTAGATCACGCAACATTAACCCCTCTGTTAGTCCGGCAATCGCTGTGAGAAAAAATAGCGGACTGGTAAAGATAATAATGAACAGCCGAATAATAAAGGTAATGACTACATAAATAATAGCCTCAATATAGGCTCTGGCATTGTGATAAATCCAATATTCCCAGTTTCCCATTGCTTGTGGGTTGGATAACCATTGACTCAACCCTGTGATTTCAAATAACCAATAATGCACAAATCGAATTACCGATTGTGCCAGCTCAAGAGGCGTATGGTTAAAAATTGGTAAGGTTAAATTTTCCGATAACCATAGCATTTCACTGACCATCATTTGTTGGCTGTGACGATGTCCTTCCTCATTCCAAACTAAGGCAATTCCAATCCACTCAAATATGAGACTAAAAAATAATGAGATTGTCAATGTCGCCAAAAGTGCGGAAGCACGATGGCAGAAGCGTTTTTTATCTTTTGCCGTTAGTGACCTAGATTGTTCGCTCATCACTGTACCTTATCTTGCGAATTAAGTTGGCATTGTACGAGAACATAGCTGTTTTCAAGTTGGTCGAAGCGAATAACGAAAGCAAAAAATGGGTGGTCATCCATTGATTTGGGCATATTGACAGCCTGAGTTGTCCAAAGACTGATATGTTCGGACGCATATTTTTCAGCAAAACCTTGCAACGTATAGCGGTTGGCAAACCAATCTTTAAAATACTCGTGACATCTATCCAATAATTCCACTTGATTAGAGAGTCCGCAGGAGGCCATAAACTCGCCATCAAAATCAATATGAATAGTTGGTAAATTTAAAATATTGACATCATTTTTACTGATCATTCCATCAACCATATTATCCCCTTATTCGTCATCTATTGTGATCATATCGATTTCGGTGCTAGTGTCATCATCAATCGCTGGCACATCAATTTCACTTAATGCCGCCTTTTCATAATCGGCATCCGCTACTTTGGGCTTACCCATTCCGCTCATCATTGCCTCAAAATTCTTTGCGGTCTCTTGTGACGGTGCATATTCAGTGAAGGCAGATTCCCACCAATTTGTGACAACGTGGTAATTTTTTCGCATATAATTTGCTAATTCCTGTAACGACTGTGGCATTACATCGTCTTTGTCAACTGCCGGTAGCGGCATTCTTATTTTCCACAATTTACTACCGTCTAACAAGGCAAATGCCTGGCCTTTCGGTAAATTCATTACGTTCGCCTCAGTGACCATTTGTACATCTTTCGATAACACTCGATCCCCGGTGTTAGAGGTAAATACTTTATCATCATCGGGATTGCTGGAATCTGTTGAGCCTGAGTTCACCATACTTTGCAAGATAGTAACGGTAAATAATTGATTCGTCAGTAATTGAGCCGTCGCCGGTTCTTTTACTCGTAGCATAATGAGTGTGTTGAAGTTACCGATAGTTTGTCCGGCTTTAGCGCGATTGCCGAGTCGGGCTTCAATATCAGAGAGTGTTTGGGTATAGGCGGTAACTTGCACACCGGCACCACCGCCTTTATTGATCAGAGGAATAAATTCATCGCCCATTAATTCGTTAAATTCATCACAGTGTAGATTGATTTTGATTTGTTGCGGTTTATTGCGAAATGTGGCCGGTAATCCCTCATCTGCCCCAAATTTATAAATATGACCAGCCATTGAGACCAAATCAGCAAACATTGAATTACCTACGGCAGATGCAACGGTTGCATCCGATAATGCATCTAATCCCACATAGACAATACCACGTTTACGGATAATAGCTTCCCAATCAAAAATTGGGCGTTCGTCTTGTACATTCGAATAATCTGGTGAGAGCAGTTCTGAAATTTTACCGGTGGTTAATTTCTCCAGTAATGGCAGCAGTGAAGCTACGATTTTATCAAAGTAAGTTTTATCGTATCGTACTGCACTTGCCAGTCCTTCAAGAATAGGATCGAATACCTTGTTTTCCAAAATGTATTGGTTGATAACTGCAATGAGTGGTCGCTCTTTCATACTGAAAGACAGATTTTTAATATCTATATTTGCCGCAATTTCAACCAAATTACCCCATAAGCTGAGGTCTTGTTTATCAAAATATGTCTTAGCGTAATCCAAGAATAGCGAGTCAATATTTTGTACATAACGGGAAATAAGCAAATAATCTGGACGGCGCCCAAGCTCAACCAAAGCACGAGCCACAATATTGACGAATCGCCAGGCAAATTCCTTAAAGGCAGCAGAATTCCCAGCTCCGCTGAGTTGCCCGGAAATACGCCCGGCAACTTCAGAAACACGACCGAAGCGACCAACCGCATTATAACGGGCAGAAATTTCCGGATATCCCAAATGAAAAATATAAAATTCATTTTCGCGACCAGCCCGTTTGGCTTCCGCATACATTCGTTTGAGCATATCTGCATCACCTTTGGGGTCAAAAAATACCACAACTTCGCGTTCTTCGGGTGTTTTACCACGATGAATATCTTGAGTAACAAGTACCTCGGCTAAACGCGTTTTACCTACCCGGGTAGTGCCAAAAACGACCGTATGTCCGACTCGAGCACTAATATTTTGCACAACGTCTATTTCGTTTGGTTCTATACCGTGAATAGCCGGAATTCCCTCAACCGGTGGCAATGGTTTAACTGGATTCCAAAAGGATTGGCTAGACGTGAATTTTGTGAACGTATTGTCATATTTCTTTTCCAATTCCCGGGCAAATTTAAATAACTTGGACGGCTTGAGATAAGCACTACCACGGGCGGTAAAGCAATCGTGCAACCGCTGAGTGTGTTTTGGCTCCCACTCAAAGCCTTTACCCAAGAATAAGAATTTTCTGCTGACCGGAATTTGTTTACTGGTCATTGCATAATGGGGTAAACGTTTGAGATTTCGGTGATAACGAACGATCTTCCAACCTTGGCGAAAACGGCGGATAGCAAGTGCCGCAAAAATTGAACCAAAACCATAGCCAATACTTGGATGCAATGCCAAAGACCAAGGTGCTGCAATGCAAATAAAACCACAACTGCTATGAACAATCGCCGGGTAAAATTCTACCGGTGGTCGCAACAAGGCTTCTATCAGATGTCTATCACTCATTTTCTAACTCCGATTTCATTGTGATAACCCTGTCGCCGTCATTAATACAGGATAATGGAATAATTGGATACGCTCAGCTAAATCATCTGCTGATGATGGCAATAATGTGAGCTCCGGCACAACTGCTCGTAGCTGCATTAATTCATCCAGGTCTTTGACATTGACCACTAAACCAACGGCATTTAAGTTTTTCAATTTAGTCGCATTGAGTTCAAGCCAGTGAAAAGAGATTGAATCGTAACCCACAAGAAAAATAGGTTGCATCCCTGCTAAATCTAATGTTCTTGATTGTACGGTACCGGGTGTTAATTGGTGTGAGATGATCGGCAACATATCGGCTTCAGTAATTTGTGCCGGTAAAGCATTAGGGTGTGGTGTCGCATTTTCATCGTGTTCCGGTTGGATACCCTCATAAAAACGTACCGCACTTTCACCACCAAGATCGGCAATGACTTGAAGTTCTGCATAGCTGAAATGGCAAAAATAGATACACAATGTCGTTAACATAATCCATTTTGATAATTTCATTATTCCCCCTAAATATGAAACAAGGCAAAATGTAAGATTAGGCAGAATATGGTTGAAAAATACAGAAACACCATAATTATATTTCCCTAGATAAGTGCTATTGTGGATTGATCCAAACCAAATCATCTAATCCGTCATTACGGCGTTGTAGTGTTTTCGGTTGAACCCAAACGATAGTGTTATCGTTAGGCTCAACCCAATTTAGATTTTTGGCTAACTGTACTGATGATTGAGCTGTTATAAAGTTGGCTTCCGCTTTGTTTTGTTCGTAACGTCTTTTTTGATATGCAATAAATCCAGAAACAGTCATACCCCGTTTCATTCCATTAAGCCGCATATTACGAATATCATCTGCGGTTGCTTTTCCCTGTAATGCTCGATGAAAACCATCTAATCCGATGTTATGTGCCATATAAAGGTTTGCGTCGCTGATGGTGATACCTCGCTCTCTAAATTGATCGATGTGCCATCTGGCTAATAATCCAGTTGCAAGGGTATTAATATATTTATTCCGACGGGGATCGGCTCTGGTTCCTTTATTTCTAATATCAACAAGTCGCATTCCAATCGCCTTACCCTCGGGTTTTGCAGCCAACCAATTCCAAGTACCCATTGTAAATTGACCCACACCAGTAGCTCCCGTAGGGGAAATATTGTCATACCAGCCATCTTCCATTTTAATTAAGCCTCGCAACATTGCTTCACTCACTCGGTAACGTTGGGCGGAGTGTCGAATATAACCGTCAACTTCCGCACCAAATCCTTGGAAAATCTTAGGTGAATTGCTTTTTGCTTCAACTGTATTAATAGAGAATGCCGACAATACAAATGTACAGAACAAAGCTTTCGTTAATAGATGATTGACTGCCATTGACCATCTCCCTGCACCTGAAACGCAACCGGCATTTTACCGTTGCCATTTCTTAGCCAATAACCAGAATCGTGATTAAGGGTAATTTGGCGAGATTTTACTTTTGCCGGGTCAATATGGTGTTTGGTTGCCCATTTACGAATGGCTTCATCATTGCCGGAGCTGCCAACCACATAGATATCAATCGGTGTTTTATTATTGGCATAGGTCAAGATCCGGTGAATATCTGTTTCACATTTTTCACAGTCATCTAAGCGAGTGAAATAATAAATACGCCCAGTCGCTTGTGAAACGTGTGGTTCCACTTCAAAGGGTAATTGGTTCGGATACAGTCGTTGGAAAGCCTGATCGTAAGCGCGTTGAAAAGCTAATTCTTTTTCAACTCGTTCATATTCTTTTTTAGCAAGTAATTCCGCATAACGACGGCGTTCTGCATCCGTTTTTGCTTCCACGCCGAGTGTTGTCAAGGGATCAAGATTTGGTGACCAATAGCTACGTTCATAATTTTTAATTTCCAAATAACGCTGCCATTCTGTTTCAGTTAATCCCCAACGTTGGGCTTGCTCGCGATTTTTTTGCTGTTGAATATTATCGGAATTAAGTGAATAGGTATCTAAAGCTTGCTGATTGACCGAATGCGTTGCGGTTGGTGTCATATTTGTACGTTGCTCCGCAGCTAAAACAGATTGAGTACAGACTAATCCAGTCAAGGCAAGATAGAAAATAGAATTGCGCATAATTATTCCTCAATCACTTCTGTTGTTGTGGTAATCATTTCCACTGCTTTTGATTCCGGTTGGTCATAAATAACGGCTCGTGGTTTAAAGCATACAATTCGTTGAATATCATTCAAAGTCAATTCATAAGCCGGTCCAGCTAACATTTGCAAGGCTTCACGTAATTTCATCGGACCAAATTGGTAATGAATTTGTGGCAATGAACGAGAAAATAGCGTTGGCACTTCGCTTGGGGTGGTTGGAGTAAATCCGGCACATAAACTAAGTCCGGTATTTTTCAGTGTGGCTTGTAACCCTTGTTCAACCGTTGCATTGAAGACTTTTCTATTACGTTGCGGTACATTTACTGTGACGAGTTGATCGAGTAAATAACGTTGTCCTAATTCAGGTGATACACTGACCAAAGTATAACGTCCGTACCGTACAATTTCAGGGTGACTTTGGAAAGGTGATTGATATAAATCTGGAGTAATAGTGCGAGCACTAGGATCGTTTTTCTCAATAGGAATTAATGCCGGTTTAGGAGTATCCGGGAGAGGAAAAATTTCTGTGGAACCTTGTTGAGTTTTATTTACATTGGTACACGCAACTAAGAAAAATACGGAAAGTGTGGTCAAAATTAGTGATTTTTTCATAATTCCTCCAAATACCTGTTTGAATTAGGTTACTATGGAGAAATTCCTTGAAAATTTGAATAATTTATTGTTTTAGGTTTTGAGATAGATTTTGGGGATATTAAAGAAAAAAGCATACCACCAGAATACGATGGTATGCTTTTTAATATTTTTTCGCAAGCAGAATCGGTAGTATAGTTTCTGCCCGCGTAATAATGTCCATTTTCCTTATTTACATATCAGATTGTTCAAGAAAGGAATAGTGGTCATTAGGTGCGACTACAATATGATCGATAATACGAATATCAACAAGCTCACAAGCTTGTTTGATTTTTTGTGTGATTAGTTGATCTGACTGACTTGGTGTGACATCACCAGATGGGTGATTATGCGACAGTATTGCTGCAGCGGCGTTTAGTTGAAGCCCACGTTTTATGATTTCTCGAGGATAAACTGATGTGGTATTAATCGAACCTTGAAACATAATTTCTGCTTTAATCAGACAATGTTTGTTATCTAAAAAAATCACAAGAAATTCCTCCCGTTCACTAAAGCCGATTTTGGCCGAGCAAAATTTGATGGCGGAATCAGAAGTATTAAAAATGATTTCCTTGTTGGAACGATAAACTACTGGATTTTCACGTAGTATTTCTTCAAGAAGCGCAGTCGCTTTCTGTAGTTTTTCTTGCCAAGTAGATTGATTATGTTGAGTATTCATAGTGATATTCTCCAAAAATTAAGGGGAATATCACCCCTAAGGGAAATAATTTTCCCCTTGGGTAAATGAGAAGAACCTCAGTAATACTGAGGTTCCGACATTAAAGAAGTTGATAAGTATAAATGCCAATGGATGGTGATTTGACACCTAATCGTTTAAAAAATCGATAGAGAGTCACAAACACCATATCACTGCCGACGCCTTTAATGACAACGGCATCGCCACTACCATCATTGTTGACTTTTTCTTCGATTACATTTGCGATATCCCGAGTGATATTGATAATTTTTCCCTCACCTTCAATCTCAATGTAGAATGCAATGTGTCGAATCAAACCGTTGCGACTTACTTTTTTATAGCAACTTTGATTATATTTTGTTCGTCTTTATGACGAATGAGATAGTCTATAATACTCATAGATATTCTCCTAAAAAAGAAAGGGAACATTTTCCATTGGAAAATATTTCCCAATGGGTAAGAATGACTTAATCTTTCTGTGTATTTAGATTGATGTCCACTAGATTAAAAGTAATTGTAACAAGTATAATGCTAACTAATAATGCAGCGACCAATCTAAATTGCTTAAGGTTTTCAAAGAGTATTTGAATGTTAAACACTTGCTCTATTACACCTAATAGAGTAAATATCACCAAGCATAAAGTTAAAAAAATGCTGATTTTTAAACACATAGTGTTTTCTCCTTGTAAAAGAAAGACCCACACGAATGTAGGTCTTAGGTCAATTAATTAACTGATTCAGCTTGAGCAGGTGTTTCAGTCGGTTTAGGTTCTTGGTATTTGAGTTCACCATCAATTTTGATAGATTTTACTCGAATCAAGCGGGCTTTTAAGCTTACGCCAACATCACCTTTTTTATGCCATTCAGAATCTTTGGCATAGGTAAATGTATCTGTCCAAAGATCGGCTAACACAAAACTGATAAGCACTTTTCTCTTACCATTGACCGCTTGTTCACATTTTCTGATGAGTTTTTCCGCCTCCGCACCATTTACGTTACAGTCAAAGTAACGATATTCAGGTTTAGAGCTTTCGCCAGTTAATGCGGCAATACGGCAAGATAAATATTTGCCACCTTTTTTCAATTCCACTTCGCGAATATCGTTCAAATAGCCGATACCTTGAGTGTGTAAGTTGAAATAAGATTTAGCTGATTGTTGGGTTTGAGTGTTCATAATGTTTCTCCTAATATAAAAAAGCGGAGAAACATCTCTACCCAACACGGGCAAAACGTTCCCCGCTCGGGTAAAAATCGGTTGTATAGGTGGCACGCCATTACTGATGTTCAGTAACGAGTCCCTTGCTGCGTGCTAGGGTACATTGGGGGCTGTGAGTTCAACTACCTTGGTCAGGCTAGTCCGTCGCTTTGCAAGAACTCCGCAACTTTTAAGGGCAGTTAACACTGCGACTTAATGGCTTCACTGTAATCAGATGTCATTTAAATTGTAAGTAGAAATTGTTTTTCGGATTCCGTAAGTTTTCAAAAAGCAAAAACCGCTGATAAAAATTTACCAGCGGTTTTTTTTCGAATAAATCATAAATCAAGGTGGGCCATATAATTCGTTACGGGAACGAAATCATCTTCGTCACAATGCTTTCATTCTTTGGCGAGTTACCCGATTACTTAGTGGCCTATAATCGGTATAGCTGTGGCATCTTTCGACACAAACGGCACCCAATGTTTCACCTGAGGGCACAGGCAAGGACAAGAGTGCGAATGGCTGTAAAACAAAAAATACTGGTAAAATATTCTTTATTTTACAGCCATTCGCTCGACAAGGCGTAGATAGATTTAAGAGTTCTATCTAAAAGACTAGGTGGCACGCCATCTCAGAAGTGTGTCAAGACTAGGTTGAGATGAGTCCCTTTCTGCGTGCTAGGGTACATTTTGGCTAGTGTTGCATATTGATAACCGACAATATGCCAACGGCTCTTTATAAAAAATACTAGCAAAATAGAACAAGTTTGTAAAGAATCTAATTCAGGTGCTGACGCAGTTGTTTCAGTTGGTCTGAAACGCTGACATTACGCGTTCCTTGTTTACGGCTGCTGCCTTGTTTTGATTTCGTGGTTTTATCCGCTTCTTTGTGTTGGCATTGCGGATAACCGGTGCAGCCCCAAAATGTGCCTTTCTCGTGCTTAATTTTTCGCATTGGCTTACCGCATTCAGGACATTTCCGTACCTCGATATTTCCTATTTGCATTCCTTGTTCCATACACTGTTTCATCAAATAACGGATAAATTGTGATTGTTTTGCCATAAAATCGTCGAGACTTAGTGTTCCCTCGGCAATTTGATTGAGAGCCTGCTCCCAAAGTGCGGTCAACCCCGGATCTTTTAATACCGTTGGCAGACTATTCACTAACGCTACCCCCTCAGCACTGGCATTGATATTTTTGCCTTTTTTTACCAAATAACCACGCTTGAATAATCCCTCAATAGTCGGTGCACGAGTGGCTTCTGTACCCAATCCCTCGGTTTCTCGCAGTTGTTGCTTCAATCTTGGATCGGTAACAAAGCGTGCCGCATTTTTCATTGCGGACAATAGCGTTCCCTCGTTATAGGGCTTCGGTGGCTGAGTTTGCAACGATTTAACTTCCGTATCGACCACCTTACATTGCTGATTAACATTGAGTGGGGGTAAGCCTTGTTTAGTTTCATCGGTATTCTCTTCTAAGGTTTTTCCTAATAGGGATTTCCAGCCGGGTTTCACCATCACATTGCCGTGGGCAATTAGGCTATGTCCACCGCTTTCAAACGTGGCAACGGTTTTATCGGTTTCACAAGGTGGCAGGAATTGAGCAAGATAATGTAATCGCACTAACTGATAAACTTTGAGTTCACTGTCATTCATTTTACTAATATCCACACGCCCAAAGGTCGGAATAATACCGTGGTGAGCAGAGATTTTCTTATCGTTCCAGGCACGAGATTTTAGAGAGGAATCTAATTTGCTCACAATAGGCTTTAATTGCGGGTCAGCGGTGGCTAGAGCTTGAATAACCTTTGGCACTTCTGCAAGCTGCGATTCGGGCAGATAGCCACAATCGGTACGAGGGTAGGTGGTTGCTTTATGAGTTTCATAAAGCGATTGAGCAATATCAAGTACCTGTTGTGCACCAAAACCAAATAAGCGGTTACAGGTAGTTTGTAAGCTGCTTAAACTAAACAGTAACGGTGGGCTTTCTTTTTCACGTTTAGTTTCCACCGAAAGGACTTTGGCTGAGCCAGCTTGTCGAATAGCTTGATTGGCTTGCTGTATGACGGCAGAATTAAGGCATAACCCATCTTCATCACAATGGTTATCGGGGATCTGATATTGAGCCATAAACTGACCGGCTTGATTAGCAAGTTGCACTAATAATATATAATGATTTTTGGAGACAAAATTCGCAATATCCAGATCTCGTTGTACAACCATTGCTAATGTTGGAGTTTGAACACGCCCAACACTCAATACCCCTTGATAACCTTTTTGCTTAGCAAGTAAGGTAAATAGTCGGGAAAAATTAATTCCTACTAGCCAGTCGGCACGGGAGCGGGCAAGCCCTGCATAATACAATGGTAAAGTTTCCTGATTAGATTTAAGCTGTCCTAGAGCTTTCCGGATACTGGCATCATCAAGTGCAGATAACCAAAGACGCTGGATTTTTCCTCTGAAATTGGCTAAATCCAGTAATTCACGAGCAATAGTTTCTCCCTCTCGATCAATGTCGGTAGCGATTATCACTGCATTGGCTTTTTTCAACAATCCCATTACTACATTGTATTGCTTTTTAGTTTCTTTTTTAGGGGCAAGTTTCCATTGAGAGGGAATAATCGGTAAGGTTTCAAATGTCCATTGTTTCAGTGCAGGATCGTAGTCTTCTGGATTGAATTGTTCAACAAGGTGCCCAACTCCCCAAGTGACTATGATCTGACCGTCAGGTGTAGCAAGACAACCATCTCCCCGTTTTGTTGCGCCTAACACTTTGCCAATATCATTGCCTTGAGATGGCTTTTCACAGAGAAAGAGTTTCATTGTTACCTCGGCTATTCTTTTTATCATTTAGCCAAGTATAAAAAACTGTCTTTATATTGATAGGGAAAATTATTTTCTAGTAGAAAATAAAAATCCCGACCGAAGTCGGGTAAAAACTAAGGAGGTTTTTAAGATTACTTAACTGCACGTTTAAGTCGGGTTTCAGCTTCTTTCAACCAATTTTGGCTACCGCGAACATCATATTGGACAGAAGTTTTATTTTTACCGGCTCGTTCAATCGTGACATCCAAGCTATTCTCAATAGCTATCTCACTATATCCGTATTTTCGTTTCATATCTGAACCAAATTTACCATTCATACGATAATATTGTCCTGGTACGGTTTCAAAAATACGTGCTTTATCTGTTGACCATTGTTCATTCACGGTACTTGCTCCTTGGGAAGTGGGAGCAAAGCCAAATTCACGGCGGATTTTTAAGAATACATCATCAACATTTTGGTTAACCTGAAATTCATTTTTAACCATCTGTATTCCGTTATCGCCTACGGAACTATTGTTAGTTGTACTACTGCTAATACCAAGTGTCTGATTAATTTGTCCTGCTATTTCGCCTACCTTTGTGTTAATAGCACTAAGTTCTGCACAACCAGTAACAAGTACTGCCGAAGTTAGAAATAGAGCGTATTTTAAATAATGCATGTCATTCTCCTTGCAAGTATTTTGTTGATATTCATTTTTTGCAAAAGTGCGGTTAAAATCTACTTAAAACTCTTTTAAGTATGAGGATAAATTGATGGAGTTGCTTAAATTTCCAAATCATAGAACCTTTATTGAACAGCTTGAATGTACTCTACAGAATTACCTAATTTTTGAATTTCAAACTAAAGATAATCGTATGATATATATGAGGCATCCTATTTTTCAATCCCCTAGTGATGAAATAAAGCTCGTATTTGTCCAAGCTGAGAATTTTTTGATAATGTGGAGAAATATGCAATATCCACAAGAGCCTCATCTTAGTTGGGGAAATGAAGATGAATGGAGACACGATTACAAATTTCATTATGCTGAAAAAGGATTCAGCTTTGGACGGATAAATCCCGTTCCGCTAGCCGAAATAAGTTGTAAAGAATATATAAAAAGAATACCTATTTACGAAAAGCGTCTTCTATGGTTTGATAAATTGGTCGGATATTCTGAAGAATACATTTCAGAATGTTCATTTATTAACGGTGTAACTCGAACAATATACTTACTTGCAAATGGAATAAAACAATTTCCAGTTTATGTGTATGGGAAAAGCAATGCTATTTTATTAGCTAAGCATGCTGGTATAACGCCATCATCTTTTTACGATTTAACAGAATTAAATTTAGAACTAGAAAATTTACTTAAAGGGAAAAATCTTTATGAGCCTCTATCTTGGCAAGAGCAGAATTGATAGTTTGCTTGAGCTCATTTAATTCTGAATATGGTGAATCCATAATTAAAGACTGGAAAAATCTCAAATTTTTATGATAGGTATCGTTACATTCCATTGGTAATAAAAGCGTAAAATTACTCATTACATTTAATAATTCATGAGCTTTTTCAATTTCGTTTGAAAAAAGTAGATGCTTAATGCGATTAGCTATTATAGAAGTTATTTGAGTAACATTAGATAAAAATAATAGATCATCACTATAGTTCATTTATTTCCCCATTTAAATACTTGGTGTCCACTTATTTGATTACGCTGGACCAACGTAAAGCTAGTCTCAAATTTACATATATGGAATTCAGAACGGAATTTCATCATCAAAATTATTTAATACTGACTCCCCACCCTGTGGTTGAGATGCTGGTTTTGCTTGAGCATTGGAAAGAGGATAGTTCTGCTCTGCACCATAATTATTCCCTTGATTATTAGCATTACGGCCACCCAACATTTGTAACACATCACCTTGAATTTCAGTCGTATAGCGCTCTTGTCCATTTTGATCTTGCCATTTACGTGTACGTAAACGACCTTCTATATAGACTTGTGAACCTTTATGGAGATATTGATCAACGATTTCAGCTTGACGGCGATAAAATACAATACGATGCCATTCAGTCTGTTCACGTTTTTCGCCGGTATTTTTGTCTGTCCACTGTTCACTGGTCGCAATGCTTAACATCGCGACAGCATCACCGTTTGGCATTACTCGCATATCTGGCTCATTACCAAGATGACCAACAATCGTTACTTTATTTACACCGCTCATAATGTTCTCCTTAGCTTTGTTTAAAAGGGAAAATTGTTTTTCAAAATGATTTTTGCATAATTGCATTCTGCTGTTTAAGCAAAAATTGAGCAGCTAACTTAGAGAATTTTTACCTTATAGTAGAGATGATTTAATTAAAGGGTAAGGGAAATGGGTTAAGGGGAATGCCGAAAAATTCTGAGCCATTTTTCGTCAATAAGGGAGCTCCGCTCCCTTACCTTTAAAAGGCCTTTTATGTCAGACTTTGCAAACTGACATAATCAGGCTTTACAAACATAATCTGTCAGGCATTAAAAATATCCAATTACGACTACTGAATATCTAAATGCTCAATTTTTTGGGCACATTCTTTCAGCTGCCGCAGCATAAAATTCAGTATTGACATTTGCATATTGATAAGTACCCGATCTTTTTCAGCTGCGACAAGTTTTTGACGAATCGAGAGTGGTTGATTTTTATCTGCTACAATCTTTCTCCACATAATATTGCCGGTACCGGTATTCGTCAGATAACGCCAACGTAAAAACGTCCCACCAGATGAAGATGCTTTATCTCGAATCAGTGTAATTGGTAAGATATTGAGTTCACTGGTTTTCAATGTTGTTATCATTTCAGATTGTTGTTCAATCAACCATTGCCGTACTTGATGAAGTTGTTCATATTGGAACTCATAGTCAGAGACCTGCTGCAATTCGCTAAATAGAGCTTTCATTGCGGCATTCAGCGGTGTTTTTTTGGCAAATTCTCGATACATATCATCAGGAATTAGTCCGTTCATTATTTTTCTCCTTTAGCTGCTCATTCTGATTAATATCTGAGTTTTCAGTCAGTACAGCTTGTTCCGTAGGAGATTCCAAGATGAAATCTCCAAGCGGATTTCCCATTTGGGCGACTGCTTTATCTAAGGTAGTAAAATCAATGTTTAGTTTCATTATTTATCGCTATTAGGTTGAGCTGCAACATTCATTTGAACATCAGTATCATTGTTTTCTGAATAGTTACGTTGGTTTTTAATTAATGGGGCAAATTCAGCACGTAATTCACCGGAAAGCACATCAGGTGGTAATTCATATCCCATACGTTGTATTGCAGCTTGATAACGGGCATTATTTTCTGCGGCATCTTGACGAGTAATGCCACTATGTTTGTAGTGTTCAACCACGCCAAAACATTGACGGATTAGCTTAGCTCCCTCTTCTAACCACTCTTGAGCATCACCACGTGTAATCAAGGCTAAATGGCTGGCGATCATTGCCGCACGAGCCAAACCATCGTAATCGCCAAGCAGGTAGAGTAGTTGGTAACCTAATTGCGAATTGATGTGGATAGCGTAACTAACTGGTGTTACGTTGGCGCTACGTTCGATTTCAAAGTTTTCCGGTAGTCTGTCCATATAGAGATCAACAACTTGCTGTACCAGCTTTTGCATTTCTTCCCGGTAAGCGATGACTTTTTCTTCAAACTGTAACAGGTAATCATCCGCATAAGGATCATTTTCTGAAGCATCACGTTGGATTTGTGAAAGCAATCCAAGACAGTTCGGTACACTGAGAATAGATGAGATGGTTATATTACCTTTATTATCGCGTTTTAGCTCTCGTCCCATCCACAGATAATGAGCATACTTGGTATGTAAGGTAAAGGTAATTTCGCTGCGTAAAGGGCCTAGGGATTTGGAATTATTATTTGCCATAGTAGATACCTCGTTGTTGAGAATAAGTTGTTTGTTCGCTGGTGCCAGTGGCACCACTGTTTATTTTTTGTTCGCTGGAAAGGGGCTTTCCACTGTTTATTTTTTGTTCACTGGAAAGGGGCTTTCCACTGTTTATTTTTTGTTCGCTGGTTTCAGTGGAACTGTTGTTTGTTTTTTTATCACTGTTTCCA
>NZ_PHGZ01000013.1 GCF_002795405.1 Caviibacterium pharyngocola | reverse complement strand
GTAGAACCGTCAGAGAAAGTCACTACGGTATTACCGTCAGTATCTTTTTCTTCTTTCGTGATAGTGATTGATTTACCGTCTGCTCCAGTATCACCTTTTGCACCTGTCGCACCAGTGTCACCTTTCGCGCCGGTTGCTCCAGTGTCACCTTTTGCACCTGCTGCACCGGTATCGCCTTTTTCGCCTTGGGCGCCTTTTTCAACCACAAAAGATTGACCGTCAGTAAAGGTGATTGTGGTATTACCATTTTTGTCGGTGACGATTGATTTAATGGTTACGCCGTCTTTACCATTTTCGCCATCTAAACCGGCTTTGGTGGAAATCGTAATATCGTTACCATTTTGATCAATGATGACGTTTTCACCGGCAATAAATTTCACTTTATAGCCCGGTTTGATTAATTCTTCCGAACTATTATTCGCCGTACCCTTACCGGATTCGGTTGTTAACCACCAGCCGCTTTGATTAATTGCTGTAACCAAATCACCCGCAGTAACGAATTTTGCGCTGTCCGCCGCGGAAGGATTTGCCAATTTACCGCCTGTGACGGAAAGCGTGGTATTAGCTACGTTATAAGCGATATTACCGCTTTCATCGACGCTCACTTTTGTATTTGTGCCATCAACAAAATTCACTTTACCCTTACTATTTGTCGCCGGTTTGCCGTTTACATTGACATAGTTATAAAGCTGATCGCCTGTTACGGCGTCGGAAGATCCCGCTACCACATTGCCGTTTTTAATATTAGTGACGGTTTGCGGATCAGAATCTTTCGGTTTAATAACTACTTCACCGCTATAAGGCGTTGCGTCATCTTTCAGTTTACCGTTCTCATCAAACTGATCTTTCGTATAATAATTATCGCCGACCTTCACCAAGGTTTCTTTATCCTTCGTTGCATATTCGAACGGCGAGTTGCTTAAATCCGTGCTATAAGTTACCGTGGTCACATTACCTACATTTTTAACGGACACATTGGTATTTTCGCCGGCGGCGAATACCACGTTATCGCTCGGTTTCACGGTAGATTTACGATTTCCGTCCATAGCGTCTTTTTCATAAATATTCCAACCGGATTGATTAATCGCCTTCGCTACATCGCCGACCGTCGCGATATTGCCGTTTGTCGTGCTGTTTGCAGAGGAAACGGAGCCGTTTGCGTTTTGCGTTAAGGAGCCCGTATCGATATCAAAAGTCACATTCGCACCGGCTCCCGCTTCGCTGATTTTTGCCAACGTGCCTTTACCGTTAACGAAATTCACTTGTTCGTTCGGTGAAATACGCGCCACTTTCGCCGCGTCATTATTTCCGACAATCCAACCCGCATTCACATAGTTATTTAATTGAGTAAGGGCTTCCGTCACGTTTGTCGCTGCTGTAGCAGGCGCAGTATAATTTGCCGAATTTGCTAAACCAGTCGTATTAACCGGTTGGCTGAAATCTTGAATATTTCCTGTCGCACCGTCTAATGTCGTCGTGCCGCCTAATGCATTTTTAATGCTGTTTGCCACATTATTTAACACTTGATTGGTGGCATATAATTGCGAACCGTTGATCGCGTCGGTAGAATTTACAGAAATCAAACCTGCAGCTACGCTTTGTAAACGACGTTCCTTCCCATCATCACCAATAGATACAATAGAAAACGGAGTACTTCCCGCAAAACCACTATAGGTTATATTACCAACGGTAGCATTATTAATCTCACTTGTTCCACCCGTTATATTACTACCCGTACCAGTAATTTTTGAAAACGCCCCCAAAGCCACAGAATTATCAATATTTGCGTTACTCTCTGTGCCCAAAGCCAAGGCATGATTCTTTGTTGCATTAGCGTCCATACCAACAGCAATGCTATTCGCTGCTGTTGCATTAGTATATAATCCTATACCAATGCTATGCGTCCCCGAAGCGCTAGATTGGCGACCTAATGCAAGCGCATTTTCTCCACTTGCATTCGCACTTTCACCCAATGCAGTGGAAAATGAACCTATTGCTTTAGAATCAAGACCGACTGCAGTTGATCCATTTGCAGTAGCTTTCGATTGAGATCCCACAGCAGTGGCACCAACTCCTGTTGCATTAGATTCGCTACCAAAAGCTTGAGCATTTTGTTGCGTAGCTTTGGAGTATGTACCAACAGCTGTTGAGTAAATACCAGTTGCTTCAGCATGTGAACCAAATGCTTGCGAACGGTGAGCAGTAGCTAGCGCGCTTTCACCGACTGCATGAGCAGACTGACCAACAGCACTAGACATATAGCCAATTGCCATTGCATCCATCTTATCTGTAGTATCCCCATAAGAAGCAGATGCCTTCTCACCTATAGAAATACCACGATTTGCTGTTGAATTAGCTTGTTTACCAATTGCAATCATACCTCCATTTTCGGAAGCACTATTTCCTGCAACTGCATCCAAACCAATAACCACGTGTCCTGTTGTTGTAGAAGCATTTAATCCCAAATTAGAGCTCAGCCCACTGACAATTTTAGCATTTGTACCGATAACGACAGAACCTACCAGACCAACAGCTTTTTTACCTATTACAATACTTCCTTCTCCTTTTGCCGTGGCAGTGTTACCAATCGCAATTGAATCGGCCAATGTTGTGTTTGCACGTGTTCCTATGGCGATAGAGTCATTACCACCTGAATAAGCATTATTACCAAATGCAATAGACCAATCACCAGCGCCATTGGCGGTACCGCTCCCACCACTAGCGGCCATAGAGCCAGAACCTCCTATACCGACAGTAACAGTAAAAGCAGCTTTAGAAAAGGGCGAACTTGCTAAAGTTGAACTTACTATAATAACTGACATAACCCTTCTGAGATTACGACCAACAGTCCTAGTTTTGGATTTTCCTCGCGCTTTACCTATTTCAGAAACAACTTGAAATATACCTAACGAGTGATTAAAAATAACCTTATAAATTTGATTCATGAACAAGTCACCTTACTAATTATTGAAGTTAATAGAATAATAAGCTAATTTGGGGTAGAAAAATGAGCTTATTACAAAATAAATCACTTTAATGAATTACCCAAGCCTGAAAATATATGACGCTTCAACTTAATTGATAAAATATAGATATACTAGACAAAAATATTTCATACTTAACTACAGCACTGCATTATTGTAATTTTTGATCTATATCTATATTCATCATGAGTAATTATATTCAAAGTAGAAAAAATCTAGCGGATTTTATATACATACAATAGAGATTACAATACATCAACAATATCTTTACATTTTTTTACTTTCTATATCAAATTTTACTCTCTATGAAATGTATACATTACTTATTAAACTAGGGCATGTTGACTTTTGAAATGAAGAAATAAGCAATATAGCATTCTGCTATACATAGTTGTAATAGTTCCGCATCTTTCATCGGCGTGAAGATTACCTTTCAGATTATTCAGATCCAACGTAGACAACTTAATCTGCGGCGAATCGTTTAACATTGTATTCAGCGCGCCGTCGCCCGCTTTCAACCAATCCGTTTCAGCCTTTTTGCGTATATCTTCCAACAGATCATGTAACGCTTTTGCATTTAAGTGATTGAATTGCAAGGCAAGATTACCGTTTCCGAAAGATACGCCTTGGTGAATCCAGTCACCGAATCCATATGCCACGGCAATATCCGCAAGACCCTGATCTTCTTTTTGCGATAAAGTTAAATCCATTTTTTTAATTTCGTTTTGCACTTTACCTTTGTCATCTTCGCCTTTAAACCTCAGGCTGTCGGCAATAAAATGTGTCCGTCCGTTGATTAAATGTTGAAATTCGCCCGACGGCATAATGTCCCAACTCACTTTTGCGTTATTGAGTAAAACTTCGCTATTTTTCACCGCACTTTTCGGTTCGGTATTCTGATCTTCGCCAGAAATATCGCGCAACATCGCCGTAGGAATGGCAACTTCCGCTTTACCATAGCCTTTTTCATCGGCTTCAAATCGACCGTTTAATATCCATTCGAACTTGTTATGTTCCGTTTGATGCGTTAAATCGGAACGAAAATCGCCTTTAAGACGTTGATCATAACCCATTGTTACCACGGCATTTAACAGATTGGATTTATCGTCTTTAAACCAATTTTGCGTTTGTGCGTTTTTTTTCCACGGACATTTCGGCGCTAAATAAAGCGAAAGAAAAATTATTGACAGTCAACGGGCCGTGATAAAGTTTGCCGACGAAAGACACCGTATAACGAACATTGTCCGGCGCGTGCGTCATCACTACGTCGTAGCGCACGTCAGAGCTGAAAATGCCGCGCGAAAAATTGACGTTTTCGATTTGCCCTTGTAATTTTCCGTCCGCACTTTGTAAAGTTAATTTTTGGTTGATGCGGTCGATTTTTTCATAAGTCGTCCTTAGTTAAATCCGATTAAATGATAAGAATATAAATAAGCCGCTAAATTAGCACAAATAGCGAACAATGCAAAAAGTTAAATTTTTTCTTTACTCCCTTGAATTTTAATTTTCCGTTCGCATTTATTGTGGCAAGAGAGAACGGCGGCAAAACTTCGCGGATTTTCACCGCACTTTTCAAGCAAATCGAACTTGAAATTCATCGAGGCAGCCCAATCTTAAACATACAAAACGAATTTAATGAGGAGAAAACATATTATGGGAAAAATTATCGGTATTGACTTAGGTACGACAAACTCTTGCGTAGCCGTAATGGACGGTGACAAACCGCGCGTAATCGAAAACGCGGAAGGCGATCGCACCACTCCGTCGATCATTGCTTATACTAATGACAATGAAACCCTAGTGGGTCAACCGGCAAAACGTCAAGCGGTGACCAATCCGAAAAATACTTTATTTGCAATCAAACGTTTAATCGGTCGTCGTTTTGAAGATCAAGAAGTACAACGCGACGTCAGCATTATGCCGTTCGAAATTACCAAAGCGGACAACGGCGATGCGTGGGTTTCCGTCAAAGGTGAAAAAATGGCACCGCCGCAAATTTCTGCCGAAGTGTTGAAAAAAATGAAAAAAACCGCGGAAGATTTCTTGGGCGAAACCGTGACCGAAGCGGTTATCACCGTGCCGGCATATTTTAACGATGCACAACGTCAAGCTACTAAAGACGCGGGTCGTATCGCGGGTCTTGAAGTTAAACGTATTATCAACGAACCGACTGCGGCGGCATTGGCTTACGGTTTGGATAAAGGCAAAGGCAACCACACCATCGCGGTTTACGACTTGGGCGGCGGTACGTTCGACTTGTCTATCATCGAAATCGACGAAGTGGGCGGCGAAAAAACCTTCGAAGTATTATCCACCAACGGGGATACCCATTTGGGCGGAGAAGACTTCGACAACCGTGTGATTAACTATTTGGTTGACGAGTTCAAGAAAGAACAAGGCGTGGATTTGCGCAACGATCCGTTAGCAATGCAACGTTTGAAAGAAGCGGGCGAAAAAGCAAAAATCGAACTTTCTTCCGCACAACAAACCGACGTGAATCTTCCGTATATTACGGCGGATGCAACCGGCCCGAAACACTTAAACATTAAGTTAACTCGTGCGAAATTAGAAGCTTTAGTGGAAGATTTGGTCGCACGTTCTATCGAACCGGTGAAAGTGGCATTGGCAGATGCGGGATTAAGCGTATCGCAAATCGACGATGTGATTTTAGTCGGCGGTCAAACGCGTATGCCGTTGGTACAACAAAAAGTGGCGGAATTCTTCGGTAAAGAACCGCGTAAAGACGTGAACCCTGACGAAGCCGTGGCAATCGGTGCGGCGGTACAAGGCGGTGTATTAGCCGGTGATGTGACCGACGTATTATTGTTAGACGTGACTCCGCTTTCATTGGGTATCGAAACAATGGGTGGCGTGATGACTACCTTGATTGAGAAAAACACCACGATTCCGACTAAGAAATCGCAAGTGTTCTCCACTGCGGAAGATAACCAAAGTGCGGTGACGATTCACGTTCTTCAAGGCGAACGTAAACAAGCGTCGGCGAATAAATCTTTAGGTCAATTCAACCTTGAAGGTATTAATCCGGCACCGCGCGGTATGCCGCAAATCGAAGTGACTTTCGACATTGATGCAGACGGTATTATCCACGTTTCGGCGAAAGATAAAGGCACGGGTAAAGAACAACAAATTACCATTAAAGCGTCTTCCGGTTTAAGCGATGAAGAAATTCAACAAATGGTACGCGACGCGGAAGCCAATGCGGAAGCGGATCGTAAGTTTGAAGAATTAGTTCAAGCGCGCAACCAAGCGGATCATTTGGTACACAGCACGCGTAAACAATTAAGCGAAGCGGGCGACAAATTATCTGCGGAAGATAAAGCACCGATCGAAGCGGCGGTGAATGAGCTTGAAACGGCGGCGAAAGGCGAAGATAAAGCGGCGATTGACGCGAAAGTTCAAGCCTTGATTCAAGTTTCCGAAAAATTGATTCAAGCCGGTCAACAACAAGCACAAGCCGACGCGGCAGCCCAACAAGGCGGCAAAGCGGGCGACGATGTTGTAGATGCCGAATTTGAAGAAGTGAAGGATAAATAATCCGTAGGGACACCGAGCGTGTTTCCTTGGACGCAAGCCACCGCGTCCTAACATCAAGGGCGTAGCGATACGCCCTTTTGGTGTATCTAATCGAATAAAACCGTGAGGACAGATCAACCGTTCTGTCTGAAAAAGTAGTAATAACATCAATATATTATGAGATTTAACAACGGATGGTTCTATCGTTCCATCCGGCATTGCGATCACATTATTTGAAAATAGCAAAACATTATGGCAAAACGAGACTACTATGAAGTCCTAGGCGTGCAAAAAGGTGCGGATGAAAAAGAAATCAAACGCGCCTATAAGCGCTTGGCGATGAAATATCATCCGGATAGAACCAAGGGTGATAAAGAAAGCGAAGAAAAATTCAAAGAAGTCAATGAAGCGTATGAAATTCTCGCCGACAAAGAAAAACGCGCCGCTTACGATCAATACGGTCATCAAGCCTTCGAACAAGGCGGCTTCGGCGGTGCGGGCGGATTTGGCGGCGGTTTCGGCGGCGCGGATTTCGGAGATATTTTCGGCGATATGTTCGGGGATATTTTCGGCGGCGGTCGCGGTCGTCAACGTGTCGTGCGCGGCGAAGATTTACGCTACGACATTGAAATTTCATTGGAAGAAGCCGTTCGCGGAACGAAAAAAGATATTCAAATCAACACATTAGTCGAATGTGATCATTGCCACGGATCTGGTGCGGAAAAAGATTCCAAAGTGGAAATTTGTCCGACTTGTCAAGGCGCGGGGCGCGTTCGCCGTCAACAAGGGTTCTTCGTCACCGAGCAAGTTTGTCCGACTTGTCACGGCAGCGGTAAAAAAATCGAAAAACCTTGTAAAAAATGTCACGGCGACGGTCGCGTGCAAAAACGCAAAAATCTTTCCGTCACCATTCCGGCGGGCGTGGACACCGGCAACCAATTACGCTTGGCGGGTGAAGGCGCCGCGGGCGAAAACGGCGCGCCGGCAGGCGATTTATATGTAGTGATTCACGTTAAAGATCACCATATTTTCGAACGTGACGGCAATAACCTATATTGCGAAGTGCCGATTAGCTTCACAATGGCGGCATTAGGCGGTGAAATCGAAGTGCCGACATTAGACGGTCGTTTGAAAGTGAAAATACCAGAAGAAACCCAAACCGGCAAATTATTACGCTTACGCGGCAAAGGCGTGACCTCCGCCAGAAGCGGCTATGCGGGCGATTTAATTTGTAAGATCGTGGTGGAAACGCCGGTGAAATTGAACGACGAACAAAAAGACTTATTAAGAAAATTGGAAGAAAGCTTGGAAGGCGGCAGCAAACGCCATAATCCGAAATCTTCCGGTTTCCTTGACGGGGTTAAAAAATTCTTCGACAATTTGGGTAAATAAGCAAAAATCCAAGTAAATACCGGAAAAGTGCGGTAAAATTGACCGCACTTTTTTCTTTCTTAGGTCGGCTCAATGTTTTCTCTTATCAAAAAAGCGCTGAATATTTTTCTTCGTCGCGGTATTAACGCACAAAATCAACGAAATTTGCAAAATCATTCGATGTCGGTGCTCGCCAGTAATTGCAACGGCGCCTTTATTTTGCACGATTTGCAAAGCCGATTTAATTCGCCCTTTGTGAATTTATATCTTACGCCGCAAGATTTTATTCGTTATTTACAGCAATTCGATTATTACCGCACGCATCCGTTACGTTTTGCCGAACAAGCGAGCAATTACCCTATCGGTTATTTAGACGACTTAACCGTTCATTTTATGCACTATCATTCTGCGCAAGAAGCGGAAGAAAAATGGCAAAGCCGTAGCGCAAGAATCGATCCCGATAATCTGTTTATCATAATGACGGATCGCGACGGTTGCACTTATCAGGATTTATTGGCATTTGATCAGCTGCCGTTTAAACATAAAGTGGTGTTCACTCATAAACCTTATCCGGAAATTGCGTCGGCATTTTATATTCAAGGTTTTGAAGATCAGGATTGTGTCGGGGATTTATTTGAATTTTCCGGTTGGTCGGGCAAAAAATATTATGATCAATTCGATTATGTCGGCTGGTTTAATCAAGGGCCGCATTAGAAAGACAGCATTATGCAAAAGTGCGGTGAAAAAATAAAAAGATTTTTCACCGCACTTTTTACTATTTCATTGATTTACAAAGTAATTTCATCAATCGGACGACCGAAACTCGGTACGAAAACGCGAATAAAATACGCCATTTCTTCGCTTTGCCATTCATCCATTAATGCTTGCAACCGCGCTTTCGCTTGGGCGAATTCTTGATTGCCGTTTTCCAATTCGAATTGCGCTTTAATATAAGCGCAAATTAAATCCGCTTGTTTCACGATATGTTTTTCTTGTGCGGAAAAATTTTCGCTGTCTAAATAAGGCAAAAAATCCGCCTGCAATTCGGTTGGCAATAAACTCACCAAATGCAATTCCGCCGCACTTTCGATTTGTTTATAAGCCTGAGTGATTTGCGGATTAAAATATTTAATCGGTGTCGGCAAATCGCCGGTAAAAATTTCTGAAGTATCGTGATACATCGCCATTACCGCAATGCGCTCCGGATTCACCGTACCGCCATAAAATTTATTCCGAATCAACGCCAAGGCGTGTGCAACGAATGCTACTTGCAGGCTATGTTCAGCAAGATTTTCTTTTTCAAGATTGCGCATTAGCGACCAGCGTTGAATCAATTTTAAACGATCCAAACAAGCGAAAAAATGGCTGGTTTTAATGATATTTTGCTGGCTCATCGTTAATTTACCGAATATTCTTCAATCGTCACCGGCAATACCAAGGTTTTACCCAAACGAGAAACCACTACGTTCATCACCGTATTCGGCTTGGTGTTACTGATTAAATTCATCATTTGCGCCGGCGAAACAGCTTCGGTTTCACCGAATTTTAGGATCACATCACCGGGCTGAATACCCGCTTTCGCCGCCGGACTGTTTTCCATTACGCTGGTAATGACAATACCTTTATCTGCGCTGTTATTTCCGTTATTAAACAACATATCGCTTTGCACACCGAAAAAGCCGCGGATTACGCGTCCGTCGCGAATAATTTTTTGCATTACATCACCGGCTAATTCGATCGGAATAGCAAAATTCAACCCTTCGGCGATTTCATTGGCGCTTTTACCGATGCTTAACGTGCTGATTCCGATAAGTTCACCGACGGAATTGATCAACGCACCGCCGGAATTGCCACGATTAATGGAAGCGTCGGTTTGAATAAAATTCTGCCGCCCGATAAAATCCCCCACGGCATTACGTCCTAAGGCGCTGATAATGCCTTGCGACACGCTTTGTCCTAAATTATACGGATTGCCGATAGCCAGCACGACATCGCCGACGTGCGCTTTGCGCGCGGGATTTTGCGGAATAGTGGATAGATTATCCGCTTTAATTTTAAGCACGGCGAGATCCGTTAAATTGTCGGATCCCACTAAACTCGCTTCAAAAATTTTGCCATTTTGTAAGGCAACCACGATTTGCTCGGCATTTTGAATAACGTGTTTATTGGTTAAAATATAGCCGTCTTTTGACATAATCACGCCGGAACCCAAATTGTTCACTTGGGATTGATAGTTGTTATTCGCCGAGGCAAAGGATTGATTATACACATTCACCACTGCCGGCGACGCGACGCGCACGGCATCTTTAAACGAAGCGACTCCTTGTTGACCGAGGGAGAATCCGTTGCGAAATAACGGCGCGGCAAAAAGAATAAGTGCGGCGGCGATAAGACCGGTAATCACCGCTTGAATAATTTTTTTTAACATTGCGACTCCATTACTGATTATGTTTAAGCGGGTGGTAAATCATTTTTATATCCGTATCAATTTGGCAAAAACGGTGAAATTTCCATAACGGCGCGTCGGCTAAACGAGTTAAATGCGGTAAATCGCACAAACCGCGCGCTTTATCACCCAATAATTTCGGCGCGATATAAAGAATAAGTTCGTCCGCCAACCCTTCTTCGATCAAGGCACCGGCAAGATTTTTTCCCGCTTCGACCCAAATCGAATTAATTTGACGCTTCGCCAATTCCGCCATCATCGATTGCAAATAGGTTTTGCCCGCCTCGGTTTGCACGCAAATCGCGCGACAAAACGCTGGAAATGCCGACAGATCCCGCTCGCGATCACCGACTAGCCACACTTCCGACGATTCTTGAAATAATTTATGTTCGGGACGAACAAGCTGACGGCGATCCAAAATAATGCGTATTGGCCGGCGCAAATTTTCAAGCGGATAATTTTGTTGAACCGACGCCGGAAGTTGCGTCCAGCGCACGGTTAACAAAGGATCATCGGCTAATACGGTTTGTGCCGTGGATAAAATTGCCGAGGCTTTGGCGCGCTCGCCTTGCACGTCACGGCGCGCCGCTTCGCCGGTAATCCATTGGCTTTCGCCGTTTTCCATTGCGGTTTTGCCGTCGAGACTCATCGCCATTTTCAAGCGAACGAAAGGCAACCCGCAGCGCATTCGTTTTAAAAAGCCTTGATTAAGTGACTCCGCTTTTTCTTGCAATAAACCGACCGCACTTTCCACGCCCGCCTCGGCGAGCATTTTCAATCCGTTACCTGCGACGGCGGGATTCGGATCTTGCATTGCGGCAATCACCTTCGTCACCCCCGCTGCAATCAATCCTTTAGCACAAGGCGGCGTTCTGCCGTAGTGCGAACAGGGTTCCAGAGTCACATAAGCCGTCGCACCGCGCGCATTTTCACCCGCCTCGCGCAACGCCATTACTTCCGCATGCAGCTCGCCGGCTTTAAAATGAAACCCGCGCCCGACAATCTGCCCGTTTTTCACCAACACACAGCCCACCGACGGATTCGGCGTTGTGGTAAACCGCCCTTTCTCCGCGAGGTCTAGCGCCGTTTGCATAAAATAATGATCTTGCTCGGAAAATTGCGACGACATAGTAATCCTTAAAGCGTGAATTCGATTGACTGAAAGTATATCGGATTTGCTTTGGTTAAACAAATAAAGGCAAAGCTCTATAACATATAAGTGCCATAGGATTCGAATAAAAATAGAAAATCCACGCGTTAGCAAATAACAATTTTAATTTGTCAACGCACGGATTCTTTTATAGTTAGTTATTTTGAACCGATTTCAAATACCGTTGAACTTAATTGAGAATGTACGGGAATAACACTTAAATTTATTTTCTGCTGAGCTTGCCACAAATCATAATCCGCTTGTTGATGCAGCCAACTTTCCGGACTTGGACTATTCTCCCCCAACCAAGTATGTAAACGAATAGCCATATCCGCACTAATTGCCGATTTACCGTTCAATAAACGCGATAATGTCACGCGATTAACACCTAACTGCTTTGCAGCTTCCGTTACACTTAAACCTAATTCGGGCAAAATATCTTCTCTAATAATCTCTGCTGGGTGCGGTTGGTTAAACATAAGCATTTTATCCTCCCTTAATGCTTCAACGTATCAAAAATCGTTTCCGCTAAGGCTTTGGAAATGCCCGGTACGGAGGCGATTTCATCCAAAGTGGCGTTTTTGACGCCTTGCATTCCCCCCAGATATTTTAGTAATGCTTGGCGGCGTTTGGCACCGACACCAACGATGGTTTCCAATCCGCTTTGAGTGAATGCTTTTTGGCGTTTTTTACGGTGTCCGCCGATTGCGTGATTGTGGCTTTCGTCGCGGATATGTTGAATTAAATGCAACGCTAAACTATCCGGCGGCAAGTGCAATTCTCTACCCTGCTTGCTGATAATTAAGGTTTCCAAACCTGCTTTGCGATCCACGCCTTTTGCCACGCCGATTAACAACGGTTTATTTTTATCCCAATTCACATTTAATTGCCGAAAAACCTGCAACGCGCGATTAAGCTGTCCTTTTCCGCCGTCGATAAAAATAATATCGGGAATTTTATCTTGCTCCAATGAGCGATCGTAACGTTTTAACAAGGCTTGTTCCATTGCCGCATAATCGTCACCGCCCGTAATGCCGCTGATATTAAAGCGGCGGTAATCGGATTTTAGCGGACCTTCGCGATTAAATACCACGCAAGAAGCAATCGTTTGTTCGCCCATTGTGTGGCTAATATCAAAACATTCCATTCTCTGAATCGGATTGACACCGAGCAGTTCTTCCAACTCGCGATAACGTTCGCGAATCAGTGCGGATTGTTTCAATTCCGTCACCACGGCGGCTTCGGCGTTCATTTGCGCAAGGCGTAAGTATTTGCTTTTATTGCCTTTTGCGTTGTCTTGAATAGAAACTTTGCGACCAGCTTGCTGCGCCAATAAAATTTCCAATTCGTTTTTTTCGTTAAGTTTGTGATCGACAATAATACTGTCGGGAATACTACGCCCTTGGCTGCCTTGCAAATAAAATTGCCCGACGAAAGTGGCGGTTAATTCGGATAAATCCGTATCCGATGGTACTTTCGGGAAATAGCTGCGGTTACCCAAAATTTTGCCTTGACGAATAAACAGCACTTGCACGCAAGCAATACCCGAACGATAAGCGATCGCAATAATATCGATATCGTCAAGGCGATCATTGGACACGAATTGTTTTTCCGTCACGGCGCGCACCGCTTGAATTTGATCGCGAAAACGCGCCGCCAGCTCAAAATTTAATTCTCGACTGGCTTGTTCCATTTTGGCGATCAAATGATCGAGCACTTGCTGATCTTTTCCTTGCAAAAACAAACGCGCAAACGCTACTTGCTGCGCATAATCTTCATCCGACACATAACCCGCCACGCAAGGCGCGGCGCAACGTCCGATTTGATATTGCAAACAAGGGCGCGAACGATTGGCGTAAACGGAATTTTCGCATTGGCGAATCGGAAATAATTTTTGCAGCAACGACAAAGTTTCACGCACGGCGCCGGCGTGAGGATAAGGCCCGAAATATTCACCTTGGATTTTTTTGCTACCGCGATAAGCGGTAATACGCGGATGTCTTTCCTGCGTTAATAAAATATAAGGATAGGATTTATCGTCGCGCAATAATACGTTATAGCGCGGTTGGAAGGTTTTGATGTAATTATGTTCCAGCAATAAAGCCTCTGTTTCCGACGAAGTAATAGTCGTTTCGATACGATAAATCGAGGCAACCAAGGCTTCGGTTTTTTTACTGCTTAAATTCGAACGGAAATAGCTGGATAAACGCTTTTTCAGATCTTTAGCTTTGCCCACATAGATCACCGTGTCTTTATCGTCATACATACGATAAACGCCCGGCTCGTGCGTTACATTTGCAAGAAAAGTTTTGGCATCAAACATAATTATCCTGAATTGATAAAACAAAAAGGCGCAAAAACGCCTTCTTAAATTATCCGTTTCAACCTACTTTATTTAAAGAAATTATTTAAAATCGCACCAATATCCTTTGCCAATTCGTCATTATTGCTCGGTGCGGCGGTTTGTGAGGTTTTTGTCGGTGTATTTAGCATTTGATTAAATATTTCACCGAACGGGTTATCTTGCGTTTGTTGGGCAGAAGAAGATGCTTTTTGCTCGGCAAAAATATTGCCCAATACGCCGCCGAGTAAATCGCCCAACCCGCCGGATTGTTGTGCCGATTGAGTCAGGCTGTCCGCCGATACGCCGCCCTCGCGTCCTTTCGGCGTAAGCATATCGATTAAATTCGGCAACACTTGCGAAATAATATCTTCCGTTTGATTCGTACTGATTTCCGTTTGTTGTGCGATATTATCAATGGTATCACGCCCGAAGGTTTCGCTGACTTGGCTGCGATCCAGTTGCTGATTTTTGCCCGTGCCAATCCAAGAATCCAAAATGCCGTCCAACCCGCCTTGTTGCAATTTACCGAAAATGCCTTCCACACCGCCTTGCGAACGCAATAATTCGCTTAATACTTGACCGGCGACGGAACCTTGCCCGCCCGCAGAATTCGCTCCGCCGTTTAAAACGGAATTTAATACCGAACCTAACACTTTATCTAACATAAACGTTCCTACATTTAAAAAATTAATAATGGCCTAAAATCGACCGCACTTTTTCCAGATCTTCCGGCGTATCGACACCGACCGCCGGCACTTCTTTCGCCAATTCGACGTGGATTTTCTCGCCGTTCCACAACACGCGTAATTGCTCCAAACTTTCGATTTGTTCAAGTGCGGTCGGTTTCCAACGAACATATTGTTTAATAAAACCGGCGCGATAGGCGTAAATGCCGATATGACGCAAATAACCTTCCGCCAAGCGCAAATCTTGCAAAGAAAATTCACCTTGTCGCCATTGCGCGAATTGATCGCGATCCCAAGGAATCACCGCACGCGAAAAATACAGCACATAGCCGTCTTTATCGGTCAAGACTTTCACTGCATTCGGATTAAATAATTCTTCGGCATCTTCGATCCGTACCGCAAGACTTGCCATATTAACGCGATATTTGGATAAATTTTCCGCTACTTGAGAAACGATTACCGGCGGAATCAGCGGTTCGTCGCCTTGAATATTAACAATAATTTCATCATCGGGAATCGCCAATTTTTCCACCACTTCCGCCAAACGTTCCGTACCTGAATTATGGCGTTCGTCAGTCATACAAACTTCCGCACCGAAGGCTTTCGCCGCGTTGGCGACCTCCGCGTTATCCGTCGCAACAATCACGCGATCCGCGCCGGACAATTTGGCTTTTTCCCAAACGTGGGCGATCATCGGTTTGCCCGCAATATCGGCAAGCGGCTTACCGGGTAAACGGCTGGAGGCATAACGCGCCGGAATAATCACGGTAAATTTAGTCATTTTTAGGCTCCTTTTCTTCTTCCGACAGCGCAACGGCCTGATCCGATAATAATACGGGAATCCCTTGATTAATCGGATAAGCCACCTGATCAAAGGTGCAAATCAAACGAGCTTGCGCCTTGTCATATTTCAATTTTCCCTGACAAATCGGGCAAGCCACAATTTCTAATAATTTAGCGTTCACCTTTTACCCCTTTTACAATTTTTCTGATTAATTCTTCGGCGGACTGCCCGCTAATTTCTGCATCCACCGGCACATACCACCAATTTCTTTGCGCAAACTCACCGCACTTTACTGCGTCTTTTTCGGTCATAAAGAGCGGTCGATTTTGCGTAAATTTTGCAAAAGACGCCGCATCAAAATGCTGATGATCCGAAAAGGCGTGCGTTTCTTGCGGATCAATATTTAAATCGCGCAACATTGTAAAAAATCGTTGCGGATTGCCGATTCCCGCCACCGCCGTCACCGCTTGACCGCGAAATTCGCTGAGTAAACGTTTTTCTCCGCTCAATAAATTAATCGCGTATTGCGGAATTAAGCGCATTACCGCCGAGGCATAGGGATGTTCTCGACCGTTGGCGATAATCAAATCGACGCAAGCCAAGCGCGATTTACCTTCGCGCAACGGGCCGGCAGGCAAAACAAAACCGTTACCTAAGCCGCGTTCCGCATCCATTACCACAATTTCCACATCGCGCTGTAGTTTGTAATGTTGCAAGCCGTCGTCGCTAATAATCACATCGCACGGATGGTGCGATAACAGGCATTCGACGGCTTCTCGACGATTCGGCGAAATACAAACGGGCGCGCCGGTTCGTTTTGCGATTAACAAAGGTTCGTCGCCCGATTGAATCGGATCATCTTGCGCCGAAACCAAACGCGGATAAACCTCGGAACGGCTGCCGTAGCCACGGGAAATTACGCCGACGTTTAATCCTTGTTGTTGTAATTGCCGAACCAACCAAACGACGACCGGCGTTTTGCCGTTGCCGCCGACGGATAAATTACCGACAATAACGACGGGAACCGGCGCACGATAGGAAGAAATGACGCCTTTTTGCAATAGCTGTCGGCGCAAAGCGGCAATCAAATAAAATAACAATGAAAAAGGCGATAATAACCATTTTAATAGAGTCGAAAATCCGTCCGACGAATACCAAAATTTCATTTCGCCTCCGTTGATTAATAGCTGAATTGCATTGTGTGCAGTTGTTTATAAGCGCCGTTTAACGCCAATAAACTTTGATGATCGCCGCGTTCTTTGATTTCACCGTGTTCAATCACCAAAATTTCATCCGCTTTTTCGATGGTGGATAAACGATGGGCAATCACTAAAACCGTGCGATCTTTTTGTAATTCTTCCAACGCCGCTTGAATGGCGCGTTCCGATTCCGTATCCAAGGCGGACGTCGCTTCGTCTAAAATCAAAACCGGCGAATCGCGTAGTAACGCGCGCGCAATGGCTAAGCGTTGACGTTGACCGCCGGATAAACTCGCTCCGTTTTCGCCGATCACCGTATCCAAGCCGTTTTCCAAATTTTCGATAAACTCCATTGCGTGCGCCGCCGTTGCCGCTTTAATAATCTCTTCGCGGCTGTATTTGTCCGCTGCGGCATACGCGATATTATTGGCGATCGTATCGTTAAACAAATGCACTTGTTGCGACACCACCGCGCAATTATCGCGCAAATTTTTCAAGGTATAATTCTGAATGTTGATGCCGTCTAGGGTGATTTCGCCTTGTTCGATGTCATAAAAACGCGTGACCAAATTGGCGATTGTGGATTTGCCGGAGCCGGAACGCCCCACCAACGCCACGGTTTTGCCCTGTGGAATGGTAAAAGACAAATGATTAAGCGCCACGGTATCTTTGCCTTCATAGCTGAAAGAAACGTCGTTAAAACGGATTTCGCCTTTTGCCCGCGGTGTTTCGTAAGTGCCTTTATCCTTTTCGGTTTCCAAATCCAAAATGGCGAATAAGGTTTGGCACGCCGCCATTCCTCGTTGGAATTGCGCATTAACGTTCGTCAAAGATTTCAACGGGCGCATCATCGCCAACATAGAAGAAAACACCACGGTAAATGAACCCGCCGTGAGGTTTTGGCTCATAATTTCCGGCAAGGTCGCCAGATACAGCACCGCAGCTAGCGCAAAAGAAGCGATGATTTGCACAATCGGATCGGAAATGGCATCCGCCGTCATCACTTTCATTCCTTTGCGGCGCATATCGTTGCTGACGTGATTGAAACGTTCTTCCTCTAATTTTTGCCCGCCGAAAGACAGCACCACTTTGTGCCCTTTGAGCATTTGTTCCGCGCTGGACGTAAGTTCGCCCATTGAGTTTTGCATATTTTTACCCAAGCGACGGAAAATTTTCGATACGATGCGAATTAACACCGCAATAATCGGCCCGATGATAAATAACACTAAGGAAAGTTGCCAACTAGTGTAAATCATCACGCCCAGTAAAGAAAAAATATAAGCGCCTTCGCGGACGATGGTCACTAACGAACCGGAGGAAGAATTGGCGACTTGTTCGCTGTCGTAAGTAATGCGCGACAATAATTTGCCCGCGGAATTATTATCGAAAAACGTCACCGGCATATACATCAAATGTTTAAACAAACGGCGGCGAATGGTCATCACCACTTTGCCGGAAACCCAAGCCAAGCAATAAGTGGACACGAAACTGGTGACGCCGCGCAAGATAATCAGCAAGACCACCACCACAGACATCATCCGTAAAAAAGAAACGTCGGCTTTGCCGAAACCGTCGTCCAATAAAGGTTTGAGCATTTGAATTAACGCCGCGTCGGTCAACGCGTTGAACACTAAGGTGACGCCGGCGACGATTAAACCGAGTTTAAACGGCGCGATAATCGGCCATAAGCGCTTAAAAGTTTGCGCGGTGGAAAGATCTTTATCTTGCATAAGTTATCTGATTGAAATTAAAAATATGCGTCATTGTACCTTTATTTTCACTTCAAGCCAATGTTTCGACACGTTGTGTGCCACCCGCCGTTGGCGAAATCAAATTCCGATAACGCCGCGATACCAAGGCGCGAAATCCGAACGAACGAATTTCACTTCCATTTTATCCGTATAAAAAATCACGTTAATTTGCCCGAAAACCGCCGTATTATACACCGCACTTTGCTGCGCTTTGAGTCGATTCACCACCTCGGAATGCGGAAAACGCCACGGATTCCAACGTCCGCTTGAAATCACGGCGATTTCCGGTTCGGTTTTCGTCACCAATCGACTGCCCGTGGAGGATTTACTACCGTGATGACCCACTTGTAACACGTCGATTTTATTCAATTCGGCGACAAATTGATTTTCCGTCATTACATCCGCATCGCCGGTCAGCAAAACCCGCCGCTTTCCGTCATCAATCAGTAACACGCAAGAATGCGGATTATCCGCGCGATCAACAATATTTTGCGGCGACAACACACGCATATGCAAATCGCCCCATTGCCATTGTTGCCCTTTATAACAAAAAGTGCGGTGACTTTCGCCGTAGTTTCGACGCGACGACGTAATCAACTCAACCTTCGAATAAGCACCCAAGATCTCGCGCGCACCGCCCGAATGATCATTATCGTCGTGGCTTAAAATCAATTTTTCCAAAGTCAATCCACGGCGACGTAAATACGGCAAAATCTCACTTTTCGCCATACTGCCGTTTTGCCAGCCCGCACCCGTGTCATATAAAATCGCGCGCTTGCCTTGCACAATCAAGGTTGCCAATCCTTGCCCGACATCCAAGGTTTCCATTCGCCAACGGACGGTATCAAAACTTTCGTTCGCCCAAGCGATAAAGCACACCGTCCCACCTGACAATGCGAAAATTCTGACTTTTTTCAACCAATTTTGTGCAGGTAAGGCTTGTGGATTTAACGACAGAAACGGCGGTTTGCTCAGTACGGATTGAAATTTCGACGAATCGGCGTGTTTACGCAATAATCCTTGCGCATAACCGGCTAATAACAGTAGGCAAAGTGCGGTGAATAAAAAACTTTGTTGCCAAGATAAATCCGTCCAATAACCTTGTAACCTCGCCAACAATGCATTAATAAAGCGCGCAAAATAATCCGCCGCCGTCCAAGAATAACAGGCACCGTCGGTTATCACAGCGAACAAAATCACCGGCACGAGCAAAAAGCTAAAAAACGGCACGGCAAGTAAATTGGCGATAAACCCGTTCAAAGACGTACCGTTAAAGAAAAACAGCTGAGCGGGAGTAAATAATAAAATTAAGCCGAATTGCAAATGAAACAAGCCGAAAACATACCGCACTTTTGCTTGAAAGCGTTGTTCCAACGACTTGCCACGCCATAGAAACAGCGATAAGGGCATTAATCGATACCATAAAATTAAACAGGCTACCGCACCGACCGATAACCAAAAACTAGCGGACAGCAACATCATCGGATCGAGAATTAATAATAGCGTCACTACATAACACAACAGACGCCAAACGGAATAATAACGTCGGTTGAAACGAAAAAACGCCACCATTATCAGCGCAGTGATCGCGCGAAACGTCGGGATACTAAAACCGGCTAACAACGCATAAAACCAAGCAAAAAACACTGCGCCGCAAAGAGGCAATAACGGCGAAATCAGGCGGGTCGGTAATAAAAATTGCACCATTCGACATAACCCGAAACCGATCAACATTGCCAAACCGATATGCAAACCGGAAATCGCGATTAAATGGGCGGTATTGGTTTGCCGGTAGCCTTCCCATATATCGTTATCCAGCCACGCACGTTCGCCGAAACCCAGCGCGAGCAACAACCCGCGCGACGCCAAATGTTCAGTATCTTTTAACGCACGGTTCAATTTGCTTTGCCGAAAAGAAAAATCTTGCTTAATTTTCACCGCACTTTTTATATTGGCATAGGCTGTAATATGTTTAGCAAAATACCATTTTTGCCGATCAAAACCGCCTTCGTTTAACAAAGAAGAAATCGATCGCAACTGCAATTCGCCACGCCAATATTCGCCTGCTTTCACCGGCTCGGCGGACGTCCAACGGGCATAGGCTCGCTGCGCGGTAAAGTGCGGTGCGAATTTTGCCGAAATCACTAAGGTTTGATAATCGGCTTGGCGCAAAATTTCTTCAATATAAAATTCCGTCGTGACCTTTTTCGGTAGCGCAGACACTTGTTCCGCTTGCTGCAATAAAGATAATGCCTGAGAATGAAAATAAGCCGACCAACCGATCGTCCAAATTATTATGAACATTCCGTTCACCGTGCGATAACGCCCGAAGGCAAATGCCGCGATGCCGATAACGCCGCAAACGCCCGCCGCTGCAAAAGCATACCGCCATTCCAATAAGCCCGCTTTCGGCACCCACAATAAACTTAATGCAGAAAAAATCACCGACGCAATTAGGCAATCTCGGTTCGCTTCAATTCTTTTCATCGTTCGTATTCTTTTTTTATCGCAATGATGAAAAGATTCGTCGCACAATGCCAAATATTTCGCCATTTTTTGCGATCCGGTACGCAAAAAAGAAATTTATATCGGCAAAAATCTCTATATATCTGCTGAATTAATTAGGCTTTTTGTCCGACAGCGACCATAGGTCGCAATCGGTTAATTATAAGTTGGTGGCTTTGCCAGCATAAAATAAGCGGCAAAGCCGCTTACTTATGATTAACCTAGTACGACTTTGTCGTGCTAGGATAAAAAAGTAGCGTTTTTGATTAAATATCAAACTCATAAGCTCAACAAGTTCTTTACGCAGACAAACAGTTTTTTATTTCGATTCGCGCTATAAATCATCGGCGAAATAACCGTAAAATATTTCAATTTTGCCAAGCGGATCGCAAAATTAAGATTTATTTTTGTAAAAACTGTCATCTTAAGTAAATTCATTTGCTAATTATATCAACTTCTGCTATTTATAACGCCTTTAAAAAAGCCCTGTCCGTTTAATGGGATTTTCGTGTCGGCAACCGGTTTGCTTACCGCTAAAAATAGGGTTTGGAACCAGTTAAATGGATGAATTTTTATTAGGAGATACAAATGACCAACGCTTCTTTAAGTTTATTAGCCTTAGCGGGTGTAGAGCCGTACCAACCGAAAGAAGGCGAAGAATATATGAATGAAGAACAAGTGCTTCATTTCAGAAAAATCCTGCAAGCTTGGCACGATCAAATTCGTGAAGAAACATCACGAACTGTCGCACATATGCAAGACGAGGCTTCAAACTTTCCGGATCCCGCTGATCGTGCGACGCAAGAGGAAGAATTCAGCTTGGAATTACGCACTCGTGATCGCGAACGTAAATTAATGAAAAAAATCGAGCATACCTTGAAAAAATTAGACACGGAAGATTTCGGTTACTGCGAATCTTGCGGTGTGGAAATCGGTATTCGCCGCTTAGAAGCGCGTCCGACCGCCGATTTATGTATCGATTGCAAAACCTTAGCCGAAATTCGCGAAAAACAAATGGTCGGCTAATCCGGCGATTCGATTATCGTTTGATCGGTTCTGCGAACTTATTTTATAATAAGTCGTATCCATTGTTTATTTTAAAAAAGTGCGGTCATTTTTACCGCACTTTTAACTTACATAAGCATTAAATTTTTAGAGGTTCACCATTTTAAAATTAATCACGAATCTGTTTAAAAAGAAAACCTCCGCCGCAGCGGAAGAAAAAAAACATAAAACGGATTTTAGCAAAACACAGCTCTCTCATCCGATGCCGGAACGTAACGAACCGACATTCGTTCAGCCGTCCGCCACAACAAAACCCGCCGCACCGCTCCGTTTCGATAAACATTGCATTAAAGCTTCGCAATACGGCATTAGTGCACGAATGTTCAGCAAAAACGCTTTAAGCGTGGTGGAAAAACTGCACCGCCAAGGATTTGAAGCCTATATCGTCGGCGGCTGTTTGCGCGATTTATTATTAGGCAAACATCCGAAAGATTTCGATGTGGCAACCAACGCCCGTCCGGAACAAATTCAAGGGATTTTTCAACGCCAATGCCGTCTGGTGGGGCGGCGTTTTCGTTTGGCGCACGTTATGTTCGGACGCGATATTATTGAAGTGGCGACCTTTCGCGCCAATCACAGCGATATGCACAATGAAAAACAAGCGAAACAAAGCGAAGAAGGAATGTTGCTGCGCGATAATGTGTACGGTACGTTGGAACAAGATGCGGCGCGGCGCGATTTTACCGTTAATGCACTTTATTACAATCCGCAAGACAACACCTTGCGCGATTATTTCAACGGTTTAGAAGATCTGAAAAACGGCAAACTTCGTTTGATCGGCGATCCGGTGACGCGTTATCAGGAAGATCCTGTGCGAATGTTGCGTTCCGTTCGTTTTATGGCGAAATTGGATATGTTTTTGGATAAACCGAGCGAAACGCCGATTAAACAGTTGGCACATTTACTGAAAAATATTCCGCCGGCACGTTTGTTTGACGAAAGTTTAAAATTATTACAAGCCGGATACGGCGTAAAAACCTATCGATTATTGCGCGATTACGGCTTGTTCGAACAGCTGTTTCCCGCATTAATGCCTTATTTCACCGAAAAAGCCGACAGCTTTGCCGAGCGAATGATTATCGCCGCGTTAACTTCCACGGACGAACGTGTTGCCGATAAATTGCGTATTAATCCGGCATTTTTATTCGCCGCCTTTTTCTGGTATCCGCTACGCGAAAAAGTAGAGATTCTTAAAAATGAAGGCGGACTCAATAATCACGATGCACACGCCCTAGCCGGCAACGATATTTTGGACGCATTTTGCACCGCACTTGCTGCACCGCGTCGACATACCGCAACCATTCGGGATATTTGGTTTTTGCAGTTGCAATTATTAAAACGCACGGGCAATGCGCCGTTAAGAACAATGGGACATCCGAAATTCCGCGCAGCGTTCGATTTATTGGTAATGCGCGCGCAAATCGAGGGCGGCGATTGCATTGAACTTGCCGCGTGGTGGCACGAATATCAATTAAGCAACGGCGACCAACGTTCCGATTTAATCAAAGAACAACAGCGTTTACATCCGAAACCGAAGAAAAAATTCTATCGTTCGAGAAAACGCACCAAACCGAAACCGATACAACAATGAAAACCGTTTATATCGCCCTAGGCAGCAATTTAAATACGCCGATCGAGCAGTTGAACCAAGCGCTTGTCGCACTGACGCAACTGCCCGATTCAACGCTAAGTGCGGTCAGTTCTTTTTATCAAAGCCGCCCGTTAGGCCCGCAAGATCAACCGGATTATGTGAATGCGGTCGCCTGTTTGCAAACCGAATTAGCACCTTTGGCGCTACTGGATGCGCTACAGCACATTGAAAACACGCAAGGGCGCGTTCGCCTACGCCGTTGGGGCGAACGCACTTTAGATTTGGATATTTTGCTGTATGATGAATTGATATTACAAAGCGAGCGCTTAACCCTGCCGCATTATGATATGAAAAATCGCGAATTCGTGATCGTGCCGTTATATGAAATTGCGCCGCAACTTGTTTTACCCGACGGCGAAAAATTAACGGATTTAGCCGCTCGCTTTGCCGATCATCAAATGAAAATCCTGAAAAAATAACCGCACTTTTGCGGTTATTTACTATCATATTCCAAACCGGAACGAATACGCGGTTCGAAGAAATCGTAGTCCACCAAAAACGCATCGTGTCCGTAATCGGACGGAAATTCGTGGTAATTTAAATTGACGCTGTGCTGTTCTAGCAATTCTTTGCTTTTGCGCACGTCAATGATTTTAAATAGTTGATCGTTCGTTACGCCGACCAAAGTATAACGTGCTTTAATGCGCGATAAGGCGCTTTTTAAATTCTCATAGCCAAGCGCGGGATCATACAAATCTAATGCACGCAGCAAATGAAGGTAGGTATTGGCGTCAAAACGATCCAGAAACTTCTTGCCTTGATAACTTAAATAAGATTCCACCTGAAAATAATCGCCCCAGAACTGCCCTTCCGCCTTTGTCGCCCGTCCGAAAGCTTTTGCCAGTTGTAAATCCGTGCGATAAGTCAGCATTCCGAGCATCCGCGCTATAGACAATCCTTTTAACGGCGGTTCGCCGTCATAATAATCGCCGTTATTGAAATTCGGATCGTTGATCACCGCTTGACGCATAACGTGATTAAATCCGATGGCTTCCGCGCTGAAATATAAAGAAGAACAAAGATTAATGACGTTTTCCACTGCGTCGGGATAATCAATCGCCCATTGAGTTGCCTGCATTCCGCCGAAAGATCCGCCGATCACCGCATATAAACGGTCAATTTGCAAAAAATCCAATAGTGCTTTTTGTACTTTAACCAAATCTTGCACCACGATATGCGGAAACTGACTGCCGTAAGGCGCACCGGTTTTAGGATTAAGCGAAGAAGGCCCAGTCGTGCCTTTACAACCGCCCAGAACGTTGGAACAAATGAAAAAATAGCGCGAGGTATCCAAGGCTAAGCCGTCGCCCATAAAACTTTGCCACCAACCGCTTTGCGATTTGTCCTCAAAATACGGTTCGGCATCGCCGGTTAAGGCGTGGCAAATCAAAACGGCGTTGCTTTTTTCTGCATTTAATTTGCCATAGGTTTGATAAGCAATGTCAATTTGCTCAAGTTCTCCGCCCAATGCTAACTTTAAAGGGGATTGGGTAAAAAGTGTGACTTTTTGTACTGCCATTGCCTATTCCATAACCAATTACACGCGACAGATCGAGCTGTCGATTCCTGTTGCATAAACTACCGCTACCGCTATTTATTGTCAAGAAATTTTAGACGTCTAAACTTCCAGACGTTTCATTTGACAAATTAAACTTGAATTTGCCGGCGTTTTTCATTATGTTGACGGGTAAGAAGCCTGTTTTATCCTAAGGTCGGAGCGACGTGAACATAAAGATTTTACATAACGAATTACTCAAAAGCTTTGTCCGAAAGCTGTTGCGTTATTGCGTCTATGCGGTTTTTTTGTGTGTATTTTTACTGATTTTTATCGATCAGGCGATTGGCTTTTATGTTCGCCAAGGTATTTATACGAATGTCGATACGATTCCGAATCGCCCTTACGGCGTAGTGTTAGGTACATCGAAATATTTTGCCAAAAATACGCCGAATTTGTTTTATTCCAATCGATTGAGCGCGGCGAACGAACTGTTTAAAAACCGAAAAGTAGATTATTTATTACTCAGCGGCGATAATCGCACGGTGGAATATAACGAGCCGCGCACAATGTTCAAAGATTTGCGTAAAATGGGCGTACCGGAAGCCTTTATGTATATGGATTTCGCCGGTTTTCGTACGTTGGATTCCGTGATTCGGGCGGATCAAGTGTTTAAAGCCCATTCCATTACCATTATCACGCAAAAATTTCACTGCGAACGCGCTTTATTTATCGCGAAATATCATAACATTGACGCCATTTGCTTTGCCGCCGATTATCCGGAAGGTTATACTTTCGTGCGTTTTCGCGAATTTTTCGCCCGCTTGCAAGCGGTTTGGGATCTTTTAGTGGAAAAAGAACCGCACTTTTTAGGCAATCCGGAACCTTTACCGCCGCCCGTCACTCTGCCGGTTAATCAATAACCGAATAAAAAGGGCGTCCGCCGATAAATGCAAACGCCCGATAGATTGACGATTTTCTAGCGATAATGATGAAATTTAATATCACGCAAAATCGGACTTTGCTCCGTCGCTTTTTTCTTATTATTCAGCTTATTGATAACCAAATTTAATAAGGACTGCACGATTTTCGGATGATTTTGCACCGCGCAAACAATTTCATTGCCCAGCACTTCCAACATTTCGTGATCCCCGAAGGTGGCGATAATCAGATCCTTCGGAATGCGTTTTTGTTGCCGTAATAAAATTTGAAACACCCCTTGCAGCAAAGTCAAGGAGGTGACAAAAATACGCTGCGGTAACGGATTTTCCGTCAACCATTGTTCGAAGATTTCCGCCGCTTCTTCTTTGTGGAATCGTGAAGCGTAGAGGTAATCAATCTCCGTTTTTTTATCGTCCGAAAACGCGCGGCGAAATCCGCGTTCACGTTCGCGACTAATCGGCAGATCAGGCAACGCGCCGAAAAATAGAATCGATTTGCCTTTCTTTTTTTTGCGTAAATTCATTGCCAAACGATATGCGTCATCTTCATCATCCGTGAGAACATTGATCACATCGTCGGAAATAATACGGCGGTCAAAACCGAATACGGGCACGTTACTTTCCTGATAAAACGGTGTATCCGCAGGCAACGCGGTAGAAACGATAAGCGCGTCGATTTGGCGTCGAAATAAATGCTTGGCGCATTCGATTTCGTTTTCCGGATTATCGTTGGTGCAGGCAATCAGTAATTGATAACCGCATTGACGAAATCGGTTTTCCAGCTGGTTGGCGATTTTTGCATAACTGACGTTTTCAAAATCGGGAATAATCAAACCGATGGTATTGGATTTTCCCGCACGCAAACCCGCCGCCATCGCGTTCGGTTTGAAATCGTGTTCTTCAATTAAGGCTTGCACGCGTTCGATGGTTTTATCACTTACGCGATATTGCTTCGCTTTGCCGTTCACTACATAACTGACCGTGGTACGCGAAACCCCGGCAAGTTTGGCTATCTCGTCTAATTTCACATTAACTCCTTTCAAATGTCGGAAATTTGCTAAAACGATTATAGCATTGCCGGTTTTATCTGTTCAAATTTTAACAGCTTAGAATTTGATCTTCGACACAAAAAAGTGCGGTCAATTTAAATTTTATTTTAAATCGACCGCACTTTTTTCGCATTTGTTCAAATTTATAACAATTTTTTCAAGGCTGAACCGATATCCGCCAAACTTCGGATTGTGGTGACTCCCGCCGCATTTAAGGCTGCGATTTTTTCATCCGCCGTGCCTTTTCCGCCGCTAATAATCGCGCCGGCGTGTCCCATTCGTTTTCCTTTCGGCGCGGTCATTCCGGCAATATAGCCGACAACAGGTTTCGTCACGTTTTCACGAATAAACGCCGCCGCTTCTTCTTCCGCCGTGCCGCCGATTTCACCGATCATCACGATCGCATCGGTTTCCGGATCCGCTTGGAACAATTTCAGGATGTCAATAAAATGCGCCCCCGGAATCGGATCGCCGCCGATCCCGACGCAAGTAGATTGCCCGAAACCTTCATCTGTAGTTTGTTTCACCGCTTCATAAGTCAGCGTGCCGGAACGAGAAACGATACCGATACGACCTTTTTTATGAATGCTGCCCGGCATAATGCCGATTTTACATTCTTCCGGCGTAATCACGCCCGGACAATTCGGCCCGATCATTACCACGCCGCTTTCGTTTAATTTTTGCTTAATCGCCAACATATCCAAGGTCGGCACGCCTTCGGTGATACAAACAATCAGCCGAATGCCCGCGCTAATGGCTTCTAATACGGCGTCTTTACAAAAGGGTGCGGGTACATAAATCACGCTTGCCGTAGCGCCGGTTTGTTCCACCGCTTCGCGCACGGTGTTAAAAACCGGCAAACCCAAATGCACGCTACCGCCTTTGCCGGGCGAGACGCCGCCGACTAATTGCGTACCGTATTCCAACGCTTGTTGCGAATGAAACGTGCCTTGTCCGCCGGTGAATCCCTGACAGATGACTTTCATGTCTTTATTAATTAAAATCGCCATTATTTTCCCTCCGCCGCATTCACCGCCTGTTGTGCCGCTTCGGTCAAACTTTCCGCCGCAATCACATTTAATCCGCTATTTGCTAAAATCGCTCGCCCTAATTCTGCGTTGGTGCCTTCCAAACGCACCACCACCGGCACGCTGACGCCCACTTCGTTCACCGCTGCCACCACGCCTTCGGCAATTAAGTCGCAACGAACGATACCGCCGAAAATATTCACCAAAATGGCTTTGACCGCCTTATCGGTTAAAATAATTTTGAAGGCTTCGGCAACTCGTTCTTTCGTTGCGCCGCCGCCCACGTCCAAAAAGTTCGCCGGTTGACCGCCGTGCAATTTCACAATATCCATCGTTCCCATTGCCAAGCCGGCGCCATTGACCATACAGCCGATATTACCGTCTAAGGCGACGTAGTTCAGATTCCATTTTTCCGCTTCCGCCTCGCGCGGATCTTCTTGGCTTAAATCGCGCATCGCCAATAAATCGGGATGACGGAACAAGGCATTGCCGTCGGCGACGATTTTGGCATCGAGGCAATGTAAATCGCCGTTTTCCAAAATCACTAACGGATTAATCTCCAATAACGCCAGATCTTTTTCCGTAAACAATTTGGCAAGACGGCAAAAAATTTGGGTAAACTGCTGAATTTGTTTGCCGCTTAATCCGAGTTTGAAAGCCAGTTCGCGACCTTGATAAGGCATTGCACCGACAATCGGATCAATCACCGCTTTGTGCAATAAGTGCGGTGTTTTTTCCGCGACTTCTTCAATATTTACGCCGCCTACCGCGGATGCCATAAACACAATGCGTTGCGCGCTGCGATCAATCACTGCGCTTAAATACAATTCTTTTTGCACGGAAACGCAAGGTTCCAGATAAATGCGGTTGACCGGTTGTCCTTGCGCATCCGTTTGGAAGGTGACTAAGCGTTGACCTAAAAACTTTTCGAAAAACGACCGCACTTCCGCTGTGGATTTCACCACTTGCACGCCACCGGCTTTTCCCCGTCCGCCCGCGTGTACTTGACATTTCGCCACCCATTGCGAACCGCCTAATTTTTCTATCGCCGCGAACGCTTGTTCCGTGGTTTCGCAAACGTAACCTTCGCTGACCGGTAATCCGTAATCGGCAAAAATGCGTTTACTTTGGTATTCGTGTAGGTTCATAGTTGTCCTTTTATTTTTGATGTGTTTGCCTATTCGCTCTAGGGCTTGCTGTTTTTGTTTATTTTTGGAGTAGTTAGTTTAACTTTTTTATTTTTTCTGTCTATAGCCAAATACAAACAATATGCCGAAATGACGGGATAACATTGATTCGCACATAAAAAATCGCGGGCAAATGCCCGCGCGAAGATTAGATTTCCAATAATAAACGTGTCGGATCTTCGAGTAATTCTTTCACCGTCACGAGGAAGCCGACGCTTTCGCGTCCGTCGATCAAGCGATGATCATAAGACAGCGCCAAATACATCATCGGGCGAATTTCCACTTGACCTTTGATCGCCACCGGACGATCTTTGATCGCGTGCATTCCCAAAATCGCACTTTGCGGCGGGTTGATGATCGGCGTGGACATTAACGAACCGAACACGCCGCCGTTGGTAATGGTGAAATTGCCGCCGGTGAGATCTTCCACGGTTAATTTGCCGTCGCGTCCTTTTTCCGCTAAGGCTTTGATTTCCTTCTCGATTTGCGCCATACTCAATTTATCGCAATGGCGTAACACCGGTGTCACCAAGCCGCGCGGCGTGGAAACCGCAATGCTAATATCAAAATAATTGTGATAAACAATGTCGTCGCCGTCGATAGAGGCATTAATTTCCGGATAACGTTTCAGCGCTTCGACCACCGCTTTAATATAAAAAGACATAAAACCTAAGCGCGCGCCGTGGCGTTTTTCAAAGATTTCGCCATATTGTTTGCGCAAGTTCATAATCGGTTGCATATCCACTTCGTTGAAAGTCGTCAACATTGCCGTGGTATTTTTGGCTTCCAACAAACGCTCGGCGATACGTTTGCGTAAACGGGTCATCGGCACGCGTTTTTCTTCGCGATCGGCGAGGTTGAATGCGGAAAACGGTGTTTTTTCGTGTTGTTCGACCGCGCTTTGTTGCGCATTTTTCTGTGCGGCGACGCGTTCGATGTCTTCGCGCGTAATGCGCCCGCCGACGCCGGTGCCTTGAATGTCTTCCGCGTTTAACTCGCGCTCCGCCAATAAACGACGTACCGCAGGGCTTAGGGCGTCACTGTTGGTCGGTTCGGCGGTTAATTTGGCAAAGTGACGATCCGCCGGTGTATGTTCCATTGTTTGCACCGTGGCTTTGGTGACGCCGCCGGCAACCGCAAGTGCGGTCACTTTTCCTAATAATTGTTTGCTGACAACGGTCGATCCTTCCGGCTGTAAAATGCTTTCTAATACGCCGTCACCGATTGCCGGCACTTCCAATACCACTTTATCCGTTTCAATTTCAACCAGAATTTCATCACGTTTAATCGTCTCGCCGACTTGTTTATGCCAGGTCACCACGGTAGCATCCGCAACGGACTCCGGCAGATCGGGGGTAATAATATCAAAATCGCTCATTGTTATTTCCTTAGTTAAATTGATGAGGTAATAAAGTGCGGTCGAAAATCACCGCACTTTTATTATTCGTTATGCCAGCGCTTCCGCCACCAACGCTTGTTGTTGCTCGTTATGCAACGCCATATAACCCACTGCCGGCGACGCGGAAGCCGGACGTCCCACATAGCGCAACTTGCCCGCCGGCGGTAACGAGGTGACAAAATTATGCTGGCTGCAATACCACGCACCTTGATTTAGCGGTTCTTCCTGACACCACACATAATCCGTGACGTGCTCATAAGGCGCTAATGCCGCTTTCATTTCTTCGTGCGGATACGGATACAGCTGCTCGACGCGAATAATCGCCACGTCCGTTTGGTTCTTTTTGCGTCGTTGTTCTAATAAATCATAATATACTTTACCGGCGCACAAGACGACGCGTTTGACCTGTTTCGGCTCTAAATCATCCATTTCGCCGATAACGTTTTGGTATTTTCCGCTGATCAATTCCTCTTTGCTTGAAACCGCAAGCGGATGACGCAGCAAGGATTTCGGTGTGATCACCACCAACGGGCGACGCACTTTGCGCAGCATTTGACGACGCAATAAATGATAAATTTGCGCCGGCGTGGAAGGTACGCAAACTTGCATATTTTGTTGGGCGCAAAGTTGCAGATAGCGTTCCAAACGAGCGGAAGAATGTTCCGGCCCTTGTCCTTCATAACCGTGCGGCAATAACATTACCAAGCCGCACATTCTGCCCCATTTTTGTTCGCCCGAACTGATGAATTGGTCAATCACCACTTGTGCTACATTGGCGAAATCACCGAACTGTGCCTCCCAAAGGGTTAAGGTTCTCGGTGTAGCGGTGGCATAACCGTATTCATATGCTAGCACTGCTTCTTCCGATAATACGGAATCCCACACTTCGAAATGCCCTTGTTGGGCGTGTAGCTGCGTCAACGGAATATAAATCGTGGCGTCTTTTTGATTGTGCAATACGGAATGACGGTGGAAGAAAGTACCGCGTCCGGCGTCCTCACCCGACAAACGGATGTCGTAACCCTCGTCCAACAAGGTGGCGTATGCCATTGTTTCCGCCATTCCCCAGTCGAATAACTTTTCGCCCTCCGCCATTAAACGGCGATCTTCATAGATTTTCTTCACGCGCGGATGCAGCGGATGTTCGGCGGGATATTCGCAGACTTTTTTAGCTAAATCGGTGAAACGCTGCGGCTCGAATCCGCTTTCGTATTCCGTCCATTCTTGCGATAAAAATTTCGTCCAATCCGTCGCTTCCGGATCCGGTTTGCGCCATTCCGGTACAACGCAATCACCGTTATCCAACGCATCGCGATATTGATTGATCAACCCTGTCGCGTATTCTTCATCAATCACGCCTGCGGCAATTAGTCGATCTGCATAAACTTTACGCGGCGTCGGATGTCGTTTAATTCGATCATACATTAACGGCTGTGTCACCGCCGGTTCGTCGGCTTCGTTGTGTCCGTGGCGACGATAAGAAACCAAATCGATGAAAATATCTCGCTTAAATTTGGTGCGGAATTCAACCGCCATTCTCGCCGCATAAGCCACTGCTTCCGGATCGTCGCCGTTAACGTGAATTACCGGTGCTTCGATCATTTTCGCGATGTCGGTGCTGTATTCCGTCGAGCGCGTGTCGTGCGGGTTCGAGGTGGTAAAACCGATTTGGTTATTGATCACAATGCGAATCGTACCGCCGACGGAATAACCGCGCGTCGCCGACATATTCAAGGTTTCTTGCACCACGCCTTGCCCTGCGACGGCGGAATCGCCGTGCACCGTAATCGGCAACACTTTCGTGCGTTCAGTATCGTTAATACGCGTTTGGCGCGCCCGCACGGAGCCCAACACCACCGGATTGACGATTTCCAAATGCGACGGGTTAAACGCCAAAGCCAAATGCACAATGCCGTTGTCGGTCATAAAATCGGAGGAAAATCCTTGATGATATTTCACATCGCCGGTGCCGTTTCCTTGATGCTTGCCGGCAAATTCATCGAACAATTCCGCCGGTTCTTTCCCTAATACGTTGACCAGCATATTTAAGCGCCCGCGGTGCGCCATTCCCATTACGATTTCGTTAATGCCGTTGCGTCCGCCGTGGCGAATAATTTCTTTCATTAACAAAATAAAGGCGTCGCTACCTTCCAAAGAAAAGCGCTTCGCACCGGGGAATTTCGCGCCGAGATAACGTTCCAAGCCGTCCGCCGCAGTTAATTCTTCTAAAAATTTCAGTTGTTCTTGCCGATTAAATAAGGGTTTGTTCAACAAATTTTCCACTTTTCCCTGCAACCAAGTACGCGCGTCCAAATCATTGACGTGCATAAATTCCAGCCCGATGGTACTGCAATAGGTATTTTTCAGCGCATAAGCCAAATCGCATAAAGTAATTTTGTCTTTGTTATATACATAACCGCCGATGTCGAACACTTCATCCAAATCATCATCGGTGAAACCGTAAAATTTATAATCCAACGTCGGCGCATCCATTCGTTGCCAGAGTTTCAGCGGATCCAAATCGGCGTGCAAATGCCCGCGATTGCGGTGTCCGTTCACCCATTGCAACACTTTCACTAATCGCGCACTGACATTCGGATCAATCACCGTGGCGCCTTTATGCGTGGTTTCGCGCGCCAAACGTTTAAAATAATCGCGAACTTGGGAATGCGGTTGTTCAAGTGCGGTCGGTTTCGGGAGAGAATTGAAAATTTGCCGCCAACTTTCATCTACCGAGGCGGGATCTTGGAGGTAATCTTCATAAAGATCTTCAATATAAGATTGGTTTGCGCCGCCTAATGCGCTGGAAGCTAGCCATTCGCCGATAGGGCTGTTTTGTTTCATTGCGACCACCTGATTTGATATTTGATTGGTATAAAAAGTGCCTAACCTAATACGATTCTATTATACATAGGATTGCGTAATTCACACGTTCTGTTTTTCATTCAATAGTCACTCGAATAATTAAAGAACAAATGCGCACAAGAATCAATACAATTAATTAACAAACAATTAACAATTTTCTTGTTTTTTGATCTGCCTCGCATTTTTAAAAAATAACATTTTTTTAACAAAATTTTTTGCAAATTTATAAAGACAGCAAAGAAATAACAGGTTATATTGACAGCACTATAAAAAATAAACCGAATACAAACACAATATTTAAAACTCAGAAGGACTATCTCTATGACTGAATTAACCGCAAAACTCTCGTTAAGCGACGGTCGTGAACTCGAACTCCCTGTTCGTCAGGGAACCTTGGGTTATGACGCGGTCGATGTACAACCTTTGGTAAAAAATAAACTTTTTACCTTCGATCCCGGTTTTATGTCCACGGCGTCTTGCGTCTCGGAAATTACCTATATTGACGGCGACGAAGGCATTTTATTGCATCGCGGCTACCCGATTGCCGATTTAGCGCAAAATGCCGACTATTTGGAAGTCGCGCATTTATTGTTGTTCGGCGAACGCCCGACACAGCAGGAATACAAAGAATTTATTCAACTTGTTCGCAAACACACCTTAGTGCACGAACAAATCTCGCGTTTCTTCCACGGTTTCCGTCGAGACTCTCACCCGATGGCGATTATGTGCGGGGTAAGCGGTGCGCTGGCGGCGTTCTATCACGATTCTTTAGACATTAATAACATTCAACACCGCGAATTAACCGCGATTCGTCTGTTGGCGAAAATGCCGACTTTGGCGGCGATGTGTTATAAATATTCTATCGGTCAGCCGTTTATGTTCCCGCTCAACAAATTGTCTTATTCCGGCAATTTCTTGCATATGATGTTTGCAACACCTTGCGAACCTTATGAAGTGAATCCGGTATTGGAACGCGCGATGGATAGAATTTTTATTCTGCACGCCGATCACGAACAAAACGCATCCACTTCAACGGTACGAACTGCGGCGTCCTCCGGCGCGAATCCGTTTGCTTGTATCGCAGCGGGTATCGCTTCCCTTTGGGGGCCGGCGCACGGCGGGGCGAACGAAGCCTGTATTAATATGTTGGAAGAAATCGGCACTGTCGATCGTATTCCGGAATATATTGCGCGCGCGAAAGATAAAAATGATCCGTTCCGTTTAATGGGATTCGGTCATCGCGTGTATAAAAATTACGATCCGCGTGCGAAAGTAATGCGCAAAACTTGCCACGAAGTGTTAAAAGAATTGAATATCGACAATCCGTTGTTCGATGTGGCGATGGAATTGGAGCGCATTGCCTTAAGCGATCCGTACTTTATCGAACACAAACTTTATCCGAACGTCGATTTCTATTCCGGTATTATCTTGAAAGCTATCGGTATTCCGAAATCAATGTTTACGGTAATTTTCGCAATGGCGCGTACCGTCGGTTGGATCGCCCATTGGAAAGAAATGTTCAAACCGGGCAATATGAAGATCGTGCGTCCGCGTCAGCTTTACACCGGTCATACGGAACGTCCGTTCGAGCCGATGGATAAAGATTAAAAAATATAAAAAAACGACCGCACTTTTTTCCGACGGATTCAAGTGCGGTCGTTTTTCTTTTTAAATTTTCAGCCCGAATTAAAAGCTCAAATAAGGCGCGATTTTTTCAATCGTGCTTTCGCCGATACCGGAAATATTCAATAATTCCGCCGCAGATTTGATTTTGCCCACTTTGTTACGGTAATCGATAATCGCTTTGGCTTTCGCCTCACCGATGCCGGACAAACTTTGCAAGGTTGTCGCGTCCGCTTTGTTAATATTCACTTTTTGCGAATTTGCCACGGATTTCACGGAATCCTTCATCGAATCGACTTTATCCGTCGCCGCTTTTTTCGCGCTTGTCGCGCTGTCTTTCATTGATGTGACCTTCTCTTTTGCCGCGGTTTTCGCCGTCGTCGCCTGATCTTTTGCCGACGTCATTTTTTCCGTCACGGATTTTGTTGCGCTGTCTTTTACGGAAGTCGCTTTATCCGTTGCCGCTTTTTTCACGCTGGTTGCGCTATCTTTCGCAGAGATCATTTTATCCGTTGCGGTTGTTTTTGCCGTAGTCGCTTTTTCGCTTAACACGCTTTTCGCGCCGCTTACGGTTTCTTGTTTCATTGTTTGTGCGCTTGTTTTTACGCTGTCTTTAATGCCGGTTAACGGATTTTCCGCCGCCAATGCGCCGCCGGAAATTGCAACTGCCATACTTAAGGCTAGAATTGATTTTAAAAATTTCATATAAGCTCCTTAGTCGTTTAAAATTAAGTTAAAACCGAAGCATAAGACTCTCGGAATAATAATTAGTTCCGCACATTCCATAAAAAAGGTACCAATAATGAAACATATTTATCTTATTCGTCACGCAGAAAGTTTCGCCAATGCGGGCGGTCAAGCGCTCGCGGATTCGGCGATTCCGCTAAGCGAAAAAGGGCAACGACAGGCGCAAGAACTTGTCGCCCGACTGCCGCCGTCCGCTAAAGTTTACACCTCCGAATTTCTCAGAACTCAACAAACCGCACAACCTTATTGCGCCCATTGGCAGGTGAATACGGAAGTTTTACCCTGCTTGAACGAGTTTTCATATTTACCGCTGGCAATGATCGAAGGCTTAACAGGACAACAACGTCAACCTTTGGTGCAATCCTTTTGGTCGCAAGCCAATCCCGATTTGCGTCTTGCCGAAGAGACGGATTCATTTGCGCAATTTAATCGCCGAATCGATCAATTTCTTGCGGCGGCGCCCGATTTTGCTGCTGATACGTTGTGCTTCGGTCACGGTATTTGGATTGCCTTATTGGTTTGGCGTTTATTGGGTTTTTCCGCCGAATCCGGCGAAGATATGCAAAAATTCCGTCAATTTCAACCGAACTTACCGATGAAAAATACGGCGATTTGGCAACTGAAATTAATAAACGACAAAATCGACGGGATTTATTGCCTGAATCCTTAATGTATTGAAAAGAATGTGAGGTTTTGGTTAAAAATAGATTGCAAGGAAAACTTTTCTACTGTATATCTTTACTTCGTTCGTAAAGAATTTTTGACGACACAACATCCTTATACAATCCCCTATTCAAGAGGAGTAATAATATGAAAAAACTACTAAAACTCTCAATGATTGCCGGTATCGCAGCGGCTTCTTTTTCCGTTCAAGCGGAAGATAAATTCGTCACTATCGGCACCGGCGGTCAAACCGGCGTTTACTATGTGGTGGGTCAATCCATTTGCCAATTAGTGAATCGCGACACCGCAAAAACGCAAATTAAATGTAACGCACCTTCAACCGGAGCTTCCGTCGCCAACTTAAATGCGATTGCGGCAAATCAAATGGAAATGGGTATCGCGCAATCGGACTGGCAATATCACGCTTATAACGGCACCAGTTCTTTCGAAGGTAAGAAAAACGACAAATTACGCGCCGTATTCTCTATTCATCCGGAACCTTTCACTTTAATGGCGCGCGATGATTCCGGCATTAAAACCTTCGACGACTTGAAAGGCAAACGCGTAAACGTGGGCGATCCGGGTTCCGGCACGCGTGCGACAATGAACGTGATTTTAGCGGCAAAAGGCTGGACGGATAAAGAATTTAAAGTCGCTTCCGAACTTAAACCGGCGGAAATGGCGTCCGTAATGTGCGATAACAACTTAGACGCCATTACTTATAACGTCGGTCACCCGAACGGTGCGTTAAAAGAAGCGGCAGCGGCCTGTGCGGCTCATCTTGTTCCGATCACTGGACCTGAAATCGATAAATTAGTGGCGGATAATCCGTATTATGCCAAAGCGCAAATTCCGGGCGGATTATATACAGGTACGGATAATCCGGTGGATACCTTCGGTGTGTATGCCACATTGGTCACTTCCGCCGATGTTGACGATGATCGCGTTTATGCCGTAGTAAAAGCCGTATTTGACAATTTCGAACGCTTCAAAAAATTGCATCCGGCATTTAATAATTTGAAAGAAGAAGAAATGATCAAAAACGCGCTTTCCGCGCCATTGCACGACGGTGCGGTGCGCTATTATAAAGAACGCGGTTGGATTCAATAATTCGTCATCCGTTTAGGGCAGGGTTTCCCTGCCTTTTTCCGTTTTTAATCGTTCACGATTTTATTGCTATTATTTTTCGGGAGAACTTATGTCCGACAAATCCAAACCGCTCGATTATGATGATTTACAGGATATGGTCGCCTCAAATGATTCGGGCGGACGTAATCCTAGCGGTTTTACCAAAAAATTAATTATTGTGACCGCCATTTTTTGGTCGATTTTCCAACTTTACTACACCTCGCCTTTTCCGTTTTGGCTGCAAGAAGTATTAAGAAGCTGGGACTGGGAGTTAAATGTGGTGGTTGACGACACTAAAGCGCGTTCCATTCATTTGGCGTTCGCATTGTTTTTAGCCTATCTCGCTTTTCCTGCATTTGCGACCTCTCCGAAACATCGCGTGCCTTATCACGACTGGGTTTTCGCTATTCTGGGTGCATTTTTAGGCGCGTACTATATCTTTTTCTACCAAGGTTTGGTGACACGTTTCGGCGCACCGAATATGCAGGATATTATTGCCGGTTGCTTGGGCGTATTATTATTGCTTGAAGCCTGCCGCCGCAGTTTGGGTTTGCCTTTGGTCATTATCGCCTCCGTATTTTTGTTGTATAACTATTTCGGTCAATATTTGCCGACGAATTGGATTATCAGCCACCGTTCCGGATCTCTTTCACAAATTATCAACCAACAATGGGTGACTACCGAAGGTGTATTTGGCGTAGCGCTGGGCGTTTCGACAAAATACGTTTTCCTCTTTGTGTTATTCGGCGCTTTATTAGACAAAGCCGGTGCGGGCAACTATTTCATTAAAACCGCTTTCGCTTATTTGGGTCATTTACGCGGCGGTCCGGCGAAAGCCGCGGTAGTTTCTTCCGGCTTAACCGGTTTGATTTCCGGCTCCTCCATCGCTAACGTGGTGACGACCGGAACCTTTACGATCCCGATGATGAAACGTGTCGGTTTTTCGGCGGAAAAAGCCGGTGCCGTTGAAGTGGCATCGTCGGTCAACGGTCAAATTATGCCGCCGGTGATGGGGGCTGCTGCATTCTTGATGATCGAATATATCAATATGCCGTATAGCCAATTAATCACCCACGCGGCATTACCGGCGTTAATTTCTTATATCGCGTTGGTCTATATCGTACATTTGGAAGCGTTGAAACTCGATCTTCAAGGCTTGCCGCGCACCGATCCGCCGAGTCCGTTATTGATATTCCTGTTAAAAATCGTGACCTCGATTTTGGTGATTATCGGTTTGGTCGCCGTCGTGCATATTTCCCTCGGTTGGATTAAAACCGTCGCGCCGAACCACGCCTTCGCCATTGTTTGTGCGATTCTCGCCGTAATTTATTTATTGCTGATTCGCCGTGTCGCAAAATTTCCGGATTTAGAAGTGGATGATCCGAATGCACCGGTGGTGAAATTGCCTTCGGCAAAACCGACCGTCAACGCCGGTTTGCATTTCTTAATTCCGGTGGTGATCTTGATCTGGTGTTTGATGGTGGAAATGCTTTCACCGGGACTTTCCGCCTTCTGGGGAACCGTCGCATTAGCCGTGATTTTGATCACACAACGTCCGTTATTAAGCTATTTCCGCAAAGAATCGGTCACCAAACAGCAATTTACCGAGGGCGTTCACGCGCTTATCGACGGGTTGGAAACCGGCGCGAGAAATATGATCGGTATCGGTATCGCTACGGCAACTGCGGGCATTATCGTCGGCGTTGTTTCATTAACCGGTTTCGGCGTGCAACTTTCCGGCATTATCGAAGTGCTTTCGATGGGTAACATTGTGTTAATGTTAATCCTTGTCGCCATTTTCAGTTTGATTCTCGGAATGGGATTACCGACTACCGCAAACTATATTGTCGTGTCATCATTAATGGCGTTGGTGATTGTGGAGGTCGGTAAACAAAACGGCTTAATCGTACCGCTTGTCGCCGTGCATTTATTTGTATTCTATTTCGGTATTATGGCGGACGTTACACCGCCGGTGGGTCTCGCTTCTTTCGCCGCCGCTGCGGTGTCTGGCGGAAATCCGATCAAAACCGGTATCGTCGCCTTCTTTTATAGCTTAAGAACCGCGATTTTGCCATTCTTGTTTATCTTCAATACTGATTTATTACTAATTGATGTCGGCTGGGCAAAAGGCATTCTTGTCGCCGTTGCCTCGACGATCGCCATATTGGCGTTTACCGCGGCGACAATGAATCATTTCTTCGTCAAAAATAAGTGGTGGGAAACCATTGCCTTAATTTTTGCCGCCTTTATGATTTTCCGTCCGGGATTCTTTATGGAATACGTTTCACCGACTTCTCACCATATCGAACCGATGTATTTGGTGCAAGAATTGGAAAAAACCGAACCGGGAAAAAATATTACCCTGAAAGTTTCCGGCATTAATCCTTACGGTAAAGAAATCGAATTTTATTCGCAACTTAGCGTACCGGAAGGCGCCGACGGCGAAGAACGTTTAAAAGCTTTAGGCTTAACACTATTGGATACGCAAGAGAAAATCGAACTTAACGGCGTTCAAACCAATAAAGTGATCATCGATATGGTCGAGGTGGATTCTCCGGCGGCAAAAGCCGGCTTGAACTGGGATCAAACCGTTTTAGACGTGTCGTTACCGTTAGTTTCTATCCCGAAAGAATGGATGTTCGTTCCCGGCTTGCTGATGATTTTCGCACTCGGCTGGAATCAACGTCGTCGGGCAAAAAAACTATAAAAAAACGCACCGCGCTTTTAAACGAAAGTGCGGTGAATATTCTGCCAAAAGGATAACTTATGTATAACAAACTACTTATCGCTATTGACCTAAGCAATTTGGACAGCGCGCAGTATGTCGTGGATACGGCATTAAAACTGACCAATCATAATCCTGACGCCATTTACCGCGTCGTGACGATTATCGAACCCATTGACGACAGTTTCGTTTCGGCGTTTTTACCGAAAAATTTCGATAAATCCGTGATTGTCGAAGCGAATAAAGCCTTGCACGATTTCACCCAACGCGCCTTTCCCGAAGGTTCGAAAGTTCAACATATCGTTGCGCACGGCACGATTTATGAAGAAATCAATCGTATTGCGGAAGAAAAAGCAGTGGATCTTATCGTAATGTTGGCAAGCAGCCAACCGAATTCCAAAGGCTTAAGCAGCAACACGGTGAAAGTCGCGCGCTACGGCAATAAGCCGATTTTAGTATTGAAATAGCGGCTGTTGATTATGCCGATAAAGGTAAATATTGACAAAAGTGCGGTTTTATTTCCGCACTTTTTTTATAAAAACGGGTTATGTTGCTTTTCGCGACCGATTGTGGTGTAAGCGCCGTGTCCGGCAACAATAATGGTTTCATCATCCAACACATATAACTTTTCGCGAATGGAGCGCAACAAGGTTTGATGATCACCACCCGGAAAATCCGTGCGCCCGATACTATTTTGAAACAGCACATCACCGGTAAACGCCACTTTTTTACTTCGTTCTAAAAAGCCGATGTGACCGGGCGTATGTCCGGGAAGTTGCAACACTTCAAGGCGAAGATCGCCGATAGCAATCATTTCGCCTTCTTCATTCAACCAGCGATCCGGCGTAAACGCCGAGGCTTCGAATAATAAACCGAATTTTTCCGATTGCTGCGGCAAGCCTTGAAACCAATAATCGTCCGCCGAATTAGAGCCCCAAATTTCCGCCTTAAAATGTGCTTTTAATTTCGGCGCGGCTCCGACGTGATCTAAATGCCCGTGCGTTAATAAAATACGTTGCAAATTCAATCCTAGTTCTTCAATACGACGAATTAATTTTTCCGCTTCACCACCCGGATCAATGATCGCCGCATTTTTTTCATCATCCCAAATTAGCGAACAATTTTGCTGAAACGCCGTAACCGGTATAATATCAATATTCATTTAATGTCCTTTTACTGATTCAATTAAGCGTTAATGATAAACAAAACCGCACAAAAGTGCGGTTCCATTTCGAATTATTTTATCTTTGATTGGCAATCAACTGCCGCGCCAAGTGCGTACCGGACCGGTATCAATATGTACGAAATTACTGTACGGATAATAACCGACACCGCCGTTATTTAAATTTTCGGCGGCTTGTCTTACGCTTGCCAAAGAAACACCGTCGATACGAAAATCAATCGCTTGTCCGCGCATATGATAGCTGTTGCTCGCCACGCCGCGGCTATTGCGACGCATAGAGGCATTACTTGCCGGTGAGCGATATCCGCAAATAATCTGAATTTCCGTATTGCGCAAACCTAGCAGAGACTGAATTTTATAAAACTTGGAAAACAAATTCGAATCCATACGATGTACTTGATTCGTGCGTTTATCGCGCAATAAATAGTCCAATTTTCTTAGATTTTCCGCAGAGAATCCTACTCCGCCGGCAAATTCCGCACTTAACCTATCCCCAGTATTGATATTTCTGAAACTTAGAATACGCGGTTTCGGGGTGGAAACGGCTGCCAACACTGAATTAGGTAATAGCGAGGCGCCTAAAATAATGCCACCTAAAGATAGCCATTTACGACGATTTCGATTAATTTCATTCATAATGTTTTTGACTCTAAATTTACAATTCTTTACATTGGACAGAAACAGGTCGGATAAGTTCATAAAAATGTAAATTTTTTTCAACTTATCCGAAAAAATGACTACATTAAGTATTTCTTGACCGTATTCCAGTTAACGTAAGTTAAATTCGACGCACTGTCATAGCCGTAAATATCCGGCAAGGTATTGATTTTTCCTTGATCAACCCAAGCCGTGACATAGTATAAATACACCGGATTATCCGAACGCACGTTCGCCGAAGTGGTTTGACGACTTTTTAACACACGCTGTTTTCGCTCCTCGCTCCAGCCGCTTTCTTTTAACAAAATCGTGGCTAACTGATCGGATTTTTCCACACGAATACAACCGGAACTCAAAGCGCGATCTTTTTTGCCGAACAATGTATGATTCGGCGTATCGTGTAAATAAATCGCATCGGAACTCGGCATATTGAATTTGTAGTTACCCAATGCACTGTCGCCCGGCGCTTGACGCAAGCGATAAGGGAATTTGCTGCCGATTGCGCTCCAATTAATCGAATACGGATCAATCGAACGTCCGTTTCCGTCTAAAATTGTATAACCGTGACGCGCGACATAGCTCGGATCGCGCTTAATTTTCGGCACGAGATCTTCATTAATCAAACGTGTTGTCGGGTTCCAAGGCGGATTTACCACCACATTGCTTAATTTGCTGTACATCACCGGCGTTTTGCGTTCTTGTTTGCCGACAATCACTCTGGAATTTAACACCAATTTTCCGTCGCGATAATAATTCAGCTGATAACTCGGAATATTTACAAAAATACCGTTCTCAAAGCTCGGAATCAAACGTAAGCGTTGAGCATTAATCGCCAATTTATGCAATTTCGCGCCGTCTTGCTGATTTTTTGTCGCTGAAATCGCCGATTCCAAATAACGCACGGTTTGTTTATACAAGGAATTTTGTCCGGACAAGCGTGAAACGAACGCCGAATTTTCATTATTTTTGACCGCACTTAGCCAAGCCTGAATATCTTGTTCTTGCGGCAACTCCGCTTTATAGCCGTTTACCGTGTAAAGCCATTTTTGCGCCGATTTCATCGCATTTTTCGAATAATACATATAGTCTAAAAATGCGTCGGTCAACAAAATATCATAAACCAACCCGCCGGTTGCAGAGGCTTTTTCAATATTTTCCAATGCTTCGGCGGATTTTCTGGAAATTCCGCTAGCGACGATCGCCGCATATTCGCGTAAAAATTGTTTTTCCGCCGCTTTATCTTCCCAAAGCAACACGTAATCGTTTTGCGAATAAATGCGTGCGATTTCCGATTTAAACAATAATTGTTGCGGCCCGATTACATCGGACAAACGCTGTTCGGAAATTTGTTGTTGCTCGGCAAATAAACGTTCGTCCTCGGCTTTGCGTTCCGCCGCAAGCTGTTCCTCAATCGCCTTTTGCTCCGCAATTAATTGTTCGTCGGTTAGGGTAATTTGGGTCTGCCCCGCTTCAACCGCCGTTTGCACTGCATTATCGGCAACGCCGTTTCCCACATAAGCGCAAGACGTCAATAAAGCCGCAATTTTCGCGAGCTTAAACGAAGTCGTTTTTAACATTATCAAGTTCCTTAAAAGTTAAGAAAAAATGACCGCACTTAAACAAAAGTGCGGTAAAAAATAAATTATTTTTTCGCTTCCGCCGACACATTTTGTTGTTTTGCCGACTCGAATTTAACTAAATCCGCCGCCATTTTCTGCGCTTCTTTTAAATAAAAATCAGGCGCTTCATAATCTTTCGGCAGATTATCGATATCTTTCAATAACGGTTTACCTTCGCGTTTAAAGCGTGCGTTAATGTCTTTCAAGCGTTTCGCATCGTCTTTATCGTTTTCCGCTTTGCGCACTGCGAAATTGAGTGACAAGAATTTACGCTCCCGACGTTCGTCACGAATTTTCAAATCTTCGTTCAAGGCGATAAATTCCGGATCTTTCGCCATTCGAGCGATATGTTTTTCGCTCAATTCGCTCACGGCGGCACGCGCTTTATTGCTTTCCGAATAAGACGCTGCAGGAACTTTATCCCAAGGTAAGGCATTGCCTTCTTTTTCTTCGCCGTATTCTTTCGCATCAATCACTTCAGGGAAAGTAATATCCGGCGCTACGCCTTTTAACTGCGTACTGCCGCCGTTAATGCGATAGAATTTTTGAATGGTATATTGAATCAAGCCCAACGGCGTTTGATCCAAATCATACACGAAATTCAACGAACGACTTTGTTGCACCGTACCTTTACCGAAGGTATTTTGTCCGATAATAATCGCACGATCGTAATCTTGCATTGCCGCGGCAAAAATTTCCGACGCCGAAGCGCTAAAACGGTTAATCATCACTAATAACGGCCCGGCATACACTTGGGCATTATCCGGATCTTCGTGAATACGAATACGCTGATAAGCGTCGCGAACTTGTACAATCGGACCGTCGCTAATAAATAATCCGCTTAAACTCACCGCTTCGGTCAAAGCACCGCCGCCGTTTTCACGCAAGTCAACAATCAACGCTTTGGCTTTTTTCGTTTGCATTTCCGCAAGCAATTTTTTTACATCTTCGGTTAAGCCCAAATAAAACCCCGGAATTTTAATTACGGCAATGTTTTCGCCGTCAACTTTTTCTACGGTCAATTTCGCCGCTTGATCTTCCAAACGCACTTTATCGCGCACAAGGGTAACAATACGGGATTTTCCGCCTTTCGCCGATTCGATTTCCAAACGTACTTTGGTACCTTTTTTGCCTTTGATCTTATCAACGATGTCTTCCAAGCGCCAACCGACGACATCTTCAATTTCACCGGTCGCTTGACCGACACCGATAATTTTATCGCCTGCTTTAATTTTTTTGCTGCGTTCCGCCGGTGCGCCCGGCACGAGCGATTTAATGGAGGTTTCGTCGTCTTCCGATTGCAAAGTTGCACCGATGCCTTCCAAAGACAAATTCATACTTTCGTTAAAACTTTTTGCCGTGCGTGGCGCTAAATAGCTGGTATGCGGATCAATTTCACGCGCAAAAGCGTTTAAATATACCTGAACGATATCGTCGGCTTTGGTTTGAGTTAAACGACGAATCGCCAAATCATAGCGTTTAATTAATTTCGCTTTGATTTCCGGCCATTTTTTATCTTTCAATTTCAAATTGATAATATCGTTTTTAACGCGTTCTTCCCATAATTTATCCGCTTCGCTTTCGTTTTTCGCCCAAGCCGCTTTTTCGCGATCAATTTCGATTTGATCGTCCGTGTTTAAATTCGGCTCTTTATCCAATAACGACAAGGCGTATTTATAACGTTCGTAACGACGCTGCATCATTAATTCGTACATTTTGAACGCAATGGTCAGTTTGCCTTCATTTAATTCGTTATCGATTTTATCGGCGTATTCCGCTCTCATTCGGTCGATATCCGCTTGTAAGAACGTGTTACGGCTAAAATCCAAACTTTTTAAATAACGATCAAAAATCTTTTCGGAAAACGCATCGTCCAGCTGAAATTTACGATAATGGGATTGCGTTAAACGCGTCGCGGCACGTTTAGTTGCCAACATATTTTCTTCCGTCGGTTGCGGAATCACAATATCGGTCGCCTTTAATTTAGGCGCCACCGCAACGGCTGGCGTCATATTAATAACTAAAGCGCCTAGCGCCAACGCCGCTAAACAGCTTTTGGTTTTATTAAATTTCATTGAAATTTTCCCGGTTAAAAAATACGCCACGCAATGAATGGCATAATCGTCGCCCGCATAAACAACGGGCGGCACAAAATACGATTAGGCGAATAAACGGTCGGCACTTACGGTAATCACCAAGCCGTTATCCAACTCGACGCGCGCACTGTCTTTCGTATTTTCCAATACGACGGCGTTTTTCGCTTTATCGCCGACTTTCACTTTAACTTTGCTGCCTTTCGCTAAGCTTTCCATATCGACGGCGACAAAATCCGCTTTAGGTTTGCGTTGTTGTTTACCGGCAAAAGCTTTTTTCTTGCCTTCGGTTTTATTTTCCGCAGCAGGACGCGCCGGACGTTTTTTATTAGCGTTCGGATTCGCCGCTTTTTCAGCCGCTCTTTTTTCCGCCACTTTCGCTTTCGCTTCGGCTAATTGTTTTGCCGCGTGATCGGCGTGTTCCTGCTCCAACGCGCCGCAAGGATTGCCCGCCAAATCTACGCGCTGCGCACCGACTTTGCAGCCGTGTAAATAGCGCCAATTCGAGGTATATTGTCTTAATGCTTGACGTAATTGGGTTTTACTGACTTTTTCGTCATCTGCCAAAGCTTCTGCCAAATCTTGGAATAAACCGATTTTCAACGGTTTCGCTTCACCTTCCAAAGAAAAGCAAAGCGGAAATTTTTCCGCCAAGTACGCGATAATTTCTTTATTGTTCGTTAATTTTTGAACTTCTGTCTGGACTTCTGTCATTGTTACATTCCTGCATACAGCTATTTTTAAATAGAAAAACGTACAATATTTTATCTTAAATTAATTAAAAATGACAATTCTTTGATCATCTTTCATCGGCTTTTATCCGAAATTTCGCAAGACTTTATTTAAAAAAACCGTCGCTCGGTATAAAATACAGGGCTTATTTTAGTTTTTTGACCGATAAAACGGAACGCCAGTGACTCGAACGACAAATTTATCTTCGACAACATACCGTATCGCCTGCTGCTCGGATTGCGCGGCGGTGGTTTCCGTGCATCCGTTAAATCCCGATCAGCAAGCGCAATGCCCGCGTTGTCATAATGTTTTGCTATCGGGCAGCCGTTGGGGGCTACACCGCTGCTCGATGATCGCGTGGTCGATTCTGATTTTAATGCCTTTTGCCCTGAATTATCCGTTGTTGAGCATTGATCTGCTCGGCACGCGCGTTGATGCCTCGGTGTGGCAAGGCGTGTGGAAAATGGCGACACAAGGTTATCCTTACACCGCATTTTTAATTTTTATCTGTGCCGTTTTTATGCCGATTAGTTTTGCGATTTTAGTGATTTTATTGCGATTTTCTCAGCTGCTCGGGGTTAAACCGCGCAACGTCTTGTTGGCATTGGGTTATATTAAACCTTGGGTAATGTTCGACGTTTATTTGGTCGCACTCGGTGTAACGATGTTTAAAGTGCGCGAATACGCCTCGTTGCATATCGATATTTATTTAATTGCATTTATTTTCACCGCACTTTTAACCACATTATTATTCATTAAATTGAATTTAAACGCCTTGTGGAACGATTTTTATCCGTTACGCAAGCCGTTAAACGCCGTTTCGATCGGTAAGCCGTATTTGTGTACCGAATGTCAATACACCTTTCCGCTACCGTTTATCGGGAAACGCGGCGAAGCGCGTTGTCCGCGTTGTTATTCCGCGTTGGAAACCTCGGATTCGGTGAAATTACAACGCACTTGGGCGACATTAATCGCCGGCATTATTATGATTATTCCGGCGAATTTATTGCCGATGTCCATCGTTTACGTTAACGGCGCGCCCACCGCCGACACATTAATGTCGGGTGTGATCACCTTTATGGATATGGGCAGTTATTTCGTCGCCTTTGTGGTGTTTATGGCAAGTATTTTCATCCCGATCAGCAAAATTTTGATTATGCTATATCTATTGATCTGCGTGCATTTTAAACTTCATCATTCCATCAAGCACCAAATGAAATTATTACATATCGTGCATTTCGTCGGGCGCTGGTCAATGCTGGATTTATTCGTTTTAGCGTTGATGATGTCGTTGGTGACGCGCGGACAAATTATCGATTTTTCCGTCGGACCCGCCGCCTTTTATTTCGGCGCCGCCGTTTTTTTAACAATGATTTCGACTTCACAGTTCGACAGCCGTTTACTTTGGAAAATTTATGACAGACAACAATCAAATCACGCCTAAAACCGATGAACACGTCCGCGCGACGATTCGGAAGAATAAACGTATTTCGCCTTTTTGGTTATTGCCCTTTATCGCGCTATGTATCGGTGCGATTTTGTTTTTTCAAATCGTAAAAGAACAAGGGGTCGGGATTAAAATCACTTTTGACAACGGCGACGGCTTAGTAGCGGGGAAAACCCAAATCCGCTATCAAGGCTTGCAAATCGGTGTGGTGAAAAAGGTGAATTTCACCGACGATTTAAAGAAAGTGGAAGTGACCGCCAATATTTATCCGGAAGCGCGTAGCGTTTTACGCGAGCAAACGAAGTTTTGGCTCGTGCGTCCGAGCGCTTCTCTAGCGGGAATTTCAGGCATTGACGCCTTGGTTTCGGGCAACTATATCACGTTGCAACCGGGTGACGGCGACAGCGAAGACGAATTCGTCGCCGAATCGGAAGGCCCGATTGCTCAAGTAGGCGAAGGCGATTTGCTTATTCATTTGCTTGCCGATGATCTCGGTTCCATTTCTATCGGCGCCTCGGTGTATTTCAAAAAAATGCCGGTGGGTAAAATTTACGATTACCGTTTTACCAAAGATCAAAAGAAAATCGAAATCGATGTGGTGATCGAAAAAGCCTATACCCAATTCGTTAAACAAGACAGCCATTTCTGGAACATCAGCGGCATTAACGCCAATGTCGGTTTGTCCGGCATAAATGTCAGTGTGGATAGTCTTAATGCCGTGGTGCAAGGTGCGGTAGCGTTCGATTCACCGTCGGACAGTCCTGCGGCGGAAAACAACGCGCGCTATACGCTTTATGCAAATTTGCAGGCGGCGAAACGCGGCGTGGAAATCGATATTAGCTTACCGAAAACCGGCGGATTACAAACGGGACAAACCTTGGTTTATGCGCAAAACAACCAAATCGGCGTGTTGTCCGAATTAAGTGCGGTGGAAAATAACGACGAAATGTTAAAAGGCAAATTGCTGATCGATCCGAATATGACCGCATTATTTAAAACCGGTTCGCATATCGTTTTGCGCAATAAAAAGCCAAGCTTGGCGGATTTCACCGATATTAGTTCCCTATTGCGCGGTGAATATTTCGAAGTTATTCCGGGGTCGGGCGAAAGCAGCGCAAGCTATAATGTCATCAAAGAAAACGAATTATTGCTAAAACAGCCGAACACTTTAGTCTTTCGTTTAACCGCGCCGGAAACTTATGGCATCGTTGAAGGACAAAAACTGTTCTACAATAATATCGCTATCGGCGAAATCGTCAGTCAAAAAATCAATACGGATAACGTGACTTTTGAAGCGGCAGTGGCGGCGGAATATCGCCATTTAATTCATTCGGATACCCTTTTCGTCGCGGCTTCAAATTTCGAAGTGAATTTAGGCGTGGACGGTTTGCGAATGGAAGCCGCCACACCGGAAAAATGGCTGCAAGGCGGTATTCGCGTCATTGCGGGTAAAAAACAAGACGCCGCACAAGCCACCTACCCGCTTTACAGCAATTTAACCAATGCGCAAGCGGGCATTACAACGGATCGCCTGTCGCCGACCATTACTCTCACAACCGCCAATTTACCGAGTATCGACAAAGGTTCGTTAGTGCTTTATCGACAATATGAGGTAGGGAAAATTCTTGATATTCGCCCGAAAGCCAATCATTTTGAGGTGGATGTGTTTATTTACCCGAAATATCAAGAATTATTGACGGCAAAAAGTCTTTTCTGGGTGGAAAGTGCGGCGCAAATCGACATCACACCGAAAGGTATTAGCATTCAAGCCACGCCGATTGCGCGTTCCTTAAAAGGCGCAATCAGTTTTGACAACAGCGGTTCGGGCAATAACAAAACCCTTTATCCGAACGAAATGCGCGCGAAATCCGCCGGTCAAATTCTTCGTTTCAGCGCGGAAGACGCGACGAATCTAACCAAAGGAATGAGTTTGCGCTATATGGGATTAACGGTCGGCGAGATCGAACAGGTCGGTTTGTCGAAAGATAATAAAATCAGCGCAACGGCGTTAATTAATCCGAATTATATGCCGATTATCGCCAAAGAAGGCAGCAAGTTTAAGATTATTTCGCCGCAAATTTCTGCCGGCGGCATCGAAAATCTCGACAGTTTGTTGCAACCTTATATCGACATTGAAGTCGGCGGCGGCAAAGCCAAAACCGACTTTAAACTGGCGCAATCCGTCCCGACCGCCACCAAATACGGCAACGGTTTCCCACTTATTTTGGAAACCTCGGACGCCACCAATATCACCGCCGGTGCGCCGGTTATTTATCGTGGTGTCGAAGTGGGCACGGTGCGCAGTTTGGAATTGAACAAATTGGGCGATCGCGTCTTGGTGAATATTTTAATCGCCGACAAACATCAAAATCTGGTGCGACAAAATTCCGAATTCTGGATTTCCGCCGGATACGGAATGGAATTAGGTTTCGGCGGCTTATCCATTAACACCGGATCAATGCAACAATTACTTAAAGGCGGCATCGCGTTCTCCACGCCATCAGGCACGGTGTTGCAACCGCAAGCCAAAGCCAACCAGCGTTTTTTATTGCAAATTAAACGTCCGCAAGATGCGCAAAATTGGAATCAAGGCGTATTAGGCGGCGAGGCGCAAAAACCATAGAAAAATCACCGCACTTTACGCAACAAACCGCCCGAATATGCAAATAAGGGCGGTTTATGTTTTTCCTACCGACGAATTTTTCGCCTGTAAATGCGCCTTTGCACTGCGTGCAACAGATTGTTTTTTTTGCTAAACTGCTTTTCTCATTTGACTTTAACTGATTGACAACATTATGACTGATAATTATTCCGCCAATGAAATAACGGTATTAAAAGATCTTGAGCCGGTTCAATTACGACCGGGAATGTACACGGACACCAGCCGCCCGAATCACCTCGGACAAGAAGTCATCGACAACAGCGTCGATGAAGCGCTCGCCGGTCACGCCGACAAAATCGAAGTGATTTTACACAAAGATCAATCCTTAGAAGTTATCGACAACGGACGCGGAATGCCGGTGGATATTCACCCGACGGAAAAAGTCTCCGGCGTGGAAGTAATTTTGACCAAATTGCACGCGGGCGGAAAATTCTCCAATAAAAACTATGAATTTTCCGGCGGTTTGCACGGCGTCGGAATTTCCGTGGTCAACGCCCTTTCCTCACGCGTTGACGTCACCGTAAAACGCAACGGACAAATTTATAAAATCGCCTTTGAAAACGGCGTAAAAACGGAAGAATTGGAAGTCATCGGTACCTGCGGACGCCGCAACACCGGCACCACGGTGCATTTTAAACCGAATCCGAAATATTTCGACAGCAGCAATTTTTCCGTCACTCGCTTACGCCATTTATTACGCGCGAAAGCCGTACTTTGTTCCGGTTTGGAAATTCGTTTTATTGATAAAGTCAACGACACCGAAGAAGTTTGGCTATATCAAGACGGCTTGGCGGATTATTTAAGCGAAGCCGTGCAACAACACATTACTTTGCCCGCCACACCTTTCGTCGGTGACTTCAGCAGCGAAAAAGAAACCGCCGCGTGGGCGTTGGTTTGGTTGCCTGAAGGCGGCGAATTATTAGCCGAAAGCTATGTCAACTTAATTCCGACCATTCAAGGCGGCACGCACGTCAACGGTTTGCGTCAAGGATTGTTAGACGCAATGCGCGAATTTTGCGAATTTCGCAATCTGCTTCCGCGCGGCGTGAAACTCACCGCCGATGATATTTGGGATCGTTGCGCCTATGTGTTATCTATCAAAATGCAAGATCCGCAATTTGCCGGTCAAACCAAAGAGCGCCTTTCCTCGCGCCAAAGTGCAGTGTTTGTCGGCGGCGTTGTTAAAGACGCGTTCAGTTTATGGTTAAACCAAAACGTGCAAGAAGCGGAAGAACTGGCGCGTTTGGCGATTAGCTCCGCTGAACGCCGTTTACGCGCGGCGAAAAAAGTCGTGCGCAAAAAATTGGTCAGCGGCCCGGCATTACCGGGAAAACTCGCCGATTGTAGCCAACAAGATCTCGCCCGTACGGAGCTGTTTTTAGTGGAAGGCGATTCCGCCGGCGGCTCGGCGAAACAAGCGCGCGATCGCGAATATCAAGCCATTTTGCCGTTACGCGGAAAAATTCTGAATACTTGGGAGGTATCCGCCGATCAAGTGCTCGGTTCGCAAGAAGTGCACGACATCGCCGTGGCGCTAGGTATTGATCCGGACAGCGACGATTTATCGCAATTACGTTACGGAAAAGTATGTATTCTCGCCGATGCAGACTCCGACGGTTTGCACATTGCGACTTTGCTTTGCGCATTATTTTTACGCCATTTCCCCAAATTGGTGCAAGAAGGTCACGTTTATGTGGCAATGCCGCCGTTATATCGTATCGATCTCGGTAACGACGTATTCTATGCCTTGGACGAAGGCGAAAAAGAAGGCATTTTGGATCGTTTGAAAAATAAAAAAGGCAAACTCAACGTGCAACGCTTTAAGGGGCTGGGCGAAATGAATCCGAGCCAGTTGCGCGAAACCACAATGGATCCGAACACGCGTCGCTTGGTGCAACTCACTTTTGAAAGCGAAGAACAGCAACGTAGCGAAACCTTTGAATTAATGGATATGCTGTTAGCCAAAAAACGCTCGGAAGATCGCAAAAATTGGCTGCAAACCCAAGGCGATCGCGCCGAACTTGCGGTATAAAGTGCGGTGAAAAAAGAGAGAAAATAAATGGAACATTTTTTATACGGATTTTGGGTGACCGCCGGCTTAATTATCGCTATCGGCGCACAAAATGCCTTTGTATTAAAACAAGGTTTATTAAAACAGCACACATTTTGGATTGCGCTAACCTGTATTTTGTGTGATCTCGTGTTAATCGGCGCGGGCGTATTCGGCTTAGGCACATTAATCAGCGCCAATCCTATCGCAAGCGTCGCTTTAGCTTTGGTCGGAGCGCTCTTTTTATTGGTTTACGGCTTTCGAGCCTTCCGCTCCGCCTATAAAGGCAACGGCAATTTAGCGGTGGAAAAAACGCAAGAAAATAACACCGCACTTAAAGCCGTTTTATTAACTTTGGCAATCACCTTGCTCAATCCGCACGTTTATTTGGATACCGTCGTCATTATGGGCGGCATTGCCGGCACCTTGGCGCCGATGCAAAAAGGCTTATTTCTGATCGGCGCAATCACCACATCGACAATCTGGTTTTTTAGCCTCGCTTACGGCGCAAGATTACTGATTCCGTTATTCCAACGCCCGATTACTTGGCGGATTTTAGATATTCTCATCGGAATTATTATGTGGCTGATTGCAGGTAGCTTAGTGAGCTATGCCATAACCTTGAACGGATAAAATTTAACGAAAGGCAAATTTCGATTTGCACCGAACTAAAATAGTAACGATAAATAAAACAACCTATGACAAACGAAATTAACTATGAAGGCATTGAACAAATGCCGATTCGCCGCTTTACCGAAAGCGCGTATTTAAATTATTCGATGTACGTCATTATGGATCGCGCGTTGCCCTTTATCGGCGACGGGCTGAAACCCGTACAGCGTCGCATTATTTATGCGATGTCGGAATTGGGTTTGAACGCGACGGCGAAATATAAAAAATCCGCCAGAACCGTCGGGGACGTGTTGGGTAAATTTCATCCGCACGGCGACACTGCGTGCTATGAAGCGATGGTGCTAATGGCGCAACCTTTTTCCTATCGTTATCCGTTGGTTGACGGGCAAGGAAACTGGGGCGCACCGGATGATCCGAAATCCTTCGCGGCAATGCGTTATACGGAATCCCGCCTGTCTAAAATCTCGGAAATTTTATTGTCCGAACTTGGGCAAGGTACGGTGAATTATCAGCCGAATTTCGACGGCACCTTGGAAGAACCGCAATATTTACCGGCTCGCCTGCCGCATATTTTACTTAACGGAACCACCGGTATCGCCGTGGGTATGGCAACGGATATTCCGCCGCATAATATTAATGAAGTCGCCGACGCCGCTGTGATGTTGTTGGATAACCCGAAGGCAACTTTAGATGAATTAATGACCGCACTTCAAGGGCCGGATTATCCGACGGAAGCGGAAATCATTTCGCCGAAAGAGGAAATCCGCAAAATTTACGAACAAGGTCGCGGTTCGATCAAAATGCGCGCGGTGTGGAAAAAAGAGGACGGCGAGATTATTATCACCGCGCTTCCGCACCAATCTTCGCCGTCAAAAGTGATCGCGCAAATCGCCGATCAAATGACGGCGAAAAAATTACCGATGGTGGAAGATATTCGCGATGAAGCGGATCACGAAAATCCGGTCAGAATCGTGGTGGTGCCGCGTTCCAACCGCGTCGATACGGATGCGCTAATGGCGCATTTATTCGCCACCACCGATCTTGAAAAAAGCTATCGAGTGAATATGAATATGATCGGCTTGGACAACAAACCGGCAGTGAAAAACCTGATTCAAATTCTTACCGAATGGCTGGAATTTCGCCGCACCACCGTCACGCGCCGTTTGCAATATCGCTTGGATAAAGTATTGGCGCGTTTACATATTTTGCAAGGTTTAATGATCGCCTTTTTGAATATTGACGAAGTGATCGCTATTATTCGCAACGAAGATCAGCCGAAACAAGTGTTAATGGCGCGCTTTAATTTAAGCGACGAACAAGCGGAAGCCATTTTGAATTTGCGTTTGCGTCAGTTGGCAAAACTGGAAGAACACGAACTGCAAGCCGAACAAGACAAATTAGCCCAAGAACGACAAAGTTTAGAAGAATTATTAGGTTCGGCGCGTCGTTTAAATAATTTGATCAAAAAAGAAATCCAACAAGATGCGAAAACCTTCGCCTCACCACGTTTATCGCCGATTGTCGAGCGTGCGGAAGCCAAAGCTATTTCCGAAAGCGAAATGACACCGGCGGAACCGGTTACGGTGATTTTATCGGAAATGGGCTGGGTGCGTTGTGCTAAAGGTCACGACATTGACGTGCAGGGTTTAAATTATAAAGCGGGCGACAATTATCTCGCGCACGCTTACGGCAAAAGTAATCAACCGGCGGTCTTTATCGACAGCACGGGTCGCAGCTATGCCTTGGATCCGCTTTCTCTGCCTTCCGCCCGTTCGCAAGGCGAACCGCTGACCGGTAAATTGAGTTTACCTGCGGGCGCCGCCGTGGAACAAGTGTTAATCGAAAATGACGATCAAGCGCTGTTACTCGCCTCCGATGCCGGCTACGGATTTATTTGTAAATTCAGTGATCTCGTGGCGCGCAATAAAGCCGGAAAAGCCTTAATTTCCTTGCCGGAAAACGCCAAAGTGTTGCCGCCGTTAACGATTAAAAATTCCACCGCACTTTTAGTGGCGATTACCTCCGCCGGTCGAATGTTAATCTTCCCAGCGACGGACTTACCGGAGCTTGCCAAAGGTAAAGGCAATAAAATCATCACGATTCCGTCCGCTAATGCCAAAGCGCGGTCGGAATTATTGGTGAAATTGTTGTTGATTAGCGAAAATGCCGCGTTGGTATTCCATTCCGGTAAACGCAAAATCACGCTAAAACCGGAAGAACTGCAAAAATTCCGCGCCGAACGCGGACGCAAAGGCAGCCAACTGCCACGCGGTTTACACAGCGATGTGAAAATCGAAATCGTCGAACCGGAATAAAAAACAAATCCGCACCCAAAATTTTAAGCCTTGGGTGCGGCTCATTTCACGATATTATCGAATCAAGCCGCGCACTAAGCCAATCACCGTTTGAATCTCTTGCGGAGATAATTTGCCCTCTTTAACGAATTTCACCTTTCCGTTTTTATCCGTCACCACAATTAAACTATCTTTTTCTTTTAAATCCCACGCATTTTTCACCGCACTTTGCTGATCCAAAATCACTTGGCTGTGCGGATTCGCCTTTTTACCTTTTTCTGCGCTGCTTTTCACAAACATTCCCGTACCGACAAGGGCGTCATCCGCATTGATAATTGTGGTGGTTTGATAAACGGACGCATCAAATTTTTCCGCCCGAATCGCCTCCATTAAGGCTTCGTTTTTTTCTTTCACGCTACTGCGTCCCGCCATATGCTGAATCACGCGCACTTTGCCCGCCAACCCGCCGGATTGCCAAGGTTGATAAGTAATCTCTTGCCCTTTTAAAACCAACTCGCCCACTTGGTTCACCGCCACTTTAGGCAACGGCATTGCCGGCTGAATATTATGCGAAAAAGCATTTAGCGAAAAAAGTGCGGTGCAAATTCCCGCGAAGAAGTATGTTGTTTTCATTTTGATTCCTATTTATTTAACGAGTTTTTTATTCTACCGTACCCACTGTCCAAAACAGATCGGAACTGTCCGGTATTTTGGCAAAACGGCAATTTTTTGTTATACTTCGCGCCCAAATTAAGAAAGAAGGAAACCAAAATGGAACAAATGCCAACTTGCCCGCAATGTCAGGGCGAATATGTTTATCACGACAGCGTCAATTTCGTTTGTCCCGATTGCGGCAATGAATGGTCGGGCGATGAAGAAACCGAAAACCAAGAAAAAGTGTTTAAAGACAGCAACGGCAACATTTTACAAGACGGTGACTCCGTAATTTTAATCAAAGACTTAAAAGTAAAAGGATCGTCTATCGTGTTGAAAAAAGGCACGAAAGCAAAAAATATCCGTTTAGTTGACGGCGATCACGACGTGGATTGCAAAATCGACGGACAGAGCTTTTCACTTAAATCCGAATTTTTGAAAAAAGCGTAAAGCATAAAAAACGGACACTTCGGTGTCCGTTTTCTTTACTATTAAAATTTCATATCAAGCCCTAAGATAAAATTTCTGCCCGGTTGCGGAACATAAGGCAAGAAGGAATTATGGATATAGATTTTCTGATTAAGCAAGTTATTAATATGTAAGGAAATTCTATAATCTACACCGTTATATTGGTTATGATATGTCGCACCTAAATTCACTAAATGGTAGCCTTGTGTAGCATCTTCATAAACAGGGATTTTATCTAATTTTGCGCCCTCGACTTTATCTTCTCGATCATCTTCTTTTTCTTTCGTAAAGATCGATTCGGAGATTTTACTTTGCTTAAAGACGCGCGTATATTCAATAAAGCCACTCCAGTTTTCGTTAAATTGGCTATTAAGGCGAATACCTAATCTTGCCGGCGGTACACGTGCGGCATTACGGTTAGGACGCTGAATTTGCTCTCTGCCGACTACGGTATAATCGCATTCTTCTTCATCCCATTCATTAATGAAACATTTTTTTTCATAAATTTTATCGCCTAAAATAGTTGGCAATTTAAATAATCTACCACGCACATAATCACCGAATAAACTTACTTGATGTTCAGGCGTTATATGATAATTAATCTCACCTTCAATTCCTTGAAATTTCGCCTGAGATTGTAAATAACGGCGTACATATAAGTTACCGCTGCGGTATAAATTTTCATTATGGATATAATTTTTGAAACGGTTTTGATAAACGCTCAGTTTATAATCCAGCTTTTCACCGCTATGCGCTAAAGTAATCTCAATATTATTCGACCGCTCTTTGTTCAAATTTTTATTCCCATATTCAAAAGAGTTGGTCGCTAGATGTTTGCCGTAATAATAAAGTTCTTTTGCAGTTGGTAAACGTTCGTTATGCGATAAATTTAAAGCAATCGAATCCTCCGAGGTAAAATTCCATAATCCGGTCACGGAAGAAGAAAAAGCAGCTTGTTTATTCGTCGATAAATCCGGCTGTTCGCTACCCGGTTTATGATAAATTTTCAGTAATGTCGCATCGTAATTGATCGGAATACGCTGCTTCTCAAAACGTCCGGCGACCTCAAACATAAAATCTTTATAAATCCATTGTTCCAAGCCGAATAAACTCCATTGCTTCGTCGTATTTGCAACCAGCGGATTACGTTCGCTTATTTCACGTTCGCCGATGGTTGTCGGCACATCATCCAATCCCATCGGCGGCGCCAAACGTGCCACTTTTGTTTTTTGAAATTGATATTGCATTCCCCAACCCCCCGTCAGTGAGCCGAGCGGTTGATGATAGAACTCCACGCGGCCATTAAACCCACGGTTAGTAAATCTTGCTAACGGTTTTCCGAACAACGCTTGCGCATCTTTTTGCTTACGCGCTTTCAAAGATTCGTTATCATTCGGGCTGATATAAGCTTTGCCGTCGCCTTTTTCATCGTGATAATAATCCGCATAAGCCAAACTAAATTTCATCCGTTCGATTGCTTTTAGCGGATTTTTAATTTCTCCTTTCAAATCGACCCGTTTTGAAATCAAATCCACCCACGGCCCCGGCGAACTGTGATCGTGCTGATGTCCGTAAACATTATCGTGGCTGTGCGGTTTTGCCGAATCAACTTCCGTTCCGCAATGAAAATGGATCGTACTAATCAAATCGCTATCATCCATTAAATGCGGATAAGGCAGTAAATAATCGCGTCTTAAAACCGAATGTTTCTGCACATCATAAATATGCGCACTACAATTATCCAACATATGATTATGTCCCGGTAAGCCGTAACGATCTTGACGATGATTATAAGATACGCCGATATAACCGCGATCATTGATAAAGGATAAACCGACCGTACCAACCTTTGATCGTTGGTGTGTATCGGGCACAAATTTCAATGTTTCGCCTAAATTAATTCCCGGTACGCGATAATTATCCGAATGGCGCTGTAATCCTTCCAAACGTAAAGCGATATTTTTGTTTAATGCGAAACTGAAACCCACCGTGAGAGATTTTTCCTTGCTGACGCTATCCAAGCGCGAATAAATTTCACCTTCAACGCCTTTTTTCGGCATTTCCGCCAGAATCCGTTTATCCGCAACATTAATAATACCGGCTTGAGACGCGGTGGCATAAAGTAAGGTTTGCGGTCCACGGATCAATTCCACCCGCTGCGCCAATAACGTATCCGCCGCCACAGCGTGATCCGGCGAAATTGTTGACATATCGATCACATCGGAACCATTTTGTAAAATTTTAACGCGCACGCCTTCTTGCCCGCGAATAATCGGTGAACTCGCGCCACCACCGAAAGGATTGCTGTGCACACCAATTTCTCTTGATAATGCATTTCCCAAAGTGGCAGATGCTAAACTTAATTTTTCGCGCGACACAATTTGATCGCTTAAATTGATCGAATTTTCCACCGCACTTCCGGAAATCTTATCCATTTTCGATTCAACCGAAATTTCATCCAATACCACTTCTTGCCCATTCACGACATTAATTCCCATTCCTCCGAACAAAAGCAATGCCAACATATTTTTCTTATTCATTTTTTCCTCTTAAGAATACCACTTATTTTTCGACGAAAAATAATAAAGAAAAATAAAGCAAATTACAAATAAAAATAATTTTCAAATGTATAAAATGAAAAAAAATGACCTAAAAAATAAAAACTAATTTTTTGATGAAAAATTTTAGCTATAAATTTATCATTTACACAAAACAAAGAAGAAATTCAGCGGAATAACAAAGTAGTCAGCCAATCCGCCACTTAAAACTGCAAAGATAAATCCCTGTTCGGGTCAGTTAAGGTGCTAATAAAGACTTGATCGTGCGAAGCGATGATCATCGGTAAGGATAATTCGCGTAAAAGTGCGGTGAGTTTTGCGATATTTTTGGCGTCCAATCCGTTAGTCGGTTCGTCTAGCAATAACACTTGCGGTTGCATTGAGAGTACGCCGGCTAAGGCAGTGAAATTTTGTTCGCCGCCGGATAAGGTGTTGACGGAGCGATCTTTCAGGCGCGTAATATCTAAGCGTTCTAATTGACGCAAGGCGATGTCATAGGCTTGGTTTTTGTTTAAGCCTTGATTCAACGGGCCGAAAGCCACGTCATCCAAGACGGTCGGGCCGAATAATTGGTCGGCGGAATGTTGAAAGCAAATGCCGACGCGTCCGCCGCGTAGCGGAACAAAATCCCGTTCTTGCCGACAAAGTTGACCGAACCAGCGAATTTCGCCTTGAGCGTGCGGTACAAAACCGAGCAAGCTGTGTAATAACGTGGATTTGCCGCTACCGATGTCGCCTTGCAAAAACAAACGTTGCCGATCTTGTAAACAAAAAGACAAATCGGTAAAAATCGCTTGTTCGTTGCGGATAACCTGTAACTGATTGACGTCTAATATATTCATAGTGAATCGGATTTTATCTCATTCTCTCCGTCGTGCAAACGAAATCCGCGCGCTTTTAGCGCCATTTCGCTTCTTTCCGCTTTGATTAAGGCGTGAATAAGCAACAATGCGACGCGTTGCGCCGTGACAAATAAAGTGCGGCGATTGCATTTGGCTTGATAACCGCGTGCTTTCATTGCGATGTCCATTTTGCGATGCACCTCGCCAAGCACAGCAATATAGCGCAAGGTGAGCACAAACAGATGAATCAATTTTGCCGGCAACGGCAAGCGTCGGATACCTTGCAACAAAAGGACATCGTTCATTTTGAATAGAAAAAGCCAAATTATGCCAAGGATGGCATTCATTCGCAAACTGATCAGCCAAGCCAGTTCAATCCCTTGCGGATTAAGGTGAAAATGACCTTGATCAATTCGCCAACTTAAGGTTAACCAAATGCACAGGGTGAATAGGTTCAATTTTAACCAGCGTTTCAGATAACCGGTTACGGAAAGACAATGATGTCGCAATAAAAGAAAAAAAATGCTGAACGCCAGCGCATTAATCCCGACAAGCAGCGAACGCGAGGTCAATGCGCTGAGGAACAAGCTGATCAGAAAAATGTAAATCAGGCGAAAGTGCGGTTGAAAAAAATCAAGAAATTTCATTTTGTCGCACTTAACACCATTGGGTACATTTTTGCCAAGAGTAAAATCACGGCGACGCTAACTGCCGTATCGATCAAAAACACCGGAATATGCGAAATGATCAATAAGAAAATCAAATCTTGATAAGCTCTACCGCCGTCTAAGGTTAAAACCAAGGAAGCAAGAACTGCCGCGCCACCAACCCCGATAATTCCTGCCGCAACACCGGCAAGTAATTGCTTACGTCGATTATCCTCCACCATCCAACGGCGAAATAAATAATGCACCACAACAGCAGGCAGTGCCATTATGCACAGATTCACGCCTAACACGGCGAATCCGCCGAAAGAAAAAAATAACACTTGTAAAACCAACGCAATCAAAAATGCCGGAAAAACCGCCCAGCCGAGAAATAAACCCGCCATTCCGTTTAAAATCAAATGCACGCTGCCGATTCCCACGGGAACGTGAATGGTTCCCGCGACAAAAAACGCGGCGGCAAACAACGCGGTTAACGGTAATAGACTTTGCCGCATTGTGCGCAATCCGATTGCGATGCCCGACACGGCAAGCGCCGCGCCCGTAATAAGCGTCGGCGTATGTAATACCCCTTCCGATAAATGCATTATTGGTTATCCTTGTTCTGAGACGACTTATTTGAGCGCGACGTCCATAACGCCCACAAGCCGATAATGCCGAAAATATAACCGATTCCGCCGAGAATATCGTGTAGATACATTTTGTCTTTTAACCGCGCAATATCTTCGCGTACCAACATCAAGGCATTATCTTGGATTTGATCGTCTTTCGCTCGATCTGCGATCACCCGATCGGCAATCACCGAAGCCTTATGCCCTTCCGCGCCTTCGATGATTACTTTATAAACATAATCGCCGTTCGCCGGCAAAGAAAAGCGCCCGTCAAGATCAGTTTTGCCTTCGATCAGTTGTTGATCGTTTCCTTGTGGATGCGCTTCGATATAGGTTTCCGCCGCCGGCGTCATATCCGAATAATAGGCTTTCCCACTAATTCGACTGCCGTCGTATTGGGCGAACAAATACAAACTATGCGCCCAAAGGGATTGGGCGGAAAAAACGCCTAAAAGTGCGGTTAAAATAGCGAAAATTTTCATTATTTCACATCAAAAGTCAGTAAATATTCCACACTGCGTTCGGTATAATCCGGATTATCCGCCACTTTTTCGTCAAATTCCGCCCAAACTTTATTATAGCCTTTAACCGGCGTGAACGACGTAATACCTTTTTCATCGGTTAAATTAAACGGATGATCTTCGCCCAAGCCAAGTTTAATGCCTTGCGCGGGTTTTCCGTTCGCTAAAACTAAAATATCGAGCGGCTGTCCGGCTTTCGGTTCCGTCTGCGGGATCAATTCATATGCCATATCGTGTGCTTTAAAGGCTTGTTCGTCCCAAGTCAATATCGCCTTGCCCAATTTCACCGGATTCAAACTCAACACTGCTTCCGGCGCCTCTTGTTTGGTTTTTTCCACATATTTTCCGCTTGGCAATTTAGACCACACACCGTTATCAAAACGAATAAACACCAATGAGGTATCCGCTGCGTTAAAAGAAGCTTCACCCTGCTCAAATTGAATTTCCGCCGGACGTAATGCGCCTTGTTTATCCAACAAACGCACCGCTTTTAATTTTTCTTGCGGGTAGCTTTCCGTTTCTTCGTGGCCGAATTTCACCGTATAGCGATCGGCTTGCCCTTTCGCCGGTTCCAGCCAAACATTATGCGCATTTGCAAGGGTTGCGCCGAAAAGTGCAATCAAAATCAATGCGTTTTTTTTCATTTTTATTTTCTCCTTTTTATAATAATTGCACTTATGATAAAGTATGAAGTAACTTCAGAGTCAATAGAAAATTGAGTAAAAAAATGAAAATAGGTCAATTAGCCGACGTGGTCGGTTGCACGGTGGAAACCGTTCGATTTTATGAAAAACAAGGTTTATTAATGCCCGCCGAGCGCACCGCCGGCAATTTTCGTATTTACACCGACGAGCATTTAAAACGCCTGTCTTTTATTTGTTATTGTCGCAGTCTGGATATTTCTTTGAATGAAATCAAAATGTTACTCAATTTAGATAACGCGACGAAAGAACAAGAAAAAGAAATAAATGCGCTGTTGGATCGGCACATTAAAGAAATTGCCAAACGAATTCACGAATTGGATCATCTGCGTATTCAATTAATTCAGCTGAAAGGAAAATGTCACCGTTTTGAAAACGGCGACGATTTGATGAACACCCTATTACGCCACAGCGGGGTGAATTTTGTGCGGTTGAAATAAGCGGCGCGAATTATAAGCGCTTCAACATTTCCAACACCATTGCGGAAGATTGTTTTGCGGCAAGCGGCAAAAATTCTTCGAAAGACATTCCCGCTTCGCCGTCGCCGGCATCGGAAACGGCGCGCACCACCACAAAAGGCAGGTTAAACGCGTGGCAAACCTGTGCGATCGCGGCGGCTTCCATTTCGACGGCAATCACTTGCGGAAAATCCGCTTTAATGCGGGCGAGCGGCTCGCCGCCTTGAATAAAACTGTCGCCGGAACAAATTAAACCGTAATGTACTCGATTGCCTTGGCTTGCGGCAATTTCGGCGGCAAGTGCGGTCAATTTTTTGTCCGAAACGAAGGTCGGTGGACAAGCCGGCAACTGACCTTTGGCATAACCGAACGCGGTCACGTCCGCATCGTGATAAGCGGTTTCCGTAGAAATCACCACATCGCCGACGGCTAATCCTGCAGCAACCCCGCCCGCCGATCCCGTGTTAATCACCATATCCGGCGCAGCAATGTGCAATAATGCCGTAGTGCCCATTGCAGCGGCGACTTTCCCGATGCCGGATTGCAATAACGCCACGTCTTTATCGGCGATTCGCCCTTGATAAATCGTGCAGCTCGCCACTTGGGTAACCGTTTTATCTTGCATTAAATCCGCTAAAATTTCGACTTCTTGTGCCATAGCACCGACAATGCCAATTTTCATTATTTGTTCTCTTGCGATAGTTTATTAATTAAAAAATCCAACACGGCGAAACTGTAATCATCATTATATAAGGTGCTGGCGGTTAACACATATTTTCCGCCTACAATCACATAAGGATAGGTGAACACGCCGTAATCTTCCGTCATTTTGATCGCATCGCGCACCTGAACTCGCACGCCGACGGAATTGTATAATTTTTTGAATTCGTCAATGTTAACTTGTTGTTCCGCCAACCAATTCAATAAATTGGAAAATTTTTCCAATTCGACATAACGCGGCTTTTCGGAACTTTCGAACAACAACAAATCCGAAACAGCTTCTGCATTAAGCGCACGCAGGGTAAAGAAAATATTCGCCGTGGTATTCGCGCGTTCGGTGGCGACGGGATTTTCGCTGAATACCACTTTATCCGCGTTAATTTGGCTGTATAAACTCAAAATATCTTGCGCGACAGAGCAAACGCGGCAATCGTAATCAAAAAAGAATTGAATCGGAATTTTTTTATCTTGACGCGGCGGCAATGCGATGGGTTCTTCATAGGAAAAATAATCCCGCCCGTCTTCAAAACGTGAAATTTTGAGCGAAGGTTCGGGCGCGACATCCGCAGAATTGTCTGCCGAGGCAATTCCGCCGATACTCAATAACATAATGAAAAAGACTATCCGTCGCATTCGATTCACTCGCCCTTTAGTTGCTCATCGGTTCGATATAATCGACCAATAACTGCACGCTACGCTGTCCGCGGTATTCGTTCACGTCCAATTTATACGCTAATTTTGCGTTGCGCACCGATAAATCGGGATAATATCGCGTATCCACATTAAAGGCGATAGCGTCCAGCAGAGGTCCGCCCTGTTTCGGTTCCACCATCATTTTCAGGTGTTTTTCGCCCACTAAACGTTGCTGCAACACTTTAAATTCGCCGTCAAACATCGGTTCGGGAAAGGCTTGTCCCCAAGGCCCCGCCGATTTCAAGGTTTCCGCCGTTTGTAAGGTCATATTTTGCGGCGTTAATTCGCCGTCCGTCCAAATCACGCCACGCAGCTGTTCCTCATCCAACCATTCGCAAACGGTTTGATTAAAAATACGCTGAAAATCGCCGAAATTTTTCTCGTAAATACTCAATCCCGCCGCCATCGAATGACCGCCGAATTTCAAAATCATTTCCGGATAACGGGAATGAATACGTTCCAAGGCATCACGAATATGCAAGCCTTCGATGGAACGCGCCGAGCCTTTTAGCACGCCCTCTTGATCTTGGGCAAAGGCGATGACCGGACGATTAAAGCGATCTTTCAAGCGCGAAGCCAAAATGCCTAGCACGCCTTGGTGCCAGTCCGCCTGATAAAGTGCGATGCCCATCGGCAATTCTTGCTGAAGTGCGGTCAATTTTCGGCAAATTTCCAAGGCTTCCGCTTTCATTCCTTGTTCGATTTCTTTGCGGGTTTGATTTAAACCGTCCAGCTCCAGCGCCAAGGCGCGCGCGGTCGCCATATCCTCGGTTAACAACAATTCCACGCCGACGGACATATTATCCAACCGTCCCGCCGCATTTAAGCGCGGGCCGATAAAAAAGCCCAAATCCGTAGCACTGAATTGCGCAATATTGCGATTCGCCACTTCGGCTAAGGCACGAATACCGCAACAGCAATGTTCGGAACGAATTCGCTGTAAGCCCTGATAAGCAAGAATACGGTTATTTTGATCCAAGGGAACCACATCGGCAATGGTGCCGAGTGCGACTAAATCCAGCAATTCGGCAAGATTCGGCTGCGTTTGTCCGTCAAATGCACCGATTTCACGCAATTTCGCCCGCAGCGCTAACATTACATAAAACGCCACGCCGACGCCCGCCAAGGATTTGGACGGAAAGCCGCATTGCGCTAAGTTCGGATTCACAATCGCATCGGCGTTCGGCAAGGTGTCGGCGGGCAAATGGTGATCGGTAATGATCACGCTCACGCCGCGCGCTTTTAAAAAGGCTACGCCGTCAAAAGAAGATACGCCATTATCCACGGTGATTAATAATTCGACTTGCTTTTCCAAGGCGGCTTCGGCGACACCGACGCTTAATCCGTAACCTTGCTCGAATCGGTTCGGCACAAGATAATCCACATTGTGATAACCTAAACGTCGCAAAGCGGAAACGGTTAACGCCGTGCTGGTTGCGCCGTCCGCATCAAAATCGCCGACAATCACGATTTTTTGCTGCAATTTTCGCGCATTAAGCAATAAATTCACCGCACTTTCCATTCCGAGTAATAAATTCGGCGGTAACATCGCGGCTAAAGTGCGGTCTAATTGTTGCGTGTTTTTGACCTGCCGCGAACGGTACAAACGATCCAATAACGGATCGTCGCAAACGCGTTCGCCTTGCGGCACAATGCGACGTTGAATGACTTTATTCACCTGTTGACCTTCGTTTAATGCATTCAATCGCGTGTTATTCTTCCAATGCGCTTAATAATTTTTGCGGCTCCAAATAGCCGCCGATCACTTCGCCGTTTTGGGTGATAATGCTCGGCGTACCGCGTACACCGAATTGCAAGCCCAATTCATAATGTTTTTTCACGATTTGCGGAGTTTTCAATTCTTTCGGCGGATTGCCGTTTTCCGCTTCGTTCAAAGCAAACGCCGGATCTTTCGCCGTCCAAATGGCTTCCATTTGTTTCGCCGTGTTGTTATTCAAGCCGGCGCGCGGAAAGGCAAGATAACGCACCGTAATGCCTAAGTCATTGTATTCTTTGATTTGCTGATGTAATAAATGGCAATAATGGCAAGTAATATCCATAAACACGGTGACAACGTGTTTTTCATTTTTTGCCGGATAAACGATCATTTCTTTTTGATAAGAATTCAGTTTATCCGATAAAATTTTACCGGTTAAATCCACGGGGCCTTTGTCGGTCAATTCATAAAGCTGACCTTGTAAAACGTATTTGCCGTCTTCGGAAATATAAAACACACCTTCGTTACTGATGACGGTTTTCACACCTTTAATCGGAGAGGTTTGAATTTCAATATCGGACGCACCGAGTTTGCCGAGCTGCGTTTTAATCGTCGCGTCATCAGCAGAGGCGCAAAGGGCGATTAATGCGGCGGAAAGTGCGGTGATTATTTTTTTCATATTTAAAGTTCCTAATGTGTTCTCATTAAATTTGCCGGATTTTAGCATACTCCGACCTAACAAGCTAATCGGCGGAATATTTTTCAGCAATAGCAAAAAACAAACTTTAACGAATTCGGCGCCTTTCCGCATACGCCCGCCCTACCCAATTCCGCAAAAATAGCATATAATTCAACGTTTATGAGTATTAACGGAATAATGTAAGATTATGTTTGAAATTAATCCTGTCAAAAATAAAATCGACGATTTAGCTTCGCGCACCGATATTCTCAGGGGGTATCTTTGACTTTGACGCGAAAGTCGAACGATTAGAAGAAGTTAACGCCGAATTGGAACAACCGGACGTTTGGAACGAACCGGAAAAAGCACAAGCTTTAGGGAAAGAACGCGCAAGTTTGGAAATCGTCGTCAATACGATCAAAAACTTGGATCAAGGTTTGGACGATGTAGAAGGTTTGTTGGAACTTGCGGTTGAAGCAGAAGATGAAGACACCTTCAACGAAGCGGTCGCCGAACTTGAAGAATTAGAACATAAATTGGATGCGTTGGAATTTCGTCGAATGTTCAGCGGTCAACACGACGCGGCGGATTGCTATGTGGATTTACAAGCCGGCTCCGGCGGCACGGAAGCGCAAGACTGGACGGAAATGCTGCTGCGAATGTATTTGCGTTGGGCGGAAAGCAAAGGATTTAAAACGGAATTAATGGAAGTGTCCGACGGCGATGTCGCCGGCATTAAATCCGCCACCATACGCGTGAGCGGCGAATATGCCTTCGGCTGGCTGCGCACGGAAACCGGAATTCATCGCTTGGTACGCAAAAGCCCGTTCGATTCCAACAATCGCCGTCATACTTCGTTCAGCGCAGCCTTTGTTTATCCTGAAATTGACGACGATATCGATATCGACATCAATCCGGCGGATTTGCGCATTGACGTTTATCGCGCCTCCGGTGCCGGCGGTCAGCACGTTAACCGAACCGAAAGTGCGGTGCGAATTACGCATATTCCGAGCGGCATCGTCGTGCAATGTCAAAACGATCGTTCGCAGCACAAAAATAAAGATCAATGTATGAAACAGCTCAAAGCGAAGTTATACGAAATGGAGCTGCAAAAGAAAAACGCGGAAAAACAAGCGATGGAAGAAACCAAATCCGATATCGGTTGGGGAAGCCAAATTCGTTCTTATGTGCTGGATGATTCGCGTATTAAAGATTTACGCACCGGCGTGGAAAATCGCAACACCCAAGCGGTGTTAGACGGCGATTTGGATCGCTTTATCGAGGCCAGCCTTAAAGCCGGTTTATAGAATTATCAGGGCGCTCGCCCTTGATTTAACGTATAATGTATTCAATAAAATTTAATATTAAAAGGTAACAACAATGTCTGAACAACACAATCCAGAGCTTGATTTTCACGGTGAAATGGCGGTACGCCGTGAAAAATTAGCCGCATTACGTCAAAAAGGTAATGCTTTCCCGAACACTTTTCGTCGCGACGCCCTCGCGCAGGATTTGCACGCGCAATATGACGACGCGGACGGCGAAACCTTAAAAGCGCAAGAAATCGACGTGCGCGTCGCCGGTCGGATTATGACCCGCCGTGCAATGGGTAAAGCCACTTTTATTACCCTACAAGATATGAGCGGACGTATTCAACTTTACGTTGCGCGCGACAATTTGCCCGAAGGCGTTTATGCCGATGACGTAGGCAACTGGGATCTCGGTGACATCGTGGGCGTAAAAGGTACGCTATTTAAAACCAAAACCAACGAATTAACCGTCAAAGTACACGAAGTACAATTATTAACCAAAGCTTTGCGCCCGTTACCGGATAAATTCCACGGTTTATCGGATCAAGAAACCCGCTATCGTCAACGTTATTTAGATTTAATTTCTAACGAAGAATCTCGCCGCACTTTTATTATTCGTTCCAAAGTAATCGCCGGTATTCGTGAATATTTCATCAACAAAGGCTTTATCGAAGTGGAAACGCCGATGTTGCAAGTAATTCCGGGCGGCGCGGCGGCGCGTCCTTTCGTTACCCACCACAATGCCTTAGACATTGATATGTATCTGCGCATTGCGCCGGAACTTTATTTGAAACGTTTAGTGGTCGGCGGTTTCGAACGGGTTTTCGAACTCAACCGTAACTTCCGCAACGAAGGGGTGTCCGTTCGCCATAATCCGGAATTTACAATGATCGAATATTATCAAGCCTACGCGGATTACCACGATTTAATGGATAACACGGAAGAATTGTTGCGTAAATTGGCGTTGGATATTTTAGGCACCACCGTCGTGCCTTACGGCGAATACGAATTTGATTTCGGCAAACCGTTCGAGCGCATCACAATGCACGATGCCGTGCTAAAATACGGCGCGGACAAAGGTATCGTAAAAGAAGATTTATACGATTTGGATCGTGCAAAAGCGACGGCGCAAAAACTCGGCATCGAAGTACAAAAATCTTGGGGCTTGGGCAGCCTTGTTAATGCGATTTTCGAAGAAGTGGCAGAACATCACTTAATTCAACCGACCTTCTTAATGGCGCATCCGGCGGAAATTTCTCCGCTTGCTCGTCGTAACGACGAAAATCCGGACGTCACCGATCGTTTCGAACTCTTTATCGGCGGACGCGAAATCGGCAACGGTTTCTCCGAGCTTAATGACGCCGAAGATCAAGCGGAACGTTTTGACGCCCAAGTAGCGGCGAAAGAAGCAGGCGACGATGAAGCAATGTTTAAAGACGACGATTTCGTCACCGCACTTGAACACGGCTTACCGCCGACAGCCGGCGAAGGCTTGGGCATCGACCGTTTGGCAATGTTATTTGCAAACGCCGCGTCCATCCGCGATGTGATTTTATTCCCGGCAATGAAACACAAAGGTTAATCCGCGCAACTTAAATCGGCATTTTCCAATGCCGATTTTGCTTTTTAAGGAATCGCCCGATGCACGAAATGTCACTGTGCCAAAATATAATGGAAATTATCGAACAGCAATGTCAACGTCACCCGATTAAGGAAGTGACCGACATTTGGTTGGAAATCGGCGCGTTATCTTGCGTGGAACAAAGTGCGGTGGAATTTTGCTTTGAAATTATGCGCAAAGACACCCTTGCCGAAAATTGCCAACTGCATTTTATTCACCTACCCGCTCGCGCTTGGTGTTGGCAATGCCAAAAAGAAGTGGAAGTCGAAGCCTATCAAGACCGCTGCCCGATTTGCCAAAGCGTTCACCTCCAACGCCAAACCGGTACGGAATTTCGGATCAAAGAAATTGCGGTGAAATAAAAAATTTTAAATTCACCGCACTTTTATTTATTAAAAAATATTTTTACAACGTTTTATTTCCACAATTATTATATTCCTCTTGAGAAAGTATTTGTATTTCCGAATCCGGAATTTCCAATCCCCAATTATCCCAACCCACGTGATTTTTCCTAGCAAACAATTCGATTTTATTTTGCAACGGAAACATTTTTGTTATCCCTTCAATCACTTCTTTAGGTTTTTCACTGTGCGCGGTTCTTTTTATCGAAATAAGTTGTCGAATATTTCTTGCGCCGCGCGGACTGGGTATTCTGCCGTTTTTCTTTTTAAAGACTAAACACATTTCGGTTTGTGATAAAGTATATCGTCCCGGATTATGTATCATTTTATCCCATACGAATGCCACCGTCTTATATTCGAAACCCCAAGATTCGCCTAACGCTATCGCATTTCCCAAATGCGGCCCTGTCGTCCACATAAATAATAAACAATCGTCATTTGCTATCGATTCGACATTTAATTCTTTAAGTTCTTTTAATTTTAATGTCGGATATTTAAAATTTGCCGAACTAATAAATATTTCTTTTTCAAAATTAATGTTTTCGGATTTTATACTTGTTTTATCAAATTGCATTTTTCCGCCGTAATCCCAAGGCGGATCGGCATATATAATGTCATATTTACGTTCGGGTAAATGAGGATAAATTTCCTCCAGCGGATTGAGTTTTTTTCTTTTTTTCGCTTCCACATTGTAAATGGAATACCCGCTTATGTTGTTATTTTTTTGCATTAATCACTCCGATTGTTGCTTATAAACCGTTGTTGCATTGACAAAAAAATCCAAGAATTAAGTCTTGGAGGTTCTATGATTTTAGAAGATTTAGGTTTGCGAATCAAGCAACTTAGGGCTAGAGAAGGATTGAGTCAAGAATCTTTAGCGCTAAAAATCGGTATGGATAGAAGTTACCTTGCCTCGATTGAAGTCGGAGGAAGAAACGTATCGTTACTGAATTTAAAAAAACTGGCTGACGGATTAAACGTGAGTTTATCCGAGTTATTTGAGGATCTGTAAATGGCAAGTAACGAATTAAGAAAAAGATCAAATTGGCAGACAATAAGCGGACGTAAAGCGCTCAAAACGGAAGATATGTTTACAACGGCTCTGCAAAATGCATTGAATGCCGTTTATCCAGATCAGTTTGAGGTTATCTCTCACCCGAAAAATTTCACGACTATCTATTCCGAGCAACAACTTCCTCAGGATGTGTTAAATGAAATTTATAATGTCGATACCTCCAAATATCGTTGGGGTATTCGAATGGATTTCGCCATAAAAAATAAACTGAACGGCAAAACTTTATTCGGTGAAATAAAACGCCAAGACGGTTGGGTGGAAGAATTAGATCCCTCGGCAGGAAGAGGCAATGCGCACGAAAGAAGCTGTAAATATTTTACCCCCGGCATTCTTGATCTGTTGCGCAAGGAAAGTAAGATCGAATCACAAGATATCCTGCCGTTTTGGCTTGTACTTGTCGGTAATATCACCAGGGATCCCAAAAGAAACCGAGAAATCGCTTTTTGGTATAAAGGATATGAAAAAAATTTCTATATGTGGAGAAATACGGAAGATATCGGCAGTATGCTGGATTTCTTTGAAAATAATTTACTATCTTATCTTTGTGATCATAAATAACCCTAATGGGCTTTTAGAAAGGATGCATTTAATACGGCATCCTTTTTATTCGGCGTAATCGGTAAAATGATTAAAAACTGTACGCAAAAAAGATGCGCCATCCTCCGATAGCGCATTTTATTTGCAGAATTGCCGAAATTAAGCCACAAGTGCGGTGTGTTTTAAGCGATTTTTGAGTTTCGCATATTCGGTCACCACATAATGTTCCGCCCAATTTTGATCATCGATTTTTTCGATACGCACCGCGCTGTATTTATATTCCGGCGTTCTTGAGCCCGGATTTAAATGTTCGGCGGTAAGTTCGTTACATTTACCGATCCACCATTGGTACGTCATATAGCAAGCGCCTTTATTCGTTCTTGCACTGACGTCGGCGCGCGAAATGACTTTACCGCGCGAGGAGGCGATCCAAACCAGATCATTATTTTTAATACCCAGTTCGGCGGCGTCTTGATCATTCATTTGAACGAATCCCGGTTCGTCCGCCAATGCAGCTAAGGCGCGACAGTTACCTGTCATTGAACGACAGGAATAATGTCCGACTTCGCGCACGGTGGATAAAATCAATGGAAATTCTTCGCTGAGATCTTCCATCGGCGGCAACCAATCGCAGGCGAAGAAATCCGCTTTGCCGTTCGGACGGTCGAATATTTGTCCTTTGTACAAATATTGCGTGCCCTGATCTTCCGGACCTTCGTCATAGCAAGGCCATTGAATATACGCCAATCCTTCCATTTTTTCGTAAGTTGCGCCTTTATAAATCGGACACAAATTACGCAATTCATCCCAAATTTCTTTGGTATTATTGTAATGCATCGGATAGCCCATCGCCGTTGCCATTTCGCTGATGATTTGCCAGTCGTCTTTCACATCGCCCACCGGCTCCACCGCTTTATAGAAACGTTGGAAACCGCGGTCGGCGGCGCTGTACACGCCTTCGTGTTCGGCACACGAGGTCGCCGGGAAAATCACGTCCGCTTCGGCGGCGGTTTGGGTCATAAAAATATCTTGCACGATGATAAATTCCAGATCTCTGAAAGTTTGTTTCATCGCATTCAGATCCGGTTCGGTTTGCAAGGTATCTTCACCCATAATGTAGAAAGCTTTTAATTTTCCTTCTTTAACCGCGTGCGGCACTTCGCTTAACGGTACGCCCGGTTTTGGATTTAATTCCGCCACCCCCCAAGCTTTGGCAAATTTCGCCATTGCAACCGGATCATCCAAGCGTTGATAGCCCGGTAAGGTGTTGTATAACGCGCCCATATCGCAAGCGCCTTGAACGTTATTTTGTCCGCGAACCGGATTCACGCCCACATTCGGTTTACCTAAATTACCGGTCAACATTGCCAAACTCGCCAACGCACGCACGGTTTCCACCCCTTGACGGAATTGGCAAACGCCCATTCCCCAAAGGATCGTGGCGGTTTTCGCTTTCGCATAAGTGCGGGCGATTTCGCGTAACATTTCCGGTTCAATGCCCGTAATATGTCGGGTACTTTCCGGCGTATAATTTTTCACCACTTCATAGAAGGATTCAAAGTTTTCCGTATGTTCGTCAATGAATTTTTGATCTTGCAGATTTTCTTCCAAAATCACATTCATCATTGCATTTAAGAAAGCGACGTTACTGCCGTTTGCCAGCGGTGCATAAATATCGGCGATACGCGCGGTTTCGATTTTACGCGGATCACATACGATAATTTTTGCGCCTTTTTGTTTTGCGTGATTAATTCGTCTCGCCACAATCGGGTGAGAAGTGGAGGCGTTATAACCAAAAATAAACACGCATTCGGTATCTTCAATTTCAACGATTGAGTTGGACATTGCGCCGTTACCGACCGATTTGAGCAGACCTGCTACAGAAGGGCCGTGTCAAACGCGCGCACAACAGTCAACGTTGTTATTTCCTAATACCGCACGGGCAAATTTTTGCATTACATAGTTCACTTCGTTGCCCGGCCCGCGCGAAGAACCCGTCACCATAATAGATTCTTTACCGTATTTTTGTTGGATTTCCATTAAGCGTTTCGCAGAATACGAAATCGCCTCTTCCCAACTCACCGGAGTAAACGGCTCGCCGCGTTTATAGCGAATCATCGGCTGGGTTAAACGCGGTGTGAGAATTTTCGTATCGTGTACGAAATCCCATCCGTAATACCCTTTCAAACAAAGTTCGCCTTCGTTTGTTTTCCCGTTTGCGCCTTCCGCACCCACAATTTTGTTGTTTTCGACCAGCAGATTGATCTTACAACCGGACGCGCAATACGGACAGACAGTAATCACTTTTTTCATAATGAATGTCCTTATTATTTAAGCTAATACCCTATACGACTCATTTTACAACGCTGAAATTGTTGTAAAATCCCCCTGATTTTTTAAAAAATCATAAACATTTTGCACCGCACTTTTTACTTTTTCCGTCATCGGAAATGCGAAGGAAACAATGTCAGGTTGAATCCCCAAGAAAATCACTTGTTCGACATCTTCCTCCAACTGCTCGATTAAAAAATTAAGCGGTAAATTATGCGTGCTCATAAAAAACATTTCGGCGATACTTTCTTTATCAATCAAACGAATTTCGCCCGGCGCCAACGCCATATCCGCCGCATCCACGATTAACAGGCGTTTCGGTTTCAGTTCGCGCACAATGTGCGCGCTGTTTTCCGGTGCGGATCCGCCGTCAAGTGCGGTCCAATTTTCCAACGGATTTTCTTGCATTAATTGATAAAGCAACGGACCGGCACCATCATCGGCCATCATCGAATTGCCCACTGCCAGCATTACATTTTCATTTGTCATCGCGTCGTTTCACCATAATGTACATTACCGGTTCTTGCTGAATCGCCGCCAAGGCGTCCATTAAACAGCTCGCCCATTGTTGATGTTCCGCGCTGAAATTCGCGCGGTTGTCATCCAATGCTTTCGCTAATAAATTAACGTGGCTGCTGTCGATCATAATTTCGCCGAAACGAATTAATCCGACGAATTTGCGTTTCGCTTCGCCTTCGGCAAAACTTTCGACGAATTGTTGATAGCTTGCATAATCGCACACCAACAATTTTTTAAAGCAGTCGATTACGCCGACGTGATGCCCGATCGCGAGAGAGTAATACATTACTTGCTGCGCTTGCTCCGGCACTTGCTCTTCGTTTTCGACGAATCGTTGATTCAACAAATAAAAAATAACTTGCGACATTTGATTTCCTTATCCTGAAAACGGCAGGCTAATGGCGTGTAACCGATTTAAAATTTCGCTTAAACGCGGATCCCCTTCTCTTTCCAAATATTCGCCCAAACGCACGCCGAACGGAATATCCTGTTTTTCCGTCATCATTTGCATAAATTTGTCGGCTAAATCCCCGCCCTGACGATACCCCGCCAAACGGCGCGCTTCACGCTCAATGCTGACGCGTAAATCATAAGGAATGGTCGGGAAGCGCACTTGCGCCTGCACGTTCGGATCGGCTTTTTCTTGTTTGCCTTTTAATTTTTGATCCAACAAGCCCAACGCCATTGCAAAGCCGTAAATAGTCGCCGCCGGTGTCGGCGGGCAACCCGGAATATACACGTCGATCGGCACGATTTGATCGCTGCCGCCCCACACGCAATACAGATCGTGGAAAATCCCGCCGCCGCAACCGCAAGCGCCGTAAGAAATACAGATTTTCGGATCCGGCGCCGCTTGATAAGCGCGCATTGCCGGCGTGCGCATTGCCCGCGTTACCGCGCCGGTAAATAACAAAATATCGGCGTGACGCGGCGAAGCCACCACTTTAATCCCGAAACGTTCTGCGTCGAAAGTCGGTGTAATAGTGCTGAAAATTTCGATTTCGCACCCGTTGCAGCCGCCGCAGTCAACGCGATAAACATAAGCCGAACGTTGAATATCCTTCAATAAGGTTTGTTTCATTTTCGCCAGTTGTTCATCCACGCTGAACGGCGTAGAAATACCGTTTACCGGCATAGGAATTTGCGTATTCATTTTGATCCTCCGTTGTGCCGGAACATTGCGAGTTTTACGCGCATATGCGTTTCGATTTCTGCGGTTTTTTCCAAACTATTTTGACGTTTACAATCCGGACAAGTGTGCAACACCGCCAATTTTTGCGAAATTTGCGCAGGATCCACCGCACTTTGCCGCAATAATTCGATGGTATAATTGAGTTCTTTATCGGATGTAAACGGCTTGCCGCATTGTTGACAATTCGTCGTGCCGAAAGTGGTTTCTTGATACAAATCCTGTTTATTGCAAACCGATAATTCGAAATCTTGCGTTAACCGAATAGCTTTGGTCGGGCACACTTCTTCGCAGCGTCCGCAAAAAATACAGCGTCCTAAAAATAATGACCAAGTGCGTTCGCCGTTTTGCGTATCTGTGCGTAATGTCAAGGCATTTGCCGGACACGCCATTGTGCAGGCGCCGCACACGATACATTGCGCGGAATCCAATTCCGGTTTACCGCGAAAATCCGGATCCGTTTCATAGGGTTTAAACGGATATTTCGTGGTGGCGTCGCCGGTTTTAAATACTGTTTTAAGTAACTTAAACATTCTGCGCCTCCCTATTTCAACGGTGAATTTTTACGCTCGATGCCGTAACGTTCGATTTCTTTGTATTCGACGGTTTTGGCTTGGCGTTTGCGCACATCCACGACGGTCACGCGGTCGGTACAGGAATAACAAGGATCCACGCTGCCGATAATTAACGGCGCGTCGGAAACCGTGTTGCCGCGCAACATATAGCGCAACACCGGCCAGTTCGCATAAGTCGCCGCTCGACAGCGCCAACGGTATAATTTTTGGTTATCGCCCAACATTGACCAGTGAATATCCTCACCGCGCGGCGCTTCGGTAATGCCGAGAGCAAAACGACCCGGTTTGTAGGTGAAACCTTCCGCCAATAATTCACCGTTCGGTAGGTTATCCACCATATATTCGATAATGTTGATACTTTCGAACAATTCTTTAATGCGCACGGAAAGACGCGACATTACATCGCAATTTTGTTCGGTAAAAATGTCGAAAGGCACTTCGCCGTAACCGGAGAACGGATGCACTTTACGCACGTCGCGCGCAAAGCCGCTGCCGCGCACCATCGGCCCGACCGGACTGTAATCGCGCGCGATATTTTTTTCCAAGCGTCCGATATTTACCGTGCGTTGCTCGATATTCGGCGTGCTTAATAAAATATCGATCAAGCCTTTAGCGCCGTCGCGGATTTCGCGAATCAGTTTGATACATTCCTGACGTTGATGTTTCAACATATCGCGTCGCACGCCGCCAATTAGGTTAATGCCGTAGGTTTTGCGCGCACCGGTCAGAATTTCCGCTAAGGTCATTGATTTTTCGCGCACGCGGAAAAATTGCATAAAACCGGTATCAAAGCCGACAAAGTGGCTGGATAGCCCGATATTTAATAAATGGCTGTGTAAGCGTTCCACTTCCAACAAAATCGCGCGGATCCATTGCGCCCGTTGCGGCACTACAAGTCCCAAGGCGTTTTCTACGGAATTGGCATAGGCGACGCTATGGGTAAAGCCGCAGATTCCACACACGCGATCCGCTAAGAAAGTGACTTCATCATAACCCATTCGGGTTTCCGCCAATTTCTCCATTCCGCGATGCACATAGAATAAACGGTAATCCGCGTCGATAATATCTTCACCGTCCACAAACAAACGGAAATGTCCCGGTTCGTCGGAAGTAATATGCATCGGACCGATCGGTACGATTCGTGCTTCGCCTTTTTCATTGATGAATTCGTAAGTTTCCGTCGCTGTAGTCGGATCCGGACGTAAGCGATAATCCATCGAATCTTTGCGTAGCGGATGTAAATCGTCCGGCCAATCGTCCGGTAGCACTAAGCGGCGTTGATCCGGCAAGCCCACGGCTTTTAAACCGAACATATCGAACAGTTCCCGTTCGCCCCAAACGGCGGCAGGCACTTTCGGCGTTACGGACGGAAATTCTAAGGAAACCGGATCTACCAAGGCTTTAATCGTGACGAAGGTTTTAACTTCGCCTTCCATTGATAAAACGTAATACACCGCATAATTGCCGTGAATCGACCGTTCGTCATTACCGAAAACCAGCGGCAACCAGCCTTCGTGTTCGTAATAAAGATAGGCGACCACATCAGGCAACATATTGGTTTTTACGGTTAGCGTAACCTGATTCGGCGTGGACCATTCTTCATCTAAAAGCGTATGCGGAAATTTTGTGTGAACCGCTTCAATATAATTTTTACCAAGCATTCGGGTCGGATCGACCGTCGTATTTTTCGTTAATTCCATTTTCTCTCCCCCCGATTTACTGACCTAGGCTTTGCCAAGGTAATACCAACATTTCACCGAAAGACAGGTTTTCTTGTCCTAAAATAATGCCCACCGACGTTTTTAATAATTGCAAAATCGGCTCGCCGATATAAACCCCCATTGCCAGCAATAAAAGTAAATAAATCGCCAAGACGACCAATGAACTTTTATCGCTTTCGCCGATTTCAACGCCTTCCGTCGGTTTACCTAATACGGTTTTTAGCAGCATAGTGGTTAAACCCGCTAAGGCAATCGTTAAGAAAATTAAGCAAAGCACAGCTAATCCGACATTGCCCGAATAAATACCGGCAACCACAATGGCGAACTCACTGGCAAACATTCCGAACGGCGGCACGCCACCCAAAGCTAACGCGCCGCCGGCAAATAACACTGCAGTGATCGGTGACGCCACCCACATTCCGCGCACATTTTGAATATCACGCGAATGATATTTCAATAAAATATTGCCTGATGCGCAGAATAATAGGGCTTTCGCCAAACTGTGGGTAATGGTGTGCAATAAACCGGCAAACATTCCGATAGGACCGCCTAAGCCGAAGGCAAAGCCGATTAACCCCATATTTTCGATACTGTGGTAAGCCAATTTACGTTTAATATCGTGTTGCATAATAATGAAGAAAGACGCAATACCGGTGGATAACAATCCGAACACCAACAACAAGGTTTGCGGATAATCCGGTCCGACAGCTTTCGACACTAAAATGTAATAGCGTAACACTACCAACATTGCGCAATTTAATAACACGGCGGATAAAATCGCACTGACCGGACTCGGCGCTTCACTGTGCGCATCCGGCAACCAAGTATGCATCGGAAAAAGACCGCACTTCGTGCCGAAACCGATCAAAATAAACACGAATGCCAAATGCATTAACGTCGGATTGAGTCCTTGCGCTTGTTGATTGATTGCCGACCAGAAAATCGCTTGGCTCGGATCGCTCAATAAGGTGTTTGCATCGGAGAAGGTTAAAATCGTTCCGTATAAACCGAACGCCACCCCCACGGAGCAAATAATGATGTATTTCCACGCGGCTTCCAAGGCAGTGCGATGGGCATAAATTCCGACCAAAAACGCCGAGCTTAATGTGGTCGCTTCAATGCCGACCCACATTAAAATCACGTTGTTGGTGGTTACGGAAAGCAGCATTGTGAAGAAGAACAAATGCAAAAATCCGTGATATAAATGATTGCCTCGTTCATCCAAATGCCCGCGCGCCAATTCGGTGTTGATATAACCGACGGAATACACGCCCGCCAATACGCCGACAATACCGATTAAGCCGATAAAAATCGCCGATAACGCATCGATATAAATCCAATTATTCAAGGCGATTAAAGTGCCTTGCGATAACACGCCGGCGATCACTTTCATCGAAAAAATAAACAACAACACTAATCCGGTGAGATGAAGTGCGGTGCAAATTTTCGGATTTTTTAATTTGATCGTGGCAAAACAGGCAATCGAAACGCATAAAGGTGCGAGTAATAATGCATAGATCCAACCTAATTCAAACATAGCGTCACCCCTTCAATCCTGTCAGTTCTTTGGCATCCAACGTATTGATTTTTAAATAAATCTTATTTACCAATAACACCATAATAATCACTGCGAACAAGGCGTCCGTCGCAATGCCGATTTCCACCAGTTCCGGTGCTTTGTTGGCAAGCAAGGCAAGCGTTAAATGCGAGCCATTTTCCATTAAGCAATAACCGAATACTTGTTTGAGAATATTGCGTTGACTGACAATGCAAACCAATCCCAATAAGAAATGACCGAGAGAAACGGATAACACCGGTTTAAGCGATTCCGCCAAAGGCAGATTGATCGGGCTGACCACCCAATAGCACAACACCACGATAAGCGCGGTTATCGGAATCAACCACACGGCGTTTAGCCCGCTCGGCGTCGCGCTTTCGTTTAATTTTTTCGTGGCGTAAATCAAAATAGCGGGCACTAAAACCACTTTGGTAATAAATGCGCCGATCGACCACATATAAAGTTCGTGCGCTTGCATTTCGCCGGCAAGACAGAGAAATAACAACACCAACACGAGTGATTGTAACGCGTAGAATATTGCGGATTTTTTCGCCGTTTTCATCGCAATTACGCAAAGCGAGGTTAGAATCAATAATCCCGCCAAGGTATTAATCATCAACATAATTCCCCCTTAACCCAGCCACCACGCGGCAATCGCGCTCGAACAGACGGACATTACCATTAAAATCACTAACACGACGGTCATTGACAACGGTAACGGTTGGGCTTTCGCAACTTCATCGGACGGTTCACCGATCACGCATTGACCGAATTTATACAGCAACCAAACGAAGGTGCCGATACTTTCCAGCAAGGCGATGATCATCAACACAGTGATCCAGCCTGCGTCAGCTCCCAAAGCGAATCCGGCGGCAAATAACGGAAATTTGCTGAAAAATCCGTTAAACGGCGGCACACCGGCAATCGCCAAGGCGGCGATTCCGAAACCGACGCCGACAAGCGGCATTGTGCGCATAATGCCTTGTAAGCGCGGCATTATCCGTGTGCCTGTGGCATAACTGAGCGAACCGGCAACAAGGAAAAATAAGCTTTTCGCAAAGGCGTGGTTAAAAATGTAAGCGATGGCGGCAATAAAGGCGAGTTTAGATCCCAATGCTGCCAAGGATAACCCGATGAAAATATAAGAGAGCTGGGTAATGGTCGAATACGCCAATAAGCGTTTTAAATCCGTTTGCGGCAAATACATTAAAAAGCCGTAAATCAAGGTGATCATCGCCATTCCCATTCCGACTTCGCCGACAATGTGCGGAATTTCACCCGCCGACATTACGGCGCGAGCGAAAATATATACCCCGACTTTCACCATTGAGGCGGCGTGCAAATAAGCACTCACCGGTGTCGGTGCTTCCATTGCGTTCGGTAACCAAATTTGCATCGGTAATTGTGCCGATTTGCCCCAAGCGGCAAACATAACACCGAATAGCACGATGGTTTTGCTTGCCGGATCTAAGTGTTCTAATGCGGTAAGTGAGAATGTACCCGATTTGCTGAACAAAAAGGCGGCGGCAAGATATAAGCCGATAGCGCCGACGTGTGTGATGATCAAGGCTTTCATCGCCGAAGCCATTGCTTTCGGTGTTTGATAATAGCTGATCAATCCCCACGAACAAGCGCCGGTAATTTCAAAGAACAGCAACTGCCCGATTAAGGTGGAAGATAGCACCAAGCCCGCCATTGCACCGACGAAAACCAATAACAATGCATAAAAACGCGGCAAGCCGTTGTGCGGATGTTCGCGGTTTTTGTCGGTTAAATAGCCGCAAGAATAAAGAATAATCAAAAATCCGAGGGCGACCACCGCGAAGCAGATTAAGGTGCTGACCGCATCCAAGGTGACGCCGAAAATTACCGTTTGTCCGAATACCACCAGATCATAACTCAGGCTTGATTGACCGTTGGCATACCATTGTTGCGCTAATAATAGGCTGAACAGCGTAGCCACGGCGGCAATAACAACGGCAAGTTTGGCAAAGTGCGTTTTATTCGCACCGACCAACAACGCGCCGACAAAAGGCAACACGATTGTAATTAGAGCTAAAGATTCCATTTTTCCTCCTTACAATCCCGTGAGATAAAAAACGAACGCCAAGACGGAAATACCGAAACCGACGGCGGTAAAGCGACCTGCCAGCATAAATCTTGTACGCGCGACGCTATTTTCGATCACACACGCGATGACGTAGGCAATCAATAATTTCACGAAGAAGAAAACAACGCCGAAAATCACCGCACTTAGGCTGAGTTCCGCCGCAGCGCCGAAAGGAAACAACACGCTGACGAAAATCGCCGCGACCACCATTGATTTCAAGCTTAAGCCGATTTTGATTAAAGCGAGCGCCGGGCCGGAATATTCGGTCAACGGGCCTTCTTGTAATTCTTGTTCCGCTTCCGCCAAATCAAAGGGAATTTTGCCCATTTCGATAAACACGGCAAACGCGCTTGCGATTAACGCCATAATCGTCGCAACGGGATAGCTCCACGGTTGCGTTGCGAGTGTGGCACCAATCACGCCGAAATTGGTGGATCCGACGATTAACGCTACCACTAATAAGGCAAGCATTAACATCGGTTCGACCAACACGCCGAGGGTAACTTCGCGGCTTGCGCCCAAACCGGAGAAGGTGCTGTTGCTATCCAGTCCGGCAATGGAAAAGAAGAAACGAAATAAGGCGAATAGATAAATCGCGGTAATCAAATCGCCGCCTGCGCCGAAAGGTGAAGCCAAGGTGAATAACGGCAAGCTCATCGCAATCACCGCAACGCTGGCGATTAGCACATAAGGCATTACGTTTGAAACGAATCCCGCGTTGTCCGGCAAGACATTTTGCCGTTTCATTAATTTCGCAATGTCACGATAATCTTGTAAAATTCCCGGCCCGCGACGGGATTGAATACGCGCGCGAATCATTCGGGAAATACCGGAAAACAGTGGTGCTAATAACAGTAATAAAACCGCTTGTAGCACCGCCAAGCAAAACATTCCGGCGGAGGTTGCAACTTCTGAAGGTAATGTCATCATTCCGAACTCCTTACATCATCGCCGTGGTGAGTAACAATACGACCAACGCAATCACGAAATAGACGCAATAGACGCGGAAATCGCCGCCTTGTAACCATTGCAATTTTTCTGCAATGCGCGGAATCAACCGTCCTATCGGCATTGTGATCTGTTCTTCCCAAACCGGTTCTAATTTCGTTGCGCCGTTAACCGTCGCATTAATGCCTTTTTGTCCGAGCGGCGCCGGATCCAATAAGCGACGCAACGTATAAAGCGGTTTAAACATTGTGCGTAACGGACGCGTAAAGCTGCCCGCCGATGCCGCCATATCCGGTTCATAAGCATAACCGCACGCCCAAGGATTGCCCTTCGCCCGATCCGTAAGACGCGCTTTTTTCGTCATTGCATAATAAGCGAACGGCACCAAGAAGAAGGCGACCAACATAATGGTGATCATCGGTGTGGAAAGCGCGGTATAAGGTTTGTCGGAAGAAACCAGCAAGGTATTTTGCACCAACGGGAAGGATTCGCTATGTGAAAGTGCGGTAGAAATTTGCGCGATAATCGGGGTCACGACAGAGGCGCCAACGCCCAATAATACGCAGCAAAGCGCTAAGATCGCCATTGCCCAAACCATCGGTTTCGGCACTTCGCGGGCTTGCGCCGCTTTTTCGCTACGCGGCATTCCGCCGAAACTGATGCCATACACTTTCACGAAACACAAGGCGGCTAAGGCACCGGTCAACGCAAGCATAATAATGGCAATCGGGCCGGCGAGTTTTAAAGCGATATGTGATTCTTGGCTAAGTGAGAAAAGCGATTGATAAGTAAACCATTCGCTGACAAAACCGTTAAACGGCGGTAAGGCGGAAATCGCCATTGTGCCAATTAAGAAACAAAACGCGGTGTAAGGCATTAATTTGCCCAAGCCGCCCATTAAATCCATATCTTTGGTGTGCAGACGATACATAATCGAACCGGCGCCGAGGAATAATAATCCTTTGAATACGGCGTGGTTTAACAAATGGTACAATCCGCCGAGCAAGCCGACCACGGCAAGCACCGGATGATGAATCGCAATGCCGATCATTCCGACGCCGACGCCCATCATAATAATACCGACGTTTTCTACGGTGTGATATGCCAATAATTTTTTAATATCGTGTTCGGCAAGGGCATAAAGTACGCCGAGAACAGAAGATACCGCACCGAAACCTAAAACGATCACGCCGAACCATAAATTTGTCGCGCCGAGCAAATCGATTCCGACTTTAATGATACCGAAGATCCCGATTTTCACCATTACGCCGGACATTAATGCGGAAGCGTGCGACGGTGCCGCAGGGTGCGCTTTCGGCAACCAACCGTGTAACGGAATCATCCCTGCTTTTGCACCGAATCCGAGGAATGCGAGCATAAACACGGTAAATCCTAACGGGGAGGAAAGCTCGGTGTGTCGGAAGGCTTCAAATTCAAAGCTGTCTGCGTAGCAATAGAAAATGAAAAAGGCGATCATAATCAACACGGAACCGGCGTGTGCAATAAAGAAATATAATAAGCCGGCATTTACCGAATTATCGTCTTGTTCGGTTAACACAAGGAAATAAGACGCTAACGACATCATTTCAAAGAACACTAAGAAATAAAAGGCGTTATCACTGACCACCAAGGCAACCATTGAGGCGATAAAGATATTCATAAAAAAGCCCATTGTGCCGGCGCCTTTACCTTTGTATTCGCGAACATAGGAAAAGGAATAAAGTGCGGTCACAATAACCAATAAAGAAATCACACACACCATAAAGGCGGCAAGACCGTCTAAACGGATTGAAAATCGAGCAAATTCAAAAGGTGTGTGAAATACGTCAGTAACTGCATTGCTGCTCATTAGAACGGGGGCGCAGGCTAAAATGCCCAATGCTCCACCAATGATACCGGTCACGCCGGATATATTGATTGAAAGTTGTTCGTTTCGACTTACGCAAAGGGAAACAAACGCACCAACGATATAAATCAACAAGGCAGTGATGAGTAAGCTTATCGGATAACTCATAATTCACTCCATTGATTAAAAATCTCACTATTTCGGAATTGCCGGCGATGCGCTCATTGCCAATTCCCGTTTAGCTTGATTCGCTTGTTTGATACTTTCGTCACTAATTAAAAATAAGGTTTTTGTCGGACAGGTTTGCACGCAAGCGGGACCGTCCTCGCGGAAATAGCAAAGATCGCATTTCACCGCAACGGCTCTTACGCCTGGCTGCCACGCCAACATATTGTGTACGTCGGTATTATTCGGCGCAGTGCGAATATCGCGCGCTACTGCATCTTGAAAAGAAAAATGTTCGTAATAAGTCGGTGCATCCACCGGCGCGCTGCCGTGTTGCGTAATCGCACCGAACGGACAAGCAATCGCACAAAGTTTGCAACCGATACAAAGACTTTCGTTAAGTTGAATCGTTTGATTTTTATGCGTAATCGCGTGCACCGGGCATACCGTAGCACAAGGCGCGTCATCACAATGCCGGCATAAAATCGGCACGGTAATATCGTCGTTACGCATTACTTCCAAACGCGGATGAGATTGCAAGCCGAAGGCTTTATGAACTTCACTACAAGCAGCCATACAGGTGTTGCATCCAATGCATCCTTTAGGATCACCGATAACAAAACGGTTCATTCTCTCCCCCTTAATATATAGATATATACCAAAAAAATAACCACTCCGAGTGTAAGGATACTCCCAAAAAAAATTAAACCTCAAGAGAGAAAATTACGAATTTTTGATTGAGATCATAAATATTTTCATATTCAAAATTCGTGATCTAATTAAAGGTAAATAAATTTAATTTAATGCTAAAGAATCTTGTTTATTTTTAAAAAAATGTTAAACAAATCAAACCGTTGAATTTTCCATAAAATTTAAAATCCTTTAAATATCACCACGTTAATTTCTGTGATAAACTAATTCCACATAAAAAACCAAATAAATGTAACAAATTCGTCATCATTCGAATGTCGGTAAGGATTAATTATGTGTTTAGGTATTCCCGGACAAATCGTTCAAGTGGCGGACAGCGCTTTGCAGCTCGCTGTGGTGGATGTTTGCGGTGTGAAAAGAGAAGTCAACATTTCGCTAATTTGCGATGATGATCCCACCACATTGCTGGGCAAATGGGTATTGGTGCACGTCGGTTTTGCAATGACCGTTATTGACGAAGAAGAAGCCAAACAAACCCAAGAAGCCCTGATCGCAATGAGTCAACTGGAGCACGAAGTCGGTGATTTTCTGGGCTTAAATCAAAAATAAGGCGGCGTTATGCAAGAGATTGAATTGCGAATTAAAGGTAAAGTGCAAGGCGTCGGTTTTCGCCCTTTCGTTTGGTTGCTTGCCAACAAATATGCGCTCAAAGGCGATGTAAATAATGACGGGCAAGGCGTTTTAATTCGATTTTTTCAGCCGGAAAGCACCGCACTTGAACAATTTCTTGCCGATTTACAAAGCCAACTGCCGCCTTTGGCGCAAATTACGGAAATCATTCGTCGCGAACAAACGTGGCAGTCGGTGCCGAGCGAAGAATTTGTGATCCGCGAAAGCGAAAATAATGCAATGGATACGCAAATTATTGCCGACGCCGCCACCTGTCCGCATTGTCTCGCCGATTTGTTCGATCCCGCTAACCGCCGCTATCACTACCCTTTTACCAACTGCACCCATTGCGGCCCGCGTTTTACCATTATCAAGGCGATTCCTTACGATCGCAAAAATACTTCAATGGCATCATTTCCGTTTTGCCCGCAATGTGAAGCGGAATATAAAAATCCCGCCGATCGTCGTTTCCACGCCCAGCCGAACGCTTGCTCCCTTTGCGGACCGCATATTTGGTTAAGCGATCGTTGGCAAACGCTTGATGAAAACGAAGATGCGCTAAAACGCACCGCACTTTTATTGCAACAAGGCAAGATTATCGCAGTGAAAGGTATCGGCGGTTTTCATTTGGCTTGCGACGCAACCAATGCACAAATCGTGCTACAGCTGCGTCGGCGCAAACACAGACCGACCAAGCCTTTCGCCGTAATGGTGCCGAGTTTGGATTTTTTACGTTGCTTGACCGAACAAGAAATCGCGCAACTCACTTCCGCCGCCGCGCCGATTGTTTTGCTTAATCGAAATAAAGTGCCGAAAGTCGTGCCGGAAATCGCGCCTTATTTGCAAGAAATCGGCGTAATGTTGCCGAGTAATCCGTTGCAACATTTGTTATTGCGCGCCGTCAATCGCCCGTTGGTGATGACTTCCGCCAATCCGAGCGGACAACCGCCCGTGCTGGATAATGAAAGTGCGGTGAAAAAATTAGCCGATTTAGCCGATTTCTTTCTATGTCATAACCGCGATATTTTACAGCGCGCCGACGACAGCCTAATTCGCGTCGCCTTTGACGGCATCGAAACTTTACGACGCGCCAGAGGCTATGTGCCGGATGAAACCTCACTCGCGACGCCGAGCGAAACCAACGTGTTAGCGCTCGGTTCGGATCTGAAAAATACCTTTTGTTTATTACGCCGCAATAAAGCGGTGGTGAGCCAACATATCGGCGATACCTCAAACGAACCGGTTCAGCAACAACTGGTCGATAATATTGATCTGTTTCGCCAAATCTATCAATTCCAAGCGGACAAAATCGCAGTGGATGCGCATAGCGGTTATTTTTCCACTCAAACCGGTAAAGATCTCGCCGCGCAACTGAATTTGCCTTGTGTCGAAATTTTGCACCATCACGCCCATATCGTCAGCGTAATGGCGGAACATCACTGCAGCGAACCGGTAATCGGGCTGGCGCTGGACGGCATTGGAATGGGCGAAAACGGACAATTATGGGGCGGCGAATGTTTGTTGGTCGATTATCAACAATGTCACCATTTGGGCGGTTTACCTGCCGTCGCCTTGCCGGGCGGCGATCTTGCCGCGCAACAACCTTGGCGAAACTGGCTGGCGCATTTACAACAATTCGTGCCGCATTATCGAGAAATCTTAACCGAAACTTGCGTCGAGAAAGACTGGCAACTGCTTTCTGTCGCCGTCGAACGCGGGCTTAATTCGCCGAAAGCCTCCTCTGCCGGCAGACTTTTCGACGCCGTGGCTTACGGGCTTTACCTCATACACGATCGTTTGAGCTGGGAAGGCGAAGCAGCGTGTCGTTTGGAGGTTTTGGCGGAAAATTCAAGATTAAATCGTCATCTATTGGCGTATAAAAGTGCGGTGGAAATTCCGGTTAAAATGCCGTTGATCGGCAATCAACTGGATTTAAAAACCTTCTGGCAAACGTGGCTGAACTATCACGAAGATCGCGCGGAAAAAGCCTTCGCCTTTCATTATGCTTTAGCTCAAGGTTTCGCCGAACTCGCTGCGCAACAAGCGAAAATTCACCGATGCCGCACCATCGTACTTTCCGGCGGCGTAATGCACAATCAATTACTGCGCCGGTTATTAAAAGAAAATTTACGCGATTTTTGCGTCCTCAGCGCCCATCAATTTCCAATGGGCGACGGCGGATTAAGTTTAGGGCAAGCGGTAATTGCGGCACATCGCAAAACCTGATAACCGGCTTTTCTCTTGCCGAATCCTTTGCATTTAACAGGATGCCCGCACAACTAGTGGGCAATCCACATATTGTTTGCCCTTAGCCGTTCTGTCTTCAATCAAATGTAACGCCGCTTGTTCTCCCATTTCATAATGCGGAAGCTGCACCGTGGTTAATGGCGGCAAAAACAGCTCGGCAACGCCCACCATATTATCATAGCCCACTACTGCAACATCTTCAGGGATACGAAAACCGTGGCTTAACAGCAACTGATAAGCAAGCATTGCAATACGGTCGTTACCGCATACAATCACGTCGTAATCCAATTTTTTCCGGTTTTCGGCAAGCAATTTTTTCAGCGGATCGGCACCGCAGGTATATTCGTGCAGATCTTTCGGCATAAAAAATTGCTCTGGCATTTCATAATTTGGTTGCACAAACCACGCCTTTTCAAACCCGTTTTGACGTTCTTTAGCTGCAATCGCATTTTCAGGAATGTACAAGCAAAGCGGTTTTTTATAACCCTTCTCCACCAACAACTGTGTTAAGTTAAATTGCCCTTGAAAATCGTTGGGAATATAGCTTGCCACATTTAAATCTTCCGTAATGCAATTTGCCAACACAATCGGAAAATGAGCGAGTTTTGGCGGAATACGAATTCTGCTTAAACCGTTACGAGCAATAATAATCGCAGATGGTCGATGAGAAAGTAATGCATCAACCGCTTGCTCCACTTCATCGGGATCTTCTTCAAAGGTATTGATCACAAAAGATTGCCAGCCATATTTACGCACGGTTTGTTCAACCGCCAATAAAATCTCAACGGAAAATGGCGTTGTCGCTGTGCCGAGTGAGAGCACGCCAATGGTTTTGCCTGCCACGCCACGCATTTTTTGTGCAGAAATATCCGGCACATAGTTCAGCTGTTCTATGGCTTGTTTTACCTTTTGGTAGGTTTTTTCCGAAAGCTGTTCTGGGTTGTTGATGGCACGCGAAACGGTCATCAACGAAACCCCCGCTAATTTGGCTACGTCTTTAAGTGCGGTCATTTTTGTTCTGATTTAATTTCAATAAAATTCTAGGTTTTTGAATTTAAGATTTAGTCTATAACTGCATTTTTCAGCCTAGCACGGCAAAGCTGTACTAGGTTAATCATAAGTGAGCGACTTTGTCGCTCCTTTAAAGGTGGCAAAGCCACCAACTTATGGTTAACCGATTGCGACCGCAAGTCGCTGTCGGATAAAAAATGTATATATTACAACCATAAAAGATCAACATCCCAAATGTTATCGCTAACATTCCATTAAATTGTAGAGATCTTGTTAAAATTAACAACCTTTTCCTGTTTGCAAATCTAAAATTTGTGATCCACTTCACAAAACCTTAATGTTAAGCTTAACATTTGTGATTTAGTTCACATTTTCAGCATTTTTCGTTTGTTTATTAAAATTGATAACGTTAACATTCGCTCAATTTCTTACTGTTGACTTTGAGGTTTTTATGCAAGCAAAAGCACAAAATCAAGCCTACTACCTAACCAACCGTAATTATTTGGTGTTTAGTGGCTATTTCTTTGTTTACTTTTTCATTATGGCAACCTGCTATCCGTTTTTAGGGATTTGGCTAGGGGATATTAACGGTTTAAGCGGTGAAGAACGTGGCATTGTGTTTGCTTCAATGTCGTTTTTTGCCCTCTGCTTCCAACCGATTTTCGGTTATGTCACCGATAAATTAGGCGTGAAGAAACATCTACTTTGGGCGGTGGCTATCACACTCATTTTTTACGCACCATTCTTTATTTATGTATTTGCACCGTTGCTTAAAACTAATATTTGGCTAGGTGCGATTGCTGGCGGTATCTATATGGGCTTTGTGTTCTCAGGTGGTGCACCGGCTTCAGAAGCTTATATTGAACGCGTAAGTCGCCGTAGCAATTTTGAATATGGTCGTGCCCGTATGTTTGGAATGATTGGTTGGGCTATCTGTGCCTCTGTTGCAGGGATTTTATATAGCCGTGATCCTGAACTTGTATTCTGGTTAGGCTCTGGTGCATCAGTTGTCTTATTTGTGTTAATCGCACTTGCAAAACCTGAGCAAAATTCGACCGCTAGTGTGGTTTCACAACTTGGCGGAAACAAAAATCCAGTAAGTTTAAAACAAGCCTTTGCTCTCGCTAAATTACCACGTTTCTGGGCGTTATTAGCTTATGTTGTCGGTGTGGCTTGTACTTACGATATTTTCGACCAACAATTCGGTAATTTCTTCAACACCTTCTTCGACAGCAAAGAGCAAGGTATCGAAATGTTCGGTTATGTCACCACAATGGGCGAATTACTCAACGCGACCATTATGTTCTTCGTGCCACTTTTAATTAACCGTATCGGTGCAAAAAATGCGTTGTTAATTGCCGGCATTATTATGAGTATCCGCATTATTGGCTCATCTTACGCAACCCAAGCGTGGCACGTGGTAGTACTTAAAACCCTACATATGTTCGAAGTGCCGTTCTATCTCGTGGGCTTATTTAAATATATCGCTAACGTGTTTGAAGTGCATTTCTCAGCAACCATTTATATGGTGGCGTGCCAGTTCATCAAGCAAGTGGGCAATATGCTTGCCTCATCTATCGTGGGCAGTTGGTACGACAAAATCGGCTATCAAGAAACCTACTTTATCTTAGGCTGTATCGCACTTGGCTTTACCTTGCTATCCGTCTTCACTTTAACCGGCAAAATGTCGATTGCCGAACGCTATCAATTACAAAAACGCAATGTGCGTGGTATCTAATTAAATTTTATGAAGGAAAAGATTATGACTAACGTTATCCGTTTAACCAGCAACAAAAATGATTTAATCGTGATTGCAGACCAAAACCCGCGCATTGCTTATTGGGGCGCGCATTTAAACAGTTTTAACCCAGCGCATATCGAAAGTTTAGAAATGGGCGTAACCAACGGCGGTTTAGATATTCCTGTACACGTTTCGCTCGCAAGCGAAAACGGTCGTGGTTATTTTGAAAGCTCAAGCGTGGAAGGACACCGCAACGGGCAAAATTGGGCGCCGGTATTTAATGAAACCGGCGTACAACAAAACGGCAACCATGTGCTGATTAGTATGCTTGATAAATTGGCAGGATTGGAATTTATCAGCGAATTTGTGCTGGACGAAAACACCTCCGTACTCAAGACTCGCAATAAATTACGCAATTTAAACGAAGGCACATTTACGGTAAATCGTCTTGCGGTAACAATGCCGTTACCAGAATATGCCGATGAAGTTTGCAGTTTCTACGGGCGTTGGGTGCGTGAATTCCAACCAAACCGCCAAACGCTTAAACACGGCGGATTTATTCAAGAAAATCGTGTCGGACGTACTTCTCACGAATATCCGCCACAAATTATTGTAGGCGAAAACGGCTTTAAAGAACAAAGCGGTAGCGTATGGGGCTTCCATTTAGCGTGGAGCGGAAACCATCGTATTCGTGCCGATATCGATATTCGTGGTCGCCGTACCGTGCAACTTGAAGCCCTTTACTTCCCGGGCGAAATTCAAATCGAACAAAATGAAGAAGTCGCAACCCCTTGGGTTTACACCACTTTTGCCGAAAACGGTATGAATGAAATGAGCCAACAATTCCATGCTTATGTGCGCGAAAATTTGGTTCGCTTCCCGAAACACCACACCCGCCCGGTGCATTTAAATATTTGGGAAGGCGTTTATTTTGATCACAAACCGGATCACATTATCGCAATGGCAGAAAAATCGGCAGAAATGGGCGTGGAGCGTTTTATCATTGATGACGGTTGGTTTATCGGGCGTGATGATGATTTCGGCGGCTTGGGCGACTGGTATTTAGACGAGAAAAAATACCCGAACGGCTTAACCCCGATTATCGATAAAGTGAAATCGCTCGGTATGGAATTTGGTATTTGGGTTGAGCTGGAAATGGTGAATAAAAACAGCAATCTCTACCGTGCACACCCGGATTGGATGTTGCAAGTAGAAGGCTATGATCAACCTGAAGAGCGCAACCAATTTGCACTGGATTTATGCAATGAAGACGTGTTCAACTACCTTGTTGAGCGTATGGATTGGCTACTTGGCAACCACGACATCGACTACATCAAATGGGATATGAACCGCCGTTTAGTGCAACCTGCACACAACGGGCAAGCATCGCTTACCAAACAGACCGAAGCCCTTTACCGCCTATGCGATGTGCTTTGCGAAAAATATCCGAACGTGGAATTTGAAGCTTGCTCGTCAGGTGGCGGACGTATCGATTACGAAATTTTAAAACGCTCGCAACGTTTTTGGACATCGGACGATAACGACGCTCTTGAACGCCAAACCATTCAACGCGGGTTCAGCTATTTCTACCCGCCTGAAGTGATGGGCGCACATATCGGCGGTAAACATTGCCACACCACTTATCGTCAATTAGACGTGAATTTCCGTGGTTTAACCGCATTGTTCGGGCATATGGGCGTAGAGCTTGACCCAGTAAAAGAAGGCGAAGCAGAACGCAAAGGCTTTAGTAAATATATTGCGTTACACAAACAAATCCGCCCGTTATTACACAGCGGAAATGTCTTCCGCCTAGACCGCAAAGATCCTGCATCTTTGGTAAACGGCGTAGTGGCGCAAGACCAATCGCAAGCGGTGGTTTTAGTCAATCAACTTGCAATGTTAGATTATCTACAACAAGAAACCTTGCGTGTGCCATACCTTGCCAATGCTGATTATGCGGTGGAATTACTCGATATTCCAGAAACCTATAAACAAGGCAAACACGGGCATTTAATGAAAAAATTGCCGAACTGGTTGAATAATTTAATCAAAGGCGAGAAACTAGTGCTTAACGGTGAATGGCTGGCAAAAATCGGGCTTGCCATTCCAAACCTAGACCCAGCAACAGCGATGTTGTTGAAATTCACAAGGGTTTAAATTGTAGGGTGGGCTTCAGCCCACCTTTGCAGATATTAATTTTGCGGTGGGCTAAAGCCCACCCTATGCATTTCGGAGAACATTATGAACTTCGCAAATTTTTATCAAGATCCGACCGCTTTACGTTTAAACACAACCCCACATCACGCCTATTTTATTCCCTTCAAACAAGGGCAAAACGCAAACCAATTCGCGCGTGAAACGTCTGAATTTTTCCATTTATTAAACGGCGAGTGGGATTTCGCTTATTACACCAACGCAAACCAATGCCCTGAACTAGCTGAAATCACGTTCAACCACAAAATCCCAGTGCCGTCCAACTGGCAAAATCACGGTTTTGATCATCATCACTACACCAACATCAACTATCCGTTCCCCTTCGATCCGCCTTATGTACCGCAAAATAACCCTTGTGGCGTGTATCGTCGTCAGTTTCAGTTAGAGAAGAACGCGAATAAGCGTTATTTGCTCAACTTTGAAGGCGTGGACAGCTGTTTGTATCTTTATGTGAACCGTCAGTTTGTCGGTTTCGGGCAAATCAGCCACAGCACCAATGAATTTGATGTCACGGATTATCTGCAATCAGGTGAAAATGAGATCATTGTGCAGGTGCTGAAATGGTGCGTAGGCAGTTATTTGGAAGATCAGGATAAATTCAGAATGTCGGGGATTTTCCGTGATGTTTATCTGCTTGAGCGTGAGCAAAATTATCTGCAAGATTTCTTTATTCAAACAGAATTATCTGATGATCTTACTCAAGCGAAATTAACGGTTTCGCCAAAATTTTTAAACGAAAATCAGCCGAACCACTATCAACTGTTTGATCCAAAAGGCAATTTAATTGCCGAACAACAAAGCGAAAATCTAGCGTTAAACCTTGAAAATATCACCCTTTGGAATGCAGAAAATCCGCAACTTTACCGCCTTGAAATGCGTTACGGCGAGGAAGTGATTTCACAACATATCGGTTTACGCAAAATTGAAGTAAAAGACGGTGTGTTGTTATTTAACGGTGAAGCTATTAAATTTAAAGGCGTAAACCGCCACGACAGCGATCCGAAAACAGGCTATGCAATCAGCTATGAGCAAGCCTTAACCGATTTGCGTTTGATGAAAGAACACAACATTAACGCTATTCGTACGGCACATTATCCGAACGCCCCTTGGTTTAGCGAATTGTGTGATTTATACGGCTTTTATCTAATTGGCGAAAGCGATATTGAAGCACACGGTGCGTCAATGCAATATGTTGCCCAGCCTGAACAGAGCATTTTCTTAAATGTGCCGAAAATTAACGAAAATGAGCGTATTTTACGAGATACTGTGGATAACTTCTGCTATTTTGCTCGCCACCCTGATTATAAAAATGCGATTTTAGACCGCACTTTTGCCAATGTGGAGCGAGATAAAAACCGCACTTCCGCGGTGATTTGGTCATTGGGCAATGAGAGCGGATACGGCGAGAATTTTGAAGCGGCGGCTGCGTGGATTAAGCAGCGTGATCCGAGCCGTTTGGTACATTATGAAAGCTCGATTTACCAACATTCCGCCCACAAAAATGACTTGAGCAATTTGGATTTTTACAGCCTGATGTACGGCTCAACGGAAGATATTGATACCTACTTCAGCCAACCGCAAAGCAAGCCGTTTATTCTGTGCGAATACAGTCACGCAATGGGTAATTCCAACGGTGATTTGGAAGACTATTTCCAAAAATTCCAGCAATATCAAGGGGCTTGTGGCGGTTTTATTTGGGAATGGTGCGACCACGCCCCTTATCTGCCGGACGGTTTAGGGCGTTTGGGCTACGGCGGTGATTTTGGCGAAACACCACACGACGGCAATTTCTGTATGGACGGCTTGGTTTCACCACTTCGCCAGCCGCACAGCAATTTGCTAGAGCTGAAAAACGTCAATCGCCCTGTGCGTGCAACGCTGAAAAACGGCAAAGTTGAGCTAACCAATATGCTTGATTTCACCGATTTAGCTGACATTTTGGACGTGCATTATCAATTCAGCGAAAATGGCAAGCCAGTGCAACAAGGCGTGTTAAGCGTGAAATGTCCGCCGAAACAGACCGCACTTTTAGATTTAGAACTGCCTGAAAATAACGGCAGTTTGTGGCTGTTGGATTTAACTTATGTGCAAAAATCGGCACAGGCTTTAACGATGGAAAATCATCCGCTCGGTTTTGACCAAATTCAGTTGTTTGAAAGCACAATGCTTAAACCGCAAATGGCAGAACAAACCGAGCAACATTGGACGGTAACCGAAACCGATTGCAAAATTTTGTTGAGATCTGACCGCTTGCAATATGAATTTGATAAGCAAAAAGGGATTTTCAGCCAGCTTTCCGCCAACGGCAAAGCCATTATCGAACAACCTTTGGATTTCAACATTTGGCGAGCACCAACAGATAACGACCGTTTAATCCGTGAACATTGGCAGAACGCAGGTTATCACGATTGCTACACCAGAGCTTATCAAGTGAGCCTTAAACAACAGGCGGACGGCATTGATATTCACGCTAAATGCGGCATTGTGGCGACCAGCAAATCCCGAATTTTGAGCTTAGAGGTGCATTATCACATTGATTTATTCGGCAATATCAAGGTGAAAATTTTTGGCGAAAAAGCAGCACACCTGCCGTATTTGCCACGTTTCGGCGTGCGTTTTACGCTTCCGAAAACTGATGACGAGTTGGAGTATTTCGGCTACGGCGAGCTGGAAAGTTATGTCGATAAACATTGGGCAAGCAAGCTTGGTATTTATCACACCACGGCAAACGCCAACTTTGTGGATTACTTCAAACCGCAAGAAAACGGCAGCCATTGGGGTTGTCATTATCTGCAATATCAGGGTTTAACAATAACGGCAAACCAACCATTTAGCTTTAATCTTTCGCCTTATTCGCAAGAAGAATTAACCCGGAAATTGCACCATTATGAGCTACAAGAAAGCCCGCACAATCTGCTTTGTGTGGATTATATGATGAGCGGCATCGGTACAAACTCTTGCGGCCCGAATTTGAAGGAAGAATATCGAATGAATGAAGAGCGGTTTGAGTGGGAATTTATGATTAATCTTTAACTGATAGCGCCCGACTCTTCCGGATGCTGAAAAGGTAGGCACTCGACATAGTCGAGCGCCATCGTGATATTCAACTCCACAAAATTTGTGATCCATTTCACACACAGATTTGACTAAATTTACTATACTCCACGAGATTTAAAATATTTGCGAGGAATACTCCAATGAGTGAAAAATTTAATATCAGCGACCATCCGCATCGTCGCTACAACCCCCTTAAAGATGAATGGATTTTAGTTTCCCCTCACCGTGCGAAACGCCCTTGGAGCGGACAGGTGGATAAAGCCGAAGTGGCACAACTGCCGAGCTATGATGAAAAATGTTTCCTCTGCCCGACTAACACCCGCGTTTCAGGCGATGTAAATCCTGACTACAAAGGCACTTACGTTTTCGCCAACGACTTTGCTGCCCTAATGCAAGATACGCCAGACGCTCCTGAATCGAACAATCCGCTATTTAAAATTATGGGCGTTCGTGGTTTGGCGCGTGTGATCTGCTTCTCGCCTGATCACAGCAAAACCTTGCCTGAACTACCTGTTGAGAAAATTCGCGGCGTGGTGGATACGTGGAACGAGCAAATCAACGAATTAAGCGAAACTTACCTTTGGGTGCAAGCCTTTGAAAATAAAGGGGCAATGATGGGCTGTTCTCAGCCGCATCCGCACGGTCAAATTTGGGCAAATTCCTTTCTGCCGAATGAAATTGCGACCAAAGATAAAAATCTCAAAAATTATTACGATCATCACGGCACAAACCTACTTTTAGACTACGCTCAAGCAGAACAGAAAGACGGCACCAGAACCGTGGTGGAAACAGAGCATTGGCTGGCGGTTGTGCCATATTGGGCGGCGTGGCCATTCGAAACGATTTTAATGCCGAAACAACGCCATATTCGCCGAATGAATGAGTTGACTGAGGCAGAAAAAGATGATTTAGCGGTGGCGATTAAACAGCTCACTTGCCGTTACGACAATCTGTTTGAAGCCTCTTTTCCTTACTCAATGGGCTGGCATTTCGCCCCGTTCTTTAAAGATGGACGTGATATTGAGCATTGGCAGCTACACGCCTATTTCTACCCGCCGTTATTACGTTCAGCAACGGTGCGAAAATTTATGGTCGGCTATGAAATGCTTGCCGAGGCACAACGCGATTTGACCCCTGAACAAGCCGCGGAAAAATTAAATGCAGTAAGTGCAGATGTGCATTATAAGCAACGCTAACCCTCTCCCTGATAAAAATTCTGAACGAATTTTTATCTGTCCCAATACTCGCTTCGCTCGCTCCTTTGGAGCCGTTGGCAAAGCCAACGTTCAAACGCAAGCGTTTGTCCCGCAAGCGGGCGAGGGTAAAATCACTCTCTCCCACAAGTGGGAGAGAGACAGCTAAAAATTGCGAAGGCAATTTTTAGCAGAGAGAGGGCAAATTAAATAGAAGCAAAAGGAAGATACACTATGACCCCAATCGAACTTTCCCAACAACAATTTGAACAACATTTTGGCTATAAACCACAACAAACCGTTTTCGCACCGGGGCGTGTCAATATCATTGGCGAACATACTGACTACAATGACGGCTTTGTAATGCCGTGTGCGATTAACTACGGAATGGCGGTGAGTTTTACCAAACGAGACGACAGCATTTGGCGAGTATTTGCGATTGATATTAACCAAACTGATGCGTTTGACGTCAAAAAAGAAATCCCACAAAGCGAAGACAAATGGAAAAACTATGTGCGTGGCGTGGTGAAATATGTGCAAGAAAAATGCCCTGAATTTGTGCAAGGGGTTGATATTGCAATGACCAGCGATGTGCCAATGTCATCAGGCTTAAGCTCATCTGCAGCACTTGAAATTTCGATTGGTAAAACTTGCCAAGTGTTAGGCGATTTACCACTTTCCCTTGCTGAAATTGCGTTAATCGGGCAACGTGCAGAAAATAAATTTGTCGGTGCGAACTGCGGCAATATGGATCAACTCACTTCTGCATTAGGGCAGAAAGATCACTTAGTGCGTATTGACTGCCGTAGCCTTGAGATCGAACCAACGCCTGTGCCACAAGGCTATTCGATTGCAATCATCAATTCCAATGTGAAGCACGATTTAGTGACAGGCGAATACAACAGCCGCCGCCAAGAATGCGAATTTGCAGCAGGATTCTTTGGTGTAAAAGCATTGCGTGATGTTACTCCGGAGCAATTTATTGAGCGTGCGGAAGAGTTACAACAAGCCAATGAACTCGCCTATAAACGTGCGAAACACGTCATCAGCGAAAACCATCGCGTACTGGAAGCGGTGGAAGCACTTAAAGCCGGCGATATGCAAAAATTAGGCGTGTTAATGGGCGAATCGCACGATTCAATGCGTGATGATTTTGAAATTACCATTCCGGAAATTGATTATTTAGTCGAACTCGCACAAGTTGCTATCGGCAAAAATGGCGGTGCGAGAATGACTGGCGGCGGCTTTGGTGGCTGTATTGTCTGCTTAGTGCCAAATGACAAAGTGGAAGAGTTGCGTAAACTCATTGCGGAAAACTACCAAAAACAAACAGGTATTAAAGAAAGTTTTTACCTTTGTTCTGCAAGTGACGGGGTGAGAGTTATTTAATTTGCTACCATAGACAACAATGCGCCGAAAACTATCGGCGCATTATTTTTCAAGTTAACAAATCCGTGGGAGCGGTTCGTTGGTCGGGAGATCGAGCAAACGGCTTTGTCCGAAAATCCCAACGGAGCGAACTTTGCCGTCCGGTGTCACTTCGCCGATAACGGCGGCATTTTCACCGAGCGGATGACGGCGAAGTGCGGTCAATATTGCCTCGGTTTGTGCGGGTTCCGCGACAATCACCAATTTGCCTTCATTAGCAAAGTTTAATGCTTCCAAACCTAACAATTCGCAAATACCGCGCACTTCTTGTCGAATCGGCAACGCATTTTCTTCAATCCGAATCCCTAAACGCTGCGCTTGAGCGAATTCGTGCAACACGGCATTCACACCGCCGCGGGTTGCGTCACGCACAGCTTTAACGCCGGTAAAAGGACGCAATAGATCAATTAACGGCGTCAACACGGCGCAATCGCTATGTAAATTCGTTTGAATACCTAAATTCTCGCGTAGATTCAAAATGGTCGCACCGTGATCGCCCAAGGTGCCGCTGACAATGATGTGGTCTCCGGCACGAATCTGATGAACGCCCCAATCCAAACGATTCGGAATCACACCGATTCCGCTGGTGTTAATAAAGATTTTATCCGCCGCACCTTTTTGTACCACTTTCGTATCACCGGTCACGACACGAATATTCGCCTCACGACAGGTTTGCGCCATCGATTGAATAATTTGCTTTAATTCGTGTAGCGGCAATCCTTCTTCCAAAATAAAGCCGCAAGACAAAAATTGCGGAATTGCGCCGCACACCGCCACATCGTTCGCCGTACCGCACACCGCAAGTTTACCGATATTTCCGCCCGGAAAAAAGATCGGGTCGATCACAAAACTGTCCGTACTAAAAGACAGCTGCGTTCCTTGCGTGGCAAGATCTGCTAGCGGCAAACGCGCTTGATCTTCGCCCTGGGCTAAAATCGGGTTATCAAAGGCTTCGACAAAATAATCCCGTATCAATCGCTGCATTGCCGCACCACCGTTGCCGTGCGCCATTGTAATAAAATCCGTCATTGTTATTATTCCCGTCGATATTGATAATACGCCGCGCACGCGCCTTCGGAGGAAACCATTAAGGCGCCGTAGGCATTATCCGGATTGCATTTAACCGCAAACAGCGGGCAATCTTTCGGTTTGCATTTGCCAACAAGCACGTCGCCGCAGCGCGAATTCGGATCATCGGCGACTTGTTGCGGCGTGCTGTTAAAATAAATTTCCGCGTCAAAATGACAGTAAGCTTCCGTCAATTCCACGCCGGACTCCTCTATTTCGCCCAAGCCGCGCCATTCGCTGCGCGCTTTCAAGCGAAACACTTCGCTCATTGCTTGTTGCGCCAAGCGGTTTCCATCGGACTGCACAATGCGTTTGTATTGATTTTCTACTTCACAGCGCCGTTCGACAAATTGCGTAACCAACATTACGATAGCCTGCAAAATATCCAAGGGCTCAAAACCGGTGATGACAAAAGGTTTATGATAGGTTTGGCAAAGATTTTGATACGGCGTCGAGCCGATAACCATACTGACGTGACCGGGCGCGATAAAACCGTCGATTTGAACCTGTTCTTGCGCCAGCAAACTATGTAGCGTCGGAATAATGGTGATATTTTGGCACACCACAAAAAAATTCGACACCTGCTGTTTTCTCGCTTGTTGCAAGGTAATCGCCGCACTCGGCATTGTGGTTTCGAAACCCAAGGAAAAGAACACCACGTTTTTATCCGGATTATTTAACGCGATATTTAACGCATCCAGCGGCGAATACACAATTCGCACATCCGCTCCTTTCGCTTTAGCTTCCAACAAAGAGCCCTTCCGCCCACGCACACGCATTGCATCGCCGAAAGTACAGAAGATCACGTTGTCGCGCTCGGCGATTTCAATGCAGACGTCGATTCGCCCCATCGGCAACACGCAAACCGGACAACCCGGCCCGTGAATAAATTCGATACTTTCGGGTAACAGTTTATCCAAGCCGAATTTAAAAATCGTGTGCGTGTGTCCGCCGCACACTTCCATTAAATAAAGCGGATTTTGCTTGGTAAAGTGCGGTAGTTTTTGCATTAGTTTATGCAAATGCCCGACTAAATCTCTCGCTAATTTCGGATCACGAAATTCATCAACAAACTGCATTTTGTCAATCCTTTATGCGCGCAACCAATCCAGCCATTGCGCCAAACCTTCGCCGGTGGTCGCGGAAAGTTGAATCACTCGAATATTCGGATTCACTTGTTTGGCATATGCCAGACATTTTTCCACGTCAAAATTTAAATACGGCAATAAATCGATTTTATTGAGAATCATCAATTCGGCGGCGGCAAACATATGCGGATATTTCAACGGCTTATCTTCGCCTTCCGTCACGGACAAAATCACCACTTTGGCTTTTTCGCCGAGATCAAATTCCGACGGACAAACCAAGTTGCCGACATTTTCGATAAACAACAAACTGTTTTCTTGCGGACGAAGTTTCACCAACGCTTGCCCGATCATTTGCGCATCCAAATGGCAGCCTTTTCCCGTGTTCACCTGAATCGCCGGTACGCCGGTGGCGCGAATACGATCCGCGTCATTTTCGGTTTGCTGATCGCCTTCGATCACATAGCAAGGCAATTCGCCTTTCAACGCGTTCAAGGTTGTGGTTAACAAGGTGGTTTTGCCCGAACCGGGGCTGGAAACTAAATTTAATGCGAGAATATGGTGTTTTTCGAACAAAGTGCGGTTAATTTGCGCTAATTGATTATTTTTGCCTAGCACGTCTTGTTCGACTTTCAGTAAACGTTTCGCGCTTTCGTCCTCATTTGAGGCGCCGGAATGAAAAACGGAATGAGAAAAATTCGGTAATTTGACCGCACTTTGCGCGGCATTATCGTGAGTATGCGGCAATTCGCCGATGCGTGTTTGTTCCGGATGTCCGCAACCGCAAGTGGTACACATAATAATCTCCCTATTTCGGCTGATTATCAGAAAAATCAATGACCTTATTGTAAAAGTATTTCCGTTGAAATTCAAAAACTAATGCGAGGTATTTTGCCCGAATTACCGTCTTTCAGACTGTTTTGTGTTACCATAAGTCGCCACAAAAAAACCTTTTGTCAGCGGGGAAAATTATGAATCATCTACAACTGGAACAGATTATTAATCAAAAACTCAACAGCCACGCCATTAGCGATTATGCGCCGAACGGATTGCAAATCGAAGGCTCGGAAAATATTGGCAAAATCATCACCGGCGTCACTGCCTGCCAAGCGTTAATCGATTACGCCGTCGAACAAAATGCCGACGCAATATTGGTTCACCACGGCTATTTTTGGAAAAATGAAAATCCTTGCCTGCGCGGAATGAAAGGCAAACGTATCAAAACCTTGCAGGTGAATAACATCAATTTATACGCCTATCATTTACCCTTGGACGTTCACCCTCAATTAGGCAATAACGCGCAACTCGCCGCACGTTTAGGCATTAAAGATCTGCAACCGCTGGAAGCGCAACCGAACAGTATTCCCGTTTACGGCACCTTATCCGAACCATTGACGGCACAACAACTCGGCGCGCGAATCGAACAAGTATTACAACGCAAACCTTTAATTTGCAGCGAAAATGCACCGCACTTTATCCGCACCGTCGGCATTTGCACCGGCGGCGGCCAAGGTTATATTGATCTCGCTGCGACACAAGGTATCGACGCCTTTATCAGCGGCGAAGTATCCGAGCAAACCGTACATTCTGCGCGCGAACAAGGTATTCATTTTTTTGCCGCCGGACACCACGCCACGGAGCGCTACGGCGTGCAAGCGCTCGGCGAATGGTTGGCGGCGGAATTCGGCTTACAGGTCGAATTTAAAGATATTGATAATCCGGCATAAAAGCCAAAATGCGGTCGAATTCGCGAAAGGTCTGCTTTGTGTTCAAAGGATTTTTAGCTTATACTACGCACAATTTTTAACACCGTTCCGCGCAATTCGGCGGATGAATAAAATAGGAATCACACAATGAGTTTTTTAACAGGTAAACGCATTTTAATCACAGGTTTAGCCAGCAACCGTTCTATCGCTTACGGTATCGCCGCCGCAATGAAACGCCAAGGCGCGGAGCTTGCTTTCACCTATTTAAACGATAAATTAAAAGGTCGAGTGGAAGAATTTGCCAAAGAATTCGGCTCGGACATCGTTCTTCCGTTGGATGTTGCAACCGATGAAAGCATTACGGAATGTTTCGCGCAATTAAAACAACATTGGGAAACCTTCGACGGTTTCGTCCACGCCATTGCCTTTGCGCCGGGCGATCAATTAGACGGCGACTACGTTAACGCCGCAACTCGCGACGGTTATCGCATTGCACACGACATCAGCGCATACAGCTTTGTAGCAATGGCGCAAGCCGCTCGCCCGATGTTAAACCCGAATGCCGCATTATTAACCTTAAGCTATTTGGGTGCGGAACGTGCGATTCCGAACTATAACGTAATGTGTTTGGCAAAAGCTTCCTTAGAAGCCGCAACCCGCGTAATGGCGGCGGATTTAGGCAAAGACGGTATTCGCGTCAACGCGATTTCCGCCGGCCCGATTCGCACTTTAGCGGCATCCGGCATTAAAAACTTTAAGAAAATGTTGGCGACCTTCGAAAACACGGCGCCGTTACGTCGCACCGTCAGCATTGACGATGTGGGTAATTCCGCCGCATTTTTATGTTCGGATCTCGCTTCCGGCGTAACCGGTGAAATTTTACACGTTGACGCCGGTTTCAGCATTACGGCGATGAGCGAATTAGGCGCGGAATAATTTCCGCATTGATTATTCGGGCAGGCGCGACGTCTGCCCTTTTGTATTTCTAAGATAAAATATGTTTCAAAATAATCCGTTACTTTCTCAATTAAAACAACAAATCCGCGACAGTAAACCACACGTCGAAGGCGTGGTTAAAGGGTCGGATAAAGCGTTCGGCTTTTTAGAAACCGATAAAAAAAGCTATTTCCTGCCGCCGCCGGCGATGAAAAAAGTAATGCACGGTGACAAAATCAAAGCGGTGATCGAAACCGTGGGCGACAAAGAACAAGCAGAACCGGAAGAATTAATCGAGCCGATGCTCACTCGTTTTCTTGCTAAAGTGCGGTTTAATAAAGACAAGAAATTACAAGTTTTGGTTGATCATCCGCAAATTAATCAGCCGATCGGCGCCAATCAGGCGAATAAATTAAAAGAAGAATTGCAAGAAGGCGACTGGGTGGTCGCGCAGTTAAAAACTCATCCGCTGCGTGACGATCGTTTCTTTTTCGCTCAAATCACCGATTTAATTTGTCGTGCGGACGATGAATTCGCGCCTTGGTGGGTCACATTGGCGCGCCACGAACAATCGCGTTATCCCGTTGCCGGCGCAGAAGATTATCCGATGTTGGATCAACAACCGCGCGATGATCTCACCGATCTGCATTTCGTCACTATCGACAGCGAAAGCACGCAAGATATGGACGATGCTTTGTTTATTGAGCCTATCGAAACCGCGGGCAGCCAAACCGGTTGGCGTTTAGTGGTGGCGATCGCCGATCCAACCGCCTATATCGCACCGGATTCGCAAATCGAACAAGACGCGAAACAACGTTGCTTTACTAATTATCTACCGGGTTTTAATATTCCGATGTTGCCGCGTGAGTTATCCGACGAACGCTGTTCGTTAATGGAAAACGAAACTCGACCGGCATTAGTGTGTTATATCGAAACGGATTTGCAAGGCAATATCACGGCGAAACCACGTTTTGTTTGCGCTTCTATTCGTTCGAAAGCGAAATTGGCGTATAACAAGGTTTCCGATTATTTGGAAGGACAAGCCGACGCGTGGCAACCGGAAAATACCGAAACGGCAACGCAAATTCAACGCTTGCACCAATTCACCCTTGCTCGCATTGAATGGCGTAAAACCCATTCGTTGTTGTTCAAAGAAAAACCGGATTATTCCTTTGTGTTAGCAGAAAACGGCAAAGTTGCGGACATTAAAGCGGAACATCGTCGTATCGCCAACCAAATCGTCGAAGAATCAATGATTATTGCCAATATTTGCGCAGCGCAATATTTAGCGGAAACGGCAAAGTGCGGTATTTTTAACACGCATTCCGGTTTCGACAAAAAATTCTTAGAAAATGCCCGTCAATTTTTATTGGCAAATTTGGCGAACGATGAAAATCGCGCCGAATTGGAAGAACGTTATTCCGTGGAAAATCTTTCGACATTAGAAGGTTATTGCCGGATGCGTCACGATATCGAACCTTTTAACAGTGATTTTCTTGAATTGCGTTTACGCCGTTTCTTAACTTTTGCCGAATTTAAAGCGGAATTAGCGCCGCACTTTGGCTTAGGTCTTTCCGGCTACGCCACTTGGACATCGCCGATTCGTAAATATTCCGATATGGTGAATCACCGCTTGATCAAAGCCTCTTTAACCACGCAAGTCTATGAAAAACCGCAAGAAGCGGTGCTCGCCCGCTTGCAAGAAGCGCGTCGCCAAAATCGCTTGGTTGAACGCGATATTGCCGATTGGTTATATTGTCGTTATTTGGCTGATAAAGTGGAAATAAATACCGAGTTCGAGGCGGAAGTGCAAGACGTAATGCGCGGCGGATTACGCGTGCAATTATTAGAAAACGGCGCCTCCGTATTCGTACCGGCATCCAACTTGCACGCCAATAAAGAAGAAATGGCGGTGAATAGCGACGAAATCGCCTTATATATCAACGGCGAACGCAAATACAAAATCGGTGACATCGTGAAGGTGCGATTAACCGAAGTGAAAGAAGAAACGCGCAGTATTATTGCCGATATTCTGATTTAAGCTAAAAAAGAAGGGAAATATCGACTATTTCCCTTCTTTCGTTTCATTAGTTCGATCGACTAGCCGCCATAACGTCCGACGCCTAATTCATCTTCTTTACGCGTGCGATTCATCACGGCTTTCGGCGATTGTACTACGCGCAATCCCATTTGATCTTCGGTACGCACCACTTCGCCGCGTAAGGAATTGGTAAACACGTCGGTAATTTTAATATCGACGAATTTGCCGATCATATCGGGCGAACCGATAAAGTTCACGATACGATTCGTTTCGGTTCGACCGGTCAATTCCATAATGTCTTTTTTCGACGGACCTTCGACCAAAACGCGCTGTTCAGTGCCCAACATTGCACGGCTGAATTGTGCCGCTTGGTTGTTAATGCGCTGTTGTAATAAATACAAACGCTGTTTCTTTTCTTCTTCGGATACATCATCCGGCATATCCGCCGCCGGCGTACCGGGACGTGCCGAATAAATAAAGCTGAAACTCATATCGAAATTCACTTGTGCAATTAAATTCATTGTATCCTCGAAATCCTGTTCGGTTTCACCCGGAAAGCCGACGATAAAATCCGAACTAATCTGAATTTCCGGCCGCACTTTACGCAATTTGCGGATAATGGATTTATATTCAAGCGCCGTATGACCTCGTTTCATCATATTCAACACACGATCCGAGCCGCTTTGCACCGGCAAATGCAAGAAACTAACCAATTCCGGCGTATCTGCATATACATCAATAATATCATCGGTAAATTCAATCGGATGGCTGGTCGTAAAACGCAAGCGATCAATACCGTCAATCGCCGCTACTAAACGCAACAATTCGGCAAAAGTACAAATCCCACCATCGTGCGTCGGTCCGCGATAGGCGTTCACGTTTTGACCTAATAAATTCACCTCGCGCACACCCTGTTCCGCTAATTGCGCAATTTCAAACAATACGTCATCAAGCGGACGACTGACTTCCTCGCCGCGCGTATAAGGCACAACGCAATAAGTACAATATTTATTACAACCTTCCATAATCGACACAAACGCCGTCGGACCTTCCGCTTTCGGTTCCGGCAACCGGTCGAATTTTTCGATTTCAGGGAAACTCACGTCCACTACAGAACTTTTCCCGCCGCGAATTTGGTTAATCATTTCAGGCAAACGATGCAACGTTTGCGGCCCGAAAATAATATCCACATAAGGCGCACGAGTGCGAATATGCTCGCCTTCTTGCGACGCCACACAACCGCCGACACCAATCACCAAGGCCGGATTCTTTTTCTTCAACTCTTTCCAACGACCTAATTGATGAAACACTTTTTCTTGCGCTTTTTCACGAATCGAACAAGTGTTTAACAACAAAACATCCGCTTCTTCCGGCACTTCGGTAAGTTCCAAACCGTGCGTGCTGTTTAATAAATCCGCCATTTTAGAACTGTCATATTCATTCATCTGACAGCCCCAAGTTTTGATATGTAATTTCTGAGTCATATTTCGATTTAAATTCATTAGCCTATAAAAAATTAGTTGGCTATTTTACAGTCTTGCGCTAACTGTGGCTAGTTAAAATGAGATTTTCTTTTGTATTTAACTCATTGTAGGGAGTTTTTTTATTTTCCCAAAAATAAGCGAGGTGAACAGACAAGGAATTTAAATAAATTAAAGCCGGCAATAAAACCGGCTTTTTAATAAAAAATATGTGAATTATTTTACCCGAGAAACATATTCGCCGGAACGAGTATCTACTTTGATCACTTCGCCGATTTGGACGAATAGAGGGACTTTTACCACTGCGCCGGTGCTTAATGTTGCCGGTTTGCCGCCGGTTCCTGCGGTGTCACCTTTTAGACCCGGATCGGTGTCAATGATTTCTAATTCTACAAAGTTCGGTGGTGTAATAGAGATAGGCGCGCCGTTCCATAAGGTGACGATACAATCCGCTTGATCCAACAACCATTTTTCCGCATCGCCCACGGCTTTTGCGTCCGCGGAGTATTGCTCAAATGTTTCCGGATGCATAAAATACCAGAACGCATCGTCTTTGTAAGAATAGGTTAAGTTTAGATCCATTACGTCAGCAGCTTCGACGGAAGTACCTGATTTAAAGTTAACGTCTAACACTTTGCCTGAAATTAATTTACGAATACGCGTGCGCGTAAAAGCTTGACCTTTACCTGGTTTCACAAATTCGTTTTCAACGATGACGCAAGGTTCGCCGTCTTGCATAAATTTTAGACCCGGTTTGAAATCACTGGTAGTATATGTAGCCATATTATCCTCAAAATAAAAAGAGATTGTTTTTAAAAGTGTCTATTTTAACCCGAAATATCCCGATTAGAGAAGAACAAATTCAACGAGAAAGTTGGACGGATTATCTCGCCGAGGCGGTTTCCGATCCGAAACAGTTACTCGCGCTCCTTGATTTAGAAGAAAAAAACTTTACGGAAGATATACTTGCGCGTCGTTTATTTCCTTTGCGTGTACCGCGTCCTTTCATCGAAAAAATGCAAAAAGGTGATCCGAATGATCCGCTTTTCTTACAAGTAATGGCGGCAAAAGAAGAATTTATAAGTGCGGTCGGTTTTAGCAAAGATCCGTTGGACGAACAACACAACCCGGCGCCGAATATTTTGCATAAATACCAAAATCGACTGTTATTAATGGTTAAAAACAGCTGTGCGGTTAATTGCCGCTATTGTTTCCGTCGGCATTTTCCTTATGCGCAAAATAAAGGCAATAAAGAAAATTGGCAAAAAGCATTGGATTACATTGCACAGCATCCGGAAATCGAAGAAGTGATTTTTTCCGGCGGCGATCCGTTAATGGCAAAAGATCACGAATTGGATTGGTTGATAAAACAGCTGGAAAACATACCGCACTTACAACGTTTACGCATTCATACGCGCCTACCCGTTGTGATTCCGCAGCGCATTACGTCGCAATTTTGCGATTTACTCAAAAACAGCCGTTTGCAAATATTGTTAGTGACGCACATTAATCACCCGAACGAAATCGATGATCATTTGGCGCAAGCGATGTTTGCGCTTAAACGGGCGAATGTCGTTTTGTTGAATCAATCCGTTTTGCTCAAAAATATTAATGATAATGCACAAATTCTAAAAACCCTGAGTGACAAATTATTTCAAATCGGCATTTTGCCTTATTACTTACATTTGTTGGATAAAGTGGAAGGCGCCAGCCATTTTTACCTTGATGACCAACAAGCATTAAAAATTTACAAAGAATTACAAAGCATTACTTCGGGTTATTTAGTGCCGAAACTGGCGCGCGAAATTGCCGGCGAAACGAATAAAACTTTGTATTCGTCATAGGAAAATCGCAAAAGATCCTTTAAAATAAACAATGTTTTGACCGCACTTTTAAAGTGCATTTATTTTCCTGTTAGTATTTAAGGTATTATCGTGACAACTGAACAACAAAAACCGGTAAACGGAACCGAAAACAATCCGGCGCAAAGCGAGTTGGATTTAGGCTTTAATCAAATGGAACCTATTACACCGAAAAAACCGGTCACGCCGGAACCGTCATTTTTTAATAAAGCGAAAGATCTATTTAGCCGCAAAGAAAATCCCGAACCGCAATTCAACGTGCGTAAAGAGCCGACTTTCGGTGACGCGCCGATTAACACAAATGAAAATGTAACGAGCGAGCCGGTTATCACAACAGCGGCAACCGCGACGCCGATTGTCAATGAGGTTAATAGCAATATCGAGGCGATTCAACCGGAAGAAACAAAAGCGGATGAAATCAATCCGACCGAAGAACCGATTACAGTACAAGAAACGGAAAAAGACGCGCCGGCACAAACACAACACAGCACGACAGATTTGAAAAAACCGGAAAATTGGGCGATTTTACAAGCCTTACCACCGAAATACCGTCGTATTTTTATTGCCTTATTATTGGCAATTTTGGCATTAATCCTTATTTCTTGGTTGAAACCGAGCACGGATACCGTTCAATCTTTCGAGCAAAACAGTAATGCGATTCCGACTCAATTCCAATCGCTTGATCAAAGTCAACCGGTGGAAAATTCCGTGTTGGATAATTTAAATAATCCGCAAAATGTACAAACGGAAAATAACGCAACCGACGCAACACAACAAAATCTTACGACGGAAACGCCTGAACAAAATGCGCTGCAACCTAATGCATTAGCTCAAACGAACGAACAAGCCAATGCCCAAGGAGAAAAAGCAAACCTAGCTGAAACAAACAAACCGGCTGAAACAAACAAACCGATTGAAACGCCGGTCGTGCGTGAAAAACCGGCAGTCGAAAAACCGGTTATCGCCGAAAAACCTAAAGCTGCTGAAAAACCACAAACAGTTGAAAAATCACCGGTGGCAGAAAAACCGAAAGCTGCGAGCAAACCTGTCGTAACGGAAAAACCGAAGGCGGTGGAAAAAGTAAGCGCGCAAGATAAACCGAAAACCGTAGAACAAAAAGCACCGGCTATAAAAGTGCAAAAAACGCAAGGTGCTCCGGTTGTTGAAGCCAAACCTGCCGGTACGTCAACAGCGAAAAATACAGAAAGTGCAGTGACAAAATCCGTCAACAGTAAAACGTTAACCGTGCCGCAAGGCGTGTCCTTAATGCAAGTGTTCCGCGACAACAATCTGAATATTTCGGATGTGAACGCAATGACAAAAGCCAACGGCGCCGGCAATGCGTTAAGCAGTTTTAAACCGGGCGATAAAGTTCAAGTGTCGCTTAACGCACAAGGCAGAGTGAACGAATTGCGTTTATCCAACGGCGCACGTTTTATTCGTCAAGCAGACGGCACTTATCAATACAAAAAATAAACCGTGACACGGCGGGATAACCGCCGTTATCGGATCAATTTACCCATTTAAGAAGGGAATGCTATGCTAAAAACCGGATTGCTATTTTTCACTACATTGACGCTTGTCGCTTGCGCCGATCAGGTTATGCTTTCGCCGGTCAGCAAACCGACGACCGTTAAAAATTCACCGGCGATAGAAAAATCGACGCAGCAAGGCAAAGCAATCCGCTATCTTTGTAAGGATGATAAAGAAGTGCGTGTCGTCCGTTCAATGAAAAGCAAAAAAAGAAAATTGAATACCGTTAACATCACATTCGAACAAAACACGCAAAAACTCACGCAAGCGATTTCCGAAAGCGGTCAAAAATACACCAACATTCATTGGCATTGGATCGAACGTAATGAATTCGCCACACTAACCAATGCCGTAGGCGATATTTTAGCGGAACAATGTGTTGCACAAAAACCTTAAAAAAGGCATAGCACAAAAATTCAAAAAGACGCAAATTGCGTCTTTTTTATTGGGTGTAATAGCTAAAATCGTTACGAAAAATGACGTTTTTTATAACAGCTCTTTTTCTCCGCCGAATTCGTGCAATAAATTTTCCGTCAATTTCGCCAATATACCGGTCATTAACACAAAATCCGCGTCAAAACGTTGGGCAATATCTTCTTTCAAAATATCGTCGTTTTTCTCCCGCACTTGATCAGCGAATTTTAACCGTTTTAACGAACAATCTTCGTTTAACACAAAACTTAAATGTTCATCCCATTCCAAAGCCAATTTCGTGATACATTTTCCCGCTTGCAGTAACGACAAAATTTCTTCGCTTTCTAACGATTGTCGTTTACAGCGAATCACCGCATTATCTTGGCTACCGCATAATTCGGCATCCTCTAACGCCGTAAGCCATTGCGGAATATGATCATTACTAATCCAATCGCTCATTACCAAGGTCGGATCATTTGCAAAGCTCAACGGCACCACGGGCAAAGATCCTAAAGATTTGCGCAATAATGCCAAAATATCTTCCGCTTGCTTACTTGACGCGCTATCCACATAAATCAAATCGGCTTCGCTATCGATCCAAATCGCCGTTTGACGATTTTTACTGAACGCGCGAGGCAAAAGCGCGGCGATCACATCGTCTTTCAACGCCTGTTTTTCCGTTTTCTTTAATTTGCGCTGTTCTTTTTCTTCCAATTCGGCGATTCGCCCTTCTAATTCGCGATTTACCACCTGCGCCGGCAGGATTTTTTCTTCTTTATGCGCAAGCAATAAGATTTGTTTTCCTACGGCAAAATAAAGTAATTCGCTGCCGCGCAACGGATTCGTCCAGCCGAATTTACTCATATCCGATTGCGCACAAGGGTGAAATTCGCATTGTTGTAACTGTTGTTGTAATTGCGCCGGCGACCAATCCAAACTTTTTGTCAGGCGATAAATCATCGCATTTTTAAACCAAATCATAGTCGTTCCTCAAAATTATGCGGTACAATGTGCGCTATTGTAACTTATTCGAGAACAAAAATATGCAACATAAATCAATTACCTTTATCGGCGGCGGAAATATGGCGCAAGCGATTATTTTCGGCTTGTTAAAACAAGGCTATCCGGCACAACTTATTACCGTTTGCGATCCGAATCCTGAAAAACTCGCATTATTCGCCGCACAAGGCGTGCAAATCGGCGAAGATAATTTAAGCGCCGCACAAAAGGCGGAAGTGGTGTTATTGGCGGTGAAACCGCAAGTCATCGCCGACGTTTGCCAAGGATTAAGTGCGGTGGATTTTAACGATAAATTAGTGATTTCTATTGCGGCGGCGATTTCCGTTGCAAGATTGCACGAACTATTGCCGAGCGCCGGCAATATCGTGCGCGTAATGCCGAATACGCCGGCGTTGGTTTCTTGCGGAATGGCGGGATTATTTGCCGAAAGCCACGTTTCCGAGGCATTAAAAAGCTTCGCGCAAAACTTGCTGAACGCCGTCGGCGAAACCTGTTGGGTAGAAAACGAAACGGATATGCATTTAGTCACTGCGGCATCAGGTAGCAGTCCGGCTTATTTTTTCCTCTTTATGGAAGCAATGCAACAAGCCTTAACTCAAACCGGTTTGCCGGAAGAAACAAGCCGCTTATTAATTCAACAATCCGCCCTTGGTGCGGCGAAAATGACGGTGGAAAATCCGACGACACCGTTAAGTTTATTACGTCAAAACGTGACGTCGAAAGGCGGTACCACCGCTGCAGCATTGGCGGTTTTTAACGAAGAAAATTTATCCGCCACCGTCGAACGCGCCATTCAAGCTTGCGTACAACGTTCGCAAGAAATGGAAAAATTATTTTAAGCACAGGGTTAATTTAGATGAATATTTCGGCGTTTAACTGGCTGGCGCTCAGTTTTTTCGGTTATTACTGCGCTTACGGCGTATTTGTGCCTTTTTTTCCCGTTTGGCTGAAAGCGCAACATTACGGCGCCGAAAGTATCGGTTTGATTATCGCTTCCTCTTATTTATTCCGTTTTCTCGGCGGTATTTTCTTTTCGGCGAGCATTAAACGCGCGCACCATTTGCTTATCGCTTTACGCAGCGTCGCCTTGCTCAGCGCCTTGGTGATGGCGGCAATCGGCTTCAGTGCGCAGAATTTTCCGCTACTTTGTCTTGCCGTTTGGTTATTCGCAACGTTAAACGCCGCCGGAATGCCTTTAAGCGATACGCTTGCCGCTACTTGGCAGCAACAAATCGGATTGGATTACGGCAAAGTCCGTTTAATCGGTTCCGCCGCTTTTGTGGTGGGCGTCACCTGTTTCGGCTATCTTATCGGCTTATTCGGCGATCATACGATTATTTGGATTTTGACCGCACTTTTATGCTGCTACGCCGCCGTGCAAACGCTTTCGCCGAATCCTCCGCCGCGAGATTCCGCGGAAAGTGCGGTGATTTCTTCCGTCGGTTTTCTCGATTTATTAAAAAATCCGACCACATTACGCCTATTTATCGCTATTTCCTTAATTCAAGGTTCGCACGCCGCGTATTACGCCTACAGCGTACTTTATTGGACGGAATTAGGCTTTTCCGTTCAAACCACCAGTTTATTATGGGGATTAAGCGTCGTTGCCGAAATTTTATTATTCTTTTTTTCCACACGATTATTTAAACATTGGAAAGTCAGCTCGCTGTTTTATCTTGCCGCCGTCGCCGCAACCCTGCGCTGGGCGGTGCTAAGCGAAACGCAGAATTTATGGCTTATCGCCGCCGTGCAAACATTACACGCCTTCACTTATGCCGCCGGACATTATGCCACGGTTCGCTATATCACCACCCAACCGCAAAATACGATCGCCAAATTACAAGGGCTATATAACGGTTTGTCCGGCTGCGCGGCGGTTGCGCTGTTGACCGCGCTTTCCGGCGTGTTATACCCGATTTCCCCGCAAATCACCTTTTTAACGATGATGTGCATTGCCCTTGCCGCACTCTTTGTGATTCCGCGTCACGTTGACGCCTTTTTGATTCGGAGAAAATAAGCGTGAAAGATACCGCACTTGTGGAACTATTTCTAAACGATTTATGGCTGGAAAAAGGCTTGTCCGAAAACACCGTTCAGTCCTATCGATTGGATTTAACCGCAGTATGTCATTGGTTGGAAAAAAATAATTTGTCCTTAATTCAAGCGGATGCCGTTGACTTGCAAACCTTTCTCGGCGAACGTTTACAACAAGGTTACAAAGCGACCAGTACGGCAAGATTGCTCAGCGCACTGCGCAAATTGTTTCAATATTTATATCGCGAAAAATATCGCGGCGACGACCCAAGCGCAATTCTCAGCTCGCCGAAATTGCCGTCGCGCTTGCCGAAATATTTGACCGAGCAACAAGTGACGACTTTAATGAACACGCCGAATACAGATATTCCGTTAGAACTGCGCGATAAAGCGATGTTGGAATTGCTGTATGCCACCGGTTTGCGCGTGACGGAATTGGTCTCGCTCGGCATTGACAGCTTAAATCTCAATCAAGGCGTGGTGCGCGTCATCGGTAAAGGCAATAAAGAACGCATTGTGCCGATGGGCGAAGAAGCCGCCTATTGGGTGCGCCAATTTATTTTATACGGGCGTGCCGCGCTGTTGGACGGGCAAAGTTCCGACGTATTATTTCCCAGCCGATTGGGTGTGCAGATGACGCGCCAAACCTTTTGGCACCGAATTAAACATTACGCCGTTCTTGCCGAAATTGATTGCGATGCGTTGTCGCCGCACGTTTTGCGCCACGCTTTCGCCACCCATTTGGTCAATCACGGCGCGGATTTGCGCGTGGTGCAAATGCTGCTCGGACACAGCGATTTATCCACCACGCAAATTTACACGCACGTTGCGAAAGAACGCTTAAAACATTTGCACGAACGTTATCATCCGCGCGGATAATGGCAATTATTCAATCCCGATTAACTTGTGGGTTTGCAAGCTCAAACGCCACAAGGGTTTATCCCGCCGCGTATTCAACAAGCCGAGTTGCGTAATCACGTCGAGCAAATTCATTTCGCCGTTGATTTCGCAAGGCGATAGATAATAATTTGTCGCGCGAATGTGCGTTTCTACCCATTGGCAAAAATCCACGACATTTTCATCCGCCACAATGCGAACCTCGTCCGCCGCCGTAATATGGCGTCGGCGATATTGTTCCCAATAGGCGCGTTTCGGGCTGACGGCGATATAATCGATTTGCGGCGGCACGTTTTTCAAGCCGTTGGTTTCTATTGCCAGAAAATAACCCTCGGCTTTTAATGCCGCTAAAAGTGCGGTCAATTTCGGCTGAATTGTCGGCTCGCCGCCGGTAATGATAATATTCTTCGCCGAAAACGACCGCACTTTTTGCAAAATTCGGCTCAACGGCAAGCGCTCAAATTGATTAAAATTCGTATCACACCAAGGACAAGCCAAATTACATTTGCCGAAACGGATGAAAATACAAGACATTCCGGTGTTCGCACCCTCGCCTTGCAAGCTTTCGAAGATTTCGACGATAGGATAAATCGGCTCCTTAAGCGCCGTCGGAATGTTATTCTTCACGGTATTCACAAAAAGAGGTCGGTGTTTCCCATAAACGCACGGCGGAAATCGGTAATATCGGTTTTAAACGATTAAAGATAAAACGCGCCATTTCCTCCGCCGTAGTACGTGTCGGAATACCGAAGGTTTTCGATTGAAGCTCGGTTAATAACGCAGCAATTTTACATTCGCGCTCGCTGGTGGTGTCGTAAATAAAAGCGTGATCCATCGGATCTAAAATCTGCTGTTTGACAATTTGTTTCACATCCGCAAAATCAATCACCATTCCTTTTTTCGCGCCGGAGGAATGTAATTCGCCTTGCACTTCCACTTGTAATTTATAGGTATGTCCGTGCAAGTTTTGGCATTTTCCGTCGTGTCCGTCCAACAAGTGCGCCATATCAAAACTGAATTCTTTCGAAACTTTAAACATTTTTCACCGCACTTTTTTGTTGTAAATATTCATTTAAGCCTTTTTCACGCAAAACACAACTCGGACATTCGCCGCAACCGCCTTCCACGCCTTGATAACAAGTGTGCGTGCGGTTGCGAATATAATCTAATGCGCCCAATTCGTCCGCCAGCGCCCAAGTTTGCGCCTTGGTTAAATACATCAACGGCGTGCGCAAATTAAAGGCGTAATCCATCGCTAAATTTAACGTCACGTTCATTGATTTGATAAACACATCGCGGCAATCGGGATAGCCGCTGAAATCCGTTTCGCACACGCCGGTGATAATATCGCGAATACCCTGCCCTTTGGCATAAATAGCGGTGTAGAGCAAAAACAGCGCATTGCGCCCATCGACGAAAGTATTCGGCAAGCCGTTTTGTGCGGTTTTAATTTCTGCGCCCTCGTCCATTAAGGCATTTGACGTGATCGTTTTGATCACGGAAGTATCAATAATCGTCTGTTTAACGCCCAGATCCTGTGCAATTTGCGCCGCTTTTTCCAGTTCAATGGAATGGCGCTGACCGTATTGAAAGGTAATGGTTTCGACGTTTTCCACGCCGTAATCGGCAATGGCTTGAATCAAACAAGTGGTGGAATCTTGTCCGCCGGAGAAAATCACGATCGCTTTGCGATCGCCTTTGGGATTAATTGTATTCATAGGTTTCCTAGTTTTTTAGCGTGGGAGGGTTACGAACCACGGAATAATCGGAGCGATTATTTTACAATAAACTCTTGCGCCGACAAAGAAAAAAGCCCGTCGAAAAACGGGCTTAGTAAAAAGTTAAGAACGAATTATTCCGTAAAGGAATCTTTCAAACGCTCATCGGCGCGGCGCGCTTCGCCTTTATGTTGCAATTTATTCAGTTGTTTTTCTAATTTTTCTTCAACCTCATTAATGGCTTTGTACATATCTTCGGATTCGCTGCTGGCGAATAAATCACCGAGCGGCGTACCGATTGAAGCTTCCACCGAGAAACCTTTCGGCACTTTATTTAAAATGAAATGCGGATTAATTAATTGAGTCTGCCATTTACCTAACTTAGCAAGTCTTTCTTCAACGTGCGCGCGAATTGCAGGGGTAATTTCCATTTGTTTACTTGTGATATTTAGAGTCATAGCATTTACCTCTTTTATGTAATGATGAGTATCTCTACTCCGATGAAAATCCTTTAATGATAAAATAGCCCTGCTGCCCGCACATTTCAAGGCTTTTATACGGATTTTTATAAGAAAAACTCAAAAGTATGATCTAGGTAGAAAATTTGCAAAGAAAGGCTTTTCTTTTGGAGAAAACTTGCTATTATGGGAAAGTTTTGTAACAAAAGGGTTGCTTGTCTAAGACAAACAACCCTTTGTTTTTATTTCGAATTTCGACCGCACTTTAAGCAAGTTCTTCGTCGTTATCCTTATGGGTTAAACGCAAACGGTTGAAATAATCTTTGGTTTCGCTGATTACCACATTACGCAAACCGACCAAGGCGATAAGGTTCGGGAACGCCATTAAGCCGTTGACGATATCCGCCAAAATCCAAATTAAATCCAAATGAAGGAATGCGCCGCAGCCAACTAAGAAAATAAAGGTTAAACGATATAATTTAATGCCTTTAATGCCGACTAAGTAAACGAAACAGCGTTCGCCGTAATAGCACCAACCTAAAATCGTCGTGAAGGCGAAAAATAATAATCCCACCGTCACAATCGTTGCGCCGATGCTACTTCCCAATCCTTGCGAAAAGGCATAGTTTGTTGCCGCCGCACCTGCCATTCCCGATTGCCACGCGCCGGTCAACACTAAAACGATACCGGTCATCGAGCAGACGATAATGGTATCTAAAAAGGTTCCGGTCATTGAAATTAAACCTTGGCGCACCGGTTCTTTGGTTTGCGCCGCAGCGGCGGCAATCGGTGCGCTCCCTAAGCCGGATTCGTTGGAGAAAATCCCGCGCGCCACACCGGATTGAATCGCTTTCATTACCGTATAACCCAAAGCACCACCTAGCGCTGCTTCCGGATTAAAAGCACTGTGAATAATCAACGCAATCGCATCCGGCACACGTTGCCAGTTCAAAACGATAATCACAACGGAAGTGGCTACATATAAAATCGCCATAAAAGGGACGATTACGGATGATACCGTTGCAATGCGTTTTACGCCGCCTAATATGATTAACGCGACTAAAAGGGTCATCACCGCCGCGCTTAACACCACCGGCACGCTGAACGTATCGTGCATTGCGTGCGTAATCGCCTGAATTTGCGGGAAAGTCCCGATGCCGAAAAACGCCACCAACACGCCGCATACGGCAAAAATTTTCGCTAACCACGTTAAACCTAAGCCGCGTTCAATATAATACATCGGGCCGCCCGCCATAAAGCCTTGTTTATCGCGCACGCGATATTTTACTGCAAGCAAACATTCGGCATACTTTGTTGCCATTCCGAGCAACGCAACCAGCCACATCCAAAACATTGCGCCCGGTCCGCCGGCTTGCACTGCAGTCGCTACGCCGACGATATTCCCGGTGCCGATAGTCGCCGCCAAGGCGGTACAAAGCGCGGCGAATGCCGATACATCGCCTTTTTTGTTGCCTTGTTCTTTTTTAAATAAATACACCAAGGCGCGTGGCAAATGCACGATTTGAATAAATCCGAGTCGAAGGGTTAAATATAATCCGGTTCCGGATAATAAGATTAATAGGGGCGGTCCCCAAATAAACGAATTGATTGATGATAGAATCGATTCTAACGACATTGAAATTTCCTCGTAAAAAATAACGGTTTACAAGGAGGCGAAAAGAGTTTGGCGAATAAATAAAATAAGCGTCGCAGGCAAAATGCGCCGCATCACCTTAAGATTCTCTTGCCCCTGTCCTTTTGCCTGAGCGTTTCAAAAACAGTGAAAAAATCACCGCTCTTTTGCGCCTTCGGCGTCCATTTCGTGCTTATCACACATTGGATCTCTCCAAGGGTTCGTCCAGTAACAGTCCTCGCTAATCACATTAGCACCTGAAAGATTTTACCTCGTCGGTGCAGGGTCGATTCCCTACTCTCCAGCTACCTTCATCCGAACTTGCTTTTATTTGCATAAAAGTGCGGTAGATTTTAGCAAGATAAATCGACAATCTCAATCGCCGAAACGGAATTTTCCTTATACTTAATGAAAAACGGGCGACTTCAAGCCGCCCGTTCTTTGTTAATATCTCGGATAAAAGACTATGCCTTTTCCCTTTCCAGTTTTTTCGCAATATAGCTGCAGCTTGCCACTACGTTTAATTGTTCGGCACGAACAAAATCGCGCAATTCGCGATAAAGTTTGTCCGCAATGCCTTGACCGCGCAATGAATCCGATACATACGTGTGATTCGCATTGATCGTATGCGCATTGACAAACTCATAGGTTAATTCGGCAATTTTACACCCTTGTTCATCCGCTAAAAAAAATTCGCCGCCGCCGGCGTGACGTTGATGTTGAATTTGCATTAATGTTTACTCCAATCTTCGCCGAAATCTTCGCTCGCCGCGAAATCGGCGGTTTCGCAAGGAATAGCTTTTTCTTCGTTCGCCCATTCGCCTAAATCAATCAGTTGGCAGCGTTTGCTGCAAAAAGGGCGATAAGGGCTTTCCGCCGACCAAATCACTGCTTTGCGACAAACCGGACAAGGCACTTCAAGTATTTCTTCAGTCATTATACTGTTCCGCAAGTTGTAAATAATGTTGATGTAATTCTAGCACTTTTTGCCGCAAAATTTCTAAGGAATCCGTGAGATCGGCATTGTTATCGACGATATCGTCGGCAACACGCAAACGTTCTTCTCGACCGACCTGCGCCGCCATAATATTTTTGATCAATTCGAGCTTATTTTTATCCCGCCGAGCGGCGCGTAAAAGCTGAGTTTCCGGCAGAACATCCACCACCAAAATGCGCTGACAAAGTGCGGTCAATTTATTTTCGATTAATAGCGGCACCACCCAAAGCACATAAGGATAAGATTGCGCCCGTAAGCGAGCCTGCATTTCCTCGCGAATTGCCGGATGCAACAAATCGTTCAGCCAATTTTTTTGCGCTTCGTCATTAAACACCCATTCGCGCAAGCGAGCTCGGTTCAATTCGCCGTTTTCCAGCAACACCTCGTCACCGAAATTCTCGGCAATTTGCGCTAATAACGGCGAACCTTTCGCCACCACTTCGCGCGCCACAATATCCGCGTCAATCACCGGCACGCCTAATTCGGCGAACAAATCCGCAACGGTGCTTTTTCCGCTGCCGATTCCGCCGGTTAATCCTACAATATAAGTCATCGTGTTATTACAATTCAGGGAAAAGATAGGTTATTTTCGCATATCAAATTATACAAAAACAACGCCAATCCGCCGAAACACAAAAAAGGCGCAAAGGGCAAATAACCGTCGGCGCGCCGCAATTCGCCAATGAATCCGCCGACGCAAAGCAAACCGAGCGCCGCCATACAGCCGATAAATACCAATAAAGGCAACTGCTGTGCAGGTAAGAAAGCGCCTAAACCGAGCATTAACCAATAATCGCCGCGTCCCAAAGCTTCTTTGCCGTAATAAAATTTTGCCGCATAGTACAAGCCATAAAACGCCGCGAATCCGCAAAATGCGCTTTGCAAACGGGCACTGAGTTCCAGCTCGCTTGTCGGCAAAAAAGCGCCGAGTAATCCCAATGCGAATAATTGTTGGCACAATGCGGGCGAAATTAAGCGATAAAGCCCGTCAATCAAGGCGATCGTCAATAATAATGAGATATAACAGCCGACCCAAAGTGCGGTCGATTTTTCGATAAAAATAAGATCACATAAGCCGAACAGCAAGGCAAAGCCGTAAAAATAAAGGTAAAAACCACCGCACTTTTTGCTTATTAATGCGGATTGTGCGACGTTAAACGGCAAAGGAAAATGCGGAAAACATTCTTGAAATCCGGCATAAACTTGCTGAGAAACTCGCTGCGCAAAGCCGGAAACGTAATAATAAACCGCACACCCCGCCAGTGCCCCGAAAAATAATGCGGCAAGAAAATTCATTGAATCATCGCTCCCATATTAAAAATCGGCAGATACATTCCCAACATAATGACACCGATTACGCCGCCGATAATCACCATAAGCAGCGGTTCCAATAACTGCGACAGAAGATCCGCTTGGTGATCCAAACGGCGTTGATAATCATCGGCGATATATTGCAACATAGGAACTAATTTGCCGCTTTTCTCGCCGATTTGTAGCATTTGTTGTCCTTGACGCGGAAATAACGTCGTGCCGACGGATTCGGAAAAGGCATAGCCTTGTTGAATTCGCCGTAAAATCAATTCGATTTCATCCGTCAACACCCAATCCCCTTGTAACGACTCGATTTTGCCATAGGTTTTCGGCGGCAAAAACGAAAGTAATGCCTGATTTAACGGAATGCCGGAATGCAACATCAAATGCAAACTTCGGCTGAATCCTACAATGCGAGACAAGTGTTGAATGGTGCCGATAATCGGCAAGGCGGCAATCAATTTATGTTTCCAACGATTCAAACGGATCGAGCGACGTAAGCGTAAACGGAGGAAATACAAAGTTAAGCCGATTATTGCAATAATATGGAAAAAATACTGCTGCAATCCTTCGGACAAAATTAACAGCCCCTCGGTAATCGCCGGTAATTGCGCATTATTACCTTGATACATTTCAGCAAAACGCGGCACGACAAAAAGCAATAACAATGCCGTAAGCAGCAAGGAAACACCTAGCACGATAACGGGATAAAACAGGATTTTTTGCAATTTTCGTTGTAAAGCCAAGGCTTGCTGACGATATGCCGCGATTCGCTCGCAAACCTGCGGTAATTTGCCGCTTAACTCGCCGATTTTGATTAATTGTCGTTCTTGATAACTGAAATATTTGCCTTGTTTTTCCAAAGATTGCGAAAACGACAAACCGCTTTCAAGATCCGCAATCAGGGCATTAATCCATTGATATAAAGCTAAATTTTCGCAGTTTTGTAACAAAATGCGTAATCCTTCTTTTAACGGAATCGCCGAATCCAGCATTGTCGCCAGCTGCGTAATCAACGCATTCACATCGGTCTTTTTCACCTGTGCGGAGAATGACCAATTTCGGGATAATTTCAGTTGATTAAATCCCTGCCGTAATAATGTTTGTTGTGCCGCTTCAAGACTTCCCGCCACTAGCAAGCCTTGCTGTTTTCGCCCGAATCGATCCGTCGCTTTCCAATGATATGATTTCGATTTCGTCATTTTATCTATTCCGCCGCGCCATAAGATTGTCCCAAAACCCGCCGAATTTCCGCTAAATCCGTCACATTTTGTCGTATTTTTTCTTCTGCGGCGGCAAATAAATCGGCAAAATCCGTTTGTTTGATAGGTAATTTTTCCGCCTTGCAAATTCGGTCGTAAAAGCTGATAAACGCCGGTTCGACCTTTATAACCTTGAAAACAATCGCAATGCGTCGGATTATGCTGCGCGCATTTTTTTCGAATCAAACGCTGGGCAATCACCAGCAACAAGCTGTTATCGATTTCCCCTTGAGAAATGCCGAGCTGTCGCAAACGCGTGACGGCGGAAACGGCGTCGTTGGTGTGTAGCGTCGAAAGCACCAAATGTCCGGTTTGTGCGGCGCGCAATGCCATTGCGGCACTTTCCTCGTCACGAATTTCACCCAGCATAATAATATCGGGATCTTGACGCAAAAAGGTGCGCAACAAACGAGCAAAATCCAATCCGATCGCCGTATTTACTTGTGTTTGAATAATGCCGTCGAGTTCGATTTCAATGGGATCTTCCGCCGTCATAATGTGTTTTTCTTTGTCGTTCAGACGTTCAAATGCGGTGTAAAGCGTAATACTTTTTCCGCTTCCCGTCGGGCCGGTGACTAAAATTAATCCCTGCGGTTGCGCAAGTGCTCGTTCGAATTCCGCTTGCTGTTGCGCAGTCATCCCCAATTCGACGAAACTTTGCGTCGTAGGTTTATTTTGTTGCAAACGCAACACCGCTTTTTCCCCGAAGGAAGTCGGCAAGGTGGAAAGGCGAAAATCCAAAATATCGGAAAAGGCGGTTTTAAAATAAAATCGTCCGTCTTGCGGTAAGCGGGTTTCGCTAATATCCAATTTCGCCAAAAGTTTCAGGCGGGAAAGTAGTCTATTAGCAAACGAAGGCGGGAATCGCGGCTGTAATTGCAATACGCCGTCAATACGAAAACGAATTTGTAAACCGTTTTGCTGCGGTTCCAAATGAATATCCGAAGCTTTTTTCGCCAAAGCGGATTCGAATAGCTGATCCAACAGGCGAATCACCGGTTCGTCGGAGTGTTCCGCTTTTGCCGCCGGTTCGGCTTGTTCCTCCGCGCTATAAAATAGTTGCGTCGGTTCTTCGATTTGATTTTGCGGCGATAAAGATTGCAATAATTCCTTTAAATACGCCTCGTCGAGCAACACCGGCTCCACCACTTTCCCGCTTAAAAACGAAAAGGTTTCGCAGGCGGCAAGGTTATTCAGGCTTGCAATGCCGAGCCATAACGTCGTGTCGTTTTCTTGCACGGGAAGCGCGAAATAACGCAATAACAACGCATTTTGCAGGCGATTTTGTTGCCATAAGTGCGGTGTAATTTCGAATGTTTTTCCGTCCGTCGTCATAACGATCGGCTGCGATTCGCCCGAATAACTCATCCCGCCTCCCGCTGGTTATTTACAAAAGCCCGCCGGAAAAAGCGCTGCATTTTCGCCGCAATTCGCCGACCAACTGACGCCTTTGGAGGTGTCGCCTTCCGCCGCCAATTCATAGGAAATATTTTCCAGCGCGCCTTTGCCGACCACGGTAATCGTTCCGGCTTGCACATTGACGGATTTCACATATTTCCCGCGTTCGCCGCCGGCGGCTTGAATACCGTTTACTCCGGCGGAACAACTTTCTTTGCCGTTTTTATTGTAAATACAAAGCTCGACTTCCGAACGATAAGGCGCCGAGGCTTGTAAAAGTTCGGAGATTGCCGCTTTTTTGGTATAATTTTGATAAGAAGGAATAGCGATCGTGGCGAGAATAGCGACGATTGCAATAACGATCATCAATTCGATCAAGGTAAAACCTTTTTCGACCGATGATAAAACAGGTTGGGTTTTCATAATGTTTCCTTTTGGTTAAACTCGTTGATGCCATAACGGCATTGCCAGTATGTAACAGGAAAAAACAAAGCGAAAATCCACCGCACTTTTTTCACGATCCGGATCGCAAAAATAATATTTTATGACCACAAAACAACACAAAATTCGACAAGGTTGGCTAGAAAATACGCGAAAAATTCATTCGCCGCATTTTGACGCCCGCCCTTGCGCCGAAGATATTTCACTTTTGGTGATTCATTACATCAGCCTACCGCCGGAAGAATTCGGCGGCGGCTATATCGACGATTTTTTCTGCGGCAAACTTGATCCGAACGAACATCCTTATTTTGCAGAAATCTATCAAATCCGCGTTTCGGCACATTGCTTAATCGAACGCACAGGCAGAATCACGCAATATGTCGGCTTTAACGAACGCGCGTGGCACGCGGGTCTTTCGATGTTCCAAGGACGCGAAAAATGCAACGATTTTTCTATCGGAATCGAACTGGAAGGCAGTAACGAACAACCTTTTACCGACGAACAATACGCCGCACTTATCAAACTCACGCGCGATATAATGCGACATTACCCGCAAATTACGCGCGATCGCATCGTCGGACACAACGATATCGCCCCCGGTCGAAAAATCGATCCCGGTCAATATTTTGATTGGCAACGTTATTTATCGGCGGTTTAATGCTAGAAGGATATTATTTAATATCCTTTCAGACTGATGACAAAAAACATCCTCTTCGCAGAAAAAGACATTTACACCATATTTTGCTTGGCGTTAAGCGAAAATGTAATCATCACAACAAAAAATTCGGAGAAAAACAAAAATAGACGAGATAAAAGAGAGGAAAATTAACGACTTTCTTTCAACAACGCGACAATATCTTTTAACGCACTGATTTCATTATCTTTTTGTGCAATAATACGATTTAACAAGGTTTCTTTTTCGACAAGATTTTTCTCGGCGAAGGCGAGGGATTCTTGAGCGTGGGAAAGGGCGAGTTTTAAGCGTTCGATTTCAATCATATAATCCGATTCGCGGCTGCCTTGAAAAACCGATCCTAAAGGCGATTCGATTTGGAAACAAACATTTTTCTCTCCGCTGGTCAACAAACCCACAATATCAATATCCAGCACCTGCGCGATTTGCTCCAATTTGTCCCAATACAGTTTCACCTCGCCGCGCTCGATTTTAGCATAACCGTTTAGCGACATATTCAATTTTTCCGCCATTTGCTCTTGCGACCAATCTTTCGCTTCACGCAATTTACGGATTTTCTCATTTACTTCCATTTTTCCCCGCCTATTTTCATACCCACTAAATCAACACCCATACACCCTAATAAGGTGCCTTATATTGCCTGCCGGTTTCTACAATCACAATGATACATTTTATATCATTAGCATAGGCTTTAAAAGAGCTATATTCGCAATACCACCCTAATCACCGACGCGCACCGTGGGGACGAATCGCAATTCGAACTATGGATATTTCGCTGAAATTTATGTCGTTCGGTTCAAAAGTGCGGTGGATTTTTCATACATTTTATACAAGAGGAAACAAACAATGAAACAACTACTGCTTTCCGTCAGCATTGCTGCGGCGCTTTCCGGCGGTGCTTGGGCAACGCCGATTTCTATGGAAGGGATTGCCACTTCGCCGAATGCGGTCGCAATCGGTTCTAACAGCTATTCCACGGCGGTGGACGGCGTGGCTTACGGGCAAGGCGCCGTCGCAACGGGGGATAATTTCGACCGTGACGATTTCAAACAAAAACTCGACGAAAATAAAGCGGCGGTAGACGCCGTTAACAACAAACAAGCGGACATTAATAATAAAAACAACCAGCTCGATGCCGCTAAGGATGCGATCAAATCCTTAAATGATCAAATCGCCGATCTCACCAAACAACAAAAAGACGTTGCCGATAAAATCAAGAAAAAAGACGAATTGACCAATCAAAAAAGCAACCTAACCAACGATGTGAACAACGCTCAAAATACCTTTAACAACGCCCAAACGGAACTGGATAAAATTTTAAGCAAAGGCACGAATCTTTATTTAAACTTTACCGACGTATTAAACAGCCTTAACTGGGACGTATTAAAAGATACTTCAAAAACCGAACAACAACGGGTGCAAACCGTTGCTTCCGAATTACAAGGCAAAATCGAAACTAATTTCGCCGACTTCGCCGGTCGTTATACCGCAAGCCAATATGAAGGCATTGTGCAGGGTTATATTAACCGTCAGGCAAGTTATCAGGGGAGTTATGAGTTTTTAGCGGAGAATACGGGGAGTGTGGCGTTTGGGCTTTCTGACTTAGTTATAAGCAACAGTAGCGTATCAAGTTGGGGCATATTTTCTAAAGATCTTTTAAATATGGAAAATAAGTATTTTCTAAATAATAAAAATTATTTATTTAATCAGTTATTTTTTACTAGCCCACTAAATGAAACTAGCTATATTGATGGCTATGATGATATTTCAAAATATATGTCATTCAAAAATAGTTCTGTAGGTATTAATAATGGAGATTTTTATTTAAATAGCTGGATAAATTTAAGTAAATCAATTTCATCAGATAAATTATTACAACTTAGATTATATTATGCAGATCCGACTAAAATTTTGAGTTCCGATTATCAAAAATTACTTAACTCTAATGTTTTGATTGCGGAAAGTAGAAAACAATTAAAAGTAGATAATAAAATCGATCTTTTTCAACTCCTTTCTTTAGAAATAAATGTACAATCAAACATAAATTTAGGCTCGACATTTGTCTCATCTTATAATGCTGCCGCTAAAAAAAACTATTCCGGTACTGAAAAAATCCTCTATAACCTGAAAGGTATGAAAAGTGATACCGATGTAGTACAACTTCATACACACGACAGTAATATTGCAATTATCACTAAAATCAAAGATTATACTGCCTCTAATCAAAATTTAATTACTACTGCCGATATTGATACCTTTACCAAATACTACCAAGTATTAAAAGATTACAATGCCCAAATCGACTGGAACTTCACCGAATCCGCTATTAACTTAACGGAATACCGCAAAAGTTTAGATAAAGTCTTGGCGTATAACGAAAAAATCGATCAATTTTTAAAACTGAATCAATCTATTATCGAAGAACGTAAAAAAACCGATGCGGATGCCGATAAAATTCACCGTGAAACCTTGCAGTTAATGAACCTCAAAGCGGAAATCCTCGACGGCACAAACGATATGACCAACTTTATGGCGGGGATTGAGCTGCAATATAACGATGAATGGGCAAACTACTACCTCTTCTACGGTAAAGAGGAAGCGGATAAATATATCAAACGGATTAACGCCGAGTTAAAACTTTATGATCCGAATGATGAAATCGTGGTTGCCACAACGGATGAAGCAAAAAGAATTCAAAAGGCGTATGACGACGCTAAAGCGGATTTGGATAAAAAACAAAAAGCTTTGGACGATATTAACAAACAAATCGCCGATTTAACCTTAACGCCGAGCGAAACCGCCACCGATGAAACCAAACGGGCGAAAGAGCAAGAGCTTGCCGACCGTGAAGCGGATAAAGCCCGCCTTGAAGAAGAAATTAAAAACGGCAAAACCGAATTGGATAAACTCAAAGAGGAATTGGCGAAAACCGACTTAAAAGAGCTTGGAACGCGTTCGCAAGCTTATGGTTCCGAAGCCTTTGCTTCCGGTATAGATTCCCTTGCCGTCGGAACCCAAGCCACTGCTACCGGCGATAATTCCATTGCCGTAGGTCGCGAAAGCAGCGCAACGGCAACCGACGCTATCGCAATCGGTCGTAAAAGCACGGTTTCAAACGCAAAATCCATTGCCCTCGGTGCGGAAAATACCGTCAGCGGTGAGAAATCTATCGCTATCGGTTACGGACATACTGTCAGCGGTGATCGCTCGACCGCAATCGGTGACCCGAATGTGGTTAGCGGCAACGATGTTTTCGTCGGCGGTAACAACAATACGGTCGCTTCTAATAATGTGATGGTGGTCGGTAATAATGTCGATGTCGGCGAAGGTTTTGACAATGCCGTAGTGTTAGGTAACAACTCCACCGTCGGCACAGCCAATCCGACGGCAAGCATCGTGCTTAGAGGCACGACTTACAACTTTGCAGGTATCACGCCGAGTTCTGTCGTTAGCGTCGGTGCAAGCGGCAGTGAACGCCAAATCACCAATGTCGCCGCCGGTCGAATTTCCGCCACCTCAACGGATGCAATTAACGGTTCGCAATTACACGCTTTAGCGGATGCGATTGAGAACTTACAAGCCCAAGGTGCGACAACAATTACAGCGGGAGACAATATCACCGTAAGCGGCAGCCCGACCACAGGTTATACCATTAGCGCAACCGCCGGCACGGACACCAACACCCAAGCCACTGTAACCGCAGGCACCGGCGTCACCGTAGATAACACAGGAAGAAATGACGACGGCACGATTAACTATGTGGTTAGCGCAACGGGTACGACGATTACTGCCGGTAATAACGTAACGGTTAGCGGTAATGCAACGGACGGTTACACCATTAACGCCACGGATACTGACACCAACACCCAAGCGACCGTAACCGCAGGCACCGGCGTCACCGTGGATAACACTGGAAGAAACGACGACGGCACAATTAACTATGTAGTGAGTGCGAACGGCACGACGATTACTGCCGGTAATAACGTAACGGTTAGCGGTAATGCAACGGACGGTTACACCATTAACGCCACGGATACTGACACCAACACCCAAGCGACTGTAACCGCAGGCACCGGCGTCACCGTAGATAACACAGGAAGAAATGACGACGGCACAATTAACTATGTAGTGAGTGCGAACGGCACGACGATTACTGCCGGTAATAACGTAACGGTTAGCGGTAATGCAACGGACGGTTACACCATTAACGCCACGGATACTGACACCAACACCCAAGCGACCGTAACCGCAGGCACCGGCGTCACCGTGGATAACACAGGAAGAAACGACGACGGCACAATTAACTATGTGGTCAGCGCAACAGGTACGACGATTACTGCCGGTAATAACGTAACGGTTAGCGGTAATGCAACGGACGGTTACACCATTAATTCAACGGATACCAATACCCAAGCGACCGTAACCGCAGGCACCGGCGTCACCGTAGATAACACAGGAAGAAACGACGATGGCACGATTAATTATGTGGTCAGCGCAACAGGTACGACGATTACTGCCGGCGATAACGTAACGGTTAGCGGCAATGCAACGGACGGTTATACCATTAACGCTAAGGATACCCAAGCGACCGTAACCGCAGGCACCGGCGTGACTGTGGACAGCACAGGAAGAAACGATGACGGCACGATTAATTATGTGGTCAGCGCAACGGGTACGAAAATTACCGCCGGCGAGAACGTGACGGTTAGCGGTAATGCAATCGACGGTTATACCATTAATGCCATCGCAACGACGGATACCAATACCCAAAGCACTTCTAGCGCAGGTAAAGGGATTAGTTTGAATACCACGGATAACGACGACGGTACAAAAAACTATGAGATTTCGGCGAAAATCGGCGGCGGTTTGGCATTTGACGCCAACGGCAATATCGTCAATGACGTAAAAATTACCGCCGGCAGCAATATTCAAGTGACCGGTGACGCTACAAGCGGCTATACCATTTCCGCAACCAACACCGACACAAGAAATACCACCAGCGCCGATACCACGAAGGGGATCACGGTTACGGAAGAAACAAACGATGACGGTACGACTAACTACAAAATTGCAGCGAAAGTAGGTGAAGGTTTGAAATTTGATGATAACGGCAATATCGCCAGCACGGTGAAAATTACTGCCGGTAATGACAATGTCACCATAGGCGGAAACCTTACCGACGGTTTCACGATTTCGGCGAAAGATACCAACACCCAAAGCACTACTGACGCAGGACTAGGGGTTAGCGTTACCACAACGGACAATGACGACGGTACGAAAAATTACACTGTTGCAGCCAAATTGGGCGAAGGTTTGGCGTTTGACGACGACGGCAAAATCGCCAACACAGTGAAAATCACCGCCGGCAACGACAATGTCTCCGTAGGCGGAAACCTTACCGACGGTTTCACGATTTCGGCGAAAGATACCAACACCCAAAGCACCACCGACGCCGGAAAAGGGGTTAGCGTTACTGCAACGGACAACGATGACGGTACGAAAAATTACACTGTTGCAGCCAAATTGGGCGAAGGTTTAACATTTGACGATGAAAACAATATCGCCAGCACAGTGAAAATCACCGCAGGTAACGATAATGTTACCGTAGGCGGAAATCTTACCGACGGTTTCACTATTTCGGCGAAAGATACCAACACCCAAAGCACTACCGATGCCGGGAAAGGGGTTAGCGTTACCACAACGGATAATGACGACGGTACGAAAAATTACACTGTTGCAGCCAAATTGGGCGAAGGTTTGGCGTTTGACGACGACGGCAAAATCGCCAACACGGTGAAAATCACCGCCGGTAACGATAATGTTACCGTAGGCGGAAATCTTACCGACGGTTTTACTATTTCGACAACGGATACCAATACCCAAAGCACTACTGACGCAGGACTAGGGGTTAGCGTTACCACAACGGATAATGACGACGGTACGAAAAATTATACTGTTGCAGCCAAATTGGGCGAAGGTTTGGCCTTTGACGACGACGGAAAAATCGCCAACACGGTGAAAATCACCGCCGGCAATGAAAACGTCACTGTGAACGGAAATCTTACCGACGGCTTCGAAATTTCGGCGACGGATACCAACACTAAAACAGCTGTAACCGGAACCAAGGGCGTAACCGTTACTTCAACTATCGATGATTCCGATACAAGCAGAAGTTATGAAGTGGGAATTAATGCGGGCGAAGGGTTACGCATTAATACAAGCGGTGCATTAGATGTGGAAGGCGTCACAACTGCTACGGACGACGGCAAAATCGTTAAACGTCGCAGTTTAAACGATGCGGTTGTAGTAACCGGTGACAATAGAAACATCAGCACCAAAACCACGGAAGGCAATTCGGTTCAAGTGGTATTAGCGAATGATTTAAACGTCAACAGCGTAACCACCGGCAATGTATCGATTTCCAACAACGGCATAAATGCAGGAAATAGAATTATCGCTAACGTTGCGCCGGGCGCAATCAACGCTACGTCAACGGATGCTGTCAACGGTTCTCAACTGCACGCTACCAACCTCCGTTTAGATAATGTTGAATATAAACTGGGCGATTTCAATAAACGCGCGCAAAAAGGTATTGCCGCAGCTGCCGCTATGGGTATTCTGCCGCAACCGACTTTGCCGGGCAAATCAATGCTCACTGCGGCAACCACTTCCTATCGCAGCGAACAAGCCCTCGCCGTCGGCTATTCTCGTTTATCCGACAACGCCAAACATATCATTAAGATCAGCGGATCTTCCAATATGAGCGGCAAAAAAGATGTTATCTTCGGCGCGGCATACGGCTACCAGTGGTAAAAAATTTAGGGCGAACTTAAATTCGCCCTAAAAACATCACCAAAAACACCGCACTTCGGCGGTGTTTTTATTTACTGTCCAAGGAATTTTTATAAAACCGTTCAAAAAACAACCACACTTTAGTTCCTGATGAATGATCTGTTCCTAATTTCCGAAAATAAGCTCTATCCTATTGAAAAATAAAGAAAAATAATCTTATATCAAAAATAGGGAAATAACGAATTTTTCTTTCCTGAAGTTATCCTCCGAGACAATCACAATTTTATCCACAGAAATTCTGAATAACTCACAAGCGGTATAAAAAACAAACGATGCCCTTTTGCTGCTTTCGATATTGCTTTTTTTCTCAACATTTTCCGTTATAAAAATCACCGCCTTATTTTGTCTTTTTGCTTAGTGATAAAAATTTATTCGATTCGGTTTGTTTTTAGTAAACTTATTGAATTACGGGCTATTTTTTGTGTTTAATTCGATTTATTTTCCATTTATTCGCAAATTATCCACAGCCGTATGCACAATTTTTTCTTTGTTCGCCGACATTTTCACAATTTCAGGGACTTTTCCCGCGAAAATCAAGATTAGCGGTTGTGAAAAATGTCGGAGTATGAAACAATTCCAAGTTATCAATAAAATTTAAAACTGAAATTAAGGTGAACGATAGTGATCGATTTCGATGGCTACCGTCCGAATGTGGGCATTGTAATTTGTAACCGCAAAGGACAAGTGCTGTGGGCAAAGCGGTACGGGCAAAATTCTTGGCAATTTCCGCAAGGCGGCATTAATGATAATGAAAGCGCCGAGCAAGCGATGTACCGCGAATTATTCGAAGAAGTCGGGTTAACGCCGAAAGACGTCAAAATTTTGTATGCGTCGAAACAATGGTTGCGCTATAAATTGCCGAAACGCTTGTTGCGCTATGACAGCAAGCCCGTGTGTATCGGGCAAAAACAACGTTGGTTTTTATTACAACTTATTTCGGATGAAAAAAATATCAATATGCAATGCAGCAAATCGCCGGAATTCGACGGTTGGCGTTGGGTCAGCTTTTGGTATCCCGTGCGTCAAGTGGTGTCGTTTAAAAAGGACGTTTATCGCAAAGCGATGAAGGAATTTGCCGGCGTGTTATTTGATCCGACAAAACCGCAACTTTCTGTTTCGAATGAAACAAACTCGGGCGCGAAACCGGCTTATTCGGCAAAAAAATCAAACTCGCACAAACATCAAAAACGTTTTTCCAATAAATCAAGAGGCTAAAAATGCTAACCTTTTTTCTTATTTGTTTAGCCGTCGGCGCGGTCGTCGGTTTTCTTGCCGGATTGTTCGGCATCGGTGGCGGTTTGGTGATCGTCCCTGTTTTAGTCTATTTGCTACCGATGATCGGCGTGCCGGATCAAGCGTTGATGTCCGCCGCGTTAGGCACTTCCTTCGCCACCATTGTTATCACCGGATTTTCCTCTGCCCAGCGCCATCACAAACTCGGCAACATTGTGTGGAGCGCGGTCAAAATTTTGGCGCCGGTGATTATGATTTCCACCTTTATTTCAGGCTTGTTTATCGGTAAATTGGATAAAAGCATTGCCAGCAAGCTTTTTGCCTGTTTAGTCGTGTACTTGGCGATAAAAATGGCGTTATCGGTCAAACCGAAAAAAGTGGTGAAAAAACTCACCGCACTTTCTTCGGTTATCGGCGGCATTTTGATCGGTATCGCCTCCAGTGCGGCGGGTATCGGCGGCGGCGGGTTTATCGTGCCGTTTTTGAACTCGCGCGGTATCGAAATGAAAAAAGCCATCGGTTCATCGGCATTTTGCGGAATGTTATTGGGCGTGTCGGGAATGTTCAGTTTTATTATCGGCGGTTGGAATGTGCCGAATATGCCGGCTTATTCTTTAGGTTATGTATATTTACCGGCGGTCGTCGGCATTACGCTGACTTCGTTTTTCACCTCGAAAGTCGGTGCGACCACCACCACGAAATTACCGGTTCCGACCCTTAAGCGCTATTTTGCCTTAATGTTGATCGTGATTGCGATCGATATGTTAATTAAATAAAAAGGAAAATTATGAATTCTGAGTTTTTGGCTTTCCCGCAATTCGATCCGGTGATTTTTCAACTGGGCCCGATCGGTTTGCGTTGGTACGGTTTAATGTATCTTATCGGCTTTATTTTCGCCCGTTGGCTTGCCGTGCGCCGCGCCGCACAGCCGAATAGCGGTTGGACGACCGAGCAAGTGGATAACTTGCTTTTTAACGGTTTTCTCGGCGTGTTTTTAGGCGGACGAATCGGCTATGTGATGTTCTATCAATTCGATTATTTCCTACAGGATCCGCTTTATTTATTCCGCGTGTGGGAAGGCGGGATGTCTTTCCACGGCGGTTTAATCGGAGTGATTTTGTCAATGATCATCACTTCCCGCTTGCAACGCCGCGGTTTCTGGAAAACCGCCGATTTCGTCGCGCCATTGATTCCTTTCGGATTAGGAATGGGACGTATCGGCAATTTTATTAACGACGAACTTTGGGGACGCGTCACCGATGTATCTTGGGCGGTTTTATTCCCGTCCGGCGGCTTTTTGCCGCGCCACCCGTCGCAGCTTTATGAAGCCTTTTTAGAAGGTTTGGTGCTGTTTTTTATTTTAAACCTCTTTATTAAAAAACCGCGCCCGACCGGTTCCGTCGCCGGCTTGTTCTTGTTCTGCTACGGCGTGTTCCGTTTTATCGTCGAATTTTTCCGCGAACCGGACGCCCAATTAGGCTTATATTTCGGGCAACATATTTCAATGGGACAAATTTTATCGCTGCCGATGATCCTTATCGGTTTGCTGATCATTGCCGTCGCTTATCAAAGTGCGGTTAAAAAACAGAAAGGTTAATGAGTTATGCGCCAATATTTGGATTTATGTCAACGTATTATCGATCAAGGCACTTGGATTGAAAACGAACGCACGGGCAAACGTTGTTTAACCGTGATTAACGCGGATTTAACTTATGATGTGGCAAATAATGCCTTTCCGCTAATCACTACGCGGAAAAGTTATTGGAAAGCCGCCATCGCCGAATTTTTAGGCTATATTCGCGGTTATGATAACGCGGCGGATTTTCGCCGTTTGGGCACCAAAACTTGGGATGCCAACGCCAATGAAAACAGCGCGTGGTTAAATAATCCGCACCGCAAAGGTACGGACGATATGGGACGCGTTTATGGCGTGCAAGGTCGTGCGTGGCGCAAACCGAACGGCGAAACCGTCGATCAGCTGCGTAAAATCGTTAATAACCTGAAAAACGGTATTGATGATCGCGGTGAAATTATGACCTTTTTTAACCCCGGCGAAATCGATTTAGGCTGTTTGCGCCCTTGTATGCACACGCATACTTTTTCTTTGTTGGGCGATACCCTTTATCTCACCAGTTATCAGCGTTCTTGCGATGTGCCTTTGGGCTTAAATTTCAATCAAATTCAAGTATTTACCTTTTTGGCGTTAATGGCGCAAATTACCGGTAAAAAACCGGGTTTGGCGTTTCATAAAATCGTCAATGCGCATATTTATGAAGATCAGTTGGAATTAATGCGCGACGTGCAACTGAAACGCGAGCCGTTTCCTTCGCCTAAACTTGAAATTAATCCGGAGATTAAATCCTTAGAAGACTTAGAAACTTGGGTGACAATGGACGATTTCAACGTGGTCGGTTATCAATGTCACGAGGCGATTAAATATCCGTTTTCGGTGTAATTTATGAAAAAAATCACTTATTCTCTTTTTCTTATCAGCGCGCTGTTCGGCGCTAACGTTTGGGCGCAATACAGCGCGGAAACCGATGTCGCTACCTTGCAGCAAGCCGCCGAACAAGGCGACGCCGAAGCGCAATTCTATCTCGGCGTAAGTTATGATAACAAACAGGATTACGCCAATGCGTTGCATTGGTATAACCTTGCCGCGCGCCAAGAAATGCCCGCCGCGCAATTCAATTTAGGTTATATGTACGAATTGGGTCAGGGCGTCGAACAAAGCTATCACACTGCGGTAAAATTTTATAAATCGGCTGCGGAACAACATCTTCCGCAAGCGCAATATCAGCTAGCGCATATGTATATGGAAGGCAAAGGACTGCGCCAAGACGTGAATATTGCGATGACGTGGTTGGAAAACGCAGCCGAAGCCGGCTATCCGGCGGCGCAGTACGATTTGGCGATGCATTATTATAAAGGGTTGAATTTCAAACAAGATTACGCTAAAGCGTTGCAATGGTTTAACAAAGCCGGCGAACAAAATTACGCACGCGCGCAATTCAGTTTGGGATTAATGTACCAAACCGGCACGGGCGTGCAACAAAGCGATGCAAAAGCACTGGATTGGTACGGCAAAGCGGCGGCACAAAACTATGCGCCGGCACAACTCAATTTAGGCGCGCTATACGAGCAAGGCAAAGGCGTGAAGGTCGATTTGCCGAAAGCTAAAAAACTTTACGGCGATGCTTGTGATAACGGCGATCAACGCGGCTGCGATTACTATAAAGATCTCAATCAGAAAGGAATCTAAAAAGTGCGGTCGGATTTTGATCTGGAAATGATGCGCTATGCCTTGGAATTATCCAAAAAAGCCGAAATGATCGGTGAAATTCCGGTCGGTGCGGTGCTGGTTGACGAACAAGGCGAGATTCTCGGCGAAGGCTGGAATCAATCCATTTTAAATTCGGATCCCACGGCACACGCCGAGATTATCGCACTACGCAACGCCGGTAAAAAAATCGGTAATTATCGCTTATTAAATACTACGCTATATGTCACTTTGGAACCCTGCACAATGTGCGCCGGTGCGATTTTACACAGCAGAATCAAACGCTTAGTATTCGGCGCTGCGGATTATAAAACCGGTGCGGTGGGTTCGCGTTTTCATTTTTTCGACGATTACAAAATGAATCACGTTTTAGAAATCAGCGGCGGGATTTTGCAAGAAGAATGTAGTCGTCAACTAAGTGCGTTTTTCCAAAAAAGACGCGAGCAGCAAAAAGCGGAAAAACAACGGAAAGCGCTTGATAGCGCCTCTGCCGAGAGATAAAAAAACAGACGGTTGCCCGTCTGTTTTTTATTTTTTATCTTTATGCGGCAACCATTACCATCGCCGGTCTGATCACACGACCGTTCAACAAATAACCTTTTTGTAGCACAACGGTGATTTGATTGGTTTCAAAACCTTCCGTCGGTTGCATCGAAATCGCTTGGTGCAATTCCGGATTAAACACCTCGCCCACCGCACCGACCGGCTCGACACCGAAGCGGGCCACGGTTGACAATAAACCTTTTAAGGTCAATTCAACACCGTCAATCAAGCCTTTCACGCCTTCATCTTCTAAATTTGCCGGCGTAGTCAACGCGCGTTCCAAATTATCAATGGTTTCCAATAAGTCTTTGGAAAATTTTTCTAAGGCGAATTTATGCGCTTTTTCAACGTCTTGTTCGGCACGACGACGAATATTATCCATTTCCGCACGCGTGCGCAGTAAAATATCCTGCTCTTTTTTCGCCGTTTCCGCTAATTGTTCTTCCAATTCTTGTACGCGGGCAATCGCTTCTTCCAACGCATCGGTTTCTTGAGCCGTTTCCGCGGCGGGTTCTTGCTGCGCTTCGTCCGCTAGAGCTTGAGTTTCCGCTTCCGGAAGATCCTGTTTTTGTTCTTGTTCTGACATTACGTTACTCCATTTTTTTAAATCATTTCTATTGTAGCAAAAAACGCAAAAATAACCACATCCCTCGCGATGATCTGGTAACTGCCGAGGTTTATGTGTAATATAAGCACTAATTTTATGAATTCAAGTGCGGTCATTTTTACGCATAAAACGGAACTATTATGGCTTCATCCACCTTGCTCGACAACAACGCGTTGCATATTTCTTTCCACACCATCGGCTTAGTCGGAAAACCGCGAAATGACGTGAATATGCAAATGCATAAAAACGTCTTTCAATGGTTGACGGAAAAAGGCTATCAAGTTTTGGTGGAAAAAGAAATCGGCGAACGGCTTCATCTACCTACGCATCATCTTGCCGATTTGGAAGAAATCGGTCGTTTGGCACAACTGGCAATCGTCATCGGCGGTGACGGAAATATGCTGGGACGCGCGCGTATTTTAGCCAAATACGACATTGCCCTTATCGGCATTAACCGCGGAAATTTAGGATTTTTGACCGATATCGATCCGAAAAACGCCTACGCGCAATTAGAAGCTTGCTTAGAAAACGGCGAATTTTTCGTCGAGGAACGTTTTATGCTGGAAGCGACAATCGAACGCAACGGCGAAATTATCGCCCAAAGCAATGCCGTGAACGAAGCGGTTATTCACCCGGCGAAAATCGCCCATATGATCGACTTTCACGTTTATATCAATGATAAATTCGCCTTTTCACAGCGTTCCGACGGCTTAATTATTTCTACGCCGACCGGTTCCACCGCTTATTCCTTATCCGCCGGCGGCCCGATTTTAACCCCGCAACTAAATGCGATTGCGCTGGTTCCGATGTTCCCGCATACGCTTTCTTCGCGCCCCTTGGTAATCGACGGCGATAGTAAAATTTCGATTCGTTTCGCCGAATACAATACTTCGCAGTTGGAAGTCGGTTGCGACAGCCAAATTGCCCTCACCTTCACGCCGGACGATGTGGTGCATATTTATAAAAGCAGCCACAAACTTCGCTTGCTGCATTTAAAAAATTATAATTATTACAATGTGTTAAGCTCAAAATTAGGCTGGTTGAAAAATTTATCATAAAAAATAAACAAAAAAATCTTTACTGTATAAAAAAACAGTTTATACTGATATAAAATACAGTAAAGAGGATTTTGTTATGCTCACCCAATTAACCATTAATAACTTTGCTATCGTTCAACGTTCCGATATTGAATTTAATCGCGGAATGTCCGTCATTACCGGTGAAACCGGTGCGGGAAAATCCATTGCGATTGATGCATTGGGATTATGTTTAGGGCAACGAACCGAAGCGGCGATGCTGCGCGAGGGACAAGATCGCGCCGAAATCTGCGCCACCTTTTATATTGAACCATCCTCTCCCGCCGCGCTTTGGCTACAAGCGCACGAATTGCAGGATCTCGATTCTGCGGAGAACTGTATTTTACGACGTGTTATTAATGCGGACGGACGCTCCAAAGCATTTATTAATAATACGCCGGTTTCCGCCGCACAGCTGAAAGAACTCGGACAATATATAATTCAAATTAACGGGCAGCACGCGTCTCAACAATTACTGAAAAGCGATTTTCAACTGCAATTATTAGATAATTTTTGCGCCCATTCCGATTTGTTAAAAACAATGCAAGAAACTTACCGCACTTGGAAAGCTTTGCGTCACCAAGTGGAGACATTTCAACAACGCTGCGCGGAAAACGAGGCGAAAAAACAGCTTCTACAATACCAAACCGACGAATTGGATTTGTTTAATTTAAAAGAAAACGAATATGCTGAGTTGGAAGAAACCCATAATCGCTTATCGAACAGCGAAACTTTGACTTCACTTTCACAATCCGCATTACAGCTTTTAAGCGAAAACGAAAGCGTGAGTATCGATTCCTTATTGTATAAAGCGACGCAATATATCGACGAACTCACTGAATTGGATTCGCGTTATGCCGACGTGCAAACAATGCTGCAAGAGGCGTTGATTCAAATTCAAGAGGCGGATTCCGAAATCCGTCATTTAAGCGCGCATATCGAACAAGATCCGATGTTATTGCAAGAAACCGAGCAACGTATGGCACAAGCGCTTCAACTTGCTCGAAAACATAACGTGAAACCGGCGGAATTGGTCGAATTACATAAAACCCTCAAACGCGAACTGCAAACACTCAACGAATTTTCAGATAGCGAACAGGAATTATTAGCGCAAGAACAAAATGCTTATGCCTTAATGCTGGAAAGCGCCAAAGCGCTTCATCTCAGCCGCCGCCAAGGTGCGGAAAAATTGGCGAAGCAAGTTACCAAATCAATTAAACAATTAGCAATGGAAAATGCCGAATTTTCCGTATTGTTAGAAACCGACAATAATAAAGTTAGCGCAAACGGTAGTGACGGCGTGCAATTTAATTTACGCAGTAATTTAGGGCAATCCTCACAACCTTTAGCAAAGGTCGCTTCGGGCGGCGAGCTTTCTCGAATCGCATTGGCATTGCAAGTATTAACTTCCGATAAAACAGCCGTGCCGACATTAATTTTTGACGAAGTGGACGTTGGGATCAGCGGTGCGACCGCTAGCGTTGTGGGTAAACTATTGCGTAGTTTAGGACAAAAATGCCAAGTGATTTGTATTACTCACTTGCCACAAGTGGCTTGCCAAGGGAATCATCATTTCCTTGTAGCGAAACAAACGGTAAACGGTAAAACCGAAACGAAAATCACCGCACTTTCCGCGCAACAACGAGTTAAAGCCTTAGCGAAATTATTGGGCGGCAGCACTATTACGGAAACCGCGCTTGCCAATGCACAAGAAATGTTGGAATTGGTTTCTTAATTGAAACGACTAAAAGGATTTCAGGGTATGATTTCCATACTATATGAAATCAATCCAATGATGAGTATGCCGATAACAACAATTATCGGCATAATTTGACGGATAGCGTAATTATTCAACCGTTGGAGATACGGCGATCTTTTCAAACTCCGCAAAATACGTCGGGAAGGTTTTTGCGGTGCATTTTGGATCTAAAATGGTGACTTCTGTGTTTGATAATGCAATTAGTGAGAAACACATCGCCATTCGGTGATCGTTGTAAGTTTCGATCTCAGCGTGCTTAAACTGTGCTAAATCAAGCGGTTGAATGCGAATAAAATCTTCGCCCTCTTCCACCGCTGCCCCGACTTTACGCAATTCTGTTGCCATTGCGGTTAAGCGATCCGTTTCTTTTACTCGCCAGTTATAGATATTGCGGATCACCGTTTCCCCTCTAGCAAAAAGTGCGGTGGTCGCAATCGTCATTGCGGCATCGGGGATATGGTTCATATCCATATCAATGCCTTTGAGTTCACCTCTTTCTGCTTGAATAAAATCGTCGCCCCAAGTGATTTTTGCGCCCATTTTTTCCAACACATCGGCAAACAAGCGGTCACCTTGAATGGAATTTTTACCAATTCCCGTGACTTTCACTTTGCCTTTAATTGCCCCAGCAGCAAGGAAATAAGAAGCCGAAGAGGCATCGCCTTCCACTAAATATTTTTGTGGCGAAACATAAGATTGATTGCCTTTTACCAAGAACGTTTGGTAGTTGTTGTTTTGAACGCTTACGCCGAAATCTTTCATCATCGCAAGGGTAATATCGATATAAGGTTTTGAGACCAGATCACCGATGATTTCAATCTCCATATCCCCTTCCGCCAACGGTGCAGCCATTAAAAGTGCGGTTAAGAATTGGGAAGAAATCGAGCCGTCAATTTGAATTTTTCCGCCTTGAATACCTGTGTTACGAATCGCAATCGGCGGATAGCCCTCGTTTTCCAAATATTGCACTTTTGCGCCAGCCTGCAAAAGTGCATCGACCAAATGCTTAATCGGGCGTTCTTTCATTCGTGGCTCGCCCGTTAAAATCACTTCCGCTTCACTCTGCCCTTTTAAACAAAGTGCCGCAGCCAACGGACGCATTGCCGTGCCGGCATTACCTAAAAAGAGCGACAAGCCGTTTTGCCATTGGAACGCACCTCCGACACCTTCAACGGTGCAAACGGTTTTATCTTCGGAAAGCTGATAATTCACGCCCAAGGCTTTTAACGCATTAAGCATATGGCGAATATCATCGCTGTCTAATAAATTGGTGACCTGCGTTGTGCCTTTTGCAAGTGCTGCAAGCAACAACGCACGGTTAGAAAGGCTCTTCGAGCCGGGTAAATTGATTTCGCCTGAAACTTGAGCGATCGGGGAAAGAGTGAGTTTTTCCATAATGTTGTGTCCGAAATGGTAAAAAATAAAGCGGAACTCACCGCTTGTTATTGAATAATAATGTATTGTTGTTGAATGATTTGTTTGAAATTATCGCTGGTTATCGCCCAATCAACAATATCGACTTTATAAGGTAAATCCGATTCCGAAAATGCTTCGACTAAATTAGCGTGTTCCAATAAGCTTAACGGCTTTTCAGTAATGATGGCTAAATCTAAATCGGAATAAGGTTTTTCTGTGCCTTTTACTCTAGAACCAAACGCCCAGACAGGTACATTTGGTACAAATGTTTGCAAAATAGCTTTAACGATTTCCAACTCTTCCGATTTTATTTTTAACGCATTCATTTTAATCTACTTGCTAATTGTTCTTGCAAAAATTGAGCTTCCGTAAGAAATGCAGGAATCCCCGCCACAACAGCAATCGCCGTTGCTTCGTCATAAGTGTGGCTAGTACGGCTTCGCATATCTCTATACTGCTTCCAATTTGTCCAGTTGCCTTGCAATAAGCCAAATTCATTACCTGTACGAATTAAGTCTTGAAAGGTCATTGTATCCAGCTCTTGCGGATTAGGCACAATACTTTCTAAGTAACGCTTCAGCATTTTATGGCTTAATTCATAAGTAAATTCAAAACGCTGAATTAAGCCATCGCGAATTTGCAAATCGGAAATATCGCTTTCATAGCGAATAAGCCCTTCTTCTAATCGAAATATAGCATTATTGAGCGGTGTAATATCAAGCATAACTAACCCAACACCTTCAAAAGCGCGGTGAAAAATTTATCATTTTCGTGCGGAAGACCAATACTCACACGCAGATGATTTGGCATTCCGTAGCCGGCGATTGGACGGACGATAACGCCTTCGCGCAATAATGCATCATAAATCGGTTGAGCCGGTCGTTTAAAGTTAATGGTGATAAAGTTACCTTTAGACGGGATATATTCCAATCCGTGCTGCTGGCAAAATGCTTCATAGCGTGCCATTTCTGTGCGGTTGTTTTCCGCCACTTTTGCTACAAAAGCATCATCTTTCATCACTGCTACGGCTGAAACCAACGCCAACACATTGCAGTTAAACGGCTGGCGAACACGGTTAAGCAGATCGGCAACTTCGGGATTTGATACCGCATAACCGATACGCAAGCCCGCCAATCCATAGGCTTTAGAAAGAGAACGAGAGATAATTAAATTAGGGTATTTTTGCAAAAGTTCGAACGAATCTAACCGCTCTTTTGCATCGGTAAATTCGGTATAAGCCTCATCAAGCACGACTAGAACACGTTCTGGCACTTGGTTTAAGAAATTATCCACTTCCGCTTCCGTTAAAAAATTCCCTGTCGGGTTGTTTGGATTGGCGATATAAATTAGCTTGGTTTTGTCGTTAATCGCCTTTAAGAAGCCGTCTAAATCGTGCCCCCAATCTTTGGCTGGAATTTCGCGTGCTACAGCGTTAATCGCTTTTGTTACCAACGGGTAAACAATAAAAGCGTATTGCGAGTAGATGATTTCATCTTTTTCGCCGGCAAAAGTGTGTGCGAAAAGCTCTAACAAATCGTTTGATCCGTTGCCGAGCGTGATTTGGTTTGGTTGCACGCCGAATTTTTGTGAAATCGCTTGTTTTAACTCAAAACCGTTCGCGTCAGGATAGCGAGTTAAGTTATCAAGCTGAGCTTGAATCGCTTTTTTCGCACTTTCTGGGAAACCAAATGGGTTTTCATTGGAGGCAAGTTTTACGATGTTGGTAATACCAAGCTCGCGTTCAAGTTCTTCAATCGGTTTGCCTGCTTGATATGGAGAAAGGGATTTTATGCCTTCGTTGGCGATATTGATGTATTGCATATTTTGTCCTTATCTGATCGCTTAAAAGCGGTAATTTTTATTGAAACGGATTAAATAATTTTACGCCTAAACGTTCGAAGTCAGCAGCATTTGGGGTAACTAATGTTAAATTATGCTGGATCGCGGTCGCGGCAATCCAAGCATCATTTTCAGGTGAACGATCAGGAATATGTAATTTGGCACAGATCTTTGCGGTTTCGGCGTCAATGGAGAAAATTTTGTTTTTGAAACTCGGTATTACCGTGATCTCAAACCAGTTTCTTAAACGTTTACCTTGTTCAATATCTCTACGTTCCATTGACAAAATACCCCGCTCTAATTCCATAAATACGACGAAATTCGTGTATATATCCTCTTTATTTATGCTCGCAAGCCAATCAACCACACCTTGATTGGCTTTTCCTAAAAGAATTTTGCGCGTTTCACTGATCACGTTCGTATCAAATAAATACATTAGAACTCCACTGGTCTGCGTTGCGCTTTGCTTCTCGGCGGAATTTCAAGTTCAATTTCGCCCACAAGCGGATCAGTTGGCGTTAACGCCTCTAACGCACTTTTAAATTCAGGTTTAGCTTTTTTACTGTTTTCGTATTCTTGATAACTCATCAACACAAAAGCCGGTTCACCTCGGTTAGTAATAATCACAGGTTCAATCATTGCCGATTTTTGGGCTTTGCTGAGATGTTGATTAAATTCACGGCTGGTTATAATCATAGCAACCTCCCAAGATTGTAGTGAAGTAACTACAATGTAAATCTTTTTCATCTTAAAAGCAAGAAAGGGCGGAATATTCCCGCCCTAAAGATTATTTATTTTCCGCTTCAAATTTTTGCATAAAGGCAATCAAGGCTTGCACGCCTTCGATCGGCATTGCATTGTAGATTGAAGCGCGCATTCCACCGAGCACCTTATGTCCTTTAAGGGCTTGTAAGCCGGCTGCCGTAGCTTCGGCGACAAATTTTGCATTAAGTTCGTCATCGCCGGTGGTGAATGTCACGTTCATTAAAGAGCGGTTGTTTTTTGCGACGTTATTTTGATAAAAGTCGCTTTGATCCAAATAGGCATAAAGCAAAGCCGCTTTTTCTCGGTTGCGTTTTGCCATTGCTGTCACACCACCGGTGGCAAGCAAGTGTTTGAACACGAGCGAACATAAATACCACGCGAAAGTCGGCGGGGTGTTGATCATCGAGTCGCTTTTACTTTGAACTTCATAGTTCCAAATGCTCGGCGTTTCTTTGCGCGCATTGCCGATTAAATCTTCGCGCACAATCACGATAGTAATACCCGCCGGCCCGAGATTTTTCTGTGCGCCGGCATAAATCACACCGAATTGATTCACATCGATTTCGCGAGAAAGAATATTGGACGACATATCCGCCACCAACACCGCATCGCCCACATTCGGTACGTCAAAAATTTCCACGCCGCTGATAGTTTCGTTCGGGCAGTAATGCACATAATCATATTGTTCGGCAACGTCGCTGAAATCCAAATTGCCGGTTTCCAATTTGCCGTCCTTGAGAATATTCACTTCTTCCACGTCGGTGAATAAACGCGCTTCTTTTGCGGCGGTGGACGACCAATGTCCGCTAGTGAGATATAAGGCTTTGCCCTTATTGTTCGCCAAATTCATCGGAAGCGCAGCGAATTGTCCGCGTGCACCACCTTGTAAAAATAAGATTTTGTAATTATCGGGAATATGATACAACTCGCGGAAGTCTTTATCCGCTTGCGTAATTAATTCCATAAAAAGTTTACCGCGGTGGCTCACTTCCATTACGGAGGTTTGCTGCTCTTGCCAATTCAATAACTCACGTTGAGCTTGTTCTAAAACCGCCTTCGGCATCATTGCCGGACCGGCGCTGAAATTAAATACGTTTGACATTTTTCACTTCCTGATTTTACTGAATATAAAGAAACTAATCGGTTAGTTTTATCACCTCAAGCTAAGGTAATCAACGAATTTTACGCGATTCCGGCATTTTTTTGATTTTATTCGGAAAAATACACTGAATACTTTGACGAAATCGGTAAAAAAGACTACATTAATCAAATCGTCGAGATTATTAGTTCGGAGTTAAAAATTATGGAAAACATCAACAAGCAATCCTTCCAAGACGTTTTAGAGTATGTGCGTATGTATCGTTTAAAAAACAGATTATTGCGGGATATGGACGATAACAATCGTAAAATCCGCGACAACCAAAAACGCGTATTGTTATTGGATAACTTAAATCAATATATCCGTGACGATATGAGTATCGAAGACGTTCGTGCAATTATTGAAAATATGCGCGATGACTATGAAACCCGCGTTGACGATTACACGATTCGTAATGCGGAATTATCTAAACAACGTCGTGAAATCAGTAGCAAAATGAAAGAACAGAAAAAAGCGCACGCAGAATTACTTAAAAAATAACGGTGTCGCGATAAGAACGAAGAAAGTGCGGTAGAAAATAAATTATTTTTCACCGCACTTTTTTTATCGGAATAAAGCGTATTCTGAGCAAAACACGAAATAAATAAAAAAATTGGAGTTTTATTTTTAAAATGATAAAAAATAAATATCACTCCAGCACTTATCTTCGTTGAATTTACACATAAACTTGATTTGAATCACAATTTCTTGATATTACCAAGCAAAATTCGTGACACAAATCACATTATATTGGAGTAAATTCCTTTATAATTCATCCTCACCATTGTTTATTAATTAAGGAGTTCGTATGACTATTGCGATCATCATCGCCACTCACGGGGTTGCGGCGGAACAACTGCTCAAAACCACGGAAATGTTGATTGGTGAGCAAGAAAACGTTGCCGTCATTGATTTTATTCCGGGTGAAAACGCGGAAACGATTATGGCGAAATACCAAGAAAAACTTGCAACAAGCTTATCTCATTGCGATGAAGTATTATTCTTAGTCGATACTTGGGGCGGCAGTCCGTTTAATGCGGCAAACCGCGTGTCGGAAGGTAAGGATAATATGGATATTGTGACCGGCGTGAATGTGCCTATGTTGGTGGAAACCTTTATGGCACGCGACGACGGCCCGAGTCTGCAAGAATTAGTAGCGATTGCGTTGGAAACCGGTCGTACCGGCGTGCGCGCATTAAAATATCAAGAACCGGAAGAAGCGCCTGCCGCACCTGTCGCTCAAGCGCAAGCCGCAGCGCAACCGTCCGTCGTGACGAATAAAGAAGGTCATCTTGTTATCGGTTTGGCGCGTATCGACGATCGCTTGATTCACGGTCAAGTAGCAACTCGTTGGACGAAAGAAAGTCGCGTAAGCCGTATTATTGTAGTGAACGACGACGTATCGAAAGACAGCGTGCGTTCCACAATGTTAAAAAGCGTAGCACCTCCGGGCGTGACTGCGCACGTTGTTGACGTGGATAAAATGATTCGCGTATATAACAACCCTGAATATGCGGACGAACGCGTGATGTTACTTTTCACCAATCCGACCGACGTACTCAAATTATTGAACGCCGGCGTGGAAATGAAATCAATCAACATCGGCGGTATCGCTTATAAAGAAGGCAAAAAAATGATCACTAGCGCCGTTGCCGTCGATGAACGCGATATTGAAGCATTTAAAGCGATCGATGCCCTCGGCGTAGAACTTGACGTGCGTAAAGTCTCAAATGATACCCGTCAATATATGATGGATTTATTAAAGAAAAATAATCTTATTTAAGGATTTTTATTATGGAAATTTCAACATTACAAGTCGTGCTTGTATTTATTGTCGCCTGTATTTCCGGTATGGGTTCTATTCTTGACGAGTTTCAAACTCACCGTCCGTTAATCGCTTGTACCTTAATCGGTCTGGTTTTGGGCGATATTAAAACCGGCATTATCGTCGGCGGTTCTTTGGAATTATTAGCCCTCGGTTGGATGAATATCGGTGCGGCATTGGCGCCGGATGCAGCGTTAGCCTCCGTGATTTCGACCATTTTGGTTATCGTCGGCGGACAAGAAATTACCACCGGTATCGCGATCGCCATTCCGCTTGCAGCAGCAGGTCAAGTATTAACTTATGTGGTGCGTGCGATTACCGTCGGTTTCCAACACGCGGCGGATAAATCCATTCAAGACGGTAATTTAAACCGTTTGGATTGGATCCACTGCAGCGCCTTATTATTACAAGCGATGCGTATCGCGATTCCAGCCCTTGTCGTTGCGTTGACAGCGGGAACCGACGTCGTGCAATCAATGTTAAACGCGATTCCTGAAGTGGTTACGACAGGTCTTAAAATCGCCGGCGGTATTATCGCCGTGGTCGGTTACGCAATGGTTATCAATATGATGCGCGCCGGTCACTTAATGCCGTTTTTCTATGCCGGTTTCGTTATCGCGGCGTTCACGGATTTCAACCTTGTCGCATTGGGCGTATTAGGCGCGATTATGGCGGCGATTTATATCCAAGTTCACCCTAAATACAATCAAAGCAAAGTGGTGCAAGTGGTTGCGCAAAGCAATAATGACCTTGATAACAGATTAGATTAATAGGAATAATAAGATGACAACAGAAATTAAAAAAGTCACGCAAAGTGATTTAAATGCAGTGGTTTTGCGTTCTAACCTTTTCCAAGGATCTTGGAACTTCGAACGGATGCAAGCCTTAGGTTTCGCTTATGCTATGGTGCCGGTCATCAAACGTTTATATCCGGATCCGAATTCGCAAGAACGTAAAGACGCGATTAAACGCCATTTGGAATTCTTCAATACACAACCTTTCGTTGCCGCGCCGGTCTTGGGCGTGACTATCGCAATGGAAGAAGAGCGTGCTAACGGTAAAGAAATCGACGATGCGGCAATCAATGGTATCAAAGTCGGTCTTATGGGCCCGTTGGCAGGTGTGGGCGACCCGATTTATTGGGGTACGGCACGTCCGGTTTTTGCCGCGTTGGGTGCGGGTCTTGCGCTTAGCGGAAGTATCTTAGGTCCGCTTCTATTCTTCGTATTATTTAACTTAGTGCGTTTGGCAACCCGTTATTACGGCGTGACTTACGGCTATAAAAAAGGCTTAAACGTCGTTCAAGATATGAGCGGCGGTTTATTACAAAAATTAACCGAAGGCGCATCGATTCTCGGTTTGTTCATTATGGGCGCACTGGTGCAAAAATGGACAAGTATCAACGTGCCGCTAGTAGTTTCCGTAATTGAAAAGCAAGACGGTACGGTCGAAACCACCACAGTACAAAGCATTTTAGACAGCTTAATGCCCGGCTTATTACCGCTTGTCTTTACCTTTGCTTGTATGTGGTTGTTGCGTAACCGTGTTAATGCGTTGATGATTATCGTCGGTATTTTCGTGATCGGTATTCTCGGCGCGTGGACAGGTATCCTTGCCTAAGCTATAATTCTCTTCATCTTCGGGTGGGCGCTTGCCCACCTTTTTTCGCTTAAATAATAGATATGAACTATGGTTGATACACTACTTCTTATCGGTATTGCTCTGTTTTTTCTTTATGCTTTTTATGATCAATTCGGAATGGACAAATTAAAAGGAAAAACAAAATTAAAAGTGCGGTTAAAAAAACGCGCAAAAATCGATGCGCTGATTTTTATCGGTTTAATCATTATTATCCTATATCAAACTTACGCCAATATTAGCCCGATTACGCTTTATTTATTGGCTACCGCGATTATTCTCAGTCTCTATATGGCGTTTATTCGCTCACCTGAACTCATTTTAAAAGAAACGGGATTTTTCTACGAAAATATTTTTATTCAATATGAAAAAATCGACGCGCTGAATCTTGCCGATAATCATATTTTAGTTATCGATCTCAAAAACGGAAAACGCTTGATCGCACCGCTACAAAATCCACAGGATCAAGAAAGCGTCGTGGCGTTTTTCGGCGGCTATAAAAAATAAAATAATTGATTTAGAGGAAAAAAATGAAACGAATTTATAAACTCAACGGCTGCTTACAGCATTATGTCTGGGGCGGTGAAGATTATCTGCCGGATTTACTCGGCATTGAAAAACAACCGAATCAACATTATGCGGAATGGTGGCTAGGCGCACACAGCTCCGCACCTTCAATGCTGGAAATCAATGATACGCAACAACCGTTAAATGCATTTTTAGCGCAAAATCCCACCGCACTTGGCGATGAAAGTCGCGCGGTTTTCGGCACGGAATTACCTTATTTGCTGAAAATTCTTGATGTCAAACAACCGCTTTCCATTCAGTTGCACCCGACAAAACAACAAGCGGAACAAGGTTTCGCCCGTGAAAATGCCGAAGGAATCGATTTAAAAGACAGCAAACGCACATATAAAGACAACAACCACAAACCGGAAATGATGATTGCGCTATCCGATTTCTGGCTATTGCACGGGTTTAAAGCCAAAGCGGATATTCTCGCCGATTTGCAAGCGCGCCCGTCGTTACATACCTTGGCGGAAAAATTACAAACCCAAGATCCGCACGCCTTTTACGCCGATATTATGCAAGCCGACCAAGCGCAACTTTCCGCGTGGTTAATGCCGATTGTCGAAGCAAATCAAGTGCGGTATAAAAATCAGCAATTATCCTTAAATAATCCGGATTATTGGGTGCTTTACACCTTGGACGCAATGCAAATTTCAGCGGAAAAATTGGATGCGGGATTAATTTGTTTTTATTTATTCAATATCGTCAACATTAAAGAAGGCAAAGGAATTTATCAAGACGCTGGTATTCCTCACGCCTATTTACGCGGGCAAAATATCGAATTGATGGCGTGTTCCGACAACGTTGTACGCGGCGGATTAACGCCGAAATATGTGGATATTCCGGAATTATTAAAAATCATCGATTGCCGCGAAATCGTGCCGGAAATTATTCCGTCCGCCGAAAATCGCAAAATCTTCACTTATCCGACGCCGGCAAAAGATTTCGCCTTAACCCATATTCAATATGAACCGGCGGAATCCGCGCAACTTCACGCCGCAAATGCGGAAATTTTATTGGTAATGGATGGCGAACTAAAAATTTCGACGAATTCCACCGCACTTTGCTTAAAACAAGGCGAATCGGCATTTATCTGCGCCGATACCGATTACCGAATCGAAGGCGCCCGCCAAGGTTATGCAGTGATTGCACGCTTGCCTTAATGTATTATGCGTGAAAAGAAAGGATGTTATTCAAATAACAATTTGATTTTACTAGGGCGGGCGCATTGTTCCGCTCCTACCGAATTTTACTTGTAAAGCGGATTTATGATCGATTTAACTTATTAAAATGGGAATATTTTATATGGAATGTTTGAAATACGTTCTATGGGAAAATTGCAAGCCTAGCGGAACGTCAATAGCGTTCAGTGCGTTCTTACATAATAAACAAAAATCCCGCCTAGAATTATAAATACGATTAATCCGATTGAAAGTGCCGACATAATTAATCTCCCACTAATAAGATTGAGTAAACTAAAGCAATTATCGTTGTCATAAACAGCAATACCAATTCTTCCGTTGTGATTTCTGCGTGCCCTGTCAAACCGGCAAAGAAACTCACGCAAGTGGTAACCGCCATTCCAACGAAAAAATTTGTCGAAACATCTTTTTGCTTACTATTCAAAAAAGGTTTTCGCTTTTTCTTTATCATAATAACATTTCCTATTTGAGCCGTATAAAAATTTAATCTTCCGAACCGAATTTCGGCGCTATGATTATTGTTACTGATTTCAAAAACTAAGACAAAAAATTACCGCTCTTTTTACGATCTTGATCGCAAAAATGAGAAATTCGGGCATAAAAACTAAGATAGTGTTTACTACAACCTACTTCTTTTTCTCGCATCAAGATTTATTTCGTTTCCGGTTGATAGCCGGTATCTTCTAAATTCGGACTTTCGGCGCCTTGTTTTGCCAGTTGATCGCAAATTTCATTTTCCGGATGTCCGCTATGCCCTTTTACCCAATGCCAGCAAATTTGATGTTTTTGCACCGCTTCATCAAGGCGAACCCATAGATCTTGGTTTTTCACCGGTTTGCCCGCACTGGTTTTCCACGCGTTTTTCTTCCAGTTAAAAATCCATTTGGTAATCCCGTCTTGCATATATTGGCTATCGCTGTACAACGCCACCGCACAAGGTTCTTTCAAGCAATTCAGCGCTTCAATCACCGCAAGTAATTCCATTCGGTTATTAGTGGTCAATTTATAGCCTTTGGAAAGCCGTTTTTCGTGCGATTTATAACGCAATACCGCGCCGATCCCACCCGCCCCCGGATTGCCCAAACAGGAGCCATCGGTAAAAATTTCAATCTGTTTTTGCATAATCAATGAATTAACGCTACTCATTTTCTTTAAATGAGGCGATAATACCTTAAAACCATTCGAATATATAGCAAAACAAAATGACTATCGAAATAAACACTAATCGCCAAATCATACTGGATACGGAAACCACAGGGATGAACCAGTTCGGCGCTCATTATGAAGGACATTGTATTATCGAAATCGGCGCGGTCGAAATGATTAACCGCCGTTACACGGGACGCAAATTGCACCTTTATATTAAACCGGATCGCGCCGTTGATCCCGATGCGATTAAAGTGCACGGCATTACGGATGAAATGTTGGCGGATAAACCGAGTTTCGCCGCCGTTGCGGATGAATTTATCGAGTTCATTAAAGGTGCCGAGCTGCTGATCCATAATGCGCCCTTCGACGTCGGTTTTATGGATTATGAATTCAGAAAACATCATATTAATGTGAAGACCGATGAAATCTGTTTAGTGACCGATACGTTACAAATGGCGCGGCAAATGTATCCCGGCAAGCGTAATAGCTTAGACGCACTGTGTGATCGTTTGCATATCGATAACAGTAAACGAACGTTGCACGGCGCGTTACTGGATGCGGAGATTTTAGGCGACGTTTATCTTGCGATGACCGGCGGGCAAACTAGTCTCTTTGATGACAGCGAACCTGAGATTATTCCACAAGAAATGTTTTCGAGCGTACAAAGTGCGGTGGTTATTTCGCAAGAATTAAAAGTGTTAAAACCCAGCGATGAAGAATGGCAAGCGCACCTTGATTATTTGAAATTAATTAATAAAAAAAGCAAAGATAATTGCCTGTGGGATAAACAACCCCAAGCGGAAACCGTGCATTAGCGTTCATTGATTAATCAACCGAACAATAATGCGGAAAAATCCCTTGACGAAGATAACATTCGCGATTATTATGCATTCCACCTGTGCGGAGTGGTAGTTCAGCTGGTTAGAATACCTGCCTGTCACGCAGGGGGTCGCGGGTTCGAGTCCCGTCCATTCCGCCAATTTTTAACTCCTTATTAACGGAGCGGTAGTTCAGCTGGTTAGAATACCTGCCTGTCACGCAGGGGGTCGCGGGTTCGAGTCCCGTCCGTTCCGCCAATTTTTTTGATAAAGTTCAAAGATTTGTTAGAAGCACCTTTTTTCGGTGCTTTTTTGTTTTATAATTCCTTCTGTTTTTTAGTTCTTAAAAACACTCACAATTTGTCTTTAATTCTTGATATCACAAAGGTCCGATTATGAAAATATTTACTTGGCCTGTGGTTGCAGGTGCTGCACTTGGTATCATTGCTCCACTTCTAACCTACAACGGCAATCCCGGCAATATGGGCTTCTGCGCAGCCTGTTTTTTACGCGACACTTCCGGTGCATTAGGCTTACATCGCGCAGCTCCTCTTCAATATATTCGACCCGAACTCATCGGTTTGGTTTTTGGTGCGTTAGTCAGCGCCTTATTTGCCAAAGAATTTAAACCGCGCGGTGGTTCTGCGCCGATTACGCGTATCGTGCTCGGTTTCTTTGCGATGATCGGTGCACTCACATTTTTAGGTTGCCCTTGGCGCGCCTATTTGCGCTTAGGCGGTGGAGACTTAACGGCAATCGCCGGTATCGTCGGATTATTTGTCGGTGTGTTGGGCGGGATCTTTTTTGTTAATCGCGGCTTTTCCCTCGGCAAATCTCGCGAACAAAGCACGGCTTCCGGTCTTGTTCCGATCCTTTTCACGCTGGTTCTTTTCCTCTTTTTAATTACAAAATTCAGCTTCGGTGAAAATCTTGCGATTTTCTTCTCAGAAAAAGGTCCGGCAGCACAACACGCCAATCTTTGGCTATCGCTTGGAGCGGGATTATTCCTCGGCGTGTTAATGCAAAAATCGCGTTTTTGTTCTATCGGCGCTTTTCGAAATGTCGTGTTATTCCGCGACTATCATTTATTAAACGGCGTCATCGCTTTGGTGGTATTTGCCGGATTAACCAATTTGGTGCTCGGACAATTCCACTTAGGCTTTGAAAAACAACCTATCGCCCATAACCAGTACCTATGGAATTTCTTAGGTATGGCATTGTGCGGACTTTGTTTTTCCTTGGGCGGAGGTTGTCCGGGCAAACAATTAGTTCACCTTGGCGAGGGAAATAACGATTCGGCGTTATTTATTTTAGGGATGTTACTCGGCGCAGCTGGTGCGCATAATTTCGCGTTGGCGGCATCCGGCAACGGTATTACGCAATTTACCCCTTATGCCTTAGCTTTAGGCTTTATTTTCTGTCTTTATATCGGTTTAACCAATAAATCGGCGCAATAACGCATTAGAGCGAATGAAATATAAAAAAATCCGAGGTTATACGCCTCGGATCTTTTATTTAAGCGGATGTTATAAATCATCAATGACGATATAAACTTTTGTTGTCGGACCGTGTACGCCGACGACTTTCACCAATTCAATATCCGCCGTCGAACTTGGACCGGAGATAATGTTAATACAAGAAGGCATTCTTTCACCCGCTTGCGCTTTTTTGTGCAGAATACTCGCTAATTGCGCCACACGCGGCAATACGGTACTTTTTCTAACCACAACGATAGATTTTTCCGGCAATAAACTGACCGCGCGACCTTTGTCTTTGTCGGAGAAAAGTACGATCCCGCCGGATTCCGCCAAGCCGTATTCGGCATAAACGATACCGATATTCGCTTGTTCGGATCTCGCTAAATTTTCACCGCACTTTTCGCTATCCCAAATATAGCTATCGTAATGATTGCGCACAACCGACGTAATACCCAATGCTTCCAAACGCGCATCATTATTCAGCACAATCTTTCCGCCGCCGTATTTTTCGCACGCGGCGAGAACGGCTTGCTGAATATCCGCTTCCTTTGTTTCAATCACATCGACCGCCATTACTTTGGCAAAATCGACAAATTCCTGACAACGTTGCGCCAAGCTTAAATCGGTCAAACGCGTAGTGGGATAATCATTCAAACGAGGCGGCAACGGATCAGGCGTTAAACGACGGGCTCTGCCCATTTTCTGCGCCAATTTATCCAGAAAATTTTCTCTGTTTTGTACGTCCATTATTTATCACCTCTGTTATTAAACCATTCTCTAAAGCTTTGTCCTTCCGCTTGAGGTAAATCGCGCGCTTTCGTCCATTCCGCCAAGGCGCCGATTTGCACTGGCGCTTTGCCGTTTTTGATCAGTTTACCCGCGACTTTCGCACCGATATTCACCCCGACTTTCCATAAATTCGGATGAGAGTTGGCAAAATTAAAACCGAAAATCGATAAGCGCTCGGCAGTCGGCGTCATTCCGTTTTGGGCGATATGCTCGCGATGTTTTAAAATAAGTTGCGCCAACGGAATTTTTACCGGACAAACGGAGTTACACGCCGTACATAACGAACAGGCGTAAGGTAATTCTTTAAATTCCTCATAACCGCCTAATAACGGTGAAATCACCGATCCGATCGGACCCGGATAAATAGAACCGTAGCCGTGACCACCGATTTGACGATATGCCGGACAAGTATTAAGGCAAGCGCCACAACGGATACAACGCAACACTTCCTGAAATTCGCTTTGCAAAATTTTCGAGCGACCGTTATCTACAATCACTAAATGGAATTCTTCCGGCCCGTCCGTTTCACCTTCTACACGCGGACCGGTTAGCCAAGTATTATAACCGGTCAATTTCGCGCCGACCGCACTACGTGCTAGCATTGTGATAAGCACGTCCACTTCTTCAAATGTAGGTGCAATGCGCTCCATTCCCATTACGGCGATGTGGGTTTTCGGTACGGTTGTGGCTAAACGTAAATTCCCTTCGTTGGTCACCAAACAAATGCTGCCGGTTTCCGGTACGGCGAAATTACAGCCGCTAATGCCGATATCCGCTTCTAAAAAATCCTGACGAATTTTTTGCCGAATAAACAACGTCATCGCTTCCGGCGTTTCCGGCCCGTCATAACCGAGTTTTTCGTGTAATACTTTGCGAATTTGGTAACGATCTTTATGAATCGCCGGCACCACGATATGAGATGGTTTATCGCCCGCCACTTGTAAAATATATTCGCCCAAATCCGTTTCAACCACTTGAATGCCTTCCGCTTCTAAAACGTGATTCATCCCGATTTCTTCGGTCACCATTGATTTGGATTTTACAATTTTTTTCGCGTTCTTTTCTAAAGCAACTTTGCGAATATATTCCGTCGCCTGTTCCGCGGTTTCGGCAAAAAAGACTTTGCCGCCGTTTTCCGTCACTTTTTCACTTAATTGATAAAGATAGGCATCTAAATTCGCCAAAACGTGATTACGAATTTGTTTTGCCGAATCACGCCATTCTTCCCAATGACCTAACTCGTCCACCATTTTTTGCCGATTCGTGCCGATACGTTCTTGCGCCATTACAATGGCTTTACGCATAATGTCATTGTGAATTTGCTCGTCAACGCGAACTTTAAATGCAAGATTACTGGTTTTTAACGACATTTTATTTTCCCTCCTGCATTAATACTTCCGCGATGTGCATTACTTTGATTTTGCGCCCTTCGCGACTTAGACGCCCACCGATATTCAGTAAGCAACTCACGTCCGCACCGATTAAATAATCCGGCTCGACTTCGGCGATATGTTCCACTTTTTCGGAAACCATTTCGCCGGAAATTTCCGCCATTTTGACTGAAAACGTACCGCCGAAACCGCAACAGGTTTGTTGGTTATGAATCGGCAATAATTGCAATCCTTTGACGTTTTGTAGCAGCGTTAAAGGCTCGTTCACAATGCCTAATTTGCGTGAAAGGCTGCAAGAAGGGTGATATACCGCTTTGCCGGTTAATTGCGCACCAACATTGGTAACACCGAGTTTATTGACGATAAAATCCGTTAAATCATAAAAACGATCTGCCACTTTTTTGGCGCGTACCGCCCATTCCATCTCGCCGAAACGCTCGAAATATTCCGGATAATTTTTAATCGCATACACGCAAGAGCCGGCAGGTGCGACGATAGGATAATCATTGACTTCAAAGGTTTGCACCAAATTTTTCATTCCTGCTAATGCCTGTTTGGTATAACCGCTGTTAATCGCAGGTTGTCCGCAACAGCCTTGTTTTTCTAAAAAAACGATATGACATCCGAGCTTTTCTAACAATAGCACGCTATTTTTGGCTACCCCTGCTTTAACCACATCGGCAATACAGGTAACGTAAAAATTCACGTTCATAACTACTCCAACTGTTATTCAAAAAATAATGTCGAGTATAAATCTTCTTATACTCGACGGAAATACATTGACGATACTTAATACAACATCGGGATAACCGTTAACGCCACCACCGCAGCGATAATGCCATAAACAATCATCGGCACGACGGTTTTCTTAATAATCGCCCCTTCTTGATTATTAATATTCAATACGGAACTCACTGCGACGATATTATTGATACACACCATATTCCCCATCGCACCACCGACGGATTGCAATGCAAGCACTAATGTCGCCGATAATCCGGTAATTTCTGCCGTCGATAGCTGTACGCTGCCGAAAGTTAAATTCGAAACCGTATTCGAACCGGAGAAGAATGCACCGACCGCACCGAGGAAAGAGGCAAAGATCGTCCAATATTCGCCGGTAGCCTCGGCAAAACTTTTACCGATAATTTTCACCATTGAATTATCACCGCCGACCAGCATTAAATTCACCATAATTAATGCGCCGACTAAGGCAAAGAACGGATTTTTCGTTTGTTTGAAACTACCGACAAAAATATCTTTCGTTTTGCTACCCGACACGGCGAAAACCGGAATCGCGATTAAAACCGTCACCACAAAAGGAATCAATGCCGGCACATAAAGTAATTTATAGCTTGCGTTAATTGAGGTGTCGAAAATATTTTTCAGGCTGAAAATTAATCCTTGACTGACTTCAAAGGTTCCCAAAGAACCTAGTTGAACACTCATCCAAGTGGTCGCGTCGTTCATCATCGCTTTGAACGGTAATTGTTGCAAACGCGTTACGATTAAAATGGCAATTAATAAACCGGTCGGGAAAAGCGCTTTCGCCACCTCGCCGAATGTTGTGGTTTTATTGTCTAAAGTATTTTCAACCTTCGCCAAACCGATACCTTTGTTGGCAAAGAAAATGGAAGCCAACAAACCGATCGCACCGCCCACTAAAGCCGGAAATTCATAGTTTACTTGCGCCAACAAGAAATAAGGAATGACGCAAGAAAAAATAGACAAATAAATAAAGCCTAAATTTTGGCGAATTTCTTTTCCGCTGACAATAAAGCGTAATGCCATAAGCGGAATAACAATAGCAGCAAAAGAGTGAATCAACGCAGTCATCGAACCGATTTCAAGAATTTGACTCTCCGCCAAATTTAACGGACCGAAACCGAACCACGTCGGTGTACCTACCGCACCGAAAGAAACCGGCACGGAGTTCATCACCAACGCTAACATCGCCACTCTCAAGGCAGGAAAGCCCAAACCGACTAAAATCGGTGCGGCAATCGCCGCCGGCGTACCGAAGCCGCTCGCGCCTTCAATCATAAAGGCAAATGCCCAGCCGATAATCATTAATTGCGCAACAGGATTCGGGTTAATCGTACCGAGCCATTTACGCAAAGTATCCGTCGCACCGGAAATTTCTGAAAAGCGATTAAATAAAATCGCACCGAAAATCACGGTAATCGGCGTTTGCACCGCCACAATCGCTGAGGCGATATTGGCGCTGACCGTTGAAATATCCGTACCGAAAAAAACAAGCTGAATCATCAATACCACAACGGCAATCCAAGGCAATGCCACATAAGACGGCAATGCATTACGTTTAACCATTAAATAAATTAATAGCACGATAGGAAAAATACTAAGAAAGAGCGCCATAAAACCTACTCCGTATAAAGCAAATATTCAAATGATGATAAAATCACACAAAACAGGCGGTTATTCTATTTCACAATCTACATTAACGTAAAAACTTTGTTAAGAATTTATGATAAAGATCACAATATTTTTTAACACTAACTTAAAATTTATACAAATTAGATCAATTTTTAATTAATGACAAAATCCGATATAATACGCGCAACAGTTAAATGCTAAATAGCTTAATGCTATTTAACCCAATTAAAGAGGTTTTTATGACAACGCCCGTAGTTGCGCTTGTCGGTCGTCCTAATGTAGGAAAATCGACGTTATTCAATCGTTTAACCCGAACTCGCGACGCCCTTGTGGCGGATTTTCCGGGGTTAACCCGCGATCGTAAATACGGTCAAGCAAATATCGCCGGTTATGATTTTATCGTGATTGATACCGGTGGTATCGACGGTACGGAGGAAGGCGTCGAGGAGAAAATGGCGGAACAATCGCTGTTGGCGATTGAAGAAGCGGATGTAGTGCTGTTTTTAGTAGATGCGCGCGCCGGATTGACTGCCGCGGATATCGGCATCGCGCATTATTTGCGCCAACGCCAAAATAAGACCACCGTTTTGGTCGCCAATAAAACCGACGGCATTGATGCCGATTCGCACTGCGCCGAATTTTATCAATTAGGTTTGGGTGAAATTGCGCAAATCGCGGCATCGCAAGGACGGGGCGTAACCGCATTGATGGAACAAGTTCTAGCGCCGCTTGCCGCACAGCTTGATGAAAATGCAACGGAAAGTGCGGTGGAAAATTCGGAAGAAAATGACAGCACGGACGAATGGGATCGCGAATTTGATTTCACTAACGAAGAAGATACCGATTTATTAGACGAAGCGCTGGAAGAAGAAACCGCACTTGAAGATAAGAATATCAAAATCGCCATTGTCGGACGTCCGAACGTCGGAAAATCCACTTTAACCAATCGAATTTTGGGCGAAGATCGCGTCGTGGTTTACGACTTGCCGGGCACGACGCGCGATAGTATCTATATTCCAATGGAACGCGACGGGCAACATTACACCATTATCGACACTGCCGGCGTGCGCAAACGCGGCAAAGTACACCTCGCGGTGGAAAAATTTTCTGTAATTAAAACTTTACAAGCTATTCAGGACGCCAATGTCGTGCTATTAACCATTGACGCGCGCGAAGGTATTTCCGATCAGGATCTGTCTCTCCTCGGTTTTATTTTAAACGCCGGACGTTCGCTTGTCATCGTTGTCAACAAATGGGACGGTTTGGATCAAGAAATCAAGGATCGAGTAAAATCCGAACTGGATCGCCGTTTAGATTTTATTGATTTCGCACGCGTACATTTTATTTCCGCATTACACGGCAGCGGCGTAGGCAACTTATTCGAATCCGTGCGTGAAGCTTATGCCTGTGCGACACAAAAAATGACCACTTCAATGCTCACCCGTATTCTGCAAATGGCAACGGACGAGCACCAACCGCCGATGATGGGCGGACGTCGCATTAAGCTGAAATATGCTCATCCGGGTGGTTATAATCCGCCGATTATCGTAATTCACGGCAATCAAATCGAGCGCCTGCCGGATAGTTATAAGCGATATTTATCGAATTATTATCGCCGAAGCTTGAAAATCGTCGGCTCGCCGATTCGTCTTTTATTCCAAGAAGGCAACAACCCGTTTGCCGGAAAACGCAATAAATTGACCCCGACGCAATTACGCAAACGTAAACGTTTAATGAAATTTATCAAAAAGTCGAAAAAATAATTGCACGAAGCTGCGATGAAAAGATAAATATAAGAAAGTGCGGTGAAATTTGTAAAAAAATCGGTATTATGTAGCAGTTGCACAAAACCCGAGATTTAATCTTAACCGCAGTAAAATTTCTGATGCCCTTAGCTCCAAAAACAGAGTTAAGGGCATTTCTTTTATCGTATTTTAGCTGATTTTTCCACACATTACACAAAATTTCCTTACCACAGACGTAGCCAATCCGCTCAACCTTACCAAAGGTAAGCTGATTTTCCTGTACTTAAATTTCAGTTAGCTTTGCAGTTAAAAAACTAAGCAGCCAACAGTTCTTGCTCGTATCTCATTCGTTCATTGAGGTTTTTAAAGTAAGCTTGGGAAATTTCTTCGGGACTGAAAGCTGTCATACCGATAAGCTCTTGCGAGCGATGATTACCTTGCCAATAGCCTACCCATTCTCTTAGTGGTAATACCCATAAGCAACGTTTAAGAATATCACTAAATAGGTCACCATTAGATTTTTGGCGGTTATCTGACATAAACGCTGCTTGGTTGGCGTAATGTAGGGCATATTTATTATCGCATTTATGATGTACACCACGATGTAAATCACGGAAACGAGCGTTAAAGGATTCGGCTAAATTGTTATTGATGCCTTTTGCACTGTAACATTCTTTATGATTAACACTCCAGCGAGTGTAATGGAAATCTAACCCCTTATAGGCTGCATTTTCATCACACATAATATCGCTACTTTGTTTCACGAATTGATGATTTAATGCCAAAACGGTCTTGGCATTTTCAGTATAGTCCATTGCCACAATGGTTCTATTTGAACCCCATAGATTTTCATCATTAGAAGCACGTTGATTTAAGCTGATGATGCAACGTTTAGTCGGTCTGAATTTTGGAAATTTCCGTCCTTTTTTATCGGCTTTTTGTTTCTGTTTATGGGCGTTTTTAGCGAAGTTAGTTGGACGTAATTTGAAATTAATCCACGCACCGTCTTCGTGAATTTCCCCTTGCAATGGCGTTAAATCACGAGTTTTGAATAGGGATTCACGCAGTTTATGGCAAAGGACAAATGCTGTCTTATAGCTGATATTAAGATGACGGCTCATTGTTATTGCCGAAATCCCTTTGACTTCATTCGCAAATAATAAAATGGCTGCCAAAATATCAACGAAAGGCAATTTATGAAAAGCAAATGCGGTATTAGTCGTAATATAGAAATGACGTTGGCAATGTTTGCAACACCAACGTTTACGAGATTGAAGAAAATAAGCATTGTGGCGGATTCCGCAATGTGGACATACTACGTCCATAATATCGTTAGAATTTCCTCAACGATTGGCTTTTAAAAGTTGAAAGGCTTCATCTTCACTTAAACGAAAGATTTGTTTGAGATTTAAATTTTTAGATTTGCTTGAAAGCAGATAATGCTGCGCCATAAGTATTCCTTGTGTGTACAAGGTACTCAAAGCTAAACGCTAGACACAAAAAATCGCCCACCTGAATGTTCAGGTCGGCTCAAAGCGTTTTTAGTTGTGAGCTTCGGATACTGAACACACCAAATACTGGCATAAAAACATATAGATGAACTCTCATTGAATAAACGCAAAGTAAGGTTAATTTCGCCTTCATCAATTTATAAGCCATAAGGATTATATTGAGTTATCTATCCTTGCAAGCAAGTCTAAATGAATATATTTGCAAGCGATTTGTTTAAAATATAGCGAGATTTATATCAAAAATAACATCATTTTGTCAAAATGTGCCATTTATGCCAGTCCATATAAAATAAAAGATAACTTATTGCTAGATTTGAGAGTTTCTTTTTATTATGTAGGTTGAATTGCACTTATATTCTAAATGGGAAATAAGTGATTTGCCAGCTCAAATCTAATCTTCTACAATTTAGGGCAATAAGGTGTAATTTTTTTAGTATAGCGAAACTTTTTTATTAAGAATTTACGCTATTTTGCTGCAAAATCAAGACACTGGTGTTTCAATTGTATGCTGATGATAAAACAACCTTTTAAAAACTTAGTTTTAAGGTCTTAACTCGGTTTAATTTATTCACAGCATACTTTTTGAAACACCTCCAGATTTTATATAAATTTAGAATGTGAATTTAATTTTTACCCACATATTGATGTCAAATAGAATCGCACAATTTCAAGTATAATTCTTCTATTCTTGATATTCCTTCTTCATAATTTATTTTCTTTACAGTCAATTCTTGAGCTAATTTTGCTATTTCGTATTGAATTGGATTTTTGCGGTTGAATTTAGGTAATTTTATTTCAAAATTTATACTATAAGATCTTCCACTGAAAGTGAATTTGAAATATTTATTAATTATGTCGGTATTTAAAATTCCGCATAAATAATATGCCTCTTCTTCCGTTATTTCCTCGCCGTTCTTATCCATTGATATATAAGGGGCATGTTTTGCTGGAATAGGCAAAATTTTCTCTCCCCATGGAGTTTCCTGTTCGATAACAACACTCGCACACATATTTGTATTATCTCGAAAAACAACTTTATATGGAGAGAATGTGTAATTACCAACCTTGGATAAAGAATAAAAATCATTTCCCATGGAAATCATCAAACTTCTTTTAGATTGTTTTTCTATTAAATTCTTATTAATTATTAAATAATTAGCTAATAATTCACTTTCTTTAACCAAATTTTCTAATGATGTTGATTGCCGACTGTTATTTTCATAAGGAAATATACAATAGTTATTAGACTTTAATATCTCAAAAGGTTTAATAAATGGGCTTTTTATTACTGGTTTTATATATTTTGTTTCAAGTTCAAATTTATAATTGCTGTCATTTTTGTAAACTGAATTTTTGAATTCAGAGTTTCTAAAATAAAAAGTGTTTTTACTGGTTCTTTTCTCAGGTTCAATGAAGTAAACCTCAGCAGGTGTAAACTCAACACCACTCCTAGCTTTATAATCTGAATTTCCTGAAATTAACTTTAGCTTCCTTAAAATTGTATAATCTCTTTCAGGGAGTAAAGTAAATCCCGTTCTATTTTCACTTAATTGATAAGCCATTCCATCTTTAATTTGAAAGAAATCTTTTACTTTTTCAAATGTGTGAAATCTATTTACTTCTGTGATTTTTACATTAGTTTTTTTATAGAATAAATTTATAGGAATCCCATTTGAGTAATCTACATGATTTTTTTCATAAAAATATGTCATAAATTTTTCAGTAGTTACAATAAAAGGATTTCCAGCATTAGACCAATCATCTATTTCACTTAAATACATTCTACTATCATCAGATAAATAAAAATTTCTGAAGCCAGCATAAGAATCTTGAGTCATAATTGTTTTTGGCATTAAGAATGCAAGTAAGCCTTTATTTGTTAGCCATTTATCTGATGTGACATTTGCAATTAAAGCACATAAATTAAGTGATATAGCCCCCATATAACTTTGACCTGAGAATAATTTTCTATCAATACACAAACTCTTGATCTTTTCAGCATAATTTTGGGGTAAAAATTCCCATTTTACCCAAGGTGGGTTACCTAAAATTAGATCCATCTCTTTAATTCTTGCAATTAGCATAAAGTTTGATGTAATTCTAATCCAAATGCCGTCCCATTCATTTTTATGTAACTCAACTAATTTACTTGACAATATTTTTATACTTTCTTGAATCTTTTTATTGATAGAGTTTTTGTCTATATTTTCAATAATTTGATGGTATAATAAATTAGGGTCTTCAGCTTCTACTGTTGTTTGTAAACGATACATTCTTTCAAAAAAAGAACTGCTTTCAACAAAATCACAAGGAAAAATGATATTAAAATTCCCTTGTTTAGTTTCTACGGTATATGTATAACAAGCTATATTATCAAGTTCAATTTTTTGTGGTATATTAGCCGAATCACCAAGATAGACAGGGATTTCTATTTTTTGATCGTCAATTAATGGTCTTATAGCCAAAAAATAACTAACTCTTGCAGTTAAAACTGATAGTGGATTTAAATCAATACCATATACACTTGATAATATTCTAAATAATAACTCTTGTTTTTCTTTTATAGTTAAACTATATAATTCGTGTTTATCTAATATCGATTTTATTAATGATATTAAAAATACCCCACTTCCACAACATGGATCTATAGCTTTCCAAGATTCTTTGTTTAGTTTCTCAAGTGAACGAGATACAACATGATCAGCCATCCAAGATGGAGTGAAATATTCTCCTAAACTATGTCTAATTTCATTCGGCATTATTTCCATATATAAATCTTTAAAAATATCTATCGTCTGAAATTCATAAGTAAAATTTGAACTTGAATAAAACTCTAACTCTTTAATTATATTTTTTATACTATTGTATATTTTTTGATTCCATTGGTTTTTATCTGAATACCAAGAATAGAAATCACCTTCTAGTAAGTTTCTAATTCCACCACTAGAAAAAACATATCCATCTTCAAGCTTCTCCATAAAACGCTGTAATTTAATAGAATCAATAATGCTAAGATCTGAGAAAAACTTAACATCTTCACTAAACGAAAGAGTTTGAATGACTTTACACGCTATTAATTTCACAATTATCGCATAAGATGTTTGAAGAACATAGAGAGCCTGATATTCTTTTTCATTATTATCAATGTTATCACTAAATATTTCTGATAGTTTTTTTCTTCTCTTCTCTATATCTTGATTTTGACCTTTATCAGACTCAGATAATCTAAACAAAACTTGCCATTCTTCCATTAGCATTTCTGTTTTTTGTGTTTTATGAGTGCAAATGGCATCATATAAACTATTTGATAAATTTTGTGTTATATGTGATGTGGATTTAAAGTCAGATACTATATTTTTCGGTGAAAATTGCTTTGAACCCACATTGATTAATGACTGAATAATTCTATCCAAATCCTTTACTTCTATTGTTGAAAATGCAGTATTTTTTATTTCATCACCAATAAAATATAAATACGCAATTTTCTTTCCGTTTGTTACCAAGCCTTGATAACTACTCCCAGATTCATTATGTATTTGTTTCAAATAATCTTTTGTTTGTGAGATAGCATTTTTTTGATCTTTTTCGCTTGTTAATTTATCAATTGATTTATACTCAATAACTAATCCATTTGATATAGCATCAACTCTTCCTAAAAATTTATGTCTAAAAAAATTCTTTCCGCTTTCTTTATGAAAGATTATTTCTTTTTCAAAAAAACTCTTTATTAGATAATGTAAATTATTTTCAAAAATAGAAGCGATTGTAGCTTCTGTTTCCGCTTTATTAATTTGCTTTATAATTGATGTTAAAGTTTCAGATAGTTTTACTTGATATTCACCGCTACCAAGTTTTCTAAGAATGCTCGTTGAATACATTAATTAACCTTGTTTAATTTATTGATTTCTTGAAATGAAATAGAAAATGAATTTTGAAGATTTTCAGGCATTTTGCGGTAATCTGCGATCAGTTGTTTTTCCTGTTCCGACATTTCATTTCGTATTATCGTTTGAAACATTTCACCTTCACCACTTACAAGCCAGTTCAAATTCACTCCTGCTTTAGCAATGGCAGCCATTCCTTCTGCATTAGGTTCACGTTCACCGCCAACATAACCTTGTAGTGTGCGATAAGCGATTCCTGTATGTTCTGCAAAATCTTTAATTTTCCAATTTTTTGCTTCACAAACTTGTCTGAGTCTTTCTGATATGCACATTTGAGCGTCCTATTTTCAATATTAGATTGACAAATATCGCAAATGAGCGTATATTTGACATTATATAGAGCGTATTTTATCACGTTTGAGCGTGTTTTAAATCCTCCTATAACACAATTTTTCAGCAAGTAAAACCTTTTAATATAACTTAGATAATTGCAATGGCTCAACACTTCCTTTTAACCAGCAAAGCTCGAACGCTTTCACCCATCCAGATAGCTCGTCTATCTGATGGCGAAGCGTTTTCGATGCTTTGCGGTATCCGCTGGGGAAGTGAAAAGAACGTCGTGTGTCCAAAATGCGGTGTGCAACATCAAGCCTACTTTATCTCTACTCGCAAGCAGTGGCGATGCAAACATTGCAGACACACGTTTAGCATTACGTCAGGGACAATTTTTGCAAACCATAAGTTGCCAATTCAAACCTATTTATTCGCTATTGCCTTATTTGTCAATGCAGTTAAGGGAATTTCAGCCTGTCAGCTCTCTCGAGATTTAAACGTGCAGTACAAAACCGCTTTTACCTTATCACATAAAATCCGAGAAAGCCTGATTGTACAACGTGAACTTTTCCCATTATCAGGCGAAATCCATATTGATGGTACTTACGTGCATTCCGCTCCACGTCCAAAGAATAAGAAAGCAGACCGAGTAGATAGACGCTTAAAAGAAAATGCCAATCCCAATAAACGTGGCGTACTGGTTATGCGTGAACGTTACACTGAACAGGACACTTTGTCTAATCCGCAACTAGTCGGTGCAAAGAGAACCATCACGTTTCCTATTTTGTCAGAAAACACGGAATCCGTGAAGAAATTGGCTACTGCATATATTGAGCCAAACAGCCGTATTCATACCGATGAAAACAGTGCTTATGATGAATTGATAGTGGATTACGACTTACAACGTGTGAACCATCAAAAAGAATATCGTAGTGATGAAGGGATTACCAATAACCTTGCCGAAAGTTACTTTGCACGTTTCAAACGTATGTATTACGGACAAGTTCATAAAATGAGTAATATCTACCTTGATAACTACGCAAACGAAATAGCCTATCGTGAAGATACTCGCAAACTGGATAATTTAACCATTTTCAATGATGTGACCAGTAAATGCCTCAGCACATCATCAGATAATGCTTGGAAAGGCTACTGGCAAGGCAACCATAGGCAAGTAGAAAGACTGGTAATGTAATGGCAAAGAAAATCTATTTAAGTCAAATTCAGGCAAAAATTGACCGCTTGCAACGTGAACGTAAGCAAGTGCTAGAACATCTTGCTTTGGTGGAGAGTAAGCTTGATAAACTACAAGCAGCCATTGAGGTTATGCAAGAAGAAGCCCTAACTGATGAATACAATACGGAGCTTTATACCTACCGCACTTATCAGCATCGTTTCAAGGGAAAACTACGCCAAATGGTGCTTGCTGAAATGAAAGTAAAACCAAATCATTACTTTACTGTTAATGAATTAACGGAACTTGTCCTTATTCGAGATAAACAAGACCCCATCATTCAACCGCAACATACTGTTTCAGTGCGTGGTGCATTGAAGCATTGGCTTAATAAAGGCGTAGTAGAACGAGTAGCATTAAAAGCAAATGATGTGCGGTGGAGATTGAAAATATAACTACATTGCCTTCAAACGCCAATAACACGTTTTCCCTTCTACCTTTTTCTCAACCAATGAATGTTTAACAAGATGGTTTAGTGTGCTATGCATTGTTTGCAAGTGTAAGCGCGGCACACCATTATCAATAGGCTGGTTATCTAATTTCAATGCTTGAAGGGTAATTTCATTTGTATGAAACCATTTTTCAGGTTGCTTTTTAAGGATATGCGCCACTAATTGGCATGGAGACGACTGAAAGCGTACATTGCGAGATTTCTTGCTTAATAAAAAATCTGAATCTCTTGCGTGATTTAGCGCAGTTCGATAGTCTAAAATTTTCTGATTTAACCCCTTTATCTTAGCTTCAAATTCAGCCCTTTCTTGTTCTGCAAGGGAAATTTCTTCAATCAATAACTTTTCTAACGCATTCATTTTTTCTTACCTTTAAATTACAATGAGATAAGAAAAATGTAGCAAAAACACTTAGTTAAATCTTTGTGCAACTGCTACACAATACCGAAAAAAATCACCGCACTTTGTTTTATTCGCCGTTTTAAACCTTAGCCGGTTTGACGATTTCGCTCGGATAGCAGCCGAGCACTTTTAGGAAATTACTGTATTGTTTTAATTCCTCGAATGCCGCCTGAGTATCCGGATTGTTGATATTCGCTTCCACTTCCAAATAGAACATTTCTTCCCAAGGCTTGCCGTAAATCGGGCGCGATTCCAATTTGGTCATATTGATGTTGTGCTTTTTAAACACTAATAACGCATCCACCAAAGAACCGGCTTGTTGCGAGGTGGTCATTAACAATAAGGTCTTCGTATGAATTTGCGGAGAAACTACCACCGGATTTTTCGCAATCACAATAAATCGCGTGATATTGTTTTCTTGGTTGGCAATGCCAGATTTCAATACGGTCAGTCCGTATAATTTTCCACCGTCTTCATTGCCTAATGCGGCGATATTCGGTTTGTTCAAGCTTGAAACCAACTGCATTGCGTGCGAGCTGCTTTCACAATATTCAATATGAACGCGATCCAACTCACGAATAAATTGGCTGCATTGTTGAATGACTTGCGGGTGGCTATATAAGGTATCGATTTGCGATAAATCTTCTTGCCCGTTCACCAACACGCAATGTTTGATTGGATAAGCCAATTCGCCGACCAATGAAAGTTCGGTGTGTTGTAATAAATCATACACTTCGTTAATTGCGCCGGACGTAGTATTTTCAAGCGGTAAGACACCGTAATCCGCTTCGCCGCTTTGCACTTTTTCAAAGATTTGTTCAAAAGAGCTACAGCTGATTTCGATAAGCTGTTCCTGATAACGAGTCGCATAATTCCGTGCGGCAAGATGAGAATAAGAACCGCGTTTACCTAAGAAGGCGATATGAATATCGCGTTCGCGCTGTTCGTTCAGCTTCTTTTGTAAATAAACTTGCTGCGTTAATACCGAGTCTTCAATAATTTTTTGGAAGATTTGAGTAATATATTGCGGTTCTAATTGATAATTTTCATTTTCGGCAAAGCGAACGAGTTCTTGCAATAATTGCTGTTCGCGTTCCACATCACGCAATGCTTTTTGCGTCACTTCCTTACTACGCACGACATCAAATGCCAAACGGTGCCGTTCGGATAATAATTTCAGTAAATTACGATCAATTTGCGTAATTTGTTGACGAATTTCGGTTAAATCAAGCGCCATATTGCCGTCCTAGTTACTACACCTATAATCAAAAACATCCCAAAATTACACCGCACTTTAGGAAGAAATTCATAATAAAAAAGCTATATTTCGCCGAAATATAGCTTTTTTCGGTATTAAAACCGAATTAAATAAAGACTTGAGTTTGCGCAGTATAACCTTGCGGCACTTGCGCTTTATCGTCAAAGGTCACGAATTCCCAAGCTTCTTGGTTCGCCAATAAAGCACGGAGCAATTTGTTGTTTAAACCGTGCCCTGATTTATAGGCTTTGAAATCACCGATGATATTGTGACCCGCCATATATAAATCGCCGATTGCATCCAACATTTTATGGCGTACCAATTCGTCTTTAAAACGTAAACCGTCTTCGTTTAAAATACGGTAATCGTCTAATACGATGGCGTTATCCAAGCTACCGCCCAAAGCCAAACCTTGCGCTTGAAGATATTCGATATCTTTCATAAAACCGAAGGTTCTTGCGCGGCTGATTTGTTGTACGAACGCTTGCGCGGAAAAATCCATTACATAATTTCGCACGTTTTTGCTAATCGCAGGATGTTCGAAATCAATCGTAAAGTTTAAACGGAAACCGTTATAAGGTCGAAATTCCGCCCATTTGTCACCGTCTTCTACGCGAATCGGCTGTTTCACGCGAATAAATTTTTTCGCAGCATTTTGTTCTTCAATGCCGGCATCGAGCAATAAGTAGATAAACGGGCTAGCACTACCGTCCATAATCGGAATTTCAGGCGCATCCACTTCGATAATAACGTTATCGATTCCCAATCCCGCCAACGCAGCATTTAAGTGTTCGACCGTGGAAATGCGCACGCCTTCTTCATTAACTAAACAAGTACAAAGCATTGTGTCGCGAACCGCATTGGCATTCGCCGGAAAAGTAACCGGCGGATTCAAATCGGTACGGCAATAAATGACACCTGTATTCGCCATTGCAGGGCGCAGAGTCAGGGTCACTTTATTACCGCTATGTAATCCCACACCGGTAACTTTAATGCTTTGTTTCAATGTTCTTTGTTTTATCATAATTTTTCTCTTAACTTATTGTTAAACAACAAGATTTATCCTTGCGGACTATTTTTCCGAATTACGCATAAACTGAGCTGCGTTGAACAGATTCTCATCCTTTTTAAGAGTTGTCAATCTTTCCGTAATCGGCGTATCCAAAATATTACGATCCGCTAAATTTGCCGGACGATTCGGCGCCGGCTCTTGCGCTTGATGCGCATAAGGATTCGCCTGATTACCGTATTGTCCGAAAGCCGACGTATTCGGTTTCATTGCCGGTTGAGCCGTCGGTTGTTGAGCAAGACCTTGTGTTCTCGGCATAATTTGAATATCCGGCGTTTCCAAATCACCGATACCGGTCGCAACGATAGTAACACGAATTTCATCTTCCATTTCAGGCACTAACGTCGTCCCGACCACAACGGTCGCTTCATCGGAAGCAAACGCTCGAATGATGTCGCCCACTGCATTAAATTCATCCAAACCGAGATTAAAACCGGCGGTAATATTAACCAATACGCCCTTAGCACCGGATAAATCCACATCTTCCAACAACGGGCTGGCAACCGCGTCTTGCGCCGCTTTTTCCGCACGACCGTCTCCTGCGGAACCTTCCGCAATACCGGAACCCATCATCGCACGTCCCATTTCGGACATTACCGTGCGAACGTCCGCAAAGTCAACGTTAATCATTCCCGGCGAAGTAATCATATCGGAAATACCGGTTACCGCATTACGCAAAATATCGTTCGCGGCGGCAAACGCTTGAATTAAGGTGACGTTTTTGCCCAATACCTTCAACAATTTTTCATTCGGTATAATAATTAGAGAGTCAACGTGCTTAGAAAGTTCCTTAATTCCCATTTCGGCGAATTGCATCCGTTTTTTACCTTCAAAGGAAAACGGTTTGGTCACGACGGCAACAGTTAAAATACCCAATTCTTTCGCGATCTGCGCAACAATCGGTGCGGCTCCGGTTCCCGTACCGCCCCCCATACCGGCAGCAATAAACACCATATCCGCGCCTTCCAACATTGCCCGAATCGCATCTTGATCGTCTTCCGCCGCTTTGCGTCCTACATTCGGATTGGCTCCTGCCCCCAAACCTTTGGTTGTCGCGCCGCCGATTTGAACCGTTTGTTGTACGTTACTTTTACGCAAAGCTTGCGCATCGGTATTCACCGCATAGAAAATGATTCTGCCGTGTTCATCATCCGGTGTCGGGTAACTCAATTCATCGGTACCGATTAATGTGCCGCCAATATCGTTTTTCACCATATTGGCAACCATATGATTGACGGCATTTCCGCCGCCGCCGCCGACACCAACAACTTTGATGAGAGCTCCGCCCATATCACCAAGATCGTAATCAACTGGTTCAAACATATTTATTCTCCGTCAATGCCAATTTCCAAACCGGCACAAAATTAAAACCTAAATTACTCTTATTGTAGATTAAAAATTGAAATTCTCAAAATTCTGCGCGCACTTTATTCGCAATATTTTTCATCGCCGAGGTAAAAGACCGCCAAAAACCGTCATTACCGCTGCCGTTATCATTAATCGGACTCTCGTCTTCATTGCTGTGATTATATTGTAGCAATCCGATAACCGTCGAATATTGCGGTTTATTCACATAATCTGTCAAACCGGTAATATTTAACGGACTACCGATACGCACTTGCGTACCGAAAACATTGGCGGCGCATTGCTTTAAATCTTCGATTTGAGCTCCCCCGCCGGTAATCACGACACCGGCGATAAGTTCCAATTTCATTTGTTTATTTTCCAACTCGTATTTGAGTTGATTCAATTCGTATTTCACCAAATTCAATAATTCGGTATAACGCCCGCAAGTCGCTTTAGATAATTCTTCTTTGGTTAACATACGCGGTGCGCGCCCGCCGATGCCTACGACTTCGATTTTCTTATCCGGATTCGCACTCGGCGGATTCAAGGCGCTACCGTAGTTAATTTTAATGGCTTCCGCTTCCACTCTTGAGGTCGCACAATAATATGCGATGTCATCCGTTACGCGATTACCTGCGTAAGGAATCACTTTACTGAATCTCAATGCACCGTCGGTATAGACCACAATGTCCATCGTGCCGGCACCGAAATCGATCAAGCACACGCCTAAGTCTTTTTCGTCGTCCGTTAACACGGAATAACCGGATGCTACGCCGGAAAATACGATTTTATCTACTTTTAATTTACAGCGTTCCACCGCTTTTTTCAGATTATTCAACCAATCTTGATGACAAGCGATCAAATGCGCTTGCGCTTTTAAACGCACGCCTTGCAAACCGAGCGGATCTTTAATATTCATTTGTTTATCCACGGCATATTCTTGCGGAATAATATGCAATAAAGATAAACCTTCGCCCATTCGCACGGAACTTGCCGTATGCATTGCGGAATCAATTTCGTCTTGGGTCACTTCACCGTCGGCAATAGGGACGAAACCGCTTTCGTTCAGGCTTTGAATATGCTCGCCGGTAATAGCCAAAGTCACACTGATGATTTGGCAGTCGGCAACGGATTCCGCCGCTTCAATCGCGCGTTGAATGGAGGTGACCACAGCGCTTAAATCGGTAATACTGCCTTTATCAATACCTTTCGACGGACAACTTCCGACGCCCAGCACGTTCACCACGCCGTCCGGCAATACTTCACCGACAACCGCGACGACTTTAGAAGTGCCGACTTCCAACCCTACAATAGTTTTCGATTCCACAATTTTAGCCATTTTATAACTTCACAATATTCTTTTATTAGCGCTAGTCGGCATCCACCATACCCACGGCGGCACCAACACCATATCTTAAATCCACATAAGACAGTTTTTTATTTTCGGGAACTTCAATTTGCGGATAAATCGTCGCAAAACGATCCAACTTTTCTTTCCAATCGCCGCGACCCAATTTCAATTTAACGTCATTATCCAAAACCACTTGCCAAGATCCTCGCGCATCAATGGCGACAGCCTTTAGCACCAAGCCTTTCGATTTCAAATCCTGATAAATTTTATTCCAAGCGTCCAAAACCACCGCACTTTGGTAATCCGGCCCTGCCAAGCGAGGCAAATTTTGTTCTTTTACCTTCTCCGACGGTAATGTAAACACCACACCTTCGCGTGATAAATAATCGGTTTCATTCCAAACCGCCACAGGATAATGTTCGGCGACCCAAATACTCAAACGATCCGGCCAGATTTTCCGCACCACCGCACTTTTAACCCACGGCATCGTTTGAATTTGTTCTCGCACCAAGTCGATATCTTGTCCGAAAAAACCTTTTAAATCGCCCATTTTCAACAAGGTATCACGCACATCGGCATCCGTCGTAAATGTGGGCGAACCGACAAGCGCAAAGGCGCTAATCGGGCGACTATCTAACTTTTCCAGCCATTCCTGCCAGTTTGAATAAACATAAAACGCCAGTCCTAGGCATAATAACACAAACAGCGGCTTTATTTGCATAAAAACGCCGGATTTTTGCGCCCCCGCCCGGATTCCTTGCGTGGTTTTATGCCGTAATAACTTCATTACGCGCTCAACTCCAAGATTTTCACGACAAGCTGTTCAAAAGAATAACCGACCGTTGCCGCCGATTTCGGGAATAAGCTATGGCTTGTCATTCCCGGATTAGTATTTACTTCCACCAAGCGGAATTCGCCGTTTCCGTTCATCATCACGTCAATACGGCTCCAACCGCGGCAACCGACCGCATCATAAGCGCGTTTTACCAATTCTTTTAATTCCTGCTCGCGTTCATCGCTTAAACCGGACGGGCAAAAATATTGCGTATTATCGGAAATATATTTGGCGTTATAATCATAAAATTCGCCTTCCGGCACGATTTTAATCGACGGTAACACTTCGCTATCCAATACCGGCACGGTAAATTCATCCCCTGCCAACCATTCTTCGATTAAAACGGTTTCATCGTGATTTAACGCAATTTCCACCGCACTTTTTAGTTCTTCGACGGCTTTCACTTTGGTTAACCCGACGCTTGAACCTTCCAAAGACGGCTTAACCATTAACGGCAATCCCAATTTTTCGACAACATCCGCCGGATTTAGTTCGGCAAAGGTGCTGCGCGTCACAATCACCATATCCGCCACCGGCAAACCGAAAGCTTTCCATAACATTTTGGTGCGCATTTTATCCATTGTCAGTGCCGATGCCATTACGCCGCAGCCGGTGTAAGGCATACCGATTTGTTCCAACAAGCCTTGCATTGTGCCATCTTCGCCGCCGCGTCCATGCAAGATATTAAACACGCGATCGAAACCTTGCTCTTTTAAGGTCGCCACAGGAAAAGTTTTCGGATCGATGGGATGTGCGTCAAATCCTTGATTTTTTAACGCATTTAGCACCGCACTTCCGGAGTTTAGCGACACTTCGCGTTCTGCGGACGTGCCGCCCAATAATACGGCGATTTTTTGTTGTTTTAACGGTTTACTCATTGCTTACTTCCTATTCTTTTGTCCACACTTCCGCTAATTGACGGGATAATTTGCTCACATTTCCCGCACCTTGCGCTAAAATCAAATCGCCGTCTTGTACAATTTGATCCAAAATTTCCGCTAATTGGCTGTGATCCGCCACAAAAATCGGATCCACTTTGCCTAAATTACGAATCGAACGACACAACGAACGGCTGTCCGCGCCGGCAATCGGCGCTTCGCCCGCCGCATAAACATCCAGCATAATTAAACAATCCACTTGGGATAACACGCGCACGAAATCATCGAACAAATCGCGGGTTCTCGAATAACGATGCGGTTGGAAAATCATCACGATTCGCTTGTTTTCCCAGCCTTTGCGTGCTGCATCAATGGTCACGCCCACTTCGGTCGGGTGGTGTCCGTAATCGTCCACCAACATTACTTTACCGTTCGGACGAATAAATTCACCCAGCTGATCAAAACGACGTCCCGCGCCTTGGAAATCCGCCAACGCAGCTAAAATAGCCTCATCGCCGATACCTTCTTCTTTCGCCACCGCTAACGCCGCCGTCGCATTTAACGCATTATGTTTGCCCGGCACGTTTAACAACACGTCAATGCGTTTTCCGGCCGGAGTCACCACCGTATAATGCCCTTGAAAACCGGTTTGTTGATAATCTTCAATCCGATAATCGGCGTGTTCGCTAAAGCCGTATGTCACCACTTGGCGACCGACTTGCGGGATCAGTTCGTGCAAAACCGGATCATCCGCACATAGCACCGCTAATCCGTAAAACGGTAAATTATGTAAGAAATTCACATAGGTTTGTTTCATTTCTTCAAAATCACCGTGATAAGTATCCATATGATCCGGTTCTATATTCGTGACCACGGAAACCATCGGTTGCAAATGTAAAAACGACGCGTCGCTTTCATCGGCTTCGGCGATTAAATAACGGCTGCAACCTAAATGCGCATTAGTACCTGCCGATTTGACCAAACCGCCGTTTACAAAGGTCGGGTCTAATCCTGCTTGCGCATAAATCATTGAAATCATTGCAGTTGTAGTAGTTTTTCCGTGCGTACCCGCCACGGCGATACCGTGTCTGAAACGCATAATTTCCGCCAGCATTTGCGCTCGTTGAATCACCGGAATACGTTTTTGATGCGCCGCAACTACTTCTAAATTATCATTTTTGATTGCGCTGGATACCACCACGACACTAGCACCTTCCACATTCGAGGCTTCGTGAGAAAAATACACTTTCGCCCCCAATGAAATTAAACGATTTGTCACCGCACTTTCCGCAATATCGGAACCGGTCACCACATAACCCTCGTTTAACAATACTTCCGCGATACCGCCCATTCCGGCACCGCCGATACCGACAAAATGGATCTGTTTTACCCGTCGCATTTCCGGCACGGTTTGTCTGACTCTTTCTTGAAAAGCTTTCATTTGTCTATCCCCAAATTCGATTATTTCGCCGCTTCCGCCACCACGTCCGCAACACGCTGTGCAGACAACGGAGCCGCCATTTCTTTCGCCTTGATCGCCATAGCTAATAATTTCTCACGATCCAAACGATTTAATAATTCTACCAACGCATCCGCAGTTAAATCTTTTTGTTGAATGATTTCCGCCGCGCCGACATCCGCCAAATATTTCGCGTTTAAATATTGCTGCTGATCTTTATGTTGGAACGGCACGAAAATCGCCGGCGTCCCCACCGCCGCCAATTCGCACACCGTCAACGCACCGGAACGACAAATCACAATATCCGCCCACGCATAAGCTTCCGCCATATCATCAATAAATTCGGTGACGGTGACATCCGCCTTCGGCGCATAAAGTGCGGTGATATTTTCAACGGATCCGGCGCCAACTTGATGACGAACCTGTAATTTATCGCCCAAGCGTTCGACCACTTGCGGCATTACTAAATTCAATACTCTGGCGCCCTGACTACCGCCGACCACCAACACCTTCAATTTCCCTTCTCTTCCGGCAAATCGCGTTTGCGGCGCCGGCATTGCAAATAAATCTTGTCTGACCGGATTGCCCACCACTTCGGCATTGGCAAAGGCTGTCGGAAAAGCTTGCAACACGCGCGCAGCGATTTTCGCCAACCAACTGTTGGTTAAACCGGCGACGGCATTTTGTTCGTGCAAAATAATCGGCACGCCGCACAATTTCGCCGCAATACCGCCCGGCCCCGAAACATAACCGCCCATTCCCAACACAGCATTCGGTTGATAGCGACGAATAATTTTTCGCGCCTGCATTACCGCACGGAAAATGGCAAAGGGCGCAGCTAATAAGGCTTTAATGCCCTTACCGCGCAAGCCTGAAATTTGAATAAATTCGATAGGAATGCCGTGTTTAGGCACAAGCTGCGCTTCCATTCGATCTTTTGTTCCCAGCCAACAGATTTCCCAACCTTGTTGCTGTAAACAGCGCGCAACGGCAATTGCCGGAAAAACGTGTCCGCCGGTGCCGCCCGCCATTACTAATAATTTCTTTTTGGTTTCCTTAGTCACAATTTTATCCTTAATCATCCCGCAAGCGCGCCTGACCGCCACGCATTAAACGGTTTTCGTGATCAATACGCAATAATACGCCGATCGTTACGGACATAATAATTAAACTTGAACCGCCGTAACTGACCAACGGGAAAGTTAACCCTTTGGTCGGCAATAATCCCAACGCCATACCTAAATTGACAAAGCCTTGGAAAAAAATCCAGAAACTGATACCAAAGGCAAAAAAACCTTTAAAGCGTTGTTCCAATAATAAGGATTCGCGTCCGATTTTCATTGCGCGGAAAATCAATAACGCCAACAAAATCACCACAGTCAGAATACCGATAAAGCCGAATTCTTCGCCGATCACCGCCATTACGAAGTCGGTATGCGCTTCCGGCAGATATTCTAATTTTTGAATCGAATTACCCAATCCTTCACCGGTAAATTCGCCGCGCCCGAACGCCATTAACGAGTTGGAAAGCTGGAACCCCGTGCCGTAAGGGTCTTGGAAGGGATCCATAAAGCCGGTTAAACGTTTTAAGCGGTATGCCGACGATACCGCCAATATCAAAATCAATCCGACGCCGCAGCCGCCTAACGCCACGAATTGCCAGAAGTTTGCGCCGGTAATAAATAATAAACCGAAGGTGATCACAAAAAGCACCACCGTACTTCCCAAATCCGGCTGCAACAACAATAATCCGCCGAGCACCCCCATTACGATCATCGGTTTAAAGGCACTGAGTTTGCGGCTGCGTACTTCGTCATAACGGCGGGTAAAATAGCTCGCCAAGAAACAAGTCAGCGCCAATTTTGCAAATTCCGCCGGTTGGAAATTGAAGAAAACCAATGAGATCCAACGTCGTGCGCCGTTGATTTTGGAACCGATTCCCGGTACAAGTACCAAAACTAAGAGAAATACCGCTGCCCAAAATAAATAGGCGTGCCATTTTTCCCAGCTTTCCATTGAAATTTGCAAACAGAAATAGCAGGCAAATAGTGAAACTACGACATAACCGGCGTCACGCTTGGCAAAATAAAAGGGATCGTTGAACAAGCGCGTACCGACGGGAATCGACGCCGACGAAACGGCAACCAGACCGACTAATAATAGAATAATAAACAACCATATCAGCGCACGATCATACAATAAATTGCTCGGCGCTAATGTAGTCCAACGTTCATAATAGGCTTTCAGCGTTTCGGTAAATTGCATTGATCCGACTCTAACTTAATTTTGCCAAACGGGTAAATTCTTCCCCGCGTTTTTCAAAGGAGGCGAACTGATCCAAACTGGCGCACGCCGGCGATAATAACACCATATCGCCCGATTTTAACAACGGACGTAGGCTTTCAATGGCTTGCTCCATTGTATCGAACAAGTGACTTTGCGCCGATAATGCCGCCAATGCAGCACCATCTTGACCAAAGCAATAGCAATAGAAATTCGGTTTATCAATCAATTTTTGTAGTTCGGAAAAATCCGCGCCTTTGCCATCGCCGCCGAGCAATAAATATAGATTACCCTCTAAATGTAAACCGGTTAACGCAGCAACCGTACTGCCGACGTTGGTGGCTTTAGAATCATTAATCCAACGCACGCCGTTGCTAAAATGCGCTAATTGGAAACGGTGATCCAATCCGCCGAACTCGCGAAGTGCGGTGCGAATTCCGTCTAAATTCACTCCGACCGCTTGCGCCAAGGCAATGGACGCCAAAGCATTCATATAATTGTGACGTCCGCTTAATTTCACTTCGGCGCAAGGTAAAATCACTTCATCACGCCACATTAAAAATTGCTGACCATTCTCGGTTTTCAACCAATAATCCGCATTGTGTTCACCGAAAGACACCTGTTGCTGCGCACTTTGTTTGCCGTCTTCGCGCGTGAGCGGATCTTCCGCGTTCACCACGGCTACGCGGCTGTTTTGGTAAATTTTAAGTTTGGCTTGGCGATAATCTTCCAAATCCACATAGCGATTCATATGATCTTCGGTCACGTTTAACACGGTCGCTGCCGCAGCTTTCAAACTATAGGTGGTTTCAAGTTGGAAACTGGATAATTCCAACACATAAAGATCATAATCTTGCTCCAATAAAGATAATGCCGGAATACCGATATTTCCGCCCATTCCGACTTTTATGCCCGCCGCTTTCGCCATTTCGGTCACAAGCGTGGTCACGGTACTTTTGCCGTTCGAACCGGTAATTGCAATAATAGGTTTATTTGCCGCGCGGCAAAATAATTCAATATCACCGACCACTTCGACGCCTGCTTGAAGTGCGGTCTGAATTTCAGGTGTTTTTACCGCCAAGCCCGGACTAATCACAATCATCTCGCTTTCCAACAGCCATTGCTGATTTAATCCGCCGGTATGCAACGGAATATTTTTATCCAATAATTCCGCGCCCGCCGGTTTCGCCCGCGTATCGATGACACGCACGTTGGCGCCTTGCGCAGTTAGAAAATCGACGCAAGATAGACCGGTTTTACCTAATCCGATGACACAAATCGTTTTATTTTGATATTGATTATTCATATTTTCGCCTTAACGCAATTTCAACGTAACCAAACCGAGCAACACTAACATTAACGAAATAATCCAAAAACGGATAATCACGCGCGGCTCCGGCCAGCCTTTCAGTTCGAAATGGTGATGAATCGGCGCCATTCGGAAAATACGTTGTTTGCGCAATTTATAAGAGCCCACTTGCAAAATCACTGAAACGGTTTCCATTACAAACACGCCGCCCATAATCACCAATAAAAATTCTTGACGAACCAATACCGCCACGACGCCTAACGCACCACCAAGCGCTAAGGAACCCACATCGCCCATAAACACTTGCGCGGGATAGGTGTTAAACCATAAGAAACCTAAACCGGCGCCGACGATAGCGGTACAAAATACCACCAATTCGGAGGTAAATTTAATATAAGGAATGTAAAGATATTTCGACCATTCGATATTGCCCGTCGCCCACGCGATTAATGCGAAAGCACCGGCAACAAATACGGTCGGCATTATCGCCAAGCCGTCCAAACCGTCGGTTAAGTTCACCGCGTTACTGGTACCGACGATAACAAAATACGCCAACACAATATAAAACAGCCCTAATTGCGGCATAATTTCTTTGAAAAACGGCACAACAAGGCGGGTAGCATCGGTATCTTTTCCCACGGCGTACATTCCGAAAACGGCGACTAATGCGATTACCGACAACCAGAAATACTTCCAGCGCGCAATTAATCCGTCGGTATTTTTCCGCGTGATTTTACGATAATCGTCCACAAAACCGACCGCACCGTAACCGAATAACACCAGCAAACTGAACCAAATATACGGATTCGCCAAATTCGCCCATAATAATGTGCTGACGCCGATAGCAAATAGGATCATTATACCGCCCATTGTCGGCGTGCCTTTTTTGCTTAAATGACTTTCCGGCCCGTCATTGCGCACTTCTTGACCGAATTTTAGGATTTGTAAACGGCGGATGACTTTCGGCCCGATCCATAACGACAATAAAAGTGCGGTCAATAATGCCATAATTGCGCGCACCGTAATGTATGAAACGACATTGAAACCGGTATAAAATTGTTGGAGATACTCGGCAAGCCAGACTAACATAATAAATGATCCTTAAGTGTATTAATCACATCTTCCATTTTCATCCGACGTGATCCTTTTGCTAAAAGTACGACTTTTTGATTTTCTTTTAATTTCTGCTGAATTTGAGAAAGTACGAATGCACTGAGTTCCTGTTTATCGGTAAAATGTTTTCCGTGACACAAAGAGGAAATCACCGCACTTTCTTCACCAAAACTTACCACCAAGTCTAAATTCGCCGCTTTGGCGAATTCCGCGACTTGTTGATGGCAAATTTGACTATTTTCCCCCAATTCCGCCATATCGCCAACAACTAAAATGCGAAAAGCGCGATATTTTTGTAAAACATTGATCGCCGATTGTAAAGAATCGACGTTGGCGTTGTAAGTATCGTCTAACAACAACAGATTTTCGCAAGGTTGAATCGGGAATAAACGCCCTTTTACTTGAGATTTATGTTCCAACCCTTGTTTCACCTCATTTAACGTCGCCCCGACGCTTATTGCCAATGCCGCCGCCGCCAATGCGTTACTCACATTATGTTCACCCAAATACGGCAAATTAATCGCAATTTGTCCTTGCGGACTGTGTAGCGTAAAAGTCGAACCGGTTTCCGTCAGCTGAACATTATCGGCATAAAAATCCGCTTGCGAATTCGTCGCAGAAAACGACCGCACTTGATGTTCGCCGATTTCTTTGCGCCATTGATCTAAATAATGGCAATTCAAATTAACGATCGCCGTGCCTTTTTCGTTTAAACCGCGATAAATTTCGCCTTTCGCTTGCGCCACGCCTTCAATGCTACCGAAACCTTCCAAATGCGCCGCGGCGACGTTATTCACCAAAGCAACGTCAGGCCGAACCAAATCCGTCGTATAAGCGATTTCACCAATATGATTCGCGCCCAATTCAATCACTGCAAATTGATGTTGTTCGGTTAAGCGCAATAACGTCAACGGTACGCCGATGTCGTTATTAAAATTCCCGTTGGTAAACAAAACCGCGTCGGAATTGACCGCACTTTGTTGCAAAATCGCCGCCGTCATTTCTTTCACCGTAGTTTTTCCCGACGAACCGGTCATCGCCACCGTTTTTGGGCTCAATTCGGCTTTCAGCCATTTTGCTAATTGCCCCAAAGCAAAGCGCGTATCCGCAACAATTAATTGCGGCACATTTATATCGCATTGATGATCCGTCACCACCGCAACACAACCTTGTTCAACCGCTTGCGCAAGATAAGCGTGCGCATCAAATTTCTCACCTTTTAAGGCGAAAAATAAGCCGTTTGCCGTATTCTGACGCGTGTCCGTGCTAACATTTTCCACTTCGACATTTTCATCGCCGATAAGTCGTGCGGCTAAAATTTCCGCCAAACGTTTTGTTGATAATTTAATCATTTTAATCACTTAAATATTGTTTCACCGTTTCCTGATCGGAAAAATGGTGTTTGGTCGTGCCGATAATTTGATAATCTTCGTGCCCTTTACCGGCAATTAAAATTACGTCATTTTCCACCGCACTTTGAACTGCCGTTCGAATAGCTTGGGCGCGGCTGTGAATCACTTGCACTTCAGTCGGACGGGTAAAACCGGCGATAATATCTTGCATAATTTGTTTCGGATCTTCGGTGCGCGGATTATCATCCGTCGCAATCACCACATCGGCAAAACTTTCGGCAATCGCTGCCATTAACGGGCGTTTACCGCGATCGCGATCACCACCGCAGCCGAAAATACACCAAAGTTTGCCTTGGCAATGCACACGCGCCGCTTGCAAGGCTTTTTCCAACGCATCAGGCGTATGGGCATAATCCACGATCGCCGTCGGTTTATGCGCTTGCGTGAGCATTTCCATTCGCCCGCACACGCCGCGTAATTGCGAAACCGTTGCAATTAACCGCTCTAAAGGATAACCCAAGGTTAATAAAGTGGCTAACACTAACAATAAATTGCCGACGTTAAACGCCCCGATAAGCGGGCTGTGTAATACGCCGTTTCCCCAACTTGATTCAAATTCAATGGTTGCGCCTTTGCCGTGAAAAGAAAGTGCGGTGGATTTCAGCCAATTTTTGGTCGTCGCTTGATAATTCGGATCGCAACTCACCGCCACTACGTTGTGATCCTGCGTGCAAAGCTCCGTCAGCCATTGCAACCCGATCGGGTCATCCGCATTAATAATTTTATGCTGCGTATCCAATTCACAAAATAAACGTTTTTTTGCCGCCGCGTAATTTTCCATTGTGTGATGATAATCCAAATGATCGCGGCTTAAATTGGTAAAAATCGCTGCGGCAAAACGCAAAGCTTCCACGCGATGTTGCACCAATCCGTGCGAGGACACTTCGATTGCGGCGAAATCTGCGCCTTGTCGAGTAAAATCATCCAACGATGCTTGAATTTCCAAGGCGGAACCCGTGGTATTCGCCGCTTCTTTCACTTGTCCGAACAAACCGTTGCCGATTGTGCCCATTACCGCGCTGGTGCGCCCTAGAATTTGCGTCCATTGTGCCAATAATTGCGCAACGGTGGTTTTTCCGTTGGTGCCGGTCACGCCGACCAACGTTAAACGATGCGAAGGATGATGATAAAAGCGTGCGGAAATTTCGGATAAATGTTGCGGTAATTGATAATATGCCACAAGCGGAATTTTTCCTTCGAAACGAACCTGCAAATGCTCGGCTGCCGAATCCGCTTCAAAAAGCACCGCACTTGCGCCATTTGCAATCGCTTGCGGAATGTAACGGCGCCCGTCGGTTTGATGACCTTTTACGGCAACGAAAAGACAGCCAGTCTTTACAGAGCGGCTGTCTAAAGTCATTGCGTTCAATTCCACTTTTTCGGGCAAGTCTTTCAGCCCGAAAAGTGCGGTTAATTCTTGCATAATTTTATCCTTTTCATTGCGGATTAATTGGCTTTTTCTTCTTTCTTATCGCCCAAACGAACGGTTCGTTTCGCCACTTTGTCTTGTTCAACACCATCCGGCGGAACATTATTTGCGCGTAACGCATAGCTCATAATGCTGGAGAATACCGGCGCCGAAACCGCACCGCCGTAATATTGTCCCGCTTTCGGATCGTTAATTAGAACGATTAACGCATAACGCGGATCGCTAATCGGCGCGACACCGGCGGTATAAGCGATATATTTATCCACATAACGCCCGTTTTCCAATTTTTTCGCCGTACCGGTTTTCACCCCGACGCGATAACCTTCCACCATCGCCCGTTTATTTTTAATCGCGACTTTTTCCATCATATTCACCACTTCACGCGTAGTTTTTTCCGGAAAGACGCGATTGCCGATCACCGGCGGATCCACTTTGGTAATGGAAAGCGGACGATAAATACCGAAACTACCCAGCGTGACATAAGCGCGCGCGATTTGTAACGGTGTGGCGTTAATCCCGTAACCATACGCCACGTTAGCACGTTCGATATCCGCCCAACGTTTACGATTGGCGTTTAATAAACCGGATTGTTCGCCGATTAAGCCCAAATCCGTCGGCTTGCCTAAACCGGCGTTTTGATAGGTTTCCATTAATGCGTTCGGCGGCATACGCAAAGCCAAACGGCTCACCCCGCGGTTACTGGAATTTTCCAAAATTTGATCCAAGGTTTGTTTGTCGCGTGGTGCCACGTCTTTAATTTCGTGTCCGTTTAACACTAACGGCCCGGTGTTAATCACTTCGTCACGATGCGCTGCACCACGTTGAAGTGCGGTCAAAACTACAAAAGGTTTTACCGTCGAACCCGGTTCGAACGTATCGGTAATCGCGCGGTTACGCATTAAATCCGCTTTCGTGCCGACACGGTTATTCGGGTTGTAAGAAGGCGCATTTGCCATCGCCAACACTTCGCCGGTTCGAATATCCACTAAAACCGCCGTACCGGATTCCGCTTTATTTTCCGCAACCGCTTTTTTAATTTCGCGATAAACCATTGATTGCAGTTTTTCATCGATACTCAAAGTCACATCGTGCGCGTCGTATTTCTTCACATCGGCAATGTCTTCCACCACATTGCCGTATTTATCTTTACGATAAGTACGCGAACCGGATTTGCCCACCAATAAAGAGTTAAAACTTTTTTCAATGCCTTCGATGCCTTCGCCGTCAATATTGGTGTAACCGATTAAATGCGCGGTTTCCTCTACGCGCGGATAAAAACGGCGTGCTTCGGTTTTCAGTTCCAACCCTTTAATTTTAAGTTGGCTGATATATTCGCCTACGGTCGGCGACACTTGACGAGCTAAATAAACGAAACGTGAAGACGGATTTTTCTCAACTCGTTTGACCAAATTGCTATGCGAAACGCCCAATACTTCCGCCAAGGCTTTCCAACGTTCTTTATCAGCAAGGGAATTTTTATCGAATATCACTTTCGGATCGGCGACAACCGAATACATCGGCACACTGACCGATAATAATTGCCCATTGCGATCCAAAATGGAACCGCGCACGGATAAAATTTCTTGTTTACGCAAAGAACGATTATCCGCTTCACCGATTAAAGGATCGGAATTAATCACTTGAATATAAGTAGCACGCGCGATAAGGGCACTTAAACCGAATAAAACAACCGCAATCGCCCAATAGAAACGACCGCGTAAAAAGCTGGTTTCATAAGAAATTTTCGGTTTATTGCGTTTAACGGCACTACCGGCGTTGACGTTTCGCTTATTTTTATTGGTATTTTTCTTATTATTAAATTTAATCATCGAAACACCTCGATTCTATTCTAAAATCAGCACTTCTTGGTCGGGAGAAACGGCTTTCATTTTTAATTTTCCTGCAGCAAAGGCTTCAATCCGCGTGTTATCGCTTCGTGTGGCTTCTTCCAATTTCAGATTTAAAAATTCATCTTCCAAGGCTTGATGTTGCAAAACCAATTCGTTTTTTTCCGCCACTAAGCCGCGCGTTTGGTGCGTAATCCAAATAGTACCCAATGCAGTTGCCACCACGCTCAGCATTAGGATCATCGCTAATTTATTCGCGGAAAACTGATCTTCCAAGATAATCTGTTGTAGCGGGTAACGTTCCGAATTATCCAACATTATGCAACCCTCTCGGCAACGCGCAACACGGCGCTACGCGAACGCGGATTGCGTTCGATTTCGGCTTCGCTCGGCATAATCGCTTTACCGATTGTTTTCAACGTGCGATTACGATTGATTTGATCTTCGCGCAACGGAAGCCCTTTCGGAATATCTTCGCCTTTGCTTTGTTTGCGCATAAAATGTTTTACGGTGCGATCTTCCAAAGAATGAAAACTGATCACCGACAATCTGCCTTGCGGTGCTAAAACCCTTAATGCGGCTGTGAGTACGCGATCAAGCTCGTCCAATTCGGCGTTAATAAAAATACGAATAGCCTGAAAACTGCGGGTTGCCGGATGTTTATGCTTATCTTTAAAAGGGACGGATTGGGCGATTAATTCCGCTAATTGTAAGGTTCGACTAAGCGGTTCGGTACCATTTTGCACCGCACTTTTGTTGTAATTGACAATCGCTTGCGCAATGCGTTTGGCAAAACGTTCTTCACCGAAGGTTTTTAAGACCCACGCCAAATCGGATTCGGACACTTGCTGTAACCATTGCGCTGCGGAAAGCCCTTGCGTCGTGTCCATTCGCATATCTAAGGGGCCGTCTTTCATAAAGCTGAATCCACGTTCCGCTTCGTCCAGCTGCGGCGATGACACGCCGAGATCTAATAAAATACCGTCGATTTTGCCGACCAAACCGAGCTTTTCGCAGATTTCCGCAATCGCCGAAAAGCTATTATGTTCGATATGAAAACGCGGATCTTGAATTTGTTGCGCCGCTTCAATGGCTTTAGGATCACGATCGATTGCAATAAGCCGAGCGTCGCCGGTTAGTTGGGAAAGGATTAAACGCGAATGACCGCCGCGCCCGAAAGTACCGTCAATATAAATCCCGTTTTCTTTCAACGCCAAACCGTCAACCGCTTCGTGCAATAAAACGGTCATATGTTCAGGTGAGGAAAACGAATTCTGCGCGTTCATAATCATTAATAAAAGAATAAAAAAATAATGTAATTTAAGGAAGATAAGGCGGTGTACTAGGTACACCGCTTATCTTTGCTAGTGCCGCTGTTCTTTTTTGGAAAGCAATCTTTCTCTTATACCGACAGCGTAATTAATTCCGGTGATGAAGCAAGCTCGCCGCTTGCGCCCAACGCCATATCTTGTTCGATTTGCGCTTGCCATTCCGCTTCGCTCCAAATCTCGAATTTATTTAATTGCCCGACCAACATAATACTTTTTTCTAATTTTGCGTGTTGGCGTAACGGAGCGCTAATTAAAATTCGACCGGCATTATCTAATTCACATTCCGTCGCATAGCCGAGCATTACGCGTTGTACGCTACGTTGCATCGGTTCGAAATTCGATAAATTCAGTAATTTTTGTTCGATAATTTCCCATTCGTTCAACGGATAAAGCAACAAACAAGGTTGCCGAATATCCACCGTACAAACCATTTGTCCTTGATTTTTTTCCAATATTTCGGGACGATAACGGGTCGGGATCGCAATGCGACCCTTTGAATCCAAATTTACCGAAGATGCGCCGCGAAACATAGGTTTCCTTTCAAAGGAGTCAATGAGTAAAAATTTATCTTGATAAAGGATGTTTTTAAGCAAAATTCTCCACAAAACACCACTTTTTACCACTTCAGATAAGTTTATTATTAGTTCGGATAACTTGCAAGCGGTTTAACTCCTTAATAACGTAAAGTTTTGTATATTCTTTCGGACAAAAATAAAGCCGCTTCGTGATATTGAAGCGGCTTTACGGATAAAAGAACCGAGATCGACTAGCTTTCGTTGCCTTCGTCTTTCGCCATCGGTTTCAGCAATTTAAAGAATGCCAAGACGGAAACGACCGTGCAAACGATACCGCCCCAAACGGATAAATCATAGCTGAATCCTAAGCCGATTTTCGCGTTCAGAATAAAAGTTGAGCAGACTAATGTCATAAAGATCGCAGGAATCGTCGCAATCCAGTGGAATTTGCCGTTACGATATAAGAACGCTGCGCCGACCCACAAAGTCACCATTGCGGTCGTTTGGTTCGCCCAACCGAAATAACGCCATAGTAACGAGAAGTCAATAGTGGATACATAATATCCGATCGCAAAAAGCGGAATCGCAATGGTTAAACGTTTAACGATATTACGTTGATCATATTTGAAGAAATCGGCAATTAATAAACGTGCCGCACGGAACGCCGTATCACCGGAGGTAATCGGTAAGACGACCACACCTAACACTGCTAAAATACCGCCGAATAAACCTAACATTCCGATCGCAGAATCATATACCACTTTCGCCGGCGTACCGATTTTGATGGCTTCCGCTAAAGAGGCTTGATCATTATAGAAACTTAAGCCGACCATACACCAAATCAATGCGATAATCCCTTCGCCGATCATTGCGCCGTAGAAAATAAAACGACCTTCTTTTTCATTTTCGGTACAACGCGCCATTAACGGCGATTGCGTGGCGTGGAAGCCGGAAATCGCGCCGCACGCAATGGTGACGAACAAAATCGGCCAAATCGGTGTGCCATCCGGATGCATATTTTTGAAGAAATCCAAGAAACCGACATCCGAGCCGACGGTTCTAAAGAACGGAATACCTTCAAAGAATAAACCGAACAACATTCCGCAAGTCATAAATAACAATAACGCACCGAAAAACGGATAGATACGACCGATAATTTTATCAATCGGCACTAATGTCGCGACGATGTAATACACAAAAATAATGGTCGTCCAAATCGCTAAGATATTCGTTTTTTCAACGCCCGCTTCGTCATTCACCGCTGCGGCACCGACGGAGCCGGAGGTCATCAGTTCGTTGGTAATGTTAGTCAATAAGGAAGCCGGACTTGCTACAAATACGACACCGACCAATAAAAGCAGTAAAATCGCCAACACATTCATAAAATGTTTTGCCGGCGCGCCTAAATATTTCCCCGCCAAATACGGAATATTCGCCCCGCCGTTACGAATACTTAACATCCCGGTTAAATAATCGTGCACCGCACCGGCAAAAATACAACCGAAAACAATCCATAACATCGCCACAGGTCCGTACAACGCCCCAAGAATCGGGCCGAAAATCGGACCGGTTCCGGCAATATTTAACAACTGGATCAACCAAATTTTTTTCTTGGTCATCGGCACGTAGTCAACGCCGTCTTGCTTTGTGTAGGCGGGCGTTTCACGTTTCGGGTTTACCACGAAAACCTTCTCTACTACCTTGCTGTAGATAAAATAACCGGCAAGCAGTAAAGCGATACAAAAAAGAAACCATAACATAATCGTTACCTATTAAAAAAACACGTTACTTTACCGTTCGTAAAGCACACCTATTTTATTGAGTTGTTATATTTAAGTAAACCGAACGTATCTCGTCCGACGAAAAAACACCCATAAAAAGTGAGGGCGATCACATTTTTCGCGCTTTTTCGCTTGTTTTTTGAGCGGGCTTATCCGTGGCGTTTTCATCGAACTTGACAACCGGCACACAGCTGCGACAAGCACCTTGATCGATGCCTAATTCTTTGCAAAATTGATCATATTTCGCTAAGGCTTTTTTAAACCAACCTTTTTTCGTTTCACTCATTTTTCACCTCCTTCGATGCAATCAAATAATAAAAGCGTTTTATATTTTTGCAACATTTTCTTTACTTCTTCGCGATAACTTTGTAGCTGATTTTTTCGTCCGCCAAAAAGTGTTGCCGTTTGTTGTTTATTCGTCAAATAATCACACAACAACGGACAATTTTGTTGATCCGCAAGATGTACCAAACGCCGAATCGCCGGTAGCGCTGCCGAGAGCGTGAGGTGAAAATCGGCAAAATAACGTAAGGTTTGCAGATCATCGTCATTTAAGGCGAAATCTATCGGATGCTGTGCAATCTTCGCCGCAAGCGGATGAAAGGACAAGGACAAATTTCGCGCGAAACGTGCCTGTAGCGATTGGCAAAAGGCTTTGCCGTTTTCGCTTAAGGGATAAAGCGCCAAGGCGGAATAACAACCGCTGCTCGCCTCTCTGGTTTCGGCAAAATGCACCAAATTAAACCCGCACTTTTGCCAAAAATTCGCTAGTTCTTCCGTATAACCGAAACTGACCGATAAAAAATCCGTCTTTGCTTCCCGCTGTACTTTTTTAATTAATTGCCGCCCGATGCCTTTGCCTTGCCAATTCGTTTGTACGGCAATGCGCGAAACGCGCAAAGACGTTAAGCGACAGGCTTGTTCCGCCGTATAACAAAATGCCAATAACTGCGCGGCTAAATTGCCTTTCGGTCGTCGCGTTCCGCGGCAAATATCTCGAATCAAGGCTTGATCTTGCATCCCGCCTTCTTCCGTCGCCCAAACCGCGCCGACAATGCCCTCTTGCGATAAAGCGAGTTGAAAATGTTGTTTGCGAGCATCCAATAAACGGCGTAAATCCAAAGGCGCGGTGCGATAATGAGCGGCGGTCAATAAGGCGTAAAAATCGTCGATATATCGAATCACTTCCTGTTGTGTCGCGGATTTCAGGAATAACTTTGCGTTGGAATGATAAATCGGCGGTGTAATACGATCTTCCGCATTAAGCAGCAATAATTCGTCGATAAAGGTTTCAATCGCGTCATCCGAGCGCCAACGCAGCGGCTGCGTCAATTCAAAATGCTGAAAAGTGCGGTGTAATTTTCGTTTAAATTTTAGCTCGAAGCCGCGCCCGGTGCCTTCGTAACAGTGAATCGTGGTGCTAAATACAATGTGTTTAAAAGATTGCGAAAAGGTTTCCAATAACGCCAAGGGAATCATTGCGGCTTCGTCCACAAACAACCAATCTTGCGCATAAATCATCGGATCGCGTCGTAATAAAGCGGCTAGCTCGTCGGGCGCGATAAATTCCACATCGCGTCGGATAAAATCATTCAAAATATTGACCGCACTTTTATTCGGCGCGGTTAAGAAAATGCGTGCGTTTAACCGATTCGCCAGCAAGCCCAGTAGCGCGGATTTTCCCCGCCCGCGTTTTGCCGTTAAAAAATAAATTTCTGCTTCTTGGCGCAAGATTTGACGAATAATCCGTTCTTGTTGAGCGGTAGGTGGTGAAATAGATGAAATTTCTTGTGCAAAAACCACCGCACTTTTTTGCGATGGTCTTGCTTGTGAAAATTCGTTTTGATTTAAACGCGGAAAGCCGTATTGTTGTACAAGCCGTTGTAATCTTTGCACAAAATTCGGCGTACAAATCGGCTCGGATTCCCCGCTCCAGCGTAAGCTGTCGGCATCTTTTTGCTGCGCAAGTCCTTGCCAATCTGCTAACAAAATACTGAGCGTACCGCCTGCTTTTAGAGTTCCCGCCGCAATCGCCAAAGCTTCGCAATGAAACCCGTTGCGGCAATCGAAAATAATCTCGTCGAATTCTTGCCCTAACAAGTTCCGCACGGCAGAAATAGACTGAAACAACACATCGCCCGTCGGTTTTTCCGCGCCAATCCAAAGAAGATGCGGCGGTAATAAATTCGCCTCAAGGTTTTGTGCAAGCACGAATTGCAAACGGCGAGGCAACATTTCGGCGGATTTCATTTCCATTCGAAGGCTTATTTTTCCGCCGCGTAAGGATCTTCAAAACCGAGGGAAAGCATAATCTCCGTTTCCAAACTTTCCATTTCTTCGGCTTCTTCGTCGTCGATATGATCATAACCGAGCAAATGCAAACTGCCGTGCACAACCATATGCGCCCAGTGCGCGAGCGTCGGTTTACCTTGCTCCGCAGCCTCCCGTTCGACCACTTGGCGGCAAATCACCAAATCGCCCAACAGCGGCAATTCCACTTCTTCCGGACATTCGAAAGGAAAAGACAACACATTGGTCGGCTTGTCTTTGCCGCGATAAGTGAGATTCAAATGATGACTTTCCGCTTCGTCCACAATGCGAACCGTCATTTCCGGTTCCATATTTTCCGCGCGCACCGCGGCATTCGCCCATTGTTGAATTTGTTGCTCGGTGGGTAAATTCGCCGTATCTTGCGAGGCGATTTGTAAATCGATTATCACATTTTTCATTCTTCTTCCTTAACTTGAAATCACTTTAATGCCTAAGCCGACCATCACCATTCCTAACACGCGATCGATCCAATGCCCCATTTTCTGAAATTGTTTGTTAACGCGCGGAATGGAGAGCAAAAAGGCGACAGAAGCAAACCACGCGAATTGTAAATAACCCGTAAACGGCTAATTGCCACAAAGGCATCGAAGGCGAGAGAACCACGGTGAACACCGAGACGAAATAAACCGGCGCTTTCGGGTTTAACACGTTACAAAGAAAGCCTTTCCAAAGGGTTTTGAGACCGCTTTCGCTTTTTACCTCGATTTTTTCAATCACCGTAACTTCTTTATTCGCTTTTGCTTTTAAGCCTTTGTAACCGAGATAAATTAAATACGCGCCGCCGACGATTTTAATCAAAATCAGCAACCAAGACGCGGAAGCGATCACCACGGCAAGCCCTAACACCGAATATAAAATATGCACGCCCAAGCCCAATGCGACGCCCAAGGCGCAAATAATGCCCGCACGTCGCCCGCGACTTAAGGTTTGTTGCGACACATAAATAAAATCCGGCCCCGGCGACATCGCCGCTAAAATATGAATGCCGGTAATAATTAAAAATCCGTGCCAAAATTCCATTGTTTACTCCTCTGTTTTTGTTATTTCTGTGTGAAATTTTTCCGCTTTACGTTGTTCGGCAAGTTGACGGCGACGATTTTCGTCCTCGATTTCCCATTTTTCATAGGCTTGCACCACTTTCGCCACCACCGGATGACGCACGATATCTTTGCTGTCGAAATAGTTAAAACTCAATTCCGGCACATTTTCCAACACTTCGATGGCGTGGCGTAACCCCGATTTTTGGCTACGCGGCAAGTCGATTTGGGTAATGTCGCCGGTAATCACCGCTTTGGAATTAAACCCGATTCGGGTCAAAAACATTTTCATTTGCTCCACGGTGGTGTTTTGGCTTTCGTCCAAAATAATAAAACTGTCGTTTAAAGTGCGCCCGCGCATATAAGCCAACGGCGCGATTTCGATCACATTGCGCTCCATTAATTTTTGCACTTTTTCAAAGCCGAGCATTTCAAATAACGCGTCATAAAGCGGGCGCAGATAAGGCTCGATTTTTTGCCCTAAATCTCCGGGTAAAAAGCCCAATTTTTCGCCGGCTTCCACCGCCGGACGGGTTAACAACACGCGGCGCACTTCTTGACGTTCCAAGGCTTCCACCGCGGCGGCAACCGCTAAAAAGGTTTTTCCGGTACCCGCCGGCCCGATACCGAAACTAATATCGTGGGTTAAAATATGGTGTAAATACTCGATCTGATTTTTCCCGCGCGGTTTGATCACGCCGCGTTTGGTTTTAATCGTGGTGCTGTAAACTTGGCTTTCTTCGCGTTCGCTTTCCGCTTTTTCCGCCGATTGTTGCAACAACATTCGGCTTTCTTGAATCGCCATATGCACGTCGGATAAATCCAATTCTTTGATTTTGCCACGAATCGGCGCGGTGTCTAAATATAATTGTTGAATTAATTTGACCGCACTTTTGATTAAACCGAGGTGATGCGGTTTGCTTTCTTCATCCTGCGATTGCACCGAAAAACTAAAATTCCGACGGGAAATAATTAAATTGAATTCTTTTTCGATTAATTGAAGATTTTCGTCAAACGCGCCGCAAAGCGATTGTAAACGGGCGTTATCTTGCGGTTCTAAGGTAAATTCCTGTTGCGCAATTTGCATTAAATGGTTTCCTTATTTGAGACGACGATAATTTTTGGCAGGCGTTAAACGCCAAGCAAAAACTGAGCGAGGATAATTATAGAACGGTTTGAGAAAAAAGTGCGGTGAATTTCACGACTTTTTTATTCGTCGCATAAATTCACCGCACTTTCATCGGGATTAGCGGATTTCAGGGAATAACATTTTGATGACGTTCTGCGTTAAACGGCGAGATTTACCCGCGTAAGGGAAAATGTGCATCATCATCATCGGGTTAAAGTTCGCTTCAATCACGCCCCAAGAACCGAGATGCGATTCCGCCGGTCGGGTGAGATCCGGAATAATCAGATCCACACCGCACACCGCCGCGCCCATCGCTTTGGTAATTCCCACGGCGATTTGTTTATAACTTTCGTGCATTTCGTCAGTCATATCAATGCTATCGCCGCCGGTGCTAATATTGGAATTAGCGCGCAGTTGTACGCTTTGCCCTTTCGCCGGTACGCTATCCACGGTTAAACCTTGTTCTTTCAGTTGCAACCGTTCGATATCGCCCAAGGCGATTTTTTTCAACGGCGTGCGGCTGCCGTCACCGCGCAGCGGATGATCGTTTTTCATCGCTACTAATTGCGCCACCGTGTGTTCGCCATCGCCGATCACATTCGCCGGCACGCGCAATAATACGGCAAGCGTTTCATCGCCCAGCACGAAAAAGCGATATTCGGTGCCGACCAAATAATCTTCCACCATAATTTCTTTATCTTCACGGAAGGCGATTTCCACCGCTTTGGCGAAATCCTCCCGATTGGCAACGCCTTGTTGGAAAATCGTGATGCCTAACCCGTAATTGGTGGATTTCGGTTTAATCACTACGGCACGCCCTTCAAACAAGGCATAAGAAGCCACTGCTTGTTCCGCCGAGGTAAACTCTACGCTTTGCGGAATATTAAAACCGGCTTTTTGCAGCACTTTTTTGGTGACTACTTTGTTTTCCATAATCAACGGCGAAATATAGCTGTCGTGCGAGGTCATATTACCGTTTTTGACATATTCGATGTGATCGCCGAATTGCAAGCAAAGGAACTGATCGTTCTCGTCCAAAATCTCGGTTTTGATGCCTTTTTGAATTAAATCGAACAATAACGCTTGGGTGGATAATTCCATATTATCGAACGCCGTCAGCGCATAAAAACGCTCGAAAGCTTGCGCTTTGTAGCGTTGCGCCAATTCTGCCCCCAGTTGTTGATAACCGCCTGCTTGTTCGATGGCTTGCACCAAGCGTCCGCACAAGGTTTGTGCCGGATCGGCGAATTGGGCTAGTTTTTCCGTCACGATGTCAACGATTTCCGTCGGCGCATTAATTTCGTTCAACATTGCCAATAAACGATTTAAAATTTCTTCGCCTTCTTGACGATATGCCGTTTGCGATAACGGGTGTTCGAACGCCACTTCTGCTAATCTCGCTTTACCTAATTCGACGCCTTGCTGATCGGCGGTTTCATCCAGCCAAATCATTAACAACACGAAATAACGAATAAATTCCGCATCTTTTAAGCCGATGCCGTAAGGTTCGAACGGGTTTAAATCGAATAATCTGAATTCTAAATATTGAATACCGTTTTGTAGCAATTCGCGCGCTTTTTTCGCGCCGCGTAAACGCACGTTGGAGTAGAATTCTTTTTCGGCGATTAATTTACCGCTTGCCACCCAATGTTCTAAGGTTTCGACGTATTTTTCTACGCTATCGAAAGACACCACAATTTCCGGCGCATTCACATAACCGTATCGACTGGAGCGCAGGCTGCGCACATATTGTCCCAACTGTAAAGGCGAACCGTCTTTGAAATAATCGGCGTCAACCGTCGGCGTGGCGGATAATAAATACAGTAAAATCCATTGGTAACGCAAAAAGTTTTTCGCCATTTTCAGATATAAATCGTTCTGAAAAGCGACCGCACTTTGGTATTCGGTTTGGGCGTTAAATAAGGTGCGGATCAGTTCGGCATCAAGCTGAAAGTTATAATGAATGCCGCTGACCATTTGTTTGTTTTTGCCGTAAGATTCCACCAAATGCTCGCGATACGCCACATCTTCCGGATTATCCAACTGCGCCACTTTGATCTGATCGGCGCTCGGCAAGCCCGCCGGCATACTCAACGGGAAGATATATTCGTTTTCCGGCAAAGATCGCAACACTACTTGATGAATGGCAGAAAGCCAACGTAAGCTGTCTTCCGGTTTCTTATTCGGCGGCGTGATCAATTCCAACTGACTTTCGGCGAAGTCCGTTTGGATATAAGGATGATAAGAACGATTACCGAAGACCTTCGGGTGTTCGGTCGTCACCACCGAACCGTCGGCGTGTACGCGCTGGCTTTCTTTTTCAATTCCGAAAGAGCCTTGTTGAAATAATAAACCGAGCCGGTTGCGTTTAATCGTTTGTTGGATTTTCATAAAATTTCCTTAGCACTCATCGCGAGGGTATATCTCACTCATTATTCAAGGCTATTATTGAAAAGGCAAATAATAAATTTATATGTATTAGACGATTTGACTATAAATAACAAAAGCCTGAAACCTCAGGCTCGTAATCAATGTTCTTCTCTGGCGTGATTTAAGCTGTATTTCGGAATTTCGACCACAAGATCTTCTTTCCCGATTCGGCATTGGCAGCTTAAGCGGCTGTCCACTTCCAAGCCCCAAGCTTTATCCAACATATCGTCTTCTTCGTCGGTGCTTTCGTTTAGGCTGTCGAATCCTTCGCGCACAATGACGTGGCAAGTGGTGCAGGCACAAGATTTATCGCAGGCGTGTTCGATTTCCACGCCGGCTTCCAACGCTACGTCCAATAAATTATCGCCCTCGACGGCATCCACCACCATACCTTCCGGACATAAGGTTTCGTGAGGTAAAAAAATCACTTTCGCCATATATTTTCCCTTAAATTTTTTCAATATCCTGAACGGAATGACCGGACAACGCTCGGCGAACGGATTGATCCATTCGACGCGCGGCAAATTCTTGCGTTGCTTGATCCAACGCTTTAATGCCTTGTTTAATCGCTAAGGCATCCTCTTGTTTCGCCAAATCTTCCAGCGAAACTAACGCATTTTTGACCGCACTTAATTCCTGATCATTTAATAAATTTTCATCTTCACGCAACGCCGAACGCACGCTTTCGATCACGCGCGCCGCTTCCACTCGTTGTTCCGCCAATAAACGCGCTTGAATATCTTGTTTAGCGTTTTCCATTGAAGATTTCAACATTGTGGTAATTTCGTCGTCGGTTAAACCGTATGAAGGTTTCACTTGAATCGAAGATTGCACGCCGGTGGATTTTTCCATTGCCGTTACGCTTAATAAGCCGTCGGCGTCCACTTGATAAGTCACGCGAATATGCGCCGCACCCGCCGCCATTGCCGGAATACCGCGCAAAGTGAAACGCGCCAAGGAACGGCAATCCGCCACCATTTCTCGCTCGCCTTGCACGATATGCACCGTCATCGCGGTTTGTCCGTCTTTAAACGTGGTGAATTCTTGCGCGCGCGCCACCGGAATCATGGTATTACGCGGAATAATTTTTTCCACCAAGCCGCCCATCGTTTCGATGCCTAAAGACAGCGGAATCACATCTAACAGTAACATTTCCGCATCCGGTTTATTGCCGGCTAAAATATCCGCTTGAATCGCCGCGCCAAGGGCGACCACTTTATCCGGATCGATAGCGGTGAGCGGTTGACGACCGAAAAATTCGCCCACTTGTTCGCGCACATAAGGCACGCGCGTCGAACCGCCGACCATTACCACTTCCAGCACATCTTCCGCACGAATGCCCGCGTCTTTCAACGCGCGACGACAAGCTAATAAAGAACGTTTTACCAGCGGTTGAATTAAAGCGTCAAATTGTGATTTTTCCAATTCACCTTGCCAGTCTTTAAAAGTCAAAGCTACGCGCTGGTCTTGGCTTAATTTCACTTTCGCCGCATTTGCCGCTTCAAGCAATTTGCGTTGTTCTTGCGCGTTTTCCGGTTGTTGACCGGATTGTCGAATCACCCAGTCGGCAATGCAATGATCAAAATCATCGCCGCCTAACGCCGTATCGCCGCCGGTCGCCAACACTTCAAATACGCCTTTCGATAAACGCAAAACGGAAATATCAAAGGTGCCGCCGCCGAGATCATAAACGGCAATCACACCTTCTTGTCCGCTATCCAAACCGTAGGCAATCGCCGCCGCCGTCGGTTCGTTCAATAAACGTAACACGTTTAAACCGGCTAATTTCGCGGCGTCTTTGGTACTTTGTCGCTGGGCGTCGTCAAAATATGCAGGAACTGTGATCACCGCACCGGAAAGTTCGCCGCCTAAACGTTGTTCGGCAAGTGCGGTCAGTTTTTTCAAAATTTCTGCCGACACTTCAATCGGGCTTTTCAGTCCTTGCGCCGTTTGCAATAAAGGCAAGCCGTTTTCCGTTTGCGCAAAAATATAAGGCAAAGTCGGATAACGTTGTTGCACGTCCGCCAAGGAGCGCCCGATTAAACGTTTCACCGAAATAATCGTATTATGCGGATCCGCTGCCGCCAATTCGCCTGCTTCGTAGCCGACAATAACTTCGCCGTTCGCTTGAAAATTCACAATGGAGGGGGTTAAAGGGCGATCTTGCGCGTCGGGCAAAATATCCGCCGTTCCGCTGCGAACGGTGGCGACAAGGGAGTTTGTTGTGCCTAAATCGATGCCTATCGCTAATTTTTGTTGATGCGGCGCCGCGCTTTGACCGGGTTCGGCGATTTGCAGTAATGCCATAATTATTCTCTTTAAAAATCCGTTAAATCTTCTTCAATGCGTTCAATATCCGCCGTGAGTTTTTTAATAAAACGTAGTTTATCCGTCAAATTTCGGGCTTGCTGCCATTGTTGCGCGGAAAGTGCGGTGGATAATTGCGTTAAAATATCCTGATAAGATTGATCGATCTGTTGGGAAAATGCGCTTAATTCGTCAAGATCTTGCTGTTGTTCGATGTGTTCCAGTTGTTCGCGCCAGTCCATTTGTTGCATTAAAAACGCCATATCTCGGTTGGTCTGTTCTTCTTGTTCGCCGAGCGCCAAAGCGATAATGCAATCTGCGCGCGAGATCGGATCTTTCAACAGTTGCAAAGCATCATTGATTTCCGCCGATTTTTGCATTGCCAAACGCTGTTCTTGCGCCGAACATTGCGCGAAATTATCCGGATGCAAGGATCTTTGCAATGCCAAATAACGCGCGGAAAGTTGCGCTTGATCCAAAGAAAAATCCACCGGCAGATCAAATAAACTAAAAGGATTCGCCATTTTTCTTCTCGATTATACGTTAAAACTTTCGCCACAACCGCATTGATCTTTGACGTTCGGGTTGCTGAATTTGAAACCTTCGTTTAATCCTTCTTTGACGAAATCCAGTTGCGTGCCGTCTAAATAAACCAAGCTTTTGCTATCCACGATCACTTTCACGCCGTCTTGTTCGAACACTTGATCGTCTTCATTCAATACATCGACGAATTCCAACACATACGCCAAGCCGGAACAGCCTGATGTTTTAATGCCGAGACGTAAACCGATTCCCTTACCGCGGTTGGCTAAGAAGGTTCTTACCCGATTTGCCGCGCTTTCGCTTAATGTAATCGCCATTTAAACTCCAAAAAATAATTTATTTTTGTGAGCGAAACCTTTTTCGCTCGAAATAAAAAGGTTATCGGGCGAAAAAATTTCGCCCTTCGAATCATTATTCGCCTTTTTTGGCTTTGTAGTCGGCAATCGCCGCTTTAATTGCGTCTTCCGCTAAAATAGAACAGTGAATTTTCACCGGCGGCAATTCCAATTCTTCCGCAATTTGGCTGTTTTTGATCGCTTGCGCTTCATCCAAAGATTTGCCTTTCACCCATTCGGTGATAAGCGAGCTGGAGGCAATCGCCGAGCCGCAGCCGTAAGTTTTAAATTTCGCGTCTTCGATAATGCCGCTGTCGTTCACTTTAATTTGCAACTGCATTACGTCGCCGCACGCCGGTGCGCCGACCATTCCGCTGCCGACGCTCGGATCTTTTTTATCAAACGAACCGACATTACGCGGATTCTCATAATGATCGATGACTTTTTCGCTATATGCCATTTTTTGTTCCTCTGTTAATCATTATTATTCGGTATTCAGACCGAATTAGTGGTGCGTCCATTCGATCGAGTTTAAATCGACGCCTTCTTTATACATATCCCAAAGCGGTGATAATTCGCGTAATTTTTCCACCGCACTTTTCACTAAATTAATGGTGTAATCGATTTCTTCCTGTGTGGTGTAACGCCCTAAAGTGAAACGAATCGAGCTGTGCGCGAGTTCGTCGTTTAAGCCTAAGGCGCGTAACACATAAGAAGGCTCCAAACTCGCCGAGGTACAGGCGGAACCGGAGGATACCGCAATATCACGCAACGCCATCATTAAACTTTCGCCTTCCACATAGTTAAAGCTGATGTTTAAATTGTTATCCACACGATGTTCGAGCGAACCGTTGACATAGGTTTCTTCAATATCTTTCAAGCCGTTGTACAAGCTATCGCGCAAGGCTTTTAAGCGCGGCATTTCCATCACCATTTCTTCTTTGCAAATGCGGTACGCCTCGCCCATTCCGACGATTTGGTGCACCGGCAATGTGCCCGAACGCATTCCGCGCTCGTGACCGCCGCCGTGAATAATCGCTTCCAAACGAATACGCGGTTTGCGACGCACATATAACGCGCCGATACCTTTCGGCCCGTATAATTTGTGGCTGGACATCGACATTAAATCCACTTTCAATTCGGCTAAATTAATCGGCAATTTGCCGACGCTTTGCGTAGCGTCAACGTGGAAAACCACTTTACGTTCGCGGCAGATTTCGCCGATTTGCGCAATATCTTGAATTACGCCGATTTCGTTATTAACGTGCATAATCGATACTAAAATCGTGTCTTCGCGAATAGCGGATTTTAGTTCGTCCAAATCGATCAAGCCGTCAGATTTCGGGTTTAAATAAGTCACTTCGAAACCTTCGCGTTCTAATTGGCGACAAGTATCCAACACGGCTTTGTGTTCGGTTTTGCAGGTAATCAAATGTTTACCTTTGGTTTGATAAAAATGCGCTGCGCCTTTAATCGCCAAATTGTCCGCTTCCGTTGCGCCGGAGGTGAAAATAATCTCGCGACTGTCCGCGCCGATTAAATCGGCGATATGATTACGCGCCACATCCACCGCTTCTTCCGCTTGCCAACCGAATTTGTGCGAACGGGACGCCGGATTGCCGAATGTGCCGTCAATGGTTAAATATTCCATCATTTTCTTGGCAACGCGTTCGTCCACCGGACAAGTCGCCGCATAGTCTAAATATATTGGTAATTTCATTTCTCACTCCTAAAAATTCTTGCTTTTTTCACCGCACTTTTGTTTGCGTTATTCGCCGATCATCACCAGATTGTTGAAATCTTCGTGGCTATGTTTATGTTGCCCTTGTTGTTTGCTGACTAGTTCGGCTAAGGTAATATCGTTCAAAAAATCTTCAATTCGCTGACTGAGTTGTTCCCACAAGGAATGGGTTAAGCATTGCGTACCGCCTTGACAATCGCCCTGCCCTAAACAGCGGGTGACGGAAATGTTTTCGTTCACGGCGGCAATAATCATTCCGATGGAAATTTTATCGGTCGGCAAGCCGAGTTGATACCCGCCACCGGGCCCGCGCACGCTTTTAACCAAGCCGTGACGACGCAATTTGGCAAATAGTTGTTCTAGATAAGAAAGGGAAATATGCTGTCTGTCGGAAATATCCGCCAAACTGACCGGTCCGGTTTCGGCATTTAATGCAATATCCAAAATGGCGGTTACTGCATAGCGACCTTTTGACGTAAGTTTCATTTTCTACTTTCCTTTTATTGTTTCTGTAATTGGGCTTGTTGACTATATTACATAACCAACTAAATTAGTCAACTATTATTCCGACGAATCTAATCTTTTTTCCACCGCACTTAACATTCCCATTAGAATATTCAGTTCGTTTTTTTCGATTCCCGTGCGGTGATACAAACGTCTTAATTTCGGTATAACCGCTTGATTTTGAATAAATCCCAGCCGGCGATAAAGCCGCTCGGTTCGGGCGAAAAAATAATCGGTTTCTTGCGCACTCGCTAATTCAACGGCGGGTAAAGTCTCTCGTTGTTCCGTAGCTAAATACGCGGTGCGTAACTCGTAACAAATAATTTGTACCGCCATCGCTAAATTCAAGGAGGAATAATCGGGATTTGCCGGAATGGTTAAATGATAGCGGCATTTTAATAATTCCTCGTTGGTCAAACCGCTGCGTTCGCGCCCGAAAACGATCGCCACGGTTTGATTGGCGGCGGCTATTTCAAGCGTTTTTTGCGCACATTCACGCGGTTCGATTAACGTATTTTGCAAATGACGCAAACGCGCGCTGGTGCCGATCACCAACGCACAATCCGCCACGGCGTCGGAAAAACTGTCGAAAATGACCGCACTTTTCACCACATCTTCGGCGCCCGCAGAAAGCGCCAAGGCTTGTTCGTCAATCCCTTGCTTCGGCGCCACCAAACATAATCGGGTCAATCCCATTGTTTTCATCGCGCGCGCCGCCGAGCCGATATTGCCGCTGTGCGAGGTTTCCACCAGTACGATTTTAATATTTTCTAGCATTTCCATATTATCCGACTTCAATTTGTGGATATGATAACACAATACCCTTGGTTTTTAGTCGGAAATATTAAAATTTTCCGTAATCTTTGCGTTTTTCTCGCTTTTTGACCAAAATTTCACTATAATCGGCGCTCGAATTTGTTCTTTAAATCCGGTGAAACTATGAATCCAATGTTAAATATCGCTATTCGTGCGGCGCGAAAAGCGGGCAATGTTGTTGCTAAAGGTTATGAACGTCGCGATGAAATTCAAACTCTCAGCAAAGGTACAAACGATTTTGTGACCAATATTGATAAAGCGGCGGAAAGCGCCATTATCGAAGTGATTAAAAAATCTTATCCCGATCACACTATTATCGCGGAAGAAAGCGGCGCGTTAGAAGGAAAAGAAAGCGATATTCAATGGATCATCGATCCGCTGGACGGCACGACCAATTTCGTCAAAGGCTTGCCTCACTTCTCCATTTCCATTGCCATTCGCGTGAAAGGACGCACCGAAGTCGGTGTGGTTTACGATCCGATCCGTAACGAACTCTTTACCGCCATTCGCGGCGAAGGCGCCAAATTAAACGAAATGCGTTTGCGCATTGAAAATAAACGCGAATTACAAGGTTGCGTATTGGCGACCGGTTTTCCGTTCAAGAAAACCGCATTAATGCCGCTTCAATTTGCAATGATGAACAGCTTAACCTCAGATGTCGCCGACTTCCGTCGCACCGGTTCCGCCGCCTTAGATTTATGCTACACCGCAGCAGGTCGCGTTGACGGCTATTTCGAAATGGGCGTAAAAGCGTGGGACATCGCCGCCGGCGATCTAATCGCGCGCGAAGCCGGCTGTTTAGTCAGCGATTTCAACGGCGGACATTCCTATTTAACCGCCGGTCATCTCGTCGCCGCCGCACCGCGTTTAGTAAAAGAAATCTTAAATAAAATTCAACCTTGCCTAAACGGCGAATTTAAAGGTTAATCGACTTTCTTATATGGAAAAGGCAATCTTGTTGATTGCCTTTGTTATTTTTAACTCGCCGAATTTTTTATTTGTTCGCTAAAATCACCGCTCTTTTCGGTGCGGGGTAGCCTTCGATGGTTCTGCTGTGATCCGTCGGGTCAAGAAAATCGATTAAACTTTCGTTTTCCAGCCAATCGGTTTTGCGCTGTTCTTCTAAGGTCGTCGGTGCGACATCGACGCAACGCACGTTATTGAAACCGCATTTTTCCAACCAATTAATCAGCGCTGCGACGGAAGGAATGAAATACACGTTTTTCATTTTTGCATAGCGATCCGCCGGCACGAGAACCGTATTTGCATCGCCGTCCACCACTAAGGTTTCTAGCACTAATTCGCCGCCTTTTGTTAGTTGATTTTTTAATTGGGTTAAATGATCCAGCGGCGATTTGCGATGATATAACACGCCCATTGAAAATACCGTATCGAACACGCCCAAAGGTTGCATTGCTTCAATGCCGAGCGGAATCAAATGAGCGCGTTGATCGTTATTCAATAATTTCCGCACCGCTTCGAATTGGCATAAGAACAGTTCCGTCGGATCGATACCGACCACTATTTTTGCACCTTCGCCGACCATTCGCCACATATGATAACCGCTGCCGCAGCCCACATCTAAAATCAGGCGATCTTGTAGCGGCGCCAAATGCGGCAATACGCGTTCCCATTTAAAATCCGAGCGCCATTCGCAATCAATGTGAATGCCGTGCAGATGATAAGGTCCTTTGCGCCAAGGCATTAATTGTTTGAGGTGATAAATGACACGTTGTCGTTCGCCGTCTGCGAGCGGAAAATCCGACTCGGATTTGACCGCACTTTTTAAATCGATTCGATCTGCGTTTAAGTGCGGTAGAAAATCCACGACTTTTGCCCATTTCGCATAATCGCCGTGAGTTTGTTTTTCCCAATTTTTAAGCTGTAACGGCAAGGTTTCTAACCACGCGGACAATTCCGTCGTGGCGATTTGCCGATAAAAGGGACGAAAATCGATCATAGCGCCTCTTTGTATGCTTTTTTCGCTTGTTCAAAGGTATCCAGCACGTTTTGTTCCGGCTTCGGCGAAAGCAGCGACACCAGCACGATCACTACGCAAGCTAAACCGAATCCCGGAATCATTTCATAGACTTGATGCCATTGGCTGCTTTGCGGAATGATTTCCTTCCAGCTAAACACAATAATTGCGCCGGTTAACATTCCCGCCATTGCTGCACTTGAGGTCATACGTTTCCAAAATAGCGAGAATAATACCACCGGCCCGAATGCGCTGCCGAATCCCGCCCACGCGAATTGAACCAACAATAACACTTTGCTGTTTTCGTCTTGTGCGATCCAAATGGCAATGGCAGCGATGACCAACACCATTACACGACCGAGCCAAACTAATTCTTTTTCCGAGGCTTTCGGGCGAATAAAACCTTTATAAAAATCTTCGGTGATCGCACTGGATGAAATCAATAATTGGCAACTTAAGGTACTCATTACCGCGGCTAAAATTGCGGAAAGCAACACGCCGGCAATCCACGGATTAAATAAAAGTTTCGCCAATTCGATGAAGACTTGTTCCGGTTCGTGATTGACTGCCGCCGCGACTTGCGGATTCGCGTAGAAATAAGCGATACCGAAAAAGCCGATGCCCATTGCGCCGGCTAAACATAAAATCATCCACGTGATACTGATACGACGCGCGCTGTTTAAGGATTTCACGCTGTCCGCCGCCATAAAACGCGCTAAAATGTGTGGTTGTCCGAAATAGCCTAATCCCCACGCGGCAAGGCTTAATAAACCGAGTGTAGTCGTACCGTTAAAAATATCAGTGAAATCTTTCTGAGCAGCGGCTTCCGCTTGTGCCAATACGGCGTTGAATTCGCCCGTTCCGCCGAGCGTAATAATGACCATTACCGGCGTTAAAATTAAGGCGAAAATCATTAATGTGGCTTGAATGGTATCCGTCCAGCTCACGGCTAAAAATCCGCCGATAAAGGTATAAGCGATGGTCGCCAAGGCGCCGTACCAAAGTGCGGTCGAATAATCGATAGAAAATAAATTTTGGAATAATTTCGCACCCGCCACCACGCCGGAGGCGCAATAAATAGTGAAGAAAACCAAAATAATGCTCGCCGAGACAATTTTTAACAGGTGATGTTCCGTGCCGAAACGGTTATGGAAATATTCCGGTAACGTCAAAGAATTATTATTAAATTCGGTATAAACCCGCAAACGTCCGGCGACAAGCAACCAGTTGAAATAGGCGCCGACGGTTAAACCGATTGCAATCCAACCTTCTACCAAACCCGCCAAATAAACCGCACCGGGTAAACCCATTAACAACCAGCCCGACATATCGGACGCGCCCGCCGACATTGCGGTAACGAAACTGCCCAAACGGCGACCGCCGAGAATATAATCGGATAAATTGTTGGTGTAATAATATGCCCATACGCCGATCAGCAACATACCTAAAATATATACGACAAATGTAATTATTGTCGGATCCAATCCAAACATTATGACCTCACAATGGCTCTTTTATGCTTAAAAATTTGAGAAAGGTCACATTTTACCTTATTTACTACTATTATTCTATTTTCCTTTTCGCTAGACTAACCGGCAATATCAGTTTTAGGTCAGTTATTATGGAATCAGTCGAATTATTAGTGAACGTCACGCCGAACGAAACTCGTATCGCGCTCGTGGACACAGGGATTTTAAAAGAAGTTCATATCGAACGTCAGGCAAAAAGAGGGATTGTCGGTAACATTTATAAAGGTCGCGTCACCCGCGTGTTACCAGGGATGCAATCGGCATTTGTGGACATCGGTTTGGAAAAAGCTGCATTTTTGCACGCCTCCGACATTGTTTCGCACACCGAATGCGTGGATGAAAACGAAAAGAAACAGTTTATCGTGAAAGACATCGCCGAATTGGTGCGCGAAGGGCAAGATATTGTCGTGCAAGTGGTGAAAGATCCCTTAGGCACCAAGGGCGCACGTTTAACTACGGACATCACGCTACCTTCGCGTTATTTGGTGTTTATGCCGGAAAACAGCCACGTCGGCGTATCGCAACGGATCGAAAGCGAAGAAGAACGCGGGCGATTAAAAGAATTGGTGCTTCCCTTTTGTGACGAATTAGGCGGTTTTATTATTCGCACGGCGGCGGAAGGTGCAACGGAAGAAGATTTGAAACAAGACGCTGATTTTCTCAAACGCTTGTGGCGCAAAGTAATGGAGCGTCGCGGCAAATATCCGACCCGTTCGATGCTGTACGGCGAATTGGCGCTGACGCAACGAGTTTTACGCGATTTTATCGGGGCGGGATTAGAAAAAATCCGCATCGACTCGAAGTTGTGTTTCAACGAAGTCAAACAGTTCACCGAAGAATTTATGCCGACTTTAACGGATAAATTGGTGCTGTATTCGGGCAATCAACCGCTGTTTGACGTCTATGGCGTCGAATCGGCAATTCAAACCGCTTTGGATACGCGGGTGAATTTGAAATCCGGCGGCTATTTAATTATCGAACAAACCGAAGCGATGACCACCATCGATATTAATACCGGCGCATTCGTCGGGCATCGTAATTTGGAAGAAACCATTTTCAACACCAATATCGAAGCCACCAAAGCCATTGCGCAACAGCTTCAACTGCGCAATTTAGGCGGGATTATCATCATCGACTTTATTGATATGCAAACAGAAGAACACCGTAGTCGCGTGTTGGAATCCTTACAGGAAGCCTTATCCAAAGATCGCGTTAAAACCAACGTCAACGGCTTTACGCAGCTGGGTTTGGTGGAAATGACGCGCAAACGCACACGCGAAAGTTTGGAGCACGTTTTATGCGGCGAATGTCCGGCTTGTAAAGGGCGCGGACGGGTTAAAACCGTGGAAACCGTTTGTTACGAAATTATGCGGGAAATCATTCGCGTCCATCATTTATTCGCCAGCGAGCAATTTGTGGTTTACGCCTCAAGAGCCGTCGCCGATTATTTGATTAACGAAGAAAGTCACGGCTTGGTTGCCGAATTGGAGGTCTTTATCGGCAAACAAATTCAAATTAAAACCGAAGTTTTCTATAATCAGGAACAATTCGACGTCGTTGTGATGTAAAATACGAAAAAAATCACCGCACTTTTATATTCAACAAAAGGACGCTGCGGCGTCCTTATTTATTAAATCGAGAAAAAGATGTTAAACCAAGTGACCCAATCCTTATTAGCGCCCGGCAATTTGTCCGAACGCGAACTCGCTAACGTTTTCGATATTCTTTCCCATCGTAATATCGATTACGCCGATCTCTATTTTCAACACAGCCAAGATGAAAATTGGGTGCTGGAAGATCGCATTATTAAAGAAGGCGGTTTCCATATTGATCGCGGCGTCGGCGTACGTGCTGTCAGCGGCGAAAAAACCGGTTTCGCCTATTCGGATCAAATCAGCCTTGCAGGTTTGCAACAATGTGCGCAAGCGGCGAAAGGTATCGCTCAACCGCAACAAGGCAACATTATCACGCCAGCGCAATTTAATGCGGTACATCCCGTTTTGCGCTATCAGCCAATCAATCCGCTCGACAGTTTAAGTAAAGCGCAAAAAATCGAGTTGCTGCATTTGGTGGATAACACCGCTCGCGCAGAAGATCCGCGCGTCAGCCAAGTATCGGCGAGTATCAGTTCCGTTTATGAAGAAATTTTAGTTGCCGCTACCGACGGCACGTTTGCCGCCGATATTCGCCCGTTAGTCCGCCTGTCGGTTTCCGTGTTAGTGGAACAAGACGGCAAGCGTGAGCGCGGCAGCGCCGGTTGCGGCGGACGATTCGGCTTGGATTGGTTCTTACAACCTTATCAAGGCGAAATTCGTGCGGTTTATTTTGCCAAAGAAGCCGTTCGCCAAGCCTTAGTCAACTTAAACGCCGTTGCCGCGCCCGCCGGTTCAATGCCGGTGATTTTGGGCGCCGGTTGGCCGGGCGTATTATTACACGAAGCCGTCGGACACGGGTTAGAAGGCGATTTTAATCGCAAAGAAAGCTCATTGTTCAGCGGTAAAATCGGCGAATTGGTCACTTCGCCGCTTTGCACGATTGTGGATGACGGCACGCTCGCGGATCGTCGCGGTTCCCTCACCATTGATGACGAAGGCGTGCCCGGTCAATATAACGTATTGATTAAAGACGGCGTTTTACAAGGTTATATGCAAGATAAAATGAATGCGCGTTTAATGGGCGTGGCGCCGACCGGCAACGGACGCCGCGAATCTTACGCCCATTTACCGATGCCGCGAATGACCAACACTTATATGTTAGCGGGACAAAGCCGCTTCGAAGATTTAATCGCCTCCGTAGATCACGGCATTTTTGCACCGCACTTCGGCGGCGGACAAGTGGATATTACTTCCGGAAAATTCGTGTTTTCCACTTCGGAAGCCTATTTAATCGAAAAAGGCAAAATCACCAAACCGGTGAAAGGCGCAACCTTAATCGGCAGCGGCATTGAAGTTATGCAAAATGTATCAATGGTTGCGGATAATCCCGAATTGGATCACGGTGTCGGCGTGTGCGGCAAAGAGGGACAAAGCGTGCCGGTGGGCGTCGGTCAGCCGGCATTAAAAATCGATCGCATTACCGTCGGTGGGACACAATAATTTTGAATTTTTATTCATTTATTTGACTAGATATTCATTTAGGATTATGCTGTGAAAAACAATTCGCAATAGAAGGACAATGCAAATGACACAATATACCCGCCAAACCTTTAACGAAGTAATGATTCAAAATTATGCGCCCGCCGATTTTATTCCGGTCAGGGGCAAAGGTTGTCGTGTTTGGGATCAAACGGGACGCGAATACATCGATTTTACCAGCGGGATTGCCGTCAACGCGTTGGGACATTGTCCTGACGAACTGATTGAGGTGCTAAAAAGCCAAGGCGAAACCCTCTGGCATTCCAGCAACTGGTTTACCAGCGAACCTACATTAGCGCTAGCAACTAAATTAACCGAAAAAACCTTCGCCGATCGCGTAATGTTCGTCAATTCGGGTGCCGAAGCCAACGAAGCCGCGCTAAAACTGGCGCGTCGTTATGCGGTGGATCATTTCGGAGCGCAAAAAAGCAAAATTATTTCCTTTAAACAAAGTTTTCACGGCAGAACCTTATTCACCGTCAGTGTCGGCGGTCAAGCCAAATATTCAGACGGATTCGGCCCGAAGCCCGCCGATATCGTTCACGTGCCTTTTAATGATTTAGCGGCGGTGAAAGCGGTTATCGATGATCACACTTGCGCAGTGATCGTAGAACCGATTCAAGGCGAAAGCGGGGTTCAACCGGCGACACAAGAATTTTTGCAAGGATTACGCCAATTATGCGACGAAAATAATGCGCTGTTAATTTTCGACGAAGTTCAAACCGGCGTCAGCCGCACCGGTTATTTTTACGCCTATATGAAATATGGCGTGACACCGGACATCCTCACTTCCGCCAAAGCCTTGGCGAACGGTTTCCCGATCGGCGCGATGATGACAACCCACGACATCGCCGCCAGCTTCTCACCGGGCGTGCACGGCACAACCTTCGGCGGCAACCCGTTGGCTTGCGCCATTGCCTCGAAAGTGGTGGATATTTTATCCGCGCCGGAATTTCTCGCCGAAGTAAACCGCACTTCACAGCAATTTATCGGCGAATTGGCAAAAATGAACGAAAAATATGGACTATTTAAACAAATTCGCGGCGAAGGATTATTAATCGGCGCGGAACTTGTCGAACAATACGCCGGAAAAGCCGCCGAATTTGTTAAAAAAGCAGCGGACAAAGGGTTAATGATCTTGGTTGCAGGTCCAAATGTGCTACGTTTTGCCCCAGCCTTAAATATTTCGCAAACGGAACTGGCGGAAGGATTAAAACGATTGGAAAGCGTTTTTGCCGAAATCGACTAATTATCTGAATAATAAAGAAAAAGTGCGGTGATTTTTACCGCACTTTTAGCTTTTAGCCGAATTAAGGCTTGTAGATAATTTCCACGCCTTCTTCATCTTCTTCCGACCAATCATCCCAATCGTCGTCATCTTCATCATCAAAATGTTCGGCGAGTTGTTCTTGGTGATAGTCATCCCATTTGAATTTCACTTCGGTTTCTTTTTCAATCGGGCTTTCTTCTTGACGCGGATTGGCTTCAATGAAGTCCATAATGTCGCGACAAAGTGGTGCGACGTTTTTGCCGGTAACGGCGGAAATCAAATAATAATCCTCTTCCCACCCTAACCGTTCGGCAATTTCTTTTGCACGGGTTTCGGCTTCTTCGTCGCTCATCGTATCAATTTTATTGAACACCAACCAGCGCGGTTTGTCCGCTAATTTTTCGCTGTATTGATACAATTCCGTTTCAATAATCGCCACATTATCCGCCGGATCCGTTTCATCGATCGGCGCAATATCCACCAAATGAATCAATACGCGACAACGTTCCAAATGTTTTAAGAAACGAATACCCAGTCCCGCACCTTCGGACGCCCCTTCGATCAAGCCCGGTATATCGGCGATCACGAAACTGCGATTGGCATCGACGCGCGCAACGCCGAGGCTTGGCACTAAGGTGGTGAACGGATAATCCGCCACTTTCGGTTTTGCCGCCGAAACGGCACGGATAAAGGTGGATTTGCCCGCATTCGGTAAGCCCAACATTCCCACATCCGCCAATAACATTAATTCCAGTTGTAAATCACGTTTTTCGCCCGGTGTGCCGTTGGTTTTTTGACGCGGCGCGCGATTTACGGAAGATTTAAACCGTGTGTTGCCTAAACCGTGGTAACCGCCTTTCGCAATCAGCATTTTGGCGCCGTGTTTGGTTAAATCGCCTAACACTTCTTTGGTGTCGTTATCAATCGCGCGCGTGCCCACCGGTACGCGTAAGGTAATATCTTTGCCGCGACGTCCCGTACAATCGGAGCTGCGTCCGTTTTCACCGCGTTCGGCAGCAAAGCGTTTTTCAAAACGGTAATCGATTAACGTATTTAAATTTTCATCGGCAATCAAATACACATCGCCGCCATCACCGCCGTCACCGCCGTCCGGCCCGCCTTTCGGGATGTATTTTTCCCGTCGGAAACTGATACATCCGTTACCGCCGTCACCCGCTTCTACGCGAATTAAGGCTTCATCAATAAATTTCATTTTGTCTCCTCATTGTTATTCTTGATTAATTTGTGTCCGATTGCCGATAATATAGTTCCCGCAACGACAATCAATGCGCCGATATAACTGAGTAAATTCATATCCGGCGCTGCAAATAAATTCGGGTAAAGGTTGTGTCCGATAATGGAAAAAATCATCGTAAAAATCGGTAATAAAATCGTCACGACGCTCACTTTAGACGCTTCCCAATGCTTAAGCGCTTCCCCATAAGCACCATAGCCGATTAAGGTATTTAAACAACAAAAAATAAAACAACCTAAAGCAAAGCCGTTTAGAGCGTAAAATTGCGTCGGTTGCGCAAAAGGTGTTAATAAAAGCGCGCAGCCGAGATAAATAATGCATAAAATTTGTTGCGAGCTGAACGTTTCCGACAACATTTTTTGGCTAATGCCGTAAAGCACCCAGATTACCGCCGCCATTGCGCCGATAACTATACCATAAGCGTATGCGCCTAATTGTAAAATTTCGTCAAAATGATCATTAAAGAACGCAACTAATCCGATAATCAATAAAGCGAAACCGATTTTTTGGTGGATTGCAAATTTTTCTCGAAAAATCACAACACCGCATAATATCATCGTAAAGGGCGCGAGTTGCCATAAAACTTGGTTCGTCGTCGGTGAAATATAATGTAAGGCATAGCTGAATAAAAAGAAATTCACTGCCAATCCGATGGCGCCAAGCACGCAAAACATTTTCAAGCGGCGGCTTAGTGCGGTTAATTTCGGCAATTTTCCGCTTAAACGCAATACAATGAATAATACTAATCCGGCGATCATAAAGCGAAACCATACCAAGGTCTGCGCGTCCATCGCAACCAATACCTGTTTTACCGCAATCGGTAGCGCGCCCCACATAGCGCTTGCCAATAAAGCTAAAGAAAATCCGAGCATAGGTTTTTGTTTCATCGTCATTATCCTTGTAAAATCCACCGCACTTTATGCAATCACGACCGTGTTTTTTTCCGATATTTCGTGCCGATAAGTTTATGCCCGATCGCAGAAGTCATCGCGCCGAATACCACGATAAATGCGCCCAAATAGCTCAATGAATTTAATTCGGGCGCAGAAAAATGTGCCGGCGAAAGGTGGTGTGCAATATGGGAAAATAAAATGGTGAAAAGCGGTACCAACGTAATCACCACGCTCACCTTCGCCACATCCCAGCGATTTAAGGCTTCGGCATAAGCACCGTATCCGACTAATGTATTAAGGCAACAATAAATAAAGCAGGCTAAGGTGAACCCGCTCAAATTTCGGATTTGCTCGAATTCGGCAAAAGGTGTAAATAACAATGCGCAACCAAAATAGATCAGTAACAAAACTTGTTGACTGCTGAATCGGCGTAACATTATTTTTTGCGCCAAGCCGTAAGCTACCCAAATAAACGCCGCACTTACGCTCAATATGACACCGATAAAATAAGCATTCATTCCGCCGACCAGATCTTTGACGCGATCGTTAAAAAATAAGCCTAAACCGATAATCAAAATCGCTAAGCCGATTTTTTGGTGAAACCCTAATTTTTCTTTAAAGATTACCACGCCGCACAATAACATCATAAAAGAAGACAAGTGAATAAAAATTTGCGCGACCGAAGGCTCGATAAAGCGAAGCGAGGAATTAAATAATGAAAAGTTACCAGCAAGTCCGATTGTACCGAGCACCGCCAATCCCACATAATAGCGATTGAATTGCGCGAATTTCGGCAATTTTTTACTGAATCCGAGCAATAAAAATAAGGCGCTGCTCGCCACCACAAAACGATACCAGACGATCGTTTGCGTGTTCATCGCGGTTAGCACTTGTTTTAAGGCAAGCGGTAACGATCCCCACGCCATCGTGCAAGTTAAGGCGAAAAGAAATCCTAATACCGGCTGTTGTTTCATTTTATCTTCCTATTTTTTGATAAATTTATGTCCTAGGGCGGAGAAAAGCGCGCCCGATACGACAAAAATCGCGCCGCAATAGCTGATCCAATTTAATTCGACCGGTGAAAAATACGTCGGGCTAATCATTACCGCCAAATGGGAAAAAATTAGCGTGAATACCGGTATTTGGGTCAAAATCGCACTGACTTTCGAAATATCCCAACGATTTAACGCTTCGGCATAGCAACCGTAAGCAATAATGGTATTAACACCGGAAAGCAATAAACAAACCAGTTGAAAACCGTCCAAGGCGGAAATTTGCGGAATATCCGCAATCGGCGTGAAAACTAACGCGCAACCGATATAAATCATCAATAAGATTTGCTGCGAACTGAATTTTGCCAATAATAATTTTTGTGAAATCGCATAGATCACCCAGACAAAGCTGGAAGAAACCATTAAAATCACGCCTTTAGAATACACATTCAGCTGTAAAAAATCATCAAAGCGTTCGTTAAAAAAGAGAATTAACCCGAAACTTAAGACCGCCAAACCGATTTTTTGGTGCAATCCCATTTTTTCTTTGAACAGTAATACGCCGACGATAAGCATAATAAAGGAAGAAAGCGGGCTTAATACTTGGCTGGTTGTCGGCGGAATATATTTTAACGCCAAATTATATAAGAAAAAATTCACCGCTAAACCGGCGATACCTAACGTTAATAACAGAACGTCTCTCCGGCTAAACTTATGCAAGCGCGGAATTTTGCCGCCGATACCCAATAATATCAACAATCCGACGGCGGCAAGAGCGAAACGATACCACACCGAAGTTTCGACATCCATTACTTTCACGACTTGTTGAACGAATATCGGCAGACTACTCCACATAAACGCAGCCGTTAAACCCAGTAAAAAGCCGATTAAAGGTTGTTGTTTCATCAGTATCTACCTTATGGCTGAAATCCCGCCATCCATAGCGAATAATTAATTAGGTGAGACATAATCTCATTTTGCTCGGAACAACGCATAGTCTCTCGATTCGGTGCGGTTCCGCGTGTTGAAACATAGGTATTCTTCAATAAAAAAAGCCTCACAAGACTGTGAGGCATTTTATTCTTAAGTTGAAAGGAATTAGTCGGCAATAATACTTACATATTTACGACTTTTTTCACCTTTCACTTCAAATTTTACTTTACCGTCAGCCGTTGCGAATAAAGTGTGGTCTTTACCCATACCAACGTTTGTGCCCGCGTGGAATTTCGTACCACGTTGACGAACAATGATGCTACCTGCTAATACGGATTCGCCGCCGAAACGTTTAACACCAAGGCGTTTAGCTTCAGAATCACGACCGTTACGAGTTGAACCACCAGCTTTTTTAGTTGCCATCTTCTATAACTCCTCTGAAATTATGCTTGAATCCCAGTGATTTTCACTTCTGTGAACCACTGACGATGACCTTGTTGTTTACGACTGTGTTTACGACGACGGAATTTAACGATTTTAACTTTATCGCCACGACCGTGTGCAACCACTTCAGCCACTACTTTACCGCCGGCAACAACCGGGGCACCGATTTTAACATCTTCACCGTTAACGACCATTAACACTGAGTCAAACTCAACCGTTTCACCGGTTGCCACTTCAAGTTTTTCTAAACGAACTACTTGACCTTCGCTGACACGGTGTTGTTTACCGCCACTTTGAAAAACTGCGTACATAAATACTCCGCTATACATCGTGCCTATATGTTAATCCATTCGGCACATAAAAATTCATATAAATAGGTCGCAAATTCTACGGAAAAAACGTGCCGATAGCAAGAACTTATTTGCGATAAAATAAAAAAATTCCGATTTTTCACAGTTTGATTTCAGAAACCGAAGAAAATCGGGTAAAATCAACCGCACTTTCAGTTGATTAATGAACGAATACAATGGCAGAAAAGATAAACTTAACGGATATGAAAACCATCCAATCCCTGATTAATGCGGATATGCAAAAAGTGAATGCGGAAATTTTAGCGCAATTAAATTCCGACGTCGCGTTAATCAATCAACTCGGCTATTACATTATTCAAAGCGGCGGTAAACGCATTCGTCCGATGATTGCGTTGCTTGCGGCGCGCGCCTTAGGGCATCAAGGCGACGAACAAATCACTTGCGCCGCCTTTATCGAATTCATCCATACGGCGACGCTATTGCACGACGATGTAGTGGACGAATCGGATATGCGTCGCGGTAATCCGACGGCAAACGCCGAATTCGGCAATGCCGCCAGCGTATTGGTCGGCGATTTCATTTATACGCGTGCCTTTCAGTTAATGACGAAGTTGAATTCGTTAAAAGTCTTGCAAGTGATGTCCGACGCCACCAATGTAATCGCAGAAGGCGAAGTGCAACAGCTGATGAACGTGAATGATCCGAACACTACGGAAGAAAATTATATGCGTGTCATCTACAGCAAAACCGCGCGTTTATTCGAAGTGGCGACCCAATGCGCCGCCATTGTGGCAAATGCGGACGCACAACAAGAAAAAGCGCTGCAAGATTACGGTCGCTATTTGGGCACGGCATTTCAGTTGGTGGATGACGTTTTGGATTACAGCGCCAATGCGCAAGCTTTAGGTAAAAATGTGGGTGACGATTTGGCGGAAGGCAAACCGACCTTGCCGTTACTTCACGCAATGCATCAAGGCAATCCGGCACAATCCGCACTGATTCGCGATGCCATAGAACAAGGCGGAAAACGTGAAATTTTGGATCAAGTTCTTGCCATTATGGAAGAACATCATTCGTTAGATTACGCAATGCAACGCGCGAAACAAGAAGCGCAAAAAGCCGTTGATGCCATTGCATTTTTACCGGAAAGCGATTATAAACAAGCCCTTGTTTCATTGGCTTATTTATCCGTCGATCGCCAATATTAACCTTTTGATTAATACGACAAAAACGGGAATTACGCACGGCATAATTTCCGTTTTATTCTTTTTTTTAACGGAACTTTTATGATAGAAACTGAAAACTCACGAATTAAAAAAACGCGTAAAGGCAAAGATCCTAACGCGCCTTTCGTCAGACAAAAATTAATTCTGCCGAATGGTTACAATAAGTTATTGCTGCATACTTGCTGTGCGCCTTGTTCCGGCGAGATTATTCAGGCGGTAATGGCGTCCGATGTGGAATTTACCATTTATTTTTATAACCCGAACATTCATCCGCAGAAAGAATATTTAATCCGCAAAGATGAAAACAAGCGTTTTGCCGATAAAAACGGCATTCCTTTCGTGGATGCGGATTACGATCGGCAAAATTGGTTCGAACGCACGCAAGGATTGGAAAACGAACCGGAGCGCGGCAAACGCTGCACGGTTTGCTTTGATATGCGTTTGGAACGCACTGCATTATACGCACACGAAAACGGTTTTCCGCTGTTTGCCACCAGCTTAGGCATTTCTCGCTGGAAAAATATGGAACAAGTATATGATTGCGGTCGCCGCGCCGCCGCGCGCTACGATGACGTAATGTTTTGGGATTTCAACTGGCGTAAAGACGGCGGCTCCGCCCGTTCGGACAAATTACGTAAAGAAGAAGGATTCTATAAACAAGAATATTGCGGCTGCGTATATTCGTTACGCGATGCCAATAAATGGCGGGAAGAAACCGGTCGGCAAAAAATCGAAATCGGCAAAGTGTTTTATAGTCTTGACTAAAACGAACAGCTATCGACAAAAAACGCTATCCAAAAAGACCGCACTTTTGCAAGTGCGGTCTTTTTTCATTGTTTTTAACTCAAGATCAATTAAGCTTTCACTTGCGCTCTTTTAACCATAATGACGGAAAGCGTGAAGGCAACGACGAAAGAAATCAACATACCGATGCTGTACATTGCCAAGCTATCCGGTTTAATGGACGGAATACCTAAGAAACCGGCGGCGCCTAAGGCTTGCGCTTTTACGTTAAAGAAGGCGATAAATGCGCTGGATAAACCGGAACCGATCATTGCTGCTAAGAAGGCTTGACGATAACGTAAGTTCACCCCGAACATTGCCGGTTCGGTAATACCTAACAACGCCGATACGCCGGAAGGAATCGCCAAACCGCGCACTTTCGGATCTTTCATTGCAAACGCCACGCCCAAACAAGCCGCGCCTTGTGCAATATTAGACATTGCCGCGATCGGGAAGATAAATGTTCCGCCGGATAACGACATATTGGATAATAATTGAGTTTCCACCGCGATAAAGGTTTGGTGCATACCGGTGATTACGATCGGTGCGTAGAAAGTACCGAACACGCCGCCGCCGATAAAGCCTAAAGTATCGTATAACCAAGTTAAACCGCGAGTGATTAAATCCCCTGCTTCACGACCTAAAGGCCCGATGATAGTAAAGGCTAATAAACCGGCGATAAATAACGAGAAAAGCGGTGTCACCAAGTTATCTAAATAAGACGGGACGAATTTGCGGAAGGTTTTTTCCAAGGTCGCCAACACCCACGCGGAAACCAAGGTCGGAATCACGGTGCCTTGATAACCGACTTTTTCGATCTCCAAGCCGAGTACGTTCCAGTAAGTGATTTTACCTTGCGCTGCGGTTAAGGCATAGTTCCAACCGTCTGCCAATGCAGGGTGAACCAACAACATCCCTAATGCCGCACCTAAGAACGGATTTCCGCCGAATTTACGCGTCGCGGAGAAACCGAGCAACACCGGCAAAAACACAAACGGCGCATTCGCGATCGTATTAATAAAATCTACCAAGTCGGAATATTGCGGAAATTTGTCCACCACGGAAAAACCGCTGATTGCCGCACCGGCATCGCGCAGTTCTTGCGGAACATCCCAGAAGAAACCTTGCGCGGTCAGCATACTGTGAATACCCATCAACAAACCGCCGGCAACGATAGCCGGAATAATCGGCACGAAAATATCCGCTAAACCTTTCACGATTTGCATTAGGAAATTTTGTTTTTCCGCACTTGCCGCCGCTACTTCGTTTTTGGTCATATCGCCCATATTCAATAAGCTCGACATTTCCGCGTGAACCTTATTCACCGTACCGGAACCGAAAATAATTTGATACTGACCGGAAACGGAAAATTGACCTTTCACGCCTTCGATATTTTCGATCGCTTCTTTGTCAACTTTTCCTTCGTCTTTTAACACAATGCGCAATCTCGTCGCACAATGGGCCAAGGCACTAATATTTTCTTTGCCGCCAAGTTTTTCTATCACTTGTTGCGCAATCTTAGGGAAGTTCATAGAGGTTCTCCTGAGGTTGTTAACTAAATTAGCGGAATTCTAACTAAAACGGTTAAGCGAGACCAGCTAAATCGGTAAAAATTCGCTATTTTTATGATCAAGTTCTAAAAATTCGCATATTTTTTCTACCGCATTGATCCAAACGGTGTATTCACCCGCCTTGTCCGTCAAGCCATTGCAACAAATTCTCCGTATCCGTCGCCCAATTTCGCTCCAATAGATTAATCCATTGATCAATATTTTCCGCCCATTCGGGATCTTCATCATTTTGTGCTTCGGCAGCAATTAATTGAAGTCGTTTTAATCCCACCGACGCCGCCGCGCCTTTCATTTTATGCGCAACGGAGGCAACCGCCGATTTGCCTTTCGGATCTTGTTGATAAGCACGATATGCCGACAACAATTCGTTCATATAATCAGGCATCATTTGCTGAAATAATAAGACGTTTTTCTTCACAAATTCCACGCCTAGCATTTCAATGAGCTGCGCGAGCATCGTCACGTCAAAATCATCGTTTTCTTGTTCGTCGCGCACAGCGAACGTACTCACCGGTGTCGAGAGTTCCTCACCGAAATATTCCGCCAAACAATGGGTTAACTCATCTAACGAAAGCGGCTTGCGCAATACGTCGTCCATTCCCTTGCGACGATATTCGTTTTTATCTTGCATCACATTCGCCGTCAGTGCGATAAGCGGCGGCAAGAAATCATATATGCCGTTTTCATAATTCTGCCGTAGTCGTGCGGCAATATCAAAACCGGACATATCCGGCAACTGAATATCAAGCAACAACAGATCGTAATAATTATGCTCGAATTTTTCGATCGCCTCACGTCCGGTCATCGCCACATCCACGAAATAGCCGAGTTTTTCCAAAATAGATTTGGCAACAATGACGTTTACTTCAATGTCTTCAACCAGCAAAATACTCAATGTCAACGGAATGTTATTGCGTGCTTCCAACGGTTTTTCCACTTCTTCGGCGTGCAAAGTCAAGGTAAAGGTCGAACCTTTTCCGACTTCGCTACTCACAGTCAAATCACCGCCCATTAGATTCGCGATAATTTTCGACACCGCCAAACCGATCCCGCTGCCCGCCGGCTTATTCTCGCCGGATTGCACTTGATAATACATCGTAAAGATTTTATCCAGCTCCATCGGTGCAATACCAATACCCGTATCCGACAACGAAAACGAATAGGTTTGCGGCGAAATTCGTTTCACCGTTAAACGAATTTCACCCTCGGCGGTAAATTTCACCGCGTTACCGATTAAATTCCATAAAACCTGACTTAACCTCGCGTTATCCAACATTAGCCAATTCGGCAAATTTTCTTCCGCTTCAAGGGAAAAACGCAAATGACGTTGTTCCGCCATTAACGTGGCGAAATTAGTAATATCGCTTAAAAAGCTTTGGAAATCCGTTTCTTTGCGATTTAATTCGATCTTTTGCGCATCTATTTTTTCTAAATCGATAATATCGCTGAAAATATGTCCGAGAGAAATGGCACTGACATTGATAGTTTTCAGATAGTTTCGTTGCTGTTCACTAAGTTGCCCGTCCAACAAAATACGACTTAATCCGATAATACCGTTTAACGGCGTGCGAAGTTCGTGGCTAATGGTAGTCATTAATGCGGTTTTGTCGCGATTATTTTGTTCGAGATGATTTAACGCGTCGGAAAGTTTATTTTCGGCTAAAATACGCTCGGACACTTCGGTGCGCAAACTGCTGACCAAATTCGCCAAATCAATACGAGATTTTTCCAATTTTTCCACCAACAAGGTGAAAAAATAAATCACAAACGGCGCGGAAATAAGACCAAAAATCACCGAACGAATCACATCGCTCCAATAAATTGTTCCGAACACGCAAAAACTGACTAAAATTTGCGTACAAAGCGCAAGCACCGCCAAAATACACACGCCCAACAGGGAAAAACGGATGCGTCCCAGCCGAATCACCCAATCCACATAGCGCTGCGCAAAATGTTTAAAATTCTTCATAACATCATTAATCCGCGTAATTTCTTTGCTTTCTATTATTGTTAAACCAGCGTGAAAAGACAACTAAAAAACAGCAAAAAAAAGTGCGGTCAAAAATTTTTATTTTTCCGACCGCACTTTAGGTTTGTTAGTTTTTATTTGCGAATTAACGCATTGTGACGAATTCTTCCGAACCGGTCGGGTGAATAGCGACGGTGTTATCAAAATCCGCTTTGGTTGCGCCCATTTTAATCGCCACCGCAAAGCCTTGGATCATTTCGTCCACGCCGAAACCGATACCGTGTAAACCGACGATTTTTTCCTCTTTACCGACGCAAACCAGTTTCATTCGGCAAGGTTGGCGATGTGAGGTTACGGCACTGTACATCGGCGTAAATGAGGATTTATACACTTTCACGTTTTCCGCGCCGTATTGTTCGACGGCTTTCGGCTCGGTTAAACCGATGGTGCCGATCGGCGGATGACTGAACACCACGGTCGGCACTAAGTTATAGTCCAAATGCTCGGTCGGTTTGTTGTTGAACAAACGTTCGGACAGACGACGCCCAGCCGCCACTGCAACCGGTGTTAATTCGATACCGCCTTCGATAATATCGCCGACCGCATAAATACCTTTGACATTAGTGTTTTGATATTTATCGGTTTTTACGAAACCGCGCGCATTGGTTTCCACACCCGCTGCCGCTAAATTAAGTTTATCGGTATTCGGCTCGCGACCGATCGCCCAAATCAGCGTATCGACGATTTGTTCGCATCCGTCTTGCAATTTTAAGGTTAAGGAACCGTCGGCATTTTTCACTACTTCTTGCGGAACGGCTTGGGTATGTAATTGAATACCGTCTTGCGCGATCACTTCTAAAAGCGTATCCACAATTAACGGATCAAAATTACGCAACGGTGCGTGTTGGCGCACGAATAAATGGGTTTCCACTCCGAAACTGTTCATCACGCCGGCAAGTTCCACCGCAATATAACCCGCACCGACAACGGCAACACGTTTCGGCAGCGCGTTTAATGCAAATACGCCGTCGGAATCAATACCGTATTCCGCGCCTTTAATCGCCGGACGGCTCGGACGCCCGCCGGTGGCGATCAAAATATGATCGGCGGTGATTTGTTCGCCGTTCACTTCTACGGTGTTGGCATTAACGAATTTGGCAAAACCTTGAATCACATCCACATTATTTTTCGCCAATACATTGTTGTATGAGGTATGAATACGTCCGATATAAGCTTGACGATTTTCCACCAATTTCGCGAAATCGAATCGATTCACCGTTACGTCAAAACCGTAATCCGGCGCATATAAATTTAACGCCTCCGCCACTTGTGCGCCGTACCACATCACTTTTTTCGGTACACAGCCCACATTCACGCAGGTTCCGCCCAAGGCTTTTCCTTCAATAATCGCGCATTTTTTACCGTAGCTCGCCGCACGGTTAATCGACGCAATCCCGCCGCTACCGCCGCCGATTGCCAAATAGTCATAATGTTTTGTCATCCTAGCCTCCCGCTTAATTAAATTTGCCCTATTCTGCCCAAAACCGCACGGAAATACAAAGCGGCAAGGGTAATTAATTTAATCGGTATTTTCTTACTCCGGCGTAATCCATTTCACCGACCAACTTCCAGTGCCTTCCGGCACTAAAGTGCGGGTTAAATCCGGTAAGATTTTTTTCATTTGCGCTTCCAACGTCCAAGGCGGATTAATCACAATCATTCCGCTGGCGGTCATTCCGCGTTGAGCGGAATCCGGTCGCACCGCCAATTCAATCTGTAAAATCTTACGAATGCCCGTTTCTTCCAATCCTTTGATCATTCGTTTCACTTGCTGACGCAGCACCACGGGATACCAAATCGCATAAGTGCCCGTTGCGAAACGCTTATAGCCTTCTTCAATCGCACTCACCACCAAATCGTAATCTTCTTTCAGTTCATAAGGCGGATCGATTAATACCAGCCCGCGACGTTCTTTCGGCGGCAAAGTGGCTTTAAGTTGCTGAAAACCGTTATCACGTTTTGTGGTGACGTTTTCGAATTCTTTAAAATTATTGCGCAGCAACGGATAATCCGTCGGATGTAATTCCGTCAGTAACGCACGATCTTGCGGACGTAACATTGTCGCCGCAATTAACGGTGAACCGGCGTAATAACGTAATTCTTTACCGCCATAATTTAATTTTTTGATGATAGCAATATAGCGCGCTACTTCTTCCGGCAAATCGGTTTTGCCCCAAAGCCGACCGATGCCTTCTTCAAATTCACCGGTTTTTTCCGCTTCTTGGCTTAACAAACGATATTGCCCGACGCCCGCGTGCGTATCCAAATAATAAAAACCTTTTTCTTTTTGTTTTAAACTTTCGATGATTAACATTAACACGATATGTTTCAACACATCGGCGTGATTGCCTGCGTGAAAACTGTGACGATAACTCAGCATAAATTTGCCTTTTGTAAAATAATTAAAAAAACAGACCGCACTTTAAAAGTGCGGTACTTTTTTGTAAAGATTCGGGAAAATGCGCAAGCGTATTTCGCTTCGCCCTCTTACCACGGAATACAAAAATCAGAATAATTCTTGGCGTTCGAACGGTTTTGCCGCCGGTGCGCCGCCGCTATTGCTACTGCTGCCTTGATTATTCAATTCGTTCGAACGGCGTTGTAATTCCGGCGGAACATAATAGCCTTTCTCCGGATTATAACCATCCACCGAATAGCCGCGCTCCACCACATAGGCTTTTTTCGGTTCCGTTCCTTTGATGAAATATTCCGTTAATCCGCCGTCGCTCGACAATAAACCGGAGCCGCTATGAATACGTTTTTCCACGATATTCGGCGGTAAATCCAAAGTACGTTCCGGAATATCGCTCAGGCTGGTTTTCATATAGGTAATCCACGCTGGCATTGCAGTTTGTGCACCGGCTTCGCCGCGACCGAGATTGCGTTTATTATCATCAAACCCGACATACACCGCTGTGGTGACATTGGCGCCGAATCCGGCATACCACGCCACTTTGGAATTATTGGTCGTACCGGTTTTGCCGCCGATGTCTCGGCGTTTAAACTCGTTCGCCATTCGCCAGCTAGTGCCTTTCCAGCCCAAACCTTTTTCACCGTAAACTGCCGTGGTCAAGGCGCTACGAATTAAAAACGCCAATTCGCCACTAATCACGCGCGGTGCATATTGCACTTGCGATTCGCCGGTTTTGGCATCCGCCATAAAATCCACCGCACTTTCGTCTAATTTGCCGCCGGTCGCGTTCAATTCCGGAATGTCCGCTTCCTCTTCCGAATCCGCACCTTCGTCAATCACTTCGCTATTATTCGCCGCGTCGGTATTCGCCGGTGGTACGCTTTCCGCATTTTTAAAGGCATCCAATTTTTCGGTTTCGTCATAAACCACCGGAATATCATTACAGGTGATACAAGCGATTTTCGGGTTGGCGACAAATAATTCTTTGCCCGTATTATCTAAGATTTTTTCGATTAAATACGGATCGATCAAAAAGCCGCCGTTATCAAACACCGCATAAGCACGCGCCATTTCCAACGGCGTAAAAGACGCCGCACCCAGCGCCAAGGCTTCGCTGGCGAAATATTGGTCGCGTTTAAAGCCGAAACGTTGTAAAAATTCCGCCGTAAAGCCGATACCCGCCATTTGCATTGCGCGGATAGCGATCATATTTTTCGATTGCCCTAAGCCGACACGCAAACGCATCGGGCCGTCATAACGATTCGGCGAGTTTTTCGGCGACCACACCGCTTGTCCCGGTTTTTTAATCACAATCGGCGAATCTTGCAACACGCTGGATAAGGTTAAACCTTTTTCCAATGCGGCGGCATAAATAAAGGGCTTAATCGAGGATCCCACTTGCACCAAAGATTGGGTCGCACGGTTAAATTTACTTTGTTCGAAACTAAATCCGCCGACAATCGCCTCTATTGCACCGTTATCGCTATTTAACGACACTAAGGCGGAATTTACTTCCGGAATTTGTCCTAACGCCCATTCGCCGTTACTGCGTTGACGCAGCCAAATTTGTTCCCCTGCTTTCGGCTGTTTTTTGCCAGCCCAAGTCATCGCCGCGGCGGATAAATTCGCTTTATCGCCGTTTGCTAATAACACTTCCGCACCGTTTTTACCGACAGCCAACACAGCAGCCGGAACAAAAGGTTCGGAATTCGGTAATTTTCTTAAGAAATCAATGATTTTTTCATTATCCCACGCGCTTTCGTTCTTTTTCCATAATGCCGCGCCGCCGCGATAACCGTGGCGCATATCATAGGCAATCAAATTATTACGTAAGGCTTTTTGCGCTTCCGCTTGATCTTTGGATAAAATCGTGGTGTACACTTTATAACCGCTGTTGTAGGCTTGTTCTTCACCGAAACGTTTCACCATTTCCTGACGCACCATTTCCGTCACATAATCGGCACGAAATTCTAGCTGCGAACCGTGATAAGCAGCGATGATCGGCTCTTTCAATGCGGCATCATATTCCGCTTTGTCGATATATTTCATTTCCAACATTCGACCTAATACCACATTGCGACGTTCTTCCGCGCGTTTTAACGAATAAAGCGGATTCATTGTCGAAGGCGCTTTCGGCAAGCCGGCAATCACGGCAATTTCCGACAAACTGAGTTGATCCAAATCTTTGCCGAAATAGGTTTTCGCCGCCGCCGTCACGCCGTAAGCGCGATAACCCAAATAAATTTTATTTAAATAGAGTTCGAGAATTTCATCTTTTGTCAGCGTGTTTTCGATTTCAATGGCTAAAATCGCTTCTTTCGCTTTACGAATAATATTTTTCTCCGGCGTTAAGAAAAAGTTTCGCGCTAATTGCTGGGTAATGGTACTCGCCCCTTGCGACGCACCGCCTTTGCTGATCGCCACCGCTACCGCGCGCGCAATGCCCACCGGATCCAAACCGTGATGCTCATAAAAACGGCTGTCTTCCGTCGCTAATATAGCGTCAATCAGTTTTTTCGGCACATTCGCCTGTTTCACCGGAATACGACGTTGCTCGCCGACTTCACCGATTAGCTTGCCGTCGGCGGTATAAATTTGCATCGGTTGTTGCAGTTCGACGTTTTTCAGCGAATCCACATTCGGTAAATCCGCTTTCAGTTGAACGTAAAAAATCCCGACAACCACACACCCCAATATAATCAATGTCAATAGCGTACTAAATATTAATTTTGCGATCCGCATCGTAAAATTCTCTCTTGTCTAATGCAAAATGGAAAAAAGTCAGAAAAACTGCCTACCTGTCTAAATTATAAAAATCGGCATAAATTTATTCTATCACCGATAAGTATAAAGATTCGCGCCGTAAATCAAAAGCTAAATATCTCATTTCGAATGTAAAGATAAGGTAAAGAAACGATGTTAAGTCTCGCGCAAAAAGCAAAATCCGTTCTCCAAATCGGCGTGCACAACACGGCGGAATATCGGGAATTCGTCTGGTTCGATGGGCAAAATACGCCGAATTTTCTGTCTATTCGCTCGGATGCAACCGTCAATCCGTTAATGCAAATTCAGCAAAGGCTCGATTTAAGCCGAGGTAAAACCGAGCTTAAATTCGTCAGTTCGATTTCGCCTCATCACATTTGGACAAAATCGCTGGTTTTACCGCAACAATTAAGCGCGCAAGAATGTGAACGGCAATGTCGATTCATTCTACAAAACGAATTGCCCGCGCCCTTGGAACAAGTATGGTTCGATTACAGCAGCGAACCGCTTGCCCAAGGCGTGCAACTGAATATTTTTGCCATAATGAAACATATCGCACAGGCGCATATTCAATCTTTTCAGCCGTTGAAAATCACGATTTTAGACAGCGCCGCGCACGCTGTTTTGCGTGCATTTCGTTATTTGCTCGACGCGCCGGATGACGCGGTTTTTCTCTATCAAGACGAAACCTTTTGTCTTGCGGTGCAAGAAAAACATCGTCAAATTCGCGTATTACAACAAACGGAGCCGAATTCCACCGCACTTTTCGCGCGTTTTTGTCAACATTATGACGAAACGCCGCCGCAGGTTTATGTTTACGCGAAGGATTCCGCCCAAAGTGCGGTCGATAAAACGTGGAAAATCATCGAAACCGATTTGCCGTTTATCGCGTTAGGCAATGCGCTGTGGCAGCAAGATTTGCTGCAACGCGCCTAATTTCGGTAAATCACAATGCGCGTTCATATTAATTTACTACCTTGGCGGCAACAGCAGCATTCCGCACGACTCAAACGCTTGTGTATTCGCCTTGCGTTCACGATCGGCATCGCGCTTGCGCTGTGTTTTCCGCTTGATTACGCCGCAATGCAGCTGCGCGACGACATTGCGCAACAGCAGGCGAAACGACAAAAAACGGAAACGGAACTCAATCAAATCACGCAACAAATCAATCGATTAAGGCAACATAGCGAACGCCATAGCGCCTCACAGCCTATCGACAACGAAATGTTATTGCAATTTATGACGTTATTGAACGATTTGCCTTTTAGTCAAGGAGAATTGCAATCTCTTGAAGCGGAAGAACAAGGAATTTCTATGAAAGGTACGGCGCAGACTCAAGCGGAATTCGAACGAGTTCATCAATTTTTAACCCGAAGCGAGTTGTTCCGCGCGGTGAAATTAAACCGTTTCGCGCCGCAACGCGAGGAATTTTATTTTGAATTTCAAATAGATATAAACAATAACAAGGACGCACAACAATGAAATTACAACGGCTGACTCACCCGCAACATTCCTTTGGAAAATTAGCGGATCTTAGTGTGTGGCAACAAAGCGGGCTGTTTTGTCTGATATTGTGCCTGATTTTAACCTTGCCGCTAAAAGATTGGCTACAGCTGAACGCGCGTGTTCAACAACTTCGCGAAGAAAACGAGAATAAAGTCGAACAGCTTACCCATCAACAAAAGATTCTTGCCACGCTGCGTAAACATTCGGAAAACGGCGAATTTACCGCGGAAAGTGCGGCGAAAATTGCCGCCGTAAATCAATATATTCGTGAGCTTTTGCCGCACCATTTATCTGTTTTGCATAATCAATGGGAAATGCGCCAATCTCCGCAACTCAGTTTGCATCTTCAAGGCAATTTCACCGATTTTTCCGCATTTTTCACCGCACTTTTACAGAAAGATACGCAGCTTGATATTTTACGACTGGCGATTTATCGCACGGATAACGAACATTTCGCCTCAATTCAAGCGGAAATCTCACTGCAACTTGCTTTTAACGAGGAATAATAATGATATCGAACGCAAAACCGCTCGTAATGTTATTTATCGGCACAGTGCTTTCCACAAGCTACGCCGCCGATCCATTCGACAAAACACAGCGTCAAATCGCACCGGCAGTTCAAGTAGCCGCACAACAGGAAAATGCGCCGAACAATGTCGCCGCTGATTGTCATTCGAGCGCGCCAGCCTTGGCGCCGGACACGCCCTTTGCGCAATTAAATATCGTCGGCGCCATAACGGAAAAAGACAATACCCGAATTTTATTAATGGATCCGCAACAAAGCTTAATTATTGCTAACCAAGGGGATTTGGTTGGGCAGGAAAAAATAAAAATCGACCGTATTACGCTCAACAACTTGAGTATCATCCGTTGGACACAGGACACAACCTGTCGCCATTTCGAATCCGTCACGATTAAATTTTAACAAACGCAAAAGGTAAATATCGATGAAATTAACGTTCTTTTCGCTCAAGTGCGGTCTGTTTTTCGCATTATTTTTCAGTTTTGCCTTTGCGCAAGAAAATCCGCCTCAAGAAAAAACAACACCTGATAATGAAACGAAAATCAACAAGATCTTTTCCGTTCGTTTGAAACAAGCACCGCTCGTAGCGACTTTACAACAACTGGCACTGGCGCAAAATCTCGATCTGATTATTAATGACGAATTGGAAGGCACACTATCCTTACAACTTAAAAATACCGATATGGATCAATTATTGCGCGCGGTGGCAAAAATCAAACGGCTGGATTTATGGCAGGAAAACGGCATTTATTACCTGAATAAATTCGCAGAGGATAATCCGGCGAAATTTGCGATGCCGATGGAATTGCCCGCAGCCTCCGTCGATGCCGCCTTTTCCGCCGCGGACAGCACGCCGAAATTAATCAGCGAGTCGATCAAATTATACTATGCCAAAGCCTCGGAAGTGATGAAATCCCTTACTGCGGGCAGCGGTTCTCTGCTTTCGCCGGAAGGCAGTATCGCCTTTGACGATCGCAGCAATTTATTGCTGATTCAAGACGATAAAAACAGCTTGCGCCGAATTAAACGCTTAATCGCCGAAATGGATAAACCTATTGAGCAAATCGCCATTGAAGCGCGAATCGTCACTATCAGCGATGAAAATTTAAAAGAATTGGGCGTGCGTTGGGGGATGTTTAATCCTACGGCAGAAAGTCATAAAGTCAGCGGCAGTTTAGCGGCGAACGGCTTTAATAATATTGCGGATCAGCTTAACGTTAATTTCGCCGCAACCAACACACCGGCGGGCTCCGTCGCCCTGCAAATCGCAAAAATCAACGGACGATTATTGGATCTGGAACTGACCGCACTCGAACGCGAAAATAATGTGGAAATTATAGCCAGTCCGCGCTTGCTCACCACCAATAAAAAAAGCGCCAGCATCAAGCAAGGGACGGAAATTCCGTATATCGTCAACAATAACAAAAACGACACGCAATCCGTCGAATTTCGCGAAGCGGTGCTCGGATTAGAGGTGACGCCGCATATTTCCAAAGACAATACTATTTTGTTGGATTTAATCGTCAGCCAAAATTCGCCCGGCAGCCGCGTGTCTTACGGTCAAAACGAAGTGGTTTCTATCGATAAACAAGAAATCAACACGCAAGTTTTCGCCCGAGACGGAGAGACCATTGTGTTGGGCGGCGTGTTTCACGACACGATCAGCAAAGGCGTCGATAAAGTCCCTTTGCTCGGCGACATTCCCGTGGTAAAAAAATTATTCAGCAAGGAAAGCGAACGGCATCAAAAACGCGAATTGGTAATTTTCGTCACGCCGCATATTTTGAAACAAGGCAAAATGACTGCGCCGCCGAAAACCGCCGAAACAGCGAAAAAAACGGCGGCAAAATAGACCGCACTTTGCTTTTTAGCGGGAATATCGGAAATAAATTCCGATTGAAGGTTGAAAAAGGTGCCGATTTATTGCGATAATCTCAATTATTTTTTGGGTGATCTTTTACGCGCGTCTTTTTTATTTGCGACGCTTATTTTCTTGAGGAAAAGATCAATTATTTTTAATTATGAAAGAAGAATAAACGAGAAATGGCAGAAAAACGTAATATTTTCTTGGTGGGACCTATGGGCGCGGGGAAAAGCACCATCGGTCGTCAGTTGGCTCAACTTTTAGGAATGGACTTTATTGACAGCGATAATGAAATCGAACAGCGCGCCGGAGCAGACATCAGTTGGATCTTTGATGTGGAAGGCGAAGCGGGTTTCAGAAAACGCGAAGAACGCATTATTAACGAATTAACCCAAAAGCAAGGCATTGTGCTTTCCACCGGTGGCGGCGCCGTATTATCAAAAGAAAACCGCAATCATTTATCCGCGCGCGGCATCGTGATTTATTTGGAAACGACGGTTGAAAAACAATTCCAACGCACGCAACGCGATAAAAAACGTCCGTTATTGCAGGACGTAGAGGATCCGCGTCAAGTTTTGGAAGATTTGGCGAAAATTCGTAACCCTTTGTATCAGGAAGTGGCGGATATCACCTTGCCGACCGATGAACAAAGCGCAAAAGTAATGGCGACGCAAATCGTTGATTTAATAGAAAATTTCAACGGTTAATTAAAAAGGAAAAATTATGTTGTGTGTGAATGTCGAACTTAAAGAACGTCGCTACCCGATTCATATCGGCGCGGGATTATTATCCGATAACAGCGTTTATCCGCTAAAATCCGGCGACAAAGTGATGATTGTGACTAATCCGACCGTCGCACAACATTATTTATCCCAAGTCACCGATACTTTGGAAAAAATCGGTTGCACGGTGAAAAACGTGCAACTTCCCGACGGCGAACAATATAAAACTCTTGATTCTTTGAACCTGATTTTCACCGCACTTTTGCGTGAAAATTACGGTCGCGATGCAACCATCGTCGCACTCGGCGGCGGTGTAATCGGCGATGTTGCCGGCTATGCGGCGGCAAGCTATCAGCGCGGTGTGCGTTTTATTCAAATCCCGACCACATTGCTTGCGCAAGTGGATTCTTCCGTCGGCGGCAAAACTGCGGTCAATCACGAATTGGGGAAAAATATGATCGGTGCGTTTTACCAACCTTGCACCGTGATTATCGATACCTTAACCCTTAATACGCTACCGAAACGCGAAGTCAACGCAGGCCTTGCGGAAGTGATTAAATACGGCGCGATTTTGGATTATCCGTTTTTTGAATGGCTAGAACAGCATATCGACGCATTAGTCGCCTTAGATCAGGAGAAATTACAACAATGTATCGCACGCTGCTGCCAAATTAAAGCGGACGTTGTGGCGCGTGACGAAACGGAAAAAGGCGATCGCGCATTGCTTAATTTGGGTCACACCTTCGGACACGCCATTGAAACGCACCTCGGCTATGGAAATTGGCTGCACGGTGAGGCTGTCGCCGCCGGTTCGATGATGGCGGCGGTGTTGTCCGAAATGTTAGGCGATCTTTCGGCGCAAGAAGCCGCGCGCTTGGAAAAATTACTGGTGCGCGCCAATTTACCGACCGTTTCGCCGGATACAATGCAACCGGAAGATTATCTACCGCATATGATGCGGGATAAAAAAGTCTTAGCCGGCAAATTACGTCTTATCTTATTGAAATCCTTGGGACAAGCTTATGTTGCAACGGATACCGATCAAGATAAAGTGCTTGCCGCCATTCGTCGTTGCACGCAAACCGACTAGCGTCAATGCAGCGCCGTCCTTCGATAAAATCCGTTCAAAAGCACCGCCCTTTTTTAAAATGGGCGGGCGGTAAGTTTCGTTTAACCGAAGAAATTACCAAATGTTTTCCGAAGAAAAAACGATGTCTTATCGAACCTTTCGTGGGCGCGGGTTCGGTGTTCTTAAACAGCTCGTTCGAGCGCTATATTCTTGCCGACATCAATCCGGACTTAATCAATCTGTTTAATATCGTAAAACAAGACGTTGATCATTATATCGACGCTTGTAAAACCGTATTTTTTCATCCGCAAGCCAACACCGAAGCCTATTATTACGCGCAGCGGGAACAATTCAACCGCTCCGTCAACAGCTTCGAACGCTCCGTATTATTTCTCTATTTAAACCGGTTCGGGTTTAACGGGCTATGTCGCTACAACTCGAAAAATGAATTTAACGTACCCTTCGGCAGTTATAAAAAGCATTATTTTCCCGAAATCGAGTTGCGTTATTTTTCCGCCAAAGCGCAAAGTGCGGTGTTTATTTGTGCGGATTTTCAAGAAGTGTTCAAACTGGCGGACAAACAATCCGTCATTTATTGCGATCCGCCTTACGCACCGATTAGACAAGAAACCAATTTTACCGGCTATGCGGGCAACGAATTTTCTTTGATACATCAAACGACATTGGCGGAATTGGCGAAAAAAACCGCGACGGAACGCAATATTCCGGTGATTATTTCAAATCACGATACGCAATTTACCCGTGCCATTTATCAAGGCGCCAAGGTAAAACGCTTGAAAGTGCAGCGTTCGATCAGTCAATCTTCGGCGAAACGGATTAAAGTGAACGAACTGATCGCCTCGTTCACGGGGAAATAAAGGCTAAAACGCCGGATTAACCTTAATATTCAATGCACTAATTTGCGGGTAAAGTTTATTGATGCGCGCCAAAAGTTCTTGTTGCTTGAATAACAATCCCTGACGCACCGTGGCATTTGCCGCTTCAATGGATAAAATGCCGTTTTCCATTCCGATCACGCGATAAAGCCCGTGAAAATCATCCGGAAAAACTTGTTGTATTTGTTCGTTCAAATTATAAATAAACAACCCTTTTTGCATAAATCGTCCCAAAGAAGAATGTTGCAAAACTTCTTGGACGTTCACCGCTTTTTTATATCGTTTCATCTTGTTTTCCGCTTTTTTAACCCAATATGTTCAATGTTTATAAGACATTATGGCGGATTTCCGCTACAATAGTCGGCAATTTAATGGAATTCTATATATAACGATGATTTTACACAAAGGCAAACAAAATTTTTGGTCGCAATTCTTTCTCAGTCTTATTGCGATCTTTGCTTTGCCTGCCGTTCAAGGATTAGACACCCCGACAATCGGTCGCGAAAATTATCCGAACGAACAACGTCAAACCCAATCCCAAGCGCAACAAACCGTTAAGCAAACACGACAAATCGTCGCACCGCAACCGGAATTGCGCGGATTTTCTCATCCCGTTATTATTCTTGCACAAAATACACCGCACTTTTACGGCGCGCGTTATTATGTGCAAGCGCCGATTCGCGCCGGTCCGCACGCTGCCTAAAATAAGCCTTATTTTCCATTTGCCGTTTTATATTCGAACGGCGTTTGATTCATTTTATTTTAGAAAAGAAAAACTATGTTAAGCACTATTGTTACCAAAATTTTCGGCAGTCGTAACGACCGCATTTTACGTCGATTAAACAAACAAATCGTCAAAATCAATAAACTCGAACCGCAATTCGAAGCCCTAAGCGATGAAGAATTAAAAGCTAAAACCGCGGAATTTCGCGAAAGACTACAAAACGGCGAAAAATTAGAGGCATTGTTACCCGAAGCTTTCGCCACCGTGCGCGAAGCGAGCAAACGCGTACTTGGAATGCGTCCTTTCGACGTGCAATTAATCGGCGGTATGGTATTGAATAACCGCTGTATCGCGGAAATGCGCACCGGTGAAGGGAAAACATTAACCGCCACTTTGCCTTGCTATCTCAACGCATTAAGCGGAAAAGGCGTTCACGTCGTGACTGTGAACGATTATTTGGCACGCCGCGATGCGGAAACCAACCGCCCGCTGTTTGAATTTTTAGGAATGACCGTCGGCGTCAACGTTCCCGGTTTACCGCCGGAAGAAAAACGCGCCGCTTATGCTGCGGACATTACTTACGCCACCAACAGCGAATTAGGTTTCGACTATTTACGCGATAACTTGGCGCACTCGGCGCAAGATCGTTTCCAACGCAATTTACATTATGCGTTAGTGGACGAAGTGGATTCCATTTTGATCGACGAAGCGCGTACTCCGTTGATTATTTCCGGCCCGGCGGAGGACAGCTCGGAGCTTTATATTGCAATGGATAAATTGATTCCGAATTTAATCAAGCAAGATAAAGAAGATACCGAAGAATACCAAGGCGACGGCGATTACACCTTGGATCTAAAAACCAAACAAGCCTACCTCACCGAACGCGGTCAGGAAAAAATCGAGCAATGGTTAATTAAACAAGGTTTGATGAAAGACAACGAATCGCTTTATTCGCCGTCAAAAATTACCTTGTTGCACCACGTTTACGCCGCATTGCGCGCACATACCTTGTTTGAACGCGATGTGGATTACATTGTGAAAGACGGCGAAATCGTGATCGTGGACGAACATACCGGACGTACAATGGCGGGACGTCGTTGGTCGGACGGTTTGCATCAAGCGCTCGAAGCCAAAGAAGGCGTGCAAATTCAAAACGAAAACCAAACCGTTGCGTCGATTACTTATCAAAACTATTTCCGTCTATACGAAAAATTAGCCGGTATGACCGGTACGGCGGATACCGAAGCCTTTGAATTTCAACAAATTTACGGTTTGGAAACCATCGTAATTCCGACCAATCGTCCGATGATCCGCGACGATCGCACCGATGTAATGTTTGAAAACGAGCAATATAAATTCAATGCCATTATCGATGACATTAAAGATTGTATCGCGCGTAATCAACCGGTGTTAGTCGGGACGATTTCCATTGAAAAATCCGAGTTGCTATCCGACGCGCTGAATAAAGCGGGCATTAAACACAATGTGTTGAACGCGAAATTCCACGAGCAAGAAGCGGAAATCGTCGCAAACGCCGGTTATCCGGGCGCAGTAACTATCGCCACCAATATGGCGGGACGCGGTACGGATATCGTGTTGGGCGGTAACTGGAAAGCGGAAGCGGCGAAGTTAGACAATCCGACCGAAGCGCAAATCGAAGAAATCAAAGCCGAATGGCAAAAACGTCACGACATTGTGAAACAAGCCGGCGGTTTGCATATTATCGGTACGGAACGCCACGAATCCCGTCGTATCGACAACCAATTACGCGGTCGTTCCGGACGTCAAGGCGACCCGGGTTCTTCTCGTTTTTATCTTTCTTTGGAAGATGCCTTAATGCGCATTTATCTGAATGAAGGTAAATTAAATATGATGCGCAAAGCTTTCAGCACGCCGGGTGAAGCGATGGAATCCAAATTGTTAGCGAAAGTTATCGCCTCTGCGCAAGCGAAAGTGGAAACCCATAACTTCGACGGACGTAAAAACTTGTTGGAATTCGATGATGTGGCAAACGATCAACGTCACGCGATTTACGAACAACGTAATGTCTTGTTAGATAACGACGATATTTCCGATACTATCGACGTGATCCGTCAAGACGTCTTTAACGCGGTGATCGATCAATATATTCCGCCGCAATCTTTGGAAGAAATGTGGGATGTGCCGGCGTTGGAACAACGTTTAAAACAAGACTTTGCGCTAGATTTACCGGTTGCGCATTGGTTGGAAGAAAACAATGCGTTGCACGAAGAAACCTTACGCGAACGTATCGTCGAAGCTGCGACGGAAGAATATAAACGCAAAGAAGGCTTGGTCGGCGCGGAAACAATGCGGAATTTCGAAAAAGGCGTGATGTTGCAAACCTTGGACGAACTTTGGAAAGAACACCTTGCGGCAATGGATCATTTACGTCGCGGTATTCATTTACGCGGTTATGCACAAAAAGATCCTAAACAAGAGTATAAAAAAGAATCCTTCCAAATGTTTACCGATATGTTGGATGCCTTGAAACTGAACGTGGTCACAACATTAAGCCGCGTACAAATTCGCACGCAAGAAGAAATCGCCGAAGCGGAACAAGCGCGTCGTGAGGCGGCACAACGTGAACAGGCAACAATGCAATATCACGCACAGGGCGAAGAACAAGGCGAAGCCGATATGCCGCACAGTGAGCGAAAAATCGGTCGAAACGAGCCTTGTCCTTGCGGTTCGGGCAAAAAATATAAACATTGCCACGGCAGTCGAGTAAAACAAGCTTAATCATTTCAAACAAAGCGCGGTGAAAATTTTAAAAATTTCGACCGCGCTTTTTTAACGCTATCACGACAAATGACGACAATGACGAACAATCACGACATTTCCGATCTTTATCGGCGCGCGCAAATGCTGATTGCGCAACAAGCGGATGAACAAGCGTGCGCCTTGTTGCAGCAAATTCTACTTATTTATCCCGATGATCAAGATTGCTTGTCGCTGTTAACCGATCTGTTACTGAAAAATGAGGCGTTATTGCCGAACTTTGCCGCACAAGGCGACGCGGTTTATCGTTTTAACTTATTACACAGTCTGCAAAATCGCGCTTCAAGCCGAACGGAAATGTTGAATGTTCTACGTTTATACGATCAATTTCTAATTGATTATCCCGAACGGTTTGTTGCTTATCATAATCGCGCGGAATTATTAAAACAGCTCGGTTTATACGAATTGGCGCTGCGTGATACAGAACATTGCCTTTCCCATTTGCCGAATTTTGCAATGGCTTGGTGCAATAAAGCCTTTTTACTCAATGCATTAGGGCGTTACCAAGAAGGTTGGCAATGTTATGAATGGCGTTGGAAAACCGATGTGGCGACCTTTCAAGATCCCGGTTGGCCGATTCCGCGTTGGCAAGGCGAGGATATCGGGCAAAATAAACTATTGATTTATGCGGAACAAGGTCTCGGCGATAATATTCAGTTTGTGCGTTATGCTTTGGAAGCCAAACGACGCGGAATGAATGTCGTGGTGGTCAATCACAGCCCGTTGGAAAATCTGCTTAATTACAATCTCGAATTACACGGCGTGCCTTATGCAGCCAATAATTCGGCGATCGGCGGGTTAACCTGCTATGTGTCGATGATGAGCCTGCCGCATTATTTCGCCACAACATTGGATAACATTCCTTATCCGAACGCCTATTTACAAGCACAACCGACATTTATCGAAAAATGGAAATCCGCTTTGCCGTCCGGCGAAAAACTTAAAATCGGCGTGGTGTGGCAAGGTTCCGATAAACATTTGCGCAATCATCAGCGCAGTTTAAATTTTTCACATTTTCAACCGCTCTTTTCGCTGCCGGCGGAATTTCATTGCTTACAAAAAACGATTTCGCCCGATGATGTCGAGCGTAGTCAGCGATACCCGAATTTGCATTTGTGGTCGCAACATATTGACGATTTTTCCGATACGGCGGGGCTTATCGAGCAAATGGATTTGGCGATTTCCGTGGATACGTCGGTGGCGCATTTGGCGGCTGCAATGGGCAAACCGACGTGGATTTTACTCAGTTATCATCCGGATTTTCGTTGGCTCTTGCAACGCGAAGATAGCCCTTGGTATCACAGCGTGCGTTTATTCCGCCAATCCGGAGACTATCAATGGACGTACATTTTAGATAAACTGTATCGAGCCTTAGTACAAAAAATACAACAACGAGAACAAACACAATGACAAAACCTATAATTCAAGTTGCGGCGGGTATTATTCGCAACGAATTCGGGCAAATTTATCTCACGCAGCGGCTGGAAGGACAGGATTTCGCCCAGTCTCTTGAATTTCCCGGTGGAAAAGTGGAGGCGCACGAATCGCCGGAACAGGCACTAATGCGCGAGTTGGAAGAAGAAATCGGCATTCATACCCTAAGTGCGGTCATTTTCGAGCGATTTTTATTTGAATATCCGCATAAAATCATTCAATTTCATTTTTATTTAGTAGAACAATGGATCGGTGAACCTTTCGGACGCGAAGGGCAAGAAGGCACTTGGATCGCACAGAGCGAGTTGGATGCGGGGTTATTTCCGCCGGCGAATGCGAAACTGATTCAACGGTTATTGGCGGAAACAGAAAGTTAACGACTGATTTTTGCCGCTAAATCCGAGAGTTGTTGCCAAACATTATCGTCGAATGTTTGTTTGGCTTGTCGTTCTAAATCCGCAAGTTGTTGAATAATCGAATAAAGTTGACGATAAGTAAAACGATGAATCGCTTGTAAAAAAATCGGTCGGCGGTTTTGCCATACTTTGAGTTTATCGAATTGTTCACGCAATCGCGCCGTCGATAAGGGTTCATCGATACTATTCGGGCGTTGCGCCGGTTGGGTTAAACTTAAGATCGTCATCAATTCGCGCTGTAAAGTGCGCAGCAAAATAATCGGCTGCATATCTTCTGCGCGCAATCCGGCTAAAATGCGCTCCGCCCGCTGCCCTTTCCCTTCCAAAAGTGCGTCAATCCATTGATAAGGCGTAAATACGGAAGATTGCTCCACCACATTTTTCACTCTGGCATAAGTCAATTTATTATCCGGATGCAATAACGCCAACAGCTGTAATACTTGCTTTAACGCCAATAAATTATTTTCGTAGCTGTAACACAATAGCTGCACCGCGTCATCATCAATCGCGAGCGACATTTTTTTCGCGCGGTTGATAATCCAGCGCGGCAGTTGATCTGCCGTCGGCGTTTGACAATTCACTAAAATCGCATTGGGTTCATATTGATTTGCGCTGATGAACCACTCTTGCTTTTCCATCGGTTTGGTTAATTTGGCAAGTTGCAAAATCAGTAAAACGTCGGGATGTAATAATTTCACCAATTCGAGCAATCTGTCTTGCAAAAGTGCGGTCAAATTTTCGGGTAAAGTGAGAAGAATAATTTGGCGGGTGAAAAATAATCCCATTGATTGAACGCCTTCGAATAAGGCGTTCCAATCCGTCGAGTTATCCACCGTGATGTCCGTTTTTTCATCGAATTGCTGAGAAAAAGCGCTATGACAAACGGCGTCTCGGCTTTCCGCTAACAATAGCGGGTCTTGCCCGACCAAATAATAGACCGACGCCAATCTATTATTGAGCGAATCGCCGAGTTGCTCCGTGAAAATGCGGTTCATTATTTGCTTTTTTGCACTTGATATTGTAACGCAACCATTTTTGAGATGAGCTGACGCGCCGCTTGTTCGCGCATATCGTTTCGAATCACCTCTTTTTCCGCCGATTTCGCTAACGCCGCGCGCGAGTTGTCAAAAAACGTGCGGTTCACTTGCGCCGAAATCGGATAGCTTTGTTGATTCGGCAATTTCACCGTCGCTTCAACTTCCAAAATCAACACTTTTTCCGCTTCGCGTCCGCGTTTAAAAATTGATGCGACTTTATCGGATGTCGTCACTTTATTAATGCGTAGCGTCGCAACGTCCGCGGCAGAATCCACCAGATTAATATTATTCAGCTGTAATTGCTTACGCATTGCCATTGACATCGGGCTATAAGGATCGCTGCTTTCGAATGTCAATGTTTTCAATTCGTTAGGAATCAATTCGCCGTTTTGAAAATGAAATCCGCAAGCGGTTAAGGCAAAAAACATTGCACCTAAAAACAGGGTTTTGATTTGTTTGAACATAATGAATTCCTTAAATTTTAGGGCGTAAACGCACGCCCTAGATTTTATTTCGATTATTTCGCCACAAAGCTAAATAATTTACCCGGTACATAAATGGTTTTGACCACAGTTAATCCGTCTAAGAATTTTTGCACGTTTTCATCCGCCAACGCCACTTGTTTAATGCCCTCTTCCGGCATATTCGCAGGCACAGTGATTTTTGCCCGCACTTTGCCGTTGACTTGCACCACAACCAATTTTTCATCATCGATCATTGCGCTTTCATCCGCTTGCACCCAAGGCGCGAAATCAATGCTTTGTTCATTACCCAAATCTTTCCATAATTGGAAACAGACGTGCGGAGTAATCGGATAAAGCATACGCACCACGGCGCTTAGGGCTTCCGCCATTACCGCACGATCTTGTTCGTCGGCAAGCGGCGCTTTGGTCAATTTGTTCATTAACTCCATTACCGCCGCAATCGCCGTATTGAAGGTTTGACGGCGACCGATGTCGTCGCTCACTTTCGCAATGGTTTTGTGCACATCACGGCGTAAAGCTTTTTGTTCGCTTGAAAGTGCGGTCGGATTGACAGCAGTTTGTGCCGGATTTTTGTTGTATTCGAACACCAAATTCCATAAACGACGTAAGAAACGGTTTGCGCCTTCTACGCCGGATTCTTGCCATTCCAAAGTCATTTCCGCAGGAGAGGCGAACATCATAAACAAACGCACGGTATCCGCACCGTATTTTTCCACCATTTCTTGCGGGTCGATACCGTTGTTTTTGGATTTCGACATTTTGGTCATTCCGCTGTGAACCAGCTCGTGCCCCTCGTCATCAAAGGCTTTAACGATACGTCCTTTTTCATCACGCTCAAGGGTCACTTTAGTCGGGCTTACCCAAATACGTTCGTTGGTCGGGCTGGTGTAATAGAACGCATCCGCCAACACCATACCTTGACATAATAATTTTTTGGTCGGCTCGTCCGAGGTCACAAATCCTGCATCACGCAACAATTTGTGGAAGAAACGGAAATAAAGTAAGTGCATTGTGGCGTGTTCGATACCGCCGATATATTGATCCACCGGCAACCAATAATTGGCTTCGTCACTGTCTAACATTGCGGTTTGGTGTTGCGGCGAAGTGTAACGCGCGTAATACCAAGAGGATTCCATAAAGGTATCGAAAGTATCGGTTTCTTTTAACGCCGGTGCGCCTTTATAAGTGGTTTTCGCCCAATTCGGATCCGCTTTAATCGGGCTTTTCACGCCGTCCATCACCACATCTTCAGGCAGAACGATCGGTAAATCTTCCAATGGTGCAGGAACGACATCGCCGTTTTCCAAAGTCAACATCGGAATCGGTGCGCCCCAATAACGTTGACGAGAAACGCCCCAGTCACGCAAGCGGTAATTTACTTGGCGTTTGCCCACACCCATTTTTTCCAATTTATCCGCAATGCCGTTAAAGGTCGCGTTAAAATCCAAGCCGTTAAATTCATCGGAATTAATGGTGATACCGTATTCCGTATAAGCCTGTTTAGAAATATCCAATTCGGAACCGTCCGCCGGCGTAATCACCGGATTAATCGGTAAATTGTATTTTTGCGCAAATTCATAGTCACGTTGATCGTGCGCAGGAACCGCCATTACCGCGCCGGTACCGTAGTGCATTAATACGAAATTCGCCACCCAAATCGGTACGGATTTGCCGGTAATCGGGTGAACGGCGTAAAGACCGGTCGGCATTCCTTTTTTCTCCATTGTGGCAAGCTCCGCTTCCGCCACTTTGGTGCTTTTCGCTTCTTGAATAAACGCCGCCAATTCAGGATTATTTTTCGCCGCACTTTCCGCTAACGGATGCCCCGCCGCCACCGCAACATAAGACACGCCGTAGAAAGTATCGGGACGCGTGGTATAAACGGACAAGGTTTCATCACGGTTTTCCACTTTAAAGGTGATTTCCACCCCTTCGGAACGACCGATCCAGTTACGCTGCATCGTTTTCACCATATCCGGCCATTCAGGTAAGCTATCCAACCCGCCTAATAATTGTTCGGCATAATCGGTGATTTTAATAAACCATTGCGGAATTTCTTTTTGTTCCACCGGCGTATCGCAACGCCAGCAACAACCTTCGTGTACCTGCTCGTTAGCAAGTACGGTTTCATCATTCGGACACCAGTTCACCGTCGAAGTTTTTTTGTACACCAAGCCTTTTTTATACAACTCGGTAAAGAACCATTGTTCCCATTTATAATATTCCGGACGGCAAGTGGTCACTTCACGATCCCAGTCAAACCCGAAGCCCAAAATTTTGAGCTGATTTTTCATATAATCGATATTTTCATAGGTCCATTTTGCCGGTGCGGTTTTATTTTTCACCGCAGCGCCTTCCGCCGGCAAACCGAAGGCATCCCAGCCCATCGGCTGCAATACGTTTTTACCGTTCATACGTTGATAACGGGAAACCACATCGCCGATAGTGTAGTTACGAACGTGTCCCATATGTAAACGACCGGACGGATAAGGGAACATCGATAAGCAATAATATTTCTCTTTAGACGGATCTTTCACCGCTTTAAACGTTTTATTTTCAGCCCAGAATTTTTGCACTTCCGGCTCAATTAAATCGGGACGGTATTGTTCTTGCATAGTTTTACCTTTTGATGAAAAAAGTGACCGCACTTCGGATAAATCCACTTAAAATACGGCATAAATTTGAAATAGAAAATGTGGTATAGGATAGCGTAAAATGAGGGAAATTGATAGGGAATTATTCTGCCCAATCTTGCCAATTTAATACGGAAATTCGTTTAAACTCTTTTATATTATGCGTAACTAATATTGCGTTACAAGACAACGCGTGACAAGCAATCCATAAATCATTTCCGCCGATTTGCGTGCCTTGTCGTTTCAATTTGTTCGCCCATTCGCCATAATACTCACAAGTTTTAGCATTAGGGTAAAGTACGGAAATTCGTTGCAATAAGCGCGCAATAGTCGCTAATGCGCGTTCCGGATTATTACTACCGTTTGCACCTTTCAACAATTCAGCATAAGTCACAAAACTCATCACCAGTTGATCTTGCGAATTTAGTTTTGCAATTCGTTCTGCTACGGTTATCGGTTTATTTTTCATTAAATAAATCAATATATTCGTATCAAGCATATAAATCATAGAGACTCCCTCTCTTGTGGCGGTGCAATATCTCTATCTTCTAACGCGCTAATAAAACTTTCGTCAAAATCATCAAACAAAGCAAGAAACTCAAGATCCGCTTTAGGTTTGATCGGACGTAAAATAATATCATCATTTTCTCCGCGGAGAATTTCAACGGTATCCACATCTAAACGAAAATCGAAAGGAATACGAACTGCTTGGCTATTTCCGCTTTGAAATACTCTTGTCATCATAGCAAACTCCGATATATACAATTATAACTTAAATATATACTAAGCGTATGCTTAGAAAATAGCAACGTCTTTTTAGAAAGGAAATTTTTGCTCGACAGCAACTTATGGCGCTAGCGGTTCTCAGCCGCTCGATTTATTGCAAAGTGCGGTCGTTTTCACATTATTTTTAAGCTACTCCGTTTCAGTGATTTCGGCGGTATAATGTAATTTTTCGATAGCGTCGATTAATCGTTGATTATTCAGTGAATTCAACGCGATAACGTTGACCGAATGGGATTTTATATCCGCTTTGGTTGAGATCACTCCTTCTATCATTCGCAATTCTTTGTTCACCAAATAGGCGCAAAGTTGGCACGTCATTTCCGGAATTTGAAGTTTTAGGTGTTTTTCCGTTTCCGCCGCAGCGAACCCGCTATATGAAAGCAACAAAAGCGCCGACATAATCAATCTGTTAAACATTATTCCTCCAAAAACCAAGGTAATATTGTGGGATAAAACAAGAAAAATAAAATAACGATAAAGGTTATACCGTATAAAACCATTAAGCCGTTACGCGAAATATACTTCGTGCAAAGAATTTTCTTAGAAAAAAACAGTAACCATACGCCGTAAGCAAATATGCCCAATGACAAAATCAACATTGGTATACGCAAGAAATCAAGTTGATCCAAACGCACCAACCAAACGGACGATACGCCGAATAACAAATAAATCAGCGGCGCAATGCAGCATAATGTTGACATAACCGCTGCAAAAACAGCGGTTACACATAGCGCGATAATACGATTATTGTAATTTTTTAGAGATAAATTCATATTTAAATTCTTTCGGTTCAAAGAAATTTAACGGATCTCCACCGACTTCCGCATAAGGATAGCCGAAATTGTTTAATTCCGTCATTACTCCGGCGGGATAAAGTTCAAAATCGCGCGCATAATTGAAACCGACCCAGTTCATTTCCCAATTACCGAACAAATAATCGGCGACGGCAAGCGTATCCTGATCATCAACGGCTTTTTTCTCCGCTAAGCGCATTTTCGCCACATCGGCGCTATCGACTGGCACCCAGCCGAATCCCGCTAAATAAAATTCCGCGCGACAATGTTGACCGCCGCTGACATTGGCGACACCGTTTTCATCCGCGCTACCGAATGCGCCCTTGGAATATTGCTGCATTTTCGGCGCCGCCCCTAAACGCACGCCGAACACTTCTCTGGCGGGAATATTCACCGCACGCGCCAATGCGACAAAGACCGAATTAATATCGGTACACTTCCCTTTAAGCACGCCTGTGGTTAAGATTTTTTCCACATCACCGTCACCACAACCCAATACGGAATTATCCCGTTCCATATTTTGCACAATCCATTGATGAATTAATTCGGCTTTTTTCAACGGATTAGTTTCGTTACCGACGATTTTGTCCGCGTATTCCTTAACAATACCGTCCGTTTTAATATGCGCGGTCGGTTGTAAATATTGTTGAACGTCAACGGAATAATGAATGGTTTCGGGCGGTGTATAATCCGCCAACAGACCGGATTTTTTCACTTCACGATCTTTGGTTAAAATCACTAAAGTCACTTTCAAATCGCGTTTATCGGCATTTTCATCCCAACGTGCGAACAAAGTTTTCGCGCCATAAGTATTATTTTCCGTCACATAGGCTTGTTGATAATTCCCTTCGAATCGAACGAATTTCACCGTTTGGTATTCATTATTAAACGGCAACGGAACCCATAGTTTCGTCTCGCCTTTCGAGCCTTGCGGCGCGACCAAATCAAAAGTTTCGGTTAATTCGTAAGTATGCGAATCGGTATGATAATCGGAATAATGTTGTGCAACGGAAGGCAAAGTGAAAAGCGCACCGAAAAGTGCGGTGAAAAAAAGCGGTTTTTTCATAGATTAATCCTTTAAGTATAAACAGAACTTGTCATATAACTTTGTTAATGCCGAACAGATAACGGACATCACCTTTCCAGCATAACGGAAAAAGAGGAAAAAGCAATCTTATAAATAAAATATTATGAGTTATAAACGACTTGCCCGAATTCAAACCGCTTAACCAAAGGCACGGTGCGTTTTTGCTTTAATTGCCAAACATCATAATTAGTCTGTAAAGAAAGCCATAATCTTGCCGTACTGATACCGGCATCTTCTAACGCTAAAGCTAAATTTGCGGTCATAGGTGTTTTAGCATTAATTACCCTTGATAACATTTCGCGAGAAAATCCTAAATGTTCGGCGAGATCTTTGATTTTAATATTGTTCGGTTCAATAAAACCGTCATACAAAATTTCACCCGGATGTGATGGTTTACGCATTCTTTTCTCCTAATGATAATCTTCGTAATTCAAAATATAAGCATCACCATTGATAAATTTAATCATAAAGGTTACTTAATATTAGAGCGTGTTGATCTTTTAAGAACAAAATTCATATTAAATTAAACTTGTTATCCGACAGCGACCATAGGTCGCAATCGGTTAATTATAAGTTGGCGGCTTTGCCACCATAAAATGAGCGGCAAAGCCGCTTACTTATGATTAACCTAGTACGGCTTTGCCGTGCTAGGATAAAAAAGTAGTATTTTTTGCTTAAATACCAAACTCAAAAGATCAACAAGTCCTAAGCTAACAAATATATTAACAATGACATTTTTCATACAACGGCATCAATTCCTCTATCGTCTGCACAATAAACGCCACCGTATCGATCCGATCGATCTCCGCTTTTTCGATATTTTTACCAATGCAATAAAAACTGTTTTCATCTTTAAGCTGTAAATCTTGTTCCGAAAGTGTTTTTACCAAAGGAAAATCCGCATATTCGCTTTCATCGCCTTGCCAAAGTTCAAAATCTTGATAACGGTTAAAATCAAAATTTTCCAGCCATTGATTATATTGCGGAAGTCGAATCTGCGAGCGATCCGCTCTATAGCAATGCCAATCCAAGCAAACTTGTAAGCGACGGCGATTTAAAATCACCGACAAAATCGCGGCGGAATTTTTGTTAAATTCATATTTAAAATAAGCGAAAAAATGCGCCCGCACTTGCCAACCGTTGCACCATTTTTCAATGTGCGGTTCGGCAAAAGGCGCGCCCAGTCGGTTTGATACGGCAAGAATGGTGCGTTTCCAATTTTCCCATTCCCGTTTGTAATCCGCTTTAATTTGCGGGATGGTTTCCGGTGCGAACTTTTTCAGTTGGGAAAATTGAAAAAAAGGAATGTTAAATAGCTCACAGGATTGAGCGGTAATGTAATCTAATTGAGACATTAGTTTTCCTGATTTATTTAAGATAAAGGGTGGCAAAGCCACCCACCTATAAGTAACCGATTACGACGAAGTCGTTGTCGGATCATAGTATAAAAATTAATAATTTTTCACCGCACTTTGGCTGAAATACTGCCTATCTTCCCAGCGCAACATTGTCATTCGATTGCCCCAAACGCAACCGGTATCCAGTGCGTAAATATTTTCCGGCGTCGGCGTATCCACCAAACTCGCCCAATGCCCGAAAACTAGATTTTGCGTTTTAAACAGCGGATTATCCGAATTAAACCAAGGTGTAAGTTCCGGCGGTGCTTGGTCAACGGGCGCTTTGCAGGCGAAATCCAAGCGATGATCAAGATAACAAAAACGCATACGCGTGAATACGTTAATGCTGTAACGTAAGCGCTCTAAGCCTTGTAGTTCCGGCGACCAGCGATCAGGCAGGCTGTCATACATATTGCTGATTAAATAATGATAATCGCCCTGTTGTAATTCCTGTTCCACTTCTTTGGCGCAGGCTTTTGCCGTGGCGAGATCCCAATCGGGCGAAATGCCGGCGTGGGTCATCACGAAATCCGATTCTTCGTTATACACCAACAAAGGTTGGTGACGTAGCCAGTTAATTAATTCGGCAAAATCCGGCGCGTTGAAAATGGCATCGACCCGATCTTTCGGTTTGACTTTTTTAATCCCAAGTGCGGTGGAAATTAAATGCAAATCGTGATTACCCAATACGGTTTGTGCCGAATCGCCAAGCGATTTCACCAAACGCAAACATTCCAGCGATTTATCGCCGCGCGCCACTAAATCGCCGGTTAAATAAAGTTTGTCTTGATTCGGATCGAATTGAACTTTATCTAACAATAGCTGTAATTCGTCATAACAGCCTTGCAAATCGCCGACTAAATAAGTTGCCATAATTTATTCCGTTTCGTTATCCGCTATTTCATCACGATTCGTATCCGCCGGCGGATTATCCGCAAGCCAGTTGGCAAGACGGGCATAATCGGCAATGGATAAATTCTCGGCCCGCGCATTAAGATCGATACCAAGTGCGGTCAAATTTTCCGCAGAAAATAAGGTGGAAAGTGCGTTGCGTAAGGTTTTGCGACGCTGATTGAACGCTTGCGTAGTTACGCGATTAAGCCAATATAAATCCTTCACCGGATGCGGTAAGACGCTATGCGGAATTAAACGCACCACGGCGGAATCCACTTTCGGCGCCGGTTTAAACGAGCTCGGCGGTACTTCTAAGACGGGCATTACTTGGCAAAAATATTGCGCCATAATGGTTAAGCGTCCGTAAGCTTTGCTGTTCGGCGCGGCGCATAGGCGTTTCACCACTTCTTTTTGCAACATAAAATGCATATCTTGAATGATGTGATGATATTTGAATAAATGGAACATCAACGGCGTCGAAATGTTATAAGGCAAATTGCCGAATACGCGCAATTTTTGATTTTTCTCCGCCAATTTTTCATCCGTATAGAGTCGTTCGAAATCAAATTGCATTGCGTCGGTTTCGATGACGTTAAGTTTTTGATGTAAAAACGAATGATGACGTAAACGTTCGGCAAGATCGCGATCCAGCTCCACCACGGTTAAACGATCGACTTTTTCGGCAACAGGTTCGGTTAATGCGCCTAACCCCGGTCCGATTTCAACTAAAAATTGATCTTTTTGCGGATAAATCGCCGCAACAATGCCGTAAATCACGCTCTCATCGTGTAAAAAGTTTTGTCCGAAACGCTTACGCGCGGTATGGCCTAAATGTCTGTTTGAATTCATCAAATATCTACCTTATGGTTGAAACCCCGCCATTTACGGCGGATAATTTAATTGGAAGAGGCGTAACCTCTTCCAATTCAGGGCAACACATAGGGTCTCGCTCTTGTGATGCTCTGTGTGTTGAAACATATTTGCTCAATAAAATAAAAAAATTTGCCGTTATTATAAAACAAAATCCCGACATTTGCGTCGGGATTTCACAAGCTTTCGCTTAGTTAAAATATTTTACGTCAGCGTGTTTACGCAAGGCGCTCACCCAGTCTTTCGACGCTTCTTTTAATTGCTTGTTGACGATTTCTTCGTAAGCTTTTTGCATATAGGCTTCTTGCGTTCTATCGCCCTCGCGCGTATCCGTCACTTCCAAAATATGCCAGCCGAATTCCGTTTTAAACGGTGCGGAAATCGTGCCTTTTTTAGTGGTTTGGATTGCTTTGGCAAAAGGTTCTACATAAGCTTCCGGAAAGGAGAAGCCTAAATTCCCGCCGTTCGCACCGGATAAATAATCTTTCGAATATTGTAACGCCGCTTGTTCAAACGTGGTTTTGCCGGATTGAATATCCGCACGAATTTGGCTCAGTTGCGCTTTAGCTTGGGCATCATTTAATAGCGGATTTAATTTCAACAAAATATGACGAGTTTGATATTCGGTTCCGGTCACTTTCTTTTCAGTGCCTTTTTCTCTCGCTTGTTGCAACATTTTTTGTCCTAATTCCTGCACTTCTTCGCGGGAAATATCGACGCTTTTACCAATCGCTTGGTTGCGCACCTCGGACATTAACAACTGATTAGCAATTTGTTGGCGATAACGTTGATAGCTGATACCTTGATAATCCAACGCATCCAATAATTGCCCGAAAGTTAAGCCGTTTTGCGCCGCAATTCCTTCGATAATGCGATCTACTTGCGCATAATTGACTTTTACGCCGGATTCTTTAATCGCTTGGTTAACCAAAATATCGTCAATAATCGAATTCAACGCTGCTTGACGATTGACCTCGCTATTCGCTTTTTTGCCTAATGCACGTTTTACCTGACTTTCCAAAATCGGCGCGCCGTTTACCGTAGCGACCACACGTTCCGCCGCTTGTGCACCGGTTGAGAAGGCGAATAATCCGAGAATGCCGAACAACACGGCTCTTAAATGAGATGCTTTCATACTTATTCCGTTATTAAGTTAAAAATCACGATACTTAGAGTGTTAATTTACCAAAAGGTTCAGGATTTTATTAAGAAAGTAGCGCCACTTCATAACAATTATCAAATTTCATCGTGCGCACTTGAATTTTCTCGTTGCGACTGGTCGGCACATTTTTGCCCACATAATCGGCGCGAATCGGCAATTCGCGATGACCGCGATCGACAAAAATCACCAATTCCACTTTTGCCGCCCGTCCGAAATCGATTAACGCATCCAGCGCCGCGCGAATGGTTCTGCCGGTGAATAAAACGTCATCGATTAAAATCACGGTTTTATTTTGGATGCTGATGTAATGCGATGCGCCGCTATATATCGGCGATTGACTTTGCGGCTCGACATATTCCAAATCGTCTCTATAAAAAGTAATATCCAAGTCGATGGAAGGCAATTCCGTGCCGGTTAAATCGGTAATTTTACGTTTGATTAATTCGGCGATTTCCGCGCCGCGACGTTTAACGCCGACAATCACTAAATCGTTTAAATCTTGGTGTTTTTCAATAATTTCGTGTGCAATGCGTGAAATGGTGCGAATAAATTGTCCTTCATCAATGATGATTTTTTCAACCATAATCCTATCCTACAAAACAATAAAAAAATTTTTCGCTACTATATCAAAAATCGACACAAAAATATGCTTAATTTTCACCGCACTTGACATAAAAAAATCTCAGTCGAAACTGAGATTTATTCCGTGGCATAACCGTTTTCCGGCAAAATTTGATGATCTAAATAAGCGCGGCCGTCAAGGCACGTCAGGCGATCTTGCGCCAGCCATTTAATCACCAAAGGATACAGCTGAATTTCCTGCGCTTTTACCCGTTCTTCCACGTCTTCAACGTCATCGTCGGGAAAAATAGGCACTTTCGCTTGTACGATCACCGCGCCGCCATCCACTTCTTCATTGACGAAATGCACGGTGGTGCCGTGTTCGGTTTCACCTGCTGCCATTGCCCGACGATAAGTATCCAACCCCGGATATTTCGGCAGCAAGGAAGGATGAACATTGACGATTCGCCCTTCAAAGCGACGAATAAATGCGGGCGTTAGAATTTTCATATAGCCCGCTAATATAATAAAATCCGCCTGTAAGGATTGAATATAGTCGCCGATCGCCGCATCCATCGCAACATTGTCCGCATAATCGCGACGCAAAAAAACTTGCGTAGAAATACCCGCACTTTTCGCGCGCTGCAAACCGAAAGCATCGGCTTTATTGCTGATCACCGCGCTGATTTGCGCCGGCACGAAACCGCCGGCGCAAGCGTCGATGATCGCTTGCAAATTCAATCCTTGACCGGAAATTAAAACGACAATTTTCTTCATTAGCGAATAACGACTTGCTGCTCGCCTTCCGCCGCGTGATCAATATGACCGATAACCCACGCGTTTTCGCCCGCTTGGTGCAATAAGCCCAATGCGGTTTCCACATCTTCTTGCGGTAAGGCGATAATCATCCCCACGCCGCAGTTAAAAGTGCGGTACATTTCATAGGTGTCGATATTGCCTTTTTCCTGCAACCATTTAAATACCGGCTGCCATTCCCAGCTTTTCTCATCGATCACAGCTTTTACCGAAGGCGGTAAAACGCGCGGGATATTTTCCCAGAAACCGCCGCCGGTTAAGTGCGCAATAGCGTGTACGTCCGCGTGTTTAATTAATTGCAAGACGGATTTTACATAAATTTTTGTCGGCGCAAGCACTTGATCCGCCAATAATTTTCCGTCTAACATTTCTTCGGCGGGATTCGCACCGGCAACGTCGATGACTTTACGAATCAAAGAATAACCGTTTGAATGAGGCCCGCTGGAACCTAACGCGATTAATGCATCGCCCGCTTTTACACGATTACCGTCGATGATTTCCGATTTTTCCACCACACCGACGCAAAAACCGGCTAAATCGTAATCACCCGCGTGATACATTCCCGGCATTTCCGCCGTTTCGCCGCCGACCAAGGCGCAACCGGATTGTTCGCAACCGTTGGCGATACCTTTGATCACGCTTGCGGCGACATCCACGTCCAATTTGCCCGTTGCGTAATAATCTAAGAAAAACAAAGGTTCCGCACCTTGCACGACCAAATCGTTGACACACATTGCGACCAAATCGATCCCGATCGTATCGTGTTTATTCAAATCAATCGCCAAACGCAATTTGGTTCCGACACCGTCGGTTCCCGAAACCAAAATCGGTTCTTTATATTTACTCGGCAATGCACATAATGCGCCGAATCCGCCAAGACCGCCGATCACTTCCGGACGCGCGGTACGTTTTACATCGGCTTTAATTTTTTCGACCAATGCATTGCCCGCATTAATATCTACGCCGGCGTCTTTATAACTTAATGATGGTTTACTCACGATTGCTGTTTCCTATTTAATTACCCAAATATTACGGTCGGTTATTGTAGCACGGCAAAGCAATCGTTTGCGATAAATTTATAACAATAGAAATAATTTTTTCCGTTTCGCAAAATCGACGAAAATCAAGCGGAATTTTCCGTGTAAAAGCCTGCATTTCAATTAGATATTCGCGGCAAAATATGCCACAATAAGATAACCTTGATAATAAAGGTTTAAGGAGTTCAAAATGAAAAAACTAGGTTTAGCGCTCAGTGTCATCTTTTTAACTGCTTGTACCACGCAACCCGTTCAACCGCCGCCGGATGTCAAACTCACACCGCCGAAAATCACCAAAGCCGGTTACGTTAAGCTGGCGCAAGATGCGGAATATTACGTCGATAGCGCTTCCATTTGGCAAGACAACGAGGACAAGCGATTAATTCATTTTGATGCGGTCATCAACTCGGATAAAGGATTATTCGTTTACAAAGACAAACCGGAACTTTACGCCAAATCTTTGCGTCAATATAAAATCTTAAATTGCGAAAGTCTCCGGCTCACCCAAGTGAGAACCGATTACTATACGGAATTTTGGGGTGAAGGCACGCGCGCGGCACCGAAACGTCAACAAAAATATACCGTGACGCTGCAAAAAAATTCATCGCTTTATATTTTAAGCCAAGTGATTTGTGCCAATATGTATCGAAGTTGGTAATGTGACAAAAGGCGAAAATAGCCTTTTATCAACACGATGATTCATAGCAAAAGTGCGGTTATTTCACCGCACTTTTTTATTGAGAGCATTAAATTAAGGTTTGGCAATCAAACGTTTACGCATTTTGATATTGATCATTTCCACCACAACGGAGAAGCCCATTGCGAAATAAATGTAGCCTTTCGGAATGTGGAAATCTAGACTTTCGCCGATTAACGCTACGCCGACCAAAATCAGGAAAGACAGCGCCAATACTTTTAACGTCGGATGACTTTCGACAAAATCGCCGATCGGTTTCGCCGCCAACATCATCACCAACACCGCTAAAATAATGGCGATAATCATTACTTCGATCTGGCTGACCATTCCCACGGCGGTAATCACGGAATCCAGCGAGAACACGATATCCAACACGGCGATTTGCGCTAAGATGCTGAAAAAATTCGCTTTTTTCACCGCACTTTGTTCTCCGCTCTCTTCCGGTGTCATTGCGTGGTGAATTTCGTGCGTACTCTTGGCGACTAAGAATAAACCGCCGATTAATAAAATCAAATCGCGACCGGAGATTTCTTGTTCGAACGCAACGAATAAAGGTGCGGTTAATTTCATCAACCAAGAAAGCGACAGCAATAATAAAATCCGCGTGCCCATTGCCAAACCCAAACCGAGAATACGTCCGGATTGGCGTTGTTGTTCGGGTAAACGTCCGACTAAAATGCTGATAAAAATAATATTATCGATACCAAGTACAATTTCTAACGAGGTCAAGGTAAGTAAGGCAATCCACGCCTCCGGACTTGCCATCCAATCAAACATAATTAAAGTTCCTTAAATTAAAAGCGGTGTCAAATCATATCGGGTTATATAAGAAATGAAAAGCGAGAAATTACCTTTGCGCTAAAAATTGTTGCAAGATTTCGCCGGTAAATTCTTTACGCAAATAAAAACCGAGCGGTAAGGTGTCGATAATTTGTCCGTTTTTGCCGATTCCTTTGGTTAGCGCTTTGCTGTTGGCGCCTTTCGGTCGCAGTTGTAACACTTCGCCCAAGCGCGCGTTAATCCGGTCGATTTGCCCAAGCACGATATAATCCATTAATTCTTCCCAATCTTGTTTTAGACGACGTTCTTGTTCGGCGCTCGGTTGCCACAAAATCGGTGCGCCGATACGGCGTTCGTGCAAGGGAATATGCCGTTCGCCTTCAATGGGAATCCACAACACTTTGGAAAGTTTATGCCGAACGTGCGAATGTTCCCAAATAATGCCGCTGTTTTGAATTAAAGGCGCAAGGCTGACAAAAGTGGTTTCCAACGGTTTGCCTTGGGCGTTAATCGGGATTGTTTTCAGTTCAATGCCTAAATGGGCGAAATCTTGCTCTGCTTTGCTGCCCGCCGCTGCGCCCAAAGCGGTTTCGATTAACATCCCTACCCAGCCTTTGTCGCGTTTCAAATCGGGCGGCACACTGAGGCGTAATTCGGCGGCTAATTCGCCGAAGGTTAATCCGGCAATGGATTGGGCGCGATCGAGCAACTCGTTTTCTGTTATCGGAGTCATAAAAGTGCGGTCAGTTTTGGTATTTTTTTAATAATTTTTGTTTCACAAATTCCACGCCTTTGTCCGCATAACTCACGCCTTCCAACTGCAATAATGCGCGTTTCATCGGTAGTCCGCCGCCGAAACCGGTAAGCTGTTTTTGTTTTCCCAACACGCGATGGCAAGGAATGATAATACTGATCGGATTGCGTCCCACCGCACCGCCGACGGCACGCACGGCGTTCGGGTTATCAATCTGTGCCGCCAACTCGCCATAGCTGCTGAATTGTCCGTATCGAATGCGACGCAGTGCATCCCAAATCCGTTGTTGAAACGGCGTACCTTGCGGATTAAGCGGAATATCGTGAAAATCTTCCTTTTCACCGTTAAAATAACGGGTCAATGCGGCTTTTACCTGCAAAAAGAGCGGTAGATTTTCATTAAGTTTCCATTTCGGATTCGGCGCCATTTGCTCCAACTCGCAATCCAAATGGGTTAATTGATCATTTTGTCCGATCATCAATAACCGTCCGACCGGCGATTGATAATAGCAATAATAAATATCCGTCATCGTGATTTCCTCAAAAAAATAAGCCTATCCGAAGATAGGCTTATTATCCGACAAATTGCGTCAAATTAGAAACTGTAATTAACGTTTAATCCGTAAAGATTCGCACGCGCGCGGGATTCGTAATCGGCTTTCACCACCACTAAACCGCCGGCGATATTTTGCGTTTCGGTAAATTTAAGTTTTTTACCGCGTAAATGTGCAAAGCCGAAATCGACGGATAAATCCGGTGTGAATTTATAGGTCGCACCAAGGCTGTACCAAGTACGATCCGTATCCGGAATGGATGCGCTCGAATTTTCGCCTGCGGCGGATTCATCATATGCGATACCGGCGCGTAGGGCTAATTTGTCGTTCACATCATAAGTCGCACCTAATGCAATGCGTGACGTATCGGTATATTTTTCATCTTTATGGAAAGCCAAACCGCCGTTTGCCAAAGTGCCGTCTTCATAAGTCGCGTGTAAGCTTTGTAAGCGGCTCCATTTTGTGTATTTATAGCTATAGTGCATTGCGAATTTATCGGTTAATTGGTGGAAACCGGAGACTTCGACATAATCAGGTAAATTTAAAGTTAAACCGCCTCTTCCTACGTGAGCGCGAGTGCCGTAAGGCAAGTAACTGACCGCGGTATTGTCTTTAAAATCAATATCGATTTTAGAATGATATGCCACGCCGATACGGTTACGTTCGTTAAATTCATACACGGCGCCCACATTCCAACCGAAGCCCCACGCGTTTTTGTCTTGCAGATGCGTCAACACCGTATCTGCATCCACTTGCGCGCCTAAAGCGCCTAAACGCGACATTAAACCAGTTGACGGAATGCCCGCAGCGGCAACGTTACGCGCGATTTTCGCTTGAAGTTGAGAATCCGTGGCAATGTTGTTAATCGCCGTGTCTAAAATTCCCGCATTACGCGCCACTTTCGCTTTGGCATAAACTGCGTTCACGCCCGCACCAAAGCTTAATCCTTGGGTGACACGATATGAACCGCTTAAGTTTAAGTTCACCGCGCTCAATTCGGTTTTTCCGCCGAATACGCCGGCGGCATAATCGCTTTCGTATTCGCTTTTTAAGCCGAAGTTAACGTTCATTCCGCCGCCGATAGCGAATTTATCATTAATCGGTGCGACAAAATACATATTCGGCACAAGCGAACCCGGCACGACGCTTTCTTTATTCGCGCTTTCTTTCGCCGCTTCCACGCCGACCACGCTCGCCGTAACATCGCCCGACATACGGATTTTCGAATGAACATATACGCCGCCGGCGGTGAATTGTTTGGTTTTGAATAAGCTCATTAACGCCGGATTGGTCGCCACCACGCCGGCATTATCCGCAATCGCCGCTTCACCGGCATACGCACGACCCAAACCACTGGTCGAAACTTCCGCTAATTGGAACGCCGCCGCCTGAACGCCGCCCGCAGCCATTAATAATGCGGAAGAAAGAAAAATTTTAGTAAAGAAATTCGTTTTTTTCATTATGTGCTAACCTTTGTAATTTGCAGTGTCTTAATAAAAATCCGTTGGATTGTAAAGGAAAGCGAAACGGCAACGCAAACTAAATTAAGTTCCCAAGATAGTCGTCAGACCAGTGATTTTTCGACGCCGTTAATAAATAATGCAAAAAAATAACCGCACTTTCGGCAATAGGCGCAAAAGTGCGGTCATATTTTTTCAGATTTTCGTTCTATTCGTTACAAGAACGTCCACAGCAAAATGGCAAGAAGTTGCGGTGAAATAATCCGTAAGAACATTACTAACGGATAAACCGTGGCGTAAGATAACGCCGCCGCGCCGCTGTCTTCTTTAATCGCATTGGCAAAGGCTAATGCCGGCGGATCCGTCATCGAACCGGCAAGTAAACCGCACAGGGTCAAATAGTTTAATTTGACATATAAGCGCGCGATTACGCCGGTAATGATTAACGGAATTAAGGTGATTAATACACCGTATCCCATCCATTCCAAACCTGCGCCGTTAACCAAGGTATCCACAAAGTTTCCGCCGGATTTCAAACCCACGACAGCAAGGAACAGCACGATACCGATTTCACGCAATGCCAAGTTGGCGCTCGGCGGCATAAACCAGTAAAGTTTTCCGATACTTCCGATTCGGGCTAAAATCAACGCTACCACTAACGGGCCGCCCGCCAAGCCGAGTTTTAACGCCACCGGGAAGCCGGGAATGTAGAACGGAATAGAGCCTAACAATACACCCAAGCCGATCCCGATAAATACCGGCAACATTTGAACGTGTTGCAATTTTTGTTGTGCGTTCCCGATGATTGCAATGGCGTTACCGATCACATCGCTGCGTCCCACAACGTGTAACACGTCCCCGAATTGTAAAGAAGTGTTCGCCGTCGGCACCAATTCAACCCCAGCACGATTTAAGCGTGCAATTACCACGCCGTATTTTTGGTGAATCCCCAAAGATTTGATTTTTTTACCCAATACTTTTTCGTTGGTCACCACAATACGTTCGGAACGTAAATCGCCGCGCAAGGTTGCGGTCGGCAAATCACTTTCTTCGCCGATGACGATACGCATTTTATTTAACGCCGAGGCTTCGCCCACTAAATGCAGCAAATCGTTAAGGAAAATCTGCGTGTCCGCATTTGGGACGCTAACGTGTTCATCCCGTTTTAAACGGGAACAAACCACATCTTTATCTTCAAAACCCGGAATATCAATTAAACGTAACCCATCCAAGTTGACATTAGTGACTTTCACAGTCATTGAGCGCAAACTTTCTTTGTCTTGTCCGCTGTCTTTTTGGAAGTTTTCCGCTTCTTCATCTACTTTAATTTTGAAGAACAAACGAATCAGCCACATTGTCAACAAAATACCGCAAATCCCGAAAGGATAAGCCACCGCATACGCCATCCCCATTGTGCCGGTAGTTTGCGACATTCCCAATTCGGCAAGAATTTGTTGTCCCGCACCTAATGCCGGCGTATTAGTAACCGCACCGGAATAAATACCTAAAATAATATCCAACGGAATATCGGCGACTTTGTACAACACAATCACGCTTGCCGCACCGAGCACGACGATCAACACCGCCAAGCCGTTTAATTTTAAGCCCGATTGACGTAGGGAGGAGAAGAACCCCGGCCCCACTTGGATCCCTATAGTATAAACGAAAAGAATCAAGCCGAATTCTTGAATGAAATGCAGCGTATGCGCATCCAGCTTCACACCGTATTCATTCATAAAATGGGCGACGATGATCCCACCGAAGAGTACGCCGCCGATGCCGAGCCCCACTCCTCGAATCTTCCAGTGACCGATCCACAGCCCGATGACTGCAACCAGCGCCAGAAGACTTATCGTGATAGCAATATCACTCATAGTTACCTCTAATAAATTAAAAAAAGACTGTGCGCGATTATAGCAATCTCCTTTTTCAAAAAACCATTAAAATCTAAAAAATTGAATGCTTATCACATTTTTCTTGATTAATATGCAGTTTTTTTTAACAATATTTGAACAAGTTTTTAAATCGGGCTATTTATCGTTGAATAAATAGCCTTTTATTCGGAATATCTTTATGAGTTGGTCGGAAGAATTACTTACATCCTTATTGTGGATCATCAAAAGTTTGGCGATTACCGCCGTTGTTTTTTCGCTCGTACTTTGTATTTTGGTGCGTACAACCCGTTGGGGACATCAATTCTGGTTGTTGGCGCAAAGCTATATTTCGCCGAAACAAGGACTGCGCCCGATAAGCTATTTTCTGGTGATCGTTTTCTTTAATTTATTATCCGTGCGCTTGGATATTTTGTTTTCCAACTGGTACAACGCAATGTACAGCGCGCTGCAGGAAATGAATGCCGCCGTCTTCTGGCAACAAATGATTCTTTTCTCCGCCTTGGCGACGGTACACGTCATAAACGTGTTGCTTACTTATTATTTAACCCAACGTTTCACCATTCAATGGCGCATTCGGTTAAACGCGGATATGTTGGACAAATGGACGACGGATCAGGCGTATTACAAAACGCATTTTTTGCCGAACCAACTGGATAACCCCGATCAACGTATTCAACAAGACGTGCAATCTTATGTGTCGTCCTCATTAGGTTTTGCTACCGGCGTAATTTCATCTTCTGTGTCGCTTGTCGCTTTCACCTTGATTTTATGGGATCTATCCGGCCCGATGACGATCGGCGGCATTGAAATTCCGCATATGATGGTATTTCTTGTCTTTATTTATGTTCTGATCAGCAGCGTGTTAGCCTTCAAAATCGGACGTCCGTTGATTTCCTTAAACTTCGCCAACGAACGCCTGAACGCCAATTATCGTTACGCCCTAATGAGATTGAAAGAATACGCCGAAAGCATCGCTTTTTATCGCGGTGAAAAAATGGAAAAATCGGCGCTATTACGCCAATTCGATTCGATTATTAAAAATATTTGGCAAATTGTTTACCGCACTTTAAAGCTATCGGGTTTTAACTTAGTGGTGTCGCAAGTTTCCGTGATTTTCCCGTTTATTATTCAAGCCACCCGCTATTTCAGCCAACAAATTAAATTGGGCGATTTAATTCAAACCGCCCAAGCGTTCGGCAAGGTGCAGAGTGCGTTGTCGTTTTATCGTAATTCTTATGACGATTTCACTGCTTATCGTGCCGTATTGGATCGTTTGACCGGTTTCCACACAGCAATTAACGCAGCAAATCAACCGAGCAATGTTACAATGTGTGATAGTGCGGATCAGGTTGTGTTCAAACATCTCAATATCAAAACGCCCGACGGTACGACGCTAATTCAAGATTTGAATCTCACCTTATTGCGCGGCACATCTTTGTTGATTCAAGGGCAATCCGGCGTAGGAAAAACCACCTTATTGCGCACCGTTGCAGGCTTGTGGCCTTATTCGGAAGGTTCGGTCACGCGCGCGCAAAATAGCGCGCTGTTTTTATCGCAACGCCCATATTTGCCGCAAGGACGCTTAATCGATGCGTTGTATTATCCCGATGTCACACCGTCGCAACCGGATTTAGCCGCCGCCGAACAGGTGATTCGTCAAGTGAACTTAGGTCATTTAGCGGATAAATTGATGCAAGAAAGCGACTGGAGCGCCACTTTATCTCTCGGCGAACAACAACGCCTTGCCTTTGCCAGATTGTTGTTGCATAAACCTGCCGTCGCCTTTTTAGACGAAGCCACGGCGAGTATGGATGAAGGATTGGAAGATGCAATGTATCGCTTATTAAAACAAGCGCTGCCGGACACGACGATTATCAGCGTAGGACATCGCTCCACCTTACATTCTCATCATCAACAACATTTACGCATTCACGCGGATAAAAGTTGGGAATTAATCGAAAACGGCAATTTGTCATAAACCGAAGTGCGGTCAAAAATTGCCTAAAAATCGCGTATGTTTCTTCCGCATACGCGATTTTTTTGTTCATCGACAAGTCTTATCTTACTGTAAAATTTTCAGAATCTCCTGATATTCTTTCGAATTTTGCAACAAAATATTTGCCGCGCGTTTTAGTTTATTCACATCCGAGTGCGGCAAATAAAACGAAGTGCTGATATTCAATACGTCTTTTTTCAATTCCGATTCGGGTAGATCTTTCAAGCCTAAACTGACAAAATGCATATTGACCCGTTTATTCATCGGCATTTTGCTCATAAACGTATTCCATTCATCGGTAAATTCGCGAAAACGGCGCAACGTAGTTTGCGTGTTGCGATCAATCGGCACGTTAATCACCGTGTTGATCACATAAGCCGTGGCGGGCACATCCGCCGATTTATCAATTTCATTGGTCACTTCGTTTTGCGCATTAATATTGATAACAATAATCCGCTTTAATCCCGATTCCAGCGTTTTTTTATGCATTAATTCCGGTCCGGCGACATCATAAATATCTACCAATCCGGCAAGTCCGAGATTATCCGTTAACCCGCCGTCCACCAAATGAATATAAGGGCGCTCGGCGCTGTTTTGGTATAAGGATAAAATTTTCTGCAATTCGGCAATATTTTTCGCACGTTGGCTTTCGTCTTTATTTGCCGAGGCAATCACTAAATCCAATTCTTGCATCGAAAAACGGCAATTTCCCGCATTGTTATTCAAGGTCAACGGACTGAATACCAAAGGCACGGCGCTGGATGCCGCGACTGCGCGAGCGATAGGTAAATCGCTTAGATTCAGACATAAGCCGTCAAAAAATTCTTGCGTAAAGGCGATTCGCTGCCCCACATTCATATCCGTGGCGCTAATCACGGCAAAAGGCCCTTTACGATTTTTCGCCAAATCACCGAAGGTTTTGCCTTTATACAACGCAAGATCAAACTGTTCTTGCAGCAAATCGCCGCGCCCGAACTGCGGCGAAGTTAAACGCGGCAAATTAGAAAAGGAGAAAACCTGACTAATCACTTCGCTTTGAAAATTTTTCTTCAGAAAATTATCTTCGAATTTCGGCACTACATCGCTGCCCTGCAAGGAAAAATAGGTCGCCAGCACCGAACCGCCGGACACACCGTACACCATATCAATATTATCCAACAAACTGCCGCCTTTTTGACTACGACGGATCCGAGTGTTTTTAAAGCTTTCCAACACGCCATAACCTAAGGCGGCGGCACGGCTTCCGCCACCGGAAAACATTAAGATGATCAGATTTTCATCCGCCGACACTACGGCGTTTTTAGTGCGATAGCCGCTGTCGAGCCGAATATGATTAATGGTTTCTACCGGTTGATATTCCACCAAACTGCTACAGGCGGACAATAACGCGCAACATAAAATAATTAATTTTTTCATTGTATTAATCCGGATAAAAAGTGCGGTGGAATTTTTCGCTGTTTTTATAACGACAAAGACCACCGCACTTGTAAACATAAGGCGTTAAGGCTGCCAACCGCCACCTAAAGATTTATATAAATTCACCAAATTTTGCGCCCTTGCCAAACGAGATTGAATAATTTGCTCTTGATAATTTAACGCCGAAATTTGCGCGCGTAGCGCGATGTCTAAGGTTTTTTCGCCGTGTTTAAACAACGCCTGCGCATCGCTCGCTTGTTTTTGCGCCTGAGCATAGGCTTTTTGTAGCAATCGGGTTTGATTGTTCAAACCGTATTGAAGTTGATAAGCGCTATCCACTTCGCCCAACGCAGTGAGCAAAGTTTTATCGTATTGAATCAGCGCCGCTTTCAAACGCGCATCCGCCGCATCGATATTCGCCGCAATACGTCCGTTGGTGAAAATCGGCAGCTGCACGCCAATGTTGAACAAGCTGCCCAAACCTGAAATCGGCGACAGATCATTATTCAACACCACGCGCCCGCCTTGCCCGATAAAGGTCATATCGAAACGCGGATATAAATCGGCTTTCGCCGAAGCTAGTTTCGCCATATAGGCTTCGATTTGTCGCGCGCCGGCGCGAATATCCGGACGGCGTTCCAATAAATCGCCGGGTTGTTGTCCGCTCGGCGCGGCAGGAATTCGCGCCAGCGGATCGGCGTTTTTCACCAGACGAAATCCTTGCGGCGTTTGTCCGAGCAACACGGCGATATTACGTTGATAGCTGTCCGCTTGTGCGGTTAATGTGGCTTGTTTCGCCTGCAATGCAGAAATTTGACCGTTGATTTCATTAATTTCATATGCCGTCGCTTGTCCGGCATCAAAACGACCTTGGATATAACGTTGTAGTTGTTGCAAGGTATAAACATTGCGTTTTATCACCGCACTTTGTTGATCGACGGCATAAATTTTAAAGTAATTTTCCGCAATTTGAGCGGCGACCAACAGCTGCGCCGCATAAACCTGTTCTTGATAGCCTAAGGTAACCGCTTCCGCCGCCTGCGCGTCACTACGTTTTTGTCCGAAAAAATCCGGTTCCCAAGAAGCAATAATACCACCGGATAAGGAACGCGTTCTGGACACGGAAGAATTCGTCATTCCGGTATCCACATTGCTAATCCCACCGCCGACGGCTCCCGCCGCACCAAGCGAAGGACCGCGATCCGCTTCCGCCGCACGGCTGTTTGCCTGCGCTTCTTTTAAACGAGCTTGCACGTTTGCGATATCAAGATTTGCCGCCAATCCTCGTTCAATCAAGGCGTTGAGTTGCGGATCTTGCCAATTACGCCACCATTGTGCGATTTCCGTACTCCCCTTCGTCGCTTGAGTACGTTCGAATTCACTTGGCAAAGTCACGCCCGAACGCGCGTCGATTTCCGTGTTGCTACAAGCGCTCAATACGACAAGCAACATCGCCGTTGCGATTAATTTTATTCTTTTCATTATTCGATTCCTTTGTTATCCCTGTCTTGACAGCATTGATTTGAATTGGATTAACGCCAACGTTAAAAATACAATGCCGATTGCGATCATTTCGACCAATTTATCCCATACCAGCTCAAAACCGGCGCCACGGAACAATACGTCTTGCGCATAAGAACCCAGCAAGGTCGTCGGTGAAAAACGCGTAATTTGTTGCGCTAATTCCGGCATATTTTCAATCGGCGAATTGGTGCCGGAAAGTAAATACATCACCACATAAACCGGAATACATAACAAACCGAATTGCGGCATTGTCGGCGCGATAATCGCCAACAAAATTCCCAATGAGGAAATGGAAAATAAAAAAGTGATCACGCCCAAGGCGAATAACGGCAAGGACTCCAATGCGATCGGGACTTGCAACACGCCGCGAACAATCAACAGCAACGACAACATCGCCACGCACAATAACACGAAACCGTTGGCTAAAATTTTCGATACGGCGATTTCACCGGAACCGACGGGCATTACTAATAAATGCTCGATAGTGCCGCGTTCCCGTTCACGGATCACCGCCGCGCCCACTAACAATAACACCAGCAAATTCAAGTTACCGACGATTTGCATTGTGCCCATAAACCATCGGCTGGAGTAGTTCGGGTTATACAGCACGTTAATCGTGGTATCGAGCGGGTAAAATTGCGCGAGATTCGCAGATTTCATAAATTGATTAATTTCGGCGCTAAAGGTTTGATTGATATAAGACGCACCGATATTCGCTTGCGTCATTGCCGTGGCATCCACCAGCAACTGAATATGTGGCGCCTGCCCTTTTAGCATATCTCGTTCATAGTTCGGCGGAATATCCACCACAAAAGTGTATTGTCCTAAGTCCATTGCGCGATCGATTTGATTGTACGGAATTTCTTCCACTTTTCTGAAATTCGGCGGAATCAAACTGTCTCGCAAGCGATAAGATAATGTGGAATGGTCGTTATCCACCACCGCCACCGCCGCATTTTTCACTTCGGTGGTCGGCATATTGGCGATCGTCATCAGCGCAACGGAAAACATATATACAATTAAAATCATCAGCACCGGATCGGTAAATAAGCTACGCAATTCTTTTGCCGAAAGATAAGCGACATTTTTAAACCAACGCATATTATTTCTCCTGTTTTTTCAGGAAACGGGAAGCCAGCAGAAGATAAACGGAGTAAATCGTCACCAGCGCCAAATAACTTTGTAGAAAATCCGTAAATCCAAGCCCTTTGGTAAAACCGCCGAGACTGATTAGCTGGAACCACGCCCCCGGAAAAATATGTGCAAGTAGGTAAACGTTCGGCGCTAATGTTGCCGTCGGATACATCATTCCGGAGAAATTCATCGTCGGCACCATAATCAATATTGCCGTAGCAAACAGTGCCGCAACTTGCGATTTAACAAAACAAGACACCAGTAATCCGAAACCGGTTGATGCGCAAATCACCAACACAGCACCGAAGAACATCGCCCACATCGAGCCTTTAATCGGCACACCGAACACCATAATTGCCATCCAAACCAGCACTAAATAGCTCATAAAAGAGAGCAAAATATAAGGCAGCTGTTTTCCGAATAGAAATTGCAACGGCGTCGCCGGCGAGCCGTATAAATTCATAATCGAGCCGATTTCTTTTTCGCGCACCACGCCGAGTGCGGTCATCATCGAAGGCACCATCATCATTGCCAACATAATTATGCCCGGTGTCATCGCAAAAATACTTTTAAAATCCTGATTATAGACAAAACGAGTTTCTAATATTCCTGTATCCGGAACACTCATTCCGCGATCGCGCAAGGTATCTTTAATATATTGCCCGATCACGCCGGTGGCGGAACCTTTCAGATTTTCCGCCGTCGCCGGAAACGCACCGTCAATAAACAGCCCGACTTCCGGTTTTTGTCCGTTCAACAGATTACGTCCGAAATCGGCGGGAATTTCAATCACCAACTTCACTTGCGCGCTTTGCAACACGCGATTGATCTCGCTGACCGAATAAATCGGTTCTTGCTTAATAAAATAAGGCGAGCCGCTGAAATATTCGGTAAACTTGCGGCTTTCCGAGGTATTATCGTGATCCAATACGGTAAATTTCATCGGGTTAATATCAAAGGAAATGCTAGACGCCATTGCCAACAACATTACCGTCGGGCCGCCGAGCGCGAAAAACAGGCGAATTTTATCGCGCATTAATTCTTTTCCTTCACGCACGGCAAACGTCCAAACCATTGCAAACCACGCCCAAAATCCCGTCGGCGGTGCGGAATTATGCTGCGGTTGCCGTTCGTTTTCTTGCACGCGTTCAGTTTGCGGCGCGGTAATATCGTCCGCTTGTTCTTCCAAATAAATGATGAACGCTTCTTCCAAGGTATCGGCACCTTTGCCGATCCGCAATTCTTCCGGCGTACCCACGCCTAAAACTCGTCCGCGATGCATAAAGGAAATGCGATCGCAGCGCGCCGCTTCGTTCATAAAATGCGTCGTGACGAAAATGGTGATTTTATCTTCGCGCGACAATTTAATCAGATATTCCCAAAACATATCGCGCGCCGCCGGATCTACGCCGGAGGTCGGTTCGTCCAGAATCAACACTTCGGGTTTGTGCAAACACGCCGCTGCAAGCTGCAAACGCTGGCGAATACCTAGCGGCAAAGACGCCGGCGTTTCGTCCGCCAGATTCGTTAAATGAAATTGCTCCATTGCGGAATGGACATAATGATTCCATTCTTTTTTGTCGATTTGATACAGTTTAGCGTGCAATTCCAGATTCTGCCGCACGCTTAATTCTTCATATAATGAAAAGGCTTGCGACATATAACCGACTTTTTTGCGCGTTTCGATATTACTGGCATCCACCGGCTGTCCGAGCAATTCCGCCGTTCCTTCCGTCGCATCCAGCAAACCGGTCAACATTTTCATCGTGGTGGATTTACCACAACCGTTGGAGCCCAAGAAACCGAAAATTTCTCCTCTCGGAATGGTAAAACTGACGTGATCCACCGAAACAAATTCGCCGAATTTTTTGGTCAATCCCTCCGCGCGCATTGCCGGAGGTTCGTTCGGATCAACGTGAAACGGCGGAATCACCAAACCGTTCTCCGCGCCGCGTTTTTCCGGCGGTAATAATTTAATATAGGCGCCTTCTAAGGTATCGCTGCCGGTTTGCTGCATTATTTGTTTGGTCGGCGCATTGGCGATCAATTTGCCGTCATCCATCGCCAGCAAATATTCAAAATGCTCCGCTTCGTCAATATATGCTGTCGCGACAATCACCGTCATTCCTTCGGTTTCCCGACGCAAATCGTCCACCAACGACCAAAATTGACGACGGGAAAGCGGATCCACACCGGTGGTCGGTTCATCCAAAATCAGTAAATCCGGACTATGTACCAAGGCGCAGCATAAACTTAATTTTTGTTTCATCCCGCCGGAAAGCTTTCCCGCCGCACGTTCGGCAAAAGGCAATAATCCCGTAGCTTTCAGCAAACGTGTGATTCGCGCTTGTCGCTGTTCTTTAGGCAAACCGAACAGGCGTGCGTGGAAATCGATATTTTCATAAATAGATAAGGTCGGATATAAATTTTTCCCCAACCCCTGTGGCATAAACGCCACTTGATAAGATAAATTTTTACGCGCTTGTTTTTGCGAAACGTCTTGCCCGAAAACCGAAACTTTTCCTGTTTGCAGAATTTTCACTCCCGCAATCACGGAAAGCAGCGTCGATTTTCCTACACCGTCCGGCCCGATCAACCCGACGCTGACGCCTTTCGGGATCTGTAACGACACGTCGGTTAGCGCCTTCGTTTTACCGTAAGCGTGATTCAAATGCTCAACCGACACGGCAATATTATTCAGTTCCGTCATAACCGACTACCCATTATTCCGTTTGCGGCAGTTTCACCGCAAGAAATGCCGGCCATTGTGCCTGCGGATCATATTTCACATAGCCTAGTGCGGTCATTCCGCCTTTTAATAGAGACTGATGTTGCTTCGCCACTTCCGTCGGCACTTGCAATTTGATTTTAAACATTAATTTCGCCCGCTCTTCCGCCGTTTCCACCGATTTCGGCGTAAATTGCGCTTCCGAGGCGACATAGGTGATATTTGCAGGAAATACCGCCTTGATTCCGTCCACCACAATACGCGCTTCATCGCCGATTCTTACCCGATTGGATTGCGCGGAAGGCAAAAACACATTGATATACACATCGTTTAAATCCAATATGCTGACCACTTTTCCGCCTGCGGCGAGCACATTTCCCGCATCGGCGATTTTATATTCCACTCTGCCGGCAATCGGCGATTTAATCAACATATCCGCGCGCATATCCGCCGCTTGCGCAATTTGGCTTTCCGCTTGCGTAATCGCGGCTTGCGCTTCCGCATTCGCCGCACTTGCCGCGCTCACCGCCGCAACTGCCGCTTGATACGCCGCTTGGCGACGTTCCACTTCGGTATCGGAAACCAAATTATTGCGTTTTAATTTCTTCGCATTATTCCATTCCAATTCGGCAATGCGCAGTTGTTGCTGATAAGATTCGATTTCCGCGCGGCTCCGTTGCATTGCTTCCGTCGCTCGTTGCTTTTGCGCTTCGGCGAAACTTAATTGTGCGGCGATTTGCGTGTCGGAAAGTTGCGCCAAGGGCTGATCTTTTTCCACCTTATCCCCTTCGCGCACAAATACGGTTTCGACCCGCCCCGCATATAATGTCGCCACGTCAATACGATCCAGCTCCAAACGCCCGTTCACCACGGAAATCCCCTCTAGTGTTTCACCGTTCCCATACATTTTCCAATACCCGACACCCGCTGCGATCGCAATAATAGGTAAGATGATCCATAGTTTTTTCATCATAACTCCCGAATAAATGCCTCAATAAACTAGAGCGTGTTGATCTTTTTAAGAACAAAATTCATACTAAATTATGGCTTTTTATCCGACAGCGACCATAGGTCGCAATCGGTTAATTATAAGTTGGTGGCTTTGCCACCATAAAATGAGCGGCAAAGCCGCTTACTTATGATTAACCTAGTACGGCTTTGCCGTGCTAGGATAAAAAAGTAGCATTTTTTGACTAAATACCACACTCAAAAGATCAACAAGTCCTAAAATTAGTTTAGAAAATGCCTCCAAAATTCGCAATCATCAAAAAGCAATGAAATATTGCTTAAGCATATAAAATTAGTTATTTTGTTGCTTAACTAAAGTAAAAAATGAAAAGGGATCCATAATGTTGAATAAAAACGATATTCGCGTAATTAAAACCGGTAAAAATATCAGTGAAAGTTTTCTCGCTTTGCTCAATCAAAAAGATTTCGACGAAATCACCGTGCAAGATATTTTAGATCGCGCGCAAATCAATCGAACCACTTTTTATAAACATTACGCCGGCAAAAACGAGCTTGCCAAACAGCTCATCGAAGAATTTAAACAACGCGTCTTTTTACCTTTGGTGGAGAAGCGTTTCACTCAATCCAGTATGGAATTTACCCAAAAATTCGCGCCAGTATTATTGGAGAATAAAGAAAAAATCCGCTTATTGTGGAAAATCGAAACGCCGAAAATTCATTTGAAACAAGATATGTATTTGTTAATTAAAGAAAAATATATTGAAAATATGCGCAATGAAAACTTAGCGGAATTTGTCGATATCGAATTTCAAGGGCATATGTACGCCTCTTTCGCTTTGGCGGCGTTGAGTTTCACATTAAGTTGCGATAAGCCTTTGGATCCGCTTTTGCTACTGGAAAATATGCGAATGTTGTTTGAGAAAACGATTTTATAGTGCATTTTTTGCCGAAAGTGCGGTGAAAAAACTCGCCGATTTTTCACCGCACTTAATGATATGTGAAAAGCAAATTAAATTCCGCCGTAGAACATAAAAAAACGGGCGAAGAAGCATTTTCTTCGCCCGTTTATTTTCCGTAACCTTTCGGTTATTTTAATCGTTCTTTGGCTGCCGCAATAGCTTCCGCTACGCGCAACGGCGATACGCCGCCTTTGGCACAACGTTTATCCAAACAAGATTGCAATGAAAGAATTTCATACACATCATCGCCCACCACGTCGCTGAATTGGCGGAATTCATCCAAAGTTAAATCTTCCAAGCCTTTTTGTACTTTAATCGCGTAAACCACGGTTTCGCCGACGATATGGTGCGAATCGCGGAACGGTACGCCTTTCGCCACTAAGTAATCCGCCAATTCCGTCGCATTGGAATAACCTTTCAACGCCGCTTCTTTCGTGCGTTCCACGTTCACTTTAATGCCGTCTAACACAAATGTCGCCATTCCCAAGCAATCCTGCCAAGTATCCAACGCGTCGAAAATGCCTTCTTTATCTTCTTGCATATCTTTGTTATACGCCAACGGCAAGCCTTTCACCGTCATCAACATTCCGGTCAATGCGCCGACGACTCGTCCCGCTTTACCGCGAATCAACTCGCAGGCGTCGGGATTTTTTTTCTGCGGCATTAAAGAAGATCCGGAAGTCACGCGATCGGAAAGTTCGACGAAATCCGCTTCGCCGCTGTTAAAAATAATCATATCTTCGGCAAAACGCGATAAATGCACCATACTTAACGACGCGGTGGAAAGCAATTCGATAATATGATCGCGATCCGATACGCTGTCCAAGCTGTTGCGCGTCGCGGCGGCAAAATCCAGATCTTGCGCCAAGCGTTCGCGATCAACCGCATATGCCGTTCCCGCCAAAGCGCCGCTGCCCAACGGACAGGTATTCATTCGTTGATACGCATCGCTTAAACGGCTGTAATCGCGATCCAGCATTTCCACATACGCCATACACCAATGGGCGAAACTGATCGGTTGCGCCCGTTGCAAATGGGTGTAGCCCGGCATTACGGCATCTTGATTTTTCTCCGCCGTTTCCACTAATTTCGCTTGCAATTCGCGCACGTTTTCTTGTAATTCCAATACGCGACGTTTGCACCACATTTTAATATCCAACGCCACTTGGTCGTTACGACTACGCCCCGTGTGCAATTTTTTACCTAAACTGCCGACTTTATCGATCAGTTTACTTTCCACCCAACTGTGAATGTCCTCCGCATCGTCTTGCAAAATCGCTTGCGGATTCGACCGCACTTCGACCAATAAATCTTGCAACGCGATTTCCAGCCGTTGTTGTTCTTCTTGTGTTAATACGCCGACGCTGACCAAGGCTTTCGACCAACCGATCGAGCCTTCGATGTCTTGTTCCGCCAAACGATAATCGAAACGCAACGAGTCGTTAAAATCTTTAAAACGCTTGTCCGCCGCTTGAGTAAAACGTCCGCCCCAAAGTGCCATAATGTCTGTTTTCCTTATATTGAAATCAAAACGGCGGACTTTCGCCCGCCCGCTAAAAGAGTAATTCTACGGATTAATTCTCGTACCGATTATCTCACCGCCGAAAAGTGCGGTCAATTTTTCCGGATGTTTCCAGTTTGCAATGTCCACGCCGCAATTTAAAATTTTTGCCGCATCCAACGCCGCATTTACTTTGACGATCATTCCGTCGGTAATCACGCCGTCTTCAATCAGGCGATCGATTTGTGCGCCGTTGAGTTGAGGAATTAATTGTTTCTCCGCATTTAATACGCCGTCCACATCCGACAACATTACCAAATCCGCGTTAATCAATGCGGCAATCGCCGTCGCCGCTTGGTCGGCGTTAACATTCATCAAACGTCCTTCATCATCCACGGCGATGGAACTAATAATCGGTAAAAACGCCTCGCCCAACAAATTGTCCAACAACGCCGGATTTTTCGCCACCACCGTAGCAACGTGCCCTAAATCGGGATCAAACGACGCAGCGCTGGTTAAATTACCGTCCGCCAAACACAAGCCGACCGGATTCAGTTGAAATTTTGCCGCTTGAGCGACAAGGGTTTTATTGGCGATTCCCGCTAACGCACCGACGATAATATCGATTTGATCACTCGGCGTAACGCGCAAACCGTTTTTCTTTTTTACCGGCAAATTCAGGCGTTTCATTAAATCATCCACCAAGCAACCGCCGCCGTGCACGATTAATAGCGGACGAGCGAAATTTTTTTGATAATCCGCCAAAGCGGTAAACAAATTCTCCATTGCCGCCGGTGTATCTAGCAGCACACCGCCTAATTTAATCACTAAAGGTTTCATTGTTTATCCTTAAATTAAACCGAGGGTTTCGTCGAAACCATAACGAATATTCGCGCATTGCACCGCTTGTGCCGCTGCGCCCTTCAATAAATTATCTTCCGCGCCGACGATGATAATATAACCGTTTTTGCTGGCGAAACCGATATCGCAATACGGTGTAAATTCCACCGCTTTAATGCTCGGCAAACCTTGATCATACACGCGCACTAAAGGTTTATTCGCATAATACCCTTCGTATGCTGCGCGAATTTGCGTGTCATTCACGTTATCCTTTAATTTCGCCGTGATCGTCGCCAAAATACCGCGTTTAAAATTGCCTAAGTGCGGTGTGAAAATCACTTCCGTGCCCAAATGCGTGGCGATTTCCGGTTGATGACGGTGATTAAACACGCCGTAAGCATTCAAACTTACCTCGCAAAAACTGGATGTCAATGAGGCTTTACGTCCCGCACCGCTTACGCCGCTGACCGCATTGATAATCGGTAAATGGGTCAAATCTAACAAATCCTGCTCAATCAAAGGTTTTAAGCTGAGTTGCGAAACCGTCGGATAACAACCGGCGACCGCTACCAAATCGGTTTCTTTGATTGCCTCGGCATTCCATTCCGCCAAGCCATATACCGCCGTTGCCAATAATTCCGGATATGAATGCTCAAAGCCGTAATATTGCGGGTAGAAATCCGCTTGATTTACACGAAACGCACCAGATAAATCAAACACTTTACAATTATTTCGCAAAAAAATCGGAGCGAGGTTATGGCTGACTTCGTGCGCCGTGGCGAGGAAAACCAAATCATTGGCTTGCGCTAAACGTGTTAAATCTTCCTCCAAGGGTTGCAGCGGTAAATCCACAATTCGTTTGAGTTGCGGATAAAGCGACGAGAGCGATTTTCCCGCGTCTTGGCTGCCGGCGGAAACATATAATCCGTTTAATTCGAATGCCGGATGTAATGCGAGAATTCGGGCTAATTCCGCGCCGGTATAACCGCTTGCGCCGATAATAATTGCTTTCTGCATATAACGTTGTGCCTTATAATAACGATAATAATAAAATTCAAACCTGATTAATTATGCTATTATTGTGCATAATTAATCACAAAGCAAGGTTTATTTATAAATAGGATCAAGAATAAATGAAAAAACTACCGCACTTTTTGGATATGTATTCTCAGTTAATTGCGTTGCCGACGATAAGTCATATCGAACCGGCGTTTGATCAATCGAATAAAGCGCTGATTGAATTGCTTGCGGATTGGCTGCAAACCTTGGGATTCAAAACCGATATTATCGCCGTGCCGAACAGCCGGCAGAAATTTAATTTATTGGCGACTTACGGCGAAGGAGAAGGCGGTTTGTTGCTTGCCGGTCATACGGATACCGTTCCCTTTGATGAAAATCGGTGGAATTCCGATCCTTTCGAATTGCTGGAAAAAGACGGCAAATTTTACGGCTTAGGCACGGCGGATATGAAAGGATTTTTCGCTTTCGTACTGGAGGCGATTCGCCAAATCGATTTAACGCGCTTAACCAAACCGTTGCGCATTCTTGCCACTGCCGATGAAGAAACCACTATGTTAGGCACGCGTACTTTTATTCAGCATACGCACATTCGTCCCGATTGCGCCATTATCGGCGAACCGACTTCGCTAAAACCGGTGCGCGCGCATAAAGGTCATATCGGCGAAGCTATTCGTATTACGGGCAAAAGCGGACATTCCAGCGATCCCGATAAAGGCATTAACGCTATCGAATTAATGCACAAAGCCACCGGCTATTTAATGCAAATGCGCGATGAGTTAAAGCAAAAATATCATCATCCGGCGTTCGATATTCCTTATCCGACAATGAATCTCGGCGTAATTCACGGCGGCGACGCGGTCAATCGCATTTGCGGATGTTGCGAATTGCAGTTCGATATTCGTCCGTTACCGCATATGCGTTTGGAAGATTTAAACGAAATGTTGCAGGAAAAATTGGCGCCGATGTTCGAGCGCTGGGGCGATTTGATTAGCATTCGCTCGCTACACGAAGCCACACCGGGCTACGAATGCGAACATTCGGCGCAAATCGTGCAAGTGGTCGAGAAATTATTAGGCGAAAAATGCGAAGCGGTGAATTACTGCACGGAAGCGCCGTTTATTCAACAGCTTTGTCCGACGCTCGTCCTCGGTCCCGGTTCAATCGAACAGGCACATCAGCCGAATGAGTTTTTATCGGCGGAGTTTATTAATCCGACTATCGCATTATTAAGTAAACTGATCGATAATTTCTGTCGATAAAATAAAAAGTGCGGTAAATTTTCTCTTTATTTTTACCGCACTTCATTGAATTATTTCAATAAATCTTCGTTTTTTGCGTGATTCCACTTGCCACGCTTTTTATCCATATATTGAAAATATTCATTGGTAAATGTTCCTTGCGAACAAGTTAACTTATCTCGGCGACTATTTATTTGCTTACCTTCTAATGCCATATTTAATGTTGTAGGTCCGGTCAGGCTAAAGACACCTCCATCAATACGACGATTTTCAATATTATCAATGATAATATCCAACGTATCTTTTAAAAATGTACTACCTTTTTCCGCGGCTAAAAAGAAATTCGTATATTTATCCCGGCGAGTAATCACAACTTCAGTATCTTCTGATTGAATAATAGAAGATAAAGACCAAACTAAATGGCCGTCAATATCCATATAAACGCCGCCTTCATTATATAAAGTGAAAACCCGCCAAAAATCAGCCTGCGCAGCACCATCAGTTAATTGACTATAAGCCTTATAAGTCCGCTCATCAGCATTTGCTTTAATATATTCCGCCCGTTCTTCCGTGCTAACATAACGATAATCATATGCAGCCGATAAAAGACGATTGAATAAGTAATTACAATAAATCGGCAAGGTTACTTTATTACTATAATTAGTTTGCCAAATTACCGGATTGATTTTCTGTTGATGAATTAACTTTTTTCTTGCCGGACTAAATTCAGGAATAGTGAAACGTTTTTTAGGAAATAAAAAATGGAAAGGATAACTCAATATTTTTACAATATTTCCCAATAAACGGGTGAGACCATTAGAAATTAAAATAAAGTTCTGATTTTCAATCATTTTATATGCCATAACGATAAAATATAAATGATACTTTAGCATTTTATAAACAAATAACAATAGCGTAAATAAAAAGAAGTATTTATAATATATATAGTGGTGGGCGATACCGGTCTCGAACCAGTGACCCCCTCCTTGTAAGGGAGGTGCTCTCCCAACTGAGCTAATCGCCCGACAGACTGCCTTACGGCTTATCGGATTCGGCATAACCGAATGGGAAGCTAAACTGAAGAGTGGTGGGCGATACCGGTCTCGAACCAGTGACCCCCTCCTTGTAAGGGAGGTGCTCTCCCAACTGAGCTAATCGCCCTCGTCAGTTTAAGCATTCAACGTAAAGCACTTGGAAAGTGGTGGGCGATACCGGTCTCGAACCAGTGACCCCCTCCTTGTAAGGGAGGTGCTCTCCCAACTGAGCTAATCGCCCTTACGTTGTGGAGTGGCATTATAAATATTCTCCGAATACAGTCAATAGATTTTTACGTTTTTTTGCTTGATTGTCGCAAAAATAGGCATAAATCGATATTTCTTGTTAGGAATTCACGCAAGACATAGTACAATACGCCTCGTTTATTTTGCTAAAAATAAGGTTAATTAGAATGAAATTAGAATCTTTATTCGATTTGGATCCAAATGTCAAAGTGCGCACTCGTTTCGCGCCAAGCCCGACCGGATATTTGCACGTCGGCGGGGCAAGAACCGCATTATATTCTTGGCTTTATGCCAAACACAATCAAGGCGAATTTGTGTTGCGTATTGAAGATACCGATTTAGAGCGCTCCACGCCGGAAGCTACTCAAGCGATTTTGGAAGGAATGGAATGGTTAAATTTAGCTTGGGAACACGGTCCTTATTATCAAACCAAACGTTTTGATCGATACAATCAAGTGATCGATCAAATGCTTGAACAAGGGTTGGCATATCGTTGTTATTGTTCGAAAGAACGCTTGGAAGAATTACGTCATCATCAAGAGCAAAACAAAGAAAAACCGCGTTATGACCGTCATTGTTTAGGCGATCACAGCCATTCGGAAAACGAACCGCACGTTGTGCGTTTCAAAAATCCGACCGAAGGTTCCGTTGTGTTTGAAGATGCGGTACGCGGTCGTATCGAAATCAGCAACGGAGAATTGGACGATTTGATTATTCGCCGCACGGACGGTTCACCGACGTATAATTTCTGCGTAGTCGTCGATGACTGGGATATGGGCATCACGCACGTTGTTCGTGGTGAAGATCACATTAACAATACGCCTCGCCAAATCAACATTTTACAAGCGCTCGGCGCGCCGATCCCGACTTACGCGCACGTTTCGATGATTTTGGGCGACGACGGTCAGAAATTATCCAAACGCCACGGCGCAGTCAGCGTAATGCAATATCGCGACGACGGCTATTTGCCGGAAGCCTTGGTGAATTATCTTGTTCGCCTAGGCTGGGGACACGGCGATCAAGAAATCTTCAGCCGTGAAGAAATGATCGAACTGTTCGATTTACATTCCGTCAGCAAATCCGCAAGCGCATTTAATACTGAAAAACTTCTTTGGTTAAACCACCATTATATTCGCGAATTACCGGCGGATTATGTGGCGAAACATTTGCAATGGCATTACCAAAACCAAGGCATCGATATTTCTCAAGGCCCAAGTTTAAGCGAAATCGTCACAATGTTGGCGGAACGTTGCAAAACCTTGAAAGAAATGGCGAGCGCCAGCCGTTATTTCTTTGAAGAATTCGATGCTTATGACGAAAGTGCGGTGAAAAAACACTTTAAATCCGCCGCCGTCGAACCGCTACAAAAAGTAAAAGAAAAATTGACCGCACTTTCCGTTTGGGATTTGCACGGCACGCACGAAGCCATCGAGCAAACCGCTGCCGAACTTGAAATCGGAATGGGCAAAGTCGGAATGCCGTTACGCGTCGCCGTTACCGGTGCGGGACAATCGCCGTCGATGGACGTCACCTTAGTAGGTATCGGACGTGAACGCACTTTAGCTCGCATTCAAAAGGCAATCGAGTTTATCCAATCACAAAACGCTTAATATTTAATCTTCCGACACAATATTTACGAATTAGTGTTGACAGCCTTAACGGCGGAATTTATCATTACCGCCATTACGGGGATATAGCTCAGTTGGGAGAGCGCTTGAATGGCATTCAAGAGGTCGTCGGTTCGATCCCGATTATCTCCACCAAATTTTAAACCTCATCTCCGGATGAGGTTTTTCATTTTTATCACCGCACTTTTTCCCTCATTACCCGCCGAAACAAATAGCCATAAGTTATTTAATGTAATCTTTTAATCTAAAAGTTATATTGAATTTCCGCCGATTATCGTGTTAAATCAATGACAGAAAAATAAGGTTTAATTTTTAGACGGATAAACTATTTTATGTGCCAATTATTAGGAATGAACTGCAACACACCGACGGACATTGTGTTTTCTTTTGAAGGCTTTCGCCGCCGCGCCGGCTTAACCGACAGCCATTCGGACGGTTTTGGGATAGCATTTTTCGAAGGAAAAGGCGTGCGGATCTTCCGCGACAATCGTCCGGGACATTCCTCACCGATTGCCGATTGTGTGAAACAATACAATATAAAATCCTTAAACGTGATCGCACATATTCGCAAAGCGACTCAAGGCGAAGTGAATATTGAAAATACCCACCCGTTTATTCGCGAAATTTGGGGCGAAAATTGGGTGTTCGCGCATAATGGTAATTTGACCGACTTGCCGGATATGTCGGAAAGTTTTTGCCAACCGATCGGCTCGACGGATTCGGAAACCGCCTTTTGTTATATGGCGGAACAGCTGAAAAATCGTTTTCGCAAAAAACCGACGGAACAAGAAATTTTTACCGCTATTCAAGACATTACCGCCGAACTCGCCGATAAAGGTACGTTTAACTTTATTTTATCCAACGGCGAATGGATGATCGCCCATTGTTCGACGAATCTGCACTACCTCACACGCCAAGCGCCTTTCGGTAAAGCACGGCGGATTGATGATGACGGTGTGATTGATTTTCGCGATCATACGAAAGAAGGTGACAAAGTTACTATTATCGCCACGTTCCCGCTCACTAAAGACGAAGTTTGGACCAAAATGGAACACGGCGGCTTCGTCTTGTTTAAAGAAGGGGACAAAATTGCCGAAGTGATCGGCACGCCGAAACAACTACCTGACGACGGCACGCTCGGTTGTGCGCAAGCGGCATAACGCCAATAATAATGCTGCCAAAAGTGCGGTGAAAAAATAAGAAAAACAGCGGATTCATCAACGCTGTTTTTTCTTTTTTGTTAGTTAAATAACAGCGTTTCTCAGTTAATTTATAATGTTAAAAATAAGTAAACAACCTATCATTCTTTAATCAACCTCATTATAAAAATTCGATCATTCTCACAAATCAAATATCTTTATTTGAAATCCGCTCATAATACGCATAATATTCCGCACGAAAGTGGTGTTTTCCTTATGAATCACGTCATTTTCAATAAAAGCAAAAATAAAATCCTAAAAACAAACAAAATTGTGGGGACTTCTATGTCTAAAAATACATCTATAAAATGGAACAAATTCGATCTTTTATGGGCGTTAAATTTATTCGGTACGGCTGTGGGCGCCGGCGTTTTATTTTTACCGATTAACGCCGGAATGGGTGGTTTCTGGCCGTTGGTTGTAATGGCAATTCTTGTAGGTCCGATGACCTTTTTAGCCCACCGCGCCCTCTCGCGTTTCGTGCTTTCTTCTTCCGTACCGGGCAGCGACATTACCGATGTGGTTGAAGAACATTTCGGCAAAAATGCCGGTAAATTGATTACCCTACTCTACTTTTTTGCCATTTTCCCGATTTTATTGATTTACGGCAACGGTATCACCAATACGGTGGATTCCTTCATCGTCAACCAACTTGGTTTAGCTTCGCCAAATCGCGCCTTACTATCTTTCGTATTGATCGCGTCACTCATTTCGGTAATGTTAATGGACGAAAAAATTATGTTAAAAATCACCGAGTTATTAGTCTATCCGTTGGTTTTAATTTTATTCGCCTTATCCATTTATTTAATTCCCGAATGGAATACTTCAATGCTGCACGAAATGCCGACGGCACAAGGATTTATCACCACATTATGGATAACCATTCCGGTTTTAGTGTTTTCTTTTAACCATTCGCCGGCAATTTCTTCCTTTTCCCAATCGCAACAACGCCAATACAAAGATTTGGAATTAACCGAAAAACACGCCGGTCACACCCTCAAAGGCACGGCGACTATTTTACTGGTTTTCGTAATGTTCTTTGTTTTTAGCTGCGTATTAACCTTAACGCCGCAAGAATTAACCTTAGCAAAAAGTCAAAATATCAGTATTTTGTCATTCTTAGCCAATAAATTCGACAATCCTTATATTTCCTATTTAGGCCCGTTCGTTGCATTTTTAGCGATTACAAGTTCCTTCTTCGGGCATTATTTAGGCGCAAAAGAAGGTTTGGAAGGGCTTTTCATTAAAATGCGTGATGACAAAAAAATCAATCGCAAAAAATTGAATTATTTGACCGCACTTTTCTTCTTGTTCACACTTTGGGGCGTGGCAATTATTAATCCGAGTATTTTAGGCTTAATCGAATCTTTCGGCGGTCCGATTATCGCGGCAATCCTCTTTATTATGCCGATGTACGCTATTCGTAAAATTCCGGCAATGCAACGTTATCAAGGTCAATTCAGTAACGTTTTCGTCACCGTAATGGGATTAATCGCCATTTCCGCAGTGATCTATGGTTTATTCTAGAAATTAATGTAGAATAGCGCCCTTTTTCATAATAACAATATTCAGCCCTTTAATTTAAAGGGCTTTTACCATAACGAGAAAAATATGATTAGCGTTTTTGATATGTTTAAAATCGGGATCGGACCGTCCAGTTCGCACACCGTCGGACCGATGAAAGCCGGTAAACAATTTATTGATGATTTAATTCGGCAAAACCTGTTCGATTCCGTCACCGAGTTAAAAGTTGATGTGTACGGCTCGCTCTCTATGACCGGACAGGGACACAATACCGATATTGCAATAATTATGGGACTCGCCGGCTATCTGCCGCATAATGTGGATATTGATTTGATTCCGCATTTTATTTCCGAAGTAAAACGCACCGCACTTTTACCGCTTAATCAAGGTGAAAAAACGGTGAAATTCGATTTTTCCCAAAATATGATCTTTCATAAAACCTTCTTACCTTTGCACGAAAACGGAATGACCCTCAGCGCATTGGCTGGCGATAAAACGATTTATCAACAAACCTATTATTCTATCGGCGGCGGTTTTATTGTTGATGAAACACATTTTCACCAAGAAGAAAAACAACCCGTCAGCGTGCCTTATCCCTATCGAAATTCGGCGGATATTCTTCATCATTGTCAAGAAAACGGCTTGGCGCTTTCCAGCGTAATGTTACAAAATGAAATTGCTTTGCACGGAAAAGAAGCGCTCAGTTCACATTTACAACAAGTTTGGCAAACGATGAGCACCTGCATCGCGCACGGAATCAACACGGAAGGTTTATTGCCCGGTCCATTAAAAGTGCCGCGCCGCGCCGCCACGCTTTATCGAATGTTACAGGCAAATAACGGATTGTCAAACGATCCAATGAAAGTGATTGATTGGGTGAATATGTTCGCTCTCGCCGTCAACGAAGAAAACGCCGCCGGTGGGCGCGTCGTCACCGCACCGACCAACGGCGCCTGCGGCATTATCCCGGCAGTTTTAGCCTATTACGAAAAATTTATTTCACCGCTCACACCGGAAATTATCGAACGCTATTTACTGGCGTGCGGAATGATCGGATCGCTCTATAAAATGAATGCCTCCATTTCCGGCGCTGAAGTCGGCTGCCAAGGCGAGGTCGGCGTTGCTTGCTCAATGGCAGCGGCAGGTTTGGCAGAAATCTTAGGTGGCAGTCCGGAACAAGTGTGCACCGCCGCAGAAATTGCAATGGAACACAACTTAGGGCTTACCTGCGACCCGGTCGGCGGACAAGTTCAAGTCCCTTGCATCGAACGCAACGCCATCGCCTCGGTAAAAGCGATTAACGCCAGCAGAATGGCACTCCGCCGCACCACCATCCCACGCGTCAGCTTAGACAAAGTGATCGAAACAATGTACGAAACCGGCAAAGATATGAACGCCAAATACCGCGAAACCTCACAAGGCGGCTTGGCAGTGAAAGTGGTTTGCTCGTAGTCGGAATGAAACAAAGGGAAGTAAGGTTCCCTTTGTTTCTATTCACCATCTATTAAACTATTCAAACTCCAATTCCACCGCACTTTCGCCCAGCATTTCGATGAGAGTGGTTAAGAGTTCGTCCGTCGGGTTAATTGACCATTGTACGCCAAAGCGTAGTAATGCGCGACCTTGCGGGCTTTGGTAATAGATATTAATCGGTAATGAGCCGCCGCTGTAAGGACTGAGGGTTGTTTTTAATTGTTTGATAAACGCAGCGGTTATTTGCTCTTGCGATAAACTGAGCGCGAGGCTTTTGGCGTAGCGGCTGCGGGCTTCGTCTAACGTCATTAAATCACGCACGGACATTTTTAGTCCTTGGGAGAAATCGTCGAAACTCACTTGTCCGGAGACGATGATGACGCTGTCTTTTTGTAATTTATCGCCGAATCGTTCGAGTGATTCGCCAAATAAGGTGATGTCTAAACGTCCTGAGCGATCGTCTAAGGTTGCGATGCCGAGGCGATTTCCTTTTTTCGTCACGGCGAAACGCGAATTGACTACTAAGCCGCTGGCGGTGCTGATTTGCCCGCGATAATTCGGCACCAGATCTTTTAAACGCGTTGAGCTGTAATGGGATAATTCTTTTAAATAACGACTTATCGGATGACTGCTTAAATATAACCCTAAGGTTTCTCGCTCGCCGTCTAAAACTTGTTTTTCCGTCCAGCGCGGCGTGTTGGCGTAGGCATTTTCCACGTCTTCCGGACTTTCCGTTAATACACCGAACATATCCGCTTGTCCGATAGCTTCGTCTTTAGCGTGTTGATCGGAGGCGCGCAAGGCGTCTTCCAAATTTTTCGATAATGCCGCGCGATGTGGGCCTAATTTATCGAATGCACCGGACATAATCAGGCTTTCAAAGGTGCGTCGATTAATTCGTTTTAAGTCCACTCTGGCGCATAAATCAAAGAGATCTTTAAAAATGCCGCCTTGTTCGCGTGCGGAAACCAAGGCTTCGATCGGGCCTTCGCCGACGCCTTTAATCGCGCCGATACCATAGACGATTTCGCCGTTGTCGTTCACGCTGAAATGATGTTTTCCGGTGTTAATATCCGGCGGTACAACCGTTAAGCCCATTCGCAGACATTCGTCGTAAAGTCCGACGATTTTATCGGTATTATCCATTTCCGAAGTCATTACCGCCGCCATAAATTCCGCCGGATAATGGGCTTTCAGCCATAAAGTTTGGTAAGACACCAAAGCATAAGCCGCCGAGTGCGATTTGTTAAAGCCATAGCCGGCAAATTTTTCCACCAAGTCGAAAATTTTCATCGCCAGCTCGCCTTTAATGCCGTTTTTCTCGGCGCCTTCTTGGAATACGGAACGTTGTTTCGCCATTTCTTCCGGTTTTTTCTTACCCATTGCACGACGCAACAAATCCGCGCCGCCCAACGTATAACCCGCCAGCACTTGCGCGATTTGCATTACTTGTTCTTGATACAAAATAATGCCGTAGGTCGGTTCTAAAATCGGTTGTAATGAGATATGTTGATATTCCGCATCGGGATAAGAAATTTCCTCTTCGCCGTGTTTACGACGAATAAAGTTATCCACCATACCGGATTGCAAAGGCCCCGGACGGAACAACGCCACCAACGCGATGATGTCCTCAAAACAGTCCGGTTTCAGACGTTTGATCAGATCCTTCATCCCGCGCGATTCTAGCTGGAATACCGCAGTAGTTTCCGAATTGAGCAACAAAGCGAAAGATTGCGGATCGTCCAGCGGAATTCGACTAATATCGACCAAGGGTTTGCCTTCTTTACTTAATCGTGCGTTGATCATATCCAACGCCCATTTAATAATGGTTAACGTCCGCAAACCTAAGAAGTCGAACTTCACCAAACCGGCATATTCCACATCATTTTTATCAAAATGCGTCACCGGATGCTTACCTTCGCTATCGCAATAAAGCGGCGAGAAATCCGTAATCAAACTCGGCGAAATTACCACACCGCCGGCGTGTTTCCCCGCATTACGCGTCACCCCTTCCAGCTTGCGTGCCATATCAATCAGCGCTTTTACTTCCTCATCGCTATCGTAAATCTCCGGTAAACGCGGCTCTGCTTCAAAAGCCTTCGCCAAGGTCATTCCCGGATCCGGCGGAACCAGTTTGGAAATACGATCCACAAAGCCGTAAGGATGCCCAAGCACGCGCCCTACATCACGAATTACCGCTTTTGCAGCCATTGTTCCGAAGGTAATAATTTGCGAAACCGCGCCTCGCCCGTAAGTTTCCGCAACGTGTTCGATCACGCGATCGCGCCCGTCCATACAGAAATCCACGTCGAAATCGGGCATTGACACCCGTTCCGGATTTAAGAAACGTTCGAATAGTAAATCGAATTCCAAAGGATCCAAATCGGTGATTTTTAATGCGTATGCCACCAAGGATCCCGCACCGGAACCACGCCCCGGCCCGACCGGAATATCATTATCCTTCGACCATTGGATAAACTCCATTACGATCAAGAAATAGCCCGGAAAGCCCATTTGGTTAATCACGTTTAACTCGACTTGCAGACGCTCGTCATATTCCGCACGTTTTTCCGACCGCACTTTTTCGTCCGGAAAGAGAAAAATCAAGCGTTCTTCCAATCCTTCTTTGGCTTTTTTAACTAAATAATCTTCCGTGCTTAATTCACCGGTCGGAAATTTCGGTAGGAAATACTCGCCTAAGCGAATCGTCACATTACAACGTTGCGCGATAAGTACGCTGTTCTCCAAGGCGGAAGGAATATCGGCGAATAGCTCACACATTTCTTGCTCGGAACGAAAATATTGCTGTTCGCTGTATAATTTAGGACGTTTCGGATCATCTAAGGTATAACTGTCGTGAATCGCCACGCGAATTTCGTGCGCCTCAAAATCCTCTTTTTGCAAAAAACAAACATCATTTGTCGCCACCACCGGCAAATTTTTTTCTTGCGCAAGCGCGAGTGCCGCTTGGATATAACTTTCTTCTTCGCTGCGTCCGGTACGCGTGAGGGTCAAATAAAAATGATCGGAAAAATAAGTTTGATAAAAATGCACCGCACTTTCTACATCCGCCGCGCTATTTTTCAATAATTTTTTGCCCACATCGCCGTTGCGCCCGCCGGACAGCACGATAATCCCTTCACGATGGTCGATCAACCATTGCTGATCAATATAAGGCAAATCCGTATAGCCGCGTTCGTAGGCTTGGGAAAGTAATAGGGTGATATTGTGATAACCTTCATTATTTTTCGCTAATAACGTCAATTCAAAGGATTCATCACCGAGTAAATCGCTTTTCACCAACACATCCGCGCCGACAATCGGCTTCACGCCGGAAGAAAGTGCTTCGCCGTAAAAACGCACCAAGCCGCAAAAATTGGTGAAATCCGTCAACGCCATCGCCACCATTTCATTTTGCACGCAAGCTTTCACCAAAGGTTTAACTTTAGCGATACCGTTGATCATTGAAAAATCACTGTGTACGCGAAGGTGGACGAAACGATGTTGCGACATAAAAAATCCTTGCTAAGAAAAATGAAACCGTCTGCAAACGGTGAAAAGTGCGGTGTTATTTTAACGAGATTTTCAACCCGACTCAACTTGAGCGCCGAACATCCGCAAACTAAAGCGTAAACTTAATCAAGGCATTTACAATTCGGCGAATTTTCTTTAGGCTAGTTATTTTTATCATAAAGGCGAAAATACAATGCCAAAACAAAATGATTTAACCTTCGTTGATTTGCTGTTCCTTTGTGTGGTTTTCTTCGGTGCACCGATTTTTTTCTCTTTGCTCGGTTTTTTACAACTTGAGCAAAGCGGTGCGGAGCTTGCGACGAATCTGGATTTTAGCGACAGCGATAACAAAAGCTCGATTTATCTGGAGCTTGTTAGCTTAAGCGTTGCCGCCATTTATCTTTATTGGCGCAAATTCGATTTCCACCGTCTTCATCTGTCGCTCGATCGTTATACGCTGCTCTTAACTCTTGCGCTGATTTTAATCGCCGGCGGAATTACGCAAATTTTTTACGATGTAACGCTGCCGACTGTTGAAATCGTCGAAGAAGAAATCGCTCAACCTATTGAATATTCTAGCTATTTTTCACTCTCACTGATTTTATTTTCATTGTTAAACGGATTTTATGAAGAAGTGTTTTTCTTAGGATTGGCTTTCGCCGTATCGAAAAATCGTTTGCCTTATGTTTTGATTTTCAGTCTGTTCGTGCGTTTTTCTTTTCACACTTATCAAGGTATCACCTCGGCGCTCGGCATTACCTTGTTCGGCTTGATTTTCCTTGCCTTTCGTTTTCGTTTAACCAACTTAGTACCTTTTATGTTAGCACACGCCTTTTTCGACGTTTTCGGCTTAGGCTTGCCGTTGTGGTTAATTCCTTAAAACAAGACCGCACTTTTTAAAGTGCGGTCGATTTTCTTTGCGATTTTTCGGTTAATTAAACGTCAATTTCGGCGCTTTGTTTTCGGTAACGGTTTCTTCTTCCACAGTGACTTTTTGCAAGTCTTTCAAGGAAGGTAAATCGTACATTGTATCCAACAATAACCCTTCCACAATCGAACGCAAGCCGCGTGCACCGGTTTTCCGTTCGAGGGCTTTTTTCGCCATTGCGGTCAAGGCTTCCGGCGTGAAATCCAATTTGACGTTTTCCAAATCGAACAAAACTTGATATTGCTTGGTGAGCGCATTTTTCGGCTCGGTTAAGATTTTCACCAGCGCTTCTTCGTCCAATTCGCTTAGCGGCGCGATCACCGGTAAACGACCGATAAATTCCGGAATTAAGCCGAATTTCATTAAATCATCAGGTTCGACTTGGTTGAACAATTCGGTCAAGCTCGCTTTATCCGATTCGCCTTTTACTTCCGCACCAAAGCCGATTCCGCTGCCGATATGAGTACGTTTTTCGATAATTTTATCTAAACCTGCAAATGCACCACCGCAAATAAATAAAATTTTCGAGGTATCGAGGCGCAACATTTCCTGTTGCGGATGTTTGCGTCCGCCTTGAGGCGGGATAGACGCAATCGTGCCTTCCACCAATTTCAACAACGCCTGCTGAACGCCTTCGCCGGAGACATCGCGAGTAATCGACGGATTTTCGGATTTACGCGTAATTTTATCGATTTCATCAATATAAATAATGCCCTGTTCGGCTTTTTCGATGTCGTAATCGCAATTTTGCAACAATTTTTGCAACACGTTTTCCACATCTTCACCGACATAGCCCGCTTCCGTCAATGTCGTCGCGTCCGCCATTGCAAAAGGCACGTTTAACATTCGCGCTAAAGTTTCCGCCAACAGCGTTTTGCCGCTGCCGGTCGGTCCGATTAACAAGATATTACTTTTGCCCAATTCCACATCGTTATTTTTATACTGCGTTTGGCGACGTTTGTAGTGATTATACACCGCAACCGCCAAGACTTTTTTAGCATAATCCTGCCCGATGACATAATCGTCCAAATGAGCGCGAATTTCGTGCGGGGTCGGCAAACGGGTTTCGGCTTGTTGTTCGGCGGATTCCGCTTCGTCTTTCGCTTCGCTTTCCGCGTTCACCAACATATCGTGGCAAAGCTCGATACATTCGTTACAAATATAACCGGAAGTGCCGGCAATCAATTTATCCACTTCTTCTTGCATTTTTCCGCAAAAAGAACAATGTAATTCGGTTTCTTTCGTCATTTCTGTTTCCAATTATCGTTTAATCAACACGTCATCGACCAAGCCGTATAATTTGGCTTCTTCCGCAGACATAAAATTGTCCCGATCCGTGTCACGCTCGATTTTTTCGATCGGCTGTCCGCAATGGAAGGCTAAACGTTCGTTTAACGTGTGTTTAATTTTTAAAATTTCTTGCGCGTGGATTTGAATATCCGACGCCTGACCGCGAAATCCGCCCAACGGTTGATGAATCATCACTCGCGCATTCGGTAACGCCGCGCGCTTGCCCGCCGTGCCGCCCGCCAATAAAAACGCGCCCATTGAACAAGCCTGCCCGATACAAAGCGTGCGCACGTCCGGTTTGATAAACTGCATCGTATCGTAAATCGCCATTCCCGCCGTGACGGAACCGCCCGGCGAATTAATATAAATATTGACGTCTTTTTCCGGATTTTCAGATTCTAAAAATAGCAACTGCGCCACAATCAAATTCGCCATATGATCTTCAACTTCGCCGCTTAAGAAAATGATTCGCTCTTTCAATAAACGCGAATAAATGTCGTAAGAACGCTCGCCGCGCGAAGTTTGTTCGACAACCATAGGAATTAAACTCATATCCACCTCTTTTCGTTTAGGTAAGCCGTCCGCTTACTTTTATTTTTCAGGATGACATTATATAACAAAAGTGCGGTCATTTTTTAATAAAAAACGACCGCACTTTCAATTCAAAAGATTATCGGCAAATTAAGCTTGCGGATTCATCACTTCATCGAATGAAGAGGCTTTTTCGCTCACTTGCGCTTTTGCCAATACCGCGTCAACCGCTTGTTCTTCTAACACAACATTGCGGATGTTATTCATTAACTCTTTGTTTTTGCTGTAGTATTCAACCACTTCCGCCGGTTGTTCGTAAGCAGAGGCGATATCTTGAATCATTGCTTGAACGCGATCTTCATCCGCTTTTAATTCGTTTGAAGAAATCACTTCGGCGAACAATAAACCGACTTGAACGCGACGTTTTGCTTGTTCTTCAAATAATTCGCGCGGAAGTTGTGCCGCTTGTTGCGCGTTACCGCCGAAACGTTGTGCCGCTTGGTTGCGTAATACTTCGATTTCTTGTTCGATTGCCGCAGCAGGAACCTCAATCGGGTTTTGTTCTAACAAACCGTCGATCACTTGATTTTTCACGCGTGCGGTTAATGCATTTTTCAATTCGCGTTGCATATTTTTCGCGATTTCAGTGCGCAAATCCGCAACGGTTTTGGTATTCGGACCGAATTTCGCAACGAATTCGTCGGTTAATTCAGGTAACACCATCACTTCGACTTTTTTCAAGGTAATTGCAAATTTCGCCGCTTTACCTTTTAAGTTTTCCGCGTGATAGCTTTCAGAGAAAGTTACGTCGATATCAAAGGCTTCGCCTGCTTTGTGACCGACGATACCATCTTCAAAGCCCGGAATCATACGACCTTGACCCATTGCCAACACGAAATCGGAGGCTTTGCCGCCGTCAAATTCTTCACCGTCAACGGAACCGACGAAATCGATTGTCACGCGATCTTCCGCTTTTGCCGCATCTTGGCTTTCTGCCCAAGTAGCTTGTTGTTTGCGTAATACGTCAACCATTTTATCGATGTCCGCATCGGAAATTTCCACGACCGGTTTTTCCACTTTAATTTGGTCTAAACCTTGTAATTGCACTTCCGGATACACTTCGAAAGTTGCGGTGAATTGTAATTCTTTACCCGCTTCGAATTGTTCGACGCTGAATGTCGGGCGACCGGCAAGATTCACTTTGTTTTCAAACATTACGTTGAAGAAATGTTTTTGTAATAAATCGCCTAAAACATCTTGACGAACGGACGCGCCGAAACGTTTTTCAATAATTTGCGGCGGAACTTTACCTTTACGGAAACCGTCAACACGCGCATTTTTAGACACGCGTTTTAATTCTTCGCGCACGGCTTGTTCGACGGTTTCTGCCGGAACGGTGATGTTTACACGACGCTCAAGACCTTGAGTTGTTTCAATATTAAATGACATTATGTTACCTCAAAATGAATTTGCACTCGGCGAATACACGCACCGAACACGTTAGTAAATAAACTTAAGTTAAAAGACGATAAATTATAGCGATACAAACGCCGTCCGTCGAGAAAATGGCGTATAAAAAACAGCATTTGATTATTTTTTAACCCAAATAAAAAAGAAAGCCTTATTTCATCAAGAAACAAGGCTTTCCTTTGTTAAAGATTATAATGCTTTAGGTAAGCGAATTTTTTGTCCCGGGAAGATTTTATCCGCGTCTTTGATCACTTCTTTATTCGCATTCACGATCGCAGTATATTTTGCGCCGTTGCCATAGGTTTTTTCCGCGATTTTCCATAAAGTATCGCCTTTTTGGATAACGTAAAACTCGTCATCGCCCGCCAAGGTTTCGCCGTTTGCAACGGATACTTTATCCACATTCACCGAATTAATGCCGATAATATTTCCCGCCATTAACACCGCTTTTTCCAAGGCTTCCGCCGAAACCGCATTGCCTTCGAGCGTCGCGACGCCGTCTTCGACTTTTACAGAAACGTTTTCCACGCCCGGATTATCTTCCGCGATATGATTGGTGACCGCTGCGGACGCTTCTTCTTTTTTAGAAAAGATTTTTTTGCCAATGTCGCCGACGAAATCAAATAAACCCATTTTTAGCTCCTTACATTAAGATTGAATTGAATTCGTCGCTAACATTACCCAATAAATGCGGGCGAATCAACATTAACTTAACGAATCGCCGTAATCTTTACATTAATTGAATTTTCTCCGCAAAAAAACACCGCACTTTTTTGTTTTTTATAATAAAATAACGCCGAAATTCATCATTTTAAAGGAACTCAATTATGCGTTGGCAAGGTCGTAGAGAAAGCACTAATGTAGAAGACAGACGCGCGTCCGGAAAATCCCTCGGCGGCGGCAAAAGTACGGGGATTCTCGGCTTTATTATTTTATTGGTCGGCGCGTATTACGGCGTCGATTTATCCGGCTTGGTGGGCACGCCCGATTTCGGCGGACAGCAAACTTCTTCGCTAAACAGCCAAGAAGAACAAGAACTGAACGGTTTGTCCCGCGTGGTGTTGGCAGATACGGAAACCGTTTGGGGCAATTATTTCGCCAAAAACAACCGCACTTATCAAGCGCCGGTAATGGTGTTGTATAACGGCGCAACTTCCACCGCTTGCGGCACGGGGCAATCGGCGATGGGGCCATTTTACTGCCCGAACGATCATCGCGTGTATTTGGATTTGTCCTTTTATAACGATATGAAAAATAAATTAGGCGCGACGGGCGACTCGGCGTTTGCTTATGTGATCGCGCACGAAGTTGGTCATCATATCCAAAATTTATTAGGCATTTTGCCGAAAGTGAATCAAGCGCAACAAAAACTCGGACAAGCGCAAGCCAATCAATTATCGGTGAAATTGGAATTACAAGCAGATTGTTTCGCCGGCGTGTGGGGTTATCAAGCGACCCAAAGCGGATTATTTGAAAGCGGCGACATCGAAAAAGCTTTTCGCGCGGCGGAAGCGGTCGGCGACGATCGATTGCAGAAACGTAGTCAAGGTTATGTAGTACCGGACAGCTTTACTCACGGCACATCGGCACAACGTTTGGCGTGGTTTAAACGCGGTTTGCAATCCGGCGAACCAAGCCAGTGTGATACCTTTAATGCGAATTAATTTTGAAAAGTGCGGTTAGAAATAATCGCATTTTTTATCTTTCGACTATATCGGTTCGTTTTTATCTTTGAATGGTTCAAGGTATCAAAAGATAACAAAAAAACGTCATAGTTACTCGGAAAAATTTGCTTATCGAAATCGGATAATTAATGGCACGCCCTATTGGATTCGAACCAATGACCTACGGCTTAGAAGGCCGTTGCTCTATCCAGCTGAGCTAAGGGCGCATTTCAAATGGATATGTCGAATAAAAAAGAAGTGGTCGGCGAGATAGGATTTGAACCTACGACCCACTGGTCCCAAACCAGTTGCGCTACCAAGCTGCGCTACTCGCCGACGAATGTGTGCATTATAATTTGCTTTTATTTACAGTCAACGACTTTTTTATATTTTTCGTTCAATCGCTCAAATTTATCTCAATTAAACTTACATTCAACGTGTTTTTCTGCCAAAATAGCAAACGTTTACTTTCAAACAATAAAAGGAAAAATCAATGCCGGCACAAATTATTTCAGGTTCTGCGTTAGCAAAAAACGTCAAAGCGGAGATTGCGCAGAAAATCCGTCAATATCTCGCCCAAGGAAAACGCGCACCGGGATTAGCGGTGATTTTAGTCGGTGCGGATCCCGCTTCTCAAGTTTATGTGGGAAGTAAACGCAAAAGCTGTGAAGAAATCGGTATTTATTCAAAATCTTACGACTTGCCGGAAACCACTTCCGAGCAAGAATTATTGTCGTTGATCGAACAATTAAATCAAGATCCGAAAATCGACGGCATTTTAGTGCAACTGCCGCTGCCGACGCACATTAACAGCACTTTGGTTATCGAACGCATTGCACCGGAAAAAGACGTGGACGGTTTTCACCCTTACAACGTCGGTCGCCTCTGCCAACGCATCCCGACGTTGCGCGCTTGCACACCTTACGGCGTAATGAAATTACTGGAAACCACCGGCGTGGATTTATACGGTCAACACGCCGTCATCGTCGGCGCCTCGAATATCGTCGGTCGCCCGATGGCGTTAGAATTACTGCTAGCCGGCTGCACCGTTACCGTTACGCACCGGTTTACCAAAGATTTGGAAAGCCACGTTCGCCAAGCGGATATTTTGGTGGTTGCCGTCGGCAAACCACAATTTATTCCGGGCGATTGGATCAAAGAAGGCGCTATCGTGATTGACGTCGGCATTAACCGCGTCGAAGGAAAATTATTAGGCGACGTTCAATACGACATCGCCGCGCAAAAAGCCGGTTTCATCACCCCCGTACCGGGCGGCGTCGGCCCGATGACCGTCGCAATGTTGATGTTCAACACCCTGTTCGCCTACGAACGAAATACGCAATCGGCGGCTTAATCCGCTTTTTCGAACTTGTCATTACTTACTCGGCAGGGAAATACCCTGCCTTATAAATTTGATTAGTTCCTGATTTCAAGTTTATAAAAGACATTTTCAATAGTATAACGGCTGTTATTAAATAAACTAAGGTTATTAACGTTATTCTTCATTCTAACGTAGTGACGGCATTGTTTTTCGTTAGACTCGACTAAAATAGCATTCGTCAACGCTTGGAACTGTCCTCTTGAATGTACTTTATTGATTAACTTTTCAAGATTAGGTATATTTGCGGCATCCTCCGCTCTTTCAGGAATCCAAGCTGGCGTAACTTTCAATCCATTATTCAAAATATCGATCCGAAATAAGTAGTCAATCGCACCAGTTTCTTCGTTTGCCCAACAAGGCGGGTAATCTCGACCTCCATTAGCATCTCGTAATTTTTTCCGTAAAAACTGCACTTGCCCTTTTAACATTGCATTATCACGCATATCTTGATGAGTTAATTGCTGAAGCAAATTCTCAGTAAATAGCTGACGATCTTCTTGATTGATATTTTCAGGTATCATTGATTCAAGCTGCTTATTTAATACGATTGAATCTTGCAAAACCTTTTCTATTGCATTTAAGTCATTCACATTAATTTGTAAATCAGCCTCTTTTAGGTGTTCAATAATCCGTTCTCGAAAACCAACAACCTCTTGTAATTTCTGCACTAATTCATCTTTATTATGTTTGCCTTCGGCTAAAATTTCACTTAATGCTGTTAAGGTTTCATCTTGATTTGTCAATTTTTCTTTTAGCCGCTCAATTTCTTTTGAATTCTCTAACAGACTTTCTAATTCGAAAATAATTTCTTCCGGATTTGCGTTTCTTAGTTTCAGTAATTGTAATACTTCGCTTACTGTTTTCCTGTCATCGGAATATTCATTTAATTTATTTTCAACCTGTTGTAATTCCTGTTTAAAATGCTCCGCTTTGTCACGCTCTAAAAAATACATCCAACCGAGTAATAACAGTAAAATAAAAATCAACATAAATGCAATTTCTGTTAATGATAACTGGAAAACGCTATCATTTCTTTTTTTGAACGCATTTTCTATACTCATTTTTTACCCTTTCTAAACAAAGAAGACCAAAATGAATCATTTTCATCTTGCGGAATTGCCCTCAAGAATCGCTCTAATAATTCTCGGATACCTTTAAGTTCTTTATTATGATTAAGATCGGAAGATAACGCTTTTACCTGTTCTTTCAAATCTGCTAATAATTGCGGAGATATATCATTAACATCACGTTGTTTACTTTGTTCGGCAAGCACAACTAAGCGAATATCATTTAGTTGCTTGCTTAATTGATTTAACAAATCTTCTGTTTGATTACTCGCCGATTGTTTAATTTGATTATTAACTGCAAGATTTAACTGTTCTAAATGCTCGGACAAATTATTAAGCGCTTGCATCATCATATCTTGATGATTATTTGAAAGTGCGGTAGAAAGCCGTTCGATTTTATCGCCAACGGAAATCAAATCAGTCAATGAATTCACAATATTATTTGAAGCTTTATCTAAAGCAATGGTTAACTCAGCCTGATGATGACTTGTTTTATCCAACTGCTCGGACAATAATTGCGATTGTCGTTCATTATGATGTAATGCCTCAATCACATTAGAACGTTCAAGTAATTTCTGCTGTTCTATCAATTTATCGGTTAACTCCCCGGCTTGCTCGGCAAGCGTATCAATCCGTTCTACACTGTTTGCCAAAGATCGGCTAAATTGACCGTTTGCCTCTTTCACTTCATTCAAAGAGTCAATATATTGTTCACTACTATCAGCAAAAAATTGGTTAATACGATCGGTATAATCCTTACTCATTTTTTCCACTTCAAGTTCTACTCTCGCTATCGTTTTTTGTGCGGACTCAGCAATTTGCGTTTCAAACATAGCCATTTTATCGGTCAAGTTTTCCATTTGCGCGATCAATTTATCCGCCGACGCAATAATCGCTTCTTCGGTTTGTGTCACCGCATCATTTGCATCCCGTTTAAAACCGATAATTAGTACACGAGCGACCACCCCTAACAAGGTTGAACTCATTGCCACGGCAAAACGTGCCGCAATGACATCAATTTCCGAACCGATTCGGTTTAATTCGATTAATGTCACCAAAATTGTTGCAATCGTAAAAATAAAACCAAGGTAATAACAAGAATCTGCAAATTTATCATCGGAAACAACTTTATCACGATAAAAGTTCCCTATAAGAATATAGAAAAGCATTATGACAAGCGGTAATGCAAAGCCCGCAATCCACAAATCATTTAAAAAATAGGCAGCTAACAATGCGCCGATTTTTAATACGCAAGCAGCAACGAATAACTTTTTCACATCAAGATTCATTTTTATTATCCTTCCAAGGTTTTAACCAAAGTAATTCTCGCTCCCGCCGCATCAAAATATTGTTCCCAAAAATTTAAATGACGACGTGTTTGTAATTTCGGACTATTCATAATGTAATAGAGTTCAACTTTCACATTGTTCAAATCAGGTTTCACGCGTTGAGCATAATCTTGTTTAATAAATTCCGAATAACTTATCTGTGTTTTGTACATTGAAAATTCCGGTGTATTTTGCAACATATCAGAGACAATAATTAATTTACGATTGCCTGTAATATGTTGTTTTTTAAAGCCGTTAATTGCAACCAGCTGAATTTGCTCCATCACCGGCGAACGTTTAGCCGCTTCAATATTTGTCAATTCATTACTAATAGTTAAAATCGGACTAAAGAAACGTTCTTCATATTGACGTTTTAATTTTTTTAAATTTGCTGTCCATTCACTTTTATCGCTTCCGTCACCCGGGTTACAAAGTTGCAATAAAGGTTCATCATTTTGCTGAAAATCCTCACCGAGCGCAAATACAGAGATCATTTCCCCCGATTCAATTTTATTCATTACAATATCTTCAATTAAAACTTGAAATGCTTTCTTTTGAACAAAATTAAGCGGATCTGTTTTATCGATCAACAGTACGGTATGCCCTATGGCGCCTTTTTGCGGACAAAGTGTGTTTTTCCTCTTGCTTCACGTTATACATAAAATATCCGATTAGAGCGCAAACAGTAACTGCCACAAGTAGCAAAAACACGCCCAATAAAATGCTTTTCATTTCGTTATTTTTACGCTTTTTCTTCGCCATAATTTTTCCATTAGTTAGTGTTCAATCGTTAAAGGTGTAAAGTGATCATATTGTTCGGTAAAAGTGCGAGCAATCTCATTTTTGTAGTCTTCAACACAATTTATTAATCGCTGCACATTTCGTTCGCATTCATCAATATTTTCACGATCGTGATCAATATTATACTCCGCTTGTAATTCCACTTTATTCAGTTTGACATCATCCAAAAAATAGGCGGGAATATCATCGGTGCGATGAAGCTGATTTTCACTGCGGAATGTCTGCAACAAAGCCTTTGCCGTATGTTCGGCTTGCTGCATATAATTTTCATAAACGGATTGAGTTTGTGCCTTATCATTAATAATACTATCTTGTCGTACCAAATTTAACTTCAACTCCTGACAATATTGATCAAGATTACTCAAGGCTTCATCTTTCTTTTGGGTCAAGACTGCACGCAAATTTTCAATTTCCTGTTCATATTGCGTTCTGCTTTCTTCAAACTGTATATATTTAGGAGCATAAAGTGGATAGCTATCATTTAATTTCAAGCCATCAAAAAGCGCAAAAATACCAAAGGCAATAGTCAACCCACAAAGCACCCAAGAAGTAATATCATTAAATTGAAAGGTATGATTAAGTAATGAATTAATAACCGCTTTTGCCGGTTCTTCCACGCCCAAAACTGTTGCATCACGATAATGGGAAACGGTTAATGCAATAGTAAAAATGAGAGCAAGCGCAAAGAAAATAGCAATCCCCCCAACACACTTGAAGAAAAAATTGCGGTGGTTTACCCAAGGGATGGTGTAACGACCTTGTACGGCAGCAAATCCAATATTCACGGTAGCAAAAATTGCGGCTTGAATAAAACCGCCTAACAATCCCTGATCACTCCCCTGTGCAAAAAAGTATGCATTCAATATACCTTCACAAACGACAAAACAAATTAGTAGGGAAATCATTAAGAATTTTTTCCGCCGGATACAATCTTTGCATCTCGTGTTAACCCGTGTTTAGCTTTAAATATCTCCAATTCTTGTTTGAGATTTTTATACTTTCTTTCTAATTCGTTTAATTCCGATCTACTTTGATCAATACAATTATTCAATTCTTGCTTAAATTGTTCGGGATAATTCAAAGCCTTATTCAAATCGGTTTTCACATTTATAACCAATTCCGTTAAATTCTTATCTTGAATGTTCAACCTTGCATCACGCCAAGTAGAATACTTGGTTCGATATTTTTCCACTTCATCAATAATTTTAGCTTCAGGTCCGGATAATACGGTATCGGTAGAATAAGGGATATTCTGCTCTCCCAAACGTTTAGCTTGGTTAACAATATCTAATTCTTTTTCTAATTCCTTAGTATCAATCAATTTGGGCTTCTCATATTCATTAATAAGTTGAGCTTTATCCGAACCGGCAAACCACGAGAGAATTTTTTTGAAAAAAGCGATCAGCATAATTGAATTAATCCTGTTTTTTGAAGTAAAACGATCAAAGATTTAACGATTATTGAGTAATAATTAAGTATAAAATTTCTACCTAGAAGAAACAACCGTTTAATATTCTTCTTGATTCAATAAATCACAGAATTTTTTATTTTTTCACCGCACTTTTCTTCGAATTACTGTATTTTTTAAGAAATACCCAAACAAGGTTCACTTATCAAATGCTAGTCTTGATATTAGATGCTCAAGCCGGGAATATTCGGTAAAAATCGTTACCCATATCACAAAATCAACAATTTCCCTAAGAAACAAGCAGATAACAATAAAAATCCCTACGGAGATAGCATAAAATAAACCTAACCTATTCAGGTGGAAACTTAGATAAATAACGTTTTTTATAAGGAGTGTCATATGAAAAGAATGTTATTAATCAGCGGTTCGAAATATCAAAATACGGATTATCTCGTTCATTGTCAGCCTTGGCTGAAAAGCTTTCTTAACGACTATCTACACAAAAAAATCGCATTTATTCCTTATGCCGGCGTGCGGCAAACTAATGATCAATATGAAGCTAAAGTTCAAGCGGCGCTTGCCGGATTGGATATGGAAATTATTTCCGTACACCGCGCGGCGCAGCATCGGCAAGCGATTGAACAAGCGGATGTGATTGCCGTCGGCGGCGGGAATACTTTTTGTTTGCTGAAACAAATGTATGAACATCATTTATTGGAGGCGATTCGAGAAAAAGTGCTTGCCGGTACGCCTTATTTCGGTTGGAGCGCAGGGGCGAATGTGGCGGGCGCGTCCATAATGACGACCAACGATATGCCGATTACTTACCCGCCTTCTTTTGCGGCGTTGAATTTGTTTCCGCATCAAATTAATCCGCATTTTATTTCCGGCAAAATGCAAGGGCATAACGGCGAAAGTCGCGAAGAACGGTTAAGCGAATTTTTAATCGTTAATCCGACCGCACTTGTGTATGCATTGCCGGAAGGTACAGCGTTGCAAATCGAAGGCGAACAGGCAACGGCACTGGGCGAAAACGATATTCTTTGTTTTGCCGAAAAAATGCAACAACGCATTATTCCAAGTCATTCTACTTTTCGATATTAAGGGGGATATATGACGGAAATCAAAACCTTGATCGCAATTATCGGGATTATTGCGACCATTTATTTGCTTATCAAAAAATATGAAACCCGAACCGTTTTGATCGGCGTCGGGCTGATAATGTCGATATTAACCTTAAATCCGATGGGCGCCTTGGATGCTTTTGCCAAATCAATGACTTCCGGTGGGTTGATTATGGCGATTTGTTCCAGTATGGGTTTCGCTTATGTAATGAAATACACCGAATGTGACACGCATTTGGTTAATTTGCTGACCAAACCGCTCGGCGGATTGAAATTTGTGCTGATTCCGATCGCGACGATGATCACCTTTTTCATTAATATCGCCATTCCGTCGGCTGCCGGCTGTGCGGCGGCGGTGGGCGCGACCTTAATTCCTGTATTGCGTTCGGCGGGCGTACATCCGGCAATGGCGGGCGCCTCAATTTTAGCGGGTACTTTCGGTTCGATGATGAGTCCGGGGTCTTCCCACTCGGCGATGATTAGCGAAATGTCCGGTTTAACCATTGCCGAAGTGAACCTATCGCACGCACCTTACACCACGATCGCCGGCGTGATCGGCGCGATTACCTTAACCGTCATCGCCTTAATTTTGAAAGATTACGGTCAACAACATCGCGACGCTTATTTGCAAGAAAAAAGCGAAACGCAAACCGGTCGGGTGAATTTTCTTTATGCTTTAGCGCCGCTCGTGCCGTTAGTCATCCTTGTAATCGGCGGTACTTCGCTACAAAAAACACCCTGTTTGGAATGGACGCAAATGGGCGTACCGCAAGCAATGTTAATCGGCGCTATTTACGGTTTGGTCGTCACTCGCACGGCTCCGGCGAAAATCACCAATGAATTTTTTAACGGAATGGGCAATTCTTACGCAAACGTATTGGGGATTATTGTCGCCGCAAGCGTTTTTGTCGCCGGTTTAAAATCCACCGGTGCCATCGACAGCGCCATTGAATTTCTCAAACATTCGAACGAATTCGTGCGTTGGGGCGCTACCATCGGACCATTCTTAATGGGCGTGATTACCGGTTCCGGCGACGCGGCGGCAATCGCCTTTAACACCGCCGTCACACCGCACGCCGTCGAATTAGGCTATACCCACTTAAATCTTGGTATGGCGGCGGCGATCGCGGGCGCTATCGGACGCACCGCCTCACCTATTGCCGGCGTCACCATTGTATGCGCGGGATTGGCGATGGTCAGCCCGGTTGAAATGGTCAAACGCACCGCGTTGGGGATGATCCTCGCTACGTTATATTTAGCCCTATTTATGCTGTAAAACTCGGCTAAAACCGACCGCACTTTACTTTCAAGTTTTCGCCAAACTACTAAAGTGCGGTTAAATTTCCACATTTTTTCGGAGAAACGTTATGTCAAAGGAACTTGATCAACTCATCAAACTGCGTCGCGAATTTCATCAATTTCCCGAAATCGGTTGGGGCGAATTTTATACCACGGCAAAAATCGCCGATTATTTAGCAGCAATGGGCTTTGAGGTATTACTCGGCAAACAAATTATTCATCCCGATTTCGTGCGCGGGCGCGATGAAAAAGTGGTAAATCAATCGCTTGAACGCGCCAAAGCGCAGCACGCCTCGCCCGACCGTTTGGCGCAAATGGACGGTTATACCGGCTGCGTCGGCGTGTGGGATACCGGAAAAGCCGGCAAAACCTTAGTTTTGCGTTTTGATATTGATTGCGTCAATGTCAATGAAACGAATGATCCCGCTCACCTACCGAATCAACTGGGTTTTCGTTCCATTAATGACGGCTTAATGCACGCTTGCGGACACGACGCGCACATTGCAATCGGCTTGGGAACCGCGCAATGGATCAGTAGACACCAAGATCAACTTCACGGCGTGATCAAACTGATTTTCCAACCGGCGGAAGAAGGCGTGCGCGGCGCGGCGGCGATTGCGGCAAGCGATGTGTTAAACGACGCGGATTATTTTGCCGCTTCGCATATCAGCTTTTGTGCCGACAGCGGTACAGTGATTTGTAATCCGAAAAATTTCCTTTCCACCACAAAAATAGATATTCGCTACTTCGGCACGCCCGCCCACGCCGGCGCACAACCGCATTTAGGCAAAAACGCCTTGCTCGCCGCCGCGCATACGGTGACGCAGTTGCACGGAATCGCCCGTCACGGCGAAGGAATGACGCGCATTAATGTCGGCGTATTGAAAGCCGGCGAAGGGCGCAATGTGATTCCGTCGAGCGCAACGATTCAACTTGAAGTACGCGGCGAAAACAAAGCGATTAACGATTATATGGTCGAGCAAGTAATGCAAATCGCCAAAGGCATAGCGATCAGCTTTGATATCCGTTATGAAACGGAAATTATGGGCGAGGCTGTGGATATGACAAATGATCCGGAACTCGTCGCTTTGCTTGAGGAAATTGCTTTGCAACAGCCGCAAATTCGCAATACGAACGCGGATTACGCCTTCAATGCCAGCGAAGACGCCACGATTTTAGGCAGAAAAGTGCAAGAACAAGGCGGCAAAGCCATTTATTTTATTCTCGGCGCCGACCGAACCGCAGGACATCATCAAGCGAATTTTGATTTTGACGAACGTCAATTACTGACCGGCGTCAATATCTATAACGCCTTGATAACAAAGCTGTTAGGTTAATTCGTAGGCTCGCAAAAGCATAAAAGTGCGGTGTTTTTTTAGCTGATTTCAAGATTCGAGCGGTTTAATAAAAATACCGTCTTTTACCCCCGAAAACGAAACAAAAAAGGAATCCGATCTGACACGGATTCCTTTTAAAGAAAAGAGATTAAATTTTAGAACGGAATGTCATCATCAAAACCGCCGTCCATCATTGCAGGCTCGGCGGCTGCCGGTGCTGCCGGTTTCGGTGCTTGGCGCGGTTGTTGGTAAGATTGTCCGTATTGCGGCGCGGCGTTTGGTGCTGCGCTCGGTTGAGGCGCATAACCGCCTTGGCTGCGTTCCGCACGCGAATCAAGCATTTGTAACACATCGCCTTGAATTTCCGTGGTGTAACGATCTTGCCCGTTTTGATCTTGCCATTTACGCGTTCTTAAACGCCCTTCTACATAAACCTTAGAACCTTTACGCAAATATTCGCCGACAATTTCCGCCTGACGACGATAAAACACGATGCGGTGCCATTCAGTTACTTCGCGACGTTCGTTAGTATTTTTATCAAGCCAGCTTTCACTGGTCGCCACGCTGATATTTGCCACGGCTTCGCCGTTCGGCATCGTGCGGATTTCGGGATCATTACCTAAATTTCCCACGATAATGACTTTATTTACTCCGGCCATAGAATCCTCTGTTTTAGTTGTTCATTAAAATAAATTTTGATTATTCTGCCTGAAAATCAAAAAAAAATCTATTACTAAAATGATTTTCACTGGATATTTGCACAGTTATTTAAGAATATGCGATAATGATCGCAACTTTGAAATAATTTTATACAAAATCAGTGCAGATCACCTATGGAAAAAATTGATATTCGTGGCGCAAGAACCCACAATTTAAAAAATATAAACTTAACGATCCCGCGCGATAAATTAATCGTCATCACCGGATTATCCGGTTCGGGCAAATCTTCCTTGGCATTTGACACGCTTTATGCGGAAGGGCAACGCCGCTATGTGGAATCCTTATCGGCTTACGCACGCCAATTTTTATCCTTAATGGAAAAACCCGATGTGGATCATATCGAAGGCTTGTCGCCGGCGATTTCCATCGAACAAAAATCCACTTCGCATAATCCGCGTTCTACCGTCGGTACCATTACGGAAATTCACGATTATTTGCGTTTGTTATTCGCCCGCGTCGGCGAGCCGCGCTGTCCGACGCATAATATTCCGCTTACGGCGCAAACCGTCAGCCAAATGGTTGACAAAGTGCTTGCGTTGCCGGAAGAAAGCAAAATGATGTTGTTGGCGCCGATCGTAAAAGAACGCAAAGGCGAACATATTAAAATCCTAGAAAATATTGCCGCACAAGGTTATATTCGCGCCAGAATCGATGGTGAAATTTGCGATTTGTCCGATCCGCCGAAGCTGGAATTACAGAAAAAACATACCATTGAAGTGGTGGTCGATCGCTTTAAAGTGCGGTCGGATTTAGCCACACGTTTAGCGGAATCCTTCGAAACCGCGTTGGAGCTTTCCGGCGGGACGGCGGTGGTTGCGGAAATGGATAACCCGAAAGGCGAAGAACTGGTATTTTCCGCCAATTTCGCTTGTCCGCATTGCGGTTATTCCGTGCCGGAATTGGAGCCGCGCCTATTTTCCTTTAATAATCCGGCGGGCGCTTGTCCTACTTGCGACGGCTTGGGCGTGCAGCAATATTTCGACGAAAAACGCGTGGTGCAAAACCCGACTCTTTCTTTGGCGAGCGGCGCAGTCAAAGGCTGGGATCGTCGTAATTTTTATTATTATCAAATGCTGACTTCCCTCGCGAAACATTATGATTTTGATATTGAAACGCCTTTTGAAGCTTTACCGAAAAAAATTCAGCATTTGATTTTGCACGGTTCGGGTAAAGAAGAAATCGAATTTCAATATATGAACGATCGCGGCGATGTGGTGCTGCGTCATCATACTTTCGAGGGCATTTTAAATAATATGGCGCGCCGTTATAAAGAAACTGAATCGCTATCGGTGCGCGAGGAATTGGCGAAAAATATCAGTACGCGTCCTTGCGCCGATTGCGGCGGTTCGCGTTTGCGTCCTGAAGCGCGCCACGTTTATATCGGACAAACCAATTTGCCCGAAGTTTCGGAAAAAAGTATCGGCGAGGCACTGAGTTTTGTCGGCGCCCTCGAATTGAACGGACAAAAAGCACAAATCGCCGATAAAATTTTGAAAGAAATTAAAGAACGCTTGCAATTTTTGGTTAACGTCGGCTTGAATTATTTATCTCTCTCCCGTTCTGCCGAAACGTTGTCGGGCGGCGAAGCGCAGCGTATTCGCTTGGCAAGTCAAATCGGTGCGGGCTTAGTCGGGGTAATGTATGTATTGGACGAACCTTCCATCGGATTACACCAAAGAGATAACGAGCGTTTACTTAACACATTAATTCATTTAAGAAATTTAGGCAATACCGTGATCGTCGTCGAACACGACGAGGACGCGATTATGGCGGCGGATCACATTATCGACATCGGTCCCGGCGCGGGCGTGCACGGCGGTAATGTGGTTGCGCAAGGCTCGGCGCAAGAAATAATGGCGAATCCCGATTCTTTGACCGGCAAATTCTTATCCGGCAAAGAAAAAATTGAAATTCCGCAAAAAAGAACCGCACTTGATAAAACCAAGCTGTTGAAATTAAAAGGCGCCACGGGCAATAACTTAAAAAATGTCAACTTAGAGATTCCGGTGGGCTTATTTACTTGTATCACCGGCGTATCGGGTTCGGGAAAATCCACTTTAATTAACGATACTCTGTTCCCGCTGGCGCAAAATGCACTAAATCGTGCGGAAAACGCTCAATTCGCCCCTTATAAATCCATCGAAGGCTTGGAATTTTTCGATAAAGTAATCGACATTGATCAAAGCCCGATCGGACGCACCCCACGTTCCAATCCGGCGACTTATACCGGCTTGTTTACGCCGATCCGCGAACTTTTCGCCGGCGTACCGGAAGCCCGTGCGCGCGGTTATAATCCGGGACGTTTCAGCTTTAACGTGCGCGGCGGGCGCTGCGAAGCTTGCCAAGGCGACGGCGTGATTAAAGTGGAAATGCACTTTTTACCCGATGTTTATGTACCTTGCGATCAATGTAAAGGCAAACGTTATAACCGCGAAACCTTGGAAATTCGCTATAAAGGCAAAACCATTCATCAAGTATTGGATATGACCGTCGAAGAAGCGCGCGAGTTTTTCGATGCGATCCCAATGGTGGCGCGCAAATTGCAAACGTTGATTGACGTCGGTTTGTCCTATATTCGTTTAGGGCAATCTTCCACCACACTTTCCGGCGGGGAAGCGCAGCGCGTCAAACTCGCTACGGAATTATCCAAACGCGACACAGGCAAAACCCTGTATATTCTTGACGAACCGACCACCGGTTTACATTTCGCCGATATAAAACAGCTACTTGAGGTATTACATCGCTTACGCGATCAAGGCAATACGATTGTGGTGATCGAGCATAATCTCGACGTCATCAAAACCGCCGACTGGATCGTCGATCTCGGTCCGGAAGGCGGCAGTGGCGGCGGTGAAATCATCGCCACCGGTACGCCGGAACAAGTGGCGAAAGTTAAAGGCTCGCATACCGCAAGATTTTTAAAAGCAATTTTAGATAAAAAATAAAAATTCACCGCACTTTACCGAACAAGTGTAAAGTGCAGTGATTTTTCTCTACATTTTTTCAAAAATTTCTGTTATACATACCGTTTTTTTGATACATTTAGCACAATTTTTCCACCGCTCTAAACTGAGCATTTATTGTACGATTTTATTTTTACGGAATTCCTATGTTATTAAAAAAAATTCGCGGTTTATTTTCCAATGATCTCTCTATCGACTTAGGCACGGCAAATACCTTAATTTATGTGAAAGGACAAGGCATCGTGCTTGACGAACCTTCCGTCGTCGCCATTCGCCAAGATCGCGCCGGTTCGCTAAAAAGCATTGCGGCGGTCGGTAAAGAAGCCAAATTAATGTTAGGTCGCACGCCGAAAAGCATTTTAGCCATTCGTCCGATGAAAGACGGTGTAATCGCCGATTTCTTCGTTACCGAAAAAATGTTGCAATATTTCATCAAACAAGTCCACAGCGGCAATTTTATGCGCCCTAGTCCGCGCGTGTTGGTGTGTGTGCCGGCGGGTGCAACCCAAGTGGAACGCCGCGCGATTAAAGAATCCGCTATCGGCGCGGGCGCACGCGAAGTGTATTTAATCGAAGAACCGATGGCGGCGGCAATCGGCGCGAAATTACCGGTTTCCACCGCGACCGGCTCGATGGTCATCGATATCGGCGGCGGTACGACCGAAGTCGCCGTAATTTCTTTAAACGGTATCGTGTATTCTTCCTCCGTGCGTATCGGCGGCGACCGTTTCGACGAAGCAATTATCGCTTATGTGCGTCGTACCTTCGGTTCCATTATCGGCGAACCGACCGCAGAACGCATTAAACAAGAAATCGGTACAGCCTATATTCAAGAAGACGATGAAGTCAAAGAAATGGAAGTGCACGGTCATAACCTTGCCGAAGGCGCGCCGCGTACATTCAAACTTACTTCTCGCGATGTTTTAGAAGCGATTCAACAACCGTTAAACGGCATTATTACCGCAGTGCGCACCGCATTGGAAGAATGTCAACCGGAACACGCCGCCGATATTTTCGAACGCGGTATGGTGTTGACCGGCGGCGGTGCGTTATTGCGCAATATCGACGTATTACTTTCCAAAGAAACCGGCGTGCCGGTCATTGTGGCTGAAGACCCGCTAACTTGCGTTGCGCGCGGCGGCGGCGAAGCCTTAGAAATGATCGATATGCACGGCGGCGATATTTTTAGCGACGATCTCTAATCTGATAACCATTACGAAAGTGCGGTCTGAAAATTTAAATTTTTATAAATAACCGACCGCACTTTTTTTTCGGATTACACAATGAAACCTATTTTCAGCAAATCGCCCCCTTTAGGTATCCGCCTGATTCTTGCGGTGATCGCGTCCGTTGCTCTGATTTTGTCCGACGGGCAAACCAACACGATGATCAAAGCGCGCAGCATAATGGAAACGGCGATCGGCGGTCTTTATTATCTTGCCAACACGCCGCGCACCGTATTAGACGGCGTGTCTTATAACTTGGTCGATACCAATAAATTACAAATCGAAAATACCGTTTTAAGAGAACAGTTACGCGAAAAAAATGCGGATTTGCTCCTGCTTGATCAGCTTAAAGTGGAAAATCAACGGTTACGTTTATTATTAAACTCGCCGCTACGCACCGACGAATACAAAAAAATCGCCGAAGTGCTTACTGCGGAAACGGATATTTATCGCCAACAAGTCGTGATCAATCAAGGCGAAAAAGACGGCGCCTATGTGGGTCAACCGATTATTGATGAAAAAGGCGTGGTCGGGCAAATCATTTCCGTCGGCAACGACACCAGCCGCGTGTTATTGTTGACCGATGTCACCCATTCTATTCCCGTGCAAGTATTGCGCAACGATGTGCGTGTGATTGCCAGCGGTACCGGACGCAGCGATGAACTGACTTTGGATAATGTTCCGCGTTCTGTGGATATTGTGAAAGGTGATTTATTGGTCACTTCCGGTTTAGGCGGGCGCTTTTTAGAGGGCTATCCGGTCGCCGTGGTAGAAAATATTTCGCGCGACGGAAAAAACTATTTCGCCACCATTACCGCCAAGCCTTTGGCTTCGATAGAACGTTTACGTTATGTGTTATTGTTGTGGCCGACCTACGACGATATGCGCAAAGCCCAATCCATCACGCCGGAAGACGTTCGACAAGCGGTACAACAACGTTTGGAAACTCAAGGTTCCGAAGCGGAAAAAGTGAAGAAAACACGGGTGACGGAAGACTCGGATAATGCGCCGCCGAGCCCGCAATCTGCGCCGGAAGAAAATCATTCCGATGCTTCACCGACGGAAATCGCGCCCGAACCGGTCAGCCCCGAACAGCAACAATACAGAGAGGAAGATTAATGCAAGGTCGTTTTTTCTTACAAGTATTAGTCGTCACTTGTATTTTTATCGTTGCAATGGTGCTGGAAATCGCGCCTTGGCCCGCCGGTTTACAAAGCTTTAAACCGGCTTGGGTAGTGTTGGTCTTAATGTATTGGGTAATGGCGATCCCGAATAAAATCAGTATCGGCTCCGCATTCGTTTTAGGCGTAGTGTGGGATTTGGTTTTAGGATCTATTCTCGGCGTACACGCGCTGGTGCTTTCCGTGTTCGCCTATTTAATCGGTGTCAATCATTTAGTCTTGCGCAACTTGTCGCTTTGGATGCAAAGCTTGTTGGTTATTTTGTTTATTTTCGTGTTGCGATTAAGCATTTTCTTTATCGAACTATTTTTACACAACGCCAACTTTCACGCGCAAGAAATTTTCGGCGCCGTCGCCAGCGGCATTCTCTGGCCGTGGATTTTCCTTTTCCTACGCAAAATCAGACGTCAATTAGGTTTGCGCTAAATAAAAAAGTACGGTCAAAATTTAGATTATTTTGACCGCACTTAGTCTTATGGTTTTTAACGTAAGAATGCCGGAATTTTACTTTCGTAATCGGCGATTTTATCTTCGTGTTGCAAGGTCAAGCCGATATTATCCAAGCCGTTTAATAAGCAATGACGGCGGAATTCGTCCAGTTCAAAGCGATAAACTTTCTCACCGACGGTGACGGTCATTTTTTCTAAATCGATGTCAATGGTTTTTCCCTCGTTCGCCCAAACCCATTGGAAGATTTCTTCTACTTCTTCTTCGCTCAAACGAATCGGTAACATATGATTGTTCAAGCTGTTGTTATAGAAAATATCGGCGAAACTCGGTGCGATCATCGCTTTAAAACCGTAATCCGCCAGTGCCCAAGGCGCGTGTTCGCGAGAGGAGCCACAACCTAAATTTTTGCGCGCCAATAAAATCGTCGCTCCTTGATATTGCGGATAATTCAACACGAATTCCGGATTCGGTTGCGTGCCTTCCACATCTAAATAACGCCATTCGTGAAACAAATGTTTGCCGAAACCGACACGGGTGATTGCTTGTAAAAATTGTTTCGGGATAATCGCATCCGTGTCCACATTCGCTGCATCAAGCGGAACCACTAAACCCGTAAGTTGTTTAAAACCTGCCATTTTATTTTGTCCTTTTCGGGGCGAAGAACGCTTCGCCCGTATGATTAATTTAATTCAATGTGGCGAATATCCACAAATTTACCGAATACCGCCGCAGCCGCCGCCATTGCCGGACTGACTAAATGCGTACGGCCGTTACGTCCTTGGCGCCCTTCGAAGTTACGGTTACTGGTCGAAGCGCAACGTTCCCATTCGCCTAAGCGGTCGTCGTTCATTCCCAAACACATTGAACAACCCGGATTGCGCCATTCCGCGCCGGCAGCGATAAAAATTTTATCCAATCCTTCTTTTTCCGCTTGTTCTTTCACTAAGCCGGACCCCGGTACCACCAATACGCGTTTAACGTTATCGGCTTTTTTACGCCCTTTCATTACTGCCGCCGCAGCGCGTAAATCTTCAATGCGCGAATTGGTGCAAGATCCGATAAACACTTGATCCACCGGCACTTGGGTTAAATCCGTATTCGCTTCCAAGCCGATATAAGCCAAGGCTTTTTCCGCCGAGGCGCGCACTACTTGGTCGTCCATTTCTTGCGGGTTCGGCACAAGCTGATCGATACCGATAACTTGCCCCGGGTTGGTTCCCCAAGTGACTTGCGGTGCGATGTCTTTCGCTTCTAGCGTTACCACGGTGTCGAACTGTGCGCCTTCGTCGGTTTTTAAGGTTTTCCAATATTCCACCGCGTCATCCCAATCTTGTCCTTTCGGCGCATAAGGACGACCTTTTAGATATTCGAAGGTGGTTTCGTCCGGTGCGATAAGACCGGCTTTGGCGCCCATTTCGATCGCCATATTGCACACGGTCATTCGACCTTCCATCGATAAATCGCGAATGGCTTCGCCGCAGAATTCCACAACGTGTCCCGTGCCGCCCGCCATTGTGGTTTTGCCGATAATGGCAAGAATGATGTCTTTCGCGGTAATGCCCGGCGCCACTTTGCCGCGCACTTCGATTTTCATACTTTTAGCACGCGCTTGTTTTAAAGTTTGCGTCGCCAAAACGTGTTCCACTTCGGATGTGCCGATGCCGAACGCCAAGGCACCGAATGCACCGTGGGTGGCGGTGTGCGAGTCGCCGCACACAATGGTCATTCCGGGTAAGGTTAAGCCTTGTTCCGGCCCCATAACGTGTACGATCCCTTGTTGTTTGGTATTCATATCGAACAAAGAAATACCGGTGGATTTACAGTTTTTATCCAATTCCAATACTTGAATTTTTGCCTGTCCTTCCAATTTATTTACATCGCGTACTTGGGTGGAAATGCTGTGATCCATTGTGCCGAAAGTTTTGCTCACTTGACGCACTTGGCGATTTGCCACGCGCAATCCGTCGAACGCTTGCGGGCTGGTCACTTCGTGGATTAAATGACGGTTAATATAAAGAATCGGTGTTTCGCCCGCTTCTTCGTGCACAATGTGCGAATCAAATAATTTTTGGTAGAGTGTTTTTGCCATTTTATTATCTCGTTAGGGCGGGCGTAACGCATACGCCCGAAATATCTATAAAGTGCGGTGTTTTTTTACGCCGTTTTTGCACGTCGAACTAAATTGCATTAGCAATTAGCGTACCCATTTCCGCGGTGGAAACCGGTTTGCTATCGTCGGCTAAATCTGCGGTACGATAACCGTCAGCCAACACTTTTTTCACCGCATTTTCAATCGCGTTCGCCGCATCGTTTAAATCAAAGCTGTGGCGTAACATCATTGCGGCGGAAAGAATTTGCGCAATCGGATTGGCGATGCCTTTGCCGGCGATATCCGGCGCCGAGCCACCCGCCGGTTCGTACAAGCCGAAACCGCTTTCGTTAAGACTTGCGGACGGCAGCATTCCCATTGAACCGGTGATCATCGCACATTCGTCGGAAATAATATCGCCGAAAATGTTAGAACAAAGCAATACGTCGAAGAAATCCGGCTGTTTGATTAATTGCATTGTGGCGTTATCAATATAAATATGATCCAATTTCACTTCCGGATATTGTTTCGCTACTTCGATAACGGTTTCGCGCCATAAAATCGAGCTGATTAATACGTTGGCTTTATCTACGGACGTGACGTGTTTGTTACGTTTCATTGCCGTTTCAAAGGCGACTTTGGCAATGCGCTCGATTTCATAACGATGATACACTTCCGTATCATAGGCTTTTTCGTTTGCGCCCTCGCCTTCGCGACCTTTCGGTTGACCGAAATAGATCCCGCCGGTCAATTCGCGCACCGTGACCATATCGAAGCCTTTCGCGGCAATATCCGTACGCAACGGACAGAATTTTTCCAAGCCTTTATATAAGGTCGCCGGACGTAAATTGCAGAACAGCGCGAAATGTTTACGCAACGGCAATAACGCACCGCGTTCCGGTTGTTGATTCGGCGGTAAATGTTCCCATTTCGGGCCGCCTACGGAACCGAATAAAATCGCGTCGCTTTCTTCACAGCCTTTTACCGTTTCGGCAGGCAGCGGCGTGCCGTGGTTATCAATGGCGATACCGCCCACATCAAAAGTGCGGTAATTTAATTTAAAATTATATTTTTGTTGAACCACGTCCAATACTTTAAGCGCTTCCGCCATAATTTCCGGCCCGATGCCGTCCCCGCTTAATACGGCTACATTGTAACTTTGCATTTGTTCTTTTCCTTAATTGTTAATGTGAATGTTTATGTGATTTTAAATCCGCAACTTTATGCGCGCGATAAATCGCGTTGATGGCGTGAATTAATGCGCGTGCCGAGCTTTCCACAATATCCGTCGCCAAACCGACGCCGTGGAAACGACGACCTTCGTGTTCCACCACAATATCCACTTGCCCCAAGGCTTCCGCGCCTTCGCCTTTTGCGGTTAAATTATAACTCAACATTTTCAAATCAATCTGAGTAATTTTCAAAATCGCGTTAAATACGGCGTCAACCGGCCCGTTACCACCGCTGGAAACCTCGCTTAAACGCTCGCCGTCCAATTCCACTTGCACGAAAGCGGACGCCGGTAAATGGCTGATCATTTGCGAGGTGATCACATCTAAAGTCAAACGATCTTCATCCCCTTGTTGCATATCGATAAAGGCAAGAGCTTCCAAATCATAGTCGAACACTTGACCTTTTTTATCCGCCAATTTTAAGAACGCTTCGTACAATTTATCCAAATCATATTCGCTTTCTTGATAACCCATTGATTCCATATGATTTTTAACCGCCGCGCGACCGGAACGTGCGGTTAAGTTTAATTTTTCTTTTTTCAAGCCGATGGTTTCCGGCGACATAATTTCATAGGTATTTTTGTTTTTCACCATACCGTCTTGGTGAATGCCGGAAGAATGTGCGAACGCGTTCGCGCCGACAATCGCTTTATTCGGCTGAATCGGCATATTACAAAGTTGGCTGACCATTTGGCTGACACGATGAATTTCTTGCGTATTAATGCGCGTATCCACGCCTTTGAACAAATCTTGGCGGGTTTTGATCGCCATTACGACTTCTTCCAACGCGGTGTTACCCGCACGTTCGCCGATACCGTTAACGGTACATTCGATTTGGCGCGCGCCGTTTTGCACCGCGGTTAAGGAATTTGCCGTCGCCATTCCCAAATCGTTGTGACAATGCACGGAAATAATCGCTTTATCCACATTCGGTACGCGATTCATTACGTTCGCGATAATCTCGCCGTATTGCATCGGTAGGGTATAACCCACCGTATCCGGAATATTTACCGTGGTGGCGCCAGCGTCAATCGCCGCTTCCACAATGCGGCAGATATTATCGATACCGGTACGTCCCGCATCTTCGCAAGAAAATTCCACATCGTCGGTATAACGACGCGCGCGTTTCACTGCGTTAATCGCCATTTCTACCACGTCGTCAAAAGTGCGGCGTAATTTCGCTTCGACGTGCAAAGCGGAAGTTGCGATAAAGGTGTGAATACGAAATGCTTCCGCTACTTTCAAGGCTTCCGCCGCAACGTCAATATCTTTTTCCACCGCGCGGGACAAGGCGCAAACGCGGCTGTTTTTAATATTTTCCGCAATGGTGCGCACGGATAAGAAATCCCCTTCCGAAGATACCGGAAAGCCCACTTCCATTACATCCACGCCCAAGCGCTCCAACGCCAAAGCGATTTGTAGCTTTTCCTTCACTGTTAAGCTGGCTTTTAACGCCTGTTCGCCGTCGCGTAATGTGGTATCAAAAATAATTACATTGTCTGCCATAATCCGATCCTTAATTGTGCAATATTTAATATTCGCGTTGATAAAATCACTAAAAGTGCGGTGATTTTTCAGAAAATTTTATATGAAAAAACCCGCGTTCTAGTGCGGGTTTAAATTCGGGCGTTTTACATTTTACTGTTTTTTATCCGTGACTTAACCGCACAAAGAATGTGTGAGGAGGAGTCGGAGGGATAAAGAAACGGTATTAAACATAAAACAAAATCCTTTAAGTTAAAAATTAGCTTAATCTTACCGATTTAATAAGGAGTGTCAAATGATTTTTCAGCATTTTATTCCGATAGAAACGATTGGCAAGAACGCAAATAAATATAATTAACCAATTACTCGAAACAATAAAAAATTTAGCGCTAAAAATTTAAAAAACTTTAACTTTTTATACCGCACTTTTCCGGTTTGGCGGAGCGGAAAATTTTATCCTTTCATTGTCCGCCGACAAAATCAAAAGCCAATCACACAGTAAATATAAGGCAATTTTTCCCGTCGAACACTTGTTTTAAATCAAATAAATCCACTATATACGACTAAATGGGTATGTTTTTCCCGCTGCAAAAACTACGAGCGCGCAAAATGCTATGATAGAATGTCAACTTATTGGTACGGTAAAAATAAGCGGTTTTATGCAGCGAAATCATCAATTATATCTCGAACAATTAGCTTGTCAGCGCGGAGATCAAATTCTGTTTACGGATTTAACGCTACATTGGCAAAGCGGCGATTTCGTGCAAATCGAAGGGCATAACGGCATCGGGAAAACCAGTTTGTTACGCATTATCGCCGGTCTCGCCCAGCCTTTGCACGGTGAAGTGCGGTGGAATAATCTGAATATTTGCAAACAGCGGGAAGATTATCAGCAAGATTTGTTGTATTTAGGTCATCAAGCCGGCATTAAACCGGAATTAACACCGTGGGAAAATCTGCATTTTTACCAACAAATCGGCGCTTGTCGGCAAGGCAATGAAATGCTTTGGCAGGCATTGGAAAAAGTCGGTTTATTAGGGCGCGAAGACATTGCTGCCGCCCAGCTTTCTGCCGGTCAACAAAAACGAATCGCTTTGGCGCGTTTGTGGTTATCTGAGGCGCCGTTGTGGGTGCTAGACGAACCTTTTAACGCGATAGATCGAAACGGTGTGGCGATTTTGACCGCACTTTTCGAGCGCCATAGCGCCGAGGGCGGAATGGTCATTTTAACCAGCCATCAAGAAGTGCCGAGCGAAAAATTGCGCAAAGAGCGGTTGGAAAAATACAAATTTTTAGGAAACGACGAATGATCTTTATCCGAATTATTCAACGAGAACTCAAAATCGCCTTGCGTAAAAAAGCGGAAATTTTAAACCCGCTCTGGTTCTTTTTGATTGTTCTCACGCTGTTTCCCTTAGTCATCGGGCCGGATCCGAAATTATTGGCGAAAATCGCGCCCGGTATCGCGTGGGTCGCCGCGTTGTTATCCGCACTATTATCCTTCGAACGCTTATTTCGCGACGATTTCATCGACGGTTCGCTGGAACAATTAATGCTGACCGCGCAGCCTTTGGTGCTAACCTGTTTGGCAAAAGTGATTTCTCATTGGCTATTAACCGGTTTACCGCTGATTTTACTCTCGCCGATCGCCGGATTGTTGCTGTCTTTAGATATGCATATTTGGACGGCGTTGGTGCTGACGTTGTTATTGGGCACGCCGATCTTAAGTTGTATCGGCGCAATCGGCGTGGCGCTGACCGTAGGATTGCGCAAAGGCGGCGTGTTATTAAGCTTACTTATTTTGCCGTTGTTTATTCCGGTGTTAATTTTTGCCGCGTCGGTTTTAGACGCCGCAAGTTTGAATTTGCCTTATAACGGTCAACTCGCCGTTTTAAGCGCAATGTTTGTCGCCGCCCTCACGCTGTCGCCTTTTGCCGTTGCGGCAGCGTTGCGGGTGAGCTTGGATCAATAAAAGGACTCGTTATGTGGAAGTGGTTACATCCTTACGCAAAATCTGAAACGCAATATTATTTATGCGCGAAATTAATCCCTTTATTCGCCGTTTTGACCGCACTTTTGCTAGGCGCGGGCGTGATATGGGGCTTGGCATTCGCGCCGGCGGATTATCAACAAGGCAACAGTTTCCGCATTATGTACGTTCACGTTCCGTCCGCCATTTGGTCGATGGGGATTTATGTATCAATGGCGGTCGCCGGCGTCATCGGCTTAGTCTGGCAAATTAAACAAGCGCATTTATCCATTTTAGCAATGGCGCCGATCGGAATGGTGTTCACCTTTTTAGCCTTAGTTACCGGAGCAATTTGGGGCAAACCGATGTGGGGAACTTGGTGGGTGTGGGACGCGCGGCTTACCGCGTCGCTGATTTTATTCTTCCTTTATCTCGGCGTTATCGGGCTGTATTCGGCATTTCAAAATCGTGCGACCGGAATGAAAGCCGCCGCGATTTTATCCATTGTCGGCGTGATCAACATTCCGATCATTCATTTTTCCGTGGAATGGTGGAACACCTTGCACCAAGGCGCCAGTATTACCAAATTTGAAAAACCGTCTATCGCCACGCCGATGTTAATGCCGCTTATTCTGACTATTTTCGGCTTTATGGCGTTGACTATTTGGCTTACATTAGTGCGCTATCGCACGGAATTATTAAAAGAAGACGCCAAGCGCCCTTGGGTCAGAAATTTAGTGAAATAACGGGGGAAATATGTTTTTTGCAACTTGGAACGATTTTTTTGAAATGGGAGGCTACGGTTTTTATATCTGGCTTTCTTACGGCATTTCGTTTTTCGCCGTTTTATTTTTAATTATCCAAAGCGTTCAAGCACGCCGCGCCGTCTTACGCGAAGTGAAACGCGAATTGGCACGCGAACAACGTCAACAATCGACAAAAACAAAGGAAACCCTATGAATCCGAGACGTAAATCCAGATTATCCGTGATTATTTTCGTTTTAGTCGGCATTACGATTGCCGCGTCTTTGGTGCTGTACGCTTTGCGCCAAAATATCGATTTGTTTTACACGCCGTCGGAAGTGATTTACGGTAAAAACGATGATCCGAGCACCAAACCCGAAGTGGGACAACGTATTCGTATCGGCGGAATGGTGGTGGAAGGTACGGTGGAACGCGATCCGAAAAGCTTGAAAGTCAAATTTGATCTAAACGACATCGGCCCGTCCGTCACCGTTGAATACGAAGGCATTTTGCCGGATTTATTCCGTGAAGGACAGGGCATCGTGGCGCAAGGCGTGTTGAAATCCCCGACCGTATTAGAAGCCTCCGAAGTATTGGCGAAACACGATGAAAACTATGTGCCGCCGGAATTGGACGCGCAAATGCAAAAAGTGCATAAACCGATGGGCGTTTCCGATTTAAAAACTGAAAGCGAACGTGATCGCCAAACCAAAGAGCAAGAAGGACAACAATGATCGCAGAATTAGGCAATTATGCGCTGGCGCTAAGTTTGGCGGTGTCACTATTACTGACGATATTTCCGCTATGGGGCGCGGAAAAGGGCAATGCGCAGCTAATGTCCTTAGCCCGTCCGATGACATACGGATTGTTCGTCAGTTTAAGCGTTTCCTTCGGTGCGCTTTTCTATCTTTTTGCCACAAACGATTTTTCCGTGCAATATGTCGTGAATAATTCCAACACGGCGCTTCCGCTGCAATATCGCCTTTCCGCCGTTTGGGGATCGCACGAAGGATCGTTATTGCTATGGATTTGGTTGCTCACCTTGTGGGGTGCCGCCGTGGCGTTATTCAGCAAGCAGCTGCCGCAAGAAGCCGTGGCGCGCGTGCTAGGAATTATGGGCTTAATCAGCATCGGTTTTCTGGTGTTCATTCTGTTCACCTCCAATCCTTTTACCCGCACTTTCCCGAATTTTCCGGTGGACGGCAGAGAACTCAATCCGCTATTACAAGACGTCGGCTTGATTTTTCATCCGCCGTTGCTGTATATGGGCTATGTAGGATTTTCCGTCGCTTTTGCGTTCTCCATCGCGTCACTGATTAACGGCAAATTAGATACCGCGTGGGCAAGATGGTCGCGCCCTTGGACAATGGCGGCGTGGATTTTCTTAACGCTCGGTATCGTGCTCGGATCTTGGTGGGCGTATTACGAACTCGGTTGGGGCGGCTGGTGGTTTTGGGATCCGGTGGAAAACGCCTCGTTAATGCCTTGGCTTGCCGGAACCGCTTTGTTGCATTCTCTCGCCGTCACCGAAAAACGCGGTTCCTTTAAAGCTTGGACGGTTTTATTGGCGATTTTAGCCTTTTCTCTTTGCTTGCTCGGTACGTTTTTAGTGCGTTCCGGTATTTTGGTTTCGGTGCACGCCTTCGCCTCGGATCCGACCAGAGGATTATATATTTTAGCCTATTTAATCGTCGTAATCGGCGGTTCCTTAGCGCTGTACGCTTATAAAGGCTCACAAATTCGTTCACGCGATAATGCCGAACGTTATTCGCGCGAAAATATGTTATTGCTGAATAATATTTTATTAATGACCGCACTTGTCGTGGTATTCCTCGGTACGCTATTACCTTTAGTGCATAAACAACTGGGTTTGGGTACTATTTCGATCGGCGCGCCGTTCTTTGATCAAATGTTCTTAATCATTATGACGCCGTTTGCGTTCTTATTGGGTATCGGGCCTTTAGTCAAATGGCGTCGCGACGAATTCAGCACGATTCGCTTACCGGTGGTTATCAGCTTGATCATTATGCTCGTCAGCGGTTTCGCGCTCCCTTATTTCTTGCAAAACCGCCTGACGGTCAGCGCGGTTTTAGGCACAATGATGAGCGTTTTTATCGTTTTGTTAGCATTGTACGAATTACATCAACGCGCCGCTCATCGGCATAATTTTTTCACCGGTATCGGCAAACTTTCTCGTTCCCATTGGGGAATGGTCTTGGCGCATTTGGGCGTGGCGATGACGGTTTGGGGAATCGCATTCAGCCAGAATTACAGTATCGAACGCGATGTGAGAATGCATATCGGCGAAACCATCGATATCGCCGATTATCAATTCACCTTCCAAGGTATTAGCGACGCGAACGGCGCGAACTATTTGGGCGGCAAAGCACAAATCGACATTGCCCGCAACGGTAAGCACGAAGCGACATTATTCGCGGAAAAACGCTTTTACACCGTCAGCAAAATGACTATGACCGAAGCGGCGATCGACTGGGGTTTCTCGCGCGATCTATATGTTGCCTTGGGCGAAAGCCTCGGCAACGGCGCTTGGGCGCTACGTTTGTATTATAAACCGTTTATCCGCTGGATTTGGTTGGGCGGATTATTTATGGCGTTCGGCGGCGCATTATGTTTATTCGATCGACGCTACCGTTTCGGCGCATTATTAAAAAAATCCTAATCGGAGCAAAAATGTTTCAACACACAGATCCTCACAAGAGCGAGGCCCTATGTGTTGCTCTGAATTAGAAGAGGTTATGTCTCTTCCAATTAAATTATCCGCGATAAATGACTGGGGTTTCAACCATAAGGTAAATATTTGATGAATAAGAAACTTTATATTCCGTTAATTCTTTTCTTGGCATTGGCACTGACGTTTTTCGTCCAGCTGCAACGCAATGCGCAAGGTGATGATCCGAAAGCTTTGGAAAGCGCCTTAATCGGCAAATCCGTGCCGACAAAAATGTTGACGGATTTGTTTGATCAAAACAAAGCTTACGACAATACGCTGTTTCAACAAGGTAAACCGCTGTTAGTCAACGTGTGGGCGACTTGGTGCCCCACTTGCTACGCCGAACATCAATATTTGAATCAGCTGGCAAAACAAGGCGTTACCATTATCGGCATCGATTACAAAGACAAATCCGACAAAGCGATTAAATGGCTTAAAGATTTGGGGAATCCTTATCAAACGGTAATTAAAGACGAAAAAGGCGCTTTCGGTTTGGATCTCGGCGTGTACGGCGCGCCGGAAACCTTTATCGTTGACGGTCAAGGCGTGATTCATTATCGCCACACCGGTGATGTCAACGAAAGCGTATGGCAGGAAAAATTGTTACCGATTTATCAAACACTGGCGGAGAAAAAATAATGAAAAAAATCACCGCACTTTTTTTCTTTTTCATCCATTTTTCTGCCTTTGCCGCGATTGACGCGTTAAATTTCGCCTCGCCGCAGCAAGAAAACGATTATCACGCGTTAACGCAAGAACTGCGTTGCCCGCAATGTCAAAATAACAATATCGCCGACTCCAATGCAACGATCGCCGTAGATATGCGGGCTAAAGTGTTCGAACTTTTGCAAGAAGGCAAACAAAAGCAGGAAATCGTGGATTATATGATCGCACGCTACGGTCATTTCGTGACCTATAACCCGCCGCTCACCGCCGCCACGCTTGCATTGTGGGTCGTGCCGGCATTGTTGGTTTTATTCGGTGTAGTGATGATTTTTCGTCGCAAACCGCACCAAGCACAGACGTCGCAAAGTGCGGTGAATTTCGAGCAAGAATCACTAAGCGAAGCGCAGCGACAACGTTTAAACGCGCTTTTGAAGGAGAAGGAATAACAAAATGTTTTTTTGGCCGAGTATTATTATTTTAACCTTCATTGTCGCCTTTATTTGTTTTTATCCACTTTGGCGCAATCGTGTATCCCGCGCGGAAACACAGCGCGATGCGCTCAATAAAGCCTTTTATTTCAATCGCTTGCAAGAATTGGAACAAGAAGCGCAACAAGGTCTATCCGACGATGTCAATCAATTTAAAACCGAATTGCAACAAACCTTATTAGACGATATTCCGGAAACCCGAACCGTTTCGACACCGACGGCAAAACCCTACGGCAAAATTTGGGCATTATCCGGATTTGTAGCGTTGCTGATTCTTGCCGGTTCGGCTTATATGCCAATCGGTGCGTGGAAAACGGAAATCGCTTTGCAAAAAAATCTCGAAAACTTACCGCACTTTTATCAACGTTTAAAAGAAGAACAAACTAATCCGCTCAATGATCAGGAATTACAACAATTTATTACTGCTTTACGGCTTAAATTGCAAAATGATCCGCAAGACGCAGAAGGCTGGTGGTTGCTCGGTCAAAGCGCAATGGCGGCGGATAACGGACAACTCGCTGCCGACAGTTATGCTCGCGCACACCGTTTGGCACCGGAAAATACGGAATATCAACTCGCCTACGCGCGAATTTTAATGTATTCCGAAGATCAGAGCGATAAACAAAAAGGCACGGAATTGTTAAAAGAAGTTCTGCGCAAAGATCACACCAATATGCACGCGCTTAATTTGCTCGCCTTCCGATATTTTGAAACGGAAGACTACAAAATGGCGTCGGTGACTTGGGCGATGATATTGCGTTTAATGCCGGAAAACGATCCGCGCGTGCCGTTAATCGAAAAAAGTATTCGCGCGGCGCGTGATGCCTTGGAAGAACAACAAAACAAACAAAATTAGATAAATTTTAATAAATCGGTCAAAATCGATTTGACTATCGGATAGAAGAACAAATTCTACTCAACTTATTGAACGAAAGCTGATATACTCTTCAGATTGTAAGGTTAAGGAACGAAAATGAACTCGCCGATTTTGGGATTTCATCATATTGCGCTGATTGTGTCCGATTATGCGAAATCGAAAGATTTTTATACGCGGATCTTGGGCGCGCAAATTATTCAAGAAACCTATCGTCAAGAACGAGACAGTTATAAGTTGGATTTGCGCTTTCCCGATAACAGTCAAATAGAATTGTTTTCTTTCCCCGAACCGCCGCCGCGCCTCACCTCACCGGAGGCGTGCGGATTACGCCATTTAGCATTTAAAGTCAATAATATAGAAAATGCCGTCTGCTATTTACAGCAACAAGGTATTCAATGCGAAGCGGTGAGAATTGATAAATTAACGGGTAAACATTTTACTTTCTTCCGTGATCCCGATGATTTACCTTTAGAGTTTTATGAAATTGAATAAAATAGTCAGAGTCAACACAAATGAAAAAGAACAATTTAATTATTGCGATCACTTTCTGTCTCGTCTCTAGTCAATGTTTTGCGCAAGCCGCGCAAAGCGCAAGCCATTCTCAATTATTTAAGCAAGTCGAACAGAAAAAAGAGGTGAAAAATCAAACTTATTTGAGTAAAGACGCTCACGCTCAGTTAAATCCGGACGACAGTAAAGATGCGGAAAAATTAGCCTCCAGCATTGAATTTGAGATTTACGAAATCGGCGAAAATAAAATGGCGCATACGGTTTATCAATCCGGCGCAGGGATTTGCAACGGTTATCAATCCGCATTGGGTGTCGATATTACCGATTCCAGAACTTATTACATTAATCAAGACGAAAACGAATATTACGCCAGCATTGCCGGCGCAACGGTTTATTCGAAAAATGATCCGGATAACGTACAATATGCGCCGGTTTTTAATATCAAAAATACCGATGTAGCAAAACAAGTTCAAGAAGAAGAACAACTATACGGTAAAAAAATGGCGACGCAAAATATTCAAAAAAGCGCAAACGTACTATCCGGTACGATTTGCAAATAATCACAACCTAAGGAACTTTTATGAAAAAATATCTTTTAACTGTTGTCGGATTGGCAATGTTATCCGCCTGTAGCGCACCGCCGCAACAAACAGCATCGGCACCTTTGGACACCAAAACCGTCGAAGAATACAAAAAGAACGTATATAGCGGCAATACGGTCAGTGCGGCACAAAAACAACAAGCGCCGACCACGGTGGAAATGCCGTTGAACGCCAGCGATAACGGCGGCAAAAAAATCGCACGCTATACGCAAGAACCGCGCATTATTCTAGCGCCGAGCGTCGGCTACGGTTATTATCGAGGTCATCGCCACTGGCATCATTGGTAAACAAATATTGAAAGACCGCAAAAGTGCGGTCTTAGACTGATGACAAACCTGATGTAAATCATATTTTATGCGTAGGATGGGCTTCAGCCCATCAAAAATATAATTATTTCAATATGATGGGCTAAAGCCCATCCTACTTATATACTTTGTCAATAAACTAAGACCGTTAAAAGTACGGTCTTTTTTGTCCGAATTTATAATTTTAAAATTTCTTTTACGAACGGAATGGTTAATTTTCGTTGCGCTTGTAGCGAGGCTTTATCCAACTTCGATAAGACATCAAATAAGGTTTTCATATCACGATCCAAGCGTTTTAATAAAAATGCGGCGGTTTCATCCGGCAGTTCTAGCCCGCCTGTATAGGCTTTTTTTTGTAGCACGGCGATTTTTTGTTCGTCATTTAGCGGAGCCAACTGATAAATCTCGCCCCAAGACAAGCGCGACGCCAAATCGGGTAATCGCACGCCGAGCGCGTTCGGCGATTGTTCCGCACTGATTAACAATAAGGTCTTACCCGTTTCACGAATGCGATTGATTAAATCGAAAATCGCCAATTCCCATTCCGCTTGCCCAATAACCGTATGAATATCATCCAGACAAACCAGTTCTTGACGTTCCAAATCTTCTAACACGGCGGGAGAAAAATATTGCGATTTGGCTAAAGGCACATAAATCGAGGCGCGCTGTTGCGCCAAAAAATAATGCGAACAGGCTTTTAATAAATGGCTTTTTCCACAACTTTTCCCGCCCCAAATATAAAAGAATTGCTGCTCAAGGCGCGTGAAATTATTATGCAACGAGCCGAGCAACAATCGATTATTCTCCGGATAGAAATTTTCTAAGGTATCATCATCCGGTTGATAAATGGGTAATGGAAGCTGAGAATTGACCAACAAATCGTTCCCTAAAAAACAAGAAAGTGCGGTAAGAATATACAAAAAAAAGAGGGATAAATAAACCCTATCCCTCTTTTTTATTGAAAAAACTACTCTTCAGGTTGATTAATCGCTTTTGGTAACACTAAGTTTAATAAGATTGCTACCACAGCGCACAAGCTGATGCCTTTTAAGGAAATTTCGCCGAAATTAACAAACATTCCGCCGATACCGAATGTCATTACCACAGAAATAATGCACAGGTTACGCGCTTCGGTAACATCCACTTTACCGCGAATTAAGGTACTCATTCCCACAACGGCGATGGAACCGAACACTAACATCATAATACCGCCCATTACAATGGTCGGAATGGTGGATAGGAAGGCGCCAACTTTACCGCAGAAGGAAATGGCAATCGCCCAAACCGCCGCCCAAGTCATAATGTTCGGATTAAAATTGCGTGTCAACATTACCGCGCCGGTCACTTCCGCATAGGTGGTATTCGGTGGACCGCCTAAAAATGATGCGGCGGAGGTAGCAATACCGTCACCTAATAATGTGCGGTGCAAGCCCGGTTTTTTGAGGAAATCTTTACCGGTAACGGAACTGATCGCCATAATGCCGCCGACGTGTTCAACCGCCGGTGCGATGGCGATTGGCAATAAATACAAAATCGCTTCCAATTTAAATTCCGGCGTGGTGATATTCGGCAAGCTGAACCAAGGCGCATCGAGTACCGGTTGGAAATTGATTAAGCCTAAAAATAGACATAGTACATAACCGACGGCAATACCGAACATAATCGGAATAAGTTTCATCATTCCTTTAGAGAACACAGCAACCGCTAAGGTGGTTAATAAGGTTACCATTGAAACCAACACCGCATCGTTATAGTCGTAGTTGCTGCCTTTTCCTAATGCCATATCAACGGCAACCGGCGCCAAGCCCATCCCGATAATAATAATCACCGGGCCGACCACTACCGGCGGAAAAATGCGTTGTAATGCCCCCGCACCTTTTAATTTCACCAAGGTACTTAACGCAACATACACCAAACCAGTGCATACCAAGCCACCCATTGTTACCGCAATGCCCCAAGTGGCGACACCGTATTGGATCGGCGCGATAAAGGCGAAGGAAGAGGCGAGGAAAATCGGTACTTGTTTGCCGGTACATAATTGGAATAATAATGTTCCGATACCTGCGGTTAATAATGCCGTATTGGCGTCCAAACCGGTAATTAACGGAACCAATACCAATGCGCCGAAGGCGACGAATAACATTTGCAAACCGACAAACGCCTGTTTGGCTTTGCTTTGCACCTCGTAAGGCGCTTGTTGATGATTTTCTGTCATTTAAGTTTCAACTCTCTGTCTGAATTAACTTGAAAGTGCGGTCTATTTTTCAATAAAACGCACCGAAAAAAACGGCATTAAATGCCGTTCTATCTTTTGGATTTATTTCGTACCAAAAATCTTGTCGCCCGCGTCACCCAAGCCCGGAATAATATAACCGTGCTCGTTAAGATGTTGATCGATTGATGCGGTATATAATTCAATGTCCGGATGCGCTTTTTCCAATGCTGCAATACCTTCCGGTGCGGCAACCAACACTAATACTTTAATTTGTTGGCAGCCTTTTTGTTTTAATAAATCGATTGTCGCAATCATTGAACCGCCGGTCGCAAGCATCGGATCCACCACGATCGCCAAACGTTCGTTTAAATCACTGGCAAGTTTTTGGAAATACGGCACCGGTTCTAAGGTTTCTTCATTACGATACATTCCGACCACGCTGATTCTGGCGCTCGGAATATGCTCCAACACACCGTCCATCATTCCCAAGCCTGCACGCAAAATCGGCACGACCGTCACTTTTTTACCTTTAATCCGATCAACTTCCACCGGTCCGCACCAACCGTCGATAATCACTTTTTCGGTTTCTAAATCTTCCGTCGCTTCATAAGTTAATAAACTACCGACTTCCGTCGCCAATTCGCGGAAATGTTTGGTACTCACGTCGGCGGCACGCATTAAACCCAATTTATGTTTTACTAACGGATGTTTGACTTCGACAATCTTCATTTTATACCCCTTATTATGAATTAAACGATGTGAGGAAAAATTCCAAATCGGCAAATTTTAAATCAGAACACCGAAAATTAACAGTCATTCGTCACAATTTTCCGCGAAAAATTTAAAAGTGCGGTGATTTTTCCGTTTTTTTATAATGATATGAATCCCCAACCCGCCCTCATTTTTATTTCAATCAATACTTGGTAATACAATATACGCTTTCATTTTTACACCTTAACTTATACGGGGCGACACGGTTCGTGAATGGACTGCCCTTCGTCCTCATTATTGTGCTAAAAGCAAAGTTAGCATTCGCCTTGAAATAAAAATTACACCTTATTTTTTATAATTCGTTCAGCCAATTTGCTTGCTGAATTAAGGTATCCAACTCGCGACAAGTTCTTGCCGTGTTGTCCGCCTGTTTGCGCAGATCTTTCACATCCACCGCCGCCAACATTTTTATTTCGCTGCGGCTATAGCGGGATTGTTCGGGAATCGCGGCGTTAGCTAATGCAGTGAGCATCGAATGCTGCGCTTTTAAACGATCGCGCCGTGCTAAGGCTTTAATCATCGGCATACCGTCTTCAAGCACAAGCCGATTATTCGCCGAATTGATTTGCACGATTAAATTTTCCAAGCGATTGGCGGTTTGCTGATATTCCGCCAGCAATTCCGTCGGATTTTCTAACGGTGCTTCGCCTTCTTGATATTGTGCATTTTGTTGTAAACGTTGAACTAATTGTTCTAAGCGGCGTTGCAAATCCGCCCGTTCAATTAACGCTTCCGCTAATTTCATCCTTTTCCCCTTTATTGAAAGATAAAGTCAGTTAAAAATAATTCTTTGATTTCAATCGGATAACCTTTTAATAATAAATCCGAACGACGCGCATATAATCCGCTGGTAGGATCCTGTCGCCATTGCAAACTCACGCGAGTCGGATTCTGCGGAAAAAGCCAAAGCCCGATCGGTCGTTCGCCCAAATACAGCACTTCACCGGCAACCTGACGAACGGTCGATTCCGGTAAGTCGGTTCGGGCAAAAATCCAATTTTTACCGTCGCCTTGTAGCATCACCTCGCGACGCCAAACCGATTTCTCAGAAAGTGCGGTCGGTTTTTGATCATTTTTTTGCACCCAACCTTGAAAAATCACTTTCACGCTTAATTGCGCGCCGGTTTCGTATAATTTTTTCGTCAAGGAGCCTTGATGCAACAGCCATTGCGCCTTTTCCGGCGAAAGAAAAGAACCGGTCGTCCGCCAATCTTGGGCGGATAACAAGGTTCTATAAAGTGAAAAATCGGGTTCTGTCATTGTGCGGCGCCTTTGTGTTTACGCCATTATAACACTAAACTATTTTGCGTGGCGTTCTTTTAGTTTACCGATAACATCCGCCCAAGATAAATCCGCATCTTGCAATAACACGGTTAAATGATACGCTAAATCCGCCGCTTCGCAGATGGTTTCATTGCGATCTTTCACCGTCGCCGCCAATGCGGTTTCCACGCCTTCTTCGCCGACTTTTTGTGCAATTCGCTTGGTACCGCGCGCATACAAAGACGCTGTATAAGAACTTGCCGGATCCGCGCCTTTACGCGCATTTAACAAACGTTCCAATTTACTGAAGAAAACCCAATCCGGTTCCGTTTGTCGTTCGAATTGATGAAAACAGCTTTCCGCGCCGGTGTGACAGGTTTCACCAATCGGATTCGCGAGGATCAATAAAGTATCATTATCGCAATCCAAGCTCATATCCGCCACATTTAAGAAATTACCGGAGGTCTCACCTTTTGTCCAAAGCCGCTGTTTGGTGCGCGAGAAAAAGGTCACTTTTTTCTCCGCCAACGTTTTTTCCAAGGCTTCTTGGTTCATATAGCCCAACATCAGCACTTCGCAGGTTTGAGCGTTTTGGATGATTACAGGGAGTAGTCCGTTGACTTTTTTCCAGTTAATTTGGTTTTTCATATTATTTAGCCTTTATCTTGTAATTTAATAATTTTACCTAACATTTCTCCACCTTCATTAACAATAGTTGGAGCAATAAAAACAACTTTTCGCAATAAGTTATTTTTTCCATAAGGTTGATTACGAAAATGCCCTCTTCTAAAGTGAGTTGATAATATTTTTCCTGTAGTTAAAGCCTTTGCTAATAAATTAGCTTCTTTAGTTTTAGCAAAATTTTTACCGACATATAGAACTTTAGAATAACCAGCTTCCAGCAAACCCTTTTCTAGATTTTTTCTTTCATTAACATTATTTCCTTTTTCTAATCTTAATGTTTTTTCTATTGGTGTATCTTTATTCCAATCTTCAATAACATCATTGTTCTGACTGTTAATATAAAGTATTAAATTAACAACTAAAGGGAATAATTTTAATATTTCTTCACTTTCTAACTTTTCTTTTTGGAGATGTAGCTGGGTATTTTCATTATTTAATGTCCCATTTCTTTCTGCTATAGAATATTGAATGTAAAAAGATGATGTTATCTCATTTTGAAGTATATCTTTTATAATTGAATTTGGTTCGCTAATATCCAACTCACAGCTACGTAATTTATCTCCGCATATTTTATCTCGACGTAACTGACTTAATGATGTTTTATTTTTTGCATAATTTTTATAAACAAAATAAAACCAAATAGTATCTTCTTCACCATTAACATCTTCAGATGATATATACTTATCAACATATACCCCATCAAATAAACTAGAGTATTCTCCTAGTTGGATATAGAAAGTACTATACGGTAAATTAAGAGTAGAGCAAGGAATATCTAACTCTGTAATAGATAGGGCTTCAAAAAGTATTTTGTCTAGTTCATAAATAATTCTTCCACTAGCTAAAAATCGAGTAAATATGTCTATGTTTAAGATTAACTCTAGATTATCTCCATTTATATTTTTATCTATCCAATTCCCTACAAATTGATAGCAATCTTGTTCTTTATTGATTATTTTCTTTTTGGCTACATTAAACATCTCTTGTAAAAAAGAATAACGAGCTTCAAATCTAATAGGACCATAACTGCTTTTTTCTGTAATACGTATTTTGCTCATAATATCTCCCATTATGGTAATAAATATCCACGATCGTACCATCACCTATTTGAGCTATTTGCGAATTTCCACACTTTCTCTCGCCAAATACTCCTTCAACTCCCCAATATCAATAATCCGCTTATGAAACACACTCGCCGCCAATGCACCGTCTACATTCGCTTTCACAAAGGCATCACGGAAATGCACCATCTCTCCAGCTCCGCCGGAGGCGATTAAAGGCACGTGGCATACTTCACGCACGGCGTTGAGTTGCACTAAATCATAGCCTTTACGCACGCCGTCTTGGTTCATCATATTCAGCACGATTTCGCCCGCACCGCGTTGTTGCACTTCTTTCACCCAGTCGAGCAGCTGCCAGTTGGTTTGGCGGGTGCGTTTTTCATCGCCAGTATATTGGTTTACCCAATATTTGCCGTTTTCCGCTTCAAACCAGCTGTCGATTCCTACCACAATGGCTTGCACGCCGAAACGTTCGGCAAGGGCGGTGATTAAATTCGGGTCGGCAAGGGCAGGGGAGTTGATAGAAATTTTATCCGCCCCGAAAGCGAAAATTTGTTCCGCATCTTCAATGGTTTTAATCCCGCCAGCAACGCAAAACGGAATATCGATCACTTCCGCCACACGTTCCACCCAGCTTTTATCCACGGTTCGACCATCACTAGAAGCGGTGATATCGTAGAATACCAATTCGTCTGCCCCTTCTTCCGCATAGCGTTTTGCAAGCGGTACGATGTCGCCGATAATTTCGTGATTGCGGAATTGCACACCTTTTACCACTTGCCCGTCACGCACATCTAAACAAGGAATTATCCGTTTTGCCAACATTCAATCGCCTCCGCTACATTAAATTTACCTTCTAACAACGCACGTCCGACAATCACGCCCGCCACGCCCGTACCTTTTAATGCCGCAATATCAGAAAGTGAACCGATACCGCCAGAAGATTGGAAATCCACCTGCGGAAATTTGGCACAGATTTCTTGATAAAGCTGCACGTTTGAGCCGGCAAGGGTGCCATCACGGGAAATATCGGTGCAAAGAACGTGTTGAAGACCAAAAGTGCGGTAGTTTTCTACCAAGTTTTCCAAAGTGAGTGGGCTAGTTTCTTGCCAACCTTTAATTGCCACTAGCTTTTGTCCGTTTTCAATCCGCACATCTAACGCCAGCACAAATTTTTCCGCGCCATATTTTTCAAACCAACCTTGCACCATCTGAGGTTCGGTTACTGCTGTTGAGCCAATCACTACACGATTTGCCCCCACCGCCAGTAAATCCGCCACATCTTTTTCCGAGCGAATACCACCGCCCACTTGGATTTTGCTTTGGGTCGCTTCAATAATCTTGCCGATTAACGCTGTTTGGCGCTTGTTCGGATCTTTCGCACCAGTTAAATCCACCAAATGCAACTGCTCCGCCCCTTGTTGAATATAGCTTGCGAATTGCTCGATAGGATTATCGCTATAACTAGTCTGCTTGCCGTAATCCCCTTGGTGCAACCGCACTACTTGTCCGTCAATCAGGTCAAGGGCTGGGATAATGATTGATTTTTTCATTGTGCTTTTCCTGTATTAAATATTTTCCACAAAATTTCTTAACAACTGTGCGCCAGCCTTGCCTGAACGTTCCGGGTGGAACTGCACGCCATAGAAATTCTTATGTTGTAATGCTGCGGAGAACAGCACGCCATAATCCGCAGTCGCAATGGTATTTTCATTCGGCAGAACGGCATAGCTATGCACAAAATAGAAATAGCTACCTTGTTCAATATCGGCAAAAAGCGGGTGATCCGAGCGATATTCCACTCTATTCCAGCCCATATGCGGCAAAGGTAAACCGTTATCAGGAATTAACTCCGTACGACCGTTCATTAAATTCAATGTCGGCACATTGCCTTCGGTGGAATATTCAGTCATCAGCTGCATACCCAAACAAATGCCAAGCATTGGTTGGGTTGCTTTGCGGATAGTTTCGATTAAATCCCGCTCCTGCAAAATTCGCATTGCTGCTTGTGCCGTTCCCACACCAGGTAAAAGCAGCTTATCGGCGGATTGGATTTTAGTTAAATCACGGCTGATTTCGGCGTTAATCCCCAAGCGGTCAAAGGCAAATTTGACCGAAGAAAGATTGGCACAGCCGGTGTCGATGATGGTGATGTTGGGCATAATTTTCCTTATTTTTAATTATAAATTTCTTAAATGTTAATCTGTGCAAATTCACTAAGTAATGAATTATGGAATTTTTTAATTCGCTTATCCATTGATTTATTATTTTCTATATAAATATTAATTTTACATTCAAGCGTTCTCATTTCATTATTATACTCTTGAATAAGATCTTCATATTCTTCCCACATTCTATTTTTATATATTTTTGTAATTTTATTAGTTAAATCCCCTTTACTTTCGTGACCAGTAAAAGGATCTAAAATCTTAGGAATAAATGCTATATTCCAAGGAGCACAAAACGCATAGGGATTTTTGGTACATCCAAATATATGAGAAACCTGAAAATTCTGTATATTTGCATTTCTTCCGTTTTTGTTAAATCCCGTCAGTTCTTGTAATAATTCCGTCGGATAACGATTATTTGTTTTATCAACGATTATTTTACAAGGGAAAAGCTCTTGATATATTTCTTGATATAAATAATTTCCTTCACCATTTCTAGCATAAGATCTAACATAAACCTCTTGACCTTCCCCTTGTATTCTTTGCTTCAAATTTACCCATTCTTTTTTTGCCCTTTCTTTAGGTATTAAAATAATGGAATCTTCAGCAAACCGAAGAAAATCTTCTATGCTAATATTAAATCGTTCAAAAAATTCTAAATATCCATCTTTCATCATAGAACTCTACAAAATTCAACCGCACTTTTAACAACAGGCACGAGTGAGACACTCGCACCATCGTTACTTTTATATTTATAGTACACCTTTCGAACTCGGCAACTCATTCCCTTCAATCCGAATACATTGTCTTAATGTACGCCCAAACACCTTAAATAAACTTTCGATTTTGTGGTGATCATTATCGCCTTTTGCTTTTAAATGCAAGGTGGCAAACATTGTAAACGCAATGGATTGGAAGAAATGTTCGGTCAGTTCGGTGCTGAAATCACCGACTTTGTCGCGTTTGAAATCGGCTTTGAATTTGATAAATGGTCTGCCAGATAAATCCATCGTGCATTCGGCTTTGCATTCGTCCATTGGTAGCACGAAGCCGAAGCGGGCGATGCCGCGTTTGTCGCCGATGGCTTGTTTGAGTGCGGTGCCAAGTGCGAGTGCGGTGTCTTCTACGGTGTGATGTTCGTCAATCCACAAATCGCCTTTGCAGCTCACGTTCATTCTAAAGCCGCCGTGGGTGGCGATTTGGTCGAGCATATGGTCGAAAAAGCCTACACCTGTGCTGATTTCGTTTGTGCCGGTTTCATCAAGCCATACTTGCACTTTAATATCAGTTTCTTTAGTTTTGCGAGCCACTTCCGCATAGCGTGGTTGGCGGTCGCCGATGTTGGTTACCGCTTCGCCAAGCAGTTTTTCGGCAATGAGATCCCAATTTAATTTTTCAGGATGATATTGCAAAGCACGAATGCCAAGATTTTCTGCCAGTTGTACATCTGTAGCACGGTCGCCGATGACAAAGCTGGTCGCTGGATCGAACAGTTGGCGGTCGATATATTTTTGCAAAAGCAGAGTTTTCGGCTTACGGCAGTTGCAATTATCTTCCGGTTTGTGCGGGCAAATTAGCACATCATCAAATTCAATACCTTGCGAATTAAACAACGTCATCATTGCATTGTGCGGTTTGTCGAAATCTTCTTGCGGAAAAGAGCTTGTGCCTAAACCGTCTTGATTGCTCACCATCACAAAGCGGTATTTGTGTTTAAGCTTGAGCAATGCAGGGATGACATTCGGCTCAAATTTGAGTTTTTCAAGGCTGTCAATTTGAAAATCGGTTTTTGGTTCGTCGATAAGCGTGCCGTCGCGGTCGATGAATAAAATAGATTGTTGTGTCATTTTGTTGTCCTATCAATTAAAAATCTACAAAAGAAATTCCTTTATTGGATAAATTTTCAACCAATTTCATTTTAAATTCATCCAATATGGTTTCATCTACGGTGGTTAAATATGGATTAATATATAATCCTAATTTTCTTATATTTTTCAATTCCAATAGTGGTTCTAAAACAGCAATAGAATTACAGGATATATCCGAGAGTATTAAATAGTCACAAGAAATATTTTTAACTGCTGATATATCTTCTAACATAGCACCATTAATCCAAAACTGTTTTAAATTCTTAAAATAAGTTAGTTCTGGAATAGATTCTATTTTTAACTGCTGAAGATCAGGCAATGGATCGGGTAGCATACAATATGTGCTGTATTCAGCTTCACCAACTTGAATTGCATTAAGGGAGAATATTAATAATAAATCGTTCTCTCTTTCCAACGTTGTTCTTCCATATTCACAGATACCTCTATAATTATTAGGACTACACATTGTAAAAAAGCCTTGTTCGTAATAAAGAAGGGTAAATACTTTCTTCCAAAAATCAGACAAGTTATTCCACCATTGTCGTTGTTCTTCACTCACTGTTTTGCCTTTTATCGCTTCTCTATCTTGGTTTATTCTTAGCTGATTTTGTCTATCCCAATCATCTTCTTCTAATTGCATTCTATATCTCCTTTGTAGCCTATTTTGATGGGCTAAAGCCCATCCTACTTGGTATTATACGATTGCGGCAATCGTTTCAACCACTCTCTGATTCTCTTCCGCCGTGCCGATACTAATCCGCACGCAATTCGCTAAACCGACAGCTTTGTGTTGGTCACGCAGGATAATGCCTTGATCCCACAGGGTTTTGAATACTTTTTGTCCGTCTTGGAATTTAACCAGCAGATAGTTGCCGTCGCTTTCAAACACTTTCTCTACAAGCGGTGAGTTTTCGAGATTTTTTTGCAATTTTTCACGCTCAGAAAGTACGTCTGCTACACGTTGTTTCATCTGTGCGATACCTTGTGGTTGCAACGCTTGGGCAGCGATGTCGGCAACAGGCACAGGCAGCGGATAAGGGGCGATGACTTTTTGCAGCACGCCGATAAGTTCTGCATTAGCAAGGGTGAAACCGCAACGTAAACCGGCAAGGGCGAAGGCTTTGGATAGGGTGCGGATAATCGCCAAGTGCGGGTGGTTTGCCAGTTCATTGACCATTGTCGCTTGCGGGCAGAATTCGATATAGGCTTCATCCACCACCACAATCGCTTTGCCTGCGGTGATTTGCAAAAGTTTGAGCAGATCCGACCGCTTGATCAACGTGCCGGTCGGGTTATTCGGACAACAGACAAACACCACTTTCACACCGTTCAGATTTTTCTCGATTTCGGCTAAATTGAGTTGGAAATCGGCTGTGAGCGGCACGGTTTTTAACGCAACGCCGCAGGTTTCTGCACTCACGGCATACATTCCGTAGGTCGGCGGGCAGTAAAGTACGCTGTCGTTCGCTTCACAAAAAGCGCGAATAATCAGCTCAATACTTTCATCGCCGCCGCGGCTGACCAGCACATTTTCCTGTTTTACACCGGCGTAATCGGCATAGCCTTGAATTACGGCTTCAGGCTGCGGATCGGGGTAGCGGTTAAAAGTGCGGTGGGTTAAATCGAAATTCGGCGAAGTCGGATATTCGTTTGCATTCAGCCACACATCGCCGTTGCCGCCTAAACGACGGGCAGATTGATAAGGGGTGAGGGCTTGGACGTTTTTGCGTGAAAGTTGTGTAATGTTCATCGTTTATTCCTGTTTTTTGTTATTTAACGGTTAAATCGTAGCTCCAGTCGATCATTTTATATACCTGATCTTCAGGAAAATTGCTGTCCAGCCTTAAACTGAACCAATGCTCTTTATTCATATGATAGCCGGGTAAAATATCCGGATCGTTTCTTAGCGAACTGATAACTTCCGTCTTACATTTCAGATTAATAATTTCAACCGTTTCATCGCCATTTAACCCTAATTTCTCGGCAGATACCTGCAAGATAAAGGCAAAAGCCTTATTTTTCTTGTTCTGATGTCGCAATGCGACCACATCAGGAAATTTTGGAAAAGGGTAACTCGGTTCAATGCCGTATTGGTTTAAAACATAGTCAAAAATGTGTTGTCGGGTAATCATTTTTAGTCCTACTTTTTCAACATATGCATAATTAAACGGATCAATGTTTCTTTTTGTTTCGGATCGCTTTCCGCCACCAACAATGTAAGTGCGGCAAGTCCGGTATCGTTAATCACGGGATTGCCTTGTTCATCAAATAGTCGCCCGTTACGGTGTAAAAAATCCACAAATAAAAATGCACCGCTGCGTTTGTTTCCGTCGGAGAACGGGTGATTCTTCACGATAAAATAGAGCAAGTGGGCGGCTTTGGCTTCAATGCTCGGGTAAGCGGGTTCACCGAAAACCGTTTGATCCAAATTGCCTAAAATGGCGGATAAGCCATCTTCCCGTTCACGCCCGAATAAATCGGATGCTTCGCCGCGGCTGACAAGCTGTTGTTTTAATTCGCTCAAGGCAGCGCGTGCAGCATCAACTGTCGGTAATATACCGCCTTGTTGTGTTCGAGGTTCGGCAAGTAAGCCTTCATCATACTGCTGTAGCCACAAAAAGGTTTGTGCATAACGGCTAACAATATCTACCAAACCGCGACCGCTTTCCACGGTTAATTCAGGGGAATGCGCCGTTTTTTGAATAAGCAGTAATGCTTGCTCTAATTCTGCCGCATTTTGTTGCAAACGTTTTTGATTTAACGCATAGCCTTTAACGAGATAATCTTTTAAGCGAGCGGTTGCCCATCGACGAAATGCTACGCCTTGTGGGGATTTTACTCGATAGCCTACGGAGATAATCATATCTAAATCATAGTGTTCGATTTCACGATTGACCTGCCTTTTACCTTCTTGGCGAACTATCCGGAAATTCCGGATAGTTAAATCTTGTTCTAATTCGCCTTCCTCAAATATATTTTTGATGTGTTCATTAATAGTACGCACATCTTTTCCAAATAGAGTTGCCATTTGCGCTTGTGAAAGCCAAACAGTTTCCTGTTCAAAACGCACTTCTACTTGTGTTTGTCCGTCTTGGGTTTGGTAGATTTCAATCGGGTTGGTCATAGTTATTTCCCTTTTTGCAACACCAACAATGTTGGCATAGCGAGTTCCGCTTTCTCATAAAGTACAAAAATATGATCGTGATAACACACTATCGTTTAACACAGGCTGCATAGTTCGAATGAGAATTTGTAAGTTGCTGATTGCAGTCATAATTATTAAACCTCTGTTTCCGGATTATTCTTGTCCACAAATCCAATCTTTATTTCTGCATTAAATTGAATTTTAAGCCATTGTGCTAAAGTTTGGGCGGCTAAACGAACTTGTTCATCATTAACCCCAACGAAACCGTCAATCGGGAAAAACACATATTCGGTATTTTCATCAATTTTGCCGTTTTCACTTTGTCGCCACGTCCAACGGCGTGTACGCACTTGATTTCCCACCGCATAAATCGCTTCACCCGTTTCGGGATTATCCGGTTCCGTCGCGCCGAAAGGCAAAAACTCATCTTGAGCAACGGCTAAACGTAGGCAAATATCCTGTTCGCTTAAGGCTAAATTATGCGTTCCCATTGGCAGAGTATAGGCAAGACTCACTGCATTATTTAAATCAACCAACGGGTTAATCGACGGCATTCCCTTGCCTTTGGCAATACGGGTAAATAAAGCTTCGATACTGCACAAAAATTTATTCGGATTGATATTTAACGCTTGAAACGCCTTGCGGTAAGGTAAAATTTCCGTGCATTCTTTCACTCTTTTATCTTTGAAACGCCCTTCCGCCTCGGAAATTGCGCGTTGCAAAAACGCCGTGATTTCAGGATAAGCTTTTTTATTATTAATGCCTTTAGCCACCACAACACCCACACATAAATCCGGCATTGCATCAAAAATCTCTGAAGAAACAATAAATTTCATATTTACATCCTTAAAATTTTGCTAGTTTCGACCGCACTTAAGCTAATTTAGCCAATCTAATACTCACCGCTTGTTTATGCGCATCCAACTGTTCCGCACTCGCCATAAGTTCAACGGTTTTAGCGAGGTCTTTAAAACCTTGCGGGGTGAGTTCCTGCACGGTCATTCGTTTGCTGAAATCCGCTAAACCAAGGCTGGAATAGGTGCGAGTATAGCCGTAAGTCGGCAGAACGTGGTTGGTACCGCTGGCGTAGTCGCCCATACTTTCCGGTGAATATGCACCTAAGAAAATTGAACCGGCGTTGTCTAAAAACGGCAATAAATCGCGCGGATTTTCCACTTGCACCACCAAGTGTTCCGGCGCGTATTCATTGCTGATCGCCACGCATTGTTGTAAATCTTCCGCAATAAAGGTACGGCTGTGCGATAACGCTTTACTGGCGGTTTCTGCACGAGGCAATAAAGCCAGTTGACGTTCTATTGCAAGCTCGGTTTGTTCGGCAAGTTTGCGGCTCGGTGTGACTAAAATCACTTGGCTGTCCGCACCGTGTTCCGCTTGGGAGAGCAAATCGCTCGCCACAAACTCAGGATCGGCATTTTCATCCGCTAGAACCAACACTTCGGAAGGTCCCGCCGGCATATCGATATTCGCACCGTTGATTAATTGACTGACTTGGCGTTTCGCTTCGGTCACAAAGGCATTGCCCGGCCCGAAGATTTTATCCGTTTTGATCACGCTTTCCGTACCTAGTGCCATTGCAGCGATTGCTTGCGCACCGCCGACGGCATAAATGGTTTCAACACCGCAAAGATCCGCCGCGTATAAAATTTCGTCGGCAATCGGCGGCGGTGAACACAACACCACTTTATTACAACCGGCAATTTTTGCCGGAATGGCAAGCATCAATACGGTGGAAAACAGAGGTGCCGAACCGCCCGGAATATATAGCCCCACGCGATTGATCGGACGCGTTACTACTTGACAACGCACGCCCGCCTGCGTTTCCACATCAACAATTTGTGGCTTTTGCGCCTCGTGGAAAAGCGTAATATTACGTTTGGCATTTTGAATCGCTTGTTTTAATTCTTGCGGAATGCGTGCGCTTGCTTGTTCGATTTGCGCTCGCGACACAATTAAATTATCCAATTTCGTTTTATCGAATTTTTCCGTCAATTCAAACAACGCCTTATCGCCTTGGCTTTTCACTAAATTAACGATATTTTCCACCGCACTTTTGATTTCGTTTGAGGCGGAAATCGCCGGACGAGTAAGGGCTTGTTGTTTTTCGATTTCGGTTAGAGTATTCCAGATTAGGGTTTGCATATTTTTTCCTTATTCTAAATTTACGTTTTATGCCTAGCACTGCGTGCTAGGTTACGCATAATGCTGTCGCGCTGCGACAGGTTGCGGAGCAACCGCACAATGCGTAACCCTATACGTCAGTATAGGGACTACTCCATCATCTTCTCAATCGGTAACACCAAAATCGAGCTGGCGCCGGCGGCTTTTAATTTTTCCATTGTTTCCCAGAACAGATTTTCTTGGCTGACGACGTGCATTGCCACTTTGCTGCCGTCTTCCGCTAAAGGTAAAATAGTCGGGTGTTCGACACCGGGTAAAAGTGCGGTGATTTCTTGTAATTTTTCTGTCGGTGCGTGTAGCATAATGTATTTGGATTCGCGAGCTTGGGAAATGCCTTGGATACGGGTGAGCAATTTATCCACAAGCGCTTGCTTGTCGGCATCTAAAGGTTCGGCGCGTTGAATTAAGCAGGCTTTGGATTGATAAATTACTTCCACTTCGCGCAAGCCGTTGGCTTCCAAAGTTGCGCCGGAGGAAACCAAATCGCAAATCGCATCGGCAAGCCCTGCGCTTGGCGCCACTTCCACCGAACCGTTCAATAGAATGCTTTTGCACGGCACATCTTGTTCTTTCATATAGCGTTTTAACAAATTCGGGTAAGATGTGGCGATGGTGGCATTGGTGAAATCTTGCACATTGCGGTAAGCGCGATCACGGTCGATGGCGAGAGATAAACGGCAGCCGCCGAAATCGAATTGACGTAATTTTTTATAGGCAACGGCTTCACCGGCGGCGAGGCGACCGAGTTCTTCCTCTTCCAGCACGTTTTCGCCGATAATGCCGAGATCCACCACGCCATCGAAAATCAAGCCCGGAATATCGTCGTCGCGCACGCGTAAAATTTCAATCGGCATATTTTCCGCATAAGCGATTAAACGTTGTTCGTTCCAGTTAATTTTTACACCGCATTGTTTGAGCAATTCGCTGCATTCTTTGGTTAATCTGCCTTTTTTTTGCATTGCGATGCGTAATCTTTTGTTGTCTGACATATTGTTTTCCTTTTTTATTTTTAATAATGATAAAAAAACCTCTCGAAAGTTATCTTCCGAGAGGTTTTCCTATTTGCTTACTGCACTTACTCGGAAGGTTATCTTCCAAGCACCACAAAACGCCTGAAAGATCAATCAGGGAAATGGTGGTGATGATGAGAAGTGCGGTTAAAATTCATTTGATTTATTCCAAAATTAAGTTGGTTTTTAATCTACTAGGAAATCGTTTGCTCGGCAAGTCTTTTTTTAGATTTTTTTCGCTTTGATAAACAACAGCACCGGACGGTGACGTAAATCTTTAAATTCCGCGTGCCATTGCGACTGCTGCGTAAGCATCGGTTCCGCCATTTCTTCGATTTGAAAGCCGTTTTTAATCAACAGATTCACGACAGTCGATAAGGTGCGATGATAGGTTTTAAACGGCTGTTTAAACCAATTTCGATCGCGCTCGCCTTCTTCGCGATAATAATTCAATCGATAGGCGACTTGTTCTTTCTGTGCATTTTTCTCCCAACGATCGCCTTCGCGATAACAGGTCACAATCGGATGTTCTTGGGAAAAGATCAAATAGCCGTTCGGCGTTAATTTTGCTGCGATTTGCTGCAATAATGCATCGAAATCTTCAATATAATGAAACGCAAAAGAACTGGTGATCAAGTCAAAATTCGTTTCGGGCAGCGATTCAAGTCGTTCCATTGATAAACGGTGCAAAGCAAAGTGTGGTGAAAAATCCGCAAGATTTTGCTGCGCTTGTTGCAACATTTTTTCCGACAAATCCACACCGACGACAGACGCAGCACCTCGCTGCAAATATAACGCCAAATGTTCGCCGCAACCGCAGCCTAAATCCAATATTCGTTTTCCGTTTACATCCGGCAATAGCGACAACATTGTCGGTTTTTCTACGCATTCATTCAGGCTGAGCGGATTTTCCCGCAATTTTTGATACAGCGAAAAAAATTCCGCCGTATCATACACGCTTTGTTTCATCATTAACCTGTAAACACCGGCAACCAACCGAATTGCATTGCGATTTGGGCGAAAATATTCAAAATACCGAATAGCAATACAAAGTAAATCATCGCGTTGCCGCCGTAAGCGGTATAGCCGGATTGGGCGAATTTACGACGGCTGGCTTTCGCCAATAACGCCGGCACGATCACCGCCCAAACGGTTGCCGCTAAGCCGGCGTAGCCGATAGCGATTACGAAGCCATAAGGGAATTGCAAGCTTAATAACAACGGCGGTAAGAAGGTGACTAAGGTGGTTTTGGTTCTGCCCGCTACGCTATCATCAAATTTAAATAAATCGGCGATGTAATCGAACAAGCCCAAAGTCACGCCGAGGAAGGAGCTGGCAATCGCCATATAGGCGAAGAAACGTAAAATCAATGCGATGTAATCCGTTTGCAAATAGCGTCCCAAGGCATCCAGCAACACGGCGATGTCGCCACCTTTTTCGATCACCGGTGCAAATTCCGCGCGCGGCAAATTACCTTGAATCGCCAACTGCCATAATACATAAATGACCAAGGCAATGCCGGTGCCAATAAAGATCGCTTTCACCACCGGTCGGCTGTCGCGATCATAATATTTCACCAAACTCGGTACGTTTTGATGGAAACCGAAGGACACCAAACAAACCGGCAACGCCACCAAAGCATAAGGTAAATATTGTTGTTCGCCTTGGGCGAGCGTATCAAACAACACCTCGGTTTTCGCCGAAGAAAGCAATCCGCTGACCGATAGGAAGAAAGAAATCACCATTCCCGCCATTAACACCACGCTAAAGCGATCCACCGCTTTGGTGGAAAGCCAAACGAACGCCGCCAAAATAACACAGAAAATTAACGAGCCGAAAGTGCGGCCGATTTCCACCGCACTTTGTTCCGAACTGAGCAGCTGATTTAAAAAGCCTTCGGTAATACCGCCGCCGGAGGTAATGTAGGCATAGGTTAAAATATAAAGCACGAAAGCTAAGGATAAACCGTTGAAGACATTCCAACCTTTACCAAGCAAATCTTTCACAATGGTGTCGAATCCCGCGCCGGTCGGGTAATGCAAATTTGCTTCAAGCAACATTAAGCCTGAAGTCGTCATACAAAACCACGTATAAACAAGGATTAATAAAGATCCCACAAACCACACGCCTGCCATAGAGGTCGGATTTGCCAACATTCCGGCACCGATTGTGCCGCCCGCGATAATCATCGCGCCGCCGAATAACGAAGGAGTTTTCTTATTTGACATAGTTTTTTCCGTTTAAGAGAATATAATTTTGAACTATTATAATAGTACAAATTAAAATTACAATGTCGTTTTTACACAATTTCGGAGGTCGAGGACTTTTTTCCCTTCACCGTGCGGCGCACCTCGACAACTTCCCTTAATTAAAGCTATAATTAACTCGTTTTATTCACAATTAACTTTTAAGAAGGAACAGCAAATGGGCTTAGAAAGCGTACCAGCAGGTAAAGAATTGCCTGATGATATTTATGTCGTTATTGAAATTCCGGCAAACTCCGATCCGATCAAATATGAAGTCGATAAAGAAACCGGCACATTATTCGTTGACCGTTTTATGGCAACCGCAATGTTCTATCCGGCAAACTACGGTTATGTCAACAACACCCTTTCTTCCGACGGCGATCCGGTTGACGTTTTAGTTCCAACACCTTATCCGCTTCAACCGGGTTCGGTAATTCGTTGTCGTCCGGTCGGTGTGTTAAAAATGACCGACGAAGCCGGCGGCGATGCAAAAGTGGTTGCCGTTCCGCATACGAAATTAAGCAAAGAATACGATCACATTAAAGATGTAGGCGATTTACCGACATTGTTAAAAGCGCAAATTCAACACTTCTTCGAAAGCTATAAAGCGCTTGAAGCCGGCAAATGGGTGAAAGTCGAAGGCTGGGGCGATGTTAACGAAGCGCGCAAAGAAATTTTAGATTCCTTCGAACGCGCGAAAAAATAATTTTTTATCGATACCGTTCCGCCTTGCGGAGCGGTATTTTTTTATCCGAATTACGACTTAAGGAAATCCGAATGCTATTTTCAATGAAAAAAACCTTATCGATCTCGTTGCTTGTTTTGTTCGTCAACGCTTGTGCCAGTTCCGCCGATATTAATCAACAAGCCGCCGCGAACTATGTCGAGACCGTGAATGAAGCGAAAACCCAAGGCGCGGTGGATACCACTTCCACCACGGCAAAACGCGTGCATAAAATTTTCAACCAAATGCGTCCTTATGCAGACAAAGAAAACCATACGGGACAAGTGTTTAATTGGCAATTAACCGTGATCAAATCAAAAGAATTAAATGCGTGGGCGATGCCCGGCGGGAAAATGGCGTTTTATACCGGCTTGGTGGATAATTTGAAATTAACCGATGATGAAATTGCCACGGTAATGGGCCACGAAATGGCGCACGCGCTGAAAGAACACGGCAAGAAAAAAGCCAATATGGGGCAATTTACCAATGTGTTGGCACAAGTGGCGCACGTTGCGCTCGCGACCCAAATCGGCTCCGACGGCAGTGCCGTTGTGGTGGGATTAACCAAAGATTGGGCGTTGGATAAACCTTATTCGCGCAGCGCCGAAACAGAAGCCGATGAAGTCGGTTTGTTATTAATGGCGCGTTCGGGCTACAATCCGGAAGCCGCACCGAAATTATGGGACAAAATGCAAGCGGCATCCTCCGGTTCCGACAGCGTGTTAGCCGCTCTGTCTTCCACCCACCCGAGCGATAAAGATCGCCAAGCCAATTTATTGCGTTTAATGCCCGAAGCGGTTGCGATTTATAAAGGCAAGAAATAATTCCGTTCAACAAAAAGTGCGGTCGATTCTAAAAAATTTAATGATCGACCGCACTTTTTTATTTACTGCAATTTAAAACTAATCGGCACGGAAATATTTGCATCCATTCCTTTCGGGCGCGGGCCGATAGAACGTGCGTTTTGCACCGCTGCAACCGCCGCCGTATCCAAGTCTTCCGCACCGGAAGATTGACCTACGCGAACATTCGTTAAACCGCCGTCGGCACCCAACGTAAAGTTCACATTCACCACGCCTTGTTTGCGCATCATTTTCGCCCGTTGCGGATAACGTTTATGCCGTTCGATTTCACGCCGTAATGCCGAGCGATAGGCGTTTAACTCGTCCGCACTCGCGCCGCTTCCGGCGAGATTCTGATTATCCGTGGTCGCTTTTGCCGGCGCGCTTGCCGCCGAATTGACCTTGTGTTCCGATTTAATCGTGCGCTCGCCTTTCGGCATTGCCGAATCAACCGGCTTTTTAGGTTTCTCTTTCGGTTTATCCTTCGGTTTTTCTTGCAGCTTCGGCTTTTCTTTCGGTTTCTCTTTTTTCTTCTCCGGCTCTTTCGGTTTTTCCGGTAGCGGTTTCACCGTCGGATCCGGCAAGGTTTCTTGTACTACGGGCTCCGGCTCGCTTACTTGTTCCGGTTCGGGCGGCGTTTCTTCCACCATTCCCATAATCATTTCCATTGAAATATTGGTATCCGTCACTTGCGCCTGATACGCACTGGCACTGTCGCTTTTTACCGTATAAAACAACGCGCCGATCACTGCGGAATGAAACAGCAAAGACAACCAGAAACCTAACCAAGAACGATGCTTATTCGCCATTTATTTGCCTTTTTCTTTCATTGTGACGATCGCGACGTTTTTAATCTGATTTTTCGCCATTAAATCGGTTAAGGTGACAAAATCTTGGAAAGTGGACTTAGCATCCACTTTTAGCGTCACTTTTTGATCTTTATTCCAAGTAGAAATTTCTTGTTCCAACGCATCAATGGAAATCGGTTTATCGTTAAAATAAATCTCGCCCTGTTCCGTCACGGTCAATAATTTAGCCAAATCGTCCGACTTAAACGCCACCGTGCTGCTTGCTTTCGGCACATTTACTTGAATTTTACCTTGCGAAATAAAAGAGGCCGTAATCAACACAATCGCCAATAAGACCAGCATTATGTCGATAAACGGAATAATGTTGATTTCGTCGAATTTTTTCACCTTATGCCCCTACGTTTTTTTGTCCGTTTAAGGCTTTCCATTTTAAGCGATTGACTTCCACTTTACGCACCAAGCCGTTATAAAACACCATCGAAGGAATCGCCACTAAAATCCCCACCGCCGTAGCTTTTAAGGCAAGAGATAAATTCAGCATAATCGCCGCGGCGTCAATGTCGCCGCCGGAATGCCCTAATTCATAAAACGTTAATAAAATCCCGATTACCGTACCAAGCAAACCCACATAAGGCGCATTGGAGCCGATGGTGGAAATGACGGTTAAATTGCGGTTTAAATCGATATCCAATTCGTGAATATTGGTATATTGCGCCACTTTGACGCGGCTTAAGAAAATAAAGCGTTCGATAACGAACCATAACATCAAAAAGCTCATCAAACCGAGCAAACCGAGAATAATATAATCAACGTACTGTTGTAAAAAATCAAATAGCTGCGACATTAACATACCCTTAAATTAATTAGAATTTTGTAATTGAGAATTAATTTCAATTAGATTGAAATTCTAGCAAAATCACGAGGCAGGGTCAAAACGTATTGACAAAAAGTGCGATGAAAATCACCGCACTTTTGAGGAAAATTAGAATTTATAGGCAACGGATAATTTATAGTTGCGACCCGGATCCAAATCGACGGAGCCGTAATATTGGGTACTTTGATCTTTATAGGCTCTGTTAAAGATATTATCAATACCCGCCGTTAATTCTAAACCTTTCACTTGTTCCGGTGACCAGCTGACATAAAGATTGCTGACCGCATAGCCGTCTTTACGCAATTTGCCCGCTTTTTGTGCACCACGTGAACCTACAAGAGTCGGCATATACAGGTTTCTCACAAACATTGTGTTCCAACCTAATTCCACGTGCGCCGCCGGAATATATTGGCTGATGCCGAAAGTATAACGGTCGCCGGTATCCGGGAACGCTGCTAAATGATCGGATTTTTGTTCGCTGCGTGCACGCGCATAGCTGACGGAAAGTTGCGTGTTGTCATAACGATATTTCGCCGACGCTTCCACCCCTTTCAATTTTACCGCGCCGACACTGGTGTATAAGCTACCGCTTAGCGGTTTAGGTGCGGTGGTATTTTTGTTTAAATTGTCATAATCGGTATGGAAATATTTCGCCGTGAAGGATAAACCGTCATTGTCGGACAATAAACGATCCTTCACAAAGTTGAAACCAACTTCTTTATTATCGCCGCGAATCGCTTCTAAGTTAGCGGAATAGTTGCGAGAACCTCTTAACATAATTTCACCGGCATCCGGCCCTTTGAACAATTCCGTATAATTGGCGAACAAGACGATTTCATCCGTTAAGGCATATTTCAAACCGAGCGCTTTGGAAAAGCGTTGATAAGTTCTGTTAAAGCTCGGATCCAAATCCGCTTTATGGTGATCATAACGAACACCCGGCGTAATTAAGAAATCACCCAAAGCAATTTGATCTTCTAAATAAACGGAAGTGCTGGTGACTTTGGTTTCGTAGGTTTTTTCCGTGTCATTTAAGGCTTTGGATTTAGTTTGATATAACTCGCCGCCGAATAACACGCGGTGTCCGGTTACGCCCAAATCAAATTCCGAAGTGTTTAATAAAGTCGCACCGTTGGTTTCCACTTTGGTTTGCGGGCTACCCATTGACGCCATTTCGGTTTCCGTATTATAGGCGTTAAATTTCACATTCACCCATTTGTTATCTTGCGGATTAAAACCGTAGCTTAATGTGTGCGTTTTTCGGGTTAATTCCGTATAAGCGCGACTATGGTTCGAGCTGACATAACCTTTTTCCCCTTCTTGCGGCACATCACCCAAACAAGTACCGAAATTTGCACGGAAACAGCTGAACGCAGTGTTGGTATAACGCTCGGTGGAAACTTTTAACCATTGTTCCGGACTAATATTATATTTGGCTTTAAACAAATAGTTTTGTAAATGACCGCGGTTAGCATTTTTCACGCCGTTGCCATCTTTACCGTCCTCTTGATGACGATAATTGAAATAGCCTAATAAATCCAAATCGCCGCTACGACCATAAAGCGTCGCCATACCTTGATGAGAATTACCGTTGGAGCCGTATGCATATTTCAATTTCGCCCCGATGTTTTGCCCTTCTTCCAACAAATCCGCTGCATCAACGGTTTCGAATTTAATCGAACCGCCTAAAGAACCGGCGCCGGCAACAACGGAATTCGAGCCCACATCAATATCCACGCGTTTTAAAATTTCCGGATCGATACCGTAGTTACCGGCGTGGTGGAAGGCATAACCGTTTTGTCTTGCGCCGTCCACAGTAACGGTTAAATATTCTTCGCTAACGCCACGAATGTTGTAACGTTCCACCGCCGAACGCGCGCCGTTAACATTCACGCCCGGTACGCCGCGAATCACGTCCGACATTTTAGTCGCTTGACGAACTTTCGTTACGCCTTTCGCCGCAATATTTTCCGCTTGCGGAGAAAAATTATCGCTCACCACATCAATGGTATCCAACGCCTGAGTATCGGCGTGCGCGGCGGAGGCAATGAATGCTGCGAGAGGTAAAAGTGCAAAGTGTGTCTTTTTCATTATTCTTCCTTAAAATTAATTATGAGGCCTAAATAGCAAATGCTAATTATTCTCATTTATTGTTTAATGTCAAGAATAGAATCTAAAAACGCGTTAACGAATCATTAAAAATAAAAAAAACGACGATTTTATTACCGTCGTTTTATATGATTTTCAATGATTGAATTAATTTTGTTCGTTTGCCGGCGGGAGTTTTTCCACTTTGGCTTGTTTCACCATATTGTCCGCTACTTCCAAAATGGTGATTTTCAACCCATCGATTTCGCATTCCGTGCCTTCGTCGGGAATTTCTTCCAAGTGTTCCAAAATCAATCCGTTGAACGTGCGCGCATCTTCCGTATCCAAATGCCAATCGAACAATTTATTTAAATCGCGAATGTTCGCCGAACCTTCGATAATCATCGAGCCGTCCGATTGCGGCGTGACTTCTTCATTAATCGACGGCGCGGTAGAGGTAGTAAATTCACCGACGATTTCTTCTAAAATATCTTCCAACGTGACCAAACCTTTAATGTCGCCGTATTCGTCCACCACCAAACCGATTCGTTCCTTACGGCTGCGAAAATTCAGCAACTGCGCATTCAACGGCGTGCCTTCCGGAATAAAATAAGCTTCGTCCACCGCGCGAATCAAGGTTTCTTTGGTGAACTCGTTTTTATCCAACATTAAACGAAACGCCTCGCGCACGCGCAAAATGCCCAGTACGTTTTCATCCATACTTTCTTTATATAACACGACTTTACTGTGCGCTGCGTGGTTTAACTGACGCATAATGGATTTCCAATCGTCTTCGATATCGATACCGCCGATGTCGTTGCGCGGCACCATAATGTCGTCCACGGTCACTTTTTCCAGATCTAAAATCGACAGCAGCATTTCTTGGTGAGCGGAAGGAATAAATTTGCCCGATTGATTCACAATCGCACGCAATTCCTCGGTGCTTAACGAATTACCTTTCACCTCGTTTTTCACGCCGACAATTTTCATCAAGCTACGAATAATCAGATTCATTACAAAAACGATCGGACTGAACAATTTCAATAAAATCGTTAATAAATGACTGGATACGAACGCTACACGCTCCGGATAAATCGCTGCGATGGTTTTCGGGAAAATTTCCGAAAATATCAGCATTACGAAAGTCAGCACACCGGTAGCAATCGCCACGCCGATGTCGCCGTATAAGCGCATTCCGATAATCGTCGCGATGGCGGATGCGGAAATATTCACGAGGTTGTTACAAATTAAAATTAGGCTCAGCAGAATATCGGTTTTTTTCAGTAATTTTTCGGCTTTTTGCGCGCCTTTATGCCCTTTTTCCGATAAAAAACGCATCCGATAACGATTCGCCGAGAGCAAGCCGGTTTCCGAACCGGAAAAATATGCGGACGCAATAAGTAAAATAATTAAGGTAATAAATAAGGTACTAAGGGGAATACTATCCAAAACAAACTCATCCTTTTGTCGGTAAAGACTAAAAGTGCGGTGATTTTTTGCGAATTTTCACCGCACTTCAAAAATATCATTAAAGATCAAACATTACACGGCTGCCGAAATAAGCAATCGTTAGCAAGATCATACCTGAAATTGTATAAATTATCATCTTTTTTCCGCGCCAATGCAGTTTCCAATGTCCGATTAACGCCAAACCGAATACGATCCACGCCAAAAACGAAAAGGCGGCTTTTTGAATATTCGAGGCGGCAAAAAAATCGGCGAGATAAATCGAACCGGAAAGTAAGGTTAATGTCAGTAAAATTTCGCCGCTTAACATTGAACGGAAGAAATGCCGTTCCACAGTCATTAACGGCGGTACAATCGGTGAAAAAGACATTTTTTTATGCTTCAAATTATGATCAATCCAGCCTAATTGCACGGCGTATAAGGTTGCGATAAAACACACCGCATAAGCGAATAACGCCAAGGCGATATGAATCAACAAGCCGGTATTTTGGCTTAAATGTTGTACCACGGAACCGGGTAGACAGGTTTGTAAAATCAAGGTGATAATCGAAAAACAATACACGATCGGCAACAAAAACCACAGGGTATTCACTTTTAAGCACATTGCCGCCGTCGCCAATGCTGCAACGATCACGCTGACCGAGGATCCGATTTGCATTAAGGTGAAATTTTCACCGCCGAAAAGATGTGTCAACAGCGGAAATAAACTGAAACAATGGGCAATAATGGCTAAAAGTGCGGTAGAAAAAAATAAAATTTTATTCGGTTTTTCCGTATGTGCGCCCGCTTGCGCTTTTAATAACATCGGCACAATCAATAAGATACTGAGCAAATATAACAACATTGAACTTATCGCAAACCACATTCCTTTATCCTCACCTTGCTACGAATCGTTTTTATTCTAACTTTGCCGTGCCAAAATCGCTATAAATTTCTTTCAAATGATGAAAATCCGCTGAATTTCAGTATAATTGGGAAAATTTTAATGAAAAGATTAGGATAAAAAATGTTTGAAAATTTATCGGATCGCCTGTCCAAAACCCTACGCAATATCACGGGGAAAGGCCGTTTAACCGAAGAAAATATTAAAGAAACCCTGCGCGAAGTGCGTATGGCGTTATTGGAAGCCGATGTGGCGTTACCGGTCGTTCGCGAATTTATCAACAAAGTCAAAGAACGTGCGATCGGCGAAGAAGTGAACAAAAGTTTAACGCCGGGACAAGAATTTCTCAAAATCGTCCAAGCGGAATTAGAAGCGGCAATGGGTCAGGCGAACGAAAGTTTGAACCTAGCAGCGCAACCGCCTGCCGTCGTGTTAATGGCGGGTTTGCAAGGTGCGGGGAAAACCACCTCGGTCGGTAAATTAGCGAAATTCTTAAAGGAACGCCATAAGAAAAAAGTCTTGGTCGTATCCGCCGACGTTTACCGCCCGGCGGCGATCAAACAGTTGGAAACCTTAGCGCAAGCGGTCGGCGCCGATTTCTTCCCTTCCGATACGCAACAAAAACCGATCGAAATCGTCAAAGCCGCTTTAGCGGATGCCAAACTGAAATTCTACGATGTGTTGATCGTGGATACGGCGGGTCGTTTGCACGTTGACGGCGAAATGATGGATGAAATCAAACAAATTCACGCCGCTTTAAACCCGATTGAAACGCTATTCACCGTTGACGCGATGACCGGTCAAGATGCCGCTAACACGGCAAAAGCCTTCAACGAAGCTTTACCGCTTACCGGTGTGATTTTAACAAAAGTGGACGGTGACGCGCGCGGCGGTGCGGCGTTATCCATTCGCCAAATCACCGGCAAGCCGATTAAATTCTTAGGGGTCGGCGAAAAAACCGATGCCTTGGAGCCGTTCCATCCGGATCGCGTCGCTTCACGCATTTTAGGAATGGGTGACGTACTTTCCTTGATCGAAGATTTGCAACGTTCCGTCGATCAAGAAAAAGCGGAAAAAATGGCGAAGAAATTCAAAAAAGGCGACGATTTCACCTTGGAAGATTTCCGCGAACAGCTGATCGAAATGAAAAAAATGGGCGGAATGATGTCGATGTTGGAAAAATTGCCGGGCGCAAAAAATTTGCCTGATCACGTAAAAAACCAAGTTGACGATAAAATGTTTGTAAAAATGGAAGCGATCATTAATTCAATGACATTGAAAGAACGCGCTAATCCCGACATTATCAAAGGTTCACGCCGTCGTCGTATTGCCCTCGGTTCCGGCACGCAAGTGCAAGACGTCAATAAATTACTCAAACAATTTGACGAAATGCAACGAATGATGAAAAAAATGCGCAAAGGCGGTATGGCAAAAATGATGCGCGGAATGCAAGGAATGATGGGCGGCGGAATGGGCGCGCTCGGCGGTTTGGGCGGAATGTTCAAACGTTAATAACCTGTCAAAGTGCGGTGATTTTCACCGCATTTTTTTCGGAGAAACGAAATGCTTGATATTTCTCACTTGGATCATTTAGTCTTAACCGTTGCCGATATTCAACGCAGTCTTGATTTTTATACCGCGTTAGGCTTTCAAGAAATTACCTTCGGTAATCAGCGCAAAGCCTTATTATTCGGACGACAAAAAATCAACTTACACCAAAAAAGCGAAGAAATTTCTCCGCACGCTCGCCTACCGGTTTGCGGCAGCGCCGATTTGTGTTTTATTATCGAAACGCCCTTGGAAGAAGCGGTGCGCTATCTGAATCGGCAGAATATTCCTCTGGAAAGCGACATCGTTACGCGCACCGGTGCGACAGGTAATATTCGTTCGATTTACTTGCGCGATCCGGACGGTAATTTAATCGAATTGAGTAATATTGAATAAAAAATGCAATCCTTAGATTGCATTTTTTCCTTAAATCATTTTATTTTTCTGCGTTATTCTTCGCCTTTTTCCACCGCACTTTTGATGGTTAAGCCGATTTCGCTGGAAATCATATGTTCAAGAATATCGGCGATATTGCCTAATTTTTGCATATCCACCACGCCTTCATCATCAAAATAACCACTAGTTTTCAATCCGGCGATAAAGGCGGAGAATACGGCTTTATCAAAAAATTCCGGTGCGTTAATACCGTGTAAAACCGATAAGCGCTGCGCCACGGATTGACTTTCTTTTTCCAAGGTCGCACGCGGAATAGTCGGTTCTTTTTGCAAAATACTGACGGTAATATAATAACGTTGTAAAATTTCACGCACGCCGGCAGACCAGAGTTGCAGGGTGCGCACCTGCGCTTTATTAATCGATAACAGATTTTCGTTGTATTTAATCATTCCCTGACGCGACAATTCGGCGATAATTTTTTCAACTCTCGCCACCAATTCTTCTTGCGGGAAATGTAAAAACAATTCGCCTTGTAAGAACGGATAAATTTTGCTTACGGCATCCAATACCAAATCTTTTTGAATGGCTTCATAATGTAATACAACGCTTGCGACTAACGACGGCAATACCAAGAAATGTTGAATATTGTTGCGGTAATAGGTCATCAACACGGCGGAATTGCGTTCTAAACGGACGATTTCACCGAAATTATCTTTTTCCACCAACACGCCGACGCGATCTAAGCTCAACACGTGTTCCAACATCGCTTCCGGCGTATCCGTCGGAACAATCATATCCGCGGAATAAGGCACATTTTGCAAGAACTGTTGATAGCTCGCCAGCTGCTCCAATAATTGCTCGCGGGATAGCGCCCGTTGACGGGAAGACAATAACGCCGTGCCGGTTAAGTTCATCGCATTCACCGCCGCCGCTTTATTAATATTAATCATCACTTGATTAGAAACGCTATCCACCGCGCGGCTAAACCATTGCGGGCGATCTTCATCGCTTTCTTCCTTCCATTCTGGGAAATGTTGATTTAAGTAATTGCTTAACACAATCGGCTCGCCGAAATTCACATAACCTTTACCCAAATTGCGTAATTTTTTAATCACACGCAACACCAAGCCGGCATTTTCTTTTTCTTTCGCCGCGCCACGCAATTCTTTCGCGTAAGTGTCAACTTCCAAAACGTGTTCATAGCCCACATAAACGGGCACTACGGAAATCGGTCGAGTTTGGCGCTGTTGCAAGGCTTGCAAGGTCATCGACATCATTCCGGTTTTCGGCGCTAATAAACGTCCGGTGCGCGAACGTCCGCCTTCGATAAAGTATTCCACCGAATAACCGCGATGGAATAATTCCGCCAAATATTCGCGGAAAATGGTGGAATATAAGCGATTACCTTTGAATGTGCGGCGAATAAAAAACGCTCCGCCGCGACGGAACATTGCGCCGACCGGCCAGAAATTCAAGTTAATACCGGCGGCAATGTGCGGCGTCACCAACCCTTGGTGATATAACACATAAGATAATAATAAATAGTCGATATGGCTACGGTGACAAGGCACATAGACGATTTCGTGCCCGTCTAACGCCAGTTTGCGCACACGATCGGCGTTTTGTACGTCAATACCTTGATAAAGCTTATTCCATAACCAACGTAAAAAACGATCCGCCACGCGCAAGCCTTCATAACTCACATTTGCGGCGATCTCATCCAAAATTTTATAGGCTTCTTTTTCCGCTTTTTCTTTGCTGATTTTTTTGTTTTTCGCTTCGTCCTCAATGGCTTCTAAAATCGTCGGTAATTGCAATAATTTATTAAACATCGCTTGTCGATTCGGCAAACGCGGTCCGGTGGCAGAAATACGTTGTTTGGAAAAGTGAATTTTCGCCACGCGTGCCAATTTATTGGCGATTTTTTTATCGAATCCGTGTTCGTTCACCATATAACGCAAAGAAACCGCTTGCGAAAAACGCACGAAGGTATCGCGCCCGAACCAAATTGCCGCCGCCGTTTTTTGAATACCGTTCAGCAAGCGCAAATTCGGCAAGCCCGATTTACTTTCGTGTCCCGGCGAGCGCCCCCACAAAACGGATCCCGGAATTAATTGCACGTCCAATTCCGTCAAAGTGCGGTGTAATTCTAAATATTTATTGAAAATTTTTATCGTTTCCTGCTTCGCGCCTTTACTTTTGAAAAAACGACGACCTTCGTCTAAAAATACGAAACGCGGCAAAGATACGCCGTCGATTTCGTTATTCTCAAAGGGATCGGGCAAGCCCACGCTCAAACAATTCTTACGAAAAATCACCAAATCCGTCTGAGAAGTATAAGGCAGAACGTACACCACAGGCTGCGCCGTATTCAAAGCTAATTCTTCAATAGGATTATGCGGAATCGGATTATTTTTCACCAAAAGAGATAAGGGTAATTCAAGTAACTTTCTGTATAACTTAACAATGCCGGACATAAAAATTCCACTAACTGGTTAATCGATTTAAAAAATTTACCTCATTTTAACACAAAATCCGATAATTTCTTTTATATAGATCACAAAAGAAAGATTGCAACCGGCGCATTTCTGTATATAATAACAGTGATTATGTATATAAAAACAGGAGAAGAAAATGGGATTAACAAAAGCGCTGACCGCGCGCCAACAAGAAGTTTATGATCTCCTCAAACGACATTTGGAAACCACCGGAATGCCGCCGACGCGGGCGGAGATCTCGAAAGAACTGGGTTTTCGTTCGCCCAATGCCGCCGAAGAACATTTGAAAGCACTAGCGCGAAAAGGTGTGATCGAAATTATCTCCGGCGCCTCGCGCGGTATTCGTTTATTGGCTAACGAAGAAGAAAACGAACCGGAAGGCTTACCTTTGGTCGGTCGGGTTGCCGCAGGTGCGCCGATTCTCGCCGAACAACATATCGAAGGCACATATCGCGTCGATGCCAATATGTTTAAACCCCAAGCGGATTTTCTGCTTAAAGTGTACGGTCAATCAATGAAAGACATCGGCATTTTAGACGGCGATTTACTCGCCGTGCACAGCACCAAAGATGTGCGCAACGGACAAGTCGTGGTCGCTCGTATTGAAGATGAAGTGACGGTAAAACGCTTGGAACGCAAAGGCTCGATTGTGTATTTACACGCTGAAAACGAAGAATTCGCGCCGATTGTGGTTGATTTAAATCAACAAGCCGATTTCGAAATCGAAGGCATCGCCGTCGGAATTATCCGTAATAATGCGTGGATGTGATCGAAGATAATTCACGAAAAAGTGCGGTGGAAAAATCGTTTTTTTTCACCGCAAATAAAGCTATTTGAATATAACCGTAGAGCGCTGTAGGACAAAAATAAGACGCTTTTGTATAGTTATATTCAATCGAAATTCTCTTTTTTAAGAATTCTTCACAGCCTGTAGAAAAGAAACTAAGGTTTGTTTTTGAATAAGATTTAACTCATTCCAATATTTATCCAATTCTTTGTCTGTTGCTTTTGTAGATAAGCAATCTTCGAAAAACCATTCGATCGGCGTTTCTAAATAGGCTGCAATGCTGATTAAATGACTGACATTAATCTTATTCGTTCCGCGTTCATAACGTGAAAGTTGCTGTTGAGAAATGCCGATATATTCCGATAACTTATCCGCAGACAACCCCCATTCCAAGCGTTTCTTTTGAATACGTTTACCGATTAATTTGTCAAAAGATTCGGGAGCCAACTGCGCCATTAAATATTATTCCATCTAGATACTCATCTTTAGCTATTTTTATTTATTTTTACTCTTGAATAAACTGTCTTAAATGAGTAATATTAATAAAAACCACTCCTCTATAGATAAACAACAATGAAATACCTTACTTTTATTTACACTGCTTTTTAGCGCGCTTAACTATGCCAAATGGGAACAAGCAATGCTTGCGCAAGATCTCGGACAAGTCGGGCGTTATCATTCCAAATGCCAATATGCGGATACTTATAGTAATTTTCACTTTCAAGCGATTATTGAAGAATCTTCTTGTCCTTTGTACATCTATTACGATCCGACAAAAGAAAATCAGGTTCAAGTAAAAATGAAAGAAGAAATGAAAGAAGATAGCCATCAAGAAAATAATCAAAAGTAACGGAAGGAATAAAAGCATCGTTAATCCGGCAGCTCACAATTAAATAAAACACCTGTCGGATTTAATTATTTTTCTGCAAAAACCACCTACTTTTTAAACGATTCGACTTGTCTTTTTCGCTTTCTCTCTGTATAATCGCACGCCTTACAGTCACATCATATTTTCGTTCCTTGCTTCCGCAAGATTGGTGACTGGTCTTACAGTCGGAGGCTGATTAACCCGTAAGGAGCAGTAATGCGTCACTACGAAATCGTGTTTATGGTTCATCCGGACCAAAGCGAACAAGTACCAGGTATGATTGAACGTTACACCGGTTCTGTAAAAGAAGCCGGCGGTCAAATTCATCGCCTAGAAGATTGGGGTCGCCGTCAATTAGCATACCCAATCAATAAATTACACAAAGCACATTATGTGCTTATGAATGTAGAAGCGCCTCAAGAAGTCATCGACGAGCTAGAGACAACTTTCCGTTACAACGACGCAGTTCTTCGTAACGTAATTATTCGTACTAAGCACGCCGTAACAGAAGCGTCCCCAACGGTTAAAGCACGCGAAGAGCGTAAACCTTTAGCTGAAGTTGAAAACAACGATTTTGAGGATGCTGAAGAGTAATTTGAATATTAATAATCGTTTATCTTTAATCGGACAAGTCGCCGATTTTCCTAAACGATATACCAGCCCAAGCGGAATCGGCCATTGTCGCTTTTCATTGGAACATCGTTCCGAACAAATGGAAGCAGGATTACCTCGTCAAGCATGGTGTAAAATGGCGATTCAGGTCAGCGGCGAATTAATAGCAATCACTCAAAGCATTACGGTCGGTCGGCAATTATTGGTAGTGGGATTTATTACCTCGCATAAAACCGCAAACGGTTTAAGCCAATTAGTTTTGCACGCCGAGCAAATCGAATTTATAGATTAGGAGACTAGCCAAATGGCACGTTATTTCCGTCGTCGTAAGTTCTGCCGTTTCACAGCGGAAAACGTAGTTGAAATCGATTACAAAGATATCGCTACTTTAAAGAACTACATCACAGAGAGCGGCAAAATTGTTCCAAGCCGTATTACCGGTACTCGTGCGAAGTATCAACGTCAATTAGCTCGTGCAATCAAACGCGCACGCTATTTAGCGTTACTTCCGTACACTGACAATCATCAGTAATCAAGAGAGGATACGGTAATGCAAGTAATTCTTTTAGATAAAATCGCTCACCTAGGTAGCGTAGGTGATCAAGTTAGCGTTAAATCAGGTTATGCCCGTAACTTCTTAATCCCGCAAGGTAAAGCGGTAATGGCGACCAAAGCTAACATCGAACACTTTGAAGCGCGTCGCGCCGAATTAGAAGCGAAAGCAGCGGAATCTTTAGCCGCAGCTCAAGCTCGCGCAGCGAAATTAGCCGAATTAGCAACAATCACCATCGCTTCTAAAGCAGGTGACGAAGGTCGTTTATTCGGTTCTATCACCACTCGCGATGTTGCCGAAGCAGTCACCGCGGCAGGTGTTGAAGTTGCGAAAAGCGAAGTTCGCCTTTCAACCGGCCCGCTTCGTACTACCGGCGATCACGAAGTTCGCTTCCAATTACACGGCGAAGTATTTGCAACATTAAACGTCGTTGTCGTTGCAGAATAATTCTTCGTTCTGATACGCGAAACCCGACTTCGGTCGGGTTTTTTATTGTTTACCGCTTGCTGCATTCTTTCCTTGCTTTCCCCTCCTCGCGGTGTCAAACTTATCACTATCCATTCCATATGAGGAAATTTCTATGGCACGCAAAACAAACAAAAAAAACACCGCACTTGTTGACCCGAATTATCGACAAGAAGCGGAAAAATACGACAATCCGATTCCCAGCCGTGAATTTATTCTCAGTATTATTCGAGAGCATAACGCGCCGATGTCACGCGAAGAAATTCTCGCCTCGTTGAACATTCAAGATGAAGAACGTCAGGAAGGAATGCGCCGTCGTTTGCGTGCAATGGAAAACGACGGACAATTAATTTTCACCAAGCGCAACCGTTATGCCCTACCGGAAAAGCTGGATTTAATTAAAGGCTTGGTCATCGGACATCGCGAAGGCTATGGTTTTTTGCAAGTGGAAGGTTCGAAAGAAGACTGGTTTATCCCGAACGCACAAATGCAACGCACAATGCACGGCGATTATGTACTTGCCCAGCCGAGCGGGTTTGATCGCAAAGGACGCCGCGAAGTGCGTATCGTGCGCGTATTGGAAAGCCGCAAAAAACAAATCGTCGGGCGCTTTTTCTTGGAAGAAGGAATCAGTTATGTCGTGCCCGATGACAGCCGAATTAACCGTGATATTTTAATTCCGAACGAAAATCGCCAAGGTGCCAGAATGGGACAGGTGGTTGTAGTGGAACTCAAACCGCGCACCGCCGCATTTACCCGTCCGGTGGGTATAATTACCGAGATCCTCGGTGAAAATATGGCGAAAGGAATGGAAACGGAAATCGCCATTCGTAATCACGATATTCCGCATATTTTCCCAAGTGCGGTGGAAAAACAAATTAAAAAATTCACCGAAGAAGTGCCTGAAGAAGCGAAGAAAAATCGCGTAGATTTACGCCGTTTGCCGCTTGTCACCATTGACGGTGAGGACGCGCGCGACTTCGACGACGCGGTTTATTGCGAGAAAAAAGCCAAAGGCGGCTGGAAACTTTGGGTCGCCATTGCCGATGTAAGCTACTATGTTCGCCTGCGCACGGCGCTTGATACGGAAGCCTACAATCGCGGCAATTCGGTGTATTTCCCGAATCGGGTCGTACCGATGTTGCCTGAAATTTTATCCAACGGCTTATGTTCCCTTAATCCGCAAGTGGATCGCCTGTGTATGGTGTGCGAAATGGATTTATCGGCAAAAGGCAAGCTGACCGATTATCGCTTTTACGAAGCGGTAATGAATTCGCACGCCCGCCTGACCTACACCAAAGTGGCGCGTATTTTAGAAGGCGATGAAGAACTCAGTGAGCGTTATCAAGAATTAGTGCCGCATTTGCAAGAATTACATCAAATGTATCAAGCGCTTATCAAAGCGCGCCACCAACGCGGCGCCATTGATTTTGAAACTATCGAAAGCAAATTTGTGTTTAACGAAATGGGACGCATTGAAAGCATTGAGCCGGTGGTGCGCAACGACGCGCACAAAATCATCGAAGAATGTATGATTCTCGCCAATATTTCGGCGGCGAATTTTATGGAACACCATCAAGAAGCGGCGTTATACCGTATTCACGCCGGCCCTAGCGAGGAAAAACTTACCGCGTTCCGAGGCTTTTTAAACGAATGCGGATTAACCCTCGGCGGCGGAGAAAAACCGACCACTGCCGACTACGCCAAACTTTTGGAGCAAGTGCGCGTTCGACCGGATCACGAATTAATTCAAACAATGTTGCTGCGTTCCTTAAGCCAAGCAATGTACGATCCTGAGAATATCGGACACTTCGGTTTAGCGCTGGAAGAATACGCGCATTTTACCTCGCCGATTCGCCGTTATCCCGATTTGACTTTACACCGAGGCATTAAATATTTGCTCGCCAAGCAAAAAGGCTCCAAACGCAAAACCACCGATACCGGCGGTTATCATTACAACGAAGAAGAAATGGACGTTCTCGGAGAACATTGTTCGATGACCGAGCGACGCGCCGATGACGCCACACGCGAAGTAGCGGATTGGCTGAAATGCGAATATATGCAAGATCACGTCGGCGAAGAATTTAGCGGCGTCATTTCTTCCGTGACCGGTTTCGGCTTGTTCGTGCGTTTGGATGATTTGTTTATCGACGGATTGGTGCATATTTCAACCTTAGATAACGATTATTATCAATTCGATCTCGGCAAACAACAACTGATCGGCGAAAATAGCGGGATGATTTATCGCTTGGGCGATAAAGTGAAAATCCGCGTCGAAGCCGTGAGCTTGGAACAACGTCAAGTGGATTTCACGCTGATTTCCAGCGAACGTAAACCAATGCGGGCAGGAAAAACGGCAAAAGATCGCGCGAAGAAAAATTTACGTTACGCCGAAAGTATCAAAAAACAAAAAGCGAGCGTAAAAAAAGCTGCGACCAGCAAAAACGTAGCGAAAAAAAGTGCGGTGAAAAAATCGAACGTTTCGAAAAAAACAAAAAAGAATAAAAAATAAAAAGGAATAAAAATGTCAGAAAAAATTTACGGTATTCACGCGGTGAGCGCCTTTCTTGCTAACGCACCGGAAAGATTGATCGAAGTTTATGTGCTGAAAGGGCGCGAAGATAAACGCTTACAGCCACTATTGAACGAACTGCACCGCTTAGGTATTTCGGTACAATTTTTAAATCGCGACAGTTTAGACAAAAAAGCGGACGGCGAAGTGCACCAAGGCATTATCGCGCGCGTACAAGCCGCGAAAGAACTGAACGAAAACGATTTAGATCAAATTCTACAAAAACATACCAATCCGCTATTATTGGTATTAGACGGCGTAACCGACCCGCATAATCTCGGCGCTTGTTTGCGCACGGCGGATGCCGCGGGCGTGTGCGCGGTGATTGTGCCGAAAGACAAATCGGCGCAACTGACCTCGATTGCGCGTAAAGTAGCTTGCGGCGCCGCGGAATCCGTGCCGCTTATCCGCGTCACTAATCTCGCTAGAACGTTGCGAGATTTACAGCAACAGCATAATATTTGGGTCATCGGCACTGCCGGAGAAGCCACCGAAACGCTGTATCAAAGCAAATTGACCGGCGCGCTCGCTTTAGTAATGGGCGCGGAAGGTGACGGAATGCGTCGTTTAACACGCGAAACCTGCGATCAACTGATCAGTATCCCAATGGCAGGCACGGTTTCCTCGCTGAACGTGTCGGTCGCCACCGGCGTTTGTTTGTTCGAAATCGTCCGCCAACGTTCGGCATAATGCGAGTAATTATTTCCGTTTTAACTAGGTGAATAAAAAATGTTAAAGAAATTGTTATTATCTTCAGTCGCGATAGCGCTTGCGGGTTGCAGTTGGAACACGACGAACGATACCTTTCCCGCGCAATTCGCCAATGCGGATTATATCTTAACCGATCAAGACGCACAGCGCTGGGTTGTCGCCAGTCATCAGGCAGAACAATGTATTTACCCGAATTTAACTCGCATCCAGCAAGAGCATTTTTCTAAAGAGGATGCTTATATTCATTCTCAATACGTCTTTTTCTATCCATTGGAAAGCGTGATCGGCGCAGATTATGTCAAAATGATCCAAACCGATGAAAAATCAATGGGTTACGCCCAATATCAATATAAAAAATTTAAGTCCTTGAATACGAAACCTTTGGAACAAGAGCAGTGCGTCACCTTGCGCAACAAAGCACGCGATGATCTTGCCGTGGTGAAAGGCGAATACAAAAGTGGAATGGCGGAAGAAAATAAAGCGGACGCCAATACCAATTCGGACGGCGTCGCCACCAACCAAAATAAATTCTTCTTTGATATTATCAAATGGGGCTCGGCATTATTGTTGTAAGGACGAAAAGTGCGGTGTTTTTTTCACGCATTTTGCGCACGAAATAATGAAAAATTGCACCGCACTTTGAACTGTTACCGACCGATTCGAAGCGAAAAAAAGCTAACATTAACGTTAGCTTTTTTCATTTGAACGACAATTAGCCGAGGGTAACGCGTGCGTTGCGGAAGATGCGCATCCACGCGCCGTCTTCGCTCCAATCTTCCGGATACCAAGAGTTGCTGACCGCGCGGAATACGCGTTCCGGATGCGGCATCATAATGGCGACGCGACCGTCTTGGTTGCTGACGGCAGTAATGCCGTTCACCGAACCGTTCGGGTTCGCCGGATAAATTTCCGTCGGGTTAAGATTGTGATCGACATATTGCGCAATCACCAAACCTTGTTTTTGTAGATTTTCAAGCTGAGCCGCGTCTTTAAATTCCACTTGCCCTTCGCCGTGAGATACCGCGATCGGCATATGCGATCCCGCCATTCCTTGGAACCAGAAAGAATTGGTTTGGTTGATTTTCACCAAGCCGACGCGCGCTTCGAAGCGTTCGGATTTATTGCGCACGAAACGCGGCCAGTTTTCCGTTCCCGGAATGATTTCCGCCAGGTTCGACACCATTTGACAACCGTTACACACGCCGAGCGCTAAGGTGTTCGGGCTGGCAAAGAAAGTACCGAATTGCTCGCGTAACATTGGGTTGAATAAAATGGACTTCGCCCAACCGCCGCCGGCACCGAGTACGTCGCCGTAAGAGAAACCGCCGCACGCCACCATTGCATTGAAATCGGTCAAGTTATATTTACCCGTCATTAAATCGGACATATGCACGTCGATCGCGTTGAAACCGGCGCGATCAAACGCCGCCGCCATTTCGTAATGGCTGTTCACTCCTTGTTCGCGCAACACGGCGACCGTCGGTCTCACGCCTTTGGCAATATAAGGCGCGGCAATGTCTTCATTCACATCATAAGACAAATGTACGGAAAGTCCTTTATCATTCGGATCTTTTTTGGCGGCGAATTCTTGATCGGCACATTCCGGATTATCACGCAAACGCTGCATTTGATGGGTTAATTCCGCCCAAATACCGCGTAATTCGGAACGTTTTTCGCTTAATAAGACTTTCGGCCCGCGTGTAATTTCAATATGATCGGAAGTCGTCACTTCACCCAATTCTTTGGTTAAATGCAATAATCCGTTTTGGTTCAACACTTCGCGTACTTCGCTAATTTCGCTTTCGCGCACTTGGATCACGGCACCGAGTTCTTCGTTAAACAAGACCGCTAAATCGTTATCGCCCAAGGCGCTAATGTCAACGGCAACGCCGCAATGACCGGCAAATGCCATTTCCGCTAAAGTGACAATCAAACCGCCGTCGGAACGATCGTGATAAGCCAACAATTTATCTTGTTGAACAAGAGTTTGCATTGCGTTAAAGAAACCTTTAAGGCGTTCGACGTTTTCCACATCCGCCGGTTTATCACCGAGCTGTTTATACACTTGCGCAAGTGCGGTCGCGCCCAAACGATTTTTGCCTTCACCCAAATCAATCAATAACAAACGGCTAGCGCCTTTATCGGTGCGAAGTTGCGGCGTGACGGTTTTGCGCACGTCTTCCACGCGCGCAAAGGCGGAAATCACCAAAGAAAGCGGCGCGGTAACAGATTTTTGTTCGCCGTTTTCGTTCCAAGTGGTTTTCATCGACATTGAGTCTTTACCCACCGGCACGGTAATGCCTAGCGCCGGACAAAGTTCTTCGCCCACGGCTTTCACCGCTTCATATAAACCGGCGTCTTCGCCTTGGTGTCCTGCCGCCGACATCCAGTTGGCGGAGAGTTTAATGCGTTTAATATCGCCGATATTCGTCGCAGCGATATTGGTGATGGATTCCGCCACCGCTAAGCGCGCGGAAGCGCCGAAATCCAATAATGCAACCGGCGCGCGTTCGCCGATGGACATCGCTTCGCCGTAATAGCTGTCTAAGCTTGCGGTAGTGACGGCGCAATCCGCCACCGGAATTTGCCAAGGACCGACCATTTGATCGCGCGCCACCATTGCGGTGACGGAACGGTCACCGATAGTAATCAAGAAGGTTTTTTCCGCCACGACCGGCAAACGCAAGACGCGATGCAAGGCTTCTTTTAATTGAATGTGATCTTGCGAAACCGCCGGATTTTCCACCGCACTTGATTTCACATCGCGGGTCATTTTCGGCGTTTTGCCTAACAATACGTTCATCGGCAAATCGATCGGATTATTATCGAAATGGTTATCGTGCAAGGTTAAGTGTTCTTCCGCCGTCGCTTCGCCGATAATCGCATAAGGCGCACGTTCGCGGCGACAGAATTCTTCGAACACCGCCAATTTGTCCGCCGCAACCGCTAACACATAGCGCTCTTGCGATTCGTTACACCAGATTTCCAACGGCGACATTCCGCGTTCGTCGCATAAAATATCGCGTAATTCAAAGCGCCCGCCACGACCGCCGTCGTGTACCAATTCCGGCATTGCGTTAGATAAGCCGCCGGCACCGACGTCGTGAATAAAGGCAATCGGGTTGTCTTCACCGAGTTGCCAGCAACGGTCGATTACTTCTTGGCAACGACGTTCCATTTCAGGGTTATCCCGTTGCACGGAGGCAAAATCCAAGTCTTCTTTGGATTTTCCCGATGCCATTGAGGACGCCGCGCCGCCGCCCAAGCCGATATTCATCGCCGGGCCGCCTAACACGATTAATTTCGCGCCGAGCGGAATCTCGCCTTTTTGAACGTGTTCGGCACGAATGTTGCCGATCCCGCCCGCTAACATAATCGGTTTGTGATAGCCGCGCACTTCTTCGCCGCCGAAGCTGTTGACTTTTTCTTCGTAAGTGCGGAAATATCCCAATAATGCCGGACGACCGAATTCGTTATTAAACGCCGCGCCACCCAACGGGCCTTCGATCATAATATCTAAGGCGGAGGCGATACGATTCGGTTTAGATAACGGATTTTCCCAAGGTTGTTCGAAATTCGGGATCACTAAGTTTGATACGGAGAAACCGGTTAAACCTGCTTTCGGTTTCGCGCCGCGTCCGGTAGCGCCTTCGTCGCGAATTTCCCCGCCCGAACCTGTTGCCGCACCCGGGAAAGGCGAAATGGCGGTCGGGTGGTTATGAGTTTCCACTTTCATTAAAATGTGGGCGTCTTCATTGTGATAGCGATATTGTCCGTCTTTATCAGGGAAGAAACGTCCGACTTTGGAACCTTCTATTACCGCTGCGTTATCTTTATAAGCGGAAAGCACATAATCCGGTGTTTTTTCGAAGGTATTTTTAATCATTTTAAACAGGGATTTTTCCTGTTTTTCGCCGTCGATGATCCAATCCGCGTTAAAAATTTTATGGCGGCAATGTTCGGAGTTAGCTTGCGCGAACATATATAATTCGATGTCGTGCGGATTGCGACCAAGTGCGGTGAAATTTTCCACCAAATAATCGATTTCATCTTGCGCTAAAGCCAGTCCGAGTTCAACGTTGGCTGTTTCCAATGCCTTGCGCCCGCCGGATAAAATATCTACGGTTACGAAAGGTTTCGGTTCTTGATGACGGAATAACGCCGCAGCATCATTCGGCGAGCGAATCACGCTTTCCATCATTCGGTCGTAAATATGTGAAATCAGTTGTTGTTCTTCGTCCTCCGTCAATGCGCGTTCCAGCTCGAAATAAAACGCTAATCCGCGTTCCAAGCGCGCCACTTTATTCAATCCGCAGTTATGCGCGATATCCGACGCTTTGGACGACCAAGAGGAAATAGTACCGATTCGCGGAATCACGATAAAACATTCGCCGCTCGGTTCGTGCTGCGCAAGTGTCGGGCCATAATGCAATAATTGTTCCAATTTATCGGTTTCTTCCGCCGTCAATTCGGCGGTTAATTCCGCAAAATGCAAATATTCCGCATAGCAGGATTTAACCGGTAAATCCGCTTTTTGGAAACGGGCGGCAAGTTGATTCAAACGGAAGGAAGAAAGTGCGGGTGATCCGCGAAAAACCTGTAACATAGACTTTTTACCATTGATTAGCTGATTGAAAATACAGGCTATTATAAAGGAATTCGACGAGAAACGAAAACGTTTGCGCGAGATAAAACGAAAAACGCCCTTATTTTGCAACAAGGGCGTTTTTGTCAATATCGATTAAGAATTAACCCATACCGTATTTTTTCAATTTTTTGCGTAATGTTCCGCGGTTAATGCCGAGCATTGTCGCCGCGCGCGTTTGGTTGCCGCGCGTATATTGCATAACCATATCCAACATAGGGTGTTCAACTTCCGCTAAAACTAATTCATAAAGATCGTTCACATCTTGACCGTCTAACTGTGATAAGTAGTTTCTTAATGCTTGTTTCACAGAATCACGAAGTGGTTTATTTGTTACTTGAGATTGTGAATTTAAAACTGAAACCGTTAAAGCTTCAGCCGGATTACGTTGTTGTTCTAACATTTCTCTTTATCCAATTAAATCAAATTAAAAAATTCTTCCAATGCAATTAGCTGCGTTTTGGCGTCAGTTATTGCATTAAAAGTCTGTCTAAAACCGGAATTGGGTTGAATTCCCTGCAAATACCAAGCAACGTGCTTGCGTGCTATACGATACCCTTTTTCTTCACCGTAGAATTGATGAAGATCACGAATATGTTGCAAAATTACACCGCACTTTTCCGCTAAACTCGGTTCCGGTATCGTCGAACCCGTTTCCACTAAACTCACCGTTGATTGAAACAACCAAGGGCGACCTAATGCACCGCGTCCGATCATTACCGCATCAGCCCCGGTATAGTTAAGCACATCCAATGCTTTTTGGGGCGAAATTATGTCGCCGTTCGCAATAATCGGTATCGAAACTTGCTTTTTCACCGCGCGGATATGTTCGTATTCCGCTTCGCCTTCAAACAGACATTCGCGCGTTCGACCGTGAACGGTCAGCGCTTGAATACCGGCTTGTTCCGCTATTTTCGCGATTTCCGTGCAATTTCGATTATTGCGATCCCAACCCGTTCTAATTTTTAATGTTACGGGCACGTTTACGGCATTAACCACCGCTTCAAGAATCCGTCGAACCAAATCGGGATATTGTAAAAGCGCGGATCCCGCCATTTTACGATTCACCTTCTTTGCCGGGCAGCCCATATTTATATCAATAATGTCCGCACCGTATTCCACGTTTACTTGCGCCGCTTGCGCCATTTCATCAGGATCGGCGCCCGCGATTTGCACGGCGTTAATTCCCGCGTCTTGGTGATGAGCCAAGCGCAGCTTCGATTTTTCGGTATGCCAAACTTGCGGATTCGTTGACATCATTTCGGAGAAAGTTAACGCCGCACCGTAGTGTGCGCAAAGTCGCCGAAACGGTTGATCGGTAATGCCTGCCATCGGAGCCAAAATAATACGGTTTTTCAGTTGATAAGAACCAATCCGCACTTTCTTTTCCTCGTTAAACACACCTGATCCGCTAAAAATTAAACACGCCTGCCAACCGACAAGGCGTGCTATGATACGCACTTTTAACCCATTTGAAAAGCATATTTTTTATACAAAACGCATTTTTTTTCGATTCGTTAATTAATGTCTAAATTTCATTAAATTTCTATCGAGAAACCGTTTTTTATGCTTGACAAATTTACTTCAATTTCCCTGTAATACGGCTCCATTCCTCGCGAACTTTCACCTCATCCAGCGCAAACGTTTGCTCGTAAGCCTCACACACCGACGGTGCTTGCGTCTCTAAAATACCGGATAATCCCAACACGCCTTGCGGTTTCACTAAGCGGCTGATTACCGGATAGAGTTCTTTCAGCGGGCCGGCTAAAATATTCGCCACCACCACATCCGCTTGCAAATCCGCCGGTTTGTTTTGCGACAAGAAAAGCTGTAAGCGATCCGCCACGCCGTTTTGTTCGGCATTATTTTTGCTGGCTAAAATCGCTTGCGGATCAATGTCGATTCCCACCGCACTTTTTGCGCCTAATTTCAACGCGGCAATGGCTAAAATACCGGAGCCGCAACCGAAATCGATTACGGTTTTACCTTCCAAATCCAAACCGTCCAGCCATTCTAAACATAACGCAGTGGTCGGGTGAGTTCCCGTGCCGAACGCCAAGCCCGGATCCAACATTACATTCACTGCGTCGGGATCGGGAATCTCACGCCAGCTCGGACAAATCCATAAACGCCGCCCGAATTGCATCGGATGAAAATTATCCATCCATTCGCGTTCCCAATCTTTATCTTCGATTTGTTCGATTTTATACGCGCTTTGCTCGTCAAGATGACCAGCTTGTTGCAACGCGCGCACAATCCGTTGCATATCCGTTTCCGCATCGAACAACGCGATGACGTCGGTATTACCCCACAGGCGCGTTTCGCCCGGCAGCGGTTCGAAAATCGGCGTATCCTGACTATCCATAAAAGTCACCGACACCGCGCCGATTTCATCCAAATAATCGCTAAGCTTTTCCGCTTGTTGATTGGTGCTGTTAATTCTGATTTGTATCCAAGCCATTTTGTTTCCTTTTGTTTTCTCGTTAAATTATCGCAAAAGTGCGGTGTTTTTTTAACGATTTTTTTGTTTGTTTCGTTTTACGCCGAAGTAATTTCCCACTAAAAATGCCGCTAAACCGAAGACTAATGACGGCACGATTGCGTGGAAATTCAGTAGTTTAATTGAAAGCGAAGTCAGTAAAATATAACTGCCGAGTCCGATCACCATTGAACTGATCGCGCCGTAGGCATTGGCTTTATCCCAATATAAACCGAGTACGATCACCCATAAAAATGCGGCTTCCAATCCGCCGAAAGCGAAAAGATTCAACCAGATAATCATATCCGGCGGATTCAGCGCGGCAAAAATGAGCAGCGCAGTCAAACCGAGCGTAATCAGGGAAGAAAGCCGGCTGATTTTCTTCTGATTTTGCGCCATTTCCGGTTTTGCCGATAAATATAAATCTTTGACGAAAATCGACGACGATTGAATCAGTTGCGCGTCAATGGTGGACATAATCGCCGACATTGGCGCGGCTAAGAAAATACCGGCGACGACCGGCGGTAAAACGTGCAGCATTAAAGTCGGGATCACTTGATCCGGCACGGTTAAATCCCCAATCACTGCACGACCTAATGCACCGGCAAGGTGCATTCCGAGCATAATCACACTCAAAACGACGGTGCCGATCAACATTCCGTTATGCAGTGCTTTACTGTCTTTAAACGCCATACAACGCACCGCCGTATGCGGTAAGCCGACCACGCCGAAACACACCAAAATCCAGAAAGATGCCATAAATTGGAAATCCAACATATCGTTCGGTCCGTAAGGCGTAACTAAGTGCGGGTCGATTTCCGTTAATTTTTGCACCGCACTTTCCACGCCGCCGGCGGCATAAACGGTTGCCACAAGCAAGATGATCGTGCCTAAAATCATTACCGTGCCTTGAATGGTGTCGGTCAACACCACGGCGCGAAATCCGCCGATAAAGGTGTAAAGCCCGACGGTTAAGGCGAAAATCAGCAAGGCTTGCGTATAACCGATGCCGATAGTCGTTTCTAATAAACGCGCGCCGCCGATAAATTGCACGGTCATCGCAGCGAAAAAGGCGATCAACAAGGCAAAGCCGGAAATCCACACTAAGAATTTATTTTTATAGCGATAAAGTAGCAAATCGTTAATGGTCAGCGCATTGGTTTCGCGCGATAACAAGGCGAATTTTTTCCCTAATGCACCCAACGCCAACCACACCGCCGGCACTTGAATCATCGCCAGCAATACCCAACCTAAACCGAATTTATAAGCAGCGCCGGGCCCGCCGATAAAGGAACTGGCGCTGGCATAGGTGGAGGCGGTAGTCATCGCCAAGACAAAACCGGTCATCGAGCGGTTGCCCACATAATATTCGGTCAAAAAATCATTACCGGAACGTTTGACATAAGCATAAATCGCCGCACCGAACACGAAGGTTAAATAAATTCCCAACGGAAGAATAATTCCCAAATTCATTTTTCTTCCTCATTTTCAAGTGAAATGTCCTGATAGACGATTTTGATGACCCAGTACGCCACAACGATGAACAATACGGGAAGATAAATACAAGCCAATTCGAACCATAACGGGAAACCGAGCGGCCCGCTTGTTTCTTTCGGCAAATACGCACACAGACACCAACCGATGACATAAAGCACGGTTAGCCCCAATGCCCAGCGCGCCTCTTTCGACGCTTGTTTGTAACGTAAGTTTGTTTGCATTTTTTTCATTTCCATTGTATGAGAGTAATTTTTATCGTTTTTGCGAATAGGCGAATTTCACCTATAAAAAAAGTGGAAATTACTCCACTTTTTTCATTAAATCAAATCGTTTAATCACGCATTCCCAGTTTTTTCTCTAGGTAATGAATATTCGTGCCGCCTTTTTGGAAATTTTCATCGGCTAAAATCAATTCGTGTAACGGAATATTGGTTTTAATACCGCTGATAATAGTTTCCGCCAATGCGTTTTGCATACGACGAATCGCCACTTCGCGCGTGTCGCCGTAAGTGATCAATTTTGCGATCATCGAATCGTAATGCGGCGGTACGGTATAACCGGCATAAACGTGAGAATCCCAACGCACGCCCAATCCGCCCGGCGAATGTAAATGCGTTACTTTACCCGGCGACGGTAAGAAGGTATTCGGATCTTCCGCATTAATTCGGCATTCCATTGCGTGACCTTTCACTTGAATATCTTCCTGTTTGAAGGAAATCGGTAAACCGGAGGCAATACGCAACTGCTCTTTCACCAAATCCACGCCCGTGATCATTTCGGTCACCGGATGTTCCACTTGGATCCGCGTGTTCATTTCGATGAAATAAAATTCGCCGTTTTCATATAAAAATTCAAACGTACCCGCACCGCGATAGCCGATTTCTACACAAGCTTTCGCACAGCGCGAGCCGATGTCGCGACGCACTTCTTCGCTGATTCCCGGTGCCGGCGCTTCTTCCACCACTTTTTGGTGACGACGCTGCATCGAACAATCGCGTTCGGCAAGATACACGGCGTTGCCGTGGGTGTCGGCTAACACTTGGATTTCGACGTGACGCGGATTTTCCAAGTATTTTTCCATATACACCATATCGTTATTAAACGCCGCTTTCGCTTCCGCTTTGGTCATTGCGATGGATTCTTCCAAGGCGCTTTCACCGCGCACCACGCGCATACCGCGCCCGCCGCCACCGCCGGAAGCTTTAATAATCACCGGATAACCGATACATTTGGCGATTTCTTTATTTTTCGCCATATCCGAACCCAACGGGCCGTCCGAGCCCGGCACGCAAGGCACGCCGGCTTTTTTCATTGCGTTAATCGCGGACACTTTATCGCCCATTAAACGAATCACGTCCGCTGTCGGGCCGATAAAGGTAAAACCGGAACGCTCGACTTGTTCGGCAAAATCCGCATTCTCCGACAAGAAACCGTACCCCGGATGAATCGCATCCGCGCCGCTCACTTCGGCGGCGGCAATGATCGCCGGAATATTCAAATAACTTTTCACGGAAGGCGCCGGGCCGATACAAATGGTTTCATCCGCCAATAAAACGTGTTTCAATTCACGGTCGGCGGTGGAATGAACCGCAACGGTTTTAATCCCCAGCTCTTTACAGGCGCGTAAAATACGCAAGGCGATTTCGCCGCGGTTGGCAATAACAACTTTTTCTAACATAAGCATTTACTCTTAGCCTATTCGGGTCTGTTGACCTTGGCGTAGATCGACAAAGATCTACGAAAAAACGAATTATTCGATAACGATTAACGGTTCGTCAAATTCAACCGGCTCGCCGTCATTGACAAGAATCGCTTTCACCACACCGGCCTTATCCGCTTCGATACGGTTCATCATTTTCATCGCTTCAACGATACATAACGCATCGCCCACTTTCACGGTTTGACCGACTTCGACGAATACTTTTGCATCCGGACTTGGGCTACGATAGAAAGTACCCACCATCGGCGAACGAACGATATGACCGGACACTTCTTCCGCTGCAGCCGGTGCCGCAGGCGCTGCAACCGCAGGTGTCACAGCCGGCGCTACCGGAGCCGGTGTCGGCGCAGGAACCGTGTATTGCACGGCAGTCACCGCCGGCGTACCGCGATTAATGCGTACCGATTCTTCACCTTCCGAAATCTCAAGCTCCATAATGCCCGATTCTTCCACTAATTCGATAAGTTTCTTAATTTTACGAATGTCCATACTGTTTTCCTAAAATATTAAAAATTTTGACCGCACTTTTTTTATTGGACAAACAAAGCGCTAAAAAGTGCGGCGGGTTTCTTTTAAATTATCGCCCGTGAGATTACCTGAAAATCTGCGTGTTGGCGACAAAATTCTGCAAATTTCGCTAAATTTCCGTCATTTCGTTAATTCTCGGCAAATGCGCAACGGCATATTGCAAAGCGAATTCGTATCCTTGCGCGCCTAATCCGCAAATCACGCCTTCGGCAATATCGCTGAAATAAGAATGATGACGAAACGGCTCACGTTTATGTACGTTGGACAAATGCACTTCGACGAACGGAATCGCCACCGCCAACAAGGCGTCGCGCAAAGCGACGCTGGTGTGCGTGTAAGCCGCCGGATTAATAATAATAAAATCCACTTGACGGAAACTTTGATGAATACGTTCGATCAATTTTTCTTCGCTATTTGCTTGAAAACATTCTAATTCGATACCTTTTTGTTTTGCCGATTCGCTCAGTTGTTGCTCAATCGCCGCAAGAGATAAATGACCGTAATGCGCCGGTTCGCGCTTGCCCAACATATTTAAGTTCGGGCCGTTTAACAGCAAAATGCGTGGTAATTGCGACATAATTCCATCCTTTTTCCTTCAGAGACCGCATTATAGCGTTTTTTATAAAAATCGCAGTAAGATAAACTGTGGTCAAACCAATATTAAACTTGTTCGTCAAGATCAATCGCGCGAATAAACGGCGAATCCAATCCGATTAACGGCAAGGTCGAATCCGGCCATTGTCTTAACACTTGGTAATCCATCAAACTTAAAGTATCCAAGCCCGGCGTTACATTCGGCGTGTATTGCTGCGCAATGCGCGCAAGCTGAGTTAATCCGAGGCTACTTTCGATAGACGAACTGATTACCGCTTTAATCCCTTGTCGATGTGCTTGTTCGATGAGTTCGATACAATAATCCAGTGATCCGACCAATGTCGGCTTAATCACGATCGCTGCTAAGTGCGGTTCTTTTTCGACGCGAAATTGCGCTTCTCGCACGCTTTCGTCCCACGCAATAGCAATGCCGGTTTCCGCGGCGAATTGACGACTTGCCTCGCGCGTTTTGCAAGGTTCTTCCAAAAATTGAATGCGCGCGCGATGTTGCGGTTTGACATATTTGGCGAATAATTGCGCTTTTTCCGGCGTCCAACTGCGATTGGCGTCAAGGCGTAACTGTAAATCGGGAATGGCTTCCAACAACATATCGGCGATCATTCCGTCGCGATTTGCTTCATACATTCCCACTTTGATTTTGGCGACTTTCTCTCCTTGCATCTGATTCAAAGGTTCGTAAAGTTCGTCAGGATCGCCGTAACAAAGCGGCGCGACCTGATAATTCCCTTGCGCGTTCAATTTGCCTTTTAACTCCGCCAAAGCGCAGCTTAAACCGAATGCCACAGAAGGATAAAGTCCGTCCAAAGACAATTTTTGATTGTTGGCGCGGGCTTCGTCCCAGTTTTTCAGCCAAAGTGCGGTCTGTTTTTCCGCCATTTCCAAGGTTTCTTCGCTAAATTCGGGCAAAGGTGCGATTTCGCCCCAGCCTTCGTGTTGCCCGCATTGAATATGCACTAACAAGCCTTCACGCCGTTTCAAAAAACGATTGCGCAAAATCAGTTGGCTGTCAACGGGAATACTGTATTGATAAAGTTGATAACGGCGAGCGGTCATATTTTCCTACTTAATAAAACGCAGGGCGCACTTTGTCGCCCCGCTTTTCAACCCGATTAAGGATTACGTTTAAATTTACTGAAATCCGGCGCGCGTTTTTCGTTAAACGCATTGCGACCTTCCTGACCTTCTTCGGTCATATAGAACAACATTGTCGCGTTGCCCGCCAATTCTTGCAAGCCGGCTTGTCCGTCGCAATCCGCGTTTAACGCTGCTTTCAAACAACGCAAGGCAATCGGGCTGTTACGCAACATTTCGCGACACCAACGCACGGTTTCTTTTTCCAAATCCGCATAAGGCACGACAGTGTTCACCAAGCCCATATCCAAGGCTTCTTGCGCATTATATTGACGGCATAAGAACCAAATTTCGCGCGCTTTTTTCTGACCGATGATACGCGCCATATAACTTGCGCCCCAGCCGCCGTCGAAAGAGCCGACTTTCGGGCCGGTTTGCCCGAAGATCGCGTTATCCGCCGCAATGGTCAAATCGCATAACATATGTAAAACGTGACCGCCGCCGATAGCATAACCCGCCACCATTGCCACCACCGGTTTCGGGCAGCTGCGAATATCGCGTTGAAAATCCAATACGTTTAAGTGATGTACGCCGCTTTCGTCTTTATAACCGCCGTAATCGCCGCGCACTTTTTGATCGCCGCCGGAGCAGAAAGCTTTTTCGCCTTGTCCTGTTAATACAATAACACCGATTTTTTCATCGAAACGCGCATCCGAAAAGGCGTGAATCATTTCTTTGACGGTTTGCGGACGAAAGGCATTACGCACTTGCGGGCGATTAATGGTGATTTTGGCAATACCGTCGGCGGATTTGTGATACAGAATATCCGTATAGCCCTCGCTGTGATCCGCCCACTCAATCGGCGCATAAAGTACATCGTCTTTTGGGTTTTGCATTATTTATTCCTTCATTTTATCGGGTTGTAAAAAACCGAATCATTATATCCCAATCTCGAAAGGACTAAAAGTGCGGTTGATTTTGCTGAAATTTTTGCATAAAAAAGGAATCGAAGGGTACGATTCCTGAAATTGGTGACATTTTTTAATGCGTTAGTTTGTTGATAAAGTGTAATCGGTACAACCCGAACATCCTTTACATATTAACCCGAAGACATCGTTTACATTCATTTTGTAAACTCTCACCTAAAAATGGTGATAAACGGCTATATAGGTTCGTCATTGATTCGAAAAATTTGCGTGCCGCAATAAATCATTCCTGTGCGCAGATGCCCTGTGCGCAGGCATATGCCGAGCTCCACGCCCATTGAAAATTATAACCGCCCAACCAGCCGCTGACATCCAACACTTCGCCGATAAAATACAATCCTTTCACTCGTTTGCTTTCCATTGTTTTTGAAGAAATTTCATCAGTATCCACGCCGCCCAAAGTCACTTCCGCCGTGCGATAACCTTCCGTGCCGTTCGGTTGAAAATGCCAATGATGAACCGAATTCGTCAAATTTTCCAACCGCACTTTACTCATTTGCGCAATCACTTCATCTTGCAATATGCCTTGCGCAAGCCACAATTCGACCAATTTGTTCGGCAATAGGCGAGATAATGCGGTTTTTAACTGTAATTTCGGCGACGTTCGACGTAAATTCAAGATATATTGCGCAATATCTTCCGACGGTAATAAATCGATATGCAAACTTTCGCCCGACTGCCAATAATTCGAAATCTGCAGTGCCGCCGGGCCGGAAAGTCCGCGATGCGTGAATAATAAGCTGTTCGCAAAAGATTTTCCGCACGCCGCCGTAATCTCCACTGGCAGCGAAATACCGGAAAGTGCGGTGTAGAATTTGTCCGTTTCTCGCCAAGTGAACGGCACTAAACCTGCTCGCGGCGCAAAAACATTCAGCCCGAATTGTTGCGCGATTTGATAGCCGAAAGGCGTTGCGCCTAATCCCGGCATCGAAAGCCCACCGGTGGCAATCACCAAATTCCGGCAACGAATCGCCTGCCCGTTCGCATATAAAATAAAACGTCCCTGCGAATTATCATCTGCCCGCTCCACGCGTTCGATTTGTTGACGTAAATGAATATTCACCGCGTATTTTTCACATTCCGCCGCCAACATCGCCACAATATCTTCTGCGCTACGATCACAAAAAAGCTGTCCTTGTTCTTTCTCGTGATAAGCAATGCCGTATTGCGCGACCAAGGCGATAAAATCCCATTGGTTAAACCGCGCCAAGGCAGACTTTACAAAATGCGGATTATGCGAAAGATAGTGCTGCGGCGTGACATCAAGATTAGTGAAATTACAAAACCCACCGCCGGACATTAAAATTTTCCGCCCGATTTTTTTGCCATTATCCAGCACACAAACCTGCCCGCCGTTTTCGGCGATACGCGCCGCACAAAACAACCCCGACGCCCCCGCGCCGATAATAACGGTGTCATAAAAAACAAAGTGATTCATTCAACTTATCGCCTTTCCGGAAATCTTGGCGGGAAAGCTATCATTTTCTATGGGAAAAGTACAGTATATCTAGGACTTATTGATCTTCGTTCTAATAAAATCTGCACCTTACTAGGTTGGGTGTTTCGCCCGACTCTTGGGGTGCAGATCACATAAAGCTGCTGAATATAGCAAGATATTAATATCTTACATCTACTTTGCGATATTTATCTAATAATGTGATATTCACTTTTGCTAATAGATCTCCGTGTAATCGATAATAACGGAAATACACGATTAATTTAATGCCATAGAACATTATAGGTAGCGCAATCATAATTGCTTTCATCCAGAAAATCGTTTCCGGTGTTTGCTCAACATTAGGAATATAACCGATAGCGGTGAGTAAAACACCAATTAAGAAAGCTGATACAGCGGATCCTGCTTTAACTACCATTGTTTGTACGGCATAAGCAATGCTTTCCGAACGAATACTAAGTTTATATTCACCATAGTCAACAGTATCGGCAACCATAATAACTTGCAATGTCCAGAATATTGCACTACCGATCTGCATAAATACACCGGCTAAAATAATCATAAAGGCGCTCGTATTTTCCGCCAATCCGGCATAAGCTAAAATAGCACAGCTTAAAATAGAACTCACAGAAATACCTATCCATAATGTTCGGCGAGAAAAGAATTTCACTAAGCGTGAAAATAATATGATAACGGCAAGATTAGCAATACCCGCATAAGACATATAATATGGGAACATTTCTTTATCACCGACAACATAAGTGAAATAATATACCGCGAACCCAGAAATGATATTACCTGCAATATTGTAACAAAGCGCCATTATTAACAAGCTTAACAGCTGATCATTTTTCGGAATCAAAGATACTAATGTTTTTAGAGGAACTTTAGCAGCTGTTTGATTTCCGCCTTCAAGGTTATCCGATGAATATTTTTCCTTCACATTAATCAGCGTAATTACAGTTGAAATAACAAAGAAAGCAATGATGATCAAACAAAACATTCTAAAGCCGAAACTTTTATCATCTCCCCCGACATAATCAACAAACGGCATACAAATACCAGCTGTGACAAACCCTGCCAAACTTGCAAAGAAACGTGGATAAGGCACTAGTTCTTCTCGTTCACGTTGATCAAGCGTTAACGTCGGAGTTAAAGACCAAAAAGGAATATCCATTAACGTATAGGTCATCCCCCAAAGGATATAAGTCACTGCGATATAAATAATTAATGCGTCTCCGCTAAAGTAATCCGCGCAAAATAAAGAAAATAATGAAATGGAATTCAATATTGTGCCAATCAAAATCCACGGTTTGAATTTTCCCCAGCGTGTACGCGTATTATTAACAATCCAGCCCATAATAGGATCATTTAATGCGTCCCAAATTCTGGCTACCATAAAAATGGTTCCGACTGTTGCAGCAGATACACCGATAATATCAGTGTAGTAATACATTAAATACATATACACAATGCCTATGGCAAAATCTTTACCATATGCACCTAGCCCAAAACTAATTTTTGTTTTCATCGATAAGCTCATAAAAAACCTCCGCGTTATTTTAATAATGGGAAAAGGCGCTATTTTTGCTAATATCTAATCAATATTCCAAATCAACGCCTCTTTATTTTATGTTTATTGGTTAATCCATTCAGGCAACCAATCCTTATGAGCAATCAACAATTCATCAACTAGGCTATAAATTTCCTCCAACCCTAATGCTGCCGCAGTATGCGGATCCAGCATTGCAGCGTGATAAATACGATCACGATTTTGTGTTAATAAAGCCTCTGTAGCCAAACGTTGCACATTGATATTAGTCTGCATCAATGCCGCCAAATGATTAGGGATTGCACCTACTTTTGTTGGTCTAATACCATTCGCATCTACCAAACACGCAACTTCTACGCAACAATCCTGTGGTAAGTTATCTATTAAATCCACATTCTTCACATTTCCATAAATCACACTTGGCGTTCCTGTCCAAATAGAATTAATAATCGTACTTGCATATTCACGAGATTCTGGCATACAAATACTTTCCGCTTGTTTATATTCTTCTAAGTCTTTTTTCCATTTTGAAATTTGTTCAACACAACGTTTCGGGTATTCGTCAAGAGGAACCTTATAACGTTCGATCAAATCCGGGCGATTAGGTTTAATAAAGTACGGCGTATATTCAGCAAAATGTTCCGAAGATTCTGTTACAAAATAGCCTAATTTTTTCAGCATCTCATAACGCACAATATTGTTACAGCGCGGGTTATTATCCATTCTTGGCTTCGGCGCACGTCCACTTTCATACGCGGCTAATAAATCTGGATAAATACTCACATAGCTGCCATCCGCTTGTTTTTTCTCAAGATTGAGATAGAAAGCCATATGGTTAATTCCTGCGCAAACATAACGTAAATCCTGATGATTCAAATCTAAATCTCTGGCTAATTCTTCCGCTGTTCCTTGCACAGAATGACATAATCCAACTTGCTTAATTTGAGGATATTTCTCAAACATCGCCCAAGTATTCATCGCCATAGGGTTTACATAGTTTAGCATTGTCGCATTTGGACAAACTTCTAGCATATCGTCACAAATTTTCCATAAATGAGGAATTGTACGTAGCGCTCGCATAATGCCGCCAACGCCCAAGGTATCGGCAATAGTTTGCTCTAAACCATATTTTTTACAGATTTCAAAATCCGTTACCGTACAAGGCTCATAGCCGCCAATTTGAAAAGCGACAATAACAAAGTCAGCACCTTTTAACGCTTCTTTTTGATCTGTATAACATTCAATGATGCCGTTTGCACCGACAGACTTCATTAGTTTATCTATAACAAAGTGAGATTCCTGTAATCGATTCTCATCAATATCCATTAGTGCAATACGAGCTTGTTTTAACGCAGGCTTATGAAAAACATCACTTAAAATATTCTTAACAAAAACTGTAGATCCTGCGCCAATAAACGTGATTTTAGGGGAACTCATAGTATTACTCCTATAAAAATTAATTACTCATCAGATCGAAAGGTACATTTACCTAAAATCATAATGCCCAAAATATCGAAAAAAATTAATATCACATTCTTTAATAAAATTCCCAAAAACTCACTTTTATTGTTCTAGATATCAAAATATGAGTTTTTAGGAATTTTTAGCAAAAAATTACTATCTTTTTTTCGGTTAAACGAATACTCTAATTCAGGAATAAACTTAAAGTGCGGTCAATTTATGATGAAAAAAAGAAATAATACAACGGTTGATACTTCCGCCTTTAACAGTGAAATTATCAGTCCGTTATCTTTATATTCCGATAAACAAACACTCAATGTCGTTTTACAACAACCACCTTATGTAATGGCTGGTTATCACTGGCACGGACATATAGAAATAAACATTCCTTTTGATAGCAACGTCGAATACATTTTCAATGGACGTAACGTCACTATTCAAGCAGGACATATCGCGCTTTTTTGGGCTTCAGTTCCTCATCGAGTAGTTGATTGTAAACATTGCCGTTCAATGGCTGTTTTGGATATTCCAGTACACTTATTCCTATCTTGGCCGCTCTCGCGCGAACTTATTAACCACGTAACACACGGAATTGTCATTCAATCAAAGCACGCCGAACTTGTCAGCGCTTTTGAAATAACACGCTGGGAAAAGGAGTTGCAATCAGACAATTTGAATGTGCAGCAGTTGGCTTATGATGAAATTCAACTAATGTTAAGACGTTTAAGTTTTGACGGTTGGGAACTCTTATTAGAAAACACATACCAATCAAATCAACAAATCAAATCATCTAAACATACTCAACATTATGTAAGCTTAATGTTAGATCATATTGCAAATCATTATAGCGATGCACTCACGGTAGAAAATGTGGCAAGCGCAGTCGGATTAAATACGCATTATGCAATGCGATTATTTCAAACCGTAATGCAGTTAACAATTAAACAATATATTACGATGATGAGGATTAACCATTCTAAAGCACTTTTAAGCGACACTGATAAAACAGTATTAGATATTTCACTCACCGCCGGATTTAATTCAATTAGCCGGTTCTATGATAGCTTCCAAAAATACACCGGCGTATCGCCGCAAAATTATCGTAAACTGAGTCGTTCAAACGAGAAATGGGCTAGCCAAGGATTTATCCCAACCGAACAAATCAATAAAGGTGCGAGTGACGGTAAAGATCTCCTTAAAAGATGACTATTCCCTCTCCCCCGCCTTCAACAACATTTCCGCCATTTGCATACTTTGGATGATGGCGCGGCGGTCGGTTTCCGGTTTGTCGCCGTCAAGGATTCGCTGCCATAAACTTAAGGCGCGGCGGTAATCCGCTTGGAGGAAGGCGTCGCTTGCCAATAAGGAGAGGGCGGAGATTTCTTGCGGATCTTGTTGTAAAGCGCGGGTTAATAAGTTTTCCGTTGCCGGTGTGATTTTTTGCCCGTCGCGGTAATATTGCGCACTTGCCGCCAAGCCGAGCAAATAAGGTTTTTGTCCTTCCAATCCTGCAGCATTGTTATAAGCGATCAGGGCGTTTTCAAATTCGTTATTAAGCATATATGCCTGCCCTAATTCCACCCAATGGGCGGCGTTATTCGGATCACGGCGTAAGCGGTTTTGCACGGTTAAGATGTAGTCGTTATTTTTGTCGATTGCATCGCGGTTTTCCGATTTTATGCGCATTTCCGTGCCGTCTTGTACGCCCATTTGCGCCACGTCGAAACGTTGTAAGGAAAAATAATAGCCGAGCGGAAGCAAGGTGAGCAGCAAAAATAGCAAACTTGCGTAACAAAAATGATTCGTGGCGATATTCGGCGAATAAAAGTGCGGTGAATTTTGCAGCTGTTTTTCGTCATTCAATAAACGTTGCGCATATTCGTCCGCTAAGTCGGCAGGCGGATTGGCGCGCAGTTGCCGTTGATATAATGCGACGTTTTGTTCGCGTCGATAAGCGCGTTGCCAATCTATTCGTCCGGACAACGGCAGAAAAACCGACAGCGCAATCACCACAAACGCCAACATTCCGATGATAAATTCGTTCATTTTTTTCCCGTTTTTTGCAATAAGTCGTTTAATGCTTGTTGTTGCGCTTGATTAAGCGAGGCGTTTTTTGCCTCGGTGGAAGTTCGGCGGCGGAGGTAATAAACAACACCGACGATACCCGCCAAAAAACATAAAAACGGCAATCCCCACAATAACGCGGTGGTTGCTTTAAACGGCGGGTTATAGCGCACGAAATCGCCGAATCGCGCCGTCATTGCCTCAATGATTTGCTCGTTGCTTTTGCCTTGGTTCACCATATCGTACACTTCAATGCGCAGGTCATAAGCGATCGGCGAATTGGATTCCACCAGATTTTGATTCTGGCACTGCGGACAACGCAAGGATTTTGCCAACTCCACGGCGCGCGTGCGTTCTTGCGCATTGGCGAATTGATAGGTGTCCACCATTTCTGCGCGCACGGGTGCGCAATATAATAATATTGCCGAAAAAAACGTCAAAAGTGCGGTGAATTTTTTTATTATTGCCATTTTTCCCATTCCGGTAAAAATTTTTGTCGCCAAATTTCTTGGTTTAATTCGCCCGAATGACGATAGCGAATGACGCCGTTTCCGTCGATTAAATAGGTTTCCGGCGCGCCGTCAACGCCGAGTTTCAATGCAAGAATTCCTTGACTGTCGTCGATAACGGAAACAAAAGGATTGCCCATTTTGCGCAACATTTCCACCGCACTTTGCGCCTTGTCGCGATAATTTAAGCCGACGATTTTTATGCCTTGCTCGGTAAGCCGCATCAAAAACGGATGTTCGATTTTACAATAGACGCACCAACTGCCCCAGACGTTTAATAAAAAAGGTTCTTTGGGTAAATCCGTGTTGCTCAGCGTATTTGTCGGATTTAACAAATCCGCTTGATAAAATTCGGGAATCGGTTTGCCGATTAATGCCGAGGCGATTTGTTTCGGATCCTGTTGCAAGCCGCGAAACAATAAAAAGCACAGAGCAAGAATCAATAATAACGGCACAAAAACCAGTTTTCTATTCATCATTTTTTCGTCTTAATCCTACAGCCGCACAAAACGCGCCGAACGCCATTAATAATCCGCCCGCCCATAACCAGCGAATAAAAGGCTTGTAATGCAAGCGGAAAGTAAATTCGCCGGCGCCGAGTTTGTCGCCCATTACGATGTAAATATCGCCTAACCACTCCCAATGCAAACCGACTTCCGACATATTCATCGTGCGCACCTCATAATAGCGCCGTTCAGGATAAAGTGCGGTCACTTTTTCGTTATTTTTAAACACCTCGAAATGGGCTTTCTCGGCGGTGTAGTTGGCGCCTAATTCATTGGTAAATCCCACATAATGAAAATCATAGCCGTTCAGTTGTTGTCTATCGCCGGGCGATAAGCGCACGCCGATTTCCGTGCCGAAATAGCTCGACATCACCGCGCCGATCACTGCAATCGCCACGCCGCAATGAGCGAAGATCATTCCCAAACCTTTAATGTTCGATTTAAAAGGATTCACGCATAGAGTTGTGAACAACAACCAACAGGCAAGCGTCACCAATAAAAATGCGACGGCGTTAAAACGCAAACTTTCGTCTGCTTTAACGGTCAAGGCGATCATTGCGTAAGCACAAGCTAACGCGGGCAATAACAGCAATCCGTTACGGCGCAATATGGCGAAATGTCCCGTTTTCCAAAAAGTCGCTAATACCAAGATCATTATCAGCAATAGGATGATAAATAAAGGCAAAAAGACGGTATTAAAATACGGCGCGCCGACGGAAATGGAACCGTATCCCAACACGGAAAACAACATCGGATAAAAAGTGCCGATAAATACGCTCGCCGCCGCAACGGTAAAAATAATATTCGCGAGCAACATCAAAGTTTCGCGCGAAAACAGGGCAAAACGCACACTAACGGGTTGAAGGTTCACTTTTAAGGCGAATAGCGTCAATGATCCCACGGTTAACAAAAAGAATAGCATTAATAAGGCAATTCCGCGCTCGCCGTCTAAGGCGAAGGCGTGAACGGAAGTCAATACGCCGGAGCGCACCACAAAGGTGCCTAATAAACTAAAGGCAAAGGCGAAAAGCGAAAATAAAATTGTCCAATAGCTGAAAATGCCGCGTTTTTCCGTGACATATAAACTGTGCAGCAACGCTAAACCTAATAGCCACGGCATTAATGAGGCGTTTTCCACCGGATCCCAAAACCACCAGCCGCCCCAGCCCAATTCGTAATATGCCCACCAAGATCCCAACATTATGCCAAGAGTTAGAAACATCCAAGAAACCAACACCCAAGCGCGCGTCCAACGGGCAATCGCTGCGTCGAAATGCCCGCTTAATAAGGCGGCGACGGTTAAGGCGAAATTCACCGCAAATCCCACATAGCCGATATACAACAACGGCGGGTGAAAAATTAAGCCTACGTCTTGCAACATCGGATTAAGATCGCGACCTTCCAAGGGTATCGGGAAAAGGCGGATAAAGGGATTGGAGAAAAACAAAATAAAAATCGCAAACCCTGCGCACAGTAAACCTAAAACGGACAAAGTGCGCGTCGCAATCAAGGGATCGATTTTTCGGCTGAAATAGGCAAACGCAGTTACCCAAAGCGCGAGGGAAAACAGCCAAAACAGCATCGAGCCTTCGTGTCCGCCCCAAACAGCGGCAAGTTTAAAAAATACGGGCAGCTGAGAATTAGAATGGGCGGCGACATATTCGACGGAAAAATCGTCCGTTGCAAAGGAATAGGCTAAGAAAAACAACGAAAGTGCGGTGAAAATTCCGAATAAATAACTGAAATGCCACGCGAATCTCATTATATCCGGACGATGTTTCATAATGCCGATTTGCGGGACGAGCGCTAACAATATCGAGCAAACCGACGCAAAAAGTAACGCAATAAAACCAAGTTCCGGAAGCATTTTATCTATTTCACCCTCGCTTAAAAGTAGGTTTATTCTAGTGAAATCCCGCCGAAATGTCATTGACATTTTAGAGGTATAACCGCGCGTTAAACAAAAAATGACGACAAAAAATAAGGCGCCGAACGCGCCCTATTTTAAACTTAATCGGCTTATGCCAAAGTCATTTGTCCGGCGTATAGGATAAAGTAGCGCAGGCACAGCACGCCGATTAATCCTAAGGTCGCCACAAAGATCATAAAACCTCTGTTATGTTTTAGTTGATTGCCGGCGATCGCATTAAGCACCAACGGCGCAACAATGCCGATTCCCACGACACCGATCCAGAACACATTCGCCCAGAAACCGCCTAATACCGCCGTTTCGAAGGCAACGGTTTTTTGTCCGCCGCCCAAATATAAGCCGAAGAAAAAGGCGAACAACAAGAAGGCTTCAATTAACACCACCGGCAATTCGAATTTATGCAAAAAGCCGATTGAGGCAGAATGCGTACTTTCTTTGGTAAACAATAAGGTGCAGAAAATCAATGCGGCAATACCGGATGAGGTTCCCGACGCAAGGAACAAAATCGGCAACACCGGATTATTCAACATCGGATAGCTGATTAACGCCGATAACAAGAAACCGGTATAAGCACCGAGCGCCACACTCAAAATTAAGGTTACGATTTCAATAAAACCGGTGAATTTCGCCGAAATATCAATCACTTTTGTTGCCAATGCAGACAATTTCGGCACAAAGCGATTGATTAGGCTTAACACGAGATCTTTAAAAATAATCGCCAACCATAAAATGAGGAACAGCATATACACTTGGAATAAAATCACCCCGACGGACATAATGGAGGTGTGATGATAATTAAACATCAAATACCAGAACGTCCAAGGTTTCGCCAAGTGGAAAATCAACAATAACAAACCGATGGTAATACTGATCGGCGCAAGCAAGGCATTGCAGCGCAGAATATTATTCTCCGCCGGATTTTCTCCTGCCAAACCGCTGCGTTTTAATAATACCGCAAGCATTGTCGCCCCAGCGGAAATCCCTAATAAAAAGAGATAAACCGCAATGGCGTGATCCCACACTAGAGAGGGAAAATGAAACGGGCTATTCATCGTCTAACCTCCCCCGGACGTGCCGGAACGTGATATAAATTCGGATCCGTACCCAATTCGACTTTTGTCCGATAAGTTTGTTTTTCTTGTAGTTTCAAAGAAATCGCACTATTCGGATCATTCGTATCGCCGAAGGTCAAAGCTTTTGTCGGGCAGGCTTCCACACAAGCCGGTTGTTTACCCGCGGCTAAATTGGTATCGCGGCAGAAATTACATTTATCCGCCGATTTATACACCGGATGAATAAAGCGCACGCGATACGGACAAACCGCAATACAATATTGGCAACCGACACATAAATCTTTATGCACGTCAACAATGCCTGTTTCCGGATCGATATAAGATGCGGCGGTCGGACACACGGTGACGCAAGGCGCATTGCTGCAATGCTGACAAGAATGGCGGAAAAATTCATATTTCACATTAGGAAATTCGCCGTAAGGCTGACTTCTGATAATTTCCAAACGAGAAACACCCTCCGGCACTTGATTGGTTTCACGACAAGCATCCATACACGCCGTACAGCCGATACACGCGGTTTCATCGTGTAACATTGCATAGCGAATAGGTTGCGCTTGCGTTGTGCCTTGTGCCGCTGATTTAATTGTTGTTCCCGTCATTAGGATTAACGCACCCATACCGGAAACAAAATTTCGGCGTGAGCAAGCTGTCATTTTTTATCCTTTTGTTCGGTTGATTCGGTATTGGCTTGAGCTTCTTTACGTTTTTGCTGTTCACCGTGGCAATCGACGCAAAGTTTCACTTGTTCTTTCTTCTCGATGCCGTCCATCGCATCTTTTTTCGGGTGCAATGTATGGCAACTTGCGCAAGGTAGTTTCATCGCGTGAACATCGTGCGCCCAAAGCTTTTCGCGTAATTTGTCAGGACGGTGACAAGAGAAACACACTTGGTTTTGTTCTTGCACCGAATACATCGGCTGTTTTCCGCTGAAAATATCGCCTTCGAAACGCATCACGTCTTTCACGCCGCGACGGTGATCTTCGGAAATATTACCGTGACAGTTCACGCAAGTAATAGCTTTTCCGTTATTCGGATTTTTTTGCGACAAGTGCGTACCGTGGAATTTTCCGAAGTGGAATTCACCGCCGGATTGTTCTTCGTTCGCATCCAATTTATGACATTTCGCGCAATATTCGTTCGGATTACGCTGATTTTCCAATGTCGGTTCGTAAGTAAGCGGATCGGTGGTAGCGGTTTGAGCGCTTGCAGGCAATGCAAACATCATCACACCGGCTAACGCCGCCAGCTTGAGTATATTTTTCAATACGAAATTCATCTTTTTTTACCTCAATTCGTTGCGCAATTTCGACCGCACTTTATCGAAAGTGCGGTCATTTTTCGGATTATTTTGCCGGTGGCGCTTCAAGAATTAAGCCTTTATCAAGGGCTTCTTTATTCCATTGCGGCACAACTTCTTTGAGGAATTTTTCTTTATCGGCACGTTCTTTTTCAATGTCGATACCGATAGCTTTCCACGCTAATTCGGCGGTTGAAATATCCGGCACTTGAACCGGAGTTTGCACGCCGTGTTTCACTAAAATCGCCGCTAATTTAGCACGCGCGTCCGCCGCACGATCCAAACCGCTAGCAATCACTTTCAACAACACATCCGGTGCGTGAATATGACCGCCGTGACCTGCCGCAGAGTAATCCCAACGCCATTGCGCGTGACGAATCGCTTGTAACGCGTCTTTCATTTCCGCTTCGGTAGCACCCGCATCCCAAGCTGCTTTCGCTTCGAAGTGCGCGCGTACAAGTTGATCTTCAAGTTTAATCATCACGTCTTTAATATCGTGTTTACGCGACGCAACAATGCTTTGTAATTTTTCTTTGCTTTGATCGTGGCAGTTTGCACAAGTGCTTTCAAAGGCATCGAACGGATTACCGATTTTGTGATCCGTATAAACTTTACCGTCGGCACCTTGTACTTTCGGCATATGACAGTCGATACAGGTCACACCGTTTTTACCGTGAATGCCTAAAGACCAAGTTTCATAATCCGGATGTTGCGCTTTTAACATCGGCGCTTTAGAGACGGAGTGAACCCAGTCTTTGAATTCGATATCGTCGTAATATTTTTCGATACCGTCCACGTCCACACCGTTAAACCAAGGGAATACGACGTTGTTGGTGACGTTTTTATCGAAATAATATTCAACGTGGCAGTTTGCACACACCGCCGCGCGTTTATCGGTTTTATCCAGTTGCGGGAAGTCTTTGCTGATTGCGTCCAAAGCGCGTAAAACGTGCGGACGAGCGATACGTAACGCAGGTTTACCTTCGGCGAAATCTTGTGAAGTCGTATCGTGGCAGTCGGCACAACCGATAGAATTGACCACTTCCGCTCCACCTTTCGCCCATTTGCCGTTAAAATAGCCTTCCTCACCCCATTCGGCAATCAAACGCGCTACGTCCGGACCTTTACAAGTCCAACACGCCATAGGTTGAGGCCCGCCGTTTGCGTCCATCGGCGCACCGGTACGCAAAATATTACGCACGTCGGTAACGGCATAAAAGTGTCCGCGCGGTTTGTTGTATTCTTTTGAGAACGCATAACCGCCCCATAACACGATCATACGCGGATCAACTTCAATCGCGGGAACGATTTCGGTGGATTTTGATGTTTCTTTCCAGCTGTTATATTGGCGAGCATATCTTTCCGCAAACTTATCATTATTCGATTCGATTTTTACATCGCTCGGTTTTGCAAGCTCTTGCAAAGTCGGTGCCATTTTACCGCTTTCGGTGGTTACGGCTTTCGTTTCGGCTGCGGCGCTGTGCATAACGCTCAAACCGAATCCGGCAATCGCCAGAGATGTCAGGGTTTTTCTGAAAATGTTCACGATAATTACTCCACTAAAAATTGATCAAGGTCAGTTCGTACATACAAATTTAACATTATTCACTATTCATCGAATTCATATCAAATGAGAATTTTTATCATTAAAAACAATACGATAATAAATAAAAAGAGAAGAATTCAGGATTAAAAATAGCAAATCGCCCGAAATTTTTCAGGGTTATTTGAAGATTTATTGCGTTTGATCAAGATTTTTTTGAAAGATAACTCATTGGAGTTATTTTTGCTACATTAAAATAATTAGTAAGTGTTATAAAAACCAGATATTTCAAAAAGTTATGAATATTCACTCGGAAAATAGAATAAATTATTAGACATACCTCTTTATAGTTATTTTGCGTTTTATGCTACATTTCAACCGATAATCATAAGGAATTGTTTTTATAGGTTTTTAGTAAAAGTGCGGTGGTTTTTACGCAAAAAATTCGGAGCGCATCAGACTGATAAAAATCTTAATTTATAAATACAATAAATTAGAGTTTGTCAATGATCTCAAGGCGAACACAACGTTCGCCCGACAAATGTATGAGATGACAAGCGGAAGAATTATTTCACCAGTCCACCGCTCGCTTGTAAATCCGCGTGATAGGAAGAACGAACGAAAGGCCCGCAGGCGGCGTGTTCGAAGCCCATTTGTTGCGCTTTTTCGCGGAAATCGTCAAATTCCTCCGGCGGTACATAACGCGCAACCGGTAAGTGATGGCGACTCGGTTGCAAATATTGCCCTAAAGTCAGCATTGTGACGCCATTGCTGCGTAGATCTTGCATTACTTGCAAAATCTCTTCATTGGTTTCGCCCAAACCCACCATTAAACCGGATTTCGTCGGAATATGCGGAAACATCGCTTTAAATTCGCGCAATAATTTCAGCGACCATTGATAATCTGCGCCGGGACGAATTTCGCGATATAAACGCGGTACGTTTTCCAAGTTATGGTTAAACACATCAGGCGGGTTATCTTTTAATTTATCTAACGCCGCCTCAATGCGTCCGCGAAAATCCGGTACGAGAATTTCGATTTTAATGCCCGGATTTAAGCGGCGAATTTCTTTCACGCATTCGGCAAAATGCCCTGCGCCGCGATCCGGCAGATCATCGCGATCCACTGAGGTGATCACCACATAGCGCAATTTCATATCTTGAATGGTTTCGGCTAATTTTTGCGGTTCTTGCGGATCCGGCGGCAAAGGTTTGCCGTGCGCCACATCGCAAAACGGGCAACGACGGGTGCAAATCGCACCTAAAATCATAAAAGTTGCGGTGCCGTGATTAAAGCATTCGTGCAAATTCGGGCAGGAAGCTTCTTCACAAACCGAGTGCAAACCGTGGCGGCGCATTCCGTTTTTGATGCTGTCGATTTTTGCGCTGTTCGCCGGTAATTTGATTTTCATCCACGCCGGTTTTTTTAATAATTCCTGATTCGGATCGATATTTTTGACCGGAATAATCGAGGTTTTTGCCGCATCGCGATATTTCACGCCGCGTTCCATTTTGAAAGGCGTTGCCATAACCGTTCCTTTTGTTAAAAATTTGTTACATTATTATAGCCTAATAATCGGGTAAAGTATGCAACTAATTTCGGTGACACTTTTTCGCATTGCGCTTCATCTTGCGCGATAAAATCCGCTAACTGACACATTTCCAAACCGGCATAGCCACAAGGGTTGATCATTAAAAACGGCGATAAATCCATATTCACGTTAAGCGCCAAACCGTGAAAGGAACAGCCGCGACGGATGCGTAATCCGAGCGAACAAATCTTTTTGCCGTCCACATAAACCCCCGGCGCATCTGCTTTCGGGTAGCTTTTGATGCCGTAATCCGCCAAGGTGTTGACCACCGATTGCTCAAGTGCGGTCACTAATTGACGAATATTGAGATCGCGTCCGGCGGCTTTTTGTCGTTTAATATCAATCAATACATACATTATTTGCTGACCGGGTGCGTGATAGGTAATTTGCCCGCCACGATCCGATTGCACCACCGGAATGTCGCTGCGCTGCAATAAATGCTCCGGCTTTCCGGCGGAACCTTGGGTAAATACAGCGGGATGTTGCACCAACCAGATTTCATCCGTCGTGGTCGCCGTGCGGTTATCGGTAAATTCCTGCATTTTATGCCAAATTTCCTGATAATCGCGCACACCTAATTGCCTAATAATAATGTCCGTATCCATTAGTTAAAGCACCATTCTCACACCGTCGATTTTCGCCAGTTCTTGATAAAGGGTTTCCACTTGTTCGATATTTTCCGCCACAATATCCACGGAAACCGAATTATATGTGCCTTTCGAGCTGATGTGCTGACGCGGGTTATAATCGCCTTTGGCGTAACGTTGTATCACCACAAGGGTGTCGTCCACTAAATCCGGTCTGTTTTTGCCGACCACTTTGAAGGTGAACGGGCAAGGGAAATCTAATAAATCTTTTAGCTGTTGTTGAGGAATATCTTCTAATTTTACGATTTTTTCCGTCATTCGTTTTTCCTTTTATTATCGTATGGGATTTTTATCCGACAGCGCTCTTCGGTCGCAATCGGTTAGGCAGAATACGGACGCACGCAGTGCGTTCCTACAGGTTCCCTATTTGTCAATTTGTTACCCGACAGCGACCTTCGGTCGCAATCGGTTACGCATAGTTGAGTGGCTCCGCCACTCTGTAATGCAGGAGGGGTACAGATTATTATAAAATGCGTTTATTAGGGCTATAACATATTCTCTACGCAAAATTAATCTAATCATTTGATTTATAAAATCTTTTTAGTTTTATTGTAGGGGCGTATGGCATACGCCCCTTTCGCAGTTATAACTTATCCGCCGTTATGTTCGGTCGTTTAACCGAACAAACTTTTCACCGTTAACACCAACCAGTCCCAAGCTTTGCCGAAGAAACCGCCTTCACTGACTTCTTCCATTACTTGTAAATTGACTTTAGCGATGTCTTTGCCTTCCAGCTGATAAACCACCTGTCCGACGACTTGACCTTTCGCTAACGGCGCTTGTAGGTATTTTTGTTCCAATTCATAACGCGCTTTTACGTCCGCTTGACGTCCTTTCGGTAAGGTGATGAATGCATCTTGCAACACGCCTAATTGCACTTTGCCGCTGTTGCCGTAATACACGCTTTGTTCGGAAACCGCTTTTCCGGCTTCTAGGGCTTTAAAGGTTTCGAAATTCGCAAAGCCCCATTGTAAGAGTTTTTTGCTTTCTACTTCCCGACCTTTATATGTCGGCACGCCCATTACCACAGAAATTAAACGCATATTGCCGTTGCCGGTTGCGGAGGCGACTAAATTATAGCCCGCCTTGTCGGTATGACCGGTTTTCATTCCGTCAACATTAATGCTTTTATCCCATAATAAACCGTTGCGGTTCGGTTGTTTGATTTTGTTAAAGGTGAAATCTTTTTCCGCGTAAATTTTATATTCTTCCGGCAAATCGCGAATAATATGTGCGCCGATTATCGCCATATCGCGTGAAGAGGAATATTGATTATCATCATCTAAGCCGTGCACGGTGGTGAAATGGGTGTTTTTCAAGCCGAACTGCGCGGCGTATTTGTTCATCGCGTCAATAAAATTTTGCTCGGAGCCGGAAATATGTTCCGCCATTGCCACGCAAGCGTCATTGCCCGATACTACGATAATACCGCGATTTAAATCGGACACGGAAACTTGTTGATTCAGATTCAAGAACATTTTAGACGAGCCGGGAAAGTTTTTCCCCCACGAACTTTCGCCGATTGTCACTAAATCCGTGTTATGAATTTTACCTTGTTTTAATGCGTCACCCACCACATAGCTGGTCATCATTTTGGTCAATGACGCCGGATATTGGCGTTGATCCGGATTTAGCGCCGCTAAAACCGCACCGGAATTGTAATCCATTAAAATATAGGTTTGCGCATTGAGTTCCGGCGCAGTGATGCCGTATTGAATATCGTCCGCTTGAGCTAAAAGCGGCATTGCCAATACGCTTGAAATCACCGCGATTTTGGTTTTTTTAAAGACTTTTTTAAGCATACATCTAATGTCCTAAATAAATTTATTTTGAATTAATTTCAGGTTTGTTGATCTTTTGAATTTACTATTTTAAACCCGTACCATTCTTACCCTAGCACACCAAACCGCACAGCTACAATCAGACTACGACGGAATTTCTCCTTCATAGTATAGAGCGGCGGAGCCACTCAACTATGCGTAACCGATTGCGACCGTTGGTCGCTGTCGGATAAAAACGGAACTATTTCGGCGTCATTTATATACTCAGAAATTCAACACGCCCTAGTTATAGCCATAAACAATCAGTTGTTTGGAACGATTAAGTTTTTGTAACTGTGCTTTTAGCCGATTCACTTCGTTTTTGCTTGTCACCGGCCCGAAGTGAATATCGTATTTTTTGCCGTTTTGTGAAATTTCGGCTTTGACGTTTTCCAGCGCCAATTCCGCAATCACTTGTTCCGCTTGTTGTTTGCTGTTGACGTTCAACATTCGGATTTTATAGCCGTCCATATTTTCGGAGGGCTTTTTATTTTTCGCCGAATTTTCCACCGCACTTGTGTCTAATCGGCTGAGCCCTTCGGGATGGGTTGTTGTTTTTGCCAATGCCGCCGCCGCAGGGCCGGAAATTTTACCTTCCGAGCTAACGTGTAAAGCTTCAACTCGCACATTGCCCGTGCCGCGTGCGAGAAGACCGATTTCTTTTGCCGCTGCGGAGGATAAATCGATAATTCGTCCGCGGGTGAACGGTCCGCGATCGTTAATCCGCACAATCACTTTACGATTATTATGTAAGTTGGTAACTAACGCATAGGAATTCAACGGCAGCGTTTTATGCGCAGCGGTGTATAACGCCGGACTGTAAAGTTCGCCGTTCGAGGTTCTGCGCCCGCTGAATTTGGCGTGATAATAACTCGCTACGCCTTCTTTCGAATAATTTTTCGCATTATGATGCGTTTTGGTCGTATAAGTGACGCCCTTCACTTGGTAAGAATGCGATTTGGTCGTCGGTTGTTTATAAGTCAACTTGGGGCCTTGCACGCCGTATAACTTCTTTGTTTCCGCCTGCGTCGAAAGTGTTACCGCCGCAATCGACAAGGCAAGAATACATTTTAAGGTTTTCGTTAGTTTCATATTAAATATGCTCAATTTTTATCAGGTTCCGTTTCTAAGATTCGCAAAATCTTATTTAGTTCCCTTGAAAAAATGTTCTTTGTGAGTGTGAACGGACATTATTAAGCCGAATCCTGCCATAATCGTCACAAATGAAGTGCCGCCGTAGCTCATTAAGGGCAACGGCACGCCCACTACCGGTAAAATACCACTCACCATACCAATATTCACAAATACATAGACAAAAAAGATTAAGGTTAACGCACCGACTAATATGCGTCCGAATGCGGTTTGCGCATTCACGCCGATCATTAATCCGCGCACCACGATAAACAAATAAATCGCCATTAACACGGCAAAGCCGATCATTCCGTGTTCTTCGCTTAAGACGGCGAAGATAAAATCCGTATGCGGTTCGGGCAAAAACTCCAGCTGGGATTGCGTGCCTTGCATCCAGCCTTTGCCCCAAATGCCGCCCGATCCGATGGCGATTTTCGATTGCAGGATATGATACCCCGCACCGAGCGGATCTTTTTCCGGATCAAGTAAGGTTAATACCCGTGTGCGCTGGTAATCGTGCATTAGGTAAAACCACATTATAGGAATAAAACCGACTAACGCAACCACCGCAGTTAAAATCAACCACCAGCTCATTCCGGCTAAAAACACCACGAACACGCCGGAGGCGCTGACTAAAATCGATGTGCCTAAATCCGGCTGAATCGCCACAAGCAAAGTCGGACCGAGAATTAATCCCAGCGCGATAAAGGTATCTTTTAATTTCGGCGGTAAGGCGCGCTTGCCCAAATACACCGCCACCATTAAAGGCACGGCGAGTTTTACGATTTCGGAAGGCTGGAAACGCAATATGCCTAAATCCAACCAACGTTGCGCGCCTTTGCTGGTGGTACCGATTAAATCCACCAAAATCAACAATACGATACCTGCACCGAATAAATAAGGCGCGACGCGTTGATAAAATTTCGGCGAAAATTGTGCCATTACCAACATTACCGCAAAGCCGAGGGAGACCTGAATCACACGGTTACGGAACATTGCTTCGTTTGCGCCGGATGCGCTGTATAACACCAATAATCCGTAAGCGGAAATGACCACCAAGCCGATAAATAACCAAAGATCGATGTGCAAACGTCGCCACAGCGATAGCCATATTTTCTTTTCTTCCATCATTCCGCCACCTCGTTTTGCTCTTGCTCATCGATCGGTTTTTGCATTTCATTCACCTGAGGCAAGCGAACGTTTAAGTAATAATCCATAATGCTTCGCACCACCGGACCGGCGTTGGAGCCGCCGCCGCCGGCATTTTCCAAGATCACCGCCACCACCATTTTCGGATTTTCATAAGGTGCGTAAGCGATAAACCACGCGTGATCGTGTAATTCTTTCACCAACGCGCCGGCATTATAGGTTTGATTTTCTTTCAAACTGAACACCTGCGCCGTGCCCGATTTGCCCGCCACGTGATAACGCGTACCGGCAAAAGGTTTGCGCCCCGTGCCGTTGCCCGCATTCACTACATTGAACATTCCACGTTTCGCCGCGTCCCAATAAGCTTGACTCGGTTCTTTAATATCGTCGTATAACAACGGATCTTTATAAGGCTCCACCGTGCTGCCTTCAATGGATTTCATTAAGTGCGGTGTGTTTACCTTGCCGTTATTCACTAACACTGCAAGCGCTTTCGCCACTTGCAACGGCGTTGCCGTCCAATAACCTTGCCCGATACCGACGGAAATCGTATCGCCTTGCACCCAAGGTTTTTTATAGCGTTTTTGTTTCCATTCGCGGCTCGGCATAATCGCGGCGGTTTCTTCCTGAATATCGATGCCCGTCGGCACGCCGAAACCGAAACGTTTCATCCAGTCGGACAGGCGATCAACACCCATATTGTACGCCAGCTGATAAAAATAAGTATCGGAGGATTCGGTAATCGCTTTGTTTAAATCCGTATAACCGTGACCGGATTTTTTCCAGTCGCGGAAACGCTTGGTGCTGTTCGGTAAAATCCAATAACCGGGATCGAATACCGTGGTATTTTGCGTTATCACGCCTTCCTGCAAGCCTGCGACCGCGATAAAAGGTTTGACCGTAGAAGCGGGCGGATACGCGCCTTGGGTGACACGACCGTATAACGGACGATTCGGATCCTCCAACAAGCGTTTATAATTTTCGCCCGAAATGCCGCCGACGAATAAATTATTGTCGTAACTCGGCGTAGAAACCATTGCCAAAATACTGCTATCTTTCGGATCCAACACCACCGCAGCGCCTTTTTTGCCGGCTAATAAATCGGTGATGTAACGTTGTAAATCCAAATCTACCGTCAAATGCACGCTTTTGCCCGCGATCGCCGGTTGTTCGCGCAATTTACGAATCACTTTACCGCGATTGTTGATTTCCACTTCTTCGAAACCGACCGTGCCGTGTAATTGATCTTCGTAATAACGTTCGATGCCCAATTTGCCGATGTCGTGCGAACCGGCATAATTGGCGAATTTATCTGCTTTTTTCAAACGTTCGACGTCTTTATCGTTAATTTTCGCCACATAGCCCAAAATATGAGTCAGCGGTTCACCGTATAAATAATGCCGTTTAAAATAAGGTTTAATTTCCAAACTGGAGAATTGATATTGATTCACCGCAAAGCGTGCGATTTGTTCTTCGGTTAAATCCGGTTTCAATAAAATTGAGGTATAACGCGAGGAACGGCGACGTTCTTTCTTAAAATTTTCAATATCTTCGTCGGTTAAGCCGACAAGCTGTTTAAGTTGGTCAAAAGTGCGGTCTAAATTTTCTACTTTTTCCGGCACGATATATAAGCCGAAAAAGGTTAAATTTTCCGCCAACATTCGACCGTAGCGATCGTAAATCAATCCGCGTGTCGGCGGCAGTGGCAACAATTTAATGCGATTGCCGTTCGAACGCGTTTGATAAGTTTCGTAATTCACGATTTGCAGATGATATAAATTAGTGAACAATACCGCCGATAACGCCAAAACGCCGATAAACGACACCAATGCGCGGCGTGCAAATAAATTGCGCTCCGCTTTATTGTCGCGAATCGGCTCGTGGGTTTGTTGAGCGAGAAATTTCTTTAAATTCATTGCTATAATCTGCTTTCGATCATTGGTTTCGGGTTACTCGCGGTGATACGGATGATTTGCCGTGAGCGACCACGCACGATATAGGCTTTCCGCCGCCACAATGCGCACTAAAGGATGCGGCAAGGTCAACGGCGACAGCGACCAGCTTTGTTCGGCGGCGGCTTTACATTCCGGCGATAAACCTTCCGGCCCGCCGATTAAAATGCAAATATCGCGCCCATCATTTTTCCACGCTTCTAATTGTTCCGCCAGCAGTGCTGTCGTCCAAGGTTTACCGGGAATATCCAAGGTGACGATTTTATTTTTGCCGCACGCATTCAACGCGGCTTTGCCTTCTTGTTCCAAGATTCGCTTAATATCCGCGTTTTTGCCGCGTTTTCCCGCCGCAATTTCAATCAGCTCCAAAGGCATATCTTTCGGGAAACGGCGTTGATATTCTTCGAATCCGCGAGTTACCCAATCCGGCATTTTGGTGCCGACCGCAATTAACTGAATTTTCATCAAATATCTACCTTATGGTTGAAACCCAGCCATTTATGGCGGATAATTTAATTGGAAGAGGCGTAACCTCTTCCAATTCAGGGCAACACATAGGGCCTCGCTCTTATGAGGCTCTGTGTGTTGAAACATTTAGCTCCAGAGTTTTTCTAATTGATACAACTCGCGGCTTTCTCGTTGCATTATATGCACGATGGCTTGACCGAAATCCACCGCCACCCAATCGGCGGTTGCTTTGCCTTCTTCGCCGAAAGCTTCAAAGCCCGCCTGTTTGCTTTCGTCGATCAATTTTTGCGCCAATGAAGCAACGTGACGGGCGGATGTGCCGGTGCAGATAATCATATTATCGGTCACGGAAGAATTGCCTCGTACATCAAAATTTAAAATATCCGTCGCTTTTAAATCGTCCAATTTAGTCATTAAAAAATCGGTTAAGGTCATTATATATTTCGCTTATTACTTTGATGTTATCAACTTTTATCCGACAGCAACCTACGGTTGCAATCGGTTACGTATAGTGGAGTAGCTCCGCCACTCTAGTAGCCCCGGAGGGGCGACTTCAGCCATAGGCTATACCCTACGGCTTTGCCGTGCTAGGGTAAAAAATATTCGCTTATTACTTTGATGTTATCAAAAATGTGTAATTTTAACACGAGATGAGGAAGATAGGAATACGCTTAAAAAACAACCGCACTTTTAAAGTGCGGTTAGGTTAACGATAAACATAAAAGGGCGTATGCATACGCCCCTACAACAGAATAGTTTAATTTATTTAATAAATCCGGAATTAAAGGAATTTTTCTTTTAATTCTTTGGCAACCGCTAATTGTTTTTCGGTTGCTTTGGCAGTCATCGGTTCGCGGCAGTAACCTGCGTCCACACCTTCAAGTTTCAATAATTCTTTGATGGTGAGATATAAGCCGTTCGCTAAGATACCTTCGATTAAATCGTTGGTAACGTGTTGAATGCGTAACGCTTCGTCCAATTTGCCCGCGCGGGTTAAATCAAAGATTTGTCTTGCGCGGATACCGTTGACGTTAAAGGTACTACCGATCGCGCCGTCCACACCTAATGCCGCTGCCGGTAACATCATTTCGTCGAAGCCCGCCCAAATGAGGTGATCCGGATAAGCTTTTTTCAAGCGTTCTAATAGATAGAAGTCGCCGGCGGTGAATTTCACACCCAATACTTTAGGGTTTTTGTATAATTCGCCGAATTGTTCGACACCGATGTTTACGCCGGTTAAGAACGGGATGGAGTAAACGATCATATAGTTACCGGTTTCGGCAATAATGGTTTCGTAGTAGTTTTTGATTTCCGCAAAACTGAATTTGTAGTAGAACGGTGTTACCGCAGATAAGCTGTCATAGCCTAATTCCGTTGCGTATTTACCTAATTCCACCGCTTCGTGTAAGTTAACGCTACCCACTTGTGCAATTAAAGCGACGTCATCTTTCGCTTCGTCTTTTGCAATACGGAAGATTTGTTTTTTCTCTTCGGTGGACAACATAAAGTTTTCGCCGGTACTGCCGCCGACATATAAACCGTCCACTTTCATTTTATCAATGTTATGACGAATAATTTGTCTCAAGCCTTTTTCATTAATTGAGCCGTCTTCGTTATAAGACACTAATAGCGCACTAAAAATACCTTTTAAATTTTTCATTGTTTTCTCCTATTGAGGGGTTATTTAATTCGTTGTTCTAAAATGACATTAACGGTTTTTTGCTTCATTTCTACGGCGTTATCTTCTTCAGCTTGTACCAATAACGCGTAAATCAAATCCAGAACGAAAAGTTGCGCGATTTTCGTTCCGATTGAGTCGCCTTGCAACTGTCCTTGGCGGTGACCGTTTATCAAAACATAATCCGCCACTTGCGTAATCGGCGAGCGCAGATTATGAGTTAAGGCAATGGTGGTCGCCCCGTTTTTTCTGGCAATACTTAACGCTTGGGTAGTTTCCTTCGAATAACCGGAATGACTTATCCCGATCACTACGTCACCGTCGCGCATTAACGCCGCCTGCATATACATAAAATGGTTATTGCTTGTAGCATCAACCTGCAATCCGATTCGCATCAGTTTGTGTTTGGTATCTTCCGCCGTTACACCTGAGGATCCGACACCGAATAAGAAAATCCGATTGGCTCTGCGTAATGCGGCAACGGATTCTTCCAACTGCGAGCTATCCAATAAATTAATGGTTTCGGAAATCACATTATTAATGGAATTTTGCAGTTTTTCCGCGATATGTTGCGCGTCGTCGGTCGGCGTAATATCGCTGTCTAATAAAGAATTCGGCTGTTTTTCTCTGGTTGCCAATTCAATGGACAACTGCAATTTAAAATCGGTGAAACCTTTAAATCCCAACGTCCGACAAAAACGGATAAAAGTCGCTTCGCCCACATCAAATTGCTCGGCAATTTCAGCCAAAGAACATTGGCTTAATAAATGCGGCGAAGATAAAATCGTGCTGGCGATTTTCTTCTCCGTTTTGGTCAGGCTATTATATAAAGCACCAATAGTGTCTAAAATGTTGCCGCTTGTTGCCGCCATAATACGCCTCCCTTTTATTAATCGATTAATTCGACCGGTACTTTTACCACTAATTTTTTCAAACTCGCCGGTTCGTCGCCTACGTTACAGCAAGGTTTATGCGGCTCGTAAGGTAAAAAGACGGCGAACATTTTCGGCGTTAAAACTACCGCACTTTTATTCGGAATATCCGGAATTAATTGATAATCGTCTTTTTCATCATAGTCGGTATATGCGCTAAGATCCGGATAATTCACGCCGTATTCGATACGTTCGGCGCCGGAGATCAACACTTGCACGTCGATATATTTGCGGTGTAATTCCGCTTGTTTGCTTTCCGGTGCGGCGGTTTCCGGTTCCATTACGTTCATATAAATTTCATCGGTAATATCGTGGCGTCCTTTTTCCAATGCCGCCAAATCCAATGTATTTAAATGATCACAAATGTCCGCGATTACTTTCGGTAATCCGCGTTTAAAATCCGCTCTGGTTAAATCGCCAAAAATCATATTTACTCCTTACAATAAATTTTGTCGTAATTGTTCTTCCACCCAATATGCCGCGCCGATCAAACCGGCGTCACCGCCGAATACCGCGCGTTCCAACGGGCAACGATAAAATTTCGGCATTTCGTCCAAATAAGCTTGCACCAAAGGCAAATAACCTTCCGCCAAGCCGACGCTACCGCCAATGACTACTTTTTGTACATCCAATCCGATCACCATATCCGCGACTAAATTTGCAATCGCCGCAGCAGAACGACGAATAAGTGCGGTGGCTTTTTCATCTTGTTTTCTGAATTGTTCGAACACTTCTTTCGGACTCAACGGCGGATTCCACTGTGACGAAACCGCTTCGATCGCACGTCCGGCGGCAACGGCTTCGACACAACCGCGACGTCCGCAACCGCATAACGGGCCGTTCGGATCTGCCAAACTATGACCGATATGTCCGACTACGCCGTTCGGACCGGTAGAAAGTTGTCCGTCTAAAATAATACCACCGCCGACACCGGTTGAAACCGTAATAAAGACAAAATTTTTCACCGCACTTTTATCTTGCTGCGCATATTCCGCGCACACCGCTGCTTGCACATCGTTTAACAATCCGATCGGTTTATCGGTGTGGCGCGCAATGCTTTCTTTTAATGGAAAATCTGCCAAGCCGCCCAAGTTTTTCGGGTTTAATGCGGTTAAAATACCGTTATTAATAATGCCGGTGGAAGCCACGGCGACCGCATCGAATTGTCCTTCGTAATGGCGAACAATTTCCGCCAGAGCTTGATGCATCGCCGTCGCCGCGTCGTCTTGCGGTGTGGTGATTTGACGGCGTTGTTCGATAACGCCGTTTTCAATAATGGCGGAGGCAATTTTGGTTCCGCCGATATCTAAAGCCAAACAACGCATAATCACTCCTCTTATTTATGTGCCGATTTAATCGCACCGGCAAACCAGCTGACAATATGTTCCAAACGGGTCAATGCCGAGCCGACGGTCACGGCATCCGCGCCGATTTCTATCGCGGTTTTCGCCAATTCAGGGGTGTTATAACGACCTTCCGCCATTACATAGCAACCGGCGGCTTTGAGATCTTTCACGAGTTGATAATCCGGTTCTTCCGGCACTTCGCCGCCGGTATAACCCGACATTGTGCTGCCGACAATATCAAAACCGAGCTGTTGACAGTAAAGCCCTTCTTTTAGATTAGAACAATCCGCCATTGAAAGACAGCCGACTTCTTTGATTTTTTTCACCGCACTTTCAATGTCCACCGGTCTGGCGCGATCCGTACCGTCCACGGCGATAATATCCGCACCGGCGGCAGCTAAATCTTCAATATCTTGTAAAAATGGGGTAATTCTCACCGGACTGTCCGGTAAATCGCGTTTTACAATTCCAATAATCGGAATATTGACGACTTTACGCACGGCTTTCAAATTTTCTACGCCTTCGATGCGCAATCCGGCGGCACCACCGATAACCGATGCTTGCGCCATTGCGGCAACAATTTCCGGACTATCCATCGGGCCGTCGTCAACCGGTTGGCAAGAAGCGATTAATCCGTATCTGATTTTTTCGAGTACATCTTTATTTGGTAATTTTGACATATGAACTCCAATATAAACATTATAAAAGAAGTTAATTTTCGTTTTGCTAAGCATAATCCTCTTAAAATAAAAAACAAGGAAAATAGTTTAAAAGTGAGATCTAGATCATAAAATGGAGCAAAATTTCACAAAATAATTTGAAGAAACAGTATTTAACTTGTATTTTAAACGGGTAAGTGAGTTTTCTTGCTTATCCAATGCGTCTTTCACGCAACGATAAAATCACATTTCTGAAATATTACTTCATTATTTTATGAATGATGATTCGATTCGACAGCGGCGACACATCTTTTTTATTATCTCGTCAATGCCTATTCGGATAACAACGGAAAACTTGATTCTCGGCGCGGATTTAATAGTGAAATCCGCCCGGCTTTCCTGATCAAATAGAAATGCGGTTCTATTATTCTTAGCGAGGCTCCTGAGCAGGAAAGCAGTCTTTTAATTTAATGTATCGGAGTACATATGAAACTTATCAACAAATTAGAAGAATGGATCGGTGGTGTATTATTCCTCATTATCTTTGCAATTCTTCTGGCTCAGATTATTGCCCGCCAATTTTTTCATTCGCCGTTTATCTGGAGTGAAGAATTGGCACGACTGCTATTTATTTACGTCGGTATGCTCGGTATTAGTATGGCGGTGCGCACTCAGCAACACGTCTATATCGACTTTTTAACCAACTTTATGCCGGAGAAAATCAGAAAATTATGTAACTCTTTCGTCCAACTGATTATTTTCGCCTGTATTTTTTTATTCTTCCATTTGGGATTGAAAGTTTTCCTTGATGCCACCTTTGAAATCGTTTCCTTGGGCATTTCGGAAAAATGGCTGTATGCGGCGCTGCCGTTTATTTCCGTCCTAATGTTCTTCCGTTTTTTACAAGCGCAAGCGGAAAACTTTAAAAATGGTTTAAGCTATTTGCCGGCGACGTTTTTCCTAATAAGTGCGGTGCTTTTATTAGCAATTTTGTTCGTTTCGCCGGACGCTTATAAAGTGTTGCGCATTACCAACTATGTGAAATTCGGCAGCAATGCCGTATTTATCACCTTAATCGTTTGGTTGGTGATTATGTTCCTCGGCACGCCGGTGGGTTGGTCTTTGTTTATCGCCACGATTTTATATTTCTCAATGACTCGTTGGAATATCGTCAATTCGGCGTCTAACAAATTAGTGGACAGCTTAAACAGCTTCCCGCTACTTTCCGTACCTTTCTTTATCTTAACCGGTATTTTAATGAACACCGGCGGGATCACCGAACGGATCTTCAACTTCGCGAAAGCCTTACTCGGTCACTATACCGGCGGTATGGGTCACGTTAATATCGGCGCGAGCTTAATCTTCTCCGGTATGTCCGGTTCGGCGTTGGCGGACGCAGGTGGTCTCGGTCAATTAGAAATTAAAGCAATGCGCGACGCCGGTTATG
>NZ_PHGZ01000012.1 GCF_002795405.1 Caviibacterium pharyngocola | reverse complement strand
TTAATCTTATCAATATCAAAGGCTTTTACTTTTTGATTTGCGCTTTCCGTCTCTCTTGAAAGTGCGGTCGGTTTTTCGCCTGTTTTGACAGTTAATTCAATGTTATTTCCCACCGCACTTTGTGTTGTGCTAGTCTGGCTTTCGTTTTTATTGCCGAGCGCACTCATTACGGCGGATAAGCCGGACATTACATTTTGCGCCGGATTGGTTGATATGCCTGCGCTGACGCTTTGCACTTTCACATCACTGTGGTTTTCAATGTTTTCTGTGCTAAGGGTGTTTGTGGTAAAGCGGTTGTTTTCTTTTGTCGCCTCACTTTGAATTAGCCCGCCTTTAAGGTGAGTATGATTTTGGACTTGAACATTGAGTCCGCCTTCGCCCACATTAAAGCCCGATTGGGTTTCAACTTGTGCGGAATTCACTTTCGCCTTGTTCATCGCCGCATTTGCGCCACCGCTAAAACCACTGCCGTAGGTAAATGCCACCGTTGCGCCCGTTTGGGTGTGTTTGCTGTCGTAGCGGGTTGTGTCTTGGCGGCTTTCAATGGTTAGGTTGTTGCCGATATCGGCAGTGAGTTTTTCCGCGTTGACTTGCGCGCCTTTCAGTGCGGTATCCCGTTGGCTGGTGAGGCTGACTGCTTTGCCGTTGATTTGGCTGTTGACTTGTTTGATTGTATCGCTATTTTCCTTGCCTTTGCCAACTTGTGCCGAGGCTTCGACACCAAAACCATAGCTGTTGCCGCTTGCCCCTACAAACACACCCGCACTCCAGCCACTGTTTTTACTGTCCGTGCGGTTGTGGTATTCGTTTTGGACGGAAAGGAGGTTAATATCATTGCCGCTGGAAAGTGCGGTGTGATTGGCTTGCAGTTTCGAGCCTTTTACCGTTAAATCCCCTTCCGTGGTGCTAAGTTGCAAATTGCCAGCAGTAAGCTCGCTGCCGCGATGAATCACTTGTTCCGTGCGGCTGTGTTGACTGGATTTGCTGGCTCCAATGCTTAAAGAGAGTTTTACACTAGGGTTTTGCACATCGCCTTGTTGCATTGTATTGTTTGTTAATGCCGAAAGCGTCTCCGCCACTTGTCCGACGGATTGCGCCGCAAGTGCCGCTTCTTGGGCGGCTTTTAGTTGGTAAAGGGAGTTGAGTTTGTCGCTTTTTACTTCATTCGCCCGTTTTAAACTTTGCTGCGCTTTAAGTGCCATATCCGTCACCGGCGAAGAAATCGCAAGGGTTAAACCGGATTGTTTAACCTCACGGCTTTCCGTTGACACAATACGGTCTTTGCCGGCGTCAATGTCAATGCTGTGCCCTTTAATCGTCAAGTTATTCGGCGTAATCACATCCGTGCCGGTAAGCTGCACGCGGTTATTCGCCTCAATCGACACCGAGCCGTTTAAACTCCCCAACGTTGCCCGTGCGTCCGATTGCGTCCAGCCGGCTTGTTGATGCGTTTGTTTGCTTTGTTGCGAACCGATAGTAATACCTAAGCCGCCGCCCGAGAACACACCCGATTTTTTCGTTTCGACCACATAATGTTCACGGCGGGCATTGGTGTCGGCTTTCAAATGGATGTTATCGGCGCTTAAACGCATATCGCCTTGTGCCACCGCTTCAATACCGATGGCTTCCAGCTGATTGCCTGCAATCAAATCGATTTCATTTGCCTCGACTCGGGTGTGTTGCGCCGTATTCGTTGCCTGTTGACTTAAGGTTGTTTTGGTTTTCTTGGTCAAACCGCCGCTTTGGTATTTATGATATTCCTCAAACTCGCTTTCCCGTTTGGCACCGGTGAGGAGCATTTCGTTTTCCGCAAGTGCAATCAGTTTGCCGTGGCTTTCTAATTGAGCGCCTTCGCTGTAAATGGTATTGGCGCGTAGGAATAAGTTATCGCCGCCTTGAATATGGCTGACCGCCACATCTTGCACCCGTTCGTTGCGATAATGGCTGCCTTCGCCCATTTTTTCTTCAAAGCCCACATTAAGTGCGGTCAATTCCAAGCGATTTTTGGCATTAAGGCTTGTTGTGTTACCTTCGTTAATCACATCCGCACCGGCAATTCGTAAGTTTTCGGCGCTTAGTTGCAATAAACCGTTTTCGCCTTTAACGTGCAATAAGCCTTTGCGGTCTAAACGGCTGTCTTGGCGGCGGTAGCCGATGAGGTTGACGTCGGTATCGCGCAAGGTGCTGCGGTGGGTGAGGTTGCCGCCGGCATAAAGACTGAGGGCGTTTTCGGCAATAAATGCACCGCCGTGATTATCAATATCGCCGTTTATTTTGCCTTCGATTTTATCGCCCGTGACCGTGCCGAGGTTGGTGAGGCGATTGCCGGTTAAAGCAACCAGTTCTCTGCCTGCAATCGTGCCTTCGTTTAAAATCTCCGCAGAATTTAACCGCACTTCTCTCCCCGAAATCAAAGTTCCGTCGCCTTTGAGGTCGGTTTTGTTTACCACGGCATAGACTTTCGGCACCAGCACTTGTTGGGTTTCGCCGTTGTTAAGTTTCACCGTTTGGGTTTCCAGCCACACGATATCCGTGGTCAGTTGTGCCACTTGCGCCGGTGTGAGACTGATACCCGGTCTTAAGTTGAATGTGTTGGCGAATGTAATACCCGCATCCATTAAGGCGCGGTATTGGGTTTCAAAATCTTGATAACCCGCTAAAAATTGCCGTCCGGTTAAGCGGTTGATTTGTTCGCGAATCAAGCGTTGTTCATAATAACCGTCACCGAGGCGTTTTAGCGTATTGTCGTGGTTTGAACGCAGGGCGTTATACATATAATCGCTACTCAGCCAGCGTTTTTTATCCGTAAACGCCGGGTCGGTTTCGATTAAAATATGACTGTTCGCCGCGGGATTAATGCGGTATAAACTTTGGGTCGGCAGGCGCGTATCCACACGAATCGAGCGCACTTCCCATTCTGCATTCGAGTCAATAGCAGCACCCGATACTTTGGTCGGGTTTAACGCCGTGGTGTGGATTTTAAGCGGTGAAACCTGTGCGGCATTCACGTTGCCTTTGGTTTGGTTTGCAAAGTCAGTTGAAGTAATGCGTAGAGCGTTCGTTGCCTGTAAACGGATGTCCGTTGCCGTCGAAAAATTCACTCCGCCAAGGTCGCCGGCATTTTGCGCCTGCACGCCTTGGGTAGTAAAATTAGCCAAGTCCTCGCTGTTTACCTCGTTGGTCGGTGTGGTGACTTCATTGAGTTTTTTGCGGTTTAAATAATCGCTAACCGTCGTCGGATTTGTGTCCGCAAGCTCCATTGCCAAGCCCATTTCTTTATGGCTTTCCGTCACGCGCATTAAATCGCCGTGCGAATGACTGCGACGTTGAAAATACCGCTTAAATCCGCCGCGCCATTTGGTATAGGTAAACTGACGATGTCCGAGTTCGATATCTTGGCGAATGGCGTCTTCGTCGTCTTTATTTTCTATTTTACCCGAACCCAGACCATTCACCGCACCGCCCGCAATCACCCAGCTTTTATCGTTCGTAAACTCTCGGCTGTCGTAACGAAGTGCGCCGCCGGCTAATATCTGTCCCGGCAGACTTGCGGTGGTTACGTTTTCTTTCACGATTTCTTTGTCCACATCCAATAACCAAAAATCACTGTACACCTTATCTTGCAACGGTGCGTTGTGCACTTCGATTTTCTCCGTTAAGGTTTTTAGCTTATCGCCGTTTTCTTCCAACCAATCGAACAGCGGCTTCGTCGCCTCAAAGCCCGCATAAATTTGTTTGGCTTTTTCGTAGTCCGCTAATGCGCGCTCATAGGCTCTCACTCGCGCGTTATATTTCCACTTGGATTCCTTCTCGCCTTTCACCGGTTTTTCCGGCTCGACCGGCACCGGCGGTGGAACAAGCATCGCTTGGTCGAGCAAATCCAGCTCCGCATCCGTCGCCTCACCGTTTTCCGGATGCGTTTCTTCCAAATAATTTAAATAAAACGCCATTTCCGGGGTAATCTCCGGCATCTCGCTGCTCGGCGGGGTTAAATTAAAATGCGCCCAAATCGGATTATCCGATTCGTAACGACCCGCTTCCAACGCACGGCAGTTATTACCTTGTTTATCACACACCACTTCGTTCGGCAACGCCAATAACGTCGTCTTATCCAGCTGCGCGGCTTCCGTTATCACCGGCAGTTTGTTCGGGTCGTAACGGTGCGCGTATTTATAGGTGCGGCTAAAGCCGAAACGGGTTA
>NZ_PHGZ01000011.1 GCF_002795405.1 Caviibacterium pharyngocola | reverse complement strand
GTTTAATAAAACATTTAGAGAAACCGTGAGTTGAGAGACTGACGGTTTTTTTGTTTTTGAGGAAAATGGAAAGGTGGAACTGCGGGTTTAGAAAAAGAAAACTTGAGCAAAAATCACCGCACTTTCTTAGTCTTGAACTGGCTATTTGCGGCTGTATTTGGTATAAAAACGCAGATTATTTTAATCACAGGGTTAATTAATATTGATGAGAATTAAGGAGTTACTCTCATTTATGAAAAATAAAATTTTAGGTAGTGCATTAATGATCGCCGGTACGACAATCGGCGCAGGAATGCTAGCAATGCCGCTCACTTCGGCGGGAATGGGATTTGGTGCGACATTCGCCTTATTACTCGGTTTATGGCTGTTGTTGACTTACACGGGCTTGTTATTTATGGAGGTTTATCAAACCGCTCCGCGAACCGATGTTGGTGTGGCCAGTCTTGCGGAACAATATTTCGGAATGACGGGGCGTATCTTAGCGACATTCAGCTTGCTAGTGCTACTTTATGCTTTGTTATCGGCGTATGTAACCGGCGGTGGTTCATTATTGGCAGGCTTATTACCGACAATTAATATCGGCGAACAAGATTTTACCTTACAAACAGGCATTATCCTATTTACATTATTATTGGGCGCTTTTGTCGTGATTGGCATTAAAGGCGTTGACGGGCTAACCCGCGTACTTTTTTCCGGAAAAATTATTGCATTTATGCTCGTCTTACTGATGATGTTGCCAAAGGTCAAAGTGGATAATTTACTGGCGATTCCTTTAGATAACGCATTAATTATTTCCGCCGTACCGATTTTCTTCACCTCATTCGGTTTCCACGTCATTATGGCAAGCATTAATACTTATTTAGAAGCTGACATTCGCAAAATTCGCACGGCGATATTATTAGGCACATTAATTCCGCTCGTCGCCTATGTATTATGGCAGCTTTCTACGCACGGAGTACTCAGCCAAAATGAATTTACCGCGATTTTGCAAGCAGATCCCTCGCTGAACGGCTTGGTTAAAGCAACCAGACAAATTACGGGAAGTGAAATTTTAGGCGAGGTGGTACGAATTTTCTCTGCCTTAGCTCTAATCACTTCTTTCTTAGGTGTGGCGATGGGTATTTTTGAAGGCATCGGCGATTTATTAAAACGCTTAAATCTTCCGGCGAACAGAATGTCGCTTGCTCCTTTAACCTTCATTCCGCCGCTAATTTTCGCATTATTTTATCCGGAAGGATTTATTGCCGCATTGAGTTATGCAGGGTTGTTGTTTGCTTTTTACGGATTAATTTTGCCGATCGGACTGGCTTGGCGCGCGCGTCGTTTGCATCCTAATTTGCCTTACCGCGTTGCCGGCGGCAATCTTGCTTTGGTTATCTCATTGATTACCGGTGTGATCATTATGATTATTCCGTTTTTCATTCAATGGGGTTTCTTACCGAGCGTTGCCGGATAGCAAAAAATGGGTTCGGTGTAAAATCATCGAAAAAAATACCGCACTTATCGAATCAATATAAGTGCGGTATTTTTTATTAAGAATAAGTAACGAGCGGAATGTTTTCGAGAGAAAAATGGCTATCTGCGCGTAATTCGTCCGCCAACCCGTCTTCGGAAGTGCGCGGGAAACAAGCTAAATTAAAATCTAAACCGGAAATACTTTTTTCTTGTCGAAAATAATTATTCGGTTGATAACGATCCGAAATAAACCAGTAACAACGGTAATCTAACTCGCTTAAATAGTTAACCAAACCCGCCGCTTTATCCGGATGCGCTTCCAAGAAAATGATCGGTTTATGGCGTCCGATAGTTTCTTTAGCGCCGTCCAGCACATTTAATTCAAATCCTTCGGCATCAATTTTTAATAAGGCGAGCGAATTTAATTTTTGAATTTCAGGATGGCGATCAAGACTATTGACCCGAATCACTTGTTTATCAATGACGCCGCCGAATTCTCCTTCGGTATTAAATCCTTTATCCAATGAAAAGCTACCGTAATTCCACGCCGTTTCATAATTGGACGTAGCGATTTCAATGTAATTTTCTTGTGCGCCGACACCTTCGTTATAAGTATAAACGTTGGTTAATTGATTCAATGATAAATTGCAGCATAAGTTTTGGAAAATCACCCGTTGCGGCTCAAAGCAAAACAGCTTGCCTTGCGATATTTTTTGCGCGATAGGAACGGCGTGCATACCGATATTGGAACCGACTTCAATCACATTATCGGTTTCGGACAATCGACTCAGGAAGAATTGCACCTCCACTTCCGACCATTCGCCGTAAGTGCGGGCATATTGACCGATAAAATCGCCTTCAATTAAATTGAATAATCCCCATTTGAGCTTGTGAATAGATGTGCGCATAAAAAGACCTAAAAAAAACAAAAGAACGGCGGGATTATACATTTGTTTTTTTTTTTGAGCAATTCGTTTCAATTTTGCACACTATTTCGAGTGTATTTTGCATAAAAAAACGCCGTGTTAGCGGCGTTTTATCAGTTAAATTCCCATTGCCTGTTTAATGAGTTGTTCTTTAATTAATGTCATCTTATTCGTTGCGCTGAGTCCTATACCGCGAATCAGTTTTTTCAGCGGATTTGCACCGTTAAACAGATCTTTTAACCCCTGCATCGCGATAAACATTTTAACCGCTTCGGTTTTGCGCGAACGTTCGTAATACCGCAAATAACGGTATTCGCCGAGATCAACGCCTTGCGCTAAATTCTTACTGATTTCTTGCGAAAGGCAACGGGCATCTTGAAAACCTAAATTTACCCCTAAGCCTGCAAGCGGATGAATGGTGTGCGCGGCATCGCCGATAAGTGCAATGCGCGGTCGGGCGAAATCGCGCGCATAACGTGCCGTGAGTTTGACCACATTACGTTCACCGACAAGGCGGCAAAAGCCTAATTTATTATCAAATGCCACGCTTAAACGCTTATTAAATTCATCTTCGTCACAATGTTGCAACTCGTCCGCTTGTTCCGGCGGTAGCGACCATACGATCGAACATAAATTTTCTTGATGTAACGGTAAAAATGCCAAAATACTGTCTGCGGCAAAAATTTGTCGCGCGCAATGCGTGTGCGGTTCGGCGGTTTCAACGTTGCACACCAAGGCGGAATGTCCGTAATCGCGGAAAATTAACGGCATATCCGCCTGTTTGCGTAGCCACGAATTTGCCCCGTCCGCGCCGACCACCAATTTCGCCGAAAGCATTTGTCCGTTATTTAAGGATAAAACCGCATTACTTTCGGTAATTCCGATGTTTTGCGGAAGTGCGGTGATAAATTCGACGTTTTTTTGTTCCGCCACCTTTTGCCATAACGCATATCGAATCAAATGATTTTCGACGATATGTCCCAACTGCGCGACCCCCAATCCCGCCGTGTCGAATTGAATCTGAGCGAAACTGTCTTTTTCCCAAACTTGCATTTGATCATATGCCGTCGCACGCAATGCGCAGATCGCCTGCCAAACCTCTAATTCGGTTAAAAATTCTTGGCTGGCTAAGTTTAATGCGCTCACGCGATTGGTTAGCCGTTCCGTAGGAATAGTTGGCGGAAAAGATTCCACAACGGCAATAGTTAACGGTTGCTGCGCCAAACTCGCCGCCAGCGCCAGACCGACCATCCCGCCGCCGATAATAACAAGATCAAAGGTTTTCATTGGTTCTCCTTAATGGATATTCGACCTAAAGTTGGTTTGGCAAAATGCCGTTTCAACGGTGAGCACAAACTTAACGCCGCTAAACCGAGATTTCGTCCGATTTGCAACGGTAATAAATCGTTGGCGAAAATAGAAACCAAACCGTCGGTTAAGCCGATAATTTGTTGCTGATCCGCACGCCGAATTCGTTCGTATTGCTGCAAATGCGCGTAAGCGCCGATGTCATCGCCGGTCTTATAAGCATTTGCAATGAGTTTGGATAAGGTCATTACATCGCGAATTCCTAAATTAAAACCTTGACCGGCAATCGGATGTAATGTTTGCGCCGCGTTGCCGATAAGTGCGGTACGCGTGTGAATATGCCGCTCGGCACGGTATAAATTTAACGGATATGCCGAACGTCGCCCGCATTGCCGTAATTTTCCCAAACGCCAACCGAAGCGTTGTTGTAAACGCTGGAGAAATGCTGCATCATCCGCTTCGAGTAATTCTTCGGAATTTTTAACGCACCAAACCAAGGTCATTAAATTTCCCTCGAAAGGTAATAATGCCAACGGCCCTTCCGCGGTAAAGCGTTCGAAGGCGCGGTTTTGATGCGCTTGCTGCACGGCAATGTTAGCAATAATCGCCGTTTGCTCATATTGGCGCACACATTCTTGCGCAATGCCGACCGCCGAAGCGACCTGCGAACGCGTACCGTCCGCACCGACCAACAACGACGCCTGCAAAGTGCGGTGGTTTTTTAACGCAATATCGACGTGATTGTCCGTGATTTGGATATTTTCAATTTCCACCGGCGCCAAATAATCAATATTCGGATAACAGCGAATCGCCTCAAGCAAAATGTCGCCACTTGCACTCAACGCAATCACGGCGCCTAATTGAGGTAAATGAAATTCTTGCGCATCGAATTCCACAATGCCCGAATGTCCTTTATCGGAAACGTGAATATTGCGAATCGGCGTTGCAACGGTTTGCAACGTTTGCCATAAGCTGCGCTGATCCGGCAAACGAATTTCATCAAACAAACGACAACTGCCGTCCGACAGCGCAATACAACGCGCATCGAACCCGCTTTGATTATGTTGCGCCGGCGTTTGCTTTTCCAACACGGCAATGCGCATTGCGCCTTGCGTTTCGGCGCTGAGCGCGAGCGCTAAGGTTGCCCCCGCCATTGCGCCGCCGACAATGATAACATCATATTGCATAAGCGTACTCTAAGCCATTAAGCGTTCTATGTCTTCGATTTCTTTCGGCACCGCCGAGGTTAAAATTTTATTGCCGTATTCGGTGATTAAAATATTATCCTCAATACGAATGCCGATCCCTTTGTATTGTTCCGGCAAGTCGGCGTCCGAGGAAATATATAAGCCCGGCTCGACGGTCAACACCATTCCGACTTGCAACGGACGATCGCGCCGCTTGCCGTTGCGATCGCCGTCTTGAGCATCTTTCGTGTAACTGCCGACATCGTGAACATCCAGCCCCAGCCAATGCCCTAAACCGTGCATATAAAAGCGGCGATAGGCTTGTTGCGCGATTAATTCGTCCACCTCGCCGGTTAAAATGCCTAAACGCACCAAACCTTCCGTTTTGATCCGAATGATTTCATCGCTCACTTGCTGGATATTCGCACCGGGCACAAGGCGAGAAATCGCGTGTTTTTGCGCTTGCAGCACAAGCTGATAAATTTCTTTTTGCGCTTGGGTAAATTTTCCGTTCACCGGAAAAGTGCGGGTAATATCGCCGGCATACATCGCAAATTCGCAACCGGCATCAATTAGCACCAAATCCCCGTCTTTTAACACCTGATCATTTTCCGTGTAATGCAAAATACAGGCATTTTCGCCCCCCGCAACAATGCTATTATACGCCGCATATCGCGCACCGAAACGATTAAATTCGTATAACAGCTCGTTTTCGATTTCATATTCCGCACGATTCGGACGCGTTTCACGCATCGCGCGAATATGCGCCAGCGCCGAAATTTGTCCGGCTTGTTGCATTAAAGCGATTTCGTTCGGTGACTTAAATAAACGCATTTCATCCAAAATCGGCGCCCAGCAAAAAGATTGCGAAAAATGCACCGCACTTTGTTCCAGTAGCGCATCGCCCCATTGTTGCTGCTCGCGCTTGTAATAAAGTGCGGTCAAATTTTCGCTTAATTCTGCCAATTTCTCACCGAACGTTTCAATCGGATAGGCGAAATCCACCGTCAACTTAGTCGGCGCTTTTTCCACGCCCAATCGGCGACCGTTCCAAGTTTCCATTAACGGATCGGACGGACGTAAAAAAAGATGCGTTTGTAATTCGCCTTGACGCTTAATCAGTAATAACGCCGAATCCGGTTCGTTAAAACCGGTTAAATACCAAAAATAGCTGTCTTGGCGAAAAGGATAAGCACAGTCGTTACTGCGAATTTTTTCCTGCGCGGAAAAAATTAATACGGCGGAATTATCTTTTATTTGCGCGAACACCGCCTGCCGGCGCAAAATAAACTCTTGCGCCGGAATGTTCGCTTTATAAGCGAGATCCATTTTATTTCTCCGTCAAAAACTAATGTAAAACAGGTTTTGAAGTCATTTGGTTTGAACGGTAGAACGTATAAAGTACGGTGGTTACTGTTCGCACATACTCAATTAACGCTTCTAAAGACGTTTCCAGTTCCTGCGGATCATCATCTTCGTCATAACCCAGCTGCGCAATGGCTTGCAAATCGCTCACCGCCTCGCCGAGCTCGCCGTGTTCGTGCTCCCAATCCGGACGATTGAGCGCCAAACCAAGCAAGAAGTTATTCACCCACTCCGCCAAACTGTCCGCCCGCGAAAATACATCGTCTTCATCGCTTAAACAAAGCTCGAAGTCGAAATTATTCGCATCGGACAAAGTTTGCTTAATATGTTGATACATCTGTTCCACATCTTTAAGCAAGCTCGTCGGATAGGCTTGATAATCGTTAGTCAACTGATAAACCAACTGCCTCCAGTTGTTTTCATTGACCCCGCTGCAAATCGTACCGGCTAAAAAACCGTGCAATTCCGACGGTGACGCGAAAACCCCCGCATCGTTAAGTTTCTTCTTTAATTCTGTATATAAAATAGTTTGTTTCTTCATTTCACCCTTTCCTTGCGTAAAAGTCAAAACAGTTTATCATTTTTCTGAATAGAATTATTAAATTTATTTTAATATCAATATGTTATTTCATTTATTCTATTCGTTTTAACGAAACGTTAGCAGGAGCAGAATTATCATCATATTAAGAAAACATATAATAATAGATTTATTATGTTTGCTCTGTGTCGCGCAATTATAGGTTGTTATGGAGAGTATCGTCATCAAGTTTTCTCTCATTTTTATGACGAAAAACATTTGCTATGGCATAATAAGCGGCGAATTAATTTGTTTAAGTAGAGGAACTTATGTCGTCTAAAAGCATTGAATTACCGGTATTAGGGCAGGTTTTGCGGTTGAATTGTCCGGAGGAGCAGCACGAAGCGTTGCGTCAAGCAGCAAGGGTGTTGGATCAGCGGGTATCGGAGATGAAGGAGCGGACAGGGATTTTGCAGGTGGAGAAGGTGTTGTCCATTGTTGCATTGAATTTAAGCTATGAGCTTATTCAAGAACAGCAAAAAAGTCAGCTGATTGAAAATGTGGTGATGACGAGAATTCAGCAATTGGACAGTTCGTTGGAAAGCGTTTTAAGTCAAAAAACGACCCTTTGATTAAATAATGTGATTTTGACTAAGAATTGGAGAAATTAAGCTAGTCAAGAAGATCAAATTAAGTTAGTATTAATTTAAAGATTACCTGAGGTGTTTGCCCGCGGATTACGTCCCTGAGCCGATACTTAAAACTTTATGAATTGGTTTCCTATTGTTGGTGTGCACGCTTAACTTGACTCCGGTCCTGATGTAAGAAGCCTAAAAACGATTACAACCGATTCCCTTGAACCGTAGGGTTCAAGGACCGACCATCCGCAGCGGCATCTCGGGTCCTTTCTCATTTATTTCAGAAATAATGACCGCACTTTTATCTTCACAACAACGTCGCGCAATTCGCGATGAAATTCGTAAAAAACGCCGTAATTTAACCGCACTTGAACAAATCGGCGCTGCGCATCGTGTTGCCGAACAAGCCTTTCGCTTAATTGAACGGCGGCAGGCGCAATGTGTGGCGGTTTATTTGTCTTTTGACGGTGAAATTTCCACCGAGCCGCTTATTCAACAACTGTGGCGGCAGAACATTCAAGTATGTTTGCCTGTGTTACACCCTTTTTCCGCCGGGAATTTGCTTTTTTTACATTATGAACCGGAAACATTGATGAAAAAAAATAAATTCGGCATTATCGAACCTGTGCTTGATGTGAGAAAAGTGGTGCCGATAACGCAGTTGGATATTATTTTTACACCCTTGGTAGCTTTCGACGCAAACGGCAACCGTCTGGGAATGGGCGGTGGATTTTATGACCGCACTTTATGCGGTTGGCGCGAAAAATCCTTTATTCCGGTCGGGCTGGCACATCAATGCCAACAAGTAGAATCCTTGCCGACGGAAAATTGGGACATTCCGTTAGAACGTATCTTAATCGGTTAGGTTTTACTTTTTTATAACATATTCCTGAAAGTTATTTGTAAAAAGCTTGTTTTCTTTTACAATGCCTTGGCAATATTTTTTTGATTATTGTATTCATTTTTTATTTTTAAAAGGGAACGATTATGTTTAAAAAATTAGCATTTTTAGCTGCATCTATTTTTGCCGTCGGCACGGCAACTCAAGCGATTGCTCAAGACAGTTTATTGGATCGAATTAATAATAAAGGCGTTATTACGGTCGGCACGGAAGGCACTTATGCGCCTTTTACTTATCACGATGCTGCGGGTAAATTAACCGGTTATGATGTGGAAGTCACACGCGCCGTCGCAGAAAAATTAGGTGTTACCATTGAATTTAAAGAAACCCAATGGGATGCAATGTTAGCCGGATTAAAAGGCGGGCGTTTTGATTTGGTGGCGAATCAAGTGGGTTTGACCACACCGGAACGTCAAGCGACGTTTGATAAATCCGAGCCTTATAGTTGGAGCGGGGCGATGTTGGTTGCGCGCAATGATGAAACGCGTGTTACAAAAGTTGAGGACGTGAAAGATCTGAAAGCGGCACAAACCTTAAGCTCGAATTACGGCGAATTAGCGGTGCATTACGGTGCGAAAATCGTGCCTATCGACGGAATGGCGCAAGGCTTATTATTAATCCAACAAAAACGCGCGGACGTGACGTTCAACGATTCTTTAGCCTTGTTGGATTATTTGAAGAAAAACCCGAATTCAGGTTTAAAACCGTTTTGGGAATCCGATGATAAAGTCGGTGCCGGTTTAATCGCAAACAAAGGCAATGGCGCCGCATTGGCTAAAATCAGCGAAGCTATTGTTGAATTACGCAATGACGGCACGTTAAAACGTTTAGGCGAACAGTTCTTCGGTAAAGATATCAGTGTTAAATAGTTTATTAACCTCCTTACCCTTTATGACCGACGCTCGTGCGGAATTGGTGATAAACGGTTTTTGGCCGATGGTTCAAGCGGCGGTATTGGTTTCAATACCGCTTGCTGTGGTTTCTTTTTTCTTTGGAATGATTATTGCTGTCGCGGTCGCATTATTGCGCGTGACGCCGACGGAAGGGCTTGTTCATCGCTTTTTTTTAGCCGTTGCTAAAGTCTATATTTCGATTATTCGCGGCACGCCGATGTTGGTACAGATTTCGGTGGTGTTTTACGGATTACCGGCGATTGGCGTATTTATTGATCCGATTCCCGCTGCGATTATCGGTTTTTCGTTGAATGTGGGCGCTTACGGTTCGGAAACGGTGCGTGCGGCTATTCAATCCGTGCCAAAAGGGCAATGGGAAGCGGGCTATACCATTGGAATGAGCTATATGCAGACATTCCGCCGAATTATTGCGCCGCAAGCTTTTCGTGTCGCCGTACCGCCGTTGAGTAACAGTTTTATCGGTTTGTTTAAAGATACTTCGTTGGCATCCGTTGTTACCGTGACGGAAATGTTTCGCGTGGCGCAGCAAATCGCCAATTCCTCTTACGATTTTTTACCGGTCTATATTGAAGCCGGTTTGATTTATTGGTGTTTTTGTTTTGTGTTATTTGTTATTCAAGCGCGCGTAGAAAAACGTTTGGATCGTTATGTTGCACGTTAATTCGCAAGGAAGAAAATGATTAAAGTACGCAATATTCATAAAACCTTCGGCGAAAATCCAGTCTTACGCGGGATTGATTTAGACATTGAAAAAGGTCAGGTCGTGGTAATTTTGGGGCCGTCCGGCTCAGGGAAAACCACGTTTTTGCGCTGTTTAAATGCGTTAGAATTACCGGAACAAGGTACGATCGAATTTCATCGTGATAATCCGATAAAAGTGGATTTTTCCGATAGATCCGTGCGTAAATCCATTTTACCGCTTCGCCGTAAATCCGGTATGGTTTTTCAGCAATATAATTTGTTTCCGCACAAAACGGCGTTGGAAAACGTAATGGAAGGCCCGATACAAGTGCAAAAGCGTGATCCGAAGCAAGTACGCGAAGAAGCTTTGGCATTGCTACGAAAAGTCGGTTTAGCGGATAAAGTCGATTTGTATCCTTACCAACTTTCCGGCGGTCAGCAGCAACGTGTCGGCATTGCCAGAGCCTTGGCGATTCAGCCGGAATTAATGTTGTTTGACGAACCGACTTCTGCGCTGGATCCGGAATTAGTGCAAGATGTGCTAAACACAATGAAAGCGTTGGCGAATGAAGGCTGGACGATGGTTGTGGTGACGCACGAAATTAAGTTTGCCTTAGAAGTGGCGGATTTGGTGGTGGTAATGGACGGCGGTGTGATTGTGGAGCAAGGCTCGCCTCAGTCGTTGTTTGCTCATCCTAAACACGAACGAACCAAAGCCTTTTTACATCAACTTCGAGTTGATGAACCTTAGTTAAGCAAAAGTGCGGTCATTTTTGACCGCACTTTCGCATTATTCCCGCCACGATGAATCATCAAGTACGCTGCCGAAATGGCTTTCCACTAAACGTTTGGTAATTTCGTTTTGCGGTGAAGTGAAAATCGAGCGAGTCTCGCCGTATTCGATCATTTGACCATTATCCATCACCAATAGATTATCGGCGATATGCTTGATAATACCGAGATGTTGCCCGACATAAATATATGAAATGCCTAATCTTTCCTGAATTTCTAGCATTAAATTCATCAACTGCGTTTTGACCGTCGCATCTAACGCGCCGAGCGCATCATCGGCAATAATAATTTCCGGTTCCAAAATTAAGGCGCCGGCAAGGGCAACCCGCTGTTTTTGGCTGATGGACAGCGTATTAATTTTTACATTGGCGTGATCCGGATAAAGCCCGACCAAACGCAGCGTATTAAAAATCTTTTGATTGCGCTCGTGTTCGTCTAATCGAGTGGCTAAACGCAAGGGCGCATCAAGAATCTGTCCGATATTTAATTTCGGATTGAACGCCGTATTGGGATCTTGAAACACCATTCTGATATGTTTGGCGCGGTATTGATAATCGCCGAAAGTCAGCCGATTGCCGTTAAATAAAATTTCGCCTTCCGTCGGCTTAAGAATACCGACAATCATTTTGGCTAAGGTGGATTTGCCGGAACCGTTTTTACCGATAATGGCGAGGGTTTGTTTGTGTTCTAAATTAAAACTGATTTTTTCTACGACGGCAAATTGCGTCGTACCGAAAATGCCGACGTTATCATCAAAGGATTTGGAAAGATCCGAAACTTGTAATAGAGGAACTGTTGTCATTTTTATTCCTTATCATCGTTTTTATTAACTACAAGCGGCGCGGCCGCGTCGTCTTTTTCCAAACGTTGCTTTTCTTTTAAATTCAGCGGATAGTGGCAAGCAAATTCGTGCTGTTTTATTCGTCGGGTCAAGGGTTTAACCACGCATTTTTTTTGCGCAAAAGGGCAACGCGGTCCAAGACGACAACCGATCGGCATTTGTTCCAACAGTGGCACCGTGCCTTTCAATGTACCTAATCGGCTTTTTAGCGCCAAAGGTTGTTTAAAATCCGGAATCGAATGAAGTAGCGCATTCGTATAAGGATGATGCGGCGTTTCCATTATGCTGTCTTTCGGGCCGGATTCCGCATTTTGCCCGCAATACAGCACGGTAAAGGAATCGCACCAATCGCTGATACTGTGAATATCATTGCTTGCCAACAAAATCGAGGTGCCTTGGTTTTGGTTCATACTTAATAACAGACGAAAAATTTGCACTTTGGTAATGGATTCCAAGGAATTTGTCGGTTCGTCGGCAATTAACAGGCGCGGTTGATTAGCGACCGCCATTGCAATCATCACTTTTTGTGCTTCGCCTTCGGTAATTTCATTCGGATAACTACCCATTATATCTTTATGATCTTTGATCCCGACGCGATGCAGCAATTCGATCGCACGACGTTTTTTCCAACCGAACCAATGCCACCAGCGACCCTTAAACGTCCACGCGGGGATATTTTGAATGATTTGTTTGCCGATTTTTTGGCTGGGATCCAAGCAGGCGATTGGTTCTTGGAATATCATTGAGATTTCTTTGCCGACTAATTTTTTACGTTTATTCGGGCTTAATTTCAATAATTCCACATCGTGAAATCGAAAACGATCGGCGGTGACGATCCAAGAATCTTTGACCGCATTACAGATCACTTTGGCAATTAAGCTTTTCCCTGAGCCGGATTCGCCGACCAAACCGCAAATTTCACCTTCGTTCAGGGTCAAATTCACATTGTCAACAATGCGAATTTTTCCCGAAGGCGTTTTAATGTCGATGCAAAGATTGCGAATATCCAGTAAAGCCATTGCTATTTCCTATTCATAATATTTTTCGACGGCTTTACACAGCCCGTTACTTAGAATCAGCCCGACTAAAATCGTCATAATAATCGCAATACCGGGCAGGATGACCGTCCAAGGCGCAAGGTAAATAAGTTCCAACGAATCTTTGATCATTGCGCCCCATTCCGGTGTCGGACGTTGCGCACCCAAAGAAATAAAACTTAACGCACTGATGTCTAAAATGGCGATAGTAAAAGCACGTGCGATCTCTCGAATATATTGCACATAAATATTCGGCAAAATGGTCTCGCGTAGCAACGTCCAATCCGATGCGCCTTCAAGACGAAGCATTAGAATATATTCTTTCTTTAACTCCTGTTGCACCGCTTGATAAATTTCGTGAATGAAATACGGCAATAACGCCAAGGTAATTGCCAGCATTGCGTTCATTAAACTGGCTTCCATTAATGTCGCGATAATAATGGCGATGAGCAAGATCGGAATTGATAAAAAGGCATCGAAAAAGTGACCTAATATGCGCGATTTAATGCCTTGCGACATTCCTGCCCAAATGCCGAGAATGCCGCCTGTTATCGCGGTAAAAATCACGACGATCAGCGCCGAACCCAAGGTGTAAGCCGTGCCGATAATTAAACGGCTGAGCAAATCGCGCCCGATGTCGTCCGTGCCGAAAAAGAAGCCGATTTTTCCGCCTTCCACCCAAGAGGGCGGCATTAATTCGAAACCGACGAATTGTTGGTTAGCCGAATAAGGCGCGATAAGCGGGCTAAAAAGTGCGGTCAAAATCAGCAAAATAAATAAATAAAAGCTGGCAAGCGCCACTTTATCTTGGCGAAATATCGCCCAAATATTGCGTAATACGGCGGTTTCGCGAAAATCTTCCGGTTCTCTATCTTGCATACCAACCCTTCTTATTCAACGGATCTAAAATAAAGGTGATAATTTCAACGCACAGGTTGACGATAATAATGCACAAACCGATGACGATAATACCGGCGGAAATACTGTTGTAATCTTGCACTCCCACTGCGTCAATCAGCCAACGTCCGATACCCGGCCAGCCGAATGTGCCTTCAACCAACATACATTGCGCGATCACTAAAGTGAAGAGACGAGTCATTTGCGGAATAATGAGCGGTAGCGTATTTCTTAAAATATGCTTGCGTAATACTTTCCACTGCGACCAACCTTTGGTTGCGGCGACTTTAATATAATTTTGTTCGAACAAAAATTCGGCGCGTTGTTGCACGATACGGATGATCTCCATTGTCGGTAAAATCATCAACACCAAGGTCGGCAACACTAAATGTTGTAACACATTTTGAATAATTTTAATGCGATAGGGTTCATTAATAAACCACACGTCAATAATCGGAAAACCGGTGATCGGTTTGATTTCGTAAAGTAAATTATATTGCCCGATTGCCGAAATTTCCCAGCCTTGCGTCGCAGAAAAATATAGCAAAATCGGCGCCAGCCAAAAAACCGGCATAGACAAACCTAATACGGAGGCGGTTCGAATCGTTTTGCCGATAAAATGTTTGCTGTGCGTCGCACCGAGTAACCCGAGCGGAATACCGAATAAAATTGCCAATAAAATCGCACTGAAACAAAGTTCCAATGTCGGCGGGAGCACGGTAAGAATTAAATCTTTGAGCGATTCGCCGCCGTTATAACTGATGCCGAAATCTCCCTGCAATAAACTGCGCACATAAAACAGATAACCGGAATAAAAGTGCGGTGTCGCCAACACGCTATTAAGCGGATCACGCATTAAAATAACATAACTGATCAACGAAATGATTAGCAAGGTAATGCAAAGTAGCAAAAGGTGACGAAAGAACGAAAAGATCATTTTTTATTCTCCTTTCGATAAGATAAAGTGGCGAAATTAATACTGCCGAACGGCGTCATTTCAATGCCTTGCACGCGGGCGCCGGCAACCAACACCCGTTTCACGTTCGCCAACGGAATAATCGGCACTTCCGCCAAAATCAATTCTTGTGCGATATTATACGCATTGGCGCGCGCGCGTAGGTTCGAGGTGCTTAGCGCTTTGTTCATTGCGTGTTCAAAAGGCGCGTAGCACCAATTCGATAAATTAGTGATATCGTTTACCGTGCCGCAGCTTAAAATCGGTCGCATAAAACTATCCGGATCCAAATTTCCCGCCAACCAACCGGTTAAAATCATATCGTAATCTTCGCTACGATTACGTAATTGTTGAATTAAATAGGTGCGCGTGACAGCGCGAATTTTCACTTTTACACCTGCTTCGGCTAAATCCGATTTGATTAATTCCGCCATTTTGATCGGCGACGGATTATAAACCTGTTCTTCATTCAATACCCACATATTTAGGGTTAACTTTTTCTCTTGCAGATATTTTCGCGCTTTATCAAGATTATAATCATAGGCGAAATCCGGCGTATTGATGGTCGCCGCCCAAGAAATATTCGGAATGATATTATTGGCGACCGTCGCCGTGTTATGATAAATCGCACTAATAATTCGATTGCGATCAATGGCTTGCGAAATCGCCCGACGCAAATCTACGTCTCTGATTTGCGGTTTTTCGAAATTAAACGCTAAATAAGATAAATTCATTCCTTCCGTCGATTTGATGTAATATCTTTCGTTGTATTTTTTCAACAAACCCAACTGACTGACTTCCGGATAAGAGGCAATATGACATTCGCCGTTTAAAAATTTAACTAATCGTCCGGTTTTATCGGTGGAAAGATCGATAATAATATTTTCGATTTTGGCTTCTTTTTTCCAATAATCTTCATTTTTAACTAATCTGACATATTGATTGCGGAAATAATTTTTCACCTGATAAGGCCCGGTGCCGACCGGCAGAATATCCAACTGTACCAAATTATCATCAGCGTTTAATTGCAACGCGTATTCTTGCGAGAAAATAATCGCATATTGACTGGCTAAATGGGACAAAATCGATGCATCGGGTTCGAATAAAGTGATTTGCACTTGATAAGGATTAACCGCTTTAACCGATTCGATTTTTTCATTGAGTTTAATGCTTTCGAAATAAGGAAAACGCACTTTTTTCGCTTGTTCGTGAAAAACTTGATATTGCGGATTTTTATAGGTGGTCGGATTCGTGTCCAAAGTCGGCAATGCCATATTATGACCAAGCACGCGATTGAGCGAAAACACCACATCATCGGCGTTAAAATCCCGCGTCGGAGTAAACCAATCGGTGTGGTGAAACTTCACGCCTTTGCGCAAATAAATGGTAATGGTTTTACCGTCTTCCGAAATTTGATAGGATTGCGCCAGCACGGGCTCAAGCACCGCACTGTTATTTTTAATTTCGAATAATTTATTATAGATTTGTTCCGTCACCACATTCATACTGGTTCCCGCATCGGCGGTTTGCGGATTAAAGGAAAAACCACCGGCGTGGGTGCAATAAATCAGTCCGTTACGGGTTAAAATTTCCGGAATTTTCGGCGCCGCGATTGCTTGATTCATCAGCATCGATAAGAGGGCGGCGAGAACGAAAACAAGGATTTTTCTAGTAAACATACAACCTATATTTGTGATAAATTATAGAAAGATTGTAAGATATATTCACAAAATATAGAAATAAAAATGTTTAATTATATTCAAAAAGAACTGGACGATATAATCAACCGCGGTTTCGACCGCACTTTGCGCATTGCCGTGACGGGATTAAGTCGCAGCGGTAAAACCGCCTTTATCACCAGTTTTATCAACCAACTGTTATCCGTCAATCAAACGGATAACAGCCATTTGGCGCTTTTCGAAGCAGCACGCAATCATTCCATTAGCGGCGTAAAACGCATTGCGCAACTGAATTTGAATATTCCGCGATTCGATTATGAAGCCAATATCAAAGATTTAATGCAAACGCCTGCCGTTTGGCCGCAATCGACGCGCGGCGTCAGTGAAACTCGCTTAGCGATTCGTTATCAACGTCGTAACGGGTTAATGCGTCATTTGAAGGAAAAAGGCACTTTATATTTGGATATTTTCGATTATCCCGGTGAATGGCTGCTGGATTTACCGTTGTTGGAACTGGATTATATGCAGTGGTCATTACAGCAACAAGTCTTAATGAACCACGAACAACGCGCCGAATCGGCGAAAATTTGGACGGAAAAACTGCAAAAATGCGATTTGAATGCCGTTGCCGATGAAGATATTTTGGCGCAAATTGCCAAAGATTACACCGCGTTTTTGGCGGATTGCAAAGCGCGCGGGTTACATTTTATTCAACCGGGACGATTCGTCTTACCGGGCGAGTTGGAAGGCGCGCCGGCGCTTCAATTTTTCCCGTTAATACATTTAACGCCGACCCAATGGCAACAGCTTAAAACCACGGCGAAAGCGGACAGTTATTTCGGCGTGTTGAACAAACGATACGATTATTATCGTCGGCATATCGTCAACGGATTCTATCGGGATTATTTTTCCACCTTCGATCGCCAAGTGATTTTGGCGGATTGTCTTACCCCGTTAAATCACAGCCGACAAGCGTTTCACGATATGCAAGAAGGTTTGCACCAATTATTCGGCAATTTTCATTATGGAAAACGCACTTTGCTTAATCGCTTGTTTTCGCCGAAGATCGACAAATTAATGTTTATCGCCACCAAAGCGGATCATATCACCAACGATCAACTACCGAATTTAATCAGCTTAATGCGCCAATTAGTGCAAGAAGGCGGGCGTTATGCGGAATATGAAGGCATTCGCACGGAATATACGGCAATCGCCGCGATTCGCGCCACGCAACAAGTTACAGTGAATCAAAATGGCAAAACCTTTAAAGCGATCCAAGGCGTGCGTTCGAAAGATAAGCAAAAAGTCACGCTGTATCCCGGTTCTGTGCCGAGCAAATTGCCGAATAATGATTTCTGGCAGCGACAAACATTCGATTTTGATCAATTTGAACCGCAAACACTGGAAGTTGGTGAACCGATCCCTCATTTAAGAATGGATGCCGTGCTGCAATTTTTGCTGGCGGATAAGTTGGATTAACAAGCGAGTTATTTAGGAAAGAATATGCAAAAACAAATTTTTGATGTCGATCATTTGTCGCAAGAACCGGCGGACGACGAATTTATCGCCAAGCAAGAATTCGATCAGACGCAAGTGCATATCGAGCCGGATATACTGCAAACGGAGCCGTCGGCAAACCAAGAAACCGAAGAAAATATGGCACGGATCCTACGTCCTCAACCGCGTTGGTGGAAAAAAATCTTAGCCGGTACAGCAGTTTTATTCGGCGTCGCGACGGTGGCGCAATCCGTGCAATGGCTGGTGGATACTTGGATGCAACATCAGTGGATTTATTTTGCTTTTGCGTTGGTGGCGTTTTCCGTCGTGGTATTGGGCATCGGCGCGATTGTGAAAGAATGGCGACGTTTGGTGAAACTGAAACGCCGAATGATTTTGCAGGAAAAAAGCGCTCGATTATTGCGTCAAAGTGCGGTGGATTTTAAGCAAGATTCTGTCGAGCAAGGTGCAGAACAGGGTAAAACGTTATGTTTGGCGATTGCCGAGACAATGAACATAGACCCGCAAACAGCGGAAATGCAGCAATGGCAAAAGCATTTCAACGATGCTTATTCCGCACAAGAAGTAGCGCAGCTGTTCGGTCGCACGGTGTTGGCGCCCTTGGATCAACAAGCGAAAAAACTCATTAGCAAAAGTGCGGTGGAATCTGCCGTTATTGTTGCGGTCAGCCCGTTAGCGCTGGTGGATATGTTTTTTATTGCTTGGCGCAACATTCGTTTGGTTAATCGATTGGCGAAAATTTACGGCGTCGAGCTAGGTTATTTCAGCCGTATTCGCTTATTACGAATGGTGTTGCTAAATATGGCGTTCGCTGGTGCCACGGAAATCGTGCAAGATATCGGAATGGATTGGCTGTCGCAAGATCTGACCGCAAAACTCTCGGCGCGCGCGGCACAAGGTATCGGTGTCGGTTTATTAACCGCGCGTTTAGGTATTAAAGCGATGGAATTCTGCCGCCCGCTATTATTCGAAGCCGATGAAAAACCGCGTTTGTCGGTGATCCAAAAAGAACTGTTAACCACCTTAAAACAAACGATTTTGGGCGGAGAGAAGATCAAACAAAAATCGAATGTGTCATCTTAAAGTGCGGTTGTTTTTTGGCATTATTTTAATCTGTAAAATAAACTTTACATTTTGTGTAAAAAGTTTACAATAAAGACAATTAATTTAAGTAAGGATCAGCAAATGTTGGCAAAAATTCTTTCCTTTAACGATATTGTCACGCAAAGCGATAAAATGCGCACTTTGGTGGAAAATGCCAAAAAATTCGCCGTGCTTGACGCACCGTTGTTAATACAAGGTGAAACCGGCACGGGAAAGGATCTTATCGCCAGAGCCTGCCACCGGTTCGGTGCGCGTAAAGACAATAAATTTATCGCCGTAAACTGCGCCGGTTTGCCGAGCGAAGACGCCGAAAGCGAAATGTTCGGTCGCGCGGATAAAGATAATCCCGCCATCGGCTTTTTTGAATATGCCGACGGCGGCACGGTGCTGTTGGATAGTGTTGCCGAATTACCTCTGCCTTTACAAGCGAAATTATTGCGCTTTCTTAACGACGGCACTTTCCGCCGTGTCGGTGAAGAAAAAGAACATTACGCCAATGTCCGGGTGATTTGTACCTCGCAAGTACCGTTGCAGCATTATGTGGAAGAAGGCAAAATGCGCGGCGATTTGTTTCATCGTTTAAATGTATTGAATTTGAATATCCCGCCGTTGCGCGAGCGCCAAGAAGATATTGAAGAACTGACCCGTATTTTTATTGCGCAAATCAGTCAAGAACTCGGCATTTTAGCACCGCACTTTGATGAAAAATTTATCGCCTATTTGCGTTGTTATCCTTGGGCGGGCAATGTGCGCGAGCTGTACAATACGCTATACCGTGCCTGTTCGTTGGCACAAAATAATCAATTATCCATCGCCGATTTAAATTTAATCGAACAAGAAATTTTGCCGGTCAACGTGGAACAATTTGCCAATGAGACTTTGGAAGAAATTATGAATAAGTTTGAAGCGATGGTGTTGCGTAAATTTTACGAACAATATCCCAGCACGCGCAAACTCGCCACACGTTTAGGCGTATCGCATACGGCGATTGCGAACAAATTAAAGCAATACGGTATCGGAAAATAGTCAAGCAAAAAGAATTCGTCAGCGCAAATGCCGACGAATTTTTTTCTAAATCATCTCTAAAAACAGGCGCAGAATGCTCGGATCATCGGTTAATTCCGGATGAAAGGCGCAGGCGAGCAAATGATTTTGTTTTGCCAACACGGGGTGTCCTTCGAATTCTGCCAAAATTTCTACCGCACTTGAGGTCGTCGCGCGAATAAAGGGCGCGCGGATAAATACCGCAGGCACCGGTTTTGCCAATCCCGTGACCGACAAATCCGTTTGAAAACTCTCGGTTTGTCGCCCGAACGCATTGCGTTGCACGCAAATATCCATTAAGCCCAAATGCACGGTTTCGTCGTTTTCCAGTGATTTAGCTAATAAAATCATTCCGGCGCAAGTACCGAAAATGGGTTTATTTTGCGCTGAAAAGCGGCGAATAGCATCGATAAAACCATAAAGTCGCATTAATCTGCCGATGGTCGTGCTTTCGCCGCCGGGGAGAATTAACGCATCCAATTCGTCCAGTTGTTCGACTTTTTTCACCGCCACGGCTTGCGCGCCTAAGGCTTCGATTTGGCGCAAATGTTCTGACACCGCGCCTTGCAAAGCAAGCACGCCGATTCGATAAGAAGAATAATCTTTCATTTTACCAACCGCGTTCTTGCATTCTTTCCGCCGGGCTTAGGCGACTGATTTCCAAGCCTTTCATCGGTTCGCCCAATTTTTCGGACAAGCGGGCGATCAAATCGTAATCTTGATAATGGGTTGTCGCTTGGACGATCGCTTTGGCGAATTTTTCCGGATTTTCCGCTTTAAAAATGCCGGAACCGACGAACACGCCGTCCGCGCCCAATTCCATCATTAACGCTGCATCCGCCGGTGTGGCGACGCCGCCTGCAGCAAAGTTGACGACGGGAAGTTTACCTAAGGATTTGATTTGCAATAATAATTCGAAAGGCGCGCCGAGATTTTTCGCTTCGGTCATTAATTCGTCCGCGCTCATTGCCACGATTTTACGCACCTGCGCGTTGACTTTGCGCATATGACGCACCGCTTCCACAATGTTGCCGGTGCCGGGTTCGCCTTTGGTACGCAACATTGAAGCACCTTCACCGATGCGGCGCAAGGCTTCGCCCAAATCGCGACAGCCGCACACGAAAGGCACGGTAAAATCGCTTTTGCGTAAGTGAAATTCTTCATCAGCAGGCGTCAACACTTCGCTTTCGTCAATATAATCGACGCCCATCGCTTCCAATACGCGCGCTTCCGTAATGTGCCCGATACGCGCTTTCGCCATTACGGGAATGCTCACCGCAGTCATTACTTCTTTGACGATTTTGGGATTCGCCATTCTGGCGACACCGCCCGCCGCGCGAATATCGGAGGGAACGCGTTCCAACGCCATTACGGCGACCGCGCCGGCAGCCTCGGCAATACGCGCTTGCTCCGCGTTAACCACATCCATAATCACGCCGCCTTTTTGCATTTGCGCCATACCGCGTTTAACGGTTTCAGAACCTAAAATTGTTGTCATTTTTGCATCCTTATTCATAAATGTTATGGTTAAAAAATAAATCGGTCGTCATTTTGATAAAGTTCAGATATGATTAAAAGTGTCAGAATCGATCAAATTAATGAGGTCAGAATGGAAAAATTGAATTATCGTTTGGATAAAAATCTAGATATTCCGCTTTATTTGCAACTTTATCAGCAAATTAAGCAGGCGATTTGTCGGCAGGAATTAAAGCTCGGCGAGCGTTTGCCTTCGAAACGGCGCTTATGCGAATATTTGCAAATCAGCCAAAATACGGTGGAAAGCGCTTATCATCAACTTTCGGCGGAAGGCTATGTGCAATCCCAAGCCAGACAAGGTTTTTTTGTGTGCTTTCAGGCGGAGCTGGAATTTGAAGGCGAAAAATATCATCAAAAAACACCGCACTTTTTGCGTGCGGAAAAGGTGACGTTTGATTTTAATCCGAACCAAATCGACACGGCGAATTTTCCTTTGCAACGCTGGAAAAAGTGCGGTCGAAATTGTTTTGGTTTTCATCGCCGCGAATTGCTCGGTTTGGGCGATAATCAAGGCGATTGGACGCTGCGCAATGAAATTGCCGCGTACCTTTTCGCCTCGCGCGGCGTGCATTGCGACGCGGAACAAATTGTTATCGCGGCTGGAGTGGAAAGTTGTTTACAACAGCTGATTTTGTTATTCGATCAATGTTATCCGCAACAAAATTTTACTTACGCAATGGAAAATTACGGTTATGCGAAAGTGGAGCGATTGTTGAATTTATACGACAAAAAGGTGATAAAAATGCCGATTCACCCGCAAGATGACGGAGTGGATTTGTCGTTTCTGGCACAACAAAATGTGAATGTCGCGTTTTTAACGCCGTCGCATTTGTATCCTTTCGGGCAAGTGATGCCGATTACTCAGCGCCAACGTCTATTGGAATGGGCGAGTGGTTCCGAACAACGTTATATCATCGAAGACGATTACGACAGCGAATTTCGTTATAAAGGCAAGCCGATTCCTTCATTGCAAAGCCTTGATTTTAATCAGAAAGTGATTTATTTGGGATCTTTTTCCAAATTATTAATGCCGTCGTTGCGTTTGAGTTTTATGGTGTTGCCGAAAACTTTGCTTGCGCATTATCGTCGTAATTTTGATTTTTTTCATTCTTCCGTTTCGCGTTTTGAACAGCAGCGTTTGGCAAATTTTATGCAGCAAGGCGAATTTGAAAAACATTTACATCGAATGCGTAAAATTTATCGGAAAAAAATGGAGCTGTTGTGCGAATTATTGGCGCCCTATAAACATCAACTGCGTTATTACGGCGAACATTGCGGATTTTATTTGCTGGTGGAATTGCTTGAAGAAAAGCGTTCATCCGCCGAATTATGCGAATTGGCGCGACAAAAGGGTATTCGGCTTTATCCGATCGATTATGCGGGAAAAGTGTTATTTTCAATGGGATTCGGCGATTTAACAGAAACACAACTAGAAAGTGCGGTGATTATTTTGGCAGATCTTTGGCGTTTAAAATCGCAAGAAAAAGCGGCTTAAGCTTGCATTGGTGCCAAATGCGGAAATTGTTTAAGCAACTTCAGCCATTCGGTTTTATCGATACGCACCGCGAGTAGAAATTCCCCTTGCTCGGAAATTTGTTCTTGTAAGATGCAATTTAATTGATAAAGCCGATGACGAATTTTACTTTCCTGCGGCGCTAATTTAAGATCAAAGGTTAAAATTTCATTGCTGAGACGCTGGCGAATTGCTTCGATTAATAAATCCAGCCCTTGTCCGTCGTGGGCGGAAAGATAAACCGCTTGCGGCTTGTTTTGATCGTCATATTCAATGTGCGGCAGCGTATTTTCTAATTGATCGATTTTATTATAAATCAATAAAACGGGTACGTCTTGCGCGCGGATTTCTTCCAAAACTTGATTAACTGCTTGAATATTCTCTAATTTTCTACTGTCGGCGCAATCAATAACGTGCAACAACAAGCTGGCTTCCACGGTTTCTTGTAAGGTGGATTTAAAGGCGGAAATCAAATCGTGCGGCAAATCGCGGATAAAACCCACGGTGTCGGCTAAGATTGTTGCGCCGACGTCTTGTATCCACAATCGACGCAAAGTCGGATCCAAAGTGGCGAACAGTTGATCGGCAGCATACACGTTCGCTTGCGTTAAAGCATTGAATAATGTGGATTTTCCCGCATTAGTGTAGCCGACCAAGGAAACCGTCGGAATATCGGATTTTTGCCGCGTTCGGCGATTTTGATTACGTTGTTTCTCGACTTTTTCCAAACGATTTTGCAGCTGAGCGATACGAACTTTAATTAATCGGCGATCCGTTTCCAGTTGAGTTTCGCCGGGACCGCGCAAACCCACCGCGCCTTTTTGTTGATCGAGTCCGGTTTTTCGCCGTACCAAGCGCGTGGATAAATGTTTTAATTGCGCTAATTCCACTTGTAATTTGCCTTCGTGAGAACGTGCGCGTTGAGCGAAAATATCTAAAATCAATCCGCTTCGATCCACCACGCGACAGTCGCATAAACTTTCTAAATTGCGTGTTTGCGCAGGCGTCAGGCTGTGATTCACCAATACGATATCGGCGTCAAGGCGCTTAACTTCATCGGCGATTTCTTGCGCTTTGCCTTGACCGACGAAATATTTTGCTTGCGGCGTCGAGCGCGTTGTTGTGATGGTGGAAAGAATATTTACTTTCGCCGCTTTTGCCAAATTTTGAAATTCCAGCAAATCATCCGTATTTTTGACTTGCGAAAAAAAGACGTGAACCACAATCGCATTATCATAATCGCTTGCGTTTGCAGATAAATTCGAGGAACAATAAAGTGCAGTGGAAATTTCCTCGGAAATCACCGCACTTTGCGTAATATCGCGGGTTTTAATATTCAAAATTATTCGGCTTGACCTTCCGGATTTAATTCCGCTTGTGCCTCTTGAATATGATTATGATGTTGTTGCTGTCCTTGCCCTTGATTGTTGTGATGAGCAACGGAGCGCGCCGGAACAACGGTAGAAATCGCGTGTTTGTAAACCATTTGATTTACGGTATTCTTGAGTAAGATAACAAATTGGTCGAAGGATTCAATTTGTCCTTGAAGTTTAATGCCGTTGACTAAATAAATCGATACGGGGATACGCTCGCGACGTAATGCATTTAAATAAGGATCTTGTAAAGATTGTCCTTTTGCCATTTTTTATTTCCTTCTTATATTAATCAAGTATGATGTTAAACAAAAATAGGGATTTCCCTTGCCTCCGATACGCCAATATAACAATAATCTCTCTTAATGTCATCATCGACGTTAAATTATTTTAACGTTTGCGCGATTTGCTGGGCGGCGTTGTCGATTTCCAAGCTGTCCAGCCATTGCAGCGGATATTTCCAACCTCTTAACCAAGTAATTTGCCGTTTCGCCAACTGGCGCGTCGCACAAATACCGCGAAAAATCATTTCCTCCTGATCATAATCGCCGCGCAAATATTCCCACATTTGTCGATAACCCACGCAACGGATCGAAGGTAAATCGGGATGCAAATCTGCGCGTTGATAAAGTTTTTCTACTTCTTGTTGAAAACCTTGCGCAATCATTTTATGAAAACGTTGTTCGATGCGTTGATGTAGCAAGGCGCGATCTTGCGGCGCAATGGCAAATTGACTGATTTGATAAGGCAAACTTTCGCCTTTAAGTGCGGTCAATTCCGTTAAGGATTTTCCACTGACATAATACACTTCCAACGCGCGGTTAATGCGTTGACTGTCATTCGGATTAATACGTTGTGCGGCGATAGGATCGATTTTTTGCAATTCTGCGTGTAATGCGTTCCAACCTAGACGGCGCGCCTTTTCTTCAATTTCGGCGCGAATATTTTCATCGGCGGAAGGCAAAGGTGAAAGCCCGTCTAACAAGGCTTTGTAATAAAGCATTGTGCCACCGACCAAAAGCGGAATCTTTCCTTGTTCGGTAATATCTTGCATTTCTCGCAAGGCATCGGTACGAAATTCCGCTGCCGAGTAGCTTTGCGCCGGATCTTTAATATCAATTAAACGATGAGGTGCGAGCGCTAATTCTTCCGCGCTCGGTTTCGCCGTGCCGATATCCATTCCTTTATAGATCAATGCGGAATCCACACTGATCACTTCAACCGGCAAGGCTTGGCGCAGGCGAATCGCCAAATCCGTTTTGCCGGAAGCGGTCGGGCCCATTAAAAAAATTGCGTGAGGCAGAGATGATGTCGTCATTTCGTCTTATCTAAATAAATTCGCCAATCAATCGGAATCAGCAGGGAAGTCAGCTGTATGTCGGATTGTCGGGCGAGTAATTGTTCGGTTTCCGTTAATAAATTCACCGCATCGGCGAAAATATTCACATCCTCATAGCTTAATTCTGCGCAAAGTGCGGTTAAAAATGCCGAAAATGTGTCGATCGTGCGGTCTAATAAAGCAATCACGCATTTTTGTAAATTTTGTCGGCGTAAACAAAGCGGTAAACGGTTAAGCGTAATGCGCTGTTGTGCCTCGTTTTCGTTAAATTCAAAACCGGCTTGCGCAAAAAACGTTTTTTGCCGTAACCAAACTTGCCATTGCTCGTCATTTAAGCGAAACATTAGCGGAATCAATAACGGATGCTGCGTGACGGGCGATTGTTGCAAGGATAATTCGATTTTAACTTGTTGTAACCGGTTTAGCGGCAATAAATAAAATTGCTTACCTTGCTGCAATAATAAGGCGCGATCATCCGCGATTGCCAAGGCACAAAGCATTGTGGCGGAGGCTGGCGGCATTGATTGAACGGTGGATTGTGCCGTCGGCATTTCGGTTTTTTGCTGCGGTTCGACTTGCAATAGATCACGATAAACCTGCCGTTCGGTTTTGCTCGGCACGTCGGAATGACTAAAGGATGAAGCAAAAGTGCGGTTAAAATTCGAAGCGTTTTTTCCGCTGTCGGCAAAAATATTTTGTCCCGCAGCGGCGCGATTCGGTTTCACGGCGCTTTTTGTCGTCCATTGTGGCGTAGGCTCGTTGACTTGATGTGTGACGCGATGAGTTTCCTCGAATATTGAATCAACGGACGGTGGCATAATCGTGTTTTTTTCTACCGCACTTTTGTTTTCCGACACACTGTTATCAACAACATTTTCCGCTGTTTGCGCAGCGAATAATTCCGCTTGTTCCGACGAAAGGGCGTTGATAATACCTTGGCAGATAAAATCGTGGATTAAACGCGATTGATGAAAGCGCACTTCGTGTTTAGTCGGGTGCACGTTAACATCCACTTCGTTCGGATTTAAATCAAGAAATAGTACAAACGCAGGATATTGCTCGTTGCCGAGATATTCGGCATAAGCTTGTCGAATGGTGTGATTAATCACTTTATCGCGCACCATTCTGCCGTTGACATAGCTATAATTCAGATCATTTTGCGCACGATAAAATGTCGGCGACGCCACCCAACCGGACAAATGCAAATCCTCGTGTTTCCATTGAATTTGTAGCGCGTGGCGAATGAAATCATCTCCGCAAATCGCCGCAACGCGCTTTAATTTTTGCGCGTCGTCTAAGGCACTGCGATATTGCCGAACGACTTTGCCATTGTGCGTAAGCGTGAAAGCAATCGCGGATTTCGCCAAGGCAATGCGGCGAATCACTTCGTCAATGTGCGCGAATTCCGTTTTATCGGAGCGTAAAAATTTGCGTCTGGCGGGCGTGTTAAAAAATAGGTTTTCCACTTCTACCGTCGTGCCGACGGGATGTGACGCCGGTTTGACGGTGGTTTCCATTTCCAAACCTTGAGCATAAACCTGCCAAGCTTCACTTTGTTCTTGCGTGCGTGATGTGAGGGTTAAACGCGAAACGGAGCTGATACTTGCCAAGGCTTCGCCGCGAAAACCGAGACTCAGAATCGCATCCAAATCGTCAATATGACTAATTTTGCTGGTGGCGTGACGCGCCAAAGCGAGCGCTAATTCCGCTTTCGGAATACCAAAGCCGTTATCTCTCACGCGAATCAGCGACGCACCACCGTTTTCAATATCGATTTGAATCCGATTCGCGCCGGCGTCCAAGCTGTTTTCTACCAATTCCTTCACCACCGAAGCCGGTCGTTCGACCACTTCACCGGCGGCGATTTGATTGGCAAGTTGCGGCGATAAAATTTGAATCGGCATAATCGTTTATTCCTTTAATTGAATTTTTTGACCCGTGATGACTTTACCGTCTTTTAATTTCGGGTTTAATTTCAATAACTTATTCACCGGAATATTATATTCCCGCGCCACTGCATACAGCGTTTGATCTTTTTGAATCGTATGATATTTCGGTATTTCTTTTACCGTTTTATCATCTTTGGTTTTTTTATCTTTATCGTTTTGCGTGGTTTTATTGTCCTTATCCACTTTATTTTTTGGCTCGGTTTTATCCGATTTAGTTTTATCTTTGCTTGATCGTGCGGATTTTGTCGCATTATTCACCGCACTTTTATCTTTTTGATTTTTGTCTTTACCGGCGGTTTGCGCGGTTTTTTCCGTTTTGGCGGATTTATCGTTCGCTGCTTTTTTATCTTGAACGGCTTTTTCATTCGCCGCTTTTTTGTCTTGTTGCGGTTTTTCATTTTTTAATGCATTTTTACCGTTATCCGGAATTTTAATGCTTTCACCGATCCATAAATCGCGTCGTTTCAAGTTGTTTAAACGGATAATATCGTTGGTTTTCACATTATATTTCGCCGCTAAACCGCCTAAACTCTCGCCGGATTTTACGGTATGACGTATGCCGCTGTCTTTTACCGAGTTATCTTTAGCGGTATTTTCTTTCGTTGCATTTTCTTTCACATTTGCCGCAGCTTGTTTCGGCATATTCACGTCGGTTTTTAGATTGTGACGGCGATAATACACCAAACTTTCGTAAATAATTCGAGCGATTTGCTTGCGATAAGCCGGCGAATTTAATTTTTTTTCTTCATCGTCATTGGATAAAAATCCGGTTTCCACCAAAATGGACGGAATATCCGGCGAGCGCAAAACACCTAAACTGGCGTGCTGCGGGGTGCTGCGGCTGAGCGTGGTGATTTGCGCAAAACGGCGTAATACAATGCTACCCAGTTCATAGCCGACGCGTTGGCTGTGCCCGAATTGCAGATCTAATACGGTTTGATCCAAATATTTTTCTTTATGCGTGGCTAACACGGAACCCGCACCGCCCAACAGTTCCGAGCGTTTTTCGTGATCTTCCAGCCATTGCCCCATTTCATCATTGGCACGACGATTCGATAACACCCAAACCGACGCGCCGCGCAAGGACGGTGATTCGGAAGAATCGGCGTGAATGGAAACTAAATAATTGGCTTTGTGCTTACGCGCGATTTCGGAACGTTCCGGCACGGAAATATAATAATCGCCGCGACGCGTCAATACGGCACGAAAGTTCGGATCGCGATCCAATAAAGCTTTCAGTTCATTGGCGACGGACAGCGTGACGTTTTTTTCATAAATCTTCAAATTTCGACTGATGGCACCGGGATCTTTCCCGCCGTGACCGGGATCGATGGCAATAGTCCAAACATTGGCGAAAGTTGCCGGAATAAAAGTGAGAAAAAGGGTTAAAATACGCGTAATAAAAAGGGCTGTTTTCTTCATTGTCTTAAATAACTAAACGGCTGATTTTAATTGTTGAATAATAAGTTCGCCCGCTTGTGTGGTCGGGAATAGATCGATTCGGCGTCCGTTTTCCGCATAATGAATATTGACGGATAAATCAGGCTCAGGTAACCATCCCTGACCTTTTTCCGCCCATTCGATTAAGCAAAGCGTATTCGGCGCAAAATAATCACGGATGCCCATAAATTCCAGTTCTTCGGGATCACTTAGGCGATAAAGATCAAAATGATAAATAATTTTTTCGTTTAAACGATATTCTTCCACCAAAGTATAAGTCGGGCTTTTCACATTACCCTTATGTCCCAAACCTTGGATCATCCCGCGACTTAACGTCGTTTTCCCCGCACCCAATTCACCGTTTAAATAAACCGTAATGCCTTGTGTCGGATGTGTGTGAAATATCGCTTCGGCAAAGGTTTTACCGAAACGGCACATTGCGTTTTCATCGGCGGCGAATAAGCTGTAGGAAGTTGTCGTCATTCTCTTGATTGATTGTCTATCGTTAAAAATTTGCGGAAATTGTACCGCACTTTTCGGGAATTATATAGAGGTTTCAGCATTTGGAGTCTGATAAGAATCGGGCTCTAAGCATTGCTTTGAATTGGTATTTCCGCGAAATGATGAAAAAATTATGCTTTCATTTGGAGTTATATTAAAATAAACACGCCTTTCAGTTAAAGGCAATTATTTATTTCTCCTAAAACTCATAAGGAATTTGTAATGAACAAATTAACAACATTAAGTGCTGCGGCACTTTTAGCTTTAGCCTTAACCGGTTGTGACAAAGCGGCGGAAGCGCCGAAAACCGACAAACCTGTTGCTGAAGTCAAACAAGAAGCACCAGCGGCAGAAGTGAAACAAGATACCGTGAAAGCGGAAGAACCAAAAGCGGAAGAACCGAAAGCAGACAACACCGCACAAGATGTTAACGCGGCGGCAGAATATAAAAAACTAGTAGATTGGGAAGTGGTTCAAGGTCAAAAACTGGAAGGTTTGGCTGCGCAAGTTCAAGCGGATTTACAAACTGCATTGCAAAAAAACGATCCGGCATTATTGGAAAAAACCTTAAACGACTATTCCGCTCAATTAGATGGTGTAATTAAAGAATTCGACGGTTTAAATTTTCAATCCGACGAAATTAAAAACCTCGCCGCGAAGAAAAAAGACTATTACCGTCTAAGCTCCGAAGGTTTGGCAATGACAATCAACACAATGCTAAAACCAAGCGACGAAGCGCAAAAAGCATTGCAACAACACGTCGAAACCCTGCAAAAAATGGCAATGGAAATCGATGGTTTAGACAAAGCCTTTGCACAAAAATACTCCCAACAATAATTTATACAACAAAAAACGGCTGAAGAAATTCAGCCGTTTGGTTTTGTGAAATTTCAAAAAGCCTGCGATTCTTATAAAAAAACAACCGCACTTTTCCAATCACTTAATTTCTTTAAATAAAATTTCGCTTGGGATGACTTCGCCTTGCCAATAGAGTTCGGCGGCGACTTTTTCTGCCAGTTGTAAGAAGGATTGGGCGATTTTGCTGTCCGGGGTGGCAATTACGGTCGGTATGCCTTTGTCCATATCTTCGCGTAAGCGAATGTGTAGCGGTTGTTGAGCCAGCACTTTCACGTTATATTTTTCCGCCATTTTTGCTGCGCCGCCGGTGCCGAAAATAGCTTCGTGGTGTCCGCAATGGCTGCAAATATGTACTGACATATTTTCCACAATACCCAACACCGGTACGGAAACGCGTTGGAACATCGATACGCCTTTAATTGCGTCAATTAAGGCGATATCTTGCGGTGTGGTGACGACAATCGCGCCGGTTACCGGAATTTGTTGCGACAAGGTTAATTGAATGTCTCCGGTACCCGGCGGCATATCGATGACTAAATAATCCAGTTCTTGATCGTTTTGCGCCCATAATGTTTCTTGTAATAATTGGCTTAATGCGCTGCTTGCCATCGGGCCGCGCCAAATGGTCGCGCTATCGGCATCCATTAGGAATCCGATAGAGTTCGCCACTAGGCCGTGTGCGTGAATCGGGTTGATATGTTTATTATCCGGTGATGTCGGGCGTTGATCCGCTGCGCCCAACATATGCGGTACGGAAGGCCCATAAATATCTGCGTCTAAAATACCGACGTGCGCACCTTGTGCTTGCAAGGCTAAAGCCAAATTGACCGATACGGTGGATTTTCCTACGCCGCCTTTGCCGGAGGTGACGGCAATGATATTTTTTACGCCTTTTACTGCAGGGTGATTATTGGCGCGTTTTAAGGTGGCGATTTGATAATCCAGCGCCCATTTCACTTCGGTTGCCGCAGTCAGTTGTTTTAGCGTGTCGGAAAGTGCGGTCTTTAATTGCGCGAATCCTTGATTCCACGCAAACGGCATCCGAATCTCGATGCGTAAAGTTTGTCCGCCGAGTTCAATTTTTTTCACCGCATTGAGTGAGACAAGATCGCGTTTTAGCGACGGATGTTCAAATTGTTGAAACAGCGACAAAATTTGTTGTTTTTGCGCGTCGCTGAAATTGTCGGAAAAGAAAGTAGCCATAACTAATATTCCTTTAAGTCGTTAAGTAAATTCGCGGTTATATTTAAACACGCGAAACCCGCCGTGTTAAGTCAAAATTGTGAAAAGTGCGGTTGAACTGGAAAAAATACCGTTAATAAGGTAAAATTTGCGCCGATTTTTTGATTAAAAAGGTATATAAATAATGGCAAATTCGGCTCGTAAAATTTTAGTGACCTGTGCATTACCTTATGCCAATGGTCCGATTCATTTAGGTCATATGTTAGAACATATTCAAGCGGATATTTGGGTGCGTTTCCAACGTATGCGCGGTAATGAAATTCATTTTGTGTGTGCGGATGATGCGCACGGCACGCCGATTATGCTGAAAGCGGATCAAATGGGCATTACGCCGGAACAGTTGATTGCCGACGTACAACAAAAACACGCGGCGGATTTTGCCGGATTTAATATCAGTTTTGACAATTATCATTCCACGCACAGCGAAGAAAACCGTGAATTGTCCGAAATGATTTATAACCGTTTGAAAGAGAACGGCTTTATTAAAAGTCGAACGATTTCTCAATTATTCGATCCGGAAAAAGGAATGTTTTTGCCCGATCGTTTTGTGAAAGGTACTTGTCCGAAATGTAAATCACCGGATCAATACGGCGATAATTGCGAAGTTTGCTCGGCAACATATAGCCCGACCGAGTTGATTGATCCGCGTTCGACAGTTTCCGGTGCGACTCCCGTGTTAAAAGAAAGCGAACACTTTTTCTTTGATTTGCCGAGTTTCGAGGCAATGTTGAAAGAATGGATTTGCTCCGGCACGTTACAACAAGAAGTGGCGAATAAAATGCAAGAATGGTTTGAAGCCGGCTTGCAACAATGGGATATTTCACGCGATGCGCCGTATTTCGGCTTTAAAATTCCGAACACGGAAGATAAATATTTCTACGTTTGGTTGGATGCACCGATTGGTTATATGGCGTCATTTAAAAACTTATGTGGCAAAAAGAGCGGTCTGAATTTCGACGATTTTTGGCATAAAGACAGCCAAGCGGAGCTGTATCATTTTATCGGTAAAGATATTATGTATTTCCATTCGCTATTTTGGCCGGCAATGTTGGACGGCGCGGGCTTGCGCAAACCGAATAACATTTTCGTTCACGGTTATGTGACGGTGAACGGCGAGAAAATGTCTAAATCACGCGGTACGTTTATTCAAGCGGCGACCTATTTGAAACATTTGGATCCGGAATGTTTACGCTATTATTATGCGGCGAAATTAAGCAATCGAATTGATGATTTGGATCTTAGTTTGGAAGATTTCGTGCAACGCGTCAACACGGATTTAGTCAATAAATTAGTAAATTTGGCTTCGCGAAATGCCGGTTTTATTCAAAAACGTTTTGCCGGTCAGTTGGCGGATAAATTGGAAGATCAAGGCTTGTTCGACGAATTTATCGCCCAATCGGAGCAAATTGCACAATTTTATGAAAACCGTGAATTCGGTAAAGCCGTGCGCGAAATTATGGCATTAACCGATAAAGCGAATAAATATGTGGATGACAAAGCACCTTGGGTGATTGCTAAAGATGAAAATCGTGAAGCAGAATTGCAACAGGTTTGTTCTATGGGGATTCAATTATTCCGCGTATTAATGGGCTATTTAAAACCGGTATTGCCGAAATTGGCGGAACGCGCGGAAGCCTTTTTACAATGCGAATTAACGTGGCAGAATTTGGCTTCGCCATTGTTAGGTCATCAAATCGCACCATTTAAAGCCTTATTCTCGCGTTTGGAAATGAAACAAATCGACACGATGATTGAAGCTTCCAAAGCGGAAAATGCGCAAGTGAATTCGACGCCAAATGCAGTGAAAAGTGCGGTGAAAACTGCGCCGAATACGGATTTCGAACCTTTTGAACCGACTATCGGCATTGATGATTTCGCCAAATTGGATTTACGCGTGGCGAAAGTGCTGAAATGCGAAGCCGTGCCGGAAAGTAACAAATTGTTACGTTTCGAATTGGATTTAGGTTGCGAAACCCGCCAAGTCTTTTCCGGTATCAAAGCGGCATACGACAAACCGGAAGAATTGGTCGGTCGTTTCGTGATTATGGTGGCGAACCTTGCGCCGCGCAAAATGAAATTCGGCGTGTCGGAAGGAATGATTCTCTCTGCGGGCACCGGCGGCAGCGATTTGTTCTTATTGGATGTGGATCAGGGCGCGAAAGCGGGTAGCCGCGTGAAATAAGGTTGCATTGATTGAAGTAAAGCTGACGGCGGGAATTATCCCGCCGTTTTTACATTATACTTTCGTACCTTTGAGTTGTTTTCTGAGCCAACTGCGGTTCGGGGCAAGTTGATGAATGAGATCTTCGCTTAAAGGCAAGGGTTCGCCGTAAATTAATGACGCAAGAGTTTCGCCTAACAAGGGCGCGGAGGTTAATCCGCGTGAACCGAGCGCGCCGATTAAATACAAATTGCGGTAATTTGCCGCCGTCGGTATGGTTTGTTTGCGTCGGCGCAAGTTAAACAAATTACGATAATCTTCGCGTTGTTGAGTAAAATTCGGCACATTACCGACCAACGGAATACGATCGCGCACCGCGCAACGAACGCCGATTCGCGCCAGATTACCGGAAGTATCCACCTCTTTAACCCAATCGACCGCCGCGAGATTAGACTGAATTTTTTGTTGATTTTCCGCTTGTTCTTGCGAACTGAAATGGCGCGTCTCATTATCGCGCAAATGGCTGGCGCCGATGCAATGACTAGTTTTCGCTTCGTCAACCGGCGTGAGATAACCGTCGTAACATAACACGGTTTTCAGTTTACGCAGATTTTCCGTAGTCGGAATTTGGCTGACTTGTCCGCGCACGGCGTACAAAGGTAAGGCTTCCGTTTGTGTAAAACGGTTGAGTTGATGTCCGTTCGCCAGCACCACAACTTGATGTGAAAAAGAATCGCCTTGCGCGTTAATTAATTGCCAGTGCCGTTCCGTTTGATGAAGTGCGGTGATTTTTTGTAAAGTTTTCAGTTTTACACCGCACTTTTGCAAATAAATGAAAAGATTTTGCACGAATTGACGCGGTGCAAGCCACGCGCCCTGCGGAATAAACCCGCCGCCGCAAGGCAATGGTAAACCGACAATGTCGCTTAATTGTTGTTGATTCTGCGTTTGATATAAACTTTCGTGCCAATCGTAAGCGGCGATTTTATCTAATTTCGCCGCACTTTTTTCGTTATAAGCGCAAAGCGCCACGCCGCAGAATTGATGTTCGAATTCAATGCCCAGCGCTTCGGCGGCGTGCAGTTGTTGTTTGCCGTAGGCGAAGGCGTAAATATAAAAACGGATGTTGCGTATATCGTCATCGCTCAGTTGCGGATAAAATGCGCCTTGTTTATTGCCGGAGGCGTTGAGCGCCGGTTGTTCGTCTCCGCAATAAACCGTGACATTCGCGCCGCGTTTTAACAGCGAAAGTGCGGTGAATAATGAGGCGATTCCGCCGCCGATAACGGCGACGTCCGCGCAGCCGTTAAATTCCGCAGCTTGCGGTAAATACCAAGGTGTCACAGCGTGAGGAGGTGAGTCAGCCGATTTTACCCCGCATAAACATTCTCTTTTTTGTCCGTAACCTTGCCGTTTTTCCACCTGAAAGCCCGCATTTTCCAGCCCTTTTCTGACCGCACTTGCGGCAGTAAATGTAGCGAAGGAGCCTTGCGGTTTGGTATAGCGATACATATTTTGATAGAGTTCATCCGTCCACATTTGCGGATTTTTCGCCGGTGAAAAGCCGTCTAAAAACCACGCGTCAATGCGGTTTTGCATATAATCGCCGAGCTGCGGTAAGTTTTCGTGAATATCGCCGAACCAAAGATCTAACGTCGTTTCGGCAAAATGGAAGCGGTAACAGCCGACAATCGGTTCTAGCCACATTTGACGTAATTGTGCGGAAAGTTCGGCAAATTCCTCAAAGGCTTGGTGTGCCGCGTACAGCTGTTCCAGTGTCATCGGGTATTTTTCAAAAGAAAGAAAATAAAGTCGGGTTAACGGTGATTGCGGATGCGTTTGGCGGAATTGGCGAAAGAGTGCGGTCACCGCGAAGAAATTCAGCCCTGTGCCGAAGCCGGTTTCGGCGATCACAAAATGAGAGGAGGAATGGGTGAGCCAGCGTTCCCACAGACGATTACCTTGTTGGAAAACGTAACGGCTTTCCGCCAAACCGTCTTGATTAGAAAAATAAACGTCGTCGAATTGAGCGGAAATCGGCGTATGTTGGTCATTAAAGTGAATATCGGCGTGAGTTGTTTTGAGCATAATCGGCTTATCAGTTTGTTGCTTGAGTTAATTTTGCTATAATAGCCGAAATTGCCGTATTGGTCGAACCTTCAAAGAAATACTTGCAATATTTTCATTTCATAGTAAGTTAGCGACCAAGTTATTATGTTTTACTCTTTCAACGCATAAGGAATAATCTATGAAAAGAGCCGTTATTACCGGTTTCGGTGTAATTTCCAGTATTGGTAACAACAAACAAGAGGTTTTGGAATCATTAAAAGCGGGTAAATCGGGGATTGAGGTTGTGCCTGATTTCGTGGAAGCCGGAATGCGTAGCCACGTTGCCGGTACGATTAAATTGAATCCTGCCGAATTGATTGAACGTAAGGTTTTCCGTTTTATGGGCGATGCGGCGGCTTATGCGTATCTTTCTATGAAAGAAGCGATTGAAGATGCGGGTTTAACCGAAGATCAAGTTTCAAATGATCGCACCGGTTTGGTTATCGGCGCGGGCACGGGTTCGGCGCATAATCAATTAGTTGCTTGTGACGCAGTGCGCGGTCCGCGCGGCGTGAAAGCGGTCGGGCCTTATGCCGTGACGAAAACAATGGCGTCAAGCGTTTCCGCTTGTTTAGCTACGCCTTACAAAATTCGCGGCGTAAACTACAGTATCAGTTCCGCTTGTGCGACTTCCGCGCATTGTATCGGACACGCGTTGGAATTAATTCAATTAGGCAAACAAGATGTAGTATTTGCCGGCGGCGCGGAAGAATTATCTTGGGAATGCGCGACGGAATTTGACGCAATGGGCGCGGTTTCCACAAAATATAACGATACGCCGAGCAAAGCTTCACGCGCATATGACGCTAATCGCGACGGTTTCGTAATTGCCGGTGGCGGTGCTGTGGTTGTTGTCGAAGAATTGGAACACGCTTTGGCGCGCGGTGCGAAAATTTATGCGGAAATCGTCGGCTACGGTGCGACTTCCGACGGTTACGATATGGTTGCACCGAGCGGTGAAGGCGCGGAGCGTTGTATGAAACAAGCAATGGCGACTGTTGACACGCCGATTGACTACATTAACGTACACGGCACATCCACACCGGTCGGTGATGTAAAAGAATTGGGTGCGATTAAAAACGTATTCGGCGAACAAAAACCGGCGATTTCTTCCACCAAATCAATGACCGGCCACTCTTTGGGAGCGGCAGGCGCGCACGAAGCCATTTATACCTTATTAATGTTGGAACACGATTTTATCGCACCGAGCATTAATATCGAAACCTTGGACGAACAAGCGGTCGGAATGAATATCGTCACCGAAACTAAAGAAAATGCGGGATTACAAACCGTAATGTCCAACAGTTTCGGTTTCGGCGGTACGAATGCAACCTTAGTATTCAGACGTTACACCAAATAATATTCAGCTGAAAAGTACAAAAGAGCGGTCGATTTTGACCGCTCTTTTTGTTTTTGAAGGAATCAATCCGCTATTTATCCAATATGGGTTAAGCGGTTTTTTTGTGTTTTTCAAGGGATTTATGCTGAATACGCACGTCTTTTCCTTTGGCTTGAAAGTATTCGCCGATTTGTTGGGCAATATAAACGGAGCGGTGTTTTCCGCCGGTGCAACCGATAGCAATGGTTAAATAACTGCGATTGTTTTGTTCCAACATTGGCAACCAAGTCTCGATATAATTGCGCGTAAGATAAATAAATTTATTCACTTCCGTATGTTTATTTAAAAAATCCGCCACCGGTTTTTCTAAGCCCGTCATCGGACGAAGTTCCGGATTCCAGTGCGGATTCGGCAGAAAACGCACGTCAAAAACATAATCGGCATCTAAGGGAATGCCATATTTAAAACCGAAGGATTCGACGATAATTTTGAGTTCTTTTTCCCGATGCCCGCGTAAAAATTCGCGCAGCCGCTCGGCGAGCTCGTGGGTGGATAAACTCGCCGTGTCGATAATTAAATTCGCTTGTTGCACCAAAGGTTCTAAATAATCGCGTTCGGCAGTAATCGCCGCTTCTAAGGGAAGATCTTGAACGGATAGCGGATGTAAACGGCGCGAATCGCTGTAGCGGCGAACTAACGTGCTGCTGTCCGTATCCAAGAAAATAATTTTTACTTGATACTGAGTTTGTAACTGCGTTAATACGCGCTCCAAATCAGCGTGAGAAACCGGTAAATTGCGAATATCGATGCTGATCGCGACGGCAGGATGGTTGGGCGCTAAAATTTCGGCAAGTTGTGGTAATAAATCAATCGGTAAATTATCAACGCAATAATAACCGATGTCTTCTAAGGCGCGTAGGGCAACGGATTTACCGGCGCCAGAGCGTCCGCTGATGATGATAATTTCCATAACGTTATGTCTCTTACTTAATCTTGGGCGTCATCCGACTCAGAGTTTTCCGTGACAAGATGATCGGCATATTCAAAAATTTGTTGAATTTCTTCCGCACTTTGCGCCGATCGTAATTGTTTGCAAAGATTTTTATCCGTTAAGCGTTCCGCTAATTCCGGCAAGATACTTTGTGAAAAATCCGCACAAATTCCAGCGGGAATTAATAACGCCAAAATCAAATCCACATCACGATGATCCGAGGTTTCGTAATCGACCGGTGTTTCCAACTGCAAGAAAACCGCAATGGGTTTATCACCGAAAGGCAAGCGACCTTTCGGCATTGCCACGCCGTTGCCCAGACCGGAATTGCCGAGTTTTTCACGGTTAAATAAACAATCGAAGCAATAATGTTCGCCTTCTTGCCCTTGGGCTTGCAAAATGGGTGCCATAATGCGATCAATGGTTTCGAATACGCGTTTTTTGCTGGAACACACCAAGCCTTGACGAATATGTTCGAGCGGTAATATTTCGGTAAACTTGATCATAATAATCTTAAAGCTTGAATTGTTCGCCCAAATAAACGCGTTTAACGTGTTCGTTATTCATCACCTCCGTCGGACTGCCGGTGGCGATCATTTTCCCTTCGCTGACAATGTAAGCTCGTTGGCAAACGTCTAAGGTTTCCCGCACGTTGTGATCGGTAATCAACACGCCGAGCCCGCGATCGCGCAGATCTTGGATGATTTTTTTGATGTCAATAACCGAAATCGGGTCAACGCCGGCAAAAGGTTCATCTAATAAAATGAATTTCGGATTTGCGGCTAAGGCACGAGCGATTTCTACACGACGACGTTCGCCACCCGATAGGGATTGTCCTAAGTTGTTGCGAATATGTCCGATGTTAAATTCTTCGATTAATTCGTCGGCGCGCTCGCTGCGTTGTCTGCCGTTCAAGTCTTTACGAATTTCAAGCACCGCCATTAAATTATCGTAAACGCTTAATCGGCGAAAAATAGAGGCTTCTTGCGGTAAATAGCCGATTCCGCGTTGCGCGCGGTTGTGCATCGGCAACAAACTGATGTCTTCATCGTCAATGCGAATTTTACCTTCGTCGTGACGAACCAATCCGACCACCATATAAAAGGTGGTGGTTTTGCCTGCACCGTTCGGCCCGAGCAAACCGACGATTTCATTGGAATGAACGGTCAGGCTGACGTCGGAAACCACTTGGCGACTTTTATAACTTTTGGCTAAATTTTCCGCATAAAGAATCGACATAAAACTAAAATCCTATTTTTTCTTTTTTTGATCGTTTAATTGCGCCGGAATCAACACGGTTTTGACACGCGATTTACCATTACCGTTGGCTTTAAGTTGTTGTTTTTTCACATCATAAGTAATGAGCTCACCATTAATTTTGCTGTCCAACTGTTTAAGCTCGGCATTGCCCGTTAGGGTTAAAAATTCCGTGCCTAAATCGTAATGCACTTTATTGGCTTTGCCGTCAACCGGTTTGCCGTCGTCTAATAATTGGTGGAAAGTCACCGGACTGCCGAATGCGTCAACGGTTTCTTTTTTGCCCGAATCTTCCGCCGGACGAGTGATGACCACTTTATTGGCTTTAATTAAAATGGAACCTTGCGTAATCACAACGTTGTCGCTGAAGGTTACAACGCTGTTTTCCATATCTAAAGATTGATTGTCCGATTCAATATTAATCGGCTTGCTCGTATCGTCCTTTAAAGCGAAAGCGGAAACGGAGGTGAGCATTAATCCGCTTAAAAACAATAATTTATTGATTGATAATTTCATAATATGTTCTTACCTGTTCTTTTAATGTGGCGGTTTGTTGTTGTAAATTTCCGGTCAGTTTAGAACCGGTAGTATGAAAGTTTTGTCCGTTTATCATCACCATTGTATCAGAGGTGATATCTTGTGTCTTTAGGTTCACCGTGGCGCTTTGAGTTTCCACTTTTTGTAAACGGGAATCTTTAATTAAACTTTCGGCAAGCACGTTTCCGTCCAAATACAACATATTATCTTTGGTTAATTTGGCTTTATCCGCACTGATTTTCCAGCTTTGAGAGCCGAGTTTTTCGTCTTGCACGTCAAATAAATACACCACGGCGTTTTGGAAATCCGTGTGACCGTCGTTATTGAAATGTTCTACTTTATTGGCGATAGCTAAATATTGTTTTTTTCCTGTCGGCGAGTAAACCGTGGTTTCCATTTTTTGACCGACATATTCCGGGCTGTCATCCGTTTTGATTAAACCCGCCAGCGCATCGTCGGTTTTTTGTTGCAAGGTGTAAAACCACGCAAGCAAACCCAAGGCGATAACGGACAAAATAATATTCCAACGAATATTCATAAGGTTCCCAACTCGTTAATCAATTAAACTACGAATAGGTAATCATACCATAATTTTGTTAAAACAAGTAGAAATGACGTTGAAAGTGCGGTGCGTTTAACAAAAATTTCTTGAGGAACATTTTGCGCAAATTGCGGTCAAAGGGTAAACGGTAAATTAAAGAAATGTAATTAAGTTTGACATTCGTGGGGAATTGATAGAATATCACCCACTCAAATTTTAGGATAAAAAACAGGCGAAACGGTTTATGGCTAAACCCTTAATTGAAGTGAAAAATCTCACTTTCAGTCGTGGTGAACGAACCATTTACAATAATCTCAACCTGCAATTCGAGCAAGGTAAAATTACGGCGATTATGGGGCCTTCCGGTATCGGAAAAACTACGTTATTAAAATTAATCGGCGGACAACTGCAACCGGAGCAAGGCGAGATCTTATTCGACGGACGAAACATTTGTAAAATGTCACGCGCCGAGCTGTATCGCGTGCGTCAGCGTATGGGAATGTTGTTTCAGTCGGGCGCGTTATTCACCGATATGTCAACTTTCGACAATGTGGCGTTTCCGATCCGTGAGCATACGCATTTGCCGGAAGAACTGATTCGCAAAATCGTATTAATGAAATTGGAATCCGTCGGCTTACGCGGTGCGGCAAGTTTAATGCCTTCCGAATTGTCGGGCGGTATGGCGCGGCGGGCGGCGTTGGCGAGAACCATTGCTTTGGATCCGGATTTAATTATGTATGACGAGCCTTTTACCGGACAGGATCCCATTAGTATGGGGGTTATCATCAGTTTGATTAAGCGATTAAACGAAGCTTTACAACTGACCTCGATCGTGGTATCGCACGATGTGCAGGAAGTATTAAGTATCGCGGATTATGCTTATATTATTGCCGATAAGCGTGTAATCGCGGAAGGTACGGCGGAGGCTTTATTGCAAAGTCAAGATCCGCAAGTCGTGCAATTTATTAACGGTGAGGCGGACGGGCCGGTGCGCTTTCATTATCCGGCGCAAGATTATCAACGGGAGTTATTCGAATGATCACGGAGATGATTGCTTCACTTGGTCGGCGTGCCATTGAGTTTTGCCGCGCACTTGGACGAAGCGGGTTTATGCTTTGGGGCGCGCTTATCGGAAAGCCGCAAGTTAGAAAGCATTTTCCTTTATTAGTCAAACAGTTATATGTATTAGGCGTGCAATCGTTATTAATTATTATGCTATCCGGCTTGTTTATCGGAATGGTATTAGGATTGCAAGGCTATGTAGTGTTGGTCGATTTTTCGGCGGAAACCAGTTTAGGTCAACTGATTGCGCTTTCTCTATTGCGCGAATTAGGCCCGGTTGTGACCGCACTTTTATTTGCCGGTCGAGCGGGTTCGGCATTGACGGCGGAAATCGGGTTAATGAAAGCCACCGAACAGTTATCCAGTTTGGAAATGATGGCGGTGGATCCTTTAAGACGGGTGATTTCACCGCGTTTTTGGGCGGGGATGATTTCAATGCCGATTTTAGCGGTGATTTTTACCGCAATCGGTATTTGGGGCGGTTCTTTGGTCGGCGTGGATTGGAAGGGCGTGGACGCGGGCAGTTTTTGGTCGGTAATGCAAAATTCGGTCAGTTGGCAATATGATTTGCTCAACGGTTTTATTAAAAGCCTGTTTTTTGCCGTTGCCGTCGTTTGGATTGCCTTGTTTAACGGTTATGATTGTATTCCGACTTCGGAAGGGATCAGTAAAGCGACTACATCAACGGTGGTTAATGCCTCTTTGGTGGTGTTAGGGCTGGATTTCGTGCTGACGGCGTTAATGTTCGGCGCGGGTTAATTGAGTAAAGTAAAAAGTGCGGTAAAAAATTAGGATATTTTTATGCGACAAACAATTAAATATGAATTTTGGGTCGGCTTATTTTTATTGCTCGGCATTGCAGCGTTGGTCTTTCTCGGATTGAAAGTCGCCAATGTACAGGGATTCAGCGAATCGAAGTCTTACCAAGTCAGTGCAACCTTTGACAATATCGGCGGTCTAAAAGTGCGTGCGCCGCTTAAAGTCGGCGGCGTGGTGATCGGGCGGGTTTCTGCCATCGAATTGGATCCGAAAACCTATTTGCCGGTAGTGAAAATTGCGATTAATCAAGAATATAACGAGATTCCCGAAAACAGTTCGTTGTCCATTAAAACCTCCGGCTTGCTCGGCGAACAATATATTTCGTTAAGCATCGGCTTTGATGACGGCGAAACCGAAATGTTGAAGGAAGGCAGCAAAATCATTGATACGAAATCGGCAATGGTCTTGGAAGATTTAGTCGGACAATTCCTATACGGCGATAAAAATAAAGCGGCGGACGAACCGGCTTCGGACGCGGCACAATAATTAACAAAATATTTTGGGGCTGTATTAGATTAGC
>NZ_PHGZ01000010.1 GCF_002795405.1 Caviibacterium pharyngocola | reverse complement strand
GGTTTAACTTTGGTACCCCAAAAAAGCAACTTAAAACCTTGCGAAAATGGTGTGGAATTTAGGGCTAATCTAATACAGCCCCAAAACTAAATATTTCAGTCTTAAAAGATCAACAAACCCTATTTATAAATAGCGTCTTTAGTATGGAAGCCGTCTTTAATCACCGTGCTTTCAATATTGTCTTTATTCACGACAATCGGATCTAATAAATATGCCGGTACGGTTTTCAAGCCATTGTTCAATTCGGAATTGGTTTGTGGTTTATCGCCTTTAGCCAAAGTCACCGCAATTTCAGCCGCTTTATCTGCCAATGTCGTAATCGGTTTATAGACTGTCATCGTTTGCGTACCTTCAACAATACGTTTAATTGCGGCTAAATCCGCATCTTGACCGGAAATCGCCACTTTGCCGGAAAGACCTTGCGCACTTAATGCTTGGATTGCACCGCCTGCCGTCGCATCATTGGACGCCACAACGGCATCAATATTATTTTTGTTTGCGGTCAACGCATTTTCCATAATTTGCAACGCTTTTTCCGCAAGCCAAGAATCTACCCATTGATCGCCGACCACTTTGATTTTTCCACTGTCAATATGCGGTTGTAATACTTTCATTTGACCTTTACGGAACAATTTCGCATTGTTATCTACCGGTGAACCGCCCATTAAGAAATAATTCCCTTGCGGTTTTTGTTCTAAAATACTTTGAGCTTGTAATTCACCGACTTTCTCATTATCGAAAGACACATAGAAATCCAAGTCAGCATTATTGATTAAACGGTCATAAGCTAAAACTTTAATACCTTCACGCTTAGCTTCATCAATCACATTGCCCAACACTTCACCGTTAAACGGAATAATGACTAACACATCTACATTACGGTTAATCATATTTTCAATTTGAGAAATCTGTGCGGAGGCATCACCATTCGCCGATTGCACAAACACATCCGCGCCCAAAGCTTTGGCTTTTGCCACAAAAATATCACGGTCTTTTTGCCATCTTTCCAAACGTAAATCATCAATGGACATACCGATTTTTAAATCTTTCGCACTAATAGGATTACTGAAAATCATTAACGCAGCAGCAACCGAAAGTAAAGCGGTTTTAAGTTTCATAAGATCACCTCGATAATTTTTAGTTGAAGGGATAGAGTAGGGTTAACAAGCCCTAATGCTTACTCTGGCAACAGTTTTATCTTTCTAATGGAACAAATTCAATTATCAGATTTTCCAATGGAATTACGTTTTTTGTTTTTTGTGACGTTATCCACAATAACGAATTATCTGAATAATTAAATGAAATAACATAATTGAAGCTATGCGCCTTTTTGCACGATGATATTGCCGAAACTAAAACCTACTTCGTCATTTTAGGAGAAATATTATGACCACTTACTTCGACAAAATTGAAAAAATCCGTTATGAAGGCGAAAACTCCACTAATCCGTTTGCGTTTAAACATTACGACGCCAATCAAGTGATTTTAGGCAAAACAATGGCGGAGCATTTGCGTTTGGCGGTGTGTTATTGGCATACGTTTTGCTGGAACGGGAATGATATGTTTGGCGTAGGTTCGTTAGATCGCAGTTGGCAAAAACAAGCCGATCCGCTTGCGGGCGCGAAGCAAAAAGCGGATATTGCGTTTGAATTTCTCACCAAATTAGGCGTGCCTTATTATTGTTTCCACGATATCGATGTGGCGCCGGAAGGCAGCTCGTTTAAAGAATATCAACACAATTTCAATACCATTGTGGATATTTTAGAGCAAAAGCAAGCGCAAACCGGCGTAAAATTATTATGGGGAACGGCAAACTGTTTTACCAATTCGCGTTATATGTCCGGCGCTTCGACCAATCCGAATCCAGAAGTGTTTGCTTGGGCGGCGTCGCAAGTGTTTAGTGCGATGAATGCAACCAAACGCTTAGGCGGCGAAAACTATGTGCTTTGGGGCGGACGTGAAGGCTATGAAACCTTATTGAACACCGATTTAAAACGCGAACGCGAGCAAATCGGTCGCTTTATGCAAATGGTGGTGGAGCATAAACATAAAATCGGTTTCAAAGGCACTTTGCTCATCGAACCGAAACCGCAAGAACCGACCAAACACCAATATGATTACGATGTAGCAACGGTTTACGGGTTCTTAAAACAATTCGGTTTGGAAAAAGAAATCAAAATGAACATTGAAGCCAACCACGCCACCCTTGCCGGACATACCTTCCAACACGAAGTAGCGACCGCTTGTGCGTTGGATATTTTCGGCTCCATTGATGCGAACCGCGGCGATCCGCAATTAGGCTGGGATACCGACCAATTCCCGAACAGTGTAGAAGAAAATACCTTGGTGATGTATGAAATCTTAAAACACGGCGGATTTACCACCGGCGGGTTTAACTTTGATGCGAAAATTCGCCGTCAAAGTATCGATCCTTATGATCTGTTCCACGGACATATCGGCGCCATTGACGTGCTTGCCTTATCCTTAAAACGCGCGGCGAAAATGTTGGAAGATAAGGTATTACAAAATGTGGTCGAACAACGTTATGCCGGTTGGAATGGCGAGCTTGGTCAGCAAATTTTAACCGGAAAAGCTTCCTTAGAAAGTTTGGCGCAACTGGTTGAGAAAAACGAACTCAATCCGAAACCGATCTCCGGTCAGCAAGAATATTTGGAAAATTTGGTGAATAGTTATATTTATAAATAAGAACCGAAAGTGCGGTAAGATTTTAAAAACTTTTAAAAAACTTACCGCACTTTTTTATAAGGAGATTGTTATGTATATCGGTATTGATCTCGGTACGTCGGGCGTGAAGGTGGTGTTGCTGGATGAAGCGCAGAATATTCTTGCCGTGAGCCATCAGCCTTTGCCGATTTCTCGTCCGCAGGCGCTTTGGTCGGAGCAAGATCCACAGGATTGGTGGGCGGCGACGGATTTAGCGATGCAGGAGTTGGCAAATCAACAAGATTTAAGCCAAGTTAAAGCCATTGGTTTGACCGGACAGATGCACGGTGCGACTTTGTTGGATAGCACCGATCAAATATTGCGTCCGGCGATTTTATGGAATGACGGGCGGAGCAGTGCGGAATGTGTGGAGTTGGAACAGCTTGTTACCAATTCTAGGGAAATTACCGGTAATTTAATGATGCCGGGGTTTACCGCGCCGAAATTGAAATGGGTGGCGAAAAACGAGCCGAATCTATTTGAAAAAGTCGCGAAGGTGCTGTTGCCGAAAGATTATTTGCGCTTAAAAATGACCGGCGAATATGCCTCCGATATGTCCGATTCCGCCGGCACGATGTGGTTGGACGTGGCGAATCGTTGCTGGGATAAAACCTTGCTGAATGCTTGCGGATTGGATTTAGAACATATGCCGAGCCTATTTGAAGGTAATCAAATTACGGGTTATTTGCGTCGAGAAATTGCGCAAAATTGGAAAATGCCGAGTGTGCCGGTGGTGGCAGGTGGTGGTGACAATGCGGCGGGCGCAATCGGTATTGGTTTATGCCAAAGCGGGCAAGCAATGTTGTCGCTCGGCACATCGGGTGTGTATTTTGTCGTTGCTGATCAATTCCGTGCCAATCCGCAAAAAGCGGTGCATAGTTTCTGCCACGCGTTGCCTAATCGCTGGCATTTAATGTCGGTGATTTTAAGTGCGGCATCGGCAGTGGATTGGGCGGTAAAATCCCTTGGTTTTGCCGACGTAAAACAATTATTTGCAGCGGTGGAAAAAAGTGCGGTGGATTCTCAGGCGATTTTTTTACCTTATTTATCCGGCGAGCGCACGCCGCATAACGATCCGTTCGCCACCGGCGTATTTTACGGGTTAACCCATAATGACAATCAAATCACAATGGCAAAAGCGGTGGTGGAAGGCGTGAGTTTTGCCTTGGTGCAAGGCATTGACGTACTGCACGAAAGCGGGGTGAAAGCGGAAAGTATCGCCTTGATCGGCGGTGGGGCGAAAAGCGCGTATTGGCGGCAATTATTGGCGGATATTAGCGGGCAAACCTTGGAATATCGTACTGGCGGCGATGTGGGACCGGCATTAGGCGCGGCGAAATTGGCGCAAATCGCCTTGCATCCGAATGAAGAGATCGCGAATTTCTGTCAGCCGTTAAATTTGGAAGCGGTGTACCGACCGAATCCGCAACGCACGGAATATTATCAAGAAAAACGGCAAAAATTTGCGCAAATTTACCAAAAATTGAAAGACTAAAGATATAAAAACGCGCCGCATACAAACAAATATGCGGCGTATTTTTATGCGGAAAAAGAAAACTCGGCTAGCTTTCGGCTACATTTGCCGAGCCGCTTGGTTTGCGGCGTTTGCCGATATTTTTGCTGTCTTTATGCCGCAATTTTGCTTTCTTTTGCTCGGTTTTTTTCTTTTCTTCCCGTTTTTCTTTAATGCGCGCTTTTTGTTTTTTGCTGACGGTTTTAACTTCGCCGTCTTTCGGCGGTTTGGTACGCGGTTCTAACCCTTCCAACACGCGGGCTTTGAGTAATTCTTGGGTGTAACGTTTGATTTTGCCGAGCAATTTATAATCGTGCGCTTCGACGAATGACACCGCGACGCCTTTTTTACCGGCGCGGGCGGTGCGGCCGATTCGGTGTAAATAGGTGTCGGCACTGTAAGGCAAATCGAAGTTCATAATATGGCTGACATCTTCAATATCGATACCGCGCGCCGCCACATCCGTCGCCACTAGAACGGTGACAATGCCGTTTTTGAGCTTATCAATGGCGTTATTACGTTGCGTTTGCGCCATTTCACCTTCCAAATAAGTGCTACGAATGCCGCGTTTACGCAGGGTTTCGGCGAGTTCGCGCACATCTTCGCGCCGGCGCACGAAAACAATCCCGCGCGACACTTGCTCTTGTTCGATAAAACGCGCGAGCAATTTGATTTTATGCTCGTTGCTGTCGGCGTGATAATACCATTGCTGGATTTTCTTGCGCTCGCGGCGGCTCGGTTCCGCATCGATTTTAATCGGATCATTCAATAAGCGCTCGGCGAAATCCGTCAATAATTCACCTTCTAAGGTGGCGGAAAACAGAAAGGTTTGTTTGCGCCAACGGGTTTCTGCGGCAATTTTCTCCGCATCTTGCCCGAATCCCATTTGCAACATTCTGTCCGCTTCGTCAAAAATTAAAATTTCCACCGCGCGACAATCAAAATTTTCTTCCTTGATATATTGCAATAAACGTCCCGGTGTCGCGACGACAATATCTTGATTGCTGTTAAAAATTTCGCCGTGATTTTGATACGCCACACCGCCGGTAATGGTGGCGATGCTTAATTTGGTGAAGGCGGCTAATTCTTCCGCTTGTTCGGCAACTTGCATCGCCAATTCGCGCGTCGGGGTGAGAATCAACACGCGCGGCGCGCCCGGTTTGCGGCGCGGATAATCTAATAAATGTTGCAACGCCGGCAACAAAAAGGCAACGGTTTTACCCGTGCCGGTCGGGGCGGAACCTAATACGTCGCGCGCTTCCATTGCGGCGGGAATGGTTTCTTGCTGAATGGCGGTCGGACGTTTATAGCCTTTTTGTGTGATGGCTTTTAATAATTCCGGTGCTAAATCAAAGTCTTCAAATTGTGCGGATGTCATTTTTCTTGTTCTATTGTGATAAAATTAACGCGGATTATACCGCACTTTATCGCGAAAGTGCGGTGGTTTTTCGGGATATTTATGGCAAGCAATAAAAACGGTTTTACCTTCAAACAATTTCACGTTAATCACGATCGCTGCGCGATGAAAGTGGGCACGGATGGCGTATTGCTCGGCGCGTGGGCGGATGTGGCAGGTGCGCGAAATTTGTTGGATTTCGGCACGGGCAGCGGCTTGGTTGCACTGATGTTGGCGCAACGCAGCGCGCCGGAGAGCCGCATTAGCGCGGTGGAAATCGATCCGGATGCCTGTCTGCAAGCGCAAGAAAATATCGACCGCTCGCCTTGGGCAGCGCGAATGCGCCTATATCGGCAAGATATTCTGGAATTCGCCCGCAATCATCCGGCTCAGTTTGACCTTATCACCGCCAACCCGCCTTATTTTGAACAAAGCTCGGCGTGCCGTTCCGCCCAGCGAACCGTGGCGCGTTACACCGTGAACGGACAACATTCCGATTGGCTGAACGCCGCCGAAACCTGTTTAACGGATAACGGCAACATTCACTTTATTTTGCCTTTCGACGCGGGAGAAATGTTATTAAAACAGACCGCACTTTACTGCGCGAAACGCTGTGAAATTACGACTAAACAAGGCAAAGATCCGCATCGAATTCTGCTGACATTTTCCAAACGGGCGCAGCCGATGGAACACAGCCGACTGACGATCTATACAGCGGAAAACCGTTATCATCCTGATTTTATCCGCTTGATTCGGGATTTTTATTTGAAATATTAAAGCGAAAGCGGGCGTGAATCGCCCGCATTGTGTGGAACTAGTCAATTAAACCGGCTTTCAACAGAAAATTATAAACACCGTCTTGTTCGATGTGATCGGTGATATGCGTTGCGACTTGTTTCAATTTTTCGTGCGCATTGCCCATCGCTACGCCCACGCCGACCGCAGACAGCATTTCCATATCGTTCAGCCCGTCGCCGAACGCCATTACGTTTTCCATTGTGAAACCCAAATGCTTCGCGACCGCCGCAATGCCGCGCGCTTTCGATCCTTCCGCATCGAAAATATCCACGGAATCCTCGTGCCAGCGAACGGTTTTTAATCCGTCCAAAATATGCGCATCGGCAACCGCCTGATCGAAACTTTCATCATAAAAAGGCAACACTTGGAAAATATCCCGTTGGTTATAATAATGTTTGTCCACGCTGTAATTGGTGGTGATCGGATCAAAGGCGTGACGCAATTTCGGTGTAATCGCCGAGACACGAATTTGTTCATTTGTCACAAAGGCGTAATCGACGCCGTGTTGATCAAAGAAGTTGACCAGTTTTACGATTTTTTCCGTCGGAATCGGATGTTTTTCGATCACTTCGCCGCGATAAGTCGCCGATTGTCCGTTCATTGTGACGAAAAGATCAATATTTTCTTGCTCGATCACGCGATTAAGTTTCTCCGGAAAACTGCAACGGGCGCGACCGGTTGCAATGCCGACTAAAATACCGTTTGCGTGCAATTTTTGAATCGCCGGAATCACGCTTTCGGGCAAATGCGCTTTATTTTTGACGAATAAGGTTTCGTCAATATCAAAAAAGACGGCTTTAATTTGTTCGCGATAATTAGGAATACTCAATTTATGCTCCTTATAGTAATTTTTTCCGGCAAATTTTAGCATTATTGCGATCCGGATCGTAAAATTTCGCGAAAAAAATTTCATCATACTGCGTTTGTTTTATGCTAATGGCTCGGAAATATAAAAAGTGCGGTAAAAAAATCAGATGAATTTATTCGGCGCGGCTTGCGTGCAATGCGGAAAAACGCTGGCGATTGCCTCGCACGGTTTGTGCAGCAAATGTAACAAAAATATCAGTCGTTTTACCTATTGCGGCTGTTGCGGTTCGCCCGTGTCGGTTTATGCGCAACATTGCGGCAACTGCTTACGCGATGAACCGGCTTGGGATCAAATGGTGATCGTCGGGCGTTACAGCGAACCGCTTTCCGTGTTGATTCATCGCTTTAAATTTCAACGACAGTTTTGGTTGGATAAAACCTTGGCGCGTTTATTGCTGCTCGCGATTTATGAGGCGCGGCGCAGTCATCGATTGGCTTTTCCGGAGGTGATTTTGCCCGTGCCGTTACACCATTTTCGTCAATGGCGACGCGGCTATAATCAGGCGGATTTATTGGCAACACAATTAGCGAACTATTTGGCGCTGCCGAAAAATAATGCCTTGCTGAAACGGACGAAACACACACCGACACAGCGCGGGCTCAGCGCTAAAGAGCGGCGTAATAATTTACGCGGCGCATTCGTTGTTGACGAACGCATTGCGCAGTACGGTTATCGCTCCGTTGCGTTGGTGGACGATGTGATCACTACGGGTTCGACCTTAAACGAAATCGCCAAAAAGCTGCGCCAAAGCGGTATTCGGCATATTCAGGTGTGGGGATTAGCACGGGCATAAAATAAAAGGTGGAAAAAAAGTCCGGCAGAGAGTATTATTCCGACAATACGGCTCAAGTATTAACCGAGGAATTTTATTATGCCACAAATTACTATTTCAGACGCGGCGCAAGCGCATTTCAGAAAACTGCTCGATCAACAAGAAGAAGGTACGAACATTCGTATTTTTGTTGTAAATCCCGGCACGCCGGGTGCGGAATGCGGCGTGTCTTATTGCCCGCCGAATGCGGTGGAAGCCAGCGATACGGAAATTCAATATGCGACTTTTTCCGCTTTTGTCGATGAAATCAGTTTGCCGTTTTTGGAAGATGCGGAAATCGATTATGTTAAAGAAGAATTGGGTGCGCAGCTCACATTGAAAGCGCCGAATGCGAAAATGCGCAAAGTCGCCGATGATGCGCCATTAATCGAACGTTTGGAATATGTGATTCAAACGCAAATTAACCCGCAGTTGGCGGGGCACGGCGGTCATATCACCTTAATCGAAATCACTGACGACGGCTATGCGGTGTTACAATTCGGCGGTGGTTGCAACGGCTGTTCAATGGTGGATGTCACCTTGAAAGACGGCATTGAAAAACAACTGGTCGATTTATTCCCGAATGAATTAAAAGGCGCAAAAGACGTCACCGAACATCAACGCGGCGAACATTCTTATTATTAAGAAAGGTATTCGGCGAAAAGTGCGGTGAAATTCACCGCACTTTTTGCTGCTGAACGCCGACTCAAAACATAACAAAAATGCCGCATTAATGCGGCATTTTGACTATTTGAAAACGGTTATTTTCGTTCTAACATAAGATTATCGGTTTCCGTTTCTTTTTCCGGTTGCGGGACGTCTTGAACGGACATTGCCGATTTCAAACTTTCTTCGCGTAATTGACGCGCCGCTTCTATGTCACCGTTTTGTTCGAAAACATAGGTTGCCATCGTAATGTCGTGCGGTTCGAGGTGATCTTTTTTCTCAATCACTTTCTTAAACGCATTGCTTGCTTTGGCAAACTCGTTATTGCGCACATAGAGATAACCTAATGCGCGATTCATACAACAACATTGATTTTCACCTGCTTGTTTAATGCGTTTTTCCACCAATTTGAGCAATTTGCTGTTATCGCTTGGCTGCAAACGGGTAATTTGGCGACAAAGTTGTTGGCTGAGCGGGCTGTGATCATCGACTTTTTTCAGCGCTTCTACGGCAAGTTCCGCCGCACTTTCGTGATCGTTACAGTCAATCAAACGGCTGATTAAACCGACTTTAACATAAAGATCATTGCGACGTTTACGCGATTGGTTGTCCCACCATTCAAGTAAACCGTCCACGCCTTCTTCGTTCATTTTTTCATCCAACAAGCCGTCTTCGACTTGATGTTGCAGTTCGACGAATTCCGTCGGCGAATATAAACCCGAATTTTCGATTTGATCCAAGATTTTATCTAGCGCTTGATAAGCTTTTGATCTTAAATAAATTTCAACCGCAAGTTTAAGCACTTCTTTATTGCGATGGGTCATTACTAACAAGCTATCCACCGAGCTTCTCGCCGCCGGCAATTTATTTTGTTGTAACAAAATACGGGTGCGCGCGATTTCAACCACCAAATTATCCGTACCCGCCAATTCGGTGGCTTGGATAAGATAATTATTTGCGCTGAAATCGTCGCCACGTTGTTGCGCCGCTTCCGCCGCTTTAATGAAGTTTAAAATCGGTTCGTCGGAATGTTTGGCGTTTTTGCCGATTAATTTTTCCGCTTTCGAATAATCGCCCTCGTTCATTCGCATTAGCCCTTCGAGGGTTTGTTTTTGCGCTTTAATGCGTTTGCGGCGGGAGAACCAGCCGTAAGTATTGCTGCTTAAGCGGAAGAAGCGAGTGACGACCCATTCGACGGCATAAACGATTGCCATTGCGATGACGAAGAAAACCACTAAGGTGGTAATTGACATCTCAATGCTGTAAGAGCCGGTTTCAATCAGCACATAACCTTGTTTGCCGGAAAGATACGGCCCGGCGATTAATCCGGCAAGTAGCACCAGCATTAAAAACAGTGTTCTAAACATAATCTATTTCTCCTACTGTTGCTGTTGCGACGGCTGTTCGGCAGGTGCATTTTCCGCAGGTGGTTCGTCCGCTTTCGCCGGAGTTTCTTCCGCTTTTTCTTCTTTCGCCGTGTCGTTAGCTTCTTCCGTTATTGCTTTATCGACGGAAATTTCGATTTTTTGCACTTCTTGCGGTTGTTTATTGAGCAATTTATCCAAAACATTCAAGCTGTTAAGTTGGCTCGGCGTGTCCACATAAATGGATTGATCCGCCAGATCGTCGATTTCTTTTAAGAAGTCTTGTGCAATTTCCGTGTTGGTATCGAAATAGCTTCTCACCCAAGACGCCACGGTTTCCAAAGATTGTTTATACAATTCGTTTTGTTGACGCGGCACCGCCATAATCGCCAACTGCAAGCGCAAGCGGATATTTTCGCGTAAATAAACGTCTTGGTTCGGCGCTAATAAGGCTTTAGTTTCCTTATCCCGCGGCGTAATGCGAATAAAATGATTTAAAAACGAGGTGGCGCTTTTTTCCGCATTTTCTTTCCAATCGTCTAAGGAATCGCTTAATCCGTTATTCGGTTCGTCAAAATTCACGTTTAATACGGTCAATTCGTCGAGGTTGTTCGCCAAACGCGACAAACGTTGCATAATCGCGTTTTGATCCACATTATTCACCGATAATAATTGTTTTAAGTCGCTATTAATTGCCGTGCGCACGGCAACTACGCGCGGATCCGTGACTTTTTCCAAGGTTTCGTCGGAAACTTTTAACAAAGAAACGGCGGTATCCACATCGTTATCCAATACCAATTTACGCAACGCATTGTTTAATAAAAAGTCCGCTTCCGACAATAGCCAATCGTTCGGCTGTTCCGCTTTGGTTTCGGAACTTAAACGATTGATTTGCGTTTGTAAGGCGTTAATGGCTTGATCTTTAAGGGATAATTCTTTTTCCAAACGCTCCAATTTGCCGACGGTGGATTGCGTGTTATCGGCTAATTGCGCGATTTGCGCGCGTGCTTGTTCTAATTCCGCCGGATTGGTTGCTGCGATATTTTTCGGCACAGCCGGTAAAGCTCCGATTTGACTTTCAAGTGCGGTCAGTTTTTGTTGAAATTCTTGCACTTGTTGCTGACCGAAATAATAGCCCGCGCCGCCGACACCGAGCGCGATCAGAATCGCTAATAACGCTAAACCTGAGCCGCCTTTTTTGATCACGACGGTTTCCGGTTTGGATGCTTGAACTTGAGTTTGAGTATTTTCCACGGCGTTTTTTTCCTCCGTATTATCAACCTGTAAGGCATCGACGGACGAGGCGTTTTCGCTTTCCGGCGACGTTAAATTTTGCGCGCTTTCTGCGCCGTTGTTCTCCGTTTCGGGCACTTCATTGTTTTCGGACGTTGTTGCGTTGTTTTCAGCCATAAATGTATTCCTTCACGATTATTGAGAATTAAATGCAATTCAATGGGATTGCAATAAAGTTTGTAATAACGATTGATTATCCGCTCGCGGCGAGACGACCACATTCGTCCAACCGGATTTTACGGCGAATCGCGCAATGCGACGACTGACCGTAATCAGGCGGCAACTTTTTAACCAATTATGTTCGTTTTCCGGCACAAAATCCATAAGATACAACAAAATTTCCATACTGGTCGCGACCACGGTTTGCACGCCGGCACGTTTGCAAATACTGGTTTGTTCGACATTATTATAGGCGATGGGCACGCGTCGGTAACATTCCGCGGTGTCAATCGTCGCTCCGCGTTTTTCCGCTTGTTCCGAGAATAGTTCGCGTCCGCCGTTGCCGCGCAAAATCAGAATTTGTTTGTCGTTTAATGTTTGCATTGCGGGTAAATCCAGCAAGCCTTCGCTGTTTTCCGAAACGCAAGGATAATAAACGACCTGTTCGGTTTGACTGGAAAAATATTCGGCGGTTCGCATTCCGACCGTAAAGTAATGTAAATCATTGCGCCAGTGGAAGCCGGCGTTGCGCAATGTTTGCGCCGCGTAATCCACCGCGTTTTTTGACACGGCGAATACATAATCGCCGTTTTTTAACTGATTGAGCTTATTCGGCAAGTCGTTGAGTTCGCTGCCGCTTTCGATAGAAAATAACGGTAAATGAATCGCCGGAATGCCCGCTTTGTGAAGCATTTCGACTAATTGTTTGCCGCGTTCGTCCGGGCGGGTGATGAGAACTGCCATTGTGAGGCTCTCCGTTTATTCTTGATAAACCGCGTTTAAAATCACATCGGCGCCTTGCGCTAAAAGTTGTTGCGCAATTTGTTCGCCTAATTTTTCGGCATTTTCCACCGCACTTTTTCCTTCGGCGCGGATAATTCGACTGCCGTCTAACGCACCGACCAGCGCGCGCAGATATAATTCGCCGTCTTGAATCACGGCATAGCCGCCGATAGGCACTTGGCAACCGCCTTGTAAGCGGTTATTCATCGCTCGCTCCGCCAAGACGCAATAAGTGGTTTCTTGATCGGCAAGCGGGGCTAATAAATCTTGTACGCGTTGATCGTCGATACGACATTCGATCCCTACGGCGCCTTGTCCGGCGGCGGGAAGGGAAATTTGCGTATCGATAAACGAAGCGATCCGTTCGCGCAGACCTAAGCGAATTAAACCGGCGGAAGCGAGGATAATCGCGTCGTAGTCGCCGTTATCCAATTTACTTAAACGCGTACCCACATTGCCGCGCAAAGAGCGAATATCCAAATCGGGATGTAGCGTTTTAAGCTGACATTGGCGACGCAAACTGGAAGTGCCGACAACCGCGCCTTGCGGCAATTCCGCCAAAGTGCGGTAAGAATTCGACACGAAAGCGTCGCGCGGATCTTCGCGTTGGCAAATGACGCTCAAGCCTAAACCTGCCGGAAATTGCATCGGCACGTCTTTCATCGAATGTACGGCAATATCGGCGTCGCCGTTTAGTAATGCGTGTTCCAATTCTTTGACAAACAAACCTTTGCCGCCGATTTTAGCAAGCGGCGTGTCTAAAATTACGTCGCCTTTCGTGACCATCGGGACTAATTCGACGCGCAAATCGGGATATAACGCCTGTAGTCGATCTTTAACGTAATCGGCTTGCCACAAGGCAAGCGGGCTTTGGCGGGTGGCAATTTTTAACAGATTGGTCATCATCATAAATCCGATCGCTTTATATCAATAATAGCCCTTATCCTATCATTGTTGTCGGAAAATGTCAGTTTCCATTTAAATTTTTTGCTTTAATTTAGGGCAAATGGTAGAGTATTGACCCTAAGTTATGCGGAGTGATTATTGTACGGCGGAAGGTTTCCGTGGCGGCGATATATCGTTAATTATTATCAGTGGTTTATTACCCTTCCAATCTATTCCGGATATAAGTTGAATTACGATCTGAATCGCGCAAAAGAACAAGTCGAACGTCTTGATAAGCTGCGTATCGAACGCGCGCTTGACGGCACGTCCGAATCGTTTCGCTTGGTTTTTCAAGTGATCGCGCCCTTGCTACACCTCAATCATCCGCACTTGCCGGGCTATGTGGAAAACGCTCCGCAAGGCATCGCCGATTTTACCTTGTCCGACGATCAAACTCGGTATCTTGCCGAGCTGCTCGGTAAGGAAGAATTTGCGCGCTTTAAGAGAAAAAACGCAAGTATTTCTCACCGCACTTCGGCGCTGATTTTAGGCGTGTATATAATGGGCAGTATTGCCTCGCTCAGTCAAACGCCGAGTTCGGATCTGGATATTTGGGTGTGTCATCAGCCCGATTTAGATCGCGCGCAGCGCAATTTGCTGGCGCAAAAATTCGAGCTGCTACAACAATGGGCGCTTCAACAGAATGTGGAAATTAATCTGTATTTAATGGACGAACAACGTTTCCGCTGTTTTCGTTATAGCGAGCCGCTCACCGCGGATAATTGCGGATCGGCGCAAAATATGTTGCTGTTGGACGAATTTTACCGTTCCGCCGTGCGATTGGCGGGCAAGCCTTTATTGTGGCTGCATTTGGCGGTGGAAAACGAGCAAGATTACGAGCGCGAAACGGAACGCTTGGTGCGCGAAAATATTATTCGCCGCGAGGATTGGGTGGATTTCGGCGGGCTCGGCGCGTTTTCCGCCAACGAATATTTCGGTGCGAGTTTATGGCAATTATATAAAGGAATCGACGCGCCTTATAAATCCGTATTAAAAATTTTGTTGTTGGAAACCTATTCGCACGATTACCCGAAAACCTTTTTGATCGCGCAAGAATTTAAGCGTGCGTTGCTTGCCGGCGATACGCAGCATCATTTCGATCCTTATTTAACGATGTTGGAACGGGCGACGCGTTATTTGATTCAACTAAAAGAATTTAAACGGCTGGACTTTTTGCGTCGCTGTTTTTATATCAAAGCCAACGAATATTATCCGAACTGCGGTGAAAAAAATCGACGTTTTCAATCTTTGCAAAAATTGGTACGCGAATGGGGTTGGTCGCAGGAATTGGTCGCCGAATTGAACGGTCGCGCCGCGTGGAAAATCAAACGGGTAAAAGAAAGCCATAATAATTTGATCAAATTCTTGATGTTCAGCTATCGACATTTGGTGCAATTTGCTCGCAAATATCGGGTAAATTCCAGCATAATGCCGCAAGATCTCAGCATTTTAACTCGAAAAATTTATACCGCGTTTGAAGAATTACCCGGCAAGATCACCTTGCTCAACAGAATGATTTCCGCCGATTTATCCGAGAAAAATTTAACCTTTATTGAAGTGCGCAACAACAAGCTGTTTAAAGACGGCTGGTATGTGGTCAATCAAACGCCGGATATTCAGGGGTTTGCCGATACGCGTTATATCGAATACGGCGAGCATTTGAATAAACTGGTGTCGTGGGCGTATTTTAACCGCTTATTGACGCCGAGTACCGGTTTGCATATTTCCAGTCCGAACGTCAGTCAGGAGACATTACGCCGTTTCGTTACGGATTTGCGCCTTTCTTTATCCGTCAACGTGCCGGCGGTCGGCAATGAAGAATTAACCCATAATTGTGAAATCCGCAATTTGGTAGTGGCGGTGAATCTCACGTCGGATCCGACCCAGCATTTGCTACAAAACAAATCGACCATCGTGCCGAGCGATTTGTTCAGCTTCGGGCCGGCGGAAGAAAGTTTGGTCGGCAGTATCGATTTAACTTACCGCAATCTTTGGAACGAAATTCGCACCCTGCATTTTGAAGGCCCGAATGCGATTTTATTGGCGTTGAAAGTGCTGTCGAACAAAATTTATCGCGGTTCGGCACCGCCGAAATCGGTGAATGTTTTCTGTTACAGCCGTTATTATCAAAATACTTTGCGCAATATTGTGACCGCACTTATTCAAAAATGTATCGGTATTCAAATCGGTGCGCGCGACGCGCCGCAAAATAATTTATTGCGCGTGGCGGGTAAAAACTGGCAATTCTTTTTTGAAGAACGCGGTATCAGCTTGCAAGAAATTCATAACACGTCGATTTTAAATAACGACGAATTCGACACGGAATTGCAAAACGCCATCGAAGAAAAAGAAGCGGCGGTGTTGGCGAATCGGAAACAATATCCTTATGAAATCGACGCTTTTGCCAGCGAAGGCTTTTTACAGTTCTTTTTTGAGGATAATCCGAACAAATCCTTTAACGTTTATATTTTGGACGAAGCGAACCGAATCGAGATTTATCGTCATTGTGAAGGCGAAAAAGAACAAAAAATCCGCGAGATAAATCACATTTATCAGTCTGCGGGATTGGACGGAAACGATAATCCGTATAAAATCGTCCAACGTAATTTTAATTATCCGCAATTTTATCAATTATTACCGAACGGCGACGGCGTGAAGATCGTACCCTTTCACAGCCGTTCGGCGTTAACATAATTGGGGGAAATATGTCAGAAAAAATGAAAGTGATTATTATCGACGATCACCCGCTAATGCGTCGCGGGATCAAACAACTGCTTGAATTGGAAGAAGGCTTCGATGTGGTCGGCGGCGCGGGAAGCGGCACCGAAGGCATTAATTTGGCGTTAACTCATTCGCCGGATTTGATCATTTTAGATTTAAATATGAAAGGCTTGTCCGGTTTGGATACGCTAAAAGCCTTGCGCGCGGAAAATGTGGACGCGCGTATTGTGATCCTAACCGTTTCCGACGCGAAAAACGATATTTTCACCTTAATCGACGCCGGCGCAGACGGTTATTTATTGAAAGACACCGAACCCGATATCTTATTGGCGCAAATCAAGCGCATTGCGCAAGGCGAAGTAGTATTGAGCGATTCGATCAAAGATCTGATTTTAGAACGCCGTCCGGAACAAGATCCGATTTATTCGTTAACCGATCGCGAAACCGACGTGCTACGCCTGATCGCTACCGGTTTATCCAACAAACAAATCGCCGCGCAGCTATTTATTTCGGAAGAAACGGTGAAAGTGCATATTCGCAATTTACTGCGCAAATTAAACGTGCATTCCCGCGTTGCCGCCACCGTATTGTATTTCCAACATAAAAGCGCTTAAGCGCGTTTTTCTACGGTCGGTTTTTGCCGGCCGTTTTACTTTTCTTTTTTATGTAAATTATCGTAAAACATACCGCACTTTGCATTGCTAACCCGACACCTTAAAAGTAAACTAGAAACAATTTTTTTAGGGGACGTTATGAAATTATCTCATTATTATCATTCCGCCGTTTCGGCGCTTTGCGGATTGTGCTGTTTTGCCGCGTTTCCCGCATTTGCGGAACATACGGTCGATTTGAAAGTGACCGGCGTAAAAGGTGTGAAAGCCATTGAAAACGTGGAAATTTATACCGGTTTAATCGAAAAAGAAGAAGCGGACGGCTCGGAACGTTATCGTCAATTAGTCAAAGAAGCCATTGAAAAAGCTTTGCGCGTGTACGGCTATTACAGCGTCGTTACCGAATTTTCCTTACAACCGGCAAGCGGCAACAACAAACCGGTATTAATCGCCAATGTGAACGCCGGCAAGCAAACCTTAATCGAAAGCGCGGATGTCACCTTGCTCGGTCAAGCTGAAAGGGACGAAGCCTTTCTCGCCTTAAATAAAAAATTGCCGAAAAAAGGCGATATGTTATATCACTCCGTGTATGAAGATTATAAAAGCAATCTACAAAAACTCGCCTTAGCGCGCGGTTATTTCGACGCGGAATTCGAACAATCCCGCTTGGAAGTAATGCCTTCTACCTATCAAGCTTGGTGGAAAATTATTTTTAATAGTAAAGATCGTTATCGTTTCGGCAAATTCACCTTTGAACACAGTCAAATCCGCGAAGATTATTTGCGCAATATTATGGCAATTAAAGAAGGTGATCCTTATTTAATCAACGAATTATCCGCGCTCACCAACGATTACACCTCATCTAACTGGTTTAGCTCCGTGTTGTTGCAACCGAGTTTAAACGAAGAACAAAAAGTCGTGGATGTGGACGTGTTATTGTATCCGAGAAAGAAAAATGCGATGGACGTCGGTATCGGCTATTCTTCCGATGTGGGATCGCGTTTTCAATTCGGCTGGACGAAACCTTGGATCAACAGCCGCGGGCATAGTTTCCGCACCAATTTATACCTTTCTTCGCCGAAACAAACCATTGAAGCAGTGTATAAAATGCCATTGCTGAAAAATCCGTTGAAATATTATTACGAATTTTCCAGCGGTTTCGAACGCGAGGATGACAACGACACCCAAACTACGGCGGCAACTTTCGCCGCGTTGCGTTATTGGAATCGCCCGACCGGCTGGCAACATTCGTTGGGCTTGCGCGTGCGTTACGATTCCTTCACCCAAGCGGATGTATCCGATACCACATTGTTAGTGTATCCGACCGCGTCCCTCAGCCGAACGCGTTTGGAAGGTGGCATTTTCCCAACGTGGGGCGATTCGCAGCGGTTAACTGTGGATTTGGGTCATAATGCGTGGATGTCGGATGTAAATTTCTTTAAAATTCAAGCCTCTACCGCGTGGATTCGCACCTTTGCCGACAATCATCGTTTTCTCACTCGTGCGGAACTCGGTTGGTTGATGACGAAAGACTTAGACCGAATTCCGCCCGCACTTCGTTTCTTCGCCGGCGGTGATCGCAGCGTGCGTGGTTACGGCTATAAAAAAATCTCACCGAAAAATAGCGACGGCAAATTAATCGGCGCCTCGCGTTTAGCCGCCGGCACCTTGGAATATCAATATCAAGTGTATGAAGACTGGTGGCTCGCCACCTTTGCCGATGTCGGCTTAGCGGCAAATTCGTTCAGCGTCAACGAATTACGCTACGGCGCAGGTATCGGCGTGCGCTGGGCATCGCCGGTGGGCGCAATTAAGTTGGACATCGCTACGCCGGTGCGCGACAAAGACGACAGTAAAAACATTCAGTTTTATATCGGTTTAGGCTCGGAATTATAAGGTGTAATTATGACGGAACAACAAGGCGTGCAAAATCACTCACCCGCAACAAATGAAACCGAGACCAGCGCGAAAGCATCGAAAAAGAAAACTTGTCGGCGGGTATTGTGCGGGCTAAGTGCGGTGGTTTTTTTGCCGGTTTTCGGCTTGCTCGGCGCTTTAGCGACGGATGCGGGACAGCGGGAACTCATCCGCCTCACCGACAAATTTATGGACAATCTCTCCATTGAACAAGTGGAAGGCGGTTTGCAAAACGGCTTGTTGCTGAAGAACTTGCGTTTTCAATCGCCCGGCGTCGATACGCAAATCGAACAAGCACGCTTGCAGTTGGATCTCGGCTGTTTATGGCGCGCGAAAATTTGTTTGCAGGATTTAAGCGTGCAACGTCCGCAGATTCAAATCGATACTGCGCAGCTGCCGCCGTCGGAAGAAAAACCGAAAGACAATACGCCGCTGCAAAAAATTCATTTGCCGGTTGCCGTGGAAGTTAACAACGTCAGTCTGTCGGATTTAAACTTAACCTTGGATAATCATCATATCGGCTTAAACGCTTTCCAAACCGCGTTAAGTTTAAATAATGACACGGGTTTGACCCTTGAACCGACCTTGATTGACGGCGTTTCCGTGCAAACGACGGTGGTCGCCGAAAAAGAAAAAGCGGCGAAACCCGCCGAACCGAGCGCACCGATTGATTGGGCGAAGTTGGAACAAGATCTCACCCCGCCGTTATTGGGCGCGTTAACGACAATCGAATTGCCGTTTGATTTGCACGTTAAGGATATTCAAGGGAAGGATTGGCAATACCGCAAAATCGACGGCGAAACCGAGCAAAAAATTGAAATTCCTTCGTTACAATTACAGGCGGATGCCACCGGTTATGATGTTCGACTGCAAACCTTACGCGTGGAAAGCTCGCTCGGTAATATTAACGGACAAGGGCAGCTGCAACTGAACGATGATTTCCCGCTTGATTTCAAACTAAACGCGGATCTCAAAGCGCAAACCGACGGCAAACAAATTTTGTTGCCGGCGAGCCAGGCGGATTTAAGCTTATCCGGCGCATTGCGAAAACAGACCGCACTTTCACTGAAAACCGGCGGTGCGGCGGATTTGACGGTAACCGGCGAAATCGCATTGAACGAAGAAAAAACGCCGCTGAGTTTGAATATCCTCAGTCCGAATTTTCAATATCCTTTTGATAAAAACGCACAAGATCCTTTAAGCGTCAAAGGATTGAATCTCAGTTTGCAAGGCAATTTGTTAGATTATCAATTACGCTTAAATTCGGAAATCGGCGGAATGGGCGCGCCGAAAACGCGTATTGAAACCGCGGCGAAAGGCGGTTTATCCAATCTGTCGATTGAAAAATTGCAGCTCGATGCGCTTAAAGGTACGCTGGCGTTGCAAGGCGAGGCGGATTGGAAAGACGGCGTAAAATGGCAAAGTGCGGTGGATTTTTCCAACGTTAATTTTGCGGAATATCTGCCGACAATGCCGGCGGTGTTATCCGGTAAAATTCAATCGGACGGCTCGGTGCAAGGACAAAATTGGGCGGTGAACGTGCCGCAGTTGGATGTTAACGGCACCTTATCCGGTCGTCCGCTTCACTTGAAAGGGACGCTCGGTTCGACGCCGGAAAAACTTTTCTCCACGCCGAATTTGTTACTCAATTACGCGGAAAATAAAATCGCCGTGCAAGGCGAAGTCGGTAAACAATCCGATTTAAATCTGGACATTAACGCACCGGATTTAAAAGGTTTATTGCCTGATTTATCCGCTTCTTTGAAAGGAACTGCGCACTTAAAAGGCAATATTACCGCGCCGAATGTGGATGTGGATTTGCTCGGACGACAAATTCGTTTCCAAGCCTTACAGCTGAATCATCTTGCGTTGAAAGGCAAAATCACCTCGGAAAAACTGATTCAAGGTAATGCGGAAATTGATCTGGACGGCTTGAGTTATAACGATATCAAAATTAATCAGGCGAAATTATCCGCATCGGGAGACGAAAAAAATCATCGTTTACAGCTGGTTTCAACGGGCGATCCCGTGGCGGCGAATTTAAATTTAAGCGGAAATTTCGACCGCACTTCGCAGATTTGGAAAGGCGCGTTAAGCGACATCGGGATTCGCTCGCCGGTGGGCGATTGGAAAACCGATCAAAACATTAATGTGATTTACGATAATCAAAAAATATCCGCGAACGTTTCATCCCATTGTTGGCGCAACACGGATATTGATTTGTGTTTCCCGAAAGCTTTTAACGCCGGAAAAAACGGTGAAATTCCTTTTGAACTCAAGAAGTTAGATTTGGCATTAGTGAATAAACTGATTGAACAGGAATTGCTTACCGGACAGTTGCACAGTAAAGGAAACGTGGCTTGGTTTACCGATAAACCGGTGCAGTTGGCGTTACAAATCGACGGCGATAATTTGGCGCTTGCGCACAAAATCGATTATCGCACCTTCAAATTAGCCGTGCCGAAATTGAACGTTAACGCCGATTTACAAAATAATAATTTAACCTTGAAATCCGATATCGAGATACAAAACCAAGGCAAAATCGGCACGGATTTGAAATTACAAGATGTGGCGAATGCGCGCAGTTTAAGCGGCGGCTTGACGATTCGGAACCTTAATTTGAATTTGGCGAATCAGTTGTTATCCGACGGCGAGAAAGTCAACGGCGATGTCACGGCGGATTTAAAATTCGGCGGAAATTTAACCGCACCTTTATTGCACGGCGCCTTTAACGCGGCGAATTTAACCGCCGTGATGAAATCCTTGCCGTTTGATATTAACGGCGGCAATATCGCCTTAAATTTCCACGGTAATCGCTCCACGCTGCAAGGGCATATTCAAACCCCTGATAGCCGTTTGGATGTGGACGGTGAAGCGAGCTGGAAGGATCTCAACAGTTGGAACACGCAAGTGCGGGCGAAAGCTGATCAATTTAAGGTCAATATTCCGTCAATGGCGAAATTAAAAATCAGCCCGAACATTGAAATGAAGGCGAATCCGAAATTGTTGGAATTATCCGGAATGATTGAAATTCCTTGGGCGAGAGTGGAAATCGAAAGTTTGCCGGACAGCGCGGTGGCGGTGAGTGAGGACGAAGTGATCCTCGACGGGCCGAATAAAACCAAAGAAAAGCGCTTGAACACCCAAATGGCGGCGAAAACCAAAAGCGGGATGGAAATTCGTTCCGATTTAAAAATTAAAATCGGCGATGATGTGAATCTGAACGCTTACGGTTTGAAAACCGATTTGGACGGGTTATTATCGGTAAAACAAGACAAAGGTAAATTGGGATTATACGGACAAATCAATTTGCAAAACGGACGTTATGCGTCCTTCGGGCAAGATTTGTTGATTCGCCAAGGAATCATCAGTTTTTCCGGCTTGCCTTCGCAACCGATGTTGAATATCACCGCAATTCGCAACCCGACCGCAATGGAGGACAGTAATATCGTCGCCGGCGTGAAAGTGGTGGGACTTGCCGACAGTCCGGAAGTAACCGTTTTTGCCGAGCCGGCGATGCCGCAAGATCAGGCATTGTCTTATTTATTAACCGGTCGTTCGTTGGAAAACAGCGGCGAGGCGGGTTCCGGCGGTTCTATCGGCGCGGCGTTATTAGGAATGGGCTTGGCAAAAAGCGGTAAAGTGGTCGGCGGTATCGGCGAAGCCTTCGGTATTCAGGATTTGAACTTGGGCACACAAGGCGTCGGCGACAGCTCCAAAGTTGTGGTAAGCGGCAATATTACGCCGCGTTTGCAAGTGAAATACGGGGTCGGATTATTTGACGGCTTGGCAGAATTTACTTTACGTTATAAATTATTACCGCAGTTGTATTTGCAATCGGTTTCCGGCGTAAATCAAGCCTTTGATCTTCTTTATCACTTTGAATTTTAGGTCGTTATTATGAACAACGAGAATTTAATTGCAACAGCCACCGCGTTCGCCCACCAGCGCGGCGAAGTGCGGGAAATCGCCGCCATTGATCTCGGCTCGAACAGTTTTCATATGATTGTGGCGCGGATTATTAACGGATCGATTCAAGTGTTATCGCGCTTAAAACAAAAAGTGCAGTTGGCGGAGGGCTTGGACGAAAATAATGTGCTCAGCCAAGAAGCCATTACGCGCGGCGTGAATTGTTTGGCGCTGTTTGCCGAGCGTTTGCAGGGATTTAATCCGGAAAACGTTAATGTCGTCGGCACTTACACCTTGCGCCGTGCGGTGAATAACGCCGAATTTTTACGTCAGGCGCAACAGGTTTTTCCGTATCCGATTAATATCATCAGCGGGCAAACGGAAGCCAAAACCATTTATGCCGGCGTGTCGCACACGCAGCCGGAAACCGGACGTAAATTGGTGGTGGATATCGGCGGCGGTTCGACGGAAATGATCATCGGCGACGGTTTTATTCCTTTGGCGGCGGAAAGCCGGCATATGGGTTGCGTGAGTTTCGCGAAGAAATTTTTTCCGCAAGGTAAGATTTCGCCGGAAAATTTTCAACGCGCAAAACAAAACGCGCTTAATAAAATTGATGATTTAGCCTTTGAATTCAATAAATTGGGTTGGCAATCCGTGCTGGGATCATCGGGCACGATTAAAACCGTTTATCAAGTGATTTCGGCGAATACGGATCCGAACGGAATTATTACGCCGCAGCGCTTAAACGAACTCACTGAGATCGTGTTGCGCGCGGATCACTTCGATAACTTGCGTTTGGCGGGGCTGAACGAAGATCGCACGGATGTGTTTGTGCCGGGGTTGGCGATTTTAAGCGCCGTCTTTGAGAATTTTTCCATTAAAGAAATGCGTTATTCCGACGGCGCGCTGCGCGAAGGCGTGATGTACGGGTTGGAGAAAAATTTTCAGGTGACGGATATTCGTCAACGTACTGCGCTAGGCTTGGCGGAGCAGTTTAATTTGGATACCGCACAATCCGAGCGAGTTTTTCACAGCGCGCAATTATTATGCCGACAAATCGAACATTGGGAAAACGCGAAATATGCCGACGAAATGAAAGATATTTTATTCTGGGCGGCGCGTTTGCACGAAGTCGGCATCGTGATCAATCATCGCGGTTTACAAAAACATTCCGCCTATATTTTGCAAAATATCGAACTACCGGGCTTTGACAAAGAGCAACAACGCTTGTTGGCGACCTTGGTGCGTTATCAAATTAATTCGTTTAAATCGGGCGATTTGGCGAAATTCGCCCGTTATACGGAATCCGACGTGTTAACCTTGGTGCGTTTATTACGCCTAGCCGTGATGTTGAACAAATCGCGCCAAGCTACGGAATTAACCGATAAAATCTTGCTTAAAACCGACCGCACTTCCGTGAGTTGGCAGTTGGAATTTGCACCGGAATATTTGTCGCATAACCCGTTGGTGAAAAACGAACTGCTGGCGGAGCGGTATTTATTGCAAGGGTTGAATTTGGATTTAACATTTTAGCGGACACGACAGAAATTTTACAGGTTAAATAAAAACCTCCCGATTGGGAGGCTTTTATTTATGCGGTTATTTCTTTTTTGTCGGGCGCTGCCAGCCGGCGATATGACGTTGCGGCACGCGGGTGATAACCAATTCGCCTTCATTTACGTCTTTGGTGATGGTTGAACCGGCGCCGATCGTCGCGTTATCGGCAACTTTAAGCGGTGCGACTAATTGCACGTCGGAACCGACGAATACATTATTACCGATCTGGGTTTTGAATTTATTCGCGCCGTCATAGTTGCAGGTGATCACACCGGCGCCGATATTACAATCCGCACCGATTTCCGCGTCGCCCACATAGGTTAAATGGTTGACTTTCGAACCTTTACCCACCACGGATTTTTTGATTTCGACGAAGTTACCGACGTGTGTTTGCGCGGCTAATTGCGCGCCCGGACGGAGGCGGGAGAACGGGCCGATTTGCGCTTGTTCGCCGACAGTCGCATCTTCGAACACGGAATAAGGTTTAATTTCCACATCATCGCCGATAACACAATTTTTCAACACGCAACCGGCACCGATTTTCACGCGATTACCTAATGTCACCTTGCCTTCAAGCACCACATTAACATCAATTTCCACGTCTTTACCGTGGGTTAATTCACCGCGTAAATCGAAACGTTCCGGATCGATCAAAGTAACGCCGGCAAGCAATAAGGCATTCGCTTGTTTGCGTTGGTAATAACGCTCTAAAGCGGCAAGTTGTAGGCGATTATTGGCGCCTTCCACTTCCATAATGTCATTGGCTTGCACGGCAACCACGTTAAAGCCGTCTTGGTTGGCTAAACCGATCACATCAGTCATATAATATTCGCCTTGCGCATTATTATTGTCTAAACGGGCAAGCCATTTTTTGAAACTCGCGCCGTCGGACACCATCACGCCGGTGTTGACTTCGGTAATGGCAAGTTGTGCCGGATTGGCGTCTTTTTGTTCGACAATCGCCACCACATTGCCGTTCTCGCGAATGATTCGTCCGTATCCGGTCGGATTTTCTAATTCGACGGTGAGCAGTGCAATGCCCTTTTCCGGTTTGGCAGCAATCAATTTGCGCAAGGTTTCCGCGCTGATTAGCGGCGCGTCGCCGTAGAGCATTAGAATATTTTCATCGTCTTGAAAATACGGCGCGGCTTGTTGCATTGCGTGTCCCGTGCCTAATTGCTCCGCTTGCAGCACCCAATTCACCGGCTCGTCCTGTAAACGGGCTTGAATCAAATCACCGCCGTGACCGTAAATCAAATGAATATTTTGCGCATTTAAGGTTTTCGCGGTATCAATAACGTGTTTCACCATCGGTTTGCCGGCGATAGGATGCAACACTTTCGGTAAATCGGAATACATTCGGGTTCCCTTGCCGGCAGCAAGGATCACAACGCTTAATTTGCTCATAGAAAATCTCTTTCAATAAAATGATAGGGTAAAAATTGTTGTTATTTTATAATAGAACGCCTCGGAAGGAAAAGGATCAAATAGAGTAACAATGCAACGAAATTATTATATCGGCGTAATGTCGGGCACCAGTTTGGACGGCGTGGATGTGGCATTAATGGATTTTTCCGCGTCGCCGGCAACATTAATTGCGGCGGACGTTACGCCCTTTCCCGCAGATTTGCGCGAAAAATTGACCGCACTTTTACGCGACGGACAAACCGATTTGCAACAACTCGGTGAATTGGATCATCAACTCGGCTTGCTATATGCCGATTGCATTAATGCGTTTTTGCGTAAACACAATATCGCGCCGGAGGAGGTGCGAGCCGTCGGTTGCCACGGGCAAACTGTGTGGCATTCGCCGCAAGGACGTTTTCCTTTCACAATGCAGCTCGGCGATATGAATTTGGTAGCGGCGAAAACCGGCATTACCGTTATCGGCGACTTTCGTCGTAAAGATATGGCATACGGCGGGCAGGGCGCGCCCTTGGTGCCGGCGTTTCATCAAGGGCTTTTTGCCTGCGCCGAGCGCCTTACCGTGGTGTTGAATATCGGCGGTATCAGTAATATTTCCGTGTTGATCTCGAATCGTCCCGTTATCGGCTATGACACCGGTGTCGGCAATGCGTTAATGGATAGCTGGATCGAAAAACATCGCGGACAAAGTTATGATAAAAACGGCGAATGGGCGCAAAGCGGACAAGTGAATTCCGAATTATTAGCAGAATTATTGGCGGAACCTTATTTAACCCAAGCGCCGCCGAAAAGCACCGGACGCGAATTATTTAATTTGGCGTGGCTGGATAAAAAGTTAGCAAAACATACCGCACTTTCCGCCCAAGACGTGCAAGCAACATTGGCGGAATTTACCGCGCTAAGCACCGTTTTACAATTACGCGCGCTGGAGGAGGATTGCGCCTTGCCACGCTTGTTGTTAGTGTGCGGCGGCGGGGCGAAAAATGCCTTTTTGATGTCGCGTTTTCGTCAATTATTGCCGCATTGGACGGTTTCCAGCACCGGCGAGTTCGGTTTAGACGAAGATTATGTCGAAGCAGCGGCGTTTGCGTGGCTAGCGTATTGCCGTGTTCAAAACCTGCCGTCTAATTTGCCGAGCGTCACCGGCGCAAAAAGTGCGGTGGTTTTGGGCGTGATTTATCCGAAAGCCTCCGGCGAATCGGTTTTTGATATGTAACGAAGAACAATGATGACAGAAAAAAATTTACTTAATACCTTAGCGCAGCTGATTACCGAGCAGCGCAATCCCGCGTCAATGAACTTGGACGGCTTGTCCGCCTTAGAAATCCTGCGTTTGATGAACGATGAGGACAAACAAGTGCCTTACGCGGTGGAACGTTGTTTGCCACAAATCGCGCAGGTGGTGGAAAAAATCGTCGCCGCATTTCGTCAAGGCGGGCGATTGGTTTATATCGGCGCAGGAACCAGCGGGCGCTTAGGCGTGTTGGATGCCTCCGAATGCCCGCCGACTTTCGGTGTGTCGGGCGAAATGGTGAAAGGCATTATCGCCGGCGGAGAACGCGCGTTACGGCATCCGGTGGAAGGCGCGGAAGATAATGCCGCCGCCGGCAAAGAAGATTTGCAACATATTGATTTTTCGGCAAAAGACGTATTGGTAGGCATCGCCGCTAGCGGGCGTACGCCCTATGTGCTCGGTGCATTAAATTATGCCAACGAACTGGGCGCGACAACCGTTGCGTTGGTCAGTAACCCGCAGTCGGCAATGGCACAAACCGCACAAATCGCCATCGAAACCATCGTCGGCGCCGAAGTATTGACCGGCTCCAGCCGCTTAAAATCCGGCACGGCGCAAAAATTAGTGCTGAATTTATTGACCACCGCGTCAATGGTGTTAATGGGAAAATGCTACCAAAACTTAATGGTTGACGTTCAAGCAAGCAATGAAAAACTAGTGGCGCGCGCCGTGCGAATCGTAATGCAAGCCACCGACTGCTCGCGCGAAACGGCGCAAGAAACCTTAAAACTTGCCGATAACCACGCCAAAGTCGCCATATTAATGATCTTAGCCGGCTGCGATCGACAAAGTGCGGTGGATTTATTGCATAAAAATCAAGGTTCGTTGCGACGGGTTTTGTCGTGAATGCTTATTTGGTGGTGATTTGAGGTAGCAATCAGTTAGGTGAAATCAAGTTGAGCGTCTTCGTTACTCTATGTTTTGGACGCACTAGGTGCGTCCGTGTTGTAACCCTATTCAACGGTTTCACAAAATTGCGCAAACACCTCGTCGGCGCGAATCAAGCGCATTTCGTCTTTTTTCACATAATACTGATGTTTACCGTAAGTGCCGATTAATTGCGGATCCGTCGGGCCGTAGAGGGTGATATTCGGGCGATCCAATGCGGCGGTTAAATGCGCTAAGCCGGTATCTACGGAAACTACCGCCTGTGCTTGGGCAATTTCTTGTGCTAATTCGGTCAGCGAAAGTCTCGGCAAAACCACCGCACTTTCAATGCCTTGCGCAATATATTCCGCCCGTTGTTTTTCCTGCGCGTTCGCCCAAGGCAGGCGGACGGAATAACCTCGCGCGCTGAGTTTTTGCGCCAAAATTTTCCATTGATCATCCAGCCAATGTTTATCCGCACGGGTGGTGGCGTGAATAAATAGGATGTGTCGCGAAGCGGATGAAGGTGCGGCAAAATGCTCGGCAATGTGGTAATCGCCTTGAGTTTGCGGTAGCGGATAACCTAAACTTTGCGCAAATAATCGGCGGATTCGTTCAACGGCGTGCTGTTGATAATCAATGAAGAAAGTTTGGTCGTAAAAATAGGCGGCGAGCGGTTCGCGCGCGCAATGCTTATCATAACCGTATTTTTTGCCCTTAGCTAACCGTGTGGCGAGCAAGGCACTTTTGATTAGCCCTTGTGCATCGATGATCACATCGTATTGATTTTGTTGTAATATTTCACGATAATTTTGCCATTCGCGCCAAGTTTTTGCGGAAAATAGCTGTTTGCGCCAGCGTCGCACCGCAATGGGAATGACTTGATTCACCGCCGAATGCCAGCGCGGAATTTCGGCAAAATTTTCTTCCGCCACCCAGTCCACTTGTAAATCGGGAATTGCATTTTGGGCGTCCGTTAAGGCGGGCAAGCTGTGAATGAGATCGCCCATTGAGGATGTTTTAACCAACAAAATTTTCATCCGAATTTCCCTTATGGTTGAAACAGTTATGCGAGCAAACCTTGCAATTTTTCGAGGACGATTTCCGGTTTAATATCAATCAAACTTTGGTGGTAACCTTCCGCGCTGTCCGTGCCTTTGCGCACTTTAATCAATCCGCCTTCGATTAAGCGAATAATCACCGCTTTATCGGATAACGGCGGCGTATATTGCGGGCTGGTCGGGCCGTATAACGCCACCAAGGGACGATTCAGCGCCGCGGCAATGTGCATTAATCCGCTGTCATTACTCACCACCGCCGCGCAATCGCTAATTAAATCCACCGCTTGATTCAGCTCGGTTTGTCCCGCCAAATTAACACAATAGCGCTGTAATGGCTGCGGTAATGCGTTACGAATTTGCTCGCCGACTTCGTGATCTTTCGCCGAACCGAACAAACGCACGGCATAACCCTGTGCGATCAAAGTTTCGGCTAAAGCGGCGTAATGATAATGCGGCCAACGCTTCGCCGGCCCGAATTCCGCGCCGGGACAAAAGCCGATCGCCGGACGATTTTCGCAAAGTGCGGTTTGTTTTTCGAATGTTTTCAAGGTGTTCGCCACCGCTTGCGGCGTCACTGTTAAATAAGGCGTCGGAATTGCTAAATCTTGCGCATTCGGCACCGCACTTTTTTCATAACCTAACGCGACATAACGTTGCACCATCATCGGATAATCTTTTTTATTGCTGCGTAAATCGTTCAATAAAAAATAACGGCTTTCGCCTTTCCAACCGCGTCGTCGCGGAATGTGGGCAAACAACGGAATTAACGCAGATTTTAACGAGTTTGGCAGAACAATCGCCATATCATATTGATCTCGCAAAGATTTTCCAATGGCATAGCGACCTTTTAAATCAAACGCGCCGTGCCCGATAGGCATTGTGATCGCCGTGCGCACTTCCGGCATTCGCGCAAGTAAAGGTTTGCACCAATTCGGCGCCAATACATCAATCGCGCAAGCGGGGTATTGTTGCGTAAGGGTTTGATATAAACTGTGCGACATCATCATATCGCCGACCCAAGAGGGGCCGATAATTAATATTTTCATCGTTATTAAATAAAAAGTGCGGTTAAATTAAGCTAATTTTAACCGCACTTGGGATCGAATAAAACCTTTAATTTCCCGCTATTTCCGATTTAACCACGCCATATATTCCGCCACGCCTTCCGCCACGGATTTGAATGCTTTGTCATAACCGGCGGCGCGTAATTTGGTTAAATCTGCTTGGGTATATTCCTGATAACGGGATTTCAAATGTTCCGGAAAAGGAATCGTTTCAATATGCCCTTTGCCGTGGTAAGCCAATACCGCTTTCGCCACCGCTTCAAAACTTTCCGCCTTACCGGTACCGCAGTTATAAATGCCGGAAATACCGTGCTGCCAACACCACAAATTCACTTGCGCCACATCGCCCACATACACGAAATCACGCAAGAAATGCTCGCTGCCGGCGAATAATTTCGGATTTTCGCCTTTCAGAATTTGATTATTTAAATGAAACGCCACGCTCGCCATTGAACCTTTGTGCTGCTCTCTCGGCCCGTAAACGTTGAAATATTTAAAACCGCACACCGGTGAAGTGGCTTGCGGAAGAATTTGGCGAACATATTCGTCGAATAAGAATTTAGAATAACCGTAAACGTTCAATGGACCTTCAAACCGGCGTTCTTCCACAAATTCGGTTTTATCGCCGTAAGTCGCCGCGCTGGAAGCATAAAAGAACGGAATTTCGCGATCCAAACAATAATGCAATAATTCTTTCGAATATTCGTAATTATTGTGCATTATGTATTTCCCGTCCCATTCCGTCGTTGCCGAACAAGCGCCTTGGTGAAACACCACATCAATCTCACCCAAATCATTGCCCGCCATTATGGACGCGATAAAATCTTCCTTATCACAATAATCCGCAATATCCAAATCGACCAAATTCACAAATTTCGTTCCGTCTTTTAGGTTATCCACCACTAAAATATCTCGATGGCCCATTTCATTTAATGCTTTGATAATATTACTGCCGATTAAACCCGCACCACCTGTTACTATGATCATAGTTTGTTCCTTTTACTTAAATAATTGAACATATTCTAACGGATTTTAGGTTGAAAGATAACAAAAAATCCCCTTGTTTAAATTTGCAAGGGGATTATACCAAAATACATTATTATTCAATACCGGTCGTCACTGTAAAACATCGTGTTTCGTGAGGTGATAGTAAGATCAATGAACCGTTTTCTTTTGCACTTAAATATCCTTCTGGACGACAAGTTGCCGGTAAAACGAAAGCACCTACTTGCTGATCCGCATTAAATAAAATCCATCTGGTCGCGTAATTAAATTCATCAGAGGTAAATTTGGTTAAATAGCAATGTCCTTGTGGAGAATGCATTCGATATTCAAGTTGCGATTGATATTGTTGTAAATTATCCATAAAGAAAACAATTTCCGGATTATACATTTCATCGTTTTCAAGCGAATTTAATTGATATGTACCATTTTTTATTTGTTCGTTAAACTCCAACCACTTCTCAGTCGGTTTAACGTGTGCCGGAATAGATTGCCGTAATGTCACCGCACTTTCCGGGATATTTTGACTGAACGTTGCACCGTGCTCGTAACAATAATTCATATGGCACATATATTGTAACGGCATTTCAGTACTTGCCAAATTGGTCACTTGCATATGAATATCAAACAAAGAGCTGTCGGCATATAGTGTGACTTGAGGTTTAGCAGAGTAATGATCGCCGAATCCTTTTACATATTCGACTTCACTGCAGATTCCCAAACTTTTTTCATCAAATACTAACCACGCATTATCCATAACCGCACAAGGCATTTCACCGTGTAGCGGATGATCATCTTGCGGGCTTGGACAACCGTTACGAATCAAACCCGAATGGAAAGCAAAACAACCGTAAGTATCAATAATCGTGTTACCGACTTTCGGTTCACGGAACATATTTTTCATTTTTAAATTATGACCGTTAAATTGTGCATCCCAAATAATTTGCCCGTAAAACGGTAAAACAATAATAAATCCCTTTTTATTTGTGAGTTTTACAGCTTCAATACCAGAAGCATATTTAAACGTTAATGCGCTAAATTCATCATTTTGAAAAATGATCTTTTTTTCATAACTAAATAATTCTTTATATAAATAAATACGATTTTTCATATATCCTCCCTATTGATTATTTTTAATTTTACCGAAGAAGTAATAACCAACATAGGCAAAACAAAATAGTGGCACAATGAAAGCTAATTGTAATGAACCCAATGCATCCGATACATAGCCGTGAATAGCGGGAACGACTGCCGCGCCGATAATAGACATTACAACTACAGCACCGGCAACTTCACGATGTTCCTGTTTTACGGTATTTAATACCGAAGCATAAATTGTTGCCCAACAAGGACCGAATAATACACTGGCAAAAATAGCTGCATAAACGGCGGAGAAATCTTGGACGAAAGCGGTATAACCTAACGTAACAACGCCTAATACGGAATACCACATTAATACTGCGTCGGATTTAAATCTCGTCATTAAGAAATTAGCCACAAATTTACCGATGAAAAAACCAATAAAACTGTAAATCATAAAATTGGAAGCATCTCGTTCATTCATTGAACTTAAATTTAATGCTAAACGAATCGTAAAAGACCAAACGGCGACTTGCATTCCGACATATAAAAATTGCGCGATAATTCCTTTTTTGAATGCACTATTACCGGCAAGGTATTTTAACGTATCGGTGACTTTCACCTCAGATTTGGTACTATCACTATTAACTACTTTACATTTTGGAAATTGAGTAAGAAGAAATAAAATCGTGACGGTGATAAGCACAAAAATCAAATATTTATATGGTTGTAAAGTATGTTCTAACATTGCCAGTTTAAAATCGTGAATTTGTTCCGGCGTCATTCCCACCATTTGTTCATTAAGGCTGGCACCTTCTTGGAAAATTAAATACTTACCTAATAGAATTCCGGCAATCGCACCGACGGGATAAAATGTTTGACTGATATTGAGACGTAATGTCGCATAATCTTTATGTCCTATCATTGAACTGTATGTATTGGCGGCAGTCTCTAAAAAACTTAACCCTATAGCAATAGAGAAAATTGCAGCTAAAAACATCGTATAAGTTGCCATATGCGAGGCTGGGTAAAACATTGAACATCCGACGATATACAATGTTAAACCAATAAGAATGGCAACTTTATAACTGGTTTTTTTGATGACTAAAGATGCTGGAATCGCAATTAAAAAATAACCTCCATAAAACGCACTTTGTACTAATGCACTGGCAAAATCGCTTAAGGTAAAAACGCTCTTAAATTGAGTGATTAAAATATCGTTTAAACTGGCTGCAGCCCCCCATAGCGGAAATAAACAAGACAATAAAATAAATTGAAAAAGCGGTGTTCTATTGAGATAACCGTCAGGCATTTGTTGAATATTTTTCATATGATGTCCTTAATTATCAAATTGCTGTCTAAATTGTTCAAATTCATCTTTGTTCGGATAAGAAGATTGCGTACCTTGTCCGGTCACGCTATAAGCTGCGAACAATGATGCTGTTTTCATTGATTCAATAACATTGCCTGTTATTATGTAATAATGTGCAAAGCAGCCGATGAATGCATCACCGGCACCACTTGTATCCACCGCATTAACTTTGTAAGGTTCAATATAAGTGATTTTATTTCCACGTAGCCAGACGGAGCCCTTATTACCTAATGTCACAATAAGATTTTTCAGACCTTTGGCTAGCAATGTATTCGCTGCGACTTGAATTTGCGGCATTGTTTCAACAGGTAATCCGGTCAGAATTTCCAATTCCGTTTCATTTGGCATAAAGAAGTCACATTTGCACGCATAATCAATATCGAGTTCTCTGCTTGCCGGTGCTGGATTTAAAATAACCGGAATTTGATGTTTATTGGCAAAATCAATCGCGTAATAAACAGTCTCTAATGGAATTTCTAATTGTAAAATAAATAACTTACATTTTTTTAACCGCTCTTCTGCATTATCAATGTCACTCGGTTTTAAATGGGCATTTGCGCCTTTTATAATTAAAATCCGATTCTGCGAAGATTTATCGACAAAAATAGGTGCAACACCGCTGGAAACACCTGATACTTTCATTACATAATCAGTGTTCACGCCATAATGCTGAAAATTACGAATAGTATTGTCCGCAAAAATATCATCGCCGACTTTCGTGATCATCATTACCGATGCGCCTAATTTTGCCGCCGCTATCGCTTGGTTTGCACCTTTACCACCGCATCCCATTTTGAAATCCGGTGCTTCAATGGTTTCTCCCATTTTTGGCATAGAATCAATATATGCAATGAGATCGACCATATTCGATCCAATAACCGCTATATCCATAATACTCTCCTTATTTATGTTATGAAACTAACAAATTGTTCGCAAGTAAGTTTATAATAATAAAAATGTTAAAAAAGTTACATAGATCACAGTTTTCAAAATTTTTTAATGTATGATATAAAATCATTAAACGATATTTCTATCATTGTAATAAAGAGGAGCTTAAAATGGACGCTAAAGAAATTGCACAATATATTGACCACACTGCATTAACAGCGGAGAAAACAGAGCAGGATATTGCGAAATTATGTCAAGAAGCAATCGAAAATCGCTTTTTTTCCGTTTGTATTAATTCTGGTTATATTCCGTTCGCAAAAGAAATTTTAAAAAATACCGATGTGAAAATCTGCACAGTGGTGGGTTTCCCACTCGGGACGAATTTATCTGCGGTGAAAGCTTTTGAAGCGCAAGAGGCGATTAAAGCGGGCGCTAATGAAATTGATATGGTGATTAATGTGGGGTGGATAAAATCTGACAAATGGCAGGCAGTGAAGGAAGATATTCAAGCGGTATTGACGGCTTGTGCCGGTACTCCGTTGAAAGTGATTTTGGAAACTTGCTTGCTAAGTAAAGCTGAAATTGTGAAAGCCTGTGAAACTTGCCGCGAGTTGAAGGTGGCGTTTGTTAAAACGTCAACCGGATTTAATAAAGGTGGTGCGACAGTGGAAGATGTTGCTTTGATGAAACAGACTGTTGGTGAAATTGGCGTGAAAGCTTCCGGCGGGATTCGCGATACGCAAACGGCATTGGCGATGATTCGCGCGGGCGCGACACGTATCGGTGTGAGCGCAGGGATTGCGATTATCAACGGTTTGGCGGATACTAGCGGTAATTATTAATTACGAGGTTCGTATCGCTATGGATAAAAAAATTAATTCCCGCATTCAAAAGTTGGCATTCCTGTTAAATCAGATGGATAAAATTCATTTGCGCGATGCTGCGGAGATATTGAATGTTTCCGAGATGACGATTCGGCGGGATTTAAATGGCGATACGGATTCCGTTGTGTTATTGGGCGGTTATATTGTAAAAAATCCGCAACAAAATACCGATAAACGTTATTTTGTTGCGGAGCAGCAAACTAAGCATATCGCCGAGAAAATGCATATTGGTTCATTGGCAAGCGAGTTGGTGCAGGAAGGCGATGTGGTGTTTTTCGATTGTGGTTCCACCGTGCCTTTTATTGCTTCGCAGATTAATTCATCGATAAAATTCACCGCACTTTGTTGTTCGTTAAATACATTTATGGTGTTGCAAGATAAACCGAATTGCGAGGTGATTTTGTGCGGTGGGAGTTATTCGCGTAACAATTCGTTTTTTTCACCGCTTCATCTTTCTAGTGAACTGGATGCCGTGTGCACCACAAAGGCTTTTATTTCTGCCGCCGGAGTGGATATCAAACAAGGTGTCACTTGTTTTAATTTTAACGAGGCAAAGATTAAAGCCAAAGCAATGGTAAAAAGTCGGCAAAATATTTTGGTTTTTGATCATTCGAAGCTGAATCAAGTGCAACAAGCTTATATCGGCGAACTGACGCAATTCGATATGATTATTTCAAATAACACGCTGCCGCCACAGTTTGAATGTGGTGGGGTTGAAGTGCGGTGGTAAAATTGTCATTATTTCGACTGAATCGGGTATGAAGATGCAATGAATCAAGTTATACTTAATTCATCAAAGGATTGAACCTTATTTTGCCCGTTTTGCCCGTTTGGAACCGAATGATGAACAGTAGAAAAGATTTGATTTTGCAGCAGATTAACTCTTCCGGAAAAGTGACCGTTGAGGAACTCGCCCTTCAATTTAACGTTTCTTTAGAAACGATTCGACGTGATTTAACCGCTTTAGGAAAAAAAGGTTTAGTACACCGCATTCACGGTGGGGCGGTGAGTTGTCAAACAAAAGACATCGGAAGTTCTTTTCAAACCCGGCAACGGGTTAATTATGACGCTAAACGCGCGATTGCCGAATCGGCGGTGGAATATGTGTTTGAAGGCGCGGTTATCGGTTTGGATGCCAGTTCGACAAGCTGGCATTTTGCCCAATTAATTCCGGATATTCCTTGCACGGTCGTCACCAATTCAATGCACAATATTACGGCGTTAGTGAATAAATCGAATGTGACGACCATTGCGACCGGCGGTGTGTATTCCGGTAAATATGACGCTTTTTATGGACCGTTATCGGAACAATTACTGCAGCGACTGCATATTGATATTTGTATTTTTTCTTGCACGGGGATTGATGCCGGCGGTGCGATTTGGGAATCCAACGAGCTTAATGCCTCAGTCAAACGGAAGATGTTAGACGCCTCCGGACAGCGATTCTTACTATTAGACAGTTCTAAATTCGGTCGCAAGCATTTAATTAAACTTGCCGACCTTTCACATATTGATATTTTATTTACCGACCAGCAAGTTGATAAAGAATTACAAAGTTATTGCAAAAATCACGATGTGTTGATTTCTCTTTGTTAGTTTCCCTTCCATTTAAATGCCCGAAATGCCCGATTTTTATTTTTTATTAAATATCGGGCGTTTTTTTGTGGTGTTTTACCGTTTTTATTGTCCGTTTTTTCCTTTTTTATGTGATCTGTTTCACGAAAATCACAGTATTTTGAAATAAAACTATTGAGTCGTTTGGTTTTAGTGAAAAATAACTTCGGCAGTTACATTACTTCACTGGCTAACAAAAGAGGAAAGATAAAATGGCACAATTCAAATTTTCTCCGATTAAAATCGGTATTCGCCCTACGATTGACGGTCGTCGTATGGGAGTTCGCGAATCGCTTGAAGAACAAACGATGAATATGGCGAAATCAGTTGCACGACTTTTAGAACAAAATTTAAGACACACCGACGGTTCTTTCGTCGAATGTGTGATTGCGGATACTTGTATCGGCGGTGTTGCGGAAGCAGCGGCTTGCGCGGAAAAATTTAAATTAAACAATGTGGGTTTAACCGTTACAGTGACACCTTGCTGGTGTTATGGCTCCGAAACCATTGATATGGATCCGCATATGCCGAAAGCGATTTGGGGATTTAACGGTACGGAACGTCCGGGCGCGGTTTATTTAGCGGCAGCGTTGGCGGGTCATTCGCAAATGGGGTTACCGGCGTTCTCTATTTACGGTACGGAAGTGCAAGAAGCGGATGACACAAGCATTCCGGAGGACGTGCAAGAAAAATTATTGCGCTTTGCGCGTGCCGGTTTGGTGGTGGCAACCATTCGCGGCAAATCTTATTTATCAATCGGCTCCGTTTCGATGGGGATCGCCGGTTCTATCGTAAATCAACCGTTCTTCCAAGAATATTTGGGAATGCGTAACGAATATGTGGATATGACCGAGATCAAACGCCGTTTGGATCGCAAAATTTACGACCAAGAAGAAGTGGATTTAGCCTTATCTTGGGTGAAAGAATATTGCAAAGAAGGGATTGACGTCAATACGCCGGAACATCAACGTACTCCTGAAGAACGCGCGGAATTGTGGGAAAACGTCGTGAAAATGAGCATTATTACCCGTGATTTGATGGTGGGAAATCCGAAATTGGCGGCGTTAAACTTCGGCGAAGAAGCCTTGGGTCATAACGCGATTGCGGCAGGTTTCCAAGGTCAACGTCATTGGACGGATCATCTTCCGAACGGCGATTTTATGGAAGCAATGTTGAATTCTACTTATGACTGGAACGGTGTGCGCCCTCCATATATTCTTGCCACTGAAAACGACTCGTTGAACGGCGTGAATATGTTATTCGGTCATCAGTTGACCGGACAAGCGCAAATTTTCGCCGATGTTCGGACTTATTGGAGTGAAGATGCCGTTGAACGCGTCACCGGATTCAGACCGGAAAGCGGTTTTATTCATTTAATCAATTCAGGCTCTGCGGCATTAGACGGTACCGGTCAACATAAAGATCAAACCGGCAATCCGACCATTAAACCGGTTTGGGAAGTCACCGAAGAAGACGGCAAACGTTGTTTGGAAAACACCCGTTGGTGTCCTGCTGTTCACGAATATTTCCGTGGGGGCGGTTATTCTTCTCAATACCTCACAAAAGGCGGAATGCCGTTTACGATGCACCGCTTGAATATTATTAAAGGTATCGGGCCTGTATTACAAATTGCGGAAGGTTGGTCAATCGAATTACCTGAAGATGTGCACAATACCTTAATGAAACGCACGAATGAAACTTGGCCTTACACTTGGTTCGTTCCGCGTTTAACCGGCAACGGCGCATTTGCCGATGTGTATTCGGTAATGGCAAACTGGGGCGCCAACCACTGTGTCGCCACTTACGGTCACGTCGGTGCGGATCTCATTACCTTAGCTTCAATGTTGCGCATTCCGGTTTGTATGCACAACGTTGCGGAGAAAGATGTCTTCCGTCCAAGCGCTTGGAGCGGCTTCGGTCAAGATAAAGAAGGTCAGGACTATCGCGCTTGCGCAAACTTCGGTCCGCTTTATAAATAATCTTCGTTTTATTGAACACAGCAAAAGTGCGGTCGATTTTGACCGCACTTTAGGGGGATTTTATGTCCATTGCATTGATTTTTGACTGCGGCGCGACCAATTTGCGCACGATAGCAATAAATGAACAAGGCAAAATTCTTGCATCGCATCACTTGGCGAATCAAACCCGTCCGGATCCGGAAAATGCGGATTATCACATTTGGGATTTCGATGAAATTTGGTCGAAGTTAACCCTTTGTGCGGAATATACGTTACGGCATTTAACGGCACAGCAAATTAAATTAAGCGAAATCGTCGGCATTGGCGTTACTACTTTCGGTGTTGACGGCGCACCTTTTGATCAACAAGGTCGGCAGCTTTATCCCGTGATCTCTTGGAAATGTCCGAGAACCTTACCCGTAATGGAAAATCTCCAACAATATCTTGATGTCGAACAGCTTTATTTGCGTAACGGAATCGGGCAATACGCGTTTAATACCTTATTTAAGCTGTTATGGCTGAAAGAAAATAAACCGGACGTTTTTTCCAAAATGGATAAATGGGTGTTTATTTCTTCAATGCTCAGTCAACGTTTAAGCGGCGAATTTACCACCGACAGAACAATGGCGGGCACCTCAATGATGACGAATCTTGCTAGCAATGATTGGGATGAAGAAGTGTTGTCCGTCTTGGGATTATCCAAGCAGCATTTTCCGCCGTTAGTTAATGCCGGTGACAAAATCGGCCGTTTATCTGCCGAATTAGCGGAAAAACTCGGGTTGAATCAAGTGCCGGTCATTTCTTGCGGACACGATACGCAATTTGCCGTATTCGGCTCCGGCGCGGGATTAAATCAACCGGTTCTCAGTTCCGGCACTTGGGAAATCCTAATGGCAAGAACGGAATGTGCCGAGCCGCATATTGAGTTTGTTCCGCAAGGATTAACCACAGAGTTTGATGCCCAAAATGCACGTTTTAATCCGGCGGTTCAATGGGTCGGTTCGGGCATAATGGAATGGATCGGTAAGCTATTTTTTGCCGACGTGGTCGGCACGCAAGATTATTATCCGACGATGATCGGCGAAGGCGAAAAAGTACCTGTCGGGTCAAATGGCGTGCGCTTGCAAGGCTCTTTTGCGGCGGCGGATAAAGCCGTTGGCGCTGGTTGTTTCAGCGGATTATCAATGCACCATTGTCGCGGGCAAATTTATCGTGCGGCATTGGAATATATGGCGTTACAACTGAAAAACGGGCTCGCCGTATTACAACAAGTCAGCCGTTTTAATGCGGAGAGTTTAATTTGCGTGGGCGGCGGCTCGAAAAATCAATTATGGAACCAAATTCGCGCGGATGTGTTGGGACTGCCGTTAGATATTGTGGATGTCGCCGAAAGCACCGTATTAGGTGCGGCAATGTTCGTTTTTGCCTGTGTCGGCGTATATGCCTCGGCAGAACAAGCGCAGCAACAAATGCAACCGCAGAAACAACGTATTTATCCTTCGGCGCAATCTGCAGATTATCAACATTGGTTACAACAAATTAGCTAAGAGGCGAACTATGTTAAAAGGGATTCATCCGGCAATTTCACCGGAATTACTTAAAGTATTAGCCGAAATGGGGCACGGAGACGAATTGGTATTATCCGATGCTCATTTTCCGGCACATCAATTACATCAAAAAGTCATCCGCGCGGACGGTATCGGCGTTGACACCTTGTTAAAAGGCATTAGCCCGTTATTTGAGTTCGACGCTTATGTTTCGGCGCCTTTAATTATGATGCAAGCGGTGGAAGGCGACACGTTGGATCCGCAAGTGGAACAGCGTTATCTGGCGGCGATTCAAAGTGCGGTGGAAATTTTACCGAATTTGGAACGAATCGAACGCTTTGCGTTTTATGAACGTGCGAAACAGGCTTACGCCGTAGTGGTGACCGGTGAAACGGCGAAATACGGCAATATCATTATTAAAAAAGGTGTTACACCGTTGTTATAAAAGAGGTAGTTAAAAATGAACAGAAAAGAATTATCCCGAAAAATTATTGATACTTGTTTGGAAATGACCCGCTTGGGGCTTAATCAAGGCACGGCGGGCAATGTGAGCGTGCGTTATCAAGACGGAATGTTGATTACGCCGACCGGTACGCCGTATGAATTAATGACGGAAGACAGCATTGTTTATGTGGATAAAAACGGCAAACACGAAGAAGGCAAATTGCCTTCCAGCGAATGGCATTTTCACCTTGCGGTATATGAAGCGAGAGCCGATGTGGATGCTGTCGTGCATAACCACGCGATGAACTGCGCGGCGGTTTCCATTTTGGAAAAAGCGATTCCGCCGATCCACTATATGATCGCCGTCGGCGGCACGGATCATATTCCTTGTGTGCCTTATGCTACTTTCGGTACGCATAAATTAGCCGAATATGTCAAAGAAGGCATTAAAGAAAGCAAAGCCATTTTACTCGCGCACCACGGATTAATCGCAGCGGAGAAAAACTTGGATAAAGCGTTATGGCTAGCACACGAAGTTGAAGTATTAGCGGAATGGTACATTAAATTACTTTCAACCAATCAACCGATTCCATTGCTTCCGAAAGAAGAAATGGCGGTGGTGTTGGAGAAATTTAAATCTTACGGATTACGCATCGAGGAAAAATAATGTCATAGCGAACATTATATGAGATCACCTTATTTTTAGAAGGAAGAATTTATGAGCGCAAAAGTTCTAGAAAAGAAATTTATTGTACCCTTTGTTTTGATTACCAGCTTATTCGCCTTATGGGGATTTGCAAACGATATTACCAATCCGATGGTGGCGGTGTTCCAAACCGTTATGGAAATCCCAGCCTCGGAAGCGGCATTGGTTCAATTCGCTTTCTATGGCGGATACGGAACAATGGCGATTCCCGCCGCACTTTTCGTCAGCCGTTATAGCTATAAATCCGGGGTATTGCTTGGATTGGCGTTGTATGCCGTCGGTGCGTTTTTATTCTATCCTGCCGCACTTTATGAAGAATTTACCTATTTCTTATTTTCTTTATATATTTTAACCTTCGGCTTGGCATTTTTAGAAACAACGGCGAATCCGTATATTCTTTCAATGGGTGATCCGCAAACCGCGACACGTCGTCTAAATTTGGCGCAATCTTTTAACCCGCTCGGTTCTATTACCGGTATGTTCGTTGCATCGCAAATCGTATTAACCAGTTTGGACTCCGATAAACGGGATGCGGCGGGAAATTTAATCTTCACCACATTAACCGAAGCGGAAAAAGCGGTTGTTCGGACGCACGATCTTGAAATTATTCGCAATCCTTACTTAGTGGTCGGTTTAGTCGTATTAGTGGTAATGTTAATTATCGGTTTATACAAAATGCCGAAAACCAAAGTAGAAGAAGGCGAAACCATTTCATTCAAAGAATCTTTCGGTCGTTTGATTGTGAATGCGAAATATCGTGAAGGCGTTATCGCACAGGTATTCTATGTGGGCGTGCAAATTATGTGCTGGACGTTCATCATTCAATATGCGGAACGCCTAGGCTTCACCAAAGCGGAAGCGCAAAATTAAAATATCGTGGCAATGGCGATCTTTATTACCAGCCGTTTCATCAGTACCAGTATTATGAAATTCCTCAAAGCAGAATTAATGCTTTATCTGTTCGCATTAGGCGGTTTCTTCAGTATCTTGGGCGTAATGTTTATTGACGGTATTTGGGGATTATATTGCTTGATTTTAACTTCCGGATTTATGTCGCTAATGTTCCCGACCATTTACGGTATCGCATTATACGGCTTGAAAGAAGAATCCACCTTGGGTGCAGCAGGCTTGGTAATGGCGATTGTAGGCGGCGCATTAATGCCACCGTTGCAAGGTATTATCATCGACCAAGGCGAAGTGTTCGGAATGCCTGCGGTTAATTTCTCCTTCATTCTACCGTTAATCTGTTTTGTCGCTATTGCAATTTATGGCTATAGAGCGTGGAAAGTTTTGAAATAATCGGTTATTCACCTGAATAATCCTAAATTTTAACGAAATATTCGGAGGATAAAATGGCTAATCGTATGATTCTAAATGAAACCGCTTATCACGGAAAAGGCGCGATCTCTCATATTGTGCCGGAAATCCAACGGCGCGGGTTTAAAAAAGTATTAGTGGTCACCGACAGCGATTTGGTTAAATTTAATGTGGCGCAAAAAGTAACCGCTCTTTTTGACCAAGCCGGTATCGCTTATCAGGTATTCGATAAAGTGAAAGCCAATCCGAGCGTTGATATTATTAAATTAGGCGTCGAACAATTTAAACAATGTCAGGCGGATTGCTTGGTGGCTATCGGCGGCGGATCGCCGATTGATAGTGCCAAAGCTATCGGGATCATTATTAATAATCCTGAATTCGGTGATGTGCTTTCGCTTGAAGGTGTTGCGCCGACGAAACGCAAATGCGTGCCGATTATTGCCGTGGCGACCACCGCAGGCACTGCGGCAGAGGTGACCATTAACTATGTGATTACCGATGAAGAGAAAAAACGCAAATTCGTTTGTGTTGACGTTAATGATATTCCTGTTGTGGCAATCGTGGATCCGGATATGATGTCAAGTATGCCGAAGGGATTGACCGCAGCAACTGGAATGGATGCATTAACCCACGCGATTGAAGGCTATATCACAAAAGCGGCTTGGGAGTTAACCGATGCATTACATTTGAAAGCGATCGAATTAATCTCGCGTTCATTGCGTGCCGCAGTGGAAAATGATCCGAAAGGGCGTGAAGATATGGCATTAGGGCAATATGTCGCCGGAATGGGCTTTTCCAATGTCGGTCTTGGCGTGGTTCACAGTATGGCACATCCGTTGTCTGCCTATTATGACACGCCGCACGGCATAGCCAATGCGGTATTGTTACCTTATGTAATGGAATTTAATAAAGATTACACCGGTGAAAAATATCGCGAAATTGCGAAAGCAATGGGGGTAAAAAATGCGGATGAAATGTCTCAAGCGGAATATCGACGCGCTGCGATCGACGCAGTAAAATGTCTCGCGAAGGGTGTGGGCATTCCGGAAAAACTTTCTCAAATCGGCGTGAAAGAAGCAGATTTAAGCGCGTTATCCGTGGATGCATTCAATGATGTTTGCACCGGCGGCAATTCGAGGGATTGTTCTGCGGAAGAAATTTTAGAAGTGTATAAAACCGCGTTTTAATTTATCGATTTTCTATGGGAGTTTCGGCTCCCATAGCTTTATTTTCTATCAAAAAACCACCGCACTTTTACGATTCTTTTCCTTGTTCTAATTCCTTTTTCGCAGCGTAATCGGCACCTTTGGCGAGCATTCTCAGTTGTAAAATCACACGTTCTTTCAACTGATTGCGTTCTTGTTTATTCATATCCAACGCGGTCGCACCGGCGGTGAAAACCAAGGTGACGATACCTTCGGCTTGGACGTAGGCGATGTGCTGCGGGTAGTGGTTTTTATGGGCGATGTATTCGGTCAATTCGTCGATAAAATGCTTGATTTCCCGCGCGGCGGCGGTGCGGAAAGCTTGCGATGTGCCGGAACTTTCACGCAATAACAGGCGAAAAACGTTGGTGCTATTAGTGATAAATTCGAAGAAGGTTTCCACGGAAATCGCGATCACGCTGCCGCCATTGGCAATACGTTTGCGCGCTTGGCGCATTAATTGACGCAGCATTAATCCGGCTTCGTCCACCATTTCCAACCCCAATTCGTCCATATCGCGAAAATGGCGATAAAAAGAGGTCGGTGCGATGCCGGCTTCGCGGGCGACTTCGCGTAAACTTAAATTGGAAAAGCTTTTCTCCGCACTGAGTTGATTAAAGGCGGCACTGACCAATGCGCGCCGCGTTTTTTCTTTTTGAATGGCTCGAATTCCCGCCATAGTGCCTCCGCTATGCGCCTAAAATCGGTTTAATGGCGTGGCTGACCGCGGTTGCGATACGTTCATAACGATTGCGCAGCGGTGAACCCGGTCGATAAATCAGCGCGATGGTGCGCGCCGGTTCCGGTGCGGTGCAAGGAATGTATTTCACGCCGGTTCGGGCGCCTTCGTTTAATACCGCAAGTTCCGGCATTAATGTCATTCCGGCGTTGGCGGAAACCATATTGCGCAAAGTTTCTAAGCTGGTAGCTTGAAAGTGCTGATTCTCTTTCGCGCCGGCGGTGAAACAATAGCCGAGCGCTTGTCCGCGTAAGCAGTGACCGTCGTCCAACATTAACATTTCGCAGCCTTTAAGTTTTTCCATTTTGATCGAGTCTTCGTTCGCCCAAGGGTGGCTGTCGGAAATCGCCAGTAACATTCTTTCATCGAATAGCGGTACTTCGATAAAGGCTTCGGTTTCTGCCACGGCGGCTAAAATGGCGCAATCCAATCGTCCGGTTTCCAACTGTTCGAGCAGCTGATGGGTTTGCGCTTCATATAAAAATAATTCCAGATCCGGAAAGGTTTGTTTTAATGTCGGCACGATATAAGGCAACAAATAAGGCCCTACCGTCGGAATCACACCGATGTGCAGTGGGCCGGTCATTTCTTTACCTTGATTGCTTGCCATTTCTTTCAATAATTTGACTTCGCGCAAAACGGTTTTTGCTTGGTTGACTAATAATAGACCCGATTGGGTAAACAGCACTTTGCGGCTGGTTCTTTCTAATAAAATAATGCCGAGTTCATCCTCTAATTTGCGAATTTGACCGCTTAAAGTCGGTTGACTGACGTGGCAGGCATCGGCGGCGCGGCGGAAATGTTTGTGTTCGGCAAGAGCGACTAAATATTCAAGATCACGAATGTTCATATATTTCCCTTTATAGAAAGAATCAATTAAACGGATAGGTATTAATCGTTTGTAACTATATCACAAAATTGACTATAATTTACAACGTAGTCACTCAACACACAATAAAACAGGAGAAAAATTATGGCAGCAATGGAAGGAAAAAAAGTTCCTCAGGTCACATTCCACACCCGTCAAGGCGATCAATGGGTTGATATTACCAGCGCAGAATTATTTGATAATAAAACCGTCGTATTATTTTCATTACCTGGCGCGTTTACCCCGACTTGTTCATCCACTCACTTACCGCGCTATAACGAATTAGCTTGCGAATTTAAAGCCTTAGGCGTAGATGACATTATTTGCGTATCCGTTAACGACACTTTCGTAATGAACGCGTGGAAAGCGGATCAAGAAGCGGAAAACATCACCGTGATTCCGGACGGCAACGGCGATTTCACCGACGGAATGGGAATGTTGGTGGATAAAGAAGAACTTGGTTTCGGCAAACGTTCTTGGCGCTATTCTATGTTAGTCAGAAACGGCGTGGTGGAAAAAATGTTTATCGAGCCGAACGAACCGGGCGACCCGTTCAAAGTGTCCGACGCCGATACAATGATCAAATACCTCAAACCGGATTGGACGGCAAAACCGTCGGTGTCTATTTTCACCAAACCGGGTTGTCCGTATTGCGCAAAAGCCAAAGCATTATTGAAAGTTAAAGGTTATACCTTTGAAGAAATCGTGCTCGGTCGTGATGCAAGCACCATTTCAATCCGCGCAATCACCGGCAAAACCAGTGTTCCGCAAGTGTTTATCGGCGGTCAATACATCGGCGGTAGCGACGATTTAGAAAAATATTTCGCCTAATCGCATAAGCGAAATGCCTTACTTGAAAGCCCGTGAATACGGGCTTTTTGCCGTTTAAACTCAGCGAAAAACCACCGCACTTTTAATAATGCGGCGGTGGCGTTTCTTCCGATTGACTGGCGATATTCGACGGTTGCAGATCTTTCAGCTTGGTCGCCAAATGGCGAAGTTGCAGTTGCATTTTATCGATGAGAAATTGTTGTTCGACGAGCGCTTGATTTAAATCTTCCAGCAATTTTTCTTGAAACGCCGTTTTCATTTCCAATTCCGCTAAACGTTGATCTACATTTTGTTGAGTTTGCATAAATAATCCTTAAATAAAGGTTGTGAATTTGTTAAATACAATTTAACCTATTCGCGATGATTTCAACTTTTATTATAAAGGATCAACAACAATGTTAAAAATTCAAAAATTATCAGTAGTTGCTTTGGCGCTAAGTGCGGTCGTTTCCGGCGGTGTTTTTGCCGATCAAGCGGCGGACAAAAAATTCAATGACGACGCTTCTTATGTGATCGGTTATGCCACCGGACAGCAATTTCTGAAAGGGTTGATTGAAGATCAAAAAGGCATTATCGATTATGATAACGCGCGCGTGTTGGCGGGTGTAAAAGATGCGTTGGAAAATAAAGGCTCCCTTTCCGACGTGGATATTCAAAAGCAATTACAAGCCATCGGCGATAAAGTTCATCAAGCACGTCAAGCCAAAGTAAAAGCGGAAAATGACAAATTGACCGCGGATTTTATGAAAAAAGACGGCGTGAAGAAAACCGCGTCCGGTTTGCTATATCGCATTGAAAAAGCCGGCGAAGGCGCAGCGATTAAAGAAAGCGACACGGTGAAAGTGCATTACACCGGCAAATTGGCGAACGGCACGGTGTTTGACAGCTCCGTCGAACGCGGTCAACCGGCGGAATTTAAGTTAAATCAAGTAATTAAAGGCTGGACGGAAGGGCTGCAATTAGTCAAAAAAGGCGGCAAAATCGAGTTGGTTATTCCTGCCGAGTTAGCCTACGGCGAGCAAGGCGCGGGCTCAATGATTCCACCGAATTCCACCCTATATTTTGACGTTGAGGTTTTAGACGTAACCTCGGACGCTGCGGCAAAATAAACGCAAAACCGACCGCACTTTTGTGCGTTGATATGAAAAGTGCGGTCATTTCCGAGAAAACATTGAGAGTAAAATTATGTTGAATGATAAGCGTCCCTTCAGCGATGAAGATCGTGCGATTTTGAATTCTTATTCCGCCGTCGTTGAAGGCGTGAGCGCGTTAATCGGCGGTCATTGCGAGATTGTTTTGCATTCTTTGGAAGATTTGGAACATTCGGCGATTTTTATTGCCAACGGACATAACACCAACCGTCAGGTCGGCTCGCCGGTGACGGATTTTGCGTTGAAATCTCTGCGCAGTATGCAAACCGAAAGCGTGTCGAAACCTTATTTTACGCGGGCGAAGGGCAACGGATTAATGAAATCCGTGACGATTGCCATTCGAAACAAAACGCGCCGCATTATCGGTCTATTATGCATTAACATCAATTTGGACGTGCCGATGTCGCAGTTCGTGCAGTCCTTAATGCCGACGGCGGAGCATAATGAAGCCTCCGAAGTGAATTTTGCCAGCTCGGTGGAAGAATTGGTGACGCAAACCATCGAGCAAACCGTGGAAGAAGTGGCGGCGGATCGTTTGGTGTCCAATAATAACAAGAATCGTCAAGTGGTGATTTCGTTATATGAAAAAGGCATTTTCGATATTAAAGATGCCATTAATTTAGTGGCGGAGCGCTTGGATATTTCTCGTCATACCGTTTATCTTTATATTCGTCAAATCAAACAAGATCAGGAAGAACTTAAATAAATGCGTTATGTTCTTGCCGTAAAAGCGCCGGTGTACGGCACACAAGGTGCGTTTTCGGCTTATCAATTCGCCGAAGCCTTGTTGGCGCAAGGGCACCGAATCGATCAGATTTTTTTCTTCCGCGACGGTGTGATGAATGGAAACGCTTTCATTCATCCGGCAAATGATGAATTTCATTTACAACAAGCGTGGCAAACGCTCGGCGAGACACATCAGATTCCGCTGCATTTGTGCATTGCCGCGTCGCAACGGCGCGGTGTGGTGGATCCTTTAACGACCTCAAGCGAGCAACATAATTTAGCGTCCGGTTTTGTCGCCGCCGGATTGGGCGAATTTATGAAAGCGGTATTGGAAGCGGATAGGGTGATAACGCTATGATTAAACTGGCTTTTGTGTTTCGCAGCCCGCCGCACGGCAACAGCGCCGCGCGCGAAGGATTAGACGCCTTATTGGCGGCAACGGCGTTTTGCGATGAGGATGAAATCGCGGTGTTCTTTATGGATGATGGCGTGTTTAATCTTTTGGCGCAACAGCAGCCGGAATTAATTTTGCAAAAAGATTTTATTCGCAGTTTTAAATTGCTGGATTTATATGACATTTCTCAACGTTTTGTATGCGCCGACTCGCTGTGTGATCTTGGTTTGACGGAAATCGACACGGTGATTTCCTGTGAAAAAAGCCACCGCACTTTGCTGTTGGAAAAGTTACGCCAAGCGGAAAAAGTCTTCACTTTTTAACGGAATCTCTTATGCTTTTTACCTTTTCTCAAGCAACTTATTCTTCGGCGGAATTAGAATCCTATTTGCTCGGCGCAAGCGAACAAGATTGTTTGGTGTTGTGGCAAGACGGAGTGTTATTGCCGTTGAAATATCCGAATATTTTCAATCGGTTAACGACCACTTGTTATGCTTTGGAAAATGATTTGCAAGCGCGAAATCTCACCGAGTTCACCCGATCCTTTGCCAAAGTGCGGTCGATTTCTTTCACGGAATTAGTGACGCTAACGGAACGCTATACGCCGCAAATGGCGCTGTAACCTACGATAAATGTAATAAAAAAGCGATACTTTGATGTATCGCTTTTTGGTAATTTAGGTCAAATTATTGATAATCGACTAATACGTCTTTTTCGCTGATTGTGTCACCGTAAACCGGTAATAAGGTTTTGTCATAGGCTTGTTTTAACACGCCTTCTTTGCCTAATTTTTCAATTTCGGCATTTAACCAATTCAACAACGCGGTGTCGCCTTTTTTCACTGCCGGAGCGATGAAATCTTGGTCGCCTAAATTTTTAATGCCGACGGTAAAGCCCGGATTTTCTTTTGCCCAAGCGAATAATAAGGTGTTGTCGTGGGCAAGTGCGTCACCGCGACCGTCGCGTAAAGCTTCAAAGGTTTCGGTGTTTTGTTCGAATTTCAATAAGTTGATATTCGGGTAATTTTTGCTGAAATATGCATCGGCGGTGGTGCCTTTGTTAACTAATAAGGTTTTGCCTTCAAGTTGGGCGATGTCGGTGATTTCCGCGCCGTCTTTCGATACGACACCCAATGCGACGTTCATATAAGGTTTGGCGAAATCCACCACTTCTTGACGCGCCGGTGTGACGGTGAAGTTGGCAAGAATAATATCTACTTTGTTAGATTGGAGATATTCTACGCGATTCGCTGCTTCAACCAACACATATTGCACTTTGTTTTCATCGCCTAATAAATCTTTACCGATGGCTTTGGCGATTTCAACGTCGAAGCCTTGGCTTTTGCCTTGGCTATCTACATAACCGAACGGCGGTTTGTCGCTGAATACGCCGATGCGCACGCTGCCGGCTTTTTGCAGTTGTTCGACGCTGGAAAGCGCTTGTTCCGCTGGTGCTTTTTCTTTGTCGTTGCAAGCGCTAAGACCGGTGGCTAACAGACCTGCGGCGAAAAGTGCGGTGATTTTTTTAAATGTTTTGTTCATAGTTTGTACCTCTTGGTTCGTAATTTAAAATGTTTAAAAAAGCTTTTGCACGATCCGAGCTCGGATTCGTGAAAAATTGTTCCGGAGATTCTTGTTCGACAATGCGACCGGCATCCATAAAGACAATGCGATCCGCCACTTGGCGCGCAAAGGACATTTCGTGCGTGACGATGAGCATTGTCATTCCGTCTTTCGCCAGCCCTAAAATCACGTCCAACACTTCGCGCACCATTTCCGGATCCAGTGCGGCGGTGACTTCGTCGAATAACATAATGTCAGGGTTCATACACAACGAACGCACGATTGCGATACGCTGTTTCTGACCACCCGACAATTCACGCGGATAGGCGTTTTTGCGCTCGAATAATCCGACGCGTTTTAATAATTCGTCCGCTTGTTTTTCCACTTCTTCGCGTTTGCGTTTTTGCACTTTAAGCGGGCCGAGTAAAATATTGTCGATGACCGACATATGGGCGAACAGTTCATAACTTTGGAATACCATTCCGATGTGTTGGCGGGCGTTGACCCACGAAATATCTTTGCCCAACACGCCGTTATTTTCTAAAATTAATTGACCGCTCTTTATTTCTTCCAACCCGTTGATACAACGCAATAAGGTGCTTTTGCCGCAACCGGATGGGCCTAAGATAACAACGACTTCGCCTTTTTCGACGGATAAATTAATGCCGTTAAGTGCGGTCGTTTCGCCGTAATTTTTGACTAATTCTTTAATTTCCAGTAATGCCATTTTTTCCCCTGATTGCCGTCTTTAATTTTCCCAACGGTTTTCTAAATAACGCGAGAATAAGGACAGCGGATAACAAATGATAAAATATAGTGCAAAGATCACGCCGTAAATCCAAAGCGCCGCCGAAGGCTCGGTGAACAGCGAAGTTTCGATAATTTGTTGACCGACTTTGATCACTTCCAATACGCCGATTAACATCGCAAGCGAGCTGGTTTTCACCATTCGGGTGAACAAGTTAATCGCACTCGGCGTGACGCGTTTTAAACTTTGCGGTAATAAAATATAAATAAAGGTTTGTAACGGCGTTAAGCCTAAGGCGTAAGCGGATTCCACTTGGTGTTTTTCAATGGAGGTCAATGCGCCGCGCACTAAATCGCCCATTTCCGCCGTTCCCCAGAAAATAAATACCAAAATGCACACGACCACGCCGTCTAAATGCGCGTTAAACCATTTGGCGAATCCGAAATAGGTGATGAATAATAAAACCAATAACGGAATAATGCGCACGAATTCTAAATAAAAACGGCAAAGGGCGCGAATCAGCGGATTTTTAAGCGTCATTATCACGCCGAAAATAACCCCGAAAATGCAGGCGAAGAACACGGAGACAAAGGCGATTTCCGCCGTGATCCAAAGTCCGCCGAGCAAACGTTCTAAGTTGCTTCCTTCAAAAAGAATCGTTAATCCCATAATCAGGCTCCGTATTTCGCATTACGCGTGCGCCGTTCCAAATAAGCGATAAATATCGACATCGGAAATAAAATAATTAAATAAAAGACCACCAGTAAAAATAGCGCTTCATTGGTTTTATAATCCATTCCGATGATTTCTTTTGCCATAAACATTAATTCGGCAATCGCAATCGCGCTCACTACGGAGGTTTCCTTCATTAAAAATAAGCAGTTTGCGCCGATAGCCGGTGTGGCGACGGCAAACGCCTGCGGAAAAATTACATAGCGGAAGGCTTGCAAAGGCGTTAATCCGATACTTAGCGCAGATTCGATTTGTCCTTTCGACACCGCTTCTAAGCCGCCGCGCACCGCTTCCGCCATATAACTGCCGCCGAGAAACGCCAAGCCGATCACCGCGCAAGTGAAACCGTCCAATTTAATGCCGATTTTGGATAAACCGAAATACAGAAAAAATACCTGAATCAATAACGGCGTATTACGCGATAACTCAATGTAAGCTTTGACGATCGGATTCAATCCGCGGACGTTGTAAGTCGTCACGACGGCACATAAAATGCCGATCAAAACGGATAATAAAATTCCCCAAAAAGATAAATGTAATGTAACTAATGTCGCATCGACAAATTTAGGCAGCACGTTCCAAACATATTGCCAATTCATAATTCGTTTCTCTTATATCGTGTTGAATTAACGTGCAAGCATTATAAAAGGCAATCGTTTGCCGGCAAAGGAATGAAAATTTATTGTTTAGACGATTTTGTTATATATCCCGTTTTTTCAAGCGTAAAGGGTATAAAAGTGCGGTAATTTTTGCGGAGGTTTTGTCTAATCCTTGACATATTTTGCGTTCGAGATTAAAATTCGGCGTCTATCCATTCTAGGATAGTGCAATAAATGAACATTCTTTTATGAATAACGATTAAACTGGAGCTTTTTTAATGGCAACAATCAACCAACTAGTACGCAAACCGCGTGTGAAAAAGGTTGTAAAAAGCAACGTTCCTGCATTAGAGGCTTGCCCGCAGAAACGTGGCGTGTGTACCCGTGTGTACACAACTACACCTAAAAAACCGAACTCAGCATTGCGTAAAGTATGCCGTATTCGTTTAACAAACGGTTTTGAAGTAACTTCTTATATCGGCGGTGAAGGTCATAACCTTCAAGAGCACAGCGTTGTGCTTATCCGTGGCGGTCGTGTTAAAGACTTACCGGGTGTGCGTTATCACACCGTACGCGGCGCATTGGACTGCGCGGGCGTTAAAGATCGTAAACAAGGTCGTTCTAAATACGGCGTTAAACGTCCTAAAGCTTAATGGTTCTCCGTTAAGTAAGGCCAAACGCTAATTAACCCAATTAATTATCATAAACTCCAGTAACAGTAAGTTAATCGCTTACACAAAGAGTTTTGGATAATCCTGAAGATTAAAAACGGAGAAATTGCAATGCCACGTCGTCGTAGTATTGAACCTCGCAAAATTTTACCGGATCCGAAGTTCGGTTCAGAATTACTTGCGAAATTTATTAATGTATTAATGATTGACGGTAAAAAATCAATCGCTGAATCTATCGTTTACGGTGCATTAGAAACTTTATCTCAACGTACAGGTAAAGAAGCTTTAGACGCATTCGAGATTGCATTGGAAAACGTGCGTCCGACCGTCGAAGTTAAATCTCGCCGTGTGGGCGGTTCTACATATCAAGTACCGGTTGAAGTACGTCCGGCTCGTCGTAACGCATTAGGTATGCGTTGGATTGTTGAAGCTGCGCGTAAACGCGGAGATAAATCAATGGCTTTACGTTTAGCTAACGAATTATCTGATGCGTCTGAAAACAAAGGTGCAGCGGTGAAAAAACGTGAAGACGTTCACCGTATGGCCGAAGCTAACAAAGCGTTCGCGCATTACCGTTGGTAATTCGTTAGTCGGTCGGTTTTTCAGGCTTCATCACATAATTATGCGATGGAGCCTTATCCATATTTAAAATTTTATATTTATTAAATTCCAAAAAAGGAAATACTAATGGCTCGTACAACCCCTATTTCACTTTACCGTAATATCGGTATCAGTGCGCATATTGATGCGGGTAAAACAACCACTACTGAGCGTATCCTTTTCTATACCGGTGTAAGCCACAAAATCGGTGAAGTTCACGACGGTGCGGCAACAATGGACTGGATGGAACAAGAACAAGAACGCGGTATTACCATTACCTCCGCGGCAACAACCGCATTCTGGAGTGGTATGTCACAACAATATCCGCAACACCGTATTAACGTTATCGACACTCCGGGACACGTTGACTTTACTATTGAAGTAGAACGTTCAATGCGTGTTCTTGACGGTGCGGTAATGGTTTACTGTGCGGTGGGTGGCGTTCAACCGCAATCCGAAACCGTATGGCGTCAAGCTAACAAATATAAAGTACCTCGTATCGCGTTCGTGAACAAAATGGACCGTACCGGTGCTAACTTCTTGCGTGTTGTTGAGCAAATTAAAACCCGTTTGGGTGGTAATGCGGTTCCTCTACAATTACCAATCGGCGCAGAAGATAACTTTAAAGGTGTTGTTGACCTAATTAAAATGAAAGCAATCAACTGGAACGAAGCGGATCAAGGTATGACATTTACCTATGACGATATTCCGGCGGATATGGTTGCGGCTTGTGAAGAATGGCGTCAAAACTTAGTTGAAGCGGCTGCCGAATCTTCAGAAGAATTAATGGAAAAATACCTTGGCGGTGAAGACTTAACCGAAGAAGAAATCAAAACCGGTTTACGTCAACGCGCATTAGCAACTGAAATTATTTTGGTTACTTGCGGTTCTGCGTTCAAAAACAAAGGTGTTCAAGCAATGCTTGATGCAGTAATTGATTACTTACCGGCTCCGACCGATATCGAATCAATTAAAGGTATCAACCCAGATGAAACCGAAGGTGAACGTCACGCAAGCGATGATGAACCATTTGCAGCGTTAGCATTCAAAATTGCAACCGACCCGTTCGTAGGTAACTTAACCTTCTTCCGTGTTTATTCCGGTGTTGTTGAGTCCGGTGCAACCGTATTGAACTCCGTTAAAGATAAACGTGAACGTTTCGGTCGTATCGTTCAAATGCACGCGAACAAACGTGAAGAAATCAAAGAAGTTCGCGCGGGTGATATTGCTGCGGCAATCGGCTTAAAAGATGTCGGTACCGGTGATACATTATGTGCATTAGACGCGCCGATTATCCTTGAGCGTATGGAATTCCCTGAGCCGGTAATCTCTGTTGCGGTAGAACCGAAAACTAAAGCAGACCAAGAAAAAATGGGTCTTGCATTAGGTCGTTTAGCACAAGAAGACCCTTCATTCCGTGTTCACACTGATGAAGAATCCGGTGAGACTATCATTTCCGGTATGGGTGAGTTACACTTAGATATTATCGTTGACCGTATGCGTCGTGAATTCAAAGTTGAAGCGAACATCGGTAAACCGCAAGTATCTTACCGTGAAACTATCCGCACGCGTGTTAACGATGTTGAAGGTAAACACGCAAAACAATCCGGTGGTCGCGGTCAGTATGGTCACGTTGTTATCGACTTATATCCATTGGATCCGGAAGGTCCGGGATACGAATTTGTTAACGAAATCAAAGGTGGTGTAATCCCTGGCGAATACATTCCTGCGGTTGACAAAGGTATTCAAGAACAACTTAAATCCGGCCCATTGGCAGGTTATCCGGTAGTTGACTTAGGTGTTCGCTTACACTTCGGTTCATACCACGATGTGGACTCCTCCGAGTTAGCGTTTAAACTTGCGGCGTCTTTAGCGTTTAAAGCAGCGTTCGCAAAAGCGAATCCGGTATTACTTGAGCCGATTATGAAAGTGGAAGTTGAAACTCCACCGGATTATGTGGGTGACGTTATCGGTGACTTAAGCCGTCGTCGCGCAATGGTGAACGGTCAAGAAGCGAATGAATTCGTTGTTAAGATCAATGCTGAAGTTCCGTTAGCGGAAATGTTCGGTTATGCAACAGACTTGCGTTCACAAACTCAAGGTCGTGCATCTTACTCAATGGAACCGTTAAAATACGCTGAAGCACCGAAAAACGTTGCTGATGCAGTTATTGAAGCGCGTAGAAAATAATTTTATTTAATCAACAATACTCCCCAAATTTGCACCGCACTTTTGGGGATCACAAAAGGAAACTGAAAAGTGTCTAAAGAAAAATTTGAACGTACAAAACCGCACGTTAACGTGGGTACAATCGGCCACGTTGACCACGGTAAAACAACTTTAACAGCAGCGATCACAACTGTATTAGCGAAACACTTCGGTGGTGCAGCTCGTGCATTCGACCAAATCGATAACGCGCCGGAAGAAAAAGCGCGTGGTATCACCATCAACACCTCCCACGTTGAGTACGATACAGAAACTCGTCACTACGCACACGTTGACTGTCCGGGACACGCCGACTATGTAAAAAATATGATTACCGGTGCGGCACAAATGGACGGCGCAATCTTAGTAGTAGCTGCGACAGACGGTCCAATGCCACAAACTCGTGAGCACATCCTTTTAGGTCGCCAAGTAGGCGTACCATACATCATCGTATTCTTAAACAAATGCGATATGGTGGATGACGAAGAATTATTAGAATTAGTTGAAATGGAAGTGCGTGAACTTCTATCTCAATACGACTTCCCGGGTGATGACACACCAATCGTGCGTGGTTCTGCATTACAAGCATTAAACGGCGTACCAGAATGGGAAGAAAAAATTCTTGAATTAGCGAACCACTTAGATACCTACATCCCAGAACCTGAACGTGCGG
>NZ_PHGZ01000001.1 GCF_002795405.1 Caviibacterium pharyngocola | reverse complement strand
TTTTCTTGTCTACAACCTATCAGCCAATCTGTGTGAACACTCGCTGTCGTATCTTCGTTTCTTGGTAAGGAGGTGATCCAACCGCAGGTTCCCCTACGGTTACCTTGTTACGACTTCACCCCAGTCATGAATCATACCGTGGTAAACGCCCCCCTTGCGGTTAAGCTATCTACTTCTGGTACAACCCACTCCCATGGTGTGACGGGCGGTGTGTACAAGGCCCGGGAACGTATTCACCGCAACATTCTGATTTGCGATTACTAGCGATTCCGACTTCATGGCGTCGAGTTGCAGACGCCAATCCGGACTTAGATGCACTTTCTGAGATTCGCTCCGCATTACTGCTTCGCCGCCCTCTGTATGCACCATTGTAGCACGTGTGTAGCCCTACTCGTAAGGGCCATGATGACTTGACGTCATCCCCACCTTCCTCCGGTTTATCACCGGCAGTCTCCTTTGAGTTCCCGACCGAATCGCTGGCAACAAAGGATAAGGGTTGCGCTCGTTGCGGGACTTAACCCAACATTTCACAACACGAGCTGACGACAGCCATGCAGCACCTGTCTCATGGTTCCCGAAGGCACTCTCGTATCTCTACAAGATTCCATGGATGTCAAGAGTAGGTAAGGTTCTTCGCGTTGCATCGAATTAAACCACATGCTCCACCGCTTGTGCGGGCCCCCGTCAATTCATTTGAGTTTTAACCTTGCGGCCGTACTCCCCAGGCGGTCGATTTATCACGTTAACTACGGGCACCAAGCTCAAAGCCCAATCCCCAAATCGACAGCGTTTACAGCGTGGACTACCAGGGTATCTAATCCTGTTTGCTCCCCACGCTTTCGCACATGAGCGTCAGTACATTCCCAAGGGGCTGCCTTCGCCTTCGGTATTCCTCCACATCTCTACGCATTTCACCGCTACACATGGAATTCTACCCCTCCCTAAAGTACTCTAGTCGTCCAGTCTGAAATGCAATTCCCAAGTTAAGCTCGGGGCTTTCACATCTCACTTAAACAACCGCCTGCGTGCCCTTTACGCCCAGTTATTCCGATTAACGCTCGCACCCTCCGTATTACCGCGGCTGCTGGCACGGAGTTAGCCGGTGCTTCTTCTGTGACTAACGTCAATATGATGCTCTATTAAAACACCACCCTTCCTCATCACCGAAAGAACTTTACAACCCGAAGGCCTTCTTCATTCACGCGGCATGGCTGCATCAGGGTTCCCCCCATTGTGCAATATTCCCCACTGCTGCCTCCCGTAGGAGTCTGGACCGTGTCTCAGTTCCAGTGTGGCTGGCCATCCTCTCAGACCAGCTAGAGATCGCAGGCTTGGTAGGCCTTTACCCCACCAACTACCTAATCCCACTTGGGCTCATCTTATGGCAACTGGACCGAAGTTCCCAGTCTTTAATCCGAAGATATTACGCGGTATTAGCTACAGTTTCCCGTAGTTATCCCCCTCCATAAGCCAGATTCCCAAGCATTACTCACCCGTCCGCCACTCGTCAGCAAGAAAGCAAGCTTTCTCCTGCTACCGTTCGACTTGCATGTGTTAAGCCTGCCGCCAGCGTTCAATCTGAGCCATGATCAAACTCTTCAATTCAAGTTCAATCGCTCAATACTGCTGACAAAAAAATCGCTTCGATTTACTTAAGTAAATGAATAATGAATTTCTAAGTTAGCACCTATTAAGACTTCAAAATTAAAATTTTTTTCAAACAAAGTCTATCAACAAGTGCCCACACAGATTGTCTGATAAATTGTTAAAGAACAAAATAAAGTGGTCGGCGAGATAGGATTTGAACCTACGACCCACTGGTCCCAAACCAGTTGCGCTACCAAGCTGCGCTACTCGCCGACATCTATTCTAATAATAGAAATTTGGGGTGGCTAATGGGACTTGAACCCACGACAACCGGAATCACAATCCGGGGCTCTACCAACTGAGCTATAGCCACCATAAAATTAACGACCTGGATCTAACATTGCTCTGGCACACTCGACAGGATTTGAACCTGCGACCTTTGGCTCCGGAGGCCAACGCTCTATCCAGCTGAGCTACGAGTGCTCATTGCGTCGTTGCGGGGCGTATATTAAGAGTTTACAAATCACTTGTCTAGTATTTTTTTTATTTTTTTATTTACAAGACAGTTTTTTGTGCAATTTGTTTATTATTTAGAATAAAGCCGATTATTTTTTAGAATTCCGACAAGAAATGCATTGCACATTTTCTTGATTTACCTTTTAGCTTTCTTTTCGTTTTGATGGAAATAACAAAATAAGAAGTAATCCGAACACCAATCCGCCAGCACCGCCAATCACCGCCCATAAATAACGATCCGGATAAGTAGCATAAATTGGCAGCATCGGTTTTTTCATATAGCGATAGGCAATCAAATTATTATCCAACGCACTAACTGATTTCATCATATTTAATTTACCTTGCCAATCTTGCGCATCCGCCTGTTGTCCGGATTTTAATTGCGTCGCACTATTAACTTGATTGAATAAATCTTTCCACTGCGCAATCAATTCGTTATATACCACACTTCTTGTCACATAATTGGTGTATTCCATTAACCCTAGCAATAACTCGACCGCTTGTTTCGGGTTATCCGATTCAAGGCTTATTTTCGCCGCACTTTCTGGCGTTTCTCGACTAAAAGACACTCGACGAACTAACTCATCTAATAACATTCCATCATTTTGCGTATTTCCCGTCACTTGTTGTTTATAAAGTGCGCTATTCTGCCAAAATCCGCTGATATTATCATACGCCGCTAACTGGCGTTGAAATTCGTGAAAAACCCGTTTCGATGATTCAGATGCGGCTGCCTTTTCTCCGCTAATCAGTTGATATATCGAAAATAAAGAATAATAATTGCCTAATTCGTTAGTCGTTGGCGCAACGATTTCCGCCTCCGCTCGCCAAAACTGTTTAGAAAAATAACTTGCACCATAACCGCCTAAAGCAAAAAGTGCGGTCAAAATAAGCACAATAAAAAATTGTTTACCACGATGTTGCTGATATGACATAAATACCTCAATAAAATTAAGCTTGTTTTAAACGTTTTGCGCGACGTTTCATTCGGCGAACCCAACGGGTGATGCGCCACGCTCTGGCGATCGAAAACGAATAGACAAAAAACAGTAAAATAAATGCGATAAACATTATCCATTCGTTAATATAAAACACTTCACCGAGAATACCGAAACCGGCGCATAACGCCGCCATAAAGGTAATCAATAAGAATGCTTGTCGAGAGGTTAATCCCGCCCGCATCATTAAATGATGAACGTGTAAGCGATCCGGACGAAACGGGCTTTTTCCTTTTCTGACGCGACGATAAATAATCGCAATCATATCCACCACCGGAATCGCAATAATCCACAATGCAGTAATCGGATTCATCGGATGTCCCTTGCCTTGCGTACTCAAAAGCAGGATCCAAATAATCGTGAAGCCAATTAAAGTACTGCCGGCATCGCCCATAAATACTTTAAACTTCGGTCCTAACGGAATACCTAAATTCATCATAAAATACGGCAAAATAGCGATAATTAACGCGAAACTCCAATAGGCTAAATCCATTTGATTATCCATTACCAGCAAAATACCGATCGCGATAAACGCCACGCTTGACAATCCGCCTAACAAGCCGTCGATGCCATCAATCATATTAAAGGCGTTAATCACCGCAATGGTCGCGAACACCGTGATCATCAAGCCGATTGAACCTAAGGTTAATTGAAACGGACCTAAAATTTGCCCTAAATGATCGAGATAAATATTGCCCATATCGATCATTAAAATCGCCAAAAACGCCTGAATTCCGGCGCGTAAAAACGGGCTGATATCAAAACGGTCATCCAAGATGCCGATCATTAACAACACGAAAATACTGAACAAATAAAGACCGGGAAGGCGCATTTGATCCCATTCCAACAAATAGAAACAAAGATTGCCCATAAATAAAGAAATACCGCCGATAAGCGGAATCGCACCTTGGTGGCGTTTACGATAATTCGGTTTATCGACCAAACCGATTTTTTGCGCAATAGGTCGCATTACAAATAACGTTACCAACGCACCTAAAAATGTCACGAATAAACTGAGTAGCATAGCTATTAAAATTGGATAAAAATCTGTGGTGCACAGCATATCATAAAGAAAAATCGCTACATAAATATTTTTATAAATTTACCGAGTTTTACAGTACAATACGCGCATAATTCGATAAATAACCTAGATAAAAGGATAAGCAATGACAAATTCCGAAACCCTCTTTTCGCGCTCGCAACAAATTATTCCGGGCGGTGTCAATTCACCGGTTCGAGCATTTAAAGGCGTCGGCGGAACGCCCGTATTTATTGAACGCGCGCAAGGCGCTTATATTTTCGATACGGACGGAAAACAATATATCGATTACGTCGGTTCGTGGGGGCCGATGATTTTAGGTCATAATCATCCGGCTATTTTAGACGCCGTGTTAAACACCGCACAAAAAGGCTTAAGTTTCGGCGCTCCGACGCCTTTAGAAATCGATTTGGCGGAATTAGTCTGCGAATTGGTTCCGTCGATTGAAATGGTCAGAATGGTCAGTTCCGGTACCGAAGCCACAATGTCGGCAATTCGCTTGGCGCGCGGTTATACCAAACGAGACAAAATCATTAAATTCGAGGGTTGTTATCACGGTCATTCCGACAGCCTGTTAGTCAAAGCGGGTTCCGGCGCATTAACCTTGGGTCAACCGAGTTCGCCGGGCGTACCGGAAGATTTCGCCAAACATACGCTGACCTGCGAATACAATAACTTACAATCGGTCAAAGAGGCTTTCGAACAATATCCGAACGATATTGCTTGTTTGATCATCGAACCGGTCGCCGGCAATATGAATTGCATTCCGCCGAAACCCGCTTTCTTAGCAGGATTACGCGAACTTTGTAATCAATACAGCACTGTTTTCATTATTGACGAAGTAATGACCGGTTTCCGCGTCGCACTCGGCGGTGCGCAACATTATTATGGCGTAACACCGGATTTAACCACCTTAGGAAAAGTCATCGGCGGCGGAATGCCGGTCGGTGCGTTCGGTGGGAAAAAAGAAATTATGCAATACATTGCCCCTACCGGCCCGGTCTATCAAGCGGGCACGTTATCCGGCAATCCGATTGCAATGTCGGCGGGATTAGCTTGTTTGAACGAATTGAAAAAAGCCGGAAACGAGCAAAAACTTGCCTGCCTCACACAAAAACTTGCCGAAGGACTTAAAACCTTAGCGCAAAAACACCAAGTTCCTTTTGTGGTGAACTACGTCGGCGGAATGTTCGGTTTATTCTTTACCGATCAGGCGGAAGTAAGCTCTTATCAACAAGCAATGCAATGCGATGTGGAAAAATTCAAAATTTTCTTCCACAAAATGCTGGAACAAGGCGTTTATCTCGCGCCGTCCGCATTCGAGGCGGGCTTTATGTCTTTAGCCCATAACGACGAAGATATCGACCGCACTTTAGCCGCTGCAGACATTGCCTTTGCCGCCTTAAAATAACGGCGACGCCGAAATTTTTGAGGGCGCGGATTATTTCCACGCCCTCTTTATTTATCAGCAAATCAAAGTGCGGTACTTTTTTGCCGAATTTTACAGATAATCCAATAAATTTTGTTTCAGACTCGCCCGCTCCGCTTCATCTAGTGCAGTGCCGTTTTTATTGGTCAAAATAAAAAAGTCCTCCGCTTTTTCGCCGATCGTGGTAATTTTCGCATTTAACAAATTCAATTCCAAACCGGAAAAAATTCGCCCGACTTCCGCCAATAAGCCCGCTTTATCCAACGCGAACAATTCCATTTCCGTTTGATCGGTTTTTTCCGTATTTAAAAAACGCACATCGGTTTTCACTTGGAAATGTTGTAGCTGACGGTTTTTGCTTAAATTCAATTCGGGTAATTTGTCCGAACGCAACGCCTGCGTCAATCCTTCTTCAAGAGAACGCCGACGCTCGAATTTCGCCAATTCGCCGTTTAATTCCGTCACAATAAAACTGTCGAACACATAACCGTCCGAACTGGTGATAATTTGTGCGTCGTGAATACTGAATTGTTTTGCCCCGATGGCGCTCACCACTTTATTAAATAAATTCGCTTGGTCTTTACAATAAATAAACACTTCCGTGCCGCCCAGTGAAAAACGGTTACTGATTTTCACCAGCACATCGTCGTCCGATTCCGATAATAATTGCGTATGCCACGCAATTTGTTTCGGCGTGTTACGCAGAAAATAGTCGTCCGGACAACGTTTCCACAAGCGCAAAATGTCTTTTTTGTCCAACAACGGATATTCCCGTTGCAACAAATTCAACGCCTGTTCGCGGTGTTCGGCGATTTTTTTGTGGTTATCCAATAAATGATTCATTCCCTGACGGAATTGTAACTCCGTATATTGATATAAAGTTGCCAACAACGATCGTTTCCAACTGTTCCACAAGGTTTCGTTCGTCGCGCAAATATCCGCCACCGTTAAACAAGTTAAAAAATCCAACCGCACTTGATCGCGCACTTCCGCCGCAAACGTCATCACCACGTTAGGATCGTGAATATCGCGCCGCTGCGCCGTGACTGACATCAACAAATGTTTTTCCACCAGCCACGCCATTGTTTCCGCTTGAGAATAATCGAAGCCGTGAATTTCGGCAAAACGACGAATATCCTGCGCGCCGAGTTCTGCGTGATCGCCGCCGCGACCTTTCGCAATATCGTGGAACAGCGCCGCTAAATACACTAAAGTGCGGTCGGATAACTGCGGAAAAATCGCCGCGCAAATCGGGTGTGCCGGTAAACTTTCAGGTTGTAAAAAACTTTCCAGTTTTAACATTACGCGCAAGGTATGTTCGTCCACCGTATAGCTATGGAATAAATCGAATTGCATCAAGCCTTCAATCCCCTTCCATTGCGGCAAATAAATACTCAACACGCCATATTGATGCATCGGCACAAAAGCGCGTCGCACGGCGTTCGGCTGAGAAAGTAAGCGCAAAAATTTCTCGCGCGCGCTCGGAATATCGCACAGATAACCTTGGAAATTTTTCAGAACTAAATGCAATTTACGCAAGGTAGCGGAATGAATTTCCGCCGTCGGTTGGGCGGTTAAATGGAAAAATAAATCTAAAATGCTGTCCGGTTGGTGCAAGAAACAATCGCCTTGGGTTAAATAAATTTCGTTATTCACTAAGCTGAAATTTTCATCCAAACGAACAATCGAATCCACATCGGTAACAGTTAAAAAATGTTCGCGATAATGTTTGGTCAAAATATTAGCGAGCGAAGAAATGGATTGTAACGCTTGAAAAAATGCCTTCATCATTTTTTCGACTGCTTGATTGCCTTCGCCTTGATACCCCAATAATTCGCTGACTTTCAGTTGCCGATCGAACAATAAACGGTTGTCATAACGGCGCAGAATCAAGTGCAAAGCGAACCGCACTTTGAATAAGAATTCTTGGCTTTCTTGCAGTAATCGGTATTCTTCCGGATAAATAAATCCGGTTTGCAAAATCGCGTCTAAATTTTTCGCGCCGGTGTGACGCAATGCAAGCCAATATAATAAATGTAAATCGCGCAATCCGCCCGGACTGTATTTTATATCCGGTTCCAAATTATATCCGGTGTTGTTATAACGTTGATAACGCTCGGCTTTTTCTTGAATTTTGGCGTTAAAAAAGTCATTGAGCGACCAAAACCGTTCGCTTTGCAAAAGTGCGGTCAATTTTCCGAAGGATTTTATGTCGCCGCATAAATAACGACTTTCTAACAAATTGGTGGCGATACTGATGTCGCGCATTCCTTCTTCTTCGCATTGCGCCAAGGTGCGCACGGAATGACCGACGTCAAATCCGCAATCCCATAAAAATTGCACGAATTGTCGAATTTTATCCTCAGCTTCCGCATCCGGCGGCGTATCGGTTAAGATCAAAAAATCCAAATCCGATAAAGGGAACATTTCTTCCCGTCCGTATCCGCCCACGGCGATCAAGCTGAATAATGGATTTTGATCCAAGCCGAAATGCTGCCATAAATGTATTAACAAATCATCGCAAAATCGGGTGCGTACCGTCAATAAATCGTAAACGGACGTTTGTGCAAATCCTTCTGCTTCCGCTTGTTTCAGTTGATTTTTTTGTAATTTAATCGACGCCGGTGTCGGTTCAGCAACTCGAATATACTGAATCATTGAAAATCCTTCTTATTTATCTGCAATATCAACGTCTGTTCAAAACAAATTAAGGCGCCGAAAGCGCCTTAAAATCGATTATAAGTTATTCATTATCCGAGCAATTCGTCCGGCTTTTTCTTCTTCCTCACGAATGGTCATCACCTCGCATCCCGTCGAGGTTACCACGATTTGGTGCTCATATTGGGCGGAATGGCTGCGATCTTTGGTTTTCACCGTCCAACCGTCGCCCATTAAGCGCACTTCGCGTTTACCGGCGTTGATCATCGGTTCAATGGTAAACACCATTCCTTCTTTTAAAATCACTCCGCCGTCATCGGCATAATAATGCAACACTTGCGGATCGCAATGAAACTCCGTGCCGATCCCGTGTCCGCAATATTCGCGCACCACGCTAAAACCTTGGCTTTCGGTATATTTTTGCACCGCTTTACCGATTTCGTTCAATCGAATACCCGGTTTAACCGTGCGTAATCCCACATAAAGCGCTTCTTGTGCGGCTTCCACCAATTTTTGGCTGCGAATATTGGTTTGCCCCACAATGTACATTTTCGAATTATCGCCGAAATAGCCGTCTTTGATCACCGTAATATCAATGTTTACAATATCGCCGTCTTTCAATACTTTATCCGCGCTCGGAATACCGTGGCACACCACTTCGTTAATGGAAATGCAAGTCGCTTTCGGAAAACCGTGATAGCCCAAACAGGCGGGAATCGTTTTTTGCACATTGACCATATAGTCGTGACAAATTTGATCCAATTCGCCCGTCGTCACGCCGGCTTTTACATAGGGTTCGATCATCACCAACACGTCGGAAGCCAATTTACAGGCTTCGCGCAACTTAATTATCTCCGCTTCGTTTCTTAATGGAATCGCCATTATTCTTTCTCCGTAAAACTAAAATTTCGTTCGATTATAACATTATTGAAGTGAAAAATCCTTGATAATTCTTGAATGGATTGGTCGGTTATCGGATAATAGCCCAATTCACTCGAACGGCAAAATAACGGATAAATAAAATTATGACAGAAATGACAGTACCTTTAACTTTTACGGATGCGGCGGCAAATAAAGTCAAAGCCTTGATTAGCGAAGAAGAAAATAACGAACTTAAATTACGCGTTTATATCACCGGCGGCGGTTGCAGCGGCTTTCAATACGGTTTCACCTTCGACGAAAAAGTCAACGAAGGCGATTTAACCGTAGAAAACGGCGGCGTGCAGCTTGTCATCGATCCGATGAGTTTACAATATTTGATCGGCGGCACGGTGGATTACACCGAAGGTTTGGAAGGCTCGCGTTTTATCGTGAATAACCCAAATGCCAGCACCACTTGCGGTTGCGGTTCGTCCTTCAGCATTTAATCATTCAATATAGAATTATGGATTTTCGCTTCACCGGACACGCGGGCGCCGTCACGGCAAAATGTTCAATGGGACACGAAGCCGTCGCGAATTGGTTTAATAGCGAGGCGTCCGACAATCCGCAATTAATTTTGACCGCACTTTCTCATTTGCAAACGGCGCGCAAGCCGCATTTTACCGAGGAAATCTGCGAAATCGGGCGTGAGTACAGCTTATTTATTAACGCCGATGAAGTGATGATCAAAGCCAATCATTTAGCCGTCGATGACGAAACCGAGCTTGAAGACGACTTTCACTATTATGATGAAGAAAGTATTGCATTTTGCGGATTGGAAGACTTCGAGCGTTTTTTGCAGTCTTATTTAGCATTTAAGTCTTAGCCGAAAAGGTCGAATATGACAACGGAACCTCAAGAAAATCAAGTTGACGAACAATTTCCGCCGCAACCAACGGCGAAAAAATCGTCTTTTACCCGCTTTATCGCCAAATTGGCATTTACCGTTTTATGCTATGTTGCGTTTTACGGTATTTATCTCGACGGACAAATTCGTTCTAAAATGGACGGGCAAATTTGGCAACTCCCTGCCGAAGTTTACAGCCGAATCGACAGTATTCGCCTCAGCGACGGCAAAAGTGCGGAGCAAATTAAACAAATTTTATTGGAAAACGGTTATCGCCAAACCACGATGATTGCCGCGCCGGGCGATTTTAAAATTGAAGATGATACGATTGTGCTTTTGCGCGGCGCCTTCCCTTTTCCGGATCAAGCGGAAGCGCAACGGGTATTTCGTTTACGTTTTAACGAAAATAAATTAAGCGTCATCGAAGATTTAATTAACGTTAAAGCCATTGAAGAATTCCGCCTTGCGCCGAAATTAATCGCAATGTTGCAATCGGAAAAAGAAGAACGCCTTGCGATTTCTTTGCAAAATTATCCGCGTTTATTAATCGACGCCTTGTTATTAACCGAAGATCGCCGTTTTTACGAACACGACGGCATTAGCCCGATCGGCATTTTGCGCGCGCTGATCGCCAATATTCAAGCCGGTCATCGCGTACAAGGCGGCAGCACCTTAACCCAGCAATTAGTTAAAAATCTCTTTCTCACCAACGAACGATCATTCACGCGAAAAATCAACGAAGCCTTAATGGCACTGATTTTAGACTGGCGCTATGATAAAAATCGCATTTTGGAAACCTATTTAAACGAAATTTATTTGGGACAAAACGGCGATACGCAAATCCACGGATTCGAACTTGCCAGCCATTTTTATTTCGGACGTTCCATTCGCGAAATTAATTTGGATCAGATCGCGTTATTAGTAGGAATGGTAAAAGGCCCGTCGTTGTATAACCCGTGGCGCAATCCAAATAACGCCCTTGAACGACGCAATGTGGTATTACGTTTATTATTGGAACACAAAGTCATCGGCGACGAATTGTACGAAATGTTAAGCAAACGTCCGCTCGGCGTGCAAGATCGCGGGCGGATCAGCCGCAAATATCCGGCGTTTTTGCAAACCTTACAAGCGGAATTACGCCGAGAATTAGGCGAAAACGGCGCCAATATGCTATCCGGCGCGCGTATTTTCTCCACCTTAGACACCAAACAGCAAGACTACGCCGAGCGCGCGGTAATTAACGCGGTCACCGAATTGCAACTAAAACACAAAAATCCGCATTTGGAATCCGCAATGGTTATCGCCGACTATGAAAACGGTGAGATAAAAGCCGTGGTCGGCGGTTTGCAAACGGATTACGCCGGTTTTAACCGCGCCTTAAGCGCGCGCCGTCAAATCGGTTCTTTAGTCAAACCGTCCGTTTATTTGACCGCACTTTCCTATCCGGAACAGTTCCGCCTAAATACGCCGATTCAAAATCAGCCGATTACGATTAATGTGAAAGGCAGCCCGCCGTGGCAACCGCGAAATTACGATCGTAAATACAGCGGCTCGGTGATGTTAATGGACGCCTTGGCGCGTTCGTTGAATATTCCGACGGTGAATATCGGAATGAAAGTCGGTTTAAGTAAAGTTATCGAAGCGCAAAAAGCGATGGGCTGGGACAAAGTCACCATCCCGAAAGTGCCGTCAATGTTGTTGGGCGCTTATTCGATTTCACCTTATGAAGTGACCAAATTATATCAAACCATTGCCAACGAAGGGCGCAGTATCCCGCTCTCCACGATTAACAGCATTACGAACCAACAAGGTCAAATGATTTATCAACGCCCGCAAGAAGCGGAACAAGTTGTGCCGGAAGAAGCAGCATTCCAAACCTTATTTGCGATGCAACAAGTGGTGGAACGCGGCACGGCGCGCAGTTTACAAAACGATTTCGCTCATTTACGTTTGGCGGGGAAAACCGGCACTACCAACGACGCGCGCGATACTTGGTATGTGGGAATTGACGGGCAACACGTCGTCACCGTTTGGCTGGGTCGCGATGACAACGGCGAAACGAAATTGACCGGTGCCAGCGGTGCGTTGCAGGTTTATCAAAATTATCTACATCGCACGACACCGAGCGTACTGAAATATCGAAAACCATCCGCCATAAAATGGATCGGCATTAACGCTTACGGCAGTTGGGATTGTTCAAGTTCTCGCACCATTCCGGTTTGGGCGAATAAAGATCAAGCTTTTTGCACACCGGTAGTTCAAACACCGAAACCTGCGGCACAACCAACCGAAACGCGTAAAGAAAGCGTGTGGGATATATTAAAACCGGCGGCGCCAACCGCCGCACCGGTGGAAGAAGCAAGACCGGCGGAATAATCCGTCGGTTTTCCGCCCTGTTATCGGTGAGATGTTTTTGCCGTTTCGTTACGACGCAAATCCTTGCTGTAAATCACGCCGCCGCTATTATTCGGCTCCACGCCGCTTAAAGAAGGCGCTAGATAAAACGGCGTCGTATATTGAAAAATCGGCAACACCACATTATCTTTTTGCAAAATTCGCGCCGCTTGCGCATAAAGTGCGGTGCGATTTTGCGCAGAAATTGTGTCTAAGGTTTTTTCCAATAATTGATCTAACTCGCGATTATGATAACCGCTTTTATTATCTGGTCCGGCAGAATAAAAATTCATCAAAAACGCGGAGGGATCATTATAATCCGCGCACCAACCGGAGCGAATAATCTGAAAATCGCCCGCCGCCCGTTTTTCCAATAAAACTTGTCTGGAAACCGGTTCGGCGATAATTCTGATCATATCCGACTGCGACCACATTTGAATTAAACGTTGCGCCATTGCGGAATGAAAACTTTCTTGATCAAAGGTTAAACGTAGCTGCAGCGGTGCGGTTTCGCTGATACCGCTTTGTTGTAACAACTGCTCCACCACGGAAGGCTCCCAGCCGCCTTCCGCTTCCGGTTGCATAGATTGCGGTAATAATTGGTTGCTCGCCAACATCGACGGTTTCTCACTTTGCACCAAACTACGCGTAGAAATCATCGAAACTAACGCTTTTCTCACCGCACTTTTAGCTAATTGTGGATCCTTAAAATTAAATTCGTAATAATAGCTGCACAATTTCGGCAAATGTAGCGTTTGCAAGGTGGGTTGCGACGGATTTTCAATCAGATCGATCTCGCCGAGCGCTTGATCCGGCAGAATTTTTTGGTAATCCACACGATTAAAAAATATCGCTGAATTATCGCGATAAAATTCATTTTTTGCCAAATGAATCAAATCGTCTTTTTGCCCGAGGATCCGATATGCGCCGTTTGTTACAAAACCTTCGTGTTCGGCAAAATATTGCGGTAATAATGCGGGATGCGCCAACATCGCCGGCAAATACGGCACTGCTTTATCCAAACGAATATGCAACATTCGCTCGTTTAAAGCTTCCACGCCCAATTTTTCCACCGGCTGTTGATAGGTCATTACTTCGCGCGCATTCGCTAAATTCAAAAATAATAAATAAGATTTCAGCGGACTATTCGAAAGCGCCAGTTGCCGCCAGCTTTTCACAAAATCCTGCGCCGTCACCGCTTGTCCGTTCGACCATTTCGCCTCCTCGCGCAAAATAAACACCCAATTTTTATTATCTTCGGTTTGCCAACTTTCCGCGACGGCGGGAATAATTTCACCTTGCGGATTGTAAATCACCAAGCCTTCTAAAATATCGCGTAAAAACGCTGTCTGCGATTCTCGTTGCAACATTAATGGATTAATCACCACATCGTCATATACGCCGCGTATCAACAAATCACGCTTGGCCTGTGTCTCCTGCGGCTCGGTTTGTGCTATTTCAGGTGGTGAATTCGGCGGCAAAATCGGCTCATTTTGCTTTTGATCGCAAGCGTTCAACATAAAAATCGCGCCAAAAATAACCGCACTTTTGCGTAAAAACGGGAAGGTAAAAGAAGAATTAAACATTAGATCAAAACTATCACGAGGTATTTTCGGCATTATACAAAAATGTCGAATGAATACCAATGAGGGCTTATCGATCTTCGTCTATTTTTTAAGTCGTCGGCGAAAATTCCTTTCTTGCTAAAAAATTTTAGCCGCAGCCCCTATTCTTTCAAGGTTTTGATGCCAAAGAAAAAGACGAAATATTTAATCAATAACACGGACACAATCACGCATTTTCCCACCAAACTCGGCGTGAAATAAAAGCCGATAGACAACATTAACGTGGCAAAACCTAAAATCCAACATTTGGATTTTTGACTGAGCGCGCGCTGTTCTTTGAAGGATTTCAAATGGTTATGATACAACTTCGTTTGTAAAAACCATTGGTGTAACCGATCCGCCCCCTTGGCAAAGAAAAATAATGTCAGTAATAAAAAAGGTGTCGCCGGCAGCATCGGCAGCAAAATACCCAATACGCCTAACCCTAAAAACAAGCAACCTAATATAATGTAAACCGCTTTCATCTCGCCCTCGATAAATAGAAATAATTCTCAATTATGCTGATTTTTTTCCTTTTTGCAACTTGAATTATCGTTTTTTTCGCCTTATATAAAGGACGAATTGTAATGATAAATAAGGCTTTTTTATGACGAATCCATTATTAGAAAAACACGATCTTCCGCCTTTTTCGGCAATCAAACCTGAACATATCCAACCGGCAATCGAGCAATTAATTCAAGACTGTCGCGACACGGTAGAATCCGTGCTAAAACAACCGCACTTAACTTGGGAAAACTTTATCGAACCCTTAAATGAAAGCAGCGAACGCTTAAATCGCGCTTGGTCGCCCGTCGGGCATTTAAATTCGGTGAAAAACAGCCCCGAATTACGCGAAGCCTATCAAGCCTGCTTGCCGTTATTATCGGAATACAGCACTTGGATCGGTCAGCACGAAGGACTATACAACGCTTATTTACAACTGAAAAATAGCGCAGAATTCGCCGGCTACGACAAAGCGCAAAAAAAAGCCGTTGAAAACACCTTGCGCGATTTCAAATTGTCGGGTATTTCGTTGCCGAAAGAAAAACAAAAGCGCTACGGCGAAATTGCAGCAAGATTATCGGAACTCAATTCTCAGTTCAGCAATAATGTGTTGGATGCGACAATGGGTTGGGATAAAGTCATTGAAGATGAAAATTTGTTGAAAGGTTTGCCGGAAAGCGCGCTGCAAGCGGCAAAACAATCCGCCGAAAGCAAAGGATTGTCCGGTTATCGTTTCACCTTGGAATTTCCGAGCTATTTGCCGGTAATGACTTATTGCGAAAATCGCGCATTGCGCGAAGAAATGTATCGTGCTTTTGCAACGCGTGCATCGGAGCAAGGCCCGAATGCAGGGAAATGGGACAATTCTGCAGTGATGGAAGAAATTCTCGCCTTACGCGTCGAACTTGCCGAATTGCTGGATTTCAACACTTACACCGAGCTTTCTCTCGCGACAAAAATGGCGGAAACACCGCAGCAAGTTTTGGACTTTTTAGAGGATTTGGCGACGCGTTCGAAAGCCCAAGGCGAACGCGAACTGGCGGAATTATATGAATTTTGTAAAACGCACTTTAATCTCACCGCACTTGAGCCGTGGGATATTAGTTTTTACAGCGAAAAACAAAAACAACATTTATATGCCATTAATGATGAAGAACTTCGCCCGTATTTTCCGGAAGATCGCGTTATTTCCGGCTTATTCGAGTTGGTTAAACGAATTTTCAACATTCGCGCTCAAGAACGTTTTGATGTGGATACTTGGCATAAAGACGTGCGTTTCTTCGATTTGATCGATCAACAAGGTGAGGTTCGCGGTAGTTTTTATTTGGATCTTTACGCGCGTGAAAATAAACGCGGCGGCGCGTGGATGGACGATTGCATCGGCAGAAAACGCAATGCCGACGGTTCATTGCAAAAACCGGTCGCTTATTTAACTTGTAATTTCAATGCGCCGATAGGCGATCAACCGGCATTATTTACGCACGATGAAGTCACCACGTTGTTCCACGAATTCGGTCACGGTATTCATCATATGTTGACCGAAATCGACGTACCGGATGTCGCCGGAATTAACGGCGTACCTTGGGATGCGGTGGAGTTACCAAGCCAATTCTTAGAAAACTGGTGTTGGGAAGAAGAAGCTTTGGCGTTTATTTCCGGTCATTATCAAAGCGGTGAGCCATTGCCGAAAGAAAAACTTACGCAATTATTGAAAGCGAAAAATTTCCAAGCGGCGATGTTCGTGTTGCGCCAGCTTGAATTCGGTTTGTTCGATTTCCGTTTACATCACACCTATGAACGTAACAAAGCCGGTCAGATTTTGGAAACGCTTAAAGCGGTGAAAGATCAGGTTTCCGTTATTAAAGGCGTGGATTGGGCGAGAACGCCGCACAGTTTCAGCCATATTTTTGCCGGCGGCTATGCGGCGGGTTATTACAGTTATTTGTGGGCGGAAGTGTTGTCGGCGGATGCTTATTCGCGTTTTGAAGAAGAAGGCATTTTTAATCCGCAAACCGGACAATCCTTCTTGCGAGAAATTCTCTCGCAAGGCGGCTCGGAAGAACCGATGGCGTTATTCAAACGTTTCAGAGGCAGAGTGCCGCAATTAGATGCCTTGTTAAGACATAAAGGCATCGCCAACTAAGCAAAAAACGACGTAAAAAAATACCGCACTTTGAAACCCAAAGTGCGGTATTTTTCTTATCAATTTTAATTAATTCAGCCAACCCGCCTGATGAACGATAAACAACAAGGTGAATGAAGTTAAATAAATCAAGCCGATAACGGATAACCAAAGCAATCCGCCTTTGACTCGATGTTCGCCTTTAAGCACCAAAGATAAATTCAACCACGCAAAAACCGGTGTAGAAACGAAAGAAGCGATCATCGCGAATTTTAACATTGGTCCGACGGCATTGTTGAAATAGAAAATAATCGCTAACCCTGAAAGTGCGGCGAATAAAATAGCCAAATTTAAAATTTTCGGGCTGCTTTCTTGTTTCTTTAAAATTAAACGAAGGCTTTCCACATTTGTACGTGAATAACCGTCAATTACAGTAATTGTTGTGCCGAACATACACATAAATGCGATAAAGGCGATTAATACGCGCGCCCATTCGCCGATTGTGGAAGCATACATATTAATTAATTGCGCGATATATTTGCCGCCGACCATTTGCACGGTTTCACCGGAACCGTATTGCACCAATGCGCCCAATGCCAAGAAAACAATCGCCAAAATCGCCGTGCCAATATAACCGACATTAAAATCCCAAATACCGTCTTGATACGAAACTTTAGAAAAACGACGTTTCGCCACCACCCACATTGAATTAATAGCAGAAATTTCAATCGGCGCCGGCATCCAGCCCATTAAAGCCACAATAAAGGCTAATGCGGCTAAATTCCAAGGGCTTGGCGCAATATAATCCGCCGGTGCAACACCTTGAAAGCCGTTACGTGTTAATGCAATCGCCACAGCTGCAACAGTTGTCACGGTTAAAGCGATCATAATAAGTTTGGATAAACCGTCTAAAAGTCGATATTGACCGAATAATAAAATCCCTGTACTGACGGCAATTACGATTAAACTTAATGTAGAAACCGGAACGGGAACCGGCAATACAAAAGTTAAAATGGCGGAACAAAGCAAACCGACCGCCGCCGTATTAATCACGGTGGCAAAAACGTTCAATAGGAAAAAGATCCAAAGATATACCTGACCTTTTTGGCGATAGCCTTCAAGCAAAGTATTACCACTGTCCAACGTATATTGCACACCGAAACGGAAGAAAGGATATTTAAACAAGTTGGCAAGAATAATGATTATCGCCAGTTGCCAGCCGTAAATCGCGCCGGCTTGTGTCGAAGCAATAATATGCGAACCGCCGACCGCCGCCGACGCCATTAAGATACCCGGACCTAACGCGCTTAATTTCGTCGCCCAAGTGGATTTTTCGATTTGTTGTTTTTCAATCATAATTTTTCTGTTTTTTAATAGAAAGGGAAAAAGATTGTAATCTATCTACGGATATTTTCAATATTTCAAACAGAATAAAATAAATAATTAACCTTTATTTAGCCTAAAATTCAAATAAAAAACAGAATAAAAATCTAAAAATAAAGAAATAAAAAGAAAATAACTTCAATTTAATAAAAATAAAAAGACTAACTTACTGCATAACAATATGTTCGCAGCAGTTAATAAAAAGAATATTTTTTATAACAAATTAAATTAGAATTGATGAAAGAATAAGTTTGAGATTAAAAATATGGCTGGGGTACTAGGATTCGAACCTAGGGATGCCGAGATCAAAACCCGGTGCCTTACCGCTTGGCGATACCCCAACTGAGAATTTCTTAGATTGGATAGTAAGAAGATTTATTTGATAGTATGGCTGGGGTACTAGGATTCGAACCTAGGGATGCCGAGATCAAAACCCGGTGCCTTACCGCTTGGCGATACCCCACCTACTATAAAAGACTGCAAGCTAATGAATGGTGCGGGACGAGGGACTTGAACCCACACACCTCACGGCGCCGGAACCTAAATCCGGTGCGTCTACCAATTTCGCCAGTCCCGCAAATATGGTGGCTATGACGGGATTCGAACCTGTGACCCCAACATTATGAGTGTTGTGCTCTAACCAACTGAGCTACATAGCCATAAATATTTGCATTCACCTCATCGGCTTTGCGGAGCGTATTATGCGGATATTGCCCCTTTTCGTCAACTCTTTTTTTATAGAAATATTTAATTTGTCACTCGTTCGCATAGAGATTATACAAATTGTTTCAAATCCGTGCGAAAAATTCACCGCACTTTATTCCGTCAATAATCGCTGTAATAAACTGCCGTCTAACAAACCGCGTTTAATCAAGGCGAATGCACCGATTACATCTTCGTTTTGCAGCTCCGATGCCACCAACGGCGTCGTTTTGACGAAAGTCGGCAAAGCGTGATTTTCTAAGGTTCGACGAATTGCAGCAAACAACACGTTTTTTGCTTGGGTAATTTCGCCGGAAATCACGATTTTTTCCGGATTAAACATATTTACGCTCATCGCCAACACTCGCCCGATTTGCACGCCGACGTGTTCGATAAGCTCCGTCGCCACGGCATCTTGCTTATTACTGGCTTTACAAATCGCCTCGATATCGTGGCTTTCTAAAGACAGCCATTTACTGGTATAACCGTCTTCCAACAATTTTTGCATTTTATCTTCAATAGCGGAATTACTAACCACGGTTTCCAAACAGCCGACATTACCGCACAAACAGCGTTTGCCGAGCGGATCCACCTGAATATGTCCCAATTCGCCCACATTGTTTTTATAACCTAAAAAAACTTCGTGATTAATCACAATCCCCGCGCCGACACCGCGGTGAATGCGTAACAGCAATGAATCGTAACAATCTTTGGTGACGCCGAAATAATGTTCCGCCAATGCCAAACTTCTGACATCGTGCCCGATAAATGTGGCTAAATTAAAGCGTTCGGCAATTTTATTCGCCAAATCCCAAGGTTCCTCCAAGGTCAAGTGCGGTAAATATTGGATACGATTCGTTTTGCTTTCCACAAAACCCGGCACGGTAATGCCGATCGCAATAAACTCCGATTTACGCTTTTGATTGGTTTGAATAAACACCGCCAAATGTTCGAACAAAAATCGTTCGATTTCATCGGCGCGTTGATAATTCGGCAGATCCAACACTTCTTTTTGCAATAATTTTGCCGATAAATCCATTATGGCGAAAGTGACGTGCTTGCGCCCCAAACGAATTAACACGGCACGAAACGCCTTACGCTCCGCCACAATAGACGTGGCACGACGTCCGCCAGTGGACTCCTGCTGCTCCACTTCTTTGATTAATCCTCTGGCAAGTAAATTGCGCGTAATCTTAGTGACGCTGGCAGGTGCTAATTGGCTGAGTTCGGAAATTTGAATGCGGGAAATAGGACCTTGTTGATCAATAAGCTTATAAACGACCGCACTATTCATTTGTTTCACAAAATCAACATTCGCTATTTGATGATTCTCTCGCATTATAAATTCCCCACAACAAAAACTGATAACTAGTGATTATTGTAAAATGAATTTTGCCGAATTCATAGCACAAAAAAGCAACCCGAAGGTTGCTTTTCAAAAAATCGTTTTAGTTTATCTTTAATTCGGTTTCCATTCGCCGTTAACCGCTGTTCCGACCACGCGGAAACTATTGGTGAATACGGTTAAATTCGCGATTTTTCCGACTTCTACGGAACCTAATTTATCCTCGACGCCGATTGCTTTCGCCGGATAATAATTACACATCCGCAAGGCTTCGTCCAACGTAATGCCCACATATTTCACCGCATTTTCGATGGATTCGATCATTGTTACCGCCGCGCCGCCCAAGGTGCCATTTGCGTCATAACATTTTCCGTCACGTACGTAAACGGTTTTGCCGACAAACACAAAGGATTCAATATTCGCCCCCGCCGCTGCCGTGGCATCCGTCACCATACACAGTTTCTCGCCTTTTATTTTTTTGGCGATTTTTACATTGGCGAAATCAACGTGTAAGCCGTCCACAATAATGCCGGCGTAAATATCACTGTCCAATACGGCGCCGACCACGCCCATTGCGCGTCCGGAACTTACCGGTGACATTGCATTATGCAAATGCGTCGCAAAGCCGATTCCGCTGTCAATCGCTTGTTTGGCAACCTCATAGCTCGCATTGGAATGTCCTAAAGACACAATAATGCCGCTGTTTACAAAATCGGGAATATAACGTGCCGTCGGATTTTCCGCCGCTAAGGTCAATTTGGTAATGACATCGGCGTTATCGCACAGAAAGGTTTTCATTTCCGGCGAAATTTCGCGAATAAATTCTTCGCGGTGTACACCTTTTTTCTCTACGCTTAGATAAGGCCCTTCCAAATGCAAACCGAGCGCCTGATTTCGGTATTTCGCCAAATAATCGCGCATAACTTTGACCGCACTTTTCATCCCTTCGTCAGGCGAAGTGATAAACGTCGGCAAATAACTTGTAGTACCGGATTTCAAATTGGTTTCTTGCATAATTTCAAGGGTTTTGACTGTGGTGTCCTCATTAAACATCACTCCGCCGCAACCGTTGAGCTGCAAATCAATAAATCCCGCCGTTAAATTATGCCCTTGCAAATCAATTTTGGTTAAATCCGCCGGCAACTCATCTTCCGGCAAGATCGCCGAAATTTTATCGCCGTTAATCACAACGGCGTGTCCGTATAACACCTCTTTCGCGGTATAAACTACCGCATTACTAAACGCATATTTCATCTTTCCTCCGAGTAATGGAAAATTTTACAATACGCTGTGAATGGCTCTGGCTTCCAATTCGGTAAAGTATTTAACCGTTTTCACTTTCAATTCTTGCGTTGCCGGTTCATCGCACACCACTATTGCGTGGCGATGTAATTGCAATGCACTGACCGTCCAGAAATGATTCACGCTACCCTCTACGCAAGCTTGCAATGCCAAGGCTTTATTATGACCGGTAATTAACAACATCACTTCTTCCGCATCCAATAATGTCGCCACGCCGATTGTCAACGCATATTTCGGCACTTTATTAATATCGTGATCAAAGAAACGGGAATTGGCAATCAAGGTATCTTCCGTCAAGGTTTTAATGCGAGTACGCGATGCCAAAGAAGATGCCGGTTCGTTAAAGGCAATATGCCCGTCCACGCCGACTCCGCCCATAAACAGATTGATTTTACCGTAAGATTTAATTTTTTCTTCATAACGACGGCATTCTTCATCGTGATCATCCGTATTGCCGTCTAAAATATTAATATTTTTTTCTTGAATATCAATATGATTAAAGAAATTGTTGTACATAAACGAATGATAACTTTCCGGATGATCTTTCGGTAAGCCGACATATTCGTCCATATTAAAAGTCACCACATTTTTAAAGCTGACTTCGCCCGCTTGATATAATTTGATCAATTCGCGATAGGTTTCCAACGGCGTACCACCTGTCGGCAAGCCGAGAACAAAAGGACGATCTTCCGTCGGAGCAAAGGTATTGATTCTTTCGGCGATATGGCGAGCCGCCCATTTACTGACTTGAGCCGCATTTTTAAGAGGAATTAGGCGCATATTATTCTCCTATTGATAAATTCATTACAATAAAATGAAGAAAAATTTCATTATTATCATTATAAAATAAGATTATCTCCAAAAACAAGACGAATTATATTTTTCATTAAAAATAGTGACTTTTATCACAAAAAATCCGAGTTTAATTTGCAAAGAAAAATAATTTTGGTTGAAATGCTTTCGCAAGAAGGAAAAGAGGCAATAAAAAAGCCGCTTTGCAAGCTTTTCACTCACAAAGCGGCGTCATTAACGATAAAATTACGCAGCGACTGTCGGGATTAGATCCGCATTCCAAAAATCCACCGGCGAATTCACCACCGGCTTGATGATACCGGCACGAATCACGAAATCACCGAACGCTTCATTTTCCGACCGCTCTTTTGCCCAACGACCGATCAATTCGTCCAATTCGGCAAGAATTTGCTCGAAGGTAATATTTTCGCGATAAAGTCGCGGAATACGCACGCCCTCGCGATCGCCGCCGATATGCAAATTATAACGACCGATGGCTTTACCGACCAACCCGATTTCCGATAACATTGCACGTCCGCAGCCGTTCGGACAACCGGTGATACGGGTAATAATATAGTCGTCGGATAAATGATGTTTCGCCATCAATTTATCCAATTCGGTGATAAAATCAGGCAACACGCGCTCCGCTTCCGCCATCGCCAACGGGCAAGTCGGGAAAGATACGCAAGACATCGAATATTCGCGTTGTTTGGTGACTTCAGGGCGAATCAAACCGTATTGTTTCGCCAAGGATTCGATTTGCGCTTTATCTTCTTCCGCCACATTCGCGATAATAATATTTTGGTTCGCGGTAATACGGAAATCGCCTTTGTGCACTTTCGCGATTTCCAACATTCCCGTCATCAACGGTTTTTCCGGCTGATCGGTAATGCGTCCGCTTTCGATAAAACAGGTTAAATGCCATCTATTATCAATGCCGTGCACCCAACCGATACGGTCGCCGCGTTCGGTAAATTTAAACGGTCGAATCGGTTCGAATTTCACGCCCATTCGTTTTTCCACTTCCGCGCGGAAACCGTCCAAGGTCATATTTTGAATGGTGTAACGTGTTCTGGCATTTTTACGATCGCTGCGATTACCGAAATCACGCTGCGTGGTAACAACCGCTTCCGCCGCCGCAAGGGTTTTGTCTAATGGTACATAACCTAATTCTAACGAAATATTCGGATAGGTTTTGTGATTACCGTGTTCGAAAGATAATCCGCCGCCCACAAGCACGTTAAAGCCGCAAAGTTGTCCGTTTTCGTCTTGGATCGCGATAAAATTCATATCGTTACCGTAAACGTCCACATCGTTTAACGGCGGAATGGCAACGGCGGTTTTAAATTTACGCGGTAAGAAGGTTTTACCTAAAATCGGCTCGTCTTCTTGTTTTAACAAATCTTCGGAACTCTCGATTTTCTTTCCGTCGATCCACACATCTAAATAACCGCGCGAGCGAGGCAATAAATGCTCGGAAATTTTCTTCGCAAATTCATAGGCTTGTTGGTGCAATTCGCTTTCGATCGGATTGGAGGTACATAATACGTTACGATTCATATCCGCCGCGGTCGCGATACTGTCTAAGCCGATACTGTGCAATAAACGGTGCATCGGTTGCAATTTGCCCTTCGGTACGCCGTGATATTGGAAGGTTTGACGGTTGGTCAAACGGATCGATTGATAATAGGTATGTTCACGCGCGAATTTATCGATCTCAATCCATTGATACGGCTGAATAATGCCGCCCGGTAAACGGCAACGCAACAACATAAACTTCAAAGGTTCGAGTTTTTCTTCCAAACGTTCCGCGCGAATATCGCGATCGTCTTGTTCGTACATTCCGTGGAAACGAATTAATTGGAAGTTATCGCCTTTAAATCCGCCTGTTAAAGGATCCGCCAAGTCGTCTAAAATCGTGCCGCGTAAAAAATTACTTTGCGATTTTAACCGTTCGTTATCCGCCAACGGCTTATCTTGCCAATCCAATTTTGTTTTTTTGTCCTCTGCTGCCATTTTTTCACTCCGTCAATAATTGTATTTTAAGCTGCGCTTTCGCAAAATTTAACGAAAAATCACCGCACTTTAGCGTCCAATCCGAAATTAATACACATCGCGTTGATAACGTTTATCTTCGCGCAAGCCGTTCAAATATTCTTCCGCATCGTCGCGCGTCAATTTGCCTTCTTGTTCGATCACATCCAACAAGGCGTTTTCCACATCTTTCGCCATTCGACCCGCATCACCGCACACATAAACATATGCGCCGTCTTGCAACCATTGCCAAAGTGCGGTGGCTTGTTGACGAATTTTATGTTGAACATATACTTTTTCTGCCTGATCCCGCGACCACGCGAAATCATATTTGTGTAAGAAACCATCCTTGGCAAACTGCTGCCATTCCGTTTGGTAAAGGAAATCTTGGGTGAAGTGTTGATTACCGAAAATCAACCAGTTTTTCCCTTCCGCGCCTTCCGCCGCGCGTTGTTGAACAAAGGCGCGGAACGGTGCGATTCCCGTGCCGGAACCGATCATAATAATCGGCTTGCTCGCATCTTGCGGTAAGCGGAAATGCGGGTTGCGCTCCACAAATACGCGCACTTTGCCGTCTTCTTCCACGCGATCCGCCAAATAGCTTGATGCCGCACCGCTACGAGTTTTGCCGTTATGTTCGAAACGCACCACGCCGACACTTAAATGCACTTCGTCGCCCGCTTCTGCTTGAGCAGAAGAAATCGAATACAAACGCGGCGTGAGCGGGCGCAGTAAATCCACAAATTGTTGCGCACCGAGTTTTGCCGGAAAATCTTTTAATACATCGGCAATCGGCGTGCTACCCACATAATCCGCCAATTTTTGCGCATTGCCGACTAAAGTCGTTAATTTTTTCTTTTTCGCCAATTCCGCATAAGCTTTCACAAATACCGGTGTGGCTTGAGTTAATTCGAAATGGGATAAAAGTGCGGTGCGAATCGGTAACGTTTTTCCTTGCGCATTCACTTCTTCGTCGCCGCTTAATCCGAGGGAAGCCAGAATTTCCGCCACAAGTTCCGGATCATTATCGAACCACACGCCCAAGGCATCACCGACTTCATAGGTTAAACCGGAATCGGCAAGATCCAATTCGATATGACGCACATCTTTTTCCGCTTGGCGCGCGGTAATTTTTTGATTGGTTAGCAAAGTTGCCGGAAACGGATTTTCTTTATTATATCGACTTTCCGTCGGAGAATTTTCTGCGCCGGAAACCACCGCACTTTGCGTTGCAACCGTAGCCGTCGCCGCTTTTTGTTTCACCGTTTCCACTATTGAGGCAATCCATTGTTCCGCCGTCGGTTTAAAATCCAGATCCGCATCAACGCGATCCGCCAAACGTTTTCCGCCCAACTCCGCTAAACGTTGGTCGAAATCTTTGCCTGCTTGGCAGAAATTCGGATAAGAGGTATCGCCCAAGCCGAATACGGCAAACTCCAGTTGATCCAATTTCGGCGCTTTTTTCCCGTGTAGGAATTTATACAACACCACGCCTTCTTCCGGCGGCTCGCCTTCGCCTTGGGTCGAAGTCACCAATAATAACAAGCGTTCGTCCGCAATATTTTTAGCTTTATATTGGCTTGCCGAAGTCAAAGTGACATTAATGCCCGCTTGTTTCAAACCTTCGGCTAAATCCGCCGCAACGCTTTTTGCATTACCCGTTTGCGAAACGGATAACACGGTGACGGCTAACGGCGCGGCGACTTGCGGTGCCGTCGATTGTGCGGCAACGGCGAAATTTTCCGCCGCGACGCCTTTTGCTTTCGCCCAACAATAACCGGATAACCACGCCAGTTGCAGATTATCCAGTTGTTCAACTAATGCCGCCGCTTCGGCGTTTAAAGGAAAAGTTGTTGTGTTTGTCATTGTGTACTTCCGGTCAATTCTATTCGTTAGTTTTTATGCCGTCGCAAGGCGTTATTCCAAGCCTAAAATCATTCCTGCGGCAACGGTGTGATAAGTCGCTTCGTCAATTAAAATAAACGCACCGCCCGCCGAATTTTCCGCATAAGTGGTCGCCGTGATCGGTTTTTGTAAATTTAACCGCACTTGCGCAATGTCGTTCATTTTGATTTGATCTTCGCCGGTGGCATTGGATAAAGTTTTAATATCCAACACTTGCTCCACTTCGCTCACTCTGGCGAATACCGTTTGCGTGCCGTGTTTTAATAAATATTTACGCGCCGGATTCAACGCACGCTCGTCAAACCAACATAATGTCGCTTGTATTTGTTTGCTTGGTGTCAACGGTGAATATTCCGCCACAAACACATCGCCGCGCGAAATATCAATATCTTTATCCAAACGAATCGTAATCACGTCACCGCGTTTTGCGCTTTTGACTTCACCTTTCGGCGAAATAATTTCGGTGACGCTCGCCGTTAATGCGGAAGGTTCGATGCGAATTTTTTGACCGATATGCACTTCACCGGCTTCAATGCGTCCTTGATAACCGCGAAAATCGTCTTGTTTATCCGCATCTTGGCGAATGACCAACTGAACCGGAAAATAAAAATCTTCGCTACCGCTTTGCTCTTCTTCAATACTCGGTAAATTTTCCAAAATCGTCAATAAAGGTTCGCCCTGATACCAAGGCGTACTATCGCTTTTATATACCAAATTATCGCCGAGTAAGGCGGAAACCGGCACGAAACGAACATCTTTTAAACCTAAATGCTCGGCAAGTTCACCGTAAGCGGCTTTGATTAAATTGAATTTTTCTTCGCTGTAATCCAATAAATCCATTTTATTCACCGCAACAATAATATGCGGGCAATTCAGATGACGTAAAATCGCCGAATGACGTTTGGTTTGCGCCAATAATTCCACCGGTTGACGAGTGAAATCCAGCTGTGAGGCATCCACCAACACAATGGCAGCGGAAGCAGTCGATGCGCCGGTAACCATATTACGCGTATATTGTTCGTGTCCCGGTGTGTCGGCAATAATAAATTTACGTTTTGCCGTAGAGAAATAACGATAGGCTACATCGATCGTGATACCTTGTTCGCGCTCGGCTTCTAAACCGTCGGTTAATAGTGAAAAATCGATCGCTTCTTTGTTAGATTTATCTTTCGCTTGATTTAACACATTAAGCTGATCCGTTAATAATGATTTGCTATCGTATAATAAACGCCCGATGAGTGTGCTTTTACCGTCATCAACGCTACCTGCGGTAATAAAACGCAGCGGGGTAAGTTGGGTTGTCATAATATTCTTCTCCGATTCCTGATATGCTGATTTATTTTCTTTCCGTTTTCACGCGTCGATTAGAAATAACCTTCTTTTTTACGTTTTTCCATTGCCGCTTCGCTGGCTTGGTCGTCTAAACGGGTGGCGCTGCGTTCGGAAATATCGGCAAGCGCGGTTTCTTGAATAATTTCAAGGGCGTTCGCCGCCGTGCTAGCGACCGGACAAGTACAGCTAATATCGCCCACCGTGCGGAAACGCACATCCACGATTTCACTTTGTTCGTGCGGCGCTTTCGGTGTTAACGGCGTGACCGGAACAAGCAAACCTTTTCTGCGCACTACTTCGCGTTTATGCGTGTAATAAATCGGCGGCAATTCGAGATTCTCACGCGCGATATATTGCCAAATATCCAATTCCGTCCAGTTAGAAATCGGGAACACGCGCATATTTTCGCCTTTGTGTAATTTCGCATTATAAAGCGACCATAATTCAGGGCGTTGCGCCTTCGGATCCCATTGACCGAATTCATCGCGGAAAGAGAAGATACGTTCTTTGGCGCGCGCTTTTTCTTCGTCTCGTCTCGCACCGCCCATCAAGGCATCGAAACCGTTTTCCGCAATGGTTTCCAATAATGTCACCGCTTGCGCCGCGTTACGGCTGTCGGTTTCTTTGCGTAATACCACCGTGCCGCGCGCGATGGAATCTTCAACGTGCCCCACCACTAAACGCGCATTTAACTTCGCCACTTGTTCGTCGCGAAATTGAATCACTTCAGGGTAGTTATGCCCTGTGTCAATATGCACTAAAGGAAACGGCAATTTCACCTCGCGATTACCTAATTGGAAGGCTTTACGCGCCAAGGCTAATAGCACCACCGAGTCTTTCCCGCCCGAAAAAAGTAGCGCCGGATTTTCGCATTCCGCCACCACTTCACGAATAATATGAATGGATTCCGCTTCCAGCCAATCTAAATGGCCGTTTTGAATTTGGGTTTGTTCCGTCATTCTCTTTGTTCCCTTCTTCCGTTTAATTTTGTCAAAATCTTATTTATGCAAGCCGCATTCTTTACTGTCTTTGTTTTCCCACCACCAACGACCGGCACGAATATCTTCATCCTGTTTCACCGGACGAGTGCAAGGTTCGCAACCGATACTCGGATAACCTTGTTTATACAAGTCGTTGTACGGAATTTGATATTTCAAAATATATGCCCATACTTCCGCCTCGCTCCAGTCGAAAATCGGGTTATATTTATCGATTCCGCGTCCGCCGTCTTGTTCGTGAAAGGCTAATTCGGTGCGCGTGACCGATTGTTCGCGGCGCTGACCGGTGAACCACGCATCCGCTTCCGCCAACGCGCGATTTAAAGGTTCGATTTTACGAATAAAGCAACATTCCCGACGCAATTCCACGCTTTCGTAAAAAGCATTACGTCCTTTTTCTTGATCATAACGCTGTGCTGCTTCCGCTTGCGGGAAATATAATTCGAAGGCTAAATCGGGATAACGCGTTTTCACCGCATCGATTAACGCCAACGTTTCCGGATTTAAACGTCCGGTTTCCAAAGTAAACACCGTTAATTTTTCACCGGATTTTGCAATCGCGTCGGTGATCACCATATCTTCCACCGCCAAGCTGCTGGCGAATTTCGCATTGTTATGCTGCGCGGCGATTTGGCGAATCCGTTCCGCTAAGATTTGTTCTTTTTCCGCCAAACGCGCATAAATTTCATCGATCGGTTGAGGAATTTCCCACAATTTAGGTTTAATAATCATTGTTCACTCCAAGAAATTTTTAAGAATTTTACTTTTACCGGCGACAAATTACGCCACCTTGGCAATACGCAAGCTATCCACGGTAAAGTGCGGTTGTTTTTTCGCAAATTTATCTTCGCCGAACCACGCCAATTTATCGTGTAGCGCCACTACTTCGCCCACAACGATCAACGCCGGTGTCGGTGCTTGCGCCGCTAATTGCGCTAAATTTTCCAACGTACCGATTTGCGTTTTTTGCGTTAATTGCGTCCCCTGCGAAACCACCGCTACCGGTGTGCTCGGCGCGCGTCCGTATTGTTGTAAACGTCGAGCAATTTCGCTCGCCTTAATCGTCCCCATATAAATCACTAAGGTTTGTCGGCTTTGCGCCAAGCTGCGCCATTCGGTTTCGTCCGCGGCATCCGCTTTGCGATGTCCGGTGACAAACACCGCGCTTTGCGCATAATCGCGATGAGTTAACGGAATACCGGCATAAGCGGTTGCGCCGATTGCCGCCGTAATGCCCGGTACAACGGAAAACGGCACTTGATTCTCCGCCAAAATTTCCAATTCTTCGCCGCCACGTCCGAAAACGAAAGGATCACCGCCTTTTAAACGCACCACGCGTTTGCCCTGTTTGGCATAGTCCACCAATAATTGATTGGTTTGATCTTGCGACACGCAATGCCCGCCGGCACGTTTTCCCACAAATACTAACTCGGCATCACGGCGTACTAATTCGAGAATTTCATCGGAAACCAAAGCGTCGTACAATACGATGTCCGCTTGTTGAATCTCTTGTAGTCCTTTTAATGTCAATAGACCGGGATCGCCCGGGCCTGCGCCCACTAAGGACACGCTACCGCCTTGGTAATCTTGTTCTAATTGTTGCGCGAGTTCCTGTTCCGCAAGTGCCGGCGAATGATTTTTCAATAATTGGGCGAAACGACCGTTAAATAAACGCTCCCAAAAACGACGACGTTCCGTCACGGTGGTCAATTTTTCTTTTACCGCCGCACGCCACTTGCCGGAAATTTCCGCCATTGCGCCCAAATGCTGCGGCAATAAACTTTCTAACTTTTCCCGCAATAAACGCGCTAACACCGGCGCTGCACCGCCGCTGGATACGGCGATTTGAATCGGATTGCGATCGATAATCGACGGAAAAATAAAACTGCAATAGGCTTGATCATCTACGGTATTAATCAATTTTTGTTGCTGTTCCGCCACTAAAAAAACGCGTCGATTCAACTGCGCGTCGTTGGTCGCCGCAATCACCAAAAAAACCGACCGCACTTGTTCGGCATTAAATTCTTTCGCAAGCCAAATCAGGCGGTTTTGTTGCCAAAGTGCGGTTAAAGACGGATTCAATTTTTGTGCGACGATACGTACTTGCGCGTTTGCTTTCAACAGCAAATGAATTTTACGCGCCGCAATCTCACCGCCGCCGACAACCAACACGGGACGATTCGTTAAATCTGCAAAAACGGGAAAATAATTCATTCTTTCTCCTTTTTTCAGCGGTTATCGCCCGCTTTTGGCGGCGATATATAAACGGTCGAATAAGCCGTTATCCGCAAAATGTTCCGTATTGATTTGTTGCCAAGAACCGAATTCGCGATTCACGTCGAAACTTTCCACTTCGGGGAAATAATGTCGATATTTGGCTAACATTCCTTGATTGGTCGGACGAAAATGATTCTTCGCCGCTAATTCTTGAATTTCGTCATTCCATAAATAATTTAAATACGCTTTCGCCTGTTGCGACGTGCGGTTTAACGCCGTGTTCGCACTGACCTCGGCAACTAACACCGGCGTATAAGCGGTGTAATGCGGATATACCACTTCAAAACTGTTTTCGCCCAAGGCTTGCGCCGCTAGCGCGGCTTCGTTTTCCGGCGTAATTAGTACATCGCCTAAATTACGCTGAGTAAAAGAAATCGTCGCACCGCGCGCGCCGGTTTCTAAAATCGGCACGTTTTTCAGCAACTTACGCATAAAATCTTGTTCTTGTTCAGCTTGACCGAATTGTCTTTTCGCATAGGCAAGCGCCGCCAAATAAGCGAAACGTCCGTTTGCCGAAGTTTTCGGGTTGGCAAAAATCACCGATACATCGTCACGCACCAAATCCGCCCAATCCGAGATACCTTTCGGATTGCCTTTCTTCACCAAAAACACGATAACCGAGCCGAAAGGCACGGCACCGTTCGGAAATTGTTCCCGCCAATTCGGCGAAACCAAACCGCGCGCCGCTAGGGTGTCGATATCATTGGTTTGCGTCAGCGTCACCACATCCGCCGGCAAACCGTTCGCCACGGAAAGCACTTGTTTACTGGCGCCGCCGTGCGATTGCGAGATCATTACTTCTTCACCGGATTCGGCTTTATAATGTGCGCGAAACAGCGGATTATAGGCTTTATAAAAATCTCGAATAACGTCATAAGACACATTAAGTAACACTTTTTTATCTTTCGCCGCCGAGCTGTTTCCAAGCTGGAATATGCTACCTAAAAGAAGAAAAATCACTGAAAAAACAAGCGCTTTTTTCATTTTTCCTCCTTTAAAAATCCTGTAAATTAAATCGAACAATTCACTGCAATGAATCAAGTGGAGTAAGTTATAAAGCAAAACCCCGCAAGATAAAAATAACAAAAAAGCATTTCATATAATCTTTTTGAATATTAAAACAATGCGCAAACGGTTAAATATAACGAAAAGACATAACAAATAATTTTATGTTCTTTGCGTCCGGAAAAAAGTGCGGTTATTTTTATGCAAGTTTCAAAATGAGTGAAAGGTAGAAAAATGCATTTTGTATTGCCCGGTTTTAAACGAGGATTATTGGTGACGATCTTATGGTTATCGTCCGTGATCCTGTTGCCGTTAATTTTATTAATTCTGACCGCACTCCAATTAAAAGGCGCGGAAATTTGGCAAATCGTCACCAGTCAACGCGTGCTCGCGTCCATTTATTTATCATTTAAAATGGCGGCGCTTGCTACCGTCGTGAATGTGGTGTTTGGTTTTCTTTTGGCGTGGATTTTGGTGCGTTATGAATTTTTCGGTAAAAAAATCGTAAACGCGTTGATTGATTTGCCCTTTGCCTTACCCACCGCCGTCGCCGGGATCGCTTTGGCGTCGCTTTATTCGCCGAACGGCTTGATCGGCGAATTTTTAATGCGTTTCGGCTTGCAAATCGCTTATACGCCGATTGGAATCAGTATCGCGTTGATTTTCGTCAGTTTACCTTTTATCGTACGCGCCGTGCAGCCGGTGTTGGCAAATCTCGACGGCAGTTTCGAAGAAGCGGCGAATATTCTCGGGGCGTCGAAATTCACTACCCTCCGCCGCGTGATTTTACCGATTCTATTACCGGCGCTTGTCGGCGGCGCGGGAATGGGCTTTGCACGCTCTCTCGGCGAATACGGCTCGGTAATTTTTATTGCGGGAAACGTTCCGCTGGTGTCGGAAATCGCCCCTTTGATCATTATGTCGAAATTGGATTTGTATGATGTCCAAGGCGCATCCGTCGTCGCGTTATTAATGTTATGCATTTCCTTTTTATTGATTATTGCGATTAACGCCTTGCAATGGTCGTTAGCGAAAAAAATCAGCCCGATAAAATAAGGAAATTTCGATGAAACACACAACCTCTCGCTGGCAACAATGGATTTTAATCGGTATCGGTCTCGCTTTTTTCACTCTTGTATTGCTTTTGCCGTTGCTGACGGTTTTCTACTATGCTCTTGAACAAGGCTTAGAACTATTTTTTAACGCCATTCGCGACGAAGAAGCGCTTAGCGCCATTTGGTTGACCTTAAAAGTCGCGTTAATCGTTTTGCCAATCAATCTTTTCATCGGCATCGTAATGGCGTGGACGATTGCTTATTTCCAATTCAAAGGTAAGAGTTTTTTAACCGCACTTTTGGATTTGCCGTTTTCCATTTCGCCGGTGGTCGTCGGCTTAATGTTTTTATTAATTTTCGGTTTGGACGGATTATTCGGTGCGTGGTTGTTCGAACACCAAATTCGCATTATTTTCGCCTTGCCGAGTATTGTGATCGTCACCTTGTTCGTCACTTTCCCGCTTATCATCAAAGCGTTAATCCCGTCGATGAGCGCCCAAGGCAACAGCGAAGAACAAGCCGCACTGATTTTAGGCGCTTCCACTTGGACGATTTTTTCCCGCGTGACCTTACCGAAAATCAAATGGCCGCTGATTTACGGCGTGATTTTAAGCAACGCGCGCGCAATGGGCGAATTCGGCGCGGTGAGCGTAGTGTCCGGTCATATTCGCGGACTCACCAACACCATTCCGTTATATGTGGAAATCACCTACAACGAATACCAATTTATCGCCGCCTTTTCCTGCGCCGCGTTATTGGCATTGCTCGCGCTAGGCACATTGGCGATCCAAAGCCTGGTCGAACAAATGCAACGAAAAAAACTCGAACGCGCCTCACACCGACAAGAAGTTTCACCGGCGGCAATTTAAAAGGAAAGAACAATGTCAATTCAAATCGAAAATCTGGAAAAACATTTCGGTGCGTTTCACGCATTAAAAGAGATTAACGTTCAGTTCAAACAAAACCAGTTAACCGCGTTATTAGGCCCGAGCGGTTGCGGCAAAACCACGTTGCTACGCATTATCGCCGGTTTGGAATTCGCCGACAGCGGCAAAATTCTGTTTGAAAACAACGACGTAACCGCGCTTTCCGCCGATAAACGCGGCGTCGGTTTTGTTTTTCAACATTACGCATTGTTCCAAAATATGACGGTGTTTGAAAACGTGGCTTTCGGTTTGCAAGTGAAACCGCGTAAATTTCGTCCGAGTAAAGAAGAAATTCACGAAAAAGTGACCGCACTTTTGCAGCTGGTGAAATTGGATTGGCTTGCTAACGCCTATCCGAATCAACTTTCCGGCGGACAGCGCCAACGGGTAGCGCTGGCTCGTTCCCTAGCCGTTCAACCGAAAGTGCTGTTATTGGACGAACCCTTCGGTGCCTTGGATGCTCAAGTGCGTAAAGAATTGCGTCGCTGGCTGCGCGATTTACACCAAGAATTGAATGTCACCAGCATTTTCGTCACCCACGATCAAGACGAAGCCTTGGATGTTTCCGATCGCATTGTGGTAATGAACAAAGGACAAATCGAACAAATCGACGAACCGACACAGATTTATCATTCGCCGCAAACGCCGTTCGTCACCCAATTTGTCGGCGATGTGAACGTGTTCCACGGGCATATCGATCAAGGAAATTTAGTGGTCGGCGAATTTTCTCATCGCATTGATCCGAATACCAATCACACTGTGCCGGTGGAAAATCAATCCGCCACCGCCTATATTCGTCCTTACGAATTAACCTTATCGCGCGCCGCCGACAACGCCCTCGCCGCAGGCATCATCACCCATATCAACGCCATCGGGTTTATCGTGCGCATTGAAATCGAAAGCCGCCAAAGCGAACAACCGATCGAAGTGATTCTCACCAAAGAAAGCTATATGCAATCGCAATACCGCATCGGCGAGCAAGTTTATTTAGTACCGGATAAATTAAATTTATTCCAACAAATGAATATTTAGACAAGAAAAAGCGGGCAAAACGCCCGCTTTTTTTCGATGTGTCGAATTCCTATTTTCCCCAAACTTCTTCGGCGATTTCGCGAATAAAGTTCAGCTTATTCCATTGTTGTTCTTCGGTTAAGATATTGCCTTCTTCCGTCGAAGCGAAACCGCATTGCGGGCTTAAGCAAAGCTGGTTGATGTCCACATACTGCGCCGCTTCTTGAATACGAGCGATGATTTCGTTTTTATCTTCCAATTCGCCGTTTTTTGATGTCACCAAACCTAATACGACTTGTTGATCTTTGATAAAACGTAGCGGTTTGAAATCGCCGGAGCGATCGCTGTCGTATTCCAAGAAGAAACCGTCAACACGGCAGTTGCCGAATAATGTTTCCGCCACCGGCTCATAACCACCGGAGGAGAACCAAGTGGAACGGAAGTTGCCGCGGCAGATGTGCATTGTGATAGTCATATCCGCCGGACGATCTTCAATGGCGCGATTGACCATATAAACGTAATCTTCGGCTAATTGGTCAAGATCAAATCCGCGCGCTTGATAGGCGGCACGTTTTTCTTCCGAACACAATTCTCCCCAGCTGGTATCGTCTAATTGCAAATTACGGCAACCTAAATCATAAAATTTTTGCACCGCACTTTTATAAGCGTCAGCGATGTCGTCCAATAATTGACGATTATTATCCGCATAACGCGCAATCGGTTCGTAATGGGTTTCGCGCACAGTGCAAATCAAATGCAACATTGACGGCGACGGCACGGTGAATTTCACCGGATAATCGCCGGAAAGCGCTTGTAACGAACGATAATGTTGTAAAAACGGATGCGTATCGGAAAAACCGACTTTATCGACGATTTTTAAGGTTTTCGGGCGTACGTTATCGTGTTTGAATTGCACGGAGAATTTCTCCGCGTCCACTTCTTTCACACCGTCCAACGCGGCTAAGAAATCCAAATGCCAGAAAGTGCGGCGGAATTCGCCGTCCGTTACGGCGTGTAATCCGACGGCTTTTTGATGTTCGACCAATTTGGCGATTTCTTCATCTTCCACACGAGTTAAATCCGCGCAAGAAATATCACCGCACGCGCATTGTTGGCGGGCGTGTTTTAAATTTTCCGGACGTAAAAAACTGCCGACGATGTCAAAACGATAAGGTGCTTGTGTGCGAGGTTGTGCGTTAGGAAATAATTTGCTCATTGTTGTTTTTCTCTTTTGTTATGGAAGTGATTGATTCTAACAAATTTATTGTCTGAAGAAGATGAAAAAATTTTGTGTCGTCGATGAAAATCATTCATCTGAACATTGCGCCGATTACGCAAAAGTGCGGTGAATTTTCACCGCACTTTTTTAGCGATAAGACACGTTTTCTTCACGATCCAAATAAATTCGCGTCGTTGCCGGTTGCGTGTCGGCGATAATCTTACCGTCGCGAATCGAATATGCCGTCGGCACTTGGCGTCGCACCGCATCGAATCCGCTTTCCGCCGGTAAAATAATCAGATTGGCACGGTTTCCTACTTGAATACCGTAATCTTTGATTCCTAGCGCTTTGGCGCTGTTTTCCGTCACCAATTTTAAGCCGTCGTTAATTTGTCCGTATCCCATTAGCTGACAAACGTGCAAACCCATATGCAACACTTGCAACATATTGGCGGTACCTAGCGGATACCAAGGATCAAACACGTCATCGTGCCCGAAACAAACATTGATATTATTTTTCAACATTTCTTTTACGCGCGTAATGCCACGACGTTTCGGATAGGTATCGAAGCGACCTTGCAAATGAATATTCACCAGCGGATTCGCCACAAAATGAATGCCCGACATTTTTAATAAACGGAACAAACGCGAGGCATAAGCGCCGTTATAGGAATGCATTGCCGTGGTATGACTTGCCGTCACCTGATCGCCCATTTCGTATTTCAGTGCTAAGGCGGCGACGGTTTCGACGAAACGAGATTGCTCGTCATCAATTTCATCGCAGTGAATATCCAGTTGTTTGCCGTATTTACGCGCTATATCAAAAGCGATATGCATCGATTGTACGCCGTATTCGCGGGTAAATTCAAAATGCGGAATCCCGCCGACCACATCGGCGCCCATTTCCATCGCTTGTTCTAATAAAGTTTCGCCGTTCGGATAAGACAAAATCCCTTCTTGCGGAAATGCGACGATTTGCAAATCCACCCAAGGTTTGACTTCTTGTTTCACTTCAAGCATTGCTTTCAGCGCGGTGAGCGTCGGATCCGACACGTCAACGTGGGTTCTGACATATTGCACGCCGTTGGCGATTTGCCATTTTAAGGTTTTCCACGCGCGTTGTTTAACATCTTCGTGGCTTAACAAAGCTTTACGTTCCGCCCAGCGTTCGATTCCCTCGAATAATGTGCCCGATTGATTCCAATTCGGTTGTCCCGCCGTTTGAGTGGCATCCAAATGAATATGCGGTTCGACAAAAGGCGGATAAGCAATGCCGCCCTGTGCATCAATATCGCAAGGCAAACTGCGATCGGCGTGATCTTGCGCCTCGATACGTTCGAATTTGCCGTCTTTAATCGAAATTTGCCAAAGCCCGTCTTTAGCCGGCAAACGTACATTTTGAATAATCATTATTTCGCCTTATTTTAATTTGCAAATCAAAGAGTTAAGAATAGCATAAGAAAGTGCGCCGCCGATTACCGCATTAACCGGAATAATTCCCGGTAAAAACTTACCGCACATTACACCGATCGCCACCGCAATAATCGCCGCCCAGTTAATGGTGACGAATTTCGCTTCATCAAAGTTTGCATAAGCTTTGCGGCGCAATACATAATCGGCGATGATCACCCCGCCCACCGGCGGAATGGCGGAAGACAAAAACGTCAACCAGCCGACGAAATTATTATACAACCATAACGCGCATAGCGTTCCGATAATCCCGTTGATGACGGATAAAATTCGGCTGCTTAATCCGGTGATATTGGCAAAACCTAAACCTGAAGCATACAAAGCGTTGTCGTTAGTCGTCCAAATATTTAAGCCGAGTACGATAATCGCCGGCAAAATCAAGCCTTGCGCAATCATTACGTCGGAAATATCGGACATTCCTTTTACAGCCGCGCCCGCCGCGCCGAACACGAACATTAACGTATTGCCCAAAAAGAAGGCGATCATACTAATTACGATGGCTTGCTTAGCCACACGCCCGAAACGCACGAAATCGGCGGTTAAGGATCCTGCGCTAATAAATGATCCCACCACTAAAGTAATCGCCATTGACAACGACATCGGTTCGCTCGGTAAAATTTGTTTTAATACGTCCAATCCGCCCGCTTCCGTCACGGCTAAATATACGGAATAGGAACCCAATAGCGCGATTGCCGGCACCGCAACGGAGGATAAAATCGTGAGCGCGGAAATACCGAAAAAGACGGTGATCGTCATCAATGCGCCGGAGGCTAAAATCAGCCAATTTACATCAATGCCGGTAACTTTGTTGACCGGAATGGCAAACATTGCCACGCCCACGCCGAACCAACCCACTTGCGTGCCGCCCAATAATAACGACGGCAACCAAGATCCTTTTACCCCGAAGGAATAACGCGCAAGAATATGTGTCGTTAAACCGGTTTTCGCACCGATATAACCTAAGCACGAGGTGTAAACGCCCAACATTAAGTTTCCGACAATGACGGCAAACCAAAAATCATTGTAATTCAATGAGGTACCTAAGGTACCGCCCGTCCACATACTCGCCGAGAAAAAGGTTAATCCCAACATTACGAATGTCAGCGCCACAACACCTTTGCGCTGATCTTGCGGAACCGGTTTTAAACTGAAGTTATCCAGACTCATTTTTTATCCCCTGTAAAAATCAAAAAATCGTTGCATTATAATCACCCGTCACAAAAAAGAAAACGTTTGCGTAAAAATAACCGAAAAATTCACCGCACTTTTGGCGCCATTATTTTTTATTTTTGCGTAACGGATCGTAAAAATGGCAAAACCGCCTATTCCGATGAATTTTTCCTCGTTACCCTATGGACAAAACGGAATAACGAGGAAGAAAAATGGGACGTTTATTCTTTGCTTTATGGCTGAGTTTTATCGGCTTATGCCACTTAAAAGCCGCACCGCCGGAATTAATGTTATTGGACACTTATACCAATCAAGATGTAAAAAATTGGGTAATGAGCGAAAAATTGGATGGCGTGCGCGGTTATTGGGACGGGCAGCAGCTTTTTACGCGACAAAATAATATCCTGACGCCGCCGAGCTATTTTATTAAAGATTTCCCGCCTTTTGCCATTGACGGCGAACTTTTCAGCGAACGCAACCGCTTTGAAGAAATTTCTGCGATCGTGCGATCGCAAAAAGATAAAGGTTGGGAAAGTTTGAAATTATATGTGTTCGATGTGCCTAATGCACCGGGAAACTTATTCGAACGCTTATCGCTGTTAAAGGATTATTTGCACATTCATCCCACGCCTTATATTCGAATTATCGAACAAATTCCTATTCGGAACGCGGCACATATTCGACAATTTCTCGCCCAAGTGGAAGCACAACAAGGCGAAGGCGTTGTGCTGCGCAATCCTAATGCGCCTTACGAAACCAAACGCAGTTCACAAATTTTAAAATTAAAGACCGCACTTGACGAAGAATGTGAGGTTATTGCGCATCATCAAGGCAAAGGACAATTTGAAAATATGTTGGGTTCGTTGACCTGTAAAAATCATCGCGGCGTATTTCGTATCGGATCGGGCTTTAATTTTTCCGATAGAACGAATCCGCCGCCTATCGGTTCGACAATCACCTATAAATATCGCGGGATCAATAAAAACGGATTGCCGAAATTCGCCACTTATTGGCGGAAAAAAGAAAACTAAAAAAATACCCCGAATACAGGGTATTCAGGGTATTCAGGGTATTCAGGGTATAACCTTCGGTTTAGGCAGAATTATGCCAATAATTTATCTAATTCCGCGCTGACTTCTTCCACGCGTTGCGTACCGTCCAAACGGAAATAACTTGTGTTGCCCGCTTTTGCTTCCGCTTGGTAGTAATCCACCAACGGTTTGGTGGTGTTGTGATACACTTTTAAGCGATCCAAAACGGTTTCCGGTTTGTCATCGGCACGAATAACCAAATCTTCGCCGGTTACGTCGTCTTTACCTTCCACTTTCGGCGGATTATACACAACGTGATAAGTACGACCGGAAGCTTGGTGTACGCGGCGACCGCTCATTCGTTCGACGATCACTTCATCCGGCACATCAAATTCCAATACATAATCGATAGCGATCCCCGCCGCTTTCAATGCATCCGCTTGCGGAATAGTACGCGGGAAACCGTCCAATAAGAAACCTTTTGCGCAATCCGCTTGAGCGACGCGTTCTTTCACCAAAGAAATAATCAAATCGTCCGGCACAAGTTGTCCCGCATCCATTAAAATTTTCGCTTGTTGTCCCAATTCGGAACCGGCTTTAATCGCTGCGCGCAACATATCTCCGGTAGAGATTTGCGGAATACCGAATTTGTTCATAATAAATTGTGCTTGGGTTCCTTTTCCTGCGCCCGGCGCACCCAATAAAATAATTTTCATAATCACCTCGTTAAATAAAAAAACGGCTATACGATACCGCGCTTAGCCTTTAAACTCAAGTCCGAAATGTGCATTCGGCGTTCTTTCACACAGAACGCCGAACAGGAAATTAAGATTCTTCGACTAAATCTTGTTCCGATAAAGGTTCGACCGGTTGTTTGCGGTATTTATCCACCCACAATAAGAAGTTTGCATATACCGTGCCGGCAACGGAATGCCATACGCAAGCCACTGCGCAAACAACGGCGGATTCCGGTATGGTCGGGAAAAATTTCATACTTAATCCGGTTGCCAATCCGGCATTTTGCACGCCCACTTCGATTGAAATGGTTTTCTTCTTCGGTAAACTCATTCCGAATAATTTTCCACCTAAATATCCCAAGGCATAACCGATTAAATTATGGAAAACGATACAAAGCAATACGATGAATCCCGATTGCAAGAAATAGTTACCGTAAAGCGCCACTACGCCGCCGACGATAAACGCGAAGTTGATCACCGCCACGCCGGGCATTAATTCGCGCAAATCTTGGAACCATTTTTTACGATGCAAAGTGATATTCAAAACCGAACCGACCAGAACCGGTAATACGGTTACTAACAGCATAAATTTAAACATCGCCCAACCGTCCATTTCTACGGTTTGACCGACGATATAATTCAACAATAAAGGCGTCATTACCGGTGCAAGTAAGGTGGAAACTGTGGTCATTCCGACGGAAAATGCCACATCGCCCTTGCATAAAAAGGTCATAATATTCGACGCCACGCCCCCCGGACAAGAGCCGACCAACACCAATCCCAAGGTGAGTGCCGGTGAGAGATCAAAACCTTTCGCCACCGCAATCGCCGTAAACGGCATTACCGTATATTGCAACACCGTACCGATTAAAATATCAAGCGGGCGCTGGGCAAGAATTTTGTAATCTTGTACGCCGAGCGTCATTCCCATAGATAGCATAATCAAGCTTAATACGATAATTTGCGCATCGCCTTTTACCCAAGTAAAAAGTTCGGGTTTGTAGAACGTGACGCACGCCAACAAAATAATAAAAAGTGCGGTGAATTTTGCTAATAAATAGCTTAATTTCTTCAGAAATAACATAAATGCTTCCCTAGATTTTCATACTTAAACAAAACCGAATATTATCGAATTCGACGGTTCGATAATAAAATTTTGCGCAATAATTACGCAAAGCGAATAGAAAGTCAATTTAGTTTAACGATTGCCTAGCCTAAAAATACCGAATTGTTGATAAAACGCAAAAAAGCGGGCGTTAAGATTTATTCCAAGGCGCCACCCAAATTAAACATAACATTCCCGGCACGGCGAGCCAAAAGCACAACCAGAAATAATCATAATAACCGAGATGTTGAATTAATGTGCCGGCTTGCGTATTTAATGTTGCGCGCGGCAAGGCGGATAAGCTGGTGAATAATGCCAGTTGCGTCGCCGTATAAAGCGGATTGGTTTCGCGCGCCATAAACGCGACGAATGCGGAAGTGCCCAATCCGATACCGATATATTCGGCGGCAACCACCAAAGTTAACGCGAACAAGGCGAAATTATCCACTTGTTCGAACGGCCCTAATCGAGCCAACCACGCAAAGCCCAAAATCGTCACGATTTGTACGACACCGAATAGCCACAAAGCGCGGTTAATACCGATTCTCAGCATAATAATGCCGCCGACAATACCCGCCACAATCATCGGCCATAACGAGGCGTTTTTCACCACCAAGCCGATTTGCGTCATACTGAATCCCATATCGAGATAAAAAGGCGAAATCAACGCCGTCGCCATACTGTCGCCGAGTTTATACAGAAAAATAAACGCTAAAATACCCAACGCAGACCAAACGCCTTTGCGATTAAAAAATTCTTTGAAAGGTTCAATCACGTTTTCTTTTAAAGTGCGGTGTTTATTGAGCGCAATTTGCGGTTCTTTACTTAAAAACAGCGTCATTAAAATACCGGGTAACATAAACAACGCCGTGATCACAAAAACCGATTGCCAACTCATATAATCCGCCAAAATTAAAGCGAGCGAACCCGGTACTAAGCCCGCGATGCGATAAGCGTTAACGTGAACGGAGTTACCTAATCCCAATTCGTTATCGGATAAAATTTCCCGCCGATAGGCATCCAACACGATATCTTGGCTAGCGGAGAAAAAAGATACCAGCGCAGCAATCGCAGCAATAATCGCCAAACCGAATTGTCCGTGCGGTTCTAAAAAGCCGAATAAACTCAAAGAGATAATCAGCAATAATTGCGTGATTAGCATCCAACCGCGACGTCTGCCTAAAAACGGCGGAACAAAACGATCCAACAGCGGCGCCCAAAGGAATTTCCACGAAAACGGCAAGGTGACGATAGTGAAATAACCGAGGGTTTCCAAATCCACTTTTTCGGCACGCAACCAAATCGGCAACAGGGAAATAATAATGTAAAAAGGCAGTCCGGAACTAAAGCCGGTAAAAATACAAATCAGCATACTACGGCTGAAAATTTGAGAAAATAAAGTCGGTTTTGCGTCGGTCATTCTAAAAGTGCGGTCATTTTTGAGAGTTTTTTATAACATATTAGCGCAAATCATTGCGCTAATATGTAAGACAAGAGGCTTAATCGCGATAGCCTTTCGGATTATTTTTTTGCCAATTCCAAGTATCTTTCATCATTTGCGTTAAATCGCGTTCCGCACGCCAGCCTAATTCTTGCGCTGCCAAACTCGGATCGGAATAACACACGGCAATGTCGCCCGGACGGCGATCGGTTAACTGATAAGGAATGGTAATGTCATTGGCTTGTTCGAACGCCTTAACCATATCCAACACGGAATAGCCCGTGCCCGTGCCTAAATTGTAAATGTGCAATCCGGCATCGTTTTCGTGACGTTCAAGGGCTTTTAAATGCCCGATAGCCAAATCCACGACGTGAATATAATCGCGCACGCCCGTGCCGTCGTGTGTCGCATAATCGCTGCCGAATACGGATAATTGCGGCAATTTGCCGATCGCTACTTGGCTGATATAAGGTAATAAATTGTTCGGAATGCCGTTCGGATCTTCGCCGATTAAGCCGCTTTCGTGCGCACCTACCGGATTAAAATAACGCAAAATAGTAAAGCTGAATTGCGGTTCGGCTTTGGCAATATCGGTTAAAATTTGTTCCACCATTAATTTCGACGTGCCATAAGGATTGGTCGTACTGCCGACTTTGCAATTTTCCGTAATCGGAATAATTTCCGGATCGCCGTAAACCGTGGCGGAGGAACTGAAAACCAAATTACGCACGCCGGCTTTTTTCATTTCCTGCACTAAAACCAAGGAACCCGTGACGTTATTTAAATAATATTCCGCCGGTTTTTTCACGCTTTCGCCCACGGCTTTCAAGCCGGCAAAATGAATCACCGATTGAATGTCATTTTCTGCAAAAATTTGCTGTAATAGCGCCGTATCTAACACGTCGCCTTGGTAGAATTTCACTTGTTTGCCGGTGATTTGCGTCACGCGATCCAAAGATTTTTCCGAAGAATTGCATAAGTTATCCAAAACCACAACTTCTTTGCCCGCATTAAGCAATTCCACTACTGTGTGCGAGCCGATATATCCAGCACCGCCGGTTACTAAAATCGCCATTTCATTTCTCCTAAGTTAATGAACCGAATTGCCGCTTAGTATAGCAAGATTTCAGCTTTCAAGGAAAACAAACTTGCTTACGGAATCAACGAAATATAATTACACGACAAAGAAAGAACGAACTTATTATTGTGCGGGCGGTCATAGAAGGTAATACCGTTTAGATATGGTATTGTCATAAAGTCTAACTCTTGTTAGGCTCGGTGTTAAAAGATTAAACAAATCAATGTAGTGGAGTTTTATTGATGAAAAGCAAAATGAAAATGATCTCGGTCGTCTTTGTCGCCCTTTCTCTCGCCGCGTGCGCACAAATGTCCAAAACCCAGAAAAACACCGCAATCGGCGCGGCGATCGGCGGCGTGGCGGGCAATGCTATCGGCGGAACCACCGGTGCAACCTTAGGCGGTGCGGCATTAGGCGGGCTAATCGGCAGTCAAATTAATAAATAGTCTTGTTTTTCGCCGCCTTATAAGCGCCCTGCGAGGACAAAAAAGACGATGTATTTAGATTAAATATCAACCTCAAAAGATCGACAAATTCTAAATTATCTTCCCTTAATATTAAGATCCGTTAATCGGATCTTTTTTATTGCATAAAATCCGACGCAAACGTTTACTATTTGATTCTTTCAGGTAAAATACCGGCATTTTTATTTAATTATGATGAAGGTATCTTATGTCTTTAGAAAGTCAATTCGAACTGACCCAACGAGGTTCGACAGTTCGTCAGGAAGTGGTTGCCGGTTTAACCACCTTTTTAGCAATGGTCTATTCCGTTATCGTCGTGCCGAATATGTTAAGTGCGGCGGGTTTCCCGGCAGAAAGCGTGTTTATCGCCACCTGTTTGGTTTCCGGTTTAGGTTCGATTTTAATCGGATTATGGGCAAATGCACCGATGGCGATCGGTTGTGCCATTTCGTTAACGGCATTTACGGCGTTTAGCTTGGTATTAGGGCAAAACGTCAGTATTCCTGTCGCTTTGGGCGCGGTGTTCTTTATGGGGGTGGTCTTTACACTGATTTCCGCCACCGGCATTCGTTCGTGGATTTTACGCAACCTTCCGGCAAGTATTGCGCACGGTGCGGGTATCGGGATCGGTTTGTTCTTATTGCTTATCGCAGCAAACGGTGTCGGCATTGTGGTCGGAAACCAAGCGGGTTTGCCGGTGAAACTGGGCGATTTCGCATCCTTCCCTGTTTTAATGGCATTATGCGGTTTAGCGGCGATTATCGGTTTGGAAAAAATGCAAGTGAAAGGCGGTATTTTATGGGTCATTATCGCCATTACGTTGATCGGTTTAGTATTTGATCCTAACGTCAAATTCGGCGGTGAAATTTTCAAAATGCCAACATTCGGCGAACAATCGTTATTCTTAGAATTAGATTTGGTCGGCGCCTTACAACCGGCAATTTTACCGGTGGTATTCGCATTAGTAATGACCGCAGTTTTTGATGCGACAGGTACAATCCGCGCCGTTGCCGGTCAAGCGAATTTATTGGATAAAGACGGTCAAATCATCAACGGTGGCAAAGCCCTAACTTCCGACTCCGTAAGTAGCTTGTTCTCCGGTATTTTCGGTACGGCACCGGCAGCGGTTTATATCGAATCCGCGGCTGGTACGGCTGCAGGTGGTAAAACCGGTATTACTGCGGTTGTCGTCGGCGTATTGTTCTTATTGATGTTATTCTTCCAACCTTTAGCCGGTTTGGTTCCCGGTTATGCCACGGCGCCGGCATTAATGTACGTCGGTTTATTAATGCTAAGCAACGTGACAAAATTGGATTTCAATGACTTCGTCGGCGCAATGAGCGGCTTGGTTTGTGCGGTATTTATCGTCTTAACCGCTAACATCGTCACCGGTATTATGTTAGGTTTCGCTACCTTGGTTATCGGTCGCTTAGTCAGCGGCGAAGTGAAAAAATTAAATATCGGTACCGTTGTGATTGCCATTGCCTTAGTCGCGTTCTATCTCGGCGGTTGGGCGATTTAGTCGTAAAATCGGATAGAAAATAAGGTTAATTATTTGACTCAATTAGCCTTATTTTATTGACAAAGTGCAATCGCTCCCTTCTCCCCTTGTGGGAGAAGGACAGATTTTTGTTTCGTTCAGAAACAAAAATCAGGATGAGGGGGATTTTGCGAAGCAAAATAACATTTTTGTAATGACGATAAATTATTACCCCTCATCCGCCCTGCGAGCACCTTCTCCCACAAGGGGAGAAAGAAAATGATGATAAATGGCTATAAAGGTTTGTCATCAGCCTAAGGCTAATTGTTTGATGCAATTAGCCTTTTTTATATTTATTGAATTGCTTTTATCGGCAAATGTCGATAGCGCAAATGAATGACGACAAAAATCAGCATCGAAAACAACGCGACAATACCGCCGATGACGCCGATATAATTCAATCCCAAATGTTGCATTACTTGATTGCCGAGCAACGCCCCGCCGCCGATGCCGATATTATAAATCCCTGAGAAAATCGCCATTGCCACATCCGTTGCATCGGGCGCCAGTTGCAAGACGCGAACCTGTAAACTCAACCCTATCGCCGCAATACCAATGCCCCAAACAAAAACTAAAGCGAACATTACATAGCCTTGCGTGCCACAAAGGAATAACAAGAACAGCGATAAGGTTAAAATAGTCATTGCCGTTAATAAGAATTTTGCCGGCCCGAAACGATGATAGCGCGTAAACAACAAACTGGACACCACACCGGATAAACCGAAAATCAATAATACCGCCGTCGTTACGCTCGGATCCATTCGGGTAATACGGATCATAAAAGGCTCGATATAACTATATGCGGTAAAATGGGCGGAAACGGCGAAAATGGTAATCACATACAAGCCGACTAACAGAGGGCGCTTAAACAATAACGGAACGCTGCTTAACGAACCGGCGTTTTTACTGACTAAGTGCGGTAATAATCGGTAAAGAAAAATTAAAATCACTGCGGCGATCACACCGATAACGGCAAAAGTTATCCGCCAGCCCGCCGCCTGCCCGATAATGCGTCCTAACGGTAATCCCAGCACCATCGCCAATGCGCTACCCATTGCTAATAATCCCAAGGCTTGCGCTTTTTTATCTTTCGGCGCAAGGCGCACTGCCAAAGATCCAGTGATCGCCCAAAATATCGAATGAGTGATGGCAACACCTATGCGCGAAATTAATAACACTTGGAAATTCCACGCGACCGCAGACAAAATATGGCTCAAAATAAATAAAGTGAACAGTTTGATTAATAAACTTCGCCGCTCTAATTTCGCCGTTAATAACATAAAGGGCAAAGAAAGCACGGACACGATCCACGCATAAATGGTAATCATCAAGCCCACATCGGAAACGGGCATTTGAAATCCCGCGGCAATATCAGATAACAGGGCAACGGGAATAAATTCCGTTGTATTAAAGATAAATGCGGAAAATGCCAAACAAATAACGCGCCACAGTTTAATCCGGCGCACGATTTTTAGAGGTAACATAATGAGAAGTCCGAGAGAAATAACTACGTTATTGTACCACTCGGTAATAAAAGATCACGGTTAACGACGAAATTTTTCTTTCAGAAAATCCCGAATTTGCTCGCGCAAATTGCCGTTTAATAAAATTTCGTATTGCGGTGCGGCACATTGATCAAAAAAACGAATCGGCAAACCGAATTTACGGTATTTTTCTTCTTGCGCCTTAAGTTCAAGCGTAATATCGCACGTCACATCGGGTAATTCGACAATTCCTCGTCCGGATAAACGAATTCGTTTATCTTCGCCGAATAACTCGTCGATCCACAAACGCGTCGGTTCCCAACGCAATTTGCCTTCCAATCGTTCAAAAGCACTGTTGGCATTTTGCAGTTGCGCCGGATCATAATTAATCGGCAAATGGTTTGACACGATGGAGAGAATATTTAATCCGCTGAATTCACCGTTTTGAATGGTAAAATGCGCTTTTCCTTGATTAATACGCTGTTCGAAAAAGGCTAATTCGGCATCAAAATCCACCTTCCCGCTCAGAATTTGCGGTAATTTTAAGGCATTCAGCCATTTATTCACGTCCAAATCCTTGCCGGAAACTAGCACCAAGCCCGAACGATCCGCATAAAAAGACAACAAATTAATTTTGATAAAAGCTTTATTGTTATTCAACAAATACAGCAATAAATCTTTTTCTTCACGAATGAAAGAGGCGTTAATATAGGTAAATAATTCGTCGTTAATGTGCAAATTATAAGAAAGCAACACTTTATGCCCGTCTTTGTGGGTGGAAAGAATGCCTTGATCCAATTTAAAGTAAAATTGTTTATCGTCCGCGTATAACGGTTGATATAAATCTAAATTAAGCGAGAAATTTTTAAATTCCGTATCCGGCCCGTTAAAGGCGATTTCTCCGCTACTTTTTAAATGATTTCGATATTTATCTTTTCCTTCGAAATCAACGAAATACCGCCATTTATCCGACATTTCCACTTCGCCGGTACAGCCGGTTTGAAAATATTTCACTACATCGGGCAAATCCTTCAGATAAAGTGCGGTCGGTTTTATCGTTAAATTTACCTCGGAAAAATTCGGCTTGGTTAATTTGCCGCGTTGCAGTTCGATTTGCTCCAAACGCACTTTGCCGATAAACGCAGCTAAAGGACTTAATTCGACATTAATTTTTTCGAAAAAAAACGACCGCTCTTTGTCAAATTGTGCAGAAGCATTTTGCAACGTAATTTTCGGTATTGGGAAAAGCTGAAAGTCAACGTCTTCGAATTGCACGTTTTGTTTTTGCAACGCTTGCACGAATTGTCGCTCCAAGCGCGTTTCTTGGATATAAATAACGGAGAAGATCGCAATAATAAATAATACGCACGGCAGCGCGATCCTTCTCCACATATTATTTGTCCTCGTCGATACGGCTTGCCACCGCATTTTGTTGATTTTTATATTTTGCGTCTTGGCGACGGTTGTAAGGTCTCGCCGCTTCGCCGCTGAGAATTTCGAAACTTAAGGCGCCGATCACCATATTCGGACGCAAAGCTAAAGGCAATTTGCCCGAATTAAAAAATTCCAACACGATTTTTCCGTCCCAACCCGGATCGATCCGATGCGCCGTGACGTGCACCATTAAGCCGAGGCGCGCCAAGGAAGAACGCCCGTCCAACCAGCCGATAATATTCGCCGGTAAACGCACCGCTTCCAACGTGGTCGCCAATGCTAATTCGCCCGGATGCAAAAAAAACGCTTCGCCGTCGTCAATTAAAATTTCTTCGCTCATTACCGCTTCTAATTGCGCGGAAACTTCTTCTTTCGGCCCGCTGAGATCGATATAAGGCGCGGTATGTTCGCGAAATACGCGGAAAGAATTGCCCAAACGCACATCAATCGTCGCACCGTTGATTTTGTCATCGGAGGGTCTCGGCGTTAACGAAATAATACCGTCGTTTAAATAGCGTTCAATATCGGTGTCACAAAGTCTCATCGTCAGTCCTTAATTTTTTCCTAAAAGATGCATAATTTGCGCTTTTAACAGATTAATCGCAATACGATTTTTCCCGCCGCGCGGCACGATAATATCGGCATATTGCTTGGACGGTTCGATAAATTGTAAAAACATCGGGCGTACTGTTTTGCGATATTGTTCGATCACGGATTGCAACGAGCGACCGCGTTCTTCCATATCCCGCTGTAAACGGCGGATAAAACAAATGTCCAACGGAGTATCCACAAATACCGAAATATGGGCTTCTTGTCGCACGCGTTCGTCGGTTAATAATAAAATGCCTTCTAAGATGATCACTTTTTTCGGTTGGAAACGCACGGTTTGCTCGGTGCGCGTATGTTCCGTATAACTATACACCGGAATATCCACGGATTCGCCGTTTTTCAGCGCGCGTAGCTGGTCGATCAGCAAATCTCTGTCCATTGAATTGGGATGATCGTAATTGGTTTGAATACGTTGTTCAAAGGCTAAGTGGCTTTGATCTTTATAATAGCTGTCCTCGGAAATAATTCCGATATCTTCGCAGCCCAGTTCTTCGCAAAGCTCCCGATGAATGGTGGAAGCGATTAAACTTTTACCTGACGCCGATGCGCCGGTAATCGCAATAATAATACAAGAGTTGTCCGACATAATTCACATTTAACCAACAAATTTATTTCCCGAATTATAAAGAAAATTTATAAAATTTGATAATCATTTAAGCAAACGGAACGAAATAAAAAGACATAATCTCCCATTATGTGATTCGCCTCACGTTATTTTTTCTCGCTTTCGCGTAGCATACGCCCAATCAAAACGACAAATTTGATCACATCACGCCACATTTTGGCAAGCAAAAAATAACAATAACAAGTTAAGGAGTATTCGTTATGAAATTAAACAAAATTTCCGTGGCAATTTCGACCGCACTTTTAACCGCCGGTTTATTCGTCACGGCGCAAGCGAACGCGCAAGGCAGATTGGTGGTCTATTGCAGTGCGACGAACGAAATGTGCGAAGCCGAAACCCAAGCCTTCGGCGCGAAATATAATGTAAAAACCTCTTTTATTCGTAACGGTTCCGGCAGCACTTTCGCCAAAATCGAAGCGGAAAAAAACAATCCGCAAGCCGACGTGTGGTACGGCGGTACTTTCGACCCGCAATCTCAAGCGGGTGAATTGGGTTTATTGGAACCCTATCGTTCGCCGAACATTGATCAAGTCGTCGAACGATTCCAAGATCCGGCGAAAATCAAAGGCAATCTCAGTTCCGCCATTTATATGGGGATTTTAGGTTTCGGCGTAAATACGGAACGCTTGAAAAAACTCGGCATTACCGAAGTGCCGAAATGTTGGAAAGATTTATTGGATCCGCGCTTAAAAGGTGAAATTCAAATCGCCGATCCGCAAAGTTCCGGTACGGCTTATACGGCGATCGCTACCTTTGTGCAACTTTGGGGCGAAGACGGAGCCTTCGATTATTTCAAACAATTACACCCGAATATTTCGCAATACACGAAATCCGGTATCACACCGTCTCGCAATGCGGCACGCGGCGAAACCACTGTAGGTATCGGTTTCTTACACGATTATTCCTTGGAAAAACAACAAGGTGCGCCGATCGAGATGATCGTACCTTGCGAAGGAACCGGTTATGAACTCGGCGGAGTGAGCATTATTAAAGGCGCACGCAATATGGAAAACGCTAAACTCTTTGTGGACTGGGCGCTTTCTAAAGAAGGGCAAGAATTGGCGTGGAAAAAAGGTCGTTCCTTCCAAATTCTGACTAACACCACGGCGGAGCAATCACCAACAGCATTCGATCCGACGACGTTAAATCTGATTAACTATGATTTTGAAAAATACGGCGCCGCCGATGAACGTAAACGTTTGATTACGAAATGGGTCGATGACGTTAAATTAGCAAAATAATTATCAAAAAAGAATGTGGTGCTTCACCACATTCTTATCTTTTTTATGCGAGGTATTATGATTTCCGCAAAATTACCCTTGACCCACAGATCAACTTTTTGGGTCATTTTGGCATTTATTGCATTTTTAATTTTGCCGTCCACTGCGCTGGATTACGGTTTATTAGACAGTACCGCCGATGAATTCTTGGCAGCAATGGGCTGGTCGTCTGTTAACTTAACCATTCTATGGTTTTTGCCGTTAATCGGATTTTTACTTTTCCCGATGTTGAAGTTATCCGTTGAAAAACAAGCGAAAGCCGAACTTTATTTGGTCGCTTTCACGGTGCTATTCGCGTTTGTAACGGCTACGATCTATAAAGTCAGTATGGGTTATTCGATGATTATGTTAATCGTCAGTTTAACCGCACTTGCTACCTTGGCGCTCGCCAAGTTGAAAATAATGCAAGGCGATAAATTTATTCTTGCCTCGCTTATCAGTATTATTCTGATTATTTTCTTTTTTATCGTTTATCCGACCGTCGCAATTTTTATTTCAATGTTTTATGACGGCGACACCTTTGCGCCAGAGCAAGTCATTCGTATCTTAAATCAAAAATACATTTTACGCGTTATTACCAATTCCTTGTTTTTATCCGGTTTTGTCGGGTTGATTTCCACGATTTTCGGTTTAGCCTTTGCGCTCTACACCACGCGAATCGCGCGTCGCACCGCCTTTATCGGCAAAATCTTTTCCATTTTACCGATTGTCACACCGCCGTTTGTGGTCGGTTTAGGCGTAACTTTAATGTTAGGTCGTTCCGGCTATGTCACGGAATTTTTGGATACCTATTTAGGCTTTACCAATCACAACTGGCTATACGGTTTTGCCGGTATCGCCATTGCGCAGATTTTAGCCTTTGCCCCAATTTCATTTATGATTTTAGACGGCGCGTTAAAATCCATTCATCCCTCCATCGAAGAAGCGTCTTACACCTTACGCGCCAATCGTTACCAAACGTTCTATAACATTATTTTTCCGCTGTTACGTCCGGCATTGGCGAATTCGTTTTTAATCGTCTTTATCCAATCCCTAGCCGACTTCAGTAATCCGTTGGTCTTGGGCGGCAGTTTCGATGTAATCGCCACGCAAATTTACTTCTATATTGCCGGTTCGCAATTAGATTACGCCTCAGCCAGCACTTTGGGATCAATGTTGTTAATTTTCTCCCTTGCCATTTTTATCATTCAATATTTATGGATCGGCAACCGCTCTTACGTCACCGTATCCGGCAAATCCTATCGCGGCGACGTACAAGAATTGCCTAACGGCTTGAAATTTACCATTATTGCAATGCTTGGTTTTTGGATTATATTTAACCTCGCACTTTACGGCAGTATTTTCTACGGCAGTTTCACTGTCAACTGGGGCGTCGATTACACCTTAACCTTACGCAACTATGCAATGTTGTTCGGACAAGGTTTAAGCGACGGTGCGTGGCCGTCTTTGATCAACACAATGATCTATGCCGGTATCGCCGCACCGCTCACCGCTCTATTCGGCTTGCTTATCGCTTACATTGTGGTCAGAAAAGATTTCCAAGGTAAAAAAAGTTTGGAATTTCTCACAATGTTATGTTTCGCCGTACCGGGCACAGTTGCCGGGGTGTCTTACATTCTCGCCTTTAACAATGCGCCGATGTACATCACCGGCACGGGCATCATCATTATTATTTCAATGGTAATGCGTGATTTGCCGATCGGAATGCGTGCCGCCATTGCGGGTTTAGGGCAACTTGACAAATCCCTTGACGAAGCCTCGCTTTCCTTAAAAGGCAGCTCGTTCAAAACTATTTGGTATATTGTTTTCCCATTATTAAAACCGGCGTTATTATCCGCGCTCGTCACCAGTTTCGTGCGCGCAATGACCACCGTCAGCGCCATTATCTTCTTAGTCACCGCCGATACGCGTGTGGCGACCGCATACATATTGAACCGAGTGGAAGACGGCGAATACGGCATTGCAATCGCCTACGGCTCGATTTTAATCGTGGTAATGATGGCAATTATCCTGTTCTTTGACTGGATTGTGGGCGATACGCGTATTTCTCGTTCCAAAGCGAAAAAAATGAACTAACGCGCAGTGCGGCGGCATATTTCGCCGCAAGAATACATTATAAAGGTGCGCAAATCAGGCGCACCGCAGAATTAAAATCAATAGGTAGTAATATGAGTAATACTGATTTCTTAGTTTTAAAAAATATCACCAAAGCTTTCGGCAAAACCGTAGTTATCGATAATTTGGATCTCACCATTAAACGCGGCACAATGGTAACCTTATTAGGCCCGTCCGGTTGCGGCAAAACCACCGTGCTACGTCTGGTCGCAGGTTTGGAAAGCCCGACATCAGGACAAATTTTTATCGACGGCGAGGATGTTACCAAATCCTCCATTCAAAACCGCGATATTTGTATCGTCTTCCAGTCTTATGCCCTTTTCCCGCATATGTCAATCGGCGATAACGTCGGCTACGGGCTAAGAATGCAAGGCATCGGCGGAGAAGAACGTAAACAGCGCGTAAAAGAAGCGCTCGAATTGGTTGATTTAGCCGGTTTTGAAGATCGTTATGTGGATCAAATTTCAGGCGGTCAACAACAACGCGTCGCCCTCGCGCGCGCCTTAGTGCTGAAACCGAAAGTGCTACTTTTTGACGAACCGCTCAGTAACTTGGATGCCAATCTTCGCCGTTCAATGCGTGAAAAAATTCGTGAATTACAACAACGTTTAGGCATCACTTCCCTTTATGTGACCCACGATCAAACGGAAGCTTTCGCCGTTTCGGACGAAGTGATCGTAATGCACAAAGGAAAAATTATGCAAAAAGCGCCGGCGAAAGAATTATACCTTCGCCCGAACTCGCTGTTCTTGGCAAACTTTATGGGCGAAAGTAGCATTTTCGACGGTCAACTGGCACAAAATCGCATAACCGTTAACGGTTATACGTTTACCTTACCTGACACGCAACAATTCGGATTACCGGACGGCGATTGTTTAGTCGGCATTCGACCGGAAGCCATCACCTTAAAAACCGACGGCGAACCGAGCCAACGCTGCCGCATTAAAAGTGCGGTCTATATGGGCAATCATTGGGAAATCGTCGCCGAATGGGGCGGAAAAGATTTGCTTATCAACGCCAATCCGGACAACTTTATACCGGATTTGACCGAAGCCTATATTCACTTGGCGGAACACGGCGTGTTCTTATTGAAAAAAGAATAAACGGATAAGCAAAAGTGCGGTGAAAAATCACCGCATTTTTACGCTCTTACCGAATACACCTTAAATTTTCCCGTTTTCGCCAACACTCGATGTGAACCGAAATGCTGATCCAACAAATCTGGATAAGGCAAAAATGCGTTCGCGACGATACGCAACTCGCCGCCGTTTTTTAAATACGCTTTCGCTTGTCGAATCAATTCGCTCACCGCGCGATAAGCGGTGTCAATGCCATCGTGAAACGGCGGATTGGACAAAATTACATCGAACTTTCCCTCAATATGCGAAAACACATCGCTGGCGATCACTTTTGCTTGTAAATGATTTTCCGCCAAAGTGCGCTCGGCAGAAGCCAACGCCAAGGCGTGAATATCGCACATTGTGACATTTGCCTTCGGATTATGCATTTTCACATAAGCGCCGATCACACCCGCGCCGCAGCCTAAATCCAACACATCGCCTTGCAAAGGTGAATCTAACGTGGATAACAATAACGACGTGCCAGTATCTAGCTCGTTGGCGCTGAACACCCCCGGCAAACTCCAAATCGTCAATGGCGAAATCGCCTCGGTTCGATAGGATTTCCAATAACTTGTCAAATCAAAGTGCGGTCGTTTTTTTAACGAAAAATGATACAATCCGCAGCGTCTGGCGCTATCGATTTTTGCAATTTCGCCATAAGGCTTAAGCAAATTTTCCACCGAACGCACACCGCAGCGATTTTCACCGATAATCAACATTTGCTGATTTTCCGCCCCTTGCGCCAATAATTGCATTAATTGCATCGCTACTTCTTGCTTGTTTTTCGTCCAATAATACACGATTAAATCCGCTTGCAAGGCACATTCGACGGAAAAATCCACCGCACTTTGCCGTTTGCCGGCATAATCAAAATACCACGACCACACTTGCACCGAGCGAGCTTTTCCTTGAATTTGTTGCGGAAAGGCATCATTAATACCGCCGGCAAATAAAACGGATTGATCGACAAAAAAATCCAAATGGCGTTCAAGAACTTGGCTTTCCAAAGAAATCACGCTGTTCATCCTATTCGTTATTGGTTAAAATTAAGCGCTATTATAAAGGAAAATCTCAACGCTATGAACAGACGCGATCTACTCTTGCAGGAAATGGGCATCACCCAATGGCGACTAAACCGTCCGGACGTTTTAAAAGGTGCGGTAAACACGCCGGTTGACAACCGTATTCGCTTAATTATTGTTAGTGAGAAGCCGGCGCAAGCCGACAAATTGCTTGATGATATTTTGTTCGGTCTGGAAATGACGCGGCAAGATTATTTACAGATTGATTTTGACTTTGTGCCCTTATTGAATATTCAACATCCTGTTTTTTATTGGCTGCTCAGTGATAACGAAGAAAAAATTCACCGCACTTTAACTTTGTGTAAACAGGCGATCGCACAATGGCATTCGCCCGATTGGCAAACCTTTGCCCAAACACCGCAAGCCAAGCGCGCCCTTTGGCAACAAATTCAACATTGTTAAGATTTATACTAATGATTTCGCTTATTGAACCACAAGATTTCGACCGTCTTTTTGAGATAGAACAAGCCGCACACCTTGTACCTTGGTCGCTCGGCACATTGAAAAATAACTGCGGAGAACGTTATCTCAATCTCAAACTGAGTGACAATAACGGAAAAATCCTCGCTTTCGCCATTTGCCAAACCGTACTGGACGAGGCGACATTATTTAATATCGCCGTGGATCCGAACTATCAAGGACAAGGTTTCGGCAAAGCGCTGTTAAATGCCTTAATCGAAAAACTCCGCGCACAAGGCATCGTGACATTATGGCTGGAAGTCAGAGAATCCAACCGAACCGCACAACAACTTTACCTACAACAAGGATTTAATGAAGTGGATATTCGTAAAAATTATTACCCGACCCCCGACGGCGACAGAGAACACGCCGTGGTAATGGCGCTGTATTTATAAGTGAAAAGTGCGGTGAAAAATATTTCATTTTTCTACCGCACTTTAACAAGTTCTTTAAATAATCTATTAAGCTTGAATCAACTCCACTGCTTCTTTCACCAAACGTCCAATCTCCGTCCAGTTTTGCGCATTGATTAAGCTTTTCTCCACAAACCAAGATCCACCGCAAGCCACGATATTCGGCACGGCAAGATAATCCCGAATATTCGTCAAATTAATTCCGCCAGTCGGCATAATTTGTAGCTGAGCGTAAGGCCCAAGCAACGCCTTAATCATTTTTACCCCGCCGCTTGCTTCCGCCGGAAAAAATTTCACCGCGGTCAACCCCATTTCCAACGCGGACTCAATCGCCATAGGATTATTCACGCCCGGTGTAATCGGGAAATTCAAGTCTTGGCAAAGCTGCACGATTCTCGGATTAAATCCCGGAGTAACCACAAAATCCGCGCCGGCATTTTTGGCTTTAACCACTTGTTCTTGGGTTAAAACCGTTCCTGCCGCAATCAGAATTTCCGGATTATGCCGGCGTAACAAACGAATCGCCTCCTCCGCTGCCGCGGAGCGGAAAGTAATTTCCACCACCGGCAAACCGTTATCAGCCAAAGTTTGTGCCAACGGTAAAATATCTTTCGCATTATCCAACGCAATCACCGGCACTAATTTAATATCGCGTAATTTTTCGATAATCTGTTCTGTTGTATAAGCCATTGTTTTTCTTTAATTAAATTTTTCTAACAAATGCGCTGTCGCCGATTTAGGAATAATCGCGCCTTTATGCTGAATCACAATACCGGCTAATTGGTTGCCTTGTTGGCAGCAGGTCACTAAATCTTTACCGCTTAAATAACCTTGTAAAAATCCGGCATTAAAGGCATCGCCGGCAGAAGTGGTATCCACCACATTTTCGACTGCGATTGTCGAAACCGGCTCTTGCTTACCGTTTTGCCACAAAATCGCACCGCACTTTCCTTGTTTCAATACAATTTTACCGATGCCGTAACTTGCCAAGCGTTCTAGACTTGCTTGTTCGTTTAAATCGCCCCAAAGCAACTGCTCGTCGTCAAAAGTCACTAACGCCACATCCACCATCTTCAACAACTCGGCATAATAATATTGCGCCTCCGCCGCATTTTCCCAAAGTTTAGGACGATAATTACTGTCGAAAATAATCTCAATACCTTTGGCGCGTAATTGTTTTAACAACTCGAGTAACAAAGTGCGGTCGTTTTTCGGCAAAATAGCTAAAGAAATCCCGCTTAAATACAACGCATCCGCCTCGGCTAATTTTTCCGCGACCTTCGGAAAATCCGAATGTTGCAACAAATAACGTGCAGCAGATTGATTACGCCAATATAAAAACGTCCGCTCGCCTTGCGCATCCAACTGAATCAAATACAACCCCGGCTGACGCTGCGAATCTAACAAAACCAAATCCGTATTAATTCCGTCCGCCCGCCAATGCGCCAACATCGCCAAACTGAGTTTATCCGTTCCCAACGCAGAAACATATTGCACATCAATTTCCGAACGACGGCTAACTCTGGCAAGATAGGTTGCGGTATTTAACGTATCTCCGCCATAAGTCTGCAACATCTGCCCGAACGGTTCACCGTTCAGTTCGATCATACATTCGCCGAGTAGGGTTAGTTTTTTCATAATTCAACCTTATTTAAAATAGGCTTTCGCATTATGGTAACAAATATTTTTAACCATATTACCAAGCAATTCTAAGTCATTAGGCACTTCACCGTTAACCACCCATTTTCCGAACATTTCACATAAAATACGACGGAAATATTCGTGTCGGGTATAAGAAAGAAAACTGCGGGAATCCGTCAACATTCCGACAAATTGACTTAGCAAGCCTAATTGTGAGAGTTGCTGCAACTGACGTTCCATACCGTCTTTTTGATCATTAAACCACCAGCCTGAACCGAATTGGATTTTCCCTGCAATACCGCCGCCTTGGAAATTGCCAATCATACTGCCAATCATCTCGTTATCTCGCGGATTCAAACAATACAAAATGGTTTTTGGAAGTTGATCCATTTGATCCATAGCGTCCAATAAACGAGATAAATTTTCTGCAAATAAACGATCGCCAATCGAATCAAATCCGCTGTCAGCACCCAATAATTTAAACATTCGGGTATTGTTATTGCGTAATGCACCGATGTGCATTTGCATAACCCATTGTCGTTTATGATATTCCTGACCTAACCAAACTAAAACTGCAGTGCTAAATTGCGCAATTTGTAGTTCGCTAATCGGTTGATTATTTAATCGTTGAGATAAAATGCGATCCAATTCTTTTTCATCAGGAATTGGCGCAAAGCGAAGGATCTCAATACCGTGATCAGCAGATTTACAACCATAAAAATCAAAGTGATCCAAACGTTTTAAAATCGCTTTTTTCAAACTGTCAAAATCACGAATCTCAACATCCGCTACTGCACCGAGTTGGGCAATATAATCATTAAAACCGACTAATTCGATTTTGAAGATTTTGTCCGGTCGCCAACTTGGTACGACGGCAATATCAAAATCCGGATCTTGTGCTATTTTGGCGTGATAGCTTAAATCATCAATGGGATCATCCGTGGTTCCAACTAACTTCACATTCATTTGCTGCATAATACCGCGTGCGGAAAATTCCGGTTGTTGCAACATTTCATTACATTTATGCCAAATTTCCACCGCACTTTTTTCATTAAACAAGGTATTTTGAATACCAAAAGGACGGCGCAATTCTAAATGCGTCCAATGGTAAATCGGATTACCGATACACAAAGGAACTGTTTTTGCCCAAACTTGATATTTTTCATAATCACTGGCTTTGCCGGTAATAAAATGCTCTTCAACGCCGGCAGAACGTAACGCACGCCATTTATAATGGTCGCCTTCCAGCCAAATCTCTGTAAGGTTATTAAATTGGCGATTTTCCGCAATGTCTTTCGGGCTTAAATGACAATGGTAGTCAAAAATAGGCTGTTCTTTGGCATATTGATGATAAAGTTCGCGGGAAATATCATTTGACAATAAAAAATCTTCGCACATAAAAGGTTTCATATTTACCTCCTAGACACCACTATAGGCAGAGAAACCACCGTCAATAGGTAACACAACACCGTTTACAAAACTAGAATATTGTTCATCCATTAAAAATAGAATGCCGCCAAGCAATTCACTTGCTTCACCAAATCGCCCCATTGGTGTATTGGTTAAAATTTTATTAGCTCTTGCCGTCGGTTTACCTTCCGCATCAAAAAGCAATGCTCTATTTTGGTTACTGACTAAAAACCCCGGCGCAATGGCATTGCAACGAATACCAACGCGTGAAAAATAAACCGCCAGCCATTGAGTAAAATTACTAATTGCCGCTTTCGCCCCCGAATAAGCCGGAATTTTAGTTAATGGCGTATAGGCATTCATACTTGAAATATTGATAATATTTGCACCTTTCTTACCAATCATATCTTTAGCAAAAACTTGCGTAGGAAGTAATGTACCCAAATAATTCAAGTTAAACACGAATTCAATACCGGATTTATCCAAGTCAAAAAAAGATTTCGTATTCTCCGGTAATGAAAATTCGTGAAATTCATTATCCGTTGTCGCTTTAGGATTGTTTCCTCCCGCGCCATTAATGAGAATATCGCAAGTGCCAAAATCTTGGGTGATAAGATCTCTTGTCGCTCGAATGCTATCTAAATCCAACACATTCGTTTGATATGCTTTGGCAACATAGCCTTCAGCAACAATTTCTTGCGCATATTTATTTGCAGCTTCTAAATTAATATCTAATAGAGCGACTTTTGCCCCTGTTTTAGCGATTTCTTTAGCAAAAAAAGCACATAACACACCGCCGGCCCCCGTAATAACAACAACTTTATCTTTAAAATTATGATTTTTTACAAAATTCATTTTTTATCTCCCACATAAAAAAGATGAGGATATAGCGAAATACGCTATATCCTGATGAGTTATTAATTACCTAAGGCATCAATTTTTTCAATATACGAACCAATCACAGCATCAGCTTTCGCTTTATCGTGCATTGGTTTAACCGCATCAATAAAAGGTTGTTTTTCAACTTTAACAAATTCAACACCCAATTTTTCTTTTGCTTCTTTCACTTCTTTTGCCGTCATTTCAATCCATAAATCTTTATGATACATCATAGATTTGTCGGCAGCTTCTTTAAGTGCTTTTTGCTGTTCGGGAGAAAGTTTTGCCCAAGTTTTTTCACTGATTACTAATACATCCGGAATAATAGTGTGTTCATCTTCACTATAAAACTTCGCTACCTCTCCGTGGCGCATTAATGTTAAAGCGGTCGGATTATTTTCCGCACCATCGACTACACCTTGTTGAAGTGCGGTATAAAGTTCACCGAAAGCTAAAGGCGTTGGTGATGCACCAAGCAATTTCATCATTTCTAAAGCACTTGGACTAGGTTGCACACGAATTTTCATTCCTTTTAAATCTTCCGGTGTACGAATCGGTTTTTGTGCATAGAAACTCCGAGACCCTGCATCATAATAAGTCAATCCGATAAACCCTTTACCGGCAGAGTTAGATAAAATCTTTTGACCGACATCAGCATCTTGTAAAACTTTATAGTAGTGATCCGAATTTTTAAATAAATATGGCACGTTGAATGCCGCATAAGTCGGCTCAAAAGCTTCTAATTCGCTAGCATTAGATTTAGCCATATCTAAAGAACCGGATTGCAATAATTCCATCGACTCGCGTTGCGTACCTAATTGGCTATTCGGATAAATTCGGATTACAACTTCACCATCAGTTAATTTCTTCACCTCATCGGACATATATTGCATAGACATATGAACCGGATGCGTTTTATCATTATTATGGCTTAATTTTAAAACTGTTTTTGCTGATACTGTTACTGACATTGTTGCAGCAAGTAATCCGCCGATAATTAATGAAAGTGTCTTTTTCTGCATAGACATAATAGCCTCTCCATAAGTGGTTAAGATAAACTGGTATACAACTAGATTAGAACAAGTTTCCAAATACCCCGCCAGAAAAGATATTAAACCAATTTACATATCAATCCTAATAAATTAAATTAAATTTGTGATAAAAATCACAATTTCAATAAAATAATCTGAAATAGATAGATGAGTTACGCTATATTTGGTACACCAAAAAAACATAATGCTAATTTTTAAGGAGTTAAAATGACCCGTTTTATATCTCTTATTGATAAAGCACTTGCCATATTTTGTGTAGTGCTCTGTTCATCGTTAGTTCTCTGCGTAGTATGGCAAGTATTCTCTCGTTATGTATTGAATGATCCGAGTACAGTAACAGACGAACTAGCTCGTTTTTTATTTATTTGGGTAGGTTTAATCGGTGCAGCTTACGGATTAGGGCAAAAAAAGCACTTGGCTATTGACTTGCTATTAACAAAATTAGAAAAAACGCCGGAAAAACATAATTTATTACAAATAGTGATCACCATAATAGGCTTATTGTTCACTTTAATTATTATGTGTTACGGAGGCGGTCAGTTAGTATTAAAGACAATGAGCGCAGGGCAAATATCTCCCGTCCTTGGTATAGAAATGGGACTAATCTACCTAGCAATTCCTTTAAGCGGATTATTTATGTTGATCTTCTTATGCAGAGATCTTATTGAACAATCTCAAAAACTCATTCACCATAAATAAGGAGAATATTATTATGGAATGGTCAACAATTCTTGTTTTATGCGGTAGTTTTTTTCTTCTTCTCGCCATTGGTACACCAATTTCTTTCGCTATCGGTATCGCCTCTTTACTGACTATTATGATGTCGATTCCGTTTGATGCCGCTATTGCAGTTATCTCGCAAAAAATGGCATCAGGATTAGATAGTTTCTCTTTACTTGCAATACCTTTCTTCATCCTTGCAGGTAATATTATGAATCGAGGCGGGATTGCCTTACGCTTAGTTGAATTTGCCAAAGTATTAGGCGGACGCTTACCGGGTTCATTAGCGCACGTTAATGTACTGGCAAATATGATGTTCGGATCTATTTCCGGATCTGCGGTAGCGGCAACTGCGGCTGTAGGTAGCACAATGGCACCATTACAAAAGAAAGAAGGTTATGACCCTGCTTTCTCTGCGGCTGTTAATATTACTTCTTCACCGACCGGACTATTAATTCCACCAAGCAATACATTTATCGTCTATTCCTTAATTTCAGGCGGTACATCTATCGGTGCATTATTTCTTGCCGGCTATATTCCCGGAATTTTAATGGGCTTAGGGATTATGTTAGTTGCCGGATTTATTGCCAAAAAACGCGGTTATCCGGTTTCACCAAAACCAAGTTTCAAAGAAGTCACCTCAAAAACATTAGATGCTTTACCAAGTTTAGGACTCGTTATCGTTATTATCGGCGGTATTATTGCCGGTATATTTACGGCAACAGAGGCTTCTGCGATTGCCGTTGTTTATACATTAATCCTATCAGTCGGTATTTATCGCGAAATTCCGATTAAACAGCTTCCATCTATTATTCTGGAAGCAATGATTACGACATCAATCGTTCTTTTATTAATCGGCACCTCAATGGGTATGTCTTGGGCAATGGCAAACGCAGATATTCCTTATATGATTAGTGACGCTCTATTAACAATTTCAGAAAACCCTATCATTATTTTATTAATTATCAATGTGATTTTATTGATCATTGGTACATTTATGGATATGACACCGGCATTACTAATCTTTACCCCGATTTTCTTACCTATCGCTTTAGAATTAGGAATGGATCCGGTGCATTTCGGTATTTTAATGACATTTAACTTATCAATCGGTATTTGTACGCCACCGGTCGGAAGTACATTATTTGTCGGTTGCTCAGTCGGCGGTGTTAAAATCGACCAAGTCATTAAACCGCTACTTCCGTTCTACTTTATCTTGATTTGCACATTATTATTAATCACTTATGTGCCGCAATTAAGCTTATTGTTACCACAATTATTACTCGGATATTAATAAGAAAAGGAATAATTTATGAAAACATTAAAATCTGCTAATTATTTGAAAGAAGAAAATAATCGAATCGATATCGAATGTGATCACGGATACCTACTTCATTTATTTATATTGGAAGATGATATTATTCGAGTTGCCTTCAGTAAAAATAATCAATTTAAATTAGACCGCACTTGGGCAATTACACCAAATCAAACCGATATTCAATGGCAAGGTCGGGAACGTTTTTCTACCGAAGGTTTCAGCCTGCCTGCTTATCATTTAGTGCAAACCCAAGATCGAATTGAAGTAACAACCGATTTACTGAAAGTAATTGTTCACAATCCGCTATATTTGGAATGGTTTTACAAAAAAGATGATCGCTGGTTGCCTTTAGCACAAGACAGAAAAACAGGGGCTTATTTATTTGCACTTGATAATACAAAAGTCAGTCATTTTTTAATTCGAAAACCTAATGAAGATTATTACGGATTAGGCGAAAAAGCCGGTAATTTAAACCTTAAAGGTCATCGCTTTGAAATGAGAAATCTTGATGCAATGGGCTATAATGCCGAAACAACCGATCCATTGTATAAACATATTCCTTTCTATATAACGAAAACCGATGATGTCAGTTATGGAATTTATTACGACAATTTAGCCTCTTGTTGGTTTGATTTAGGCAATGAATTGGATAATTATCACGTTGCATATAAAAGCTATCGCGCCGAAGATGGTGATCTTGATTATTACATCATTTATGGACCTAGCGTTTTAGAGGTTACCAAAAAATATACTGCACTTACCGGTGGAATGTTATTTTCACCAAAATGGAGTCTGGGTTACAGCGGCTCGACAATGAGCTATACCGATGCACCGGATGCGCAGGAGCAGTTAAAAAAATTCGTTGATCTTTGCCAAGAACACGATATTCCTTGCGATTCATTCCAATTATCTTCTGGCTATACATCAATCAATGATAAACGTTATGTCTTTAACTGGAACTACACTAAAGTGCCTGAACCGAAGAAAATGACAGAACATTTTCATAATGCCGGGATGAAATTAGCCGCCAATATTAAACCTTGTTTATTGCAAGATCATCCTAGATATAATGAAGTTAAAGAATTGGGATTGTTTATTCAAGACTCAGAACAGGATGTTCCGGAACGTTCCGTATTTTGGGATGATGAAGGTTCGCATTTAGATTTTACCAATCCGGAAACAATTAATTGGTGGAAAAATAACGTTAAAAAACAACTGTTGGAATACGGTATTGATTCCACTTGGAATGATAACAACGAATACGAAATTTGGGATGCCAATGCGCGTTGTTATGGTTTTGGCGAAGCCATTCCGATTAAATTAATTCGACCGCTTCACTCATTATTAATGATGAAATCATCCTATGAAGCACAACGAGAATTTACACCGCACTTACGTCCTTATTTAATCTCTCGCTCCGGCTGTCCGGGGATGAACAGATATGTGCAAACTTGGTCCGGTGATAATAGAACCAGCTGGAATACCTTAAGATATAATATTCGTATGGGGTTAGGGATGAGTTTATCGGGGCTATATAATCTGGGTCACGATGTAGGCGGTTTTTCAGGTAATAAACCTGAACCGGAATTATTTGTACGCTGGGTACAAAACGGAATAATGCACCCGCGTTTTACTATTCATTCTTGGAATGATGATAAAACCGTGAATGAACCTTGGATGTATCCCGAAGTCACGGATATTATTAGAGATACTATTAAATTGCGTTATAAATTAATGCCTTATTTCTATAATATTCTATGGCAGTCGCACAAAAATTTAGAACCGATGTTACGTCCGACATTCTTAGATCACGAAAATGATCTTCATACTTATGCCGAATGTGACGATTATTTATTAGGTAAAGATATTTTAGTCGCCTCTGTCGTTGAAGATAAACAACGAACACGGGAGGTTTATTTACCGCAAAATAATGCAGGCTGGTTTGATTTCTACACCAATCAATATTTCCAAGGTGGACAAACCATAACAGTTGATGCTCCATTGAATAAAATTCCGCTATTTATCAAAGCCGGTTCAATTATTCCGATGTCGGAAAGAACTGCACATATTTGCAATGAAAAAGATAATATTCGCATATTACAGCTATATCCTTTACAAGAAAATGCTACAATAAGTACCGCTATTTTTGATGATGACGGTGAAACTTTTAACTATCTGAATAAACAATATTTAGAACTAAAATGTTATTTAACTTGTACACAAACCTCCATTGAATTAACGATTTCTAAAATGGGTGAATGGCAACCAAGTTATAAGGAACTCGTTATTAAATTACCTGAATCGAAAAATAGAACGTTAATCGTTAATGGATTACCACGAAATAATGGAGATAGTATTTTACTTGACGATATTCCATATAAGGAGCAATTATGACCGAAAACATAGAATTGCGTTCCTACAAAAAAGTAGGCGCAATTTTACGGCAAGAATTAATAGACGGAGTCTATCAAATCGGAGATAGACTCCCTCCGGAACGCTATCTTGCAGATAGAATGAATGTGAGCCGAACGGTTATCCGCGAAGCAATTATTATGCTTGAATTAGAAAATCTCGTCTCCGTAAGAAAAGGTTCCGGAGTTTATATAATAAATCTACCAAGCCAAGATCAAAGTAATAATAACCTTGACTATGAAGATGTGGGACCTTTCGAATTATTACAGGCAAGACAGTTATTTGAAAGTAGTGTCGCAGAGTTTGCTGCAATTCAAGCATCGCGCAATGACATTCTAAGATTAAGGGATATTCTACAACGCGAACGTATGGACTTGGTACAAGATAGCCTTGATTACGCCGCCGATGAAGAATTTCATAGAACTATTGCGGAAATCACTCAAAATGAGGTTCTTATCCAAATTCAAAAGGATTTATGGAAATACCGCAATAATTCAATGTGGCAAGGGCTACATTCGCACATTGCCGATCAAAAATACCGCTCTTTTTGGCTGAAAGATCACGAAAATATTCTTAATGCGATTCAACGGAAAGATCCCGCATTAGCCAAAAAAGCAATGTGGCAACATTTAGAAAACGTCAAACAAAAGCTTTTTGAACTATCGAATATTGAAGACCCTAATTTTGATGGTTTCTTATTTAACGTAAATCCGGTTTTTGTCGGTGTATAATTAGACTTTTTCAATATAAAAGATCAAACTTACTTTTAAATAGATTAGTTTGATCTTTTTTATTAAATTAAATATTATCATAAACCTCATCATTACGAATAAGTAGATCCACAAAATAATCATTGAATGAGATCTTTAACGCGCCTTTTCCATTTTTTTACAAGAACCAAATACTTTCATAGTTCTTCTTTCTAATTTATATATAATGAACTCTCTATCAATATTGGCATTCCAATCAAAATAAAAACGTGATATATATCACATTTCTTGATTTTTGGCATTCCAATTATTGGTAAATTATGGAAAATAAATACTGAACGAATTAAATCAAAAAGGAGCAAAATTATGGAACAAACCTGGCGCTGGTACGGGCCGAATGATCCCGTATCACTATCTGATATTCGACAAGCGGGGGCAACCGGTATTGTTACGGCTTTACATCATATTCCGAACGGGCAGATTTGGCGTATAGAAGAGATACAAAAACGCAAAGATATTATTGAGCAATCAGGGCTTACTTGGTCTGTTGTGGAGAGTGTTCCGGTTCACGAAGAGATTAAGACGCAAACGGGTAATTACAAGCAATGGATTGAAAACTATAAACAAACCTTACGCAATTTAGCGAAGTGCGGTATTGATACGGTTTGTTACAATTTTATGCCGGTTTTAGACTGGACAAGAACGGATTTGGCATACCAAATGCCGGACGGTTCAAAAGCATTACGTTTTGACCAAATCGCTTTTGCCGCATTTGAGCTTTATATCTTAAAACGCCCTCAGGCGGAAGAATCCTACACACCCGAAGAGTGCGAGCAAGCTAGAGTTTATTTTGAAAAAATGACCGAGGAAGATATCAAGCAGCTCACCAGTAATATTATTGCAGGGCTTCCCGGTGCGGAAGAAGGTTATACTTTAGATGAATTTCAAGCACAATTAGATCGTTATAGAGACATTCCGGCGGAAAAATTTCGTTCGCATTTAGCTTATTTTCTGAATGAAGTAATACCTGTCGCGCAAGAAGTCGGCATTAAAATGGCGGTGCATCCTGACGATCCTCCTCGCCCGATTCTTGGTTTACCACGCGTTGTTTCAACTATTGAAGATATGCAGTGGTTTATCGAAACCGAGCCGCTTCCTGCGAACGGTTTCACAATGTGTACAGGCTCTTATGGTGTTCGTTCCGATAATGATTTAGTCAAAATGACGGAAAAATTTTCCGATCGTATTTATTTCGCGCATTTACGTTCCACTTGCCGAGAAGATAATCCGCTTAGTTTCCACGAAGCGGCTCATTTAGAAGGCGATGTCGATATGTTTAATGTGGCAAAAACCTTATTAACGGAAGAATACCGTCGTAAAGCCAACGGTGATTTGCGTTTGATTCCGATGCGTCCTGATCACGGGCATCAAATGCTTGATGATCTGCGTAAGAAAACTAACCCCGGCTATTCCGCTATCGGACGCTTAAAAGGATTGGCAGAATTTCGCGGCTTAGAGATGGCATTGAAAAAAGTCTTTTTTGAAAAATAAAAAGATGATCTAAGATAGGCTTATTTGATAAGCCTATCTTTTCTATCCGAATTTATCTATGAATATAAAGAAATATCAAGGCGAAGTGATCATCTTCATCGTCGCGTTAATGGCGTCTTGGGGATGGTTTTTTTCTAAATTCGCGATGACCGAATTACCGCCCGTCGGATTTGTAGGATTACGTTTTTCGCTTGCTTGCCTACTTTTTATTCCTTTAGCATTTCGTCAATTAAGAACTTTAACCGGTACGCAATTTTATCAAAGCAGTTTGGTCGGACTCGCCTTTACCGCAAATATGCTGTTATGGGTAATGGGGCTAAGTTATAGCCGATATCTTGGTGAAGGTGCATTTATCATCAGTTTGGCAATGCTGATTGTGCCTCTATTAAATTGGATGATCTTTAAAATCCGTCCGATAAAAATCTTTTGGATTTGTTTGCCGGTTGCAATATTGGGGCTCTATTTTCTTTCTTCCGGTAAAGGAAAATTTCATTTTTCTTTAGGAAATATGATTTTCCTTTGTTCGACCATAACGGCGGCAATCTATTTTATTCTAAACAACCGTTTTGCTCAAAACGTACCGCCGCTTGCTTTAACAACAATTCAAGTGGGCATTGTAGGAATTTGTTGCACCTTTTATTCCGTTATATTCGAAACTTGGCAATTCCCTATTTCTAGCCATATTTGGGGCTGGTTTGCGTTAAGTGTATTAATTGCCACCAACGGGAGAGTGTTATTACAAACCATCGGTCAAAAATATTGTAACGTTTCTACCGGCGCATTTATTATGCTGCTCGAACCGGTTTGGGCAATGTGGTTAAGTATTTTAATTTTTGATGAAGAAGTCAGTCCAATTAAAGGGCTAGGTTGCGTATTAATTTTAGGTGCATTAATCATTTATCGTTTACCTGCAATTTGGAAAAAAAGAAAAAAAGCCTAAACCCACCGCCGCACTTTTCGTTGATATTCCCGATATTGATTACCGAAATATTCGGTTAATACTTTTTCCTCCGGTTTGATGTGTAATTCATTGATAATGAAGACAAATAAAATCACGCCGAGTAATCCGCCAAGGCTGCCTAAATAAAGGCACCACGAAATTAGCAATAGTAATAAACTCAGGTACATCGGGTTACGGCTGATTCGATAAATGCCGTTGGTGACTAAAACCGATGTTTTTTCTAATTGCAAGGGATGAACTGTCGTTTTAACGACGTGGAATTGCCACAAGCTGATTGCGGCAATTCCGCAAGCCGAAAGGATGAACGGTGCGATTATCCATAAAGGAGCGGTAAAAGGGATAATTGCCGGCGTAGCATAAACGAGTGCTGCGCAGGCAATAAACCAAAAGGGCGGTGGAATTTTCGGCTGTTTTATACTTTCATACATAAGTATTTGATTTCTAAAAATTCTTCTAAGCCGTGGCGAGAACCTTCGCGCCCTAATCCCGATTGTTTTACGCCGCCGAAAGGTGCGACTTCGTTGGAAATCACGCCTTCGTTAATGCCGACCAAGCCGGTTTCCAAGGCTTCGCTCACGCGCCAAATGCGGCTTATATCTTGGGTATAAACATAAGCGGCGAGTCCGAACGGGCTATCGTTTGCCATTGTGATCGCTTGTTCTTCCGTGTCAAAAGGAATTAACGGCGCTAACGGGGCGAAAGTTTCTTCGTGGCAGACTAACATTTCTTGGCTGACATCTTCCAAAATCGTCGGTTCGAAAAAGGTTCCGCCTAAGGCGTGGCGCTTTCCGCCGAGAGTAAGTTTTGCGCCTTTAGCAAGCGCGTCCGCAATATGACGTTCCATTTTCTGCACGGCATTTTCCGTAATTAACGGTCCGATTTGCACGTTTTCTTGGTCAAAATTTCCGACAATAAACGACCGCACTTTTTCTTTTAATTTATCGGCAAACGCGCGATAAATGCCTGATTGTACATAAATGCGATTGGTACAAATGCAGGTTTGTCCGGAGTTACGAAATTTTGACGCAATCACGGCATCCACGGCATTATCCAAATCCGCATCGTTAAAAATCAACGAAGGCGCATTGCCGCCGAGTTCAAGGCTGAGTTTTTTCACCGTATCGGCACATTTTGCCATTAAAATTTTGCCCACCTTGGTTGAGCCGGTGAAAGTCAACTTACGCACATCTTGACTTGCCGTTAACACTTCGCCCACTTCTTCCGCCTGCGCAGTCGGCAGAACGTTAAACACACCAGCAGGAATACCGGCTTGGTGTGCCAATTCAGCGAGCGCCAAGGCGGAAAGCGGGGTTTCCGGTGCCGGTTTCACGATAATACTACAACCGCTTGCCAATGCCGGCGCGGCTTTACGCGTGATCATCGCATTGGGAAAATTCCACGGTGTAATCGCGGCCACCACGCCGACCGGTTGTTTAATCACCAATAAACGACGATCCGCACGATCTTGCGGAATAATTTCACCGTAAGCACGTTTACCTTCTTCCGCAAACCATTCGATAAACGCGGCGCCGTAAGCAATTTCACCGCGACTTTCCGCCAAGGGTTTGCCTTGTTCAAGGCTTAATAAATACGCCAACGCCTCTTGGTTTTGCATAATCAAGGCATACCATTTCTGCAAAATTTTCGACCGCTCTTTTGCGGTATATGTTTTCCATTTTGCTTGCGCAGTTTTGGCGGCTTGAATGGCAAAATCGGTATCTTCCGCGCCGCAACAAGCTACGCGACAAATTAGTTCTTGCGTCGTCGGATTATAAACGGGAAAAGTGCGGTCATTTTTTGCGGAAATAAATTCGCCGTTGATATAGGCTTGAGTTTTGAGTAAATGATGAAAATCCATAAAATTCACTCCGAATCGAATAAAATTAAAGCCTTGGAATCATCACAAGGCTTTAAGGCGTTAAGGCGTTATAGGTTATTCAGTCTGACTTGAATCAATGATTGCTCCAAGGCATCGGCGGATTTAAGTGCTTGCTCAAAGCTGGCTTTCGCGCCGGCTTTATCGCCTTTCGCCAGTAAAATGTCGCCGTGCAATAAATTTTTGCGTCCTTCCCAACTCGCTACTTTCACTTGTTTTAGGCTTTCTAAGGCTTGATCAAATTGCTGTTGCTGAAATTGAACGGTCGCCAAACGTAAAGCACTTGCCGATAATAAAAGATCGTCGCTTGATTCGGCAACAGCTTGTTTTAACAATTTTTCCGCCGCCGGAAAATCTTGTTTATCCACCGCCGCTTTTGCTCCGTCTAACAATGCAAAAACCGCGTAGCTGGTTTTTTTATTCTCGCTAACAAATTGATCCAATTTTGCGCTTTGTTCGGCGCTATCTTTTTGCTCCGCATAAATCACTTGATCATATTGCGCCGAGATTTGCTGCATTTTGCTTACTTGATAATCTTGCCAATAACGCCAGCCGAACACGCCGCCGAAGGTAAGAATAAAAATCACAATAATCGATTTGTAATTTTCTTGCCACCAAGTTTTCAGTTCGTTCAGTTCTTGTTCTTCTTCAATGGTATAAGCCATTTTATTTTCCTTATGCGTTAAATGCTTGCGTTAGGTAAGCGACAACCTCGTTTAATGCAACGATTTGTTGCTCGCTACCGCCCAATAAATCTTTCACCACCACTTGTTGGTTTTGTGCTTCGCTTTCGCCGATAACAAGGGCGAATTTGGCACCGCTTTTATCCGCGCGTTTAAATTGTTTTTTGAAATTCCCGCCACTGCAATGGGTCATTGTGCGTAAGTGCGGTAGTTCCGAGCGCAGTTTTTCCGCAAGGCGGAATGCCGGCAAGGTTGTATTTTCACCGGCGTAAACCACATAAATATCCACCGCTCTTGGCAACACAATCTGCCGATTAACCTCTTGCACTAATAATACCAAACGTTCCAAGCCCATAGCAAACCCGACGCCGCACGCTGCGTGACCGCCTAATTGCTCGACCAAACCGTCGTAACGTCCGCCGCCGCAAACCGTACCTTGTGCGCCCAATGCGGAAGTGACCCATTCGAAAACCGTTTTATTGTAATAATCCAAGCCGCGAACCAATTTCGGATTCACTTCATAACGAATACCAACGGCATCCAACAAACCGCAAAGTTGTGCAAAATGTTGACGACTTTCTTCATCCAGATAATCCAACAATTTCGGTGCGTCATTCAATACTTGTTGCAACGCTTCATTTTTAGTATCCAAAATGCGTAACGGATTTTTAACCAAGCGTTCTTTTTCTTCATCATTCATCAAATCAATGTGCTGTTCGAGGAATGTCACCAACGCCGTGCGATAATTTTGGCGTGCCTCTAAGGAGCCGATTGAATTTAACTGCAAAGTAACGTGCTCGAAAATGCCTAAATCTTTCCATAAGCGTGCGGTTAGCATAATCAATTCCGCATCGATTTCCGGATTCGGAATGCCGAAAATTTCCACGCCCACTTGATGAAACTGGCGATAACGCCCTTTTTGCGGACGTTCATAGCGGAACATCGGGCCCATATACCATAAACGCTGTTCTTGGTTATATAGCAAGCCGTGCTCGATCCCTGCACGCACACAACCCGCCGTGCCTTCCGGACGCAAGGTTAAACTTTCGTTATCGCGATCGTCAAAAGTAAACATTTCTTTTGACACCACATCGGTCACTTCACCGATAGCGCGCGCAAATAACGGTGTGCTTTCCACCACCGGCATACGAATTTCCGCATAGCCATAACTTGCCAAAACCGACCGCACTTTCGTTTCAACCCATTGCCATAATGGAGTTTCCGTCGGTAAACAGTCATTCATTCCGCGAATTGCTTGAATTGTTTTTGCCACGATATTTTCCTTAAATAATTCTGTTTTTCGGGTCTTGTTGTGCTACTTTCGCCCGAATTTTCGCTTCTAACTGATTGACTAAATCATCATTATCAAAACGTTCTTTTTGTCTTTCGCCGTCTAAATAATAGCCGCTCTTTTTATTTCCGCCGGTGACGCCGAGATCGGAAACCAAGGCTTCGCCCGGCCCGTTTACCACGCAGCCGATAATCGACACGTCCATCGGGGTAATAATATCTTCTAAACGTTGCTCCAAGGCATTAACCGTGCCGATAACGTCAAATTCTTGGCGCGAACAGGTTGGGCAGGCGATAAAATTAATGCCGCGCGAACGAATACGCAGGGATTTTAAAATATCGAATCCCACTTTGATTTCTTCCACCGGATCCGCCGCCAAAGAAACGCGTAAAGTATCGCCGATCCCTTCGGCAAGCAACATTCCCAAGCCGATCGCCGATTTTACTGCGCCCGCTCTGGCGCCTCCCGCTTCGGTAATACCCAAATGCAAAGGTTGTTTAATGGCTTTAGCAAGTAAACGATAGCTTTCTACCGCTAAAAATACATCCGAAGCTTTGACGCTGACTTTAAATTGATCGAAGTTCAAACGATCTAAAATTTCAACGTGACGCAATGCGCTTTCCAATAACGCCTTCGGTGTCGGTTCGCCGAATTTTTCTTGAATATCTTTTTCTAAAGAACCCGCGTTAACTCCGATACGAATCGGAATATTTTTATCTTTTGCGCAATCCACAACGGCGCGAATGCGATCTTCCCGACCGATATTACCGGGGTTAATACGCAAACAATCCACACCGTATTCCGCCACTTTAAGCGCGATTCGATAATCGAAGTGAATATCCGCCACCAAGGGCACGTTCACCTGTTGTTTGATTAATTTAAACGCCTCCGCCGCGTCCATTGTCGGCACGGAAACTCGCACGATATCCGCACCGACGCGCTCTAAGGCTTTAATTTGCGCCACCGTCGCCTCAACATCCGTTGTGCGCGTATTGGTCATTGATTGCACGGCAATCGGCGCATCACCGCCGATCGGTACGTTTCCCACATAAATTTTCGTCGATTCGCGACGTTTAATCGTTGGTTTAAATGCTGACATAATTTCTATTGTAATTTAAATTTCGCAACACGCCCGTCAACTTTTAACGGATAAACTTCACCTTTATAGGTGATTTTGACGTTGCCCGGCGCACCGATAATTAAGGAATAAGGCGCACCTTGGTTAAAACTCAAGGTTTCACCTTGTTTGTATTCTTTTTGTGCCAATACTTTTCGATTGGCGTCTTTTACGCTGATCCAACAATTCGTGCCGGTAATCTCAATTTGCAAATCCCCACTAACCGCAGATGTTGCTGCAGTTTCGCTCGCCTGTTGATCCGGCGCGACTTCCGCCGTATTGGTACCGTTAATTTTATCCATTTCCGTTTGCAAGGTTTGCGCGGATGTTAACGGCGTGTTTTCTTCTTGTACGGCATTATTTTCCGTCTCAGGCATCGGCGAATTAACGGCATTTTCCGCCGTTAACGGTGCAACTTCGCTCGTTTGCGCATTATCATTGGCTACAGCCGGCGTTTCAATGGTTTCCACCACTGCCGGCGAGACATTGTTTTCCGTATTTTCCACATAACTTTGCACTAAACTGTCACGCTCGGCATTCGATTGTTGGTAATTTTCCCACCACCATAACGCCGTCATTCCCGCCACAATCAACAGTACAAGCGCGGTAATAGAACCGACCCAGCGATTATGCGAAGAATATTGATTCACCGCTTTAGTCGCGCGCGCATTTTTACCCAAATCGTTATGCGTGGTTTCATTGACCGACGCAATTACGCCCGCCCACGCACTTTCCGGCAAACGTAAAAATTTCGCATAATTACGCACATAACCTTTCATAAAAGTTGACGGAATGGATTTGTGCGTAAATTCATTATTTTCAAGGTGTTGTAAAATGGAAGGACGTAAATTAATACGTTCGGACACATCCTCCAAAGAAAGATTTAACGCTTCGCGCGCTCGACGAAATTGCTCGCCGAGGCTTAATTCGGTTTGTTCTTGGTGAGTTGTTGGCGTTGTCATAGAGATTTGGGTTTCTTATTTTAGGTTAATGTAAATGCTAAAGTTTAAAGTCGTCAGGCTTGTTTTGCAAGGCATTATTATAAAACAGCAAAACAAAAAAGCCGATAAAAAAACAATAAGATAACCGGAAAAAATTATTCGGCGATTTTTGCCAACGCTCTCGCTCGTTCCGGCGCTTGTTTGCTTAATAAATCAAGATATTGGCGATAAAGTGCGGTGTTTTTTTCTGCTGAAGCACAAAGCGCCATATTTTCGTAAGTATCCGCTTGATTATAATAATTCGGCGTGTCCAGTGCCTGCCGGAATTGTTGATAAGCTTGGGAATATTCGCCTTGAGCGCAAAGAAATGCCCCGTAATTATTCAATACGTCACCTTGTTGCGAATCTGCCTTAATTGCGCTCAAATATGCTTCTTGCGCCCGTTGAGTATCCCCTTGACGCTGATAGAAATACGCAAGCGCGGAATGCACCAAATAATAATCGGGCGCATAACTTAGGGCTTTATCCAAATTGAGTTTCGCCAACGCCGTATCGCCTTGATTTAAATAACCTAAGCCTAATTCGACGCGCGCTTTCGCTGCTTGCCGGCGATCAAAATCCGTCGAATTCGTCGAAGAACCGGAAACGCAAGCGGAGAGGAAAAAAATTATTCCGCTAATCAATAATATTTTGCCGATTAATTGCTGCATTTTTACTCTCCTTTTATTGAACGGTTAAGATTGAAAGGTTACATTTTCACCGTGCTGATCTCATCGCCAAAACGTTTTTTCTGCGCGGTACGCTTGGTTCGATCAATCACATCGCCGGCTAATTGCCCGCAGGCGGCATCAATATCGTCACCGCGCGTTTTGCGTACAATCACGGTAAAACCATATTCCATCAACGTTTTCTGGAAACGATCGATTCGACTGTTCGAACTTTTCGCATAAAGCGCTTGCGGGAACGGGTTCCACGGAATCAAATTAATTTTACAGGGCGTATTTTTAAGCACTTCCGCTAATTGATGCGCGTGTTCGATGCCGTCGTTAATATGATCCAACATTACATATTCGATCGTCACTTTGCCGTGATTGGCATTAGAAACGCTAAGATAACGATTAACCGAATCGATCAGCATTTTGATATTGTATTTTTTATTGATCGGCACGATTTCGTCGCGTAATTCGTCATTCGGCGCGTGCAGTGAAATCGCCAAGGCAACATCGATCATTTCGTGTAATTTATCCAACGCAGGCACCACGCCCGAAGTGGATAAGGTCACGCGGCGTTTTGATAAGCCGTAAGCAAAATCGTCCAACATAATTTCCATTGCCGGTACCACGTTAGCGACATTCAGCAAAGGTTCGCCCATTCCCATCATTACCACGTTAGTAATCGGGCGCACGCCGGTAACACCGAAATTGCCGATAATTTTCGAGGCGCGCCAAACTTGTCCGATAATCTCCGATACGGTTAAATTGCGATTAAAACCTTGTTGCGCGGTAGAACAAAAAGTACACGCCAATGCGCAGCCCACTTGTGACGAAACGCAAAGCGTGGCGCGATCCGCTTCGGGAATATACACGGTCTCCACTTGTTGATCGCCCACTTGCATCGCCCATTTGATCGTGCCGTCCGACGAACGTTGTTCCACCGCCACTTCCGGCGCTTTAATTTCGGCGACCGCTTTGAGTTTTTCTCTTAACTGCTTGTTAATATTGGTCATATTGTCGAAATTATCTTCGCCGAAATGATAGATCCATTTCACCAACTGATCGGCGCGAAACGGTTTTTCCCCCAACTCTTTGAAAAATTCGCGCATTTGTTGGCGGGTTAAATTCATTAAATTAATTTTGTTTGACATAATGTGCCTCGTTATTACACCTTGCGGCAAGCTGAAAAATAGGCAGCGATTGTACTGATTTCACGCCAATTAATCTAGCAATTTTGCGTTAATCCGCAAAACAAAAGAAAAAACCACCGCACTTTTTTGTGATTTTGATCGCAAAACTCAAAAAAGTGCGGTGATTTTTGAGATTATTTTTTATCGGCGACGGTTTGTTGGTGAGATCGTTCCACTTCGCCCAATAAAACGGCGTATTTCATCGTGTGCGGATCCGCTTCCAAAGCGATTTTCAATACCATTGTCAAAGGCACGGAAAGAAACATTCCCACCGTTCCCAACAGCCAGCCCCAAAACAACAAAGATAAAAAGACCACTAAGGTGGAAAGCCCTAATTTACGCCCCATCATTTTCGGTTCGACAATATTGCCCATCACCATATTCACGCCGATAACGCCGAGGGAAACGGCGAAACCGGTGGCAAATCCGTTTAACAAAAAGGCTTGAACGATAATCGGCACGGCGGCGATAATCGAGCCGATATTGGGAATGTAATTAAACAAAAACACCAAGGTCGCCCATAAAATCGCATATTGCACCGCGGCGATTTTGAGCAAAATAAAAATTAAAATACCGGTGATTAAGCTAATGATCGTTTTCACGCCTAAATAACTGATCACGCCTTGCAAAATGCGATCAATGTAAATTTCGTGTTGCGCGAGGCGATTATCCGCGCTTAGTGCTAAAGATAATTTATATTTTGCATTCGGCGCTTCCAACAGCATAAAAATCACCACTAAAAACAGCACGAAAACATTGGTGACTACGCCGGAGAAACTGAACACGAAACGACTAACGAAATTCATCAAGACGCTCGGATCAAAATGTTCCATAATTTGCTCGCGCGATACGGAAAACGGCAGATTATATTTCGCCGCTAACGCCAAAATATCGCTTAAGCGCTGAGAAAGCAGCACTTTATATTGCGGGATGGATTGGGTGAATTCTCTCGCCGTGCTATTGATCAAGCCCGCCAAGAAGAAAAATATCACTAGAATCATTACGAAAAGCAAAGTGATCGCCAGCCAATGCGGCACTTTTCGTTTGGTCATAAAGTTAATAATCGGCGAGCAAATAATCGCGATAAATAAGGAAAGCAAAAACGGCACGACGATTTCGCTCGCCGATTTGATGCCGGCAAGAATAATCACCAATGCCGCAATGCCGACCAATAGTCGGATTAAGGTCGAATGTTTTTCCATTAACTAAATCGCTTCTTCGTTTTCTTCGCCGGTGCGAATGCGGATAACGCGTTCAACATCATACACGAAGATTTTACCGTCGCCGATTTTGCCGGTTTGTGCGGTTTCGACAATGGCGTCGATGCATTGATCTAACAATTCATCGGGAATCACAATTTCCATTTTAACTTTCGGTAAAAAATCCACCATATATTCCGCGCCGCGATAAAGTTCAGTGTGCCCTTTTTGGCGCCCGAAACCGCGCACTTCGGTAACGGTCATTCCGGTAATACCGATGTCGGACAAACTTTCTCTAACATCATCCAATTTAAAGGGTTTGATCACCGCTTCGATTTTTTTCATTTTAATCTTCCTTCAATTTTGACCGCACTTTTATCGTCTGGCGGATTTAGGTCTGAAACTTTCGATAACATCGGGATGCGTATCGATATAAATGCCGTCAATCAGCTGTAAACAATAAGGCACGGCGGCAAAAATACCTTTCACCAACACGTTTCCGTTTTCGTCTTTCACACCTTCCAAGGTTTCTTTAATCGCTTTCGGTTGACCGGGCAGGTTTAAAATCAAACTGTTTTTGCGAATAACACCAACTTGACGGGACAAAATCGCCGTCGGCACGAAATGCAAGCTGACTTGGCGCATTTGTTCGCCGAAACCGGGCATTTCGCGATCCGCCACCGCCAAAGTCGCATCCGGTGTCACATCGCGTTTTGCCGGGCCGGTTCCTCCGGTGGTTAACACCAAATGACAATGATGTACATCCACCAATTCGCAAAGGGTTTGTTCGATTAAAGATTGTTCATCGGGAATTAAACGCGTCTCCAGTTCAAAAGGCTCCGCTAACGCGCGCGCCAACCATTGCTGCAATTCGGGAATGCCTTGATCTTGATACACGCCCTGTGAGGCGCGATCCGACACCGAGACCAAGCCGATTTTTAAATTTGTTTGCATAAACGCTTTACTCCGTTCCTTGTTGAATGAGGGTTCACTTTACAATGTTATTTAAAACGGGAAAAGTACCGGCACTAAAAATATTGTCACCAACATCACTAAAATCGTGAAAGGCACGCCGATTTTCACGAAATCGCCGAATTTATAATTCGCCGGTCCCAGCACCATTGTATTCACCGGCGAAGAAATTGGCGTCATAAAGGCAGCGGAGGCGGCGACGGCAACGGTCATCGCAAAAGGCACGGCGGATAAATTCAAGTGCTGCGCCATTGAAATCGCAATAGGTGCCATTAAAATCGCGGTCGCCGTGTTGGAAATAAACAGCCCGATCACAGCGGATAAAATAAATAAGCTGATTAAAATCCAATGTTTTCCCATTCCGCCGACGGTGCTAATCATAAAGTTGACGATTAAATCGATCCCGCCGGTTTTTTGTAATGCGATGGAAAAAGGCATCATTCCGATAATCAAAATCAGGCTTGACCAATGGATCGAACTGTAAGCGCTTTTGGCGTCGATACAACGGAATTTCGCCAATAATAAGCAAGCGATTAAGGCGGCGACCACATTCGGCACGATTCCGCTCACCATCAGTGCAACCATTGTAAAAATAGAAAATAATGCGTGCGGTGCTTGGCTTTGTGCCGGTGCGGCACGTTCGATCTCGGCGGGATAATCCAACACAAAGAAACTTTTGGTTTTATTGCGCATATCTTGAATCAATTTCCACGCGCCGATCACCAACAATAAATCCCCGGCTTTTAGCGGTTCTTCTACCAAATTGCCGGTTAAAATTTCGTTGTTACGCTTAATGCCGATCACATTCAATCCGTAGCGGGAGCGAAAACGCACTTCCGCGACACTGCGACCGAGATAATCGCTGTCGGGAATCGGCGTGACCTCCACCATTCCCATTAATTTCGATTGCTGATTGAAGTTATAACCGCGCAATTCCGCCGGTTCCAAATTGTGTTTTTGGCAAAATTCGGCGAGATCCAATTCCGGATTGCTAATATCAATCAATAAAATATCTTTTTCTTTAATTTCCGCTTTGCCTAAAGAGGACGCGAGAAATATCGGTCTGAAATGTTTCCAACGTTCGATCGCCAATACATTCAAGGCATAATTGGAACGCAAATGCAATTCTTCCAAAGGTTGACCGATAAAATCCGAACCGGCTTTCACCACAAAGCGTTTGGTGCGATCTTGTAATTTATAAGTTTCGATTAAATCACGAATCGAATGTTTGTTTATCGGTAGGTTTTGTTCATCATCCGACACCGCCAACCAGCGACGCGTCAGCAGCATATATAAAATGCCCATCACCAGAATTACCACGCCGATCGGCGTAAAAGAGAAGAAACTCAAGCGCTCGCCGGTGGTGCGAATCAATTCGGAATTCACCACAAGATTCGGTGCAGTGGCGATTAAGGTCATCATCCCGCTGATTAATCCGGCGATACTTAACGGCATCATCAAGCGCTTCGGCGAAATATTCATTTGTTGGCAAATCACCAACACCACCGGAATAAAAATCGCTACCACGCCGGTCGAACTCATAAAGGATCCCAATCCGGCGACCGCTAACATTAACAGCACCAACACGCGCGTTTCGCTGTTTTTCGCCACTTTCATCAGCCATTCGCTGACTTGATATGCCACGCCGGTGCGAACCAATCCTTCTCCCACAATGAATAACAGCGCGATCAAAACGATATTGGGATCACTGAATCCGGCAAGCACTTCATCGACGGTTAAAATACCGCTCAAACTAAAGGCAAGCATTACCAACAATGCCACGACATCCATCCGGATTTTATTGCGCACGAATAAAATCACCGCGACAATCAGAAATGTTACCACCCAAAATAACGGGGTTTCCAATACTGTTTGTTGCCAAAATGTCGATAAATTCACGCTTACCTCCTTTATGTTGCGACGACTCCAAATGAATATTAATTATACTTGTTTTAGCGCATTTCTAACAGGAGAAAAGCTCTTTCTATGCTGCGGCAAAACGCCGAATTGCGCCAAACGTTCTAAATGTAATTGGGTCGGATAACCCTTGTGTTGCGCAAAACCGTATTGCGGATAAAGGCGATCCAATTCCGCCATTTCCTGATCTCTGGCGACTTTAGCGAGAATAGACGCGGCGCTGATTTCCGCCACAAGGCTATCGCCTTTCACCACCGCTTGCGCCGGCATCGGCAGCTCAGGTATGCGATTGCCGTCGATTAACACAAAGTGCGGTGAAATTTTTAAATTTTTGACCGCTCTTTGCATTGCCAACATTGTAGCGTGAAGAATATTTAATTGATCGATTTCTTCCGGCTCGGCGCGTCCTAAACTCCACGTTAAAGCTTTTTGCTTAATTTCTTGCGCCAAGGCGAGGCGTTTTTTTTCCGACAATTTTTTGCTGTCCACCAAGCCTTCGATGGGATTATTCGGATCGAGAATGACCGCCGCCGTCACCACCGCGCCGACCAAAGGTCCGCGCCCGACTTCATCGACGCCGGCAATTAGTTCGTAATTCGGGTAAACGAATGTCGTCATTCTTTTTTCTCCAATAAATCCACCACCGCCAATGCCGCTTGTTTATCCGCATCGCATTGAATGGATTTATGCAAATCGGTAAAGCACTGAATTAAATTATGGCGAAATTGCACCGCACTTTTTTCCGGATCCAAATAACGGGATAATTGCGCCGCCAATTTCTCCGCCGAACATTCTTCTTGAATCATTTCCGGCACGAGCATTTCGTCCGCCAATAAATTCGGCAATGAAATATATTTGGTTTTGACTAAACGTTTGGCTAAGAAATAGGTTAGCGGTTTCATTCGATAACCGACCACCATCGGCGATTTGCACAACATACATTCCAATGCCGCCGTGCCGGAGGCTAAAAGCGTTGCATCCGCGGCGATCATTGCTTGCCGTGCGTTGCCGTCTAACAAGATTAGCGGTAAATCGGGCGCCACTTCGGCGCGAATATGTTCGAATTGTCGGCGTCGTTTTTCATTGATCAACGGCACTAAAAATTGCACATCCGAATACTTTTCTTTGAGTAATTTTGCCGCTTGTAAAAACGGTTCGGTCAAAAATTCCACTTCCGCACCACGGCTACCGACTAAAATCGCCACATAACGCTGTTGCGGATCCAAATTCAGTGCCGAACAAGCTTCCACGCGATTCGGTTTTAACGGAATCGCATCCGCCATTGTGTGTCCGATAAAGCGGCACGGCACGTTAAATCGATCATAAAAGGCTTTTTCGAAAGGCAAAAATGCTAACACCAAGTCGGTTGCCGCAGCGATTTTATGAATCCGTTTTTGCCGCCACGCCCACACGGAAGGACTAACATAATGAATCGTTTTAATGCCGTTTTGCTTCAATTTTAATTCAATATCCAGATTAAAATCCGGCGCGTCGATACCGATAAAGATATCCGGTTTTTCCGCTAACATTCGGTTAATCACCAAACGACGGATTTTCAATAAGCGCGGCAAATGTTTCACCACTTCCGCCAAGCCCATTACCGAAATTTCGTCCATATCCACCAAGGTTTCGCAACCTTCCGCCAACATTTGTTGACCGGCGATGCCGATAAAACGCGCATTCGGATAATTGATTTTCAAACTGCGAATCAAACCGGCACCCAAAATATCGCCGGAAACTTCACCAGCGACAATAGCGATGGTCGGTGAATAATCCATTTGTTCCATATTATTTCTCTCTATAAAAAAAACGCACTTAATCTGCCAAAAAGTGCTTTACTTCCCAAAATCAGGACAGATAATTTAACTTGAATATTGAAACCGATAATCTATAAAGCCCAAATTTTAAGCTCAGTTGAATCCGCCTTTCATTATAACAACGAATATAATGGTGAGGAATTTGCTCCAATTCGCTAATATTAGCAAATCACTTCAAATAAAAATACTCCGATTGCAATACGCTGAAAATATAATTTCTCATTGCTCACAAAAATTCAATCACGTCATTCACGATCTCTATTTCAATTTATCCACTGCAAATAAAATTGCATTCCAACAAACCCAAGATAATGTAACCAGCATTTTCTTCCACTGTGGCAATACCGCTTGCACCCACAAACACACCCGCACTCCAGCCACTGTTTTTACTGTCCGTGCGGTTGTGGTATTCGTTTTGGACGGAAAGGAGGTTAATATCATTGCCGCTGGAAAGTGCGGTGTGATTGGCTTGCAGTTTCGAGCCTTTTACCGTTAAATCCCCTTCCGTGGTGCTAAGTTGCAAATTGCCAGCAGTAAGCTCGCTGCCGCGATGAATCACTTGTTCCGTGTGGCTGTGTTGACTGGATTTGCTCGCACCGACACTGAGGGACAATTTTACGCTTGGGTTCGGCACTTCCCCTTGTTGCATTGTATTGTTTGTTAATGCCGAAAGTGTCTCCGCCACTTGTCCGACGGATTGTGCCGCAAGCGCCGCTTCTTGGGCAGCTTTTAGTTGGTAAAGGGATTTGAGTTTGTCGCTTTTTACTTCATTCGCCCGTTTTAAACTTTGCTGCGCTTTAAGTGCCATATCCGTCACCGGTGAAGACAGCGCAAGGGTTAAACCGGATTGTTTAACTTCACGGCTTTCCGTTGACACAATACGGTCTTTGCCGGCGTCAATGTCAATGCTGTACCCTTTAATCGTCAAGTTATTCGGCGTAATCACATCCGTGCCGGTAAGCTGTACGCGATTATTCGCCTCAATCGACACCGAGCCGTTTAAACTACCCAAGGTTGCCCGTGCGTCCGATTGTGTCCAACCGGCTTGTTGGTGCGCTTGTTTGCCTTGTTGCGAACCGATAGTAATACCCAATCCGCCGCCCGAGAACACACCCGATTTTTTCGTTTCGACCACATAATGTTCACGGCGGGCATTGGTGTCGGCTTTCAAATGGATGTTATCGGCGCTTAAACGCATATCGCCTTGTGCCACCGCTTCAATACCGACGGCTTCTAGCTGATTGCCCGCAATCAAGTCGATTTCATTTGCCTCGATTCGGGTGTGTTGTGTCGTATACATTCAATTTCTGTCTTTCGTTTAATATCTTTTTCTGTTGCAATATCTAATTACCATTTTAACCACCAAAAATATCCCTTTTCTTTTTTCTCTTCTTTTTTTGATGGAGAATTAGAATTCTCTTCTAAACCAAAATCAGATAATTGCTTTCCATTTTCTTCAAAAATCTTTTCAACAACATTCGATTTCATTTTAAGCAATAACTTTGTAGTATCATGGATATTCCAATAATTTTCCTGAGGGTGTTTAATAATATAACCAAGGTAATCTTCTATTAATGGAACATATTCATTATATCGTTCAAATATTAAGTAATAAAATCCAGCAATACTAAAAAATTTAGTTTTAGCAAGATTAATTATCTCTTTAATACAAGGATATATTTTATTTCTTGCTATAGATTCTTCTTCTGTATGAATTTTACAGACAATATACCCCTGAATAGCACTTAAAATATATTTATAATCATACCCTTCCAAAAACTCCTTTCTTATTGACTCTTGACCTGAAGAAAGTAATAAATTTGATATATATATAAAGCCTTCTTCAATCCCCCAATGACATAATAATCCACCAGCTTTAAAAACCTGATAAAATTCATAGTTAGAATAATTATTTAAAATATCTATTAATTTATTAACTCTTTCCTTAGGAATATCTTCAAGATCGACTTCATCAATAATTGTAGTGTAGTCTATTTGCTCAGGAATTGAATATAATAAGTCATCAATTTCATTAACATTCATTTTTATTTCTCCTTAATAATATAATTAGAAGGGAGGCAACCTTTAATTAAACACTCACCATCTCGTTTGGAGTTTGATAAATCTTGCCAGGACCGTTCTAATCTGTCTTTATTATTAGGTGTCGGATTACTTATATATCTAATCCTTGCCTCTTCTAATCTATTATTAAGATATTCAGTTAATGAATCATGATGAAGGATCTCAGTATCTGAAAGTTTGCCGTCAGTAATATCTTTCTCTAATCGATTAATATCAACGGTTATTTTATTTTTTCCGTAATTTTTAGGATCTTGTGCATTCACAGGATCCGTAAAGGAAATATATGGCGAATATTTAGAATTTCCTCCTCTTATATGAGCTTCAATACTCCCTTTACCATTGATATTTGCCGGCAATAAATCTCCATTTTCATTAAGATGTGCTTTCGGATTTCCTTTTGAATTTATTATTGATTCAAAATTATCATCAAATCGGTAAACGAATTTGGCTTTTCCATAGTTAGTCGTTTCACCCACAATCGGCGTATTATATTTCCCAACAAGCCCCTTCGCGCCTAATCCGATAACACCTTCGCCATACCCTTCCGCAATCCCTGCTATCGCAGTTTTTCCATAAGGATGATTGATGTCGTATATTTCCGATAAATCATATAGGTGATTCGCATTCGGGTAGCTGTTGTACAAGCTGTTGTTTAACTCATTTGCTCGTTTAATATAATCTACCACTTGTTTATCGGCTTTTTCATCATCTTGCTTAAGCAGTTTTTCCACTTGCGCTTGATACTCTCGCATTTTATCTTGCGCATCCGCAAAAACCTGCGTTGCCGTCGATTTGCCCGCTGCCGTGTAATAACTTTTACCTTCGCCTAAGGCACTCCTTAAAATTAAATCTGTGGTATCCGCATTATAACTCCCTTTTTTACTCACCAAGTTATACATATCTTGATTCAATTTAACATGGTCTGCATAAATCAAACTGTTTTTATATTCTGCCGAAGTGCGGTCTAAAATCGCAAATAAACTACTGTCATTCGCCTCTTTTTGCAGCTGGTTGAGATAAGCTCGCGCCGTTTGGTTTTCATTCAGATGTGCCGCATCATCAGATACACCTCTTAATGCTTCTTCCATTAAAAGGCGTTTCGCCTCTTCTTCACTTATCCCCTGTTCTTGTGCAAACGCTTTGGCATTGTCACGGATTAAGCTGATTGCCGTCGGATGCAACTGCCGATTAAATTTCTCTGCATTAAAACTCGTCAATGCTCCCTGTTTTAAGTCATCGCTATTTTTACCGACAACAGCACCGACCAATGTCCCTAAGCCTATTGCACTGGCTTGTTGAATCGCATTACGTTCCTCTGTCGAAAGATTCGGATAATGTTGAGTGAGATAATTTGCAACTTCCGTATTTATCCATTCCGAGGTTGCACCAGCAGTCGCTCCGACTAAGCCGTTACCCTCACTCGCTTTAGCCGCTAAAAAGCCGGCGACAGCATGTAAGGCAATTTTCTTCGAACTGCCGTCTTCCCATTCGAGTTGTTTAGCAATATCGCCAGCAAAGGTTGCAGCAAGCTCACCGGCAATTTTTGCGGTTTCTTGTTGCTCCTTAATCTTATCAATATCAA